>DASRRJ010000008.1:0-673736 GCA_035656915.1 Anaeromyxobacteraceae bacterium
GCCATGTACGGCTTCTTGAATCGCATGCGTCCTCCCGAGAGCGAGATCGACCTCTCATGAAGAATGCGGGATCGCAAGCCCGAACCGATTCCCACCAAATACCGTGCGCGGAACTCCATCAAGGAGCGTGCTCACGCTCACGGGTCCCGCCGGGCAGCCGCGGCCCGTTCCGCGTAGAGGCGCAGGAATAGGCTCGAGAGCAGGAATCGCCGAATGTCCGGCTCGTTGAAATCCGAGACGTTGATAAAGCATGGCCTCAGGAGGAGGTCGGCAAAGGAGACCTCTTCTCGGACGAAGACGCTTCCCTTGAGTCCGCGGCGAAACGACTCAATCCTGGCAGTCAGCGCGGCGACGAGGTTCTTCTCAACCCGGTCCTCGTAGCGGAATTCGGCCACCGCTCGCTCGATCCGCGACCACGCCGCCGGCCTGCGCGATGTCACGGGTTCCAGGAAGTCAGCAAAGGAGGGGAAGCCTCGAGCAGCGATCTCGGCCTCAGTGATGGGGGTCACGAGGTCCTTCCAGCCTCGGTCCGCATAGACCTCGAAGAGCACCTTCTCGAGGAGTTGGGGAAGCGACTCCTGCATTTCAAAGCAGGAGCGAAGCAGAATCTTGAGAGCCTCGACGTGGCGGCCGAGCGGGAGCCCGGAAGGCGCAGCGAAGGGGTTAAGACGGAGCTGCTGGACGTCGGGGCCTGCCTTGTCTGGAGAGAGTTCAAATCGGATCGGCCTGTGTCCTGCCGCACGCAGTTCTTCAAAGAGTTCGAGGTACTCTGACTTGGCAGGTTCCAGGACGATGAAGGGGACCCTTCGCTCGGCGAGCCCCCGCAGAACTTCACGGATCGTGGTCGTCTTGCCGGCGCCCGTCGTGCCAGCCACGAAGACGTGGCCACACAGGTCCTTCATCGGTATACAAACCATCTCGACGGCTGAGACCCGCCCGCCGTACACAAGCGGACCGAGAGCCAAGGTAGTCTCGTCCCGCTGCTGCTGTCGTAGGATTCGGCCACCGCGGCCGAAGTGCACGACTTCCCGCGCCGGGGTTCCGGGCAGGTCGTGCGAAGGGATGCCAATCCATCTCCCCACCTCCGCGGAAGTGAGCAAGGTAGCTGGCTGCTCGGCGCCCGGGACTATTGGATGGGGAAGTGCAGAGATCCTTGGCTCGACCCCTTCCCGCAGGCTGAGCAGTGCGGTCGCCATGGACTCGGGGGTATATGGCACCAAGCGGAGCGGTTCCAGATGCGAGCCATCCCCGCGCAGCGCCCCAATGATGAGCTGGCCGGCGACACTAAGCGTGGCCTCGTCACTCGTCGCCAAGTGAGCGCCCGTTCGCCACATCCCGATCCCTCGCCCGATACGGACGCGATCGAGATGGCGCTCGGTGATGTCCTCCAGCAAGCCCGCCTGCCGGTTGACGACGTCGAGCGTGAGCTGTCGCGTGAGCTGTAGGCCCAGGGAGTCAGCGGTGCTCTCCGTGTTCGTGATGGTATTGGAGGTCGTGCGGCTTCTTCCTTCCTGCTGAGTCGTGGACTCGCTCTCGGTGCGCTGCGGATGGGCAGCCTTCGCGAGGGCTCCGCCAAGCTGTGCTCCCCCAGAGCCGCCGATGCTCACTCCATAGGCTACACCTATCGGACCACCCGTGAGGAAGCCGGCGACCCCTCCGAGGACGGTGCCGAGCGTCGCACCAGCCATCGTCCCGATGGCCTCCTCCGCCGGCCCTTGCACAACCTCCGAGGTACCGTGTTGGACGGAAGTCGCCCAGTTAACAGTGTCCGACGTCCCGGTCGCAATCGAGAACCCCTTGCTCACGGACTGGCTGAAGGACTGCGCATCAGATGAGCTTATGGTCTGCCGGGCCAAGAGGTGGGCCTGCCCGGAAATGAGAGCCAAGTTCGACTCCGCGACGTCGAGTTCCTCATCCCTCATCGGCGTGCAGTACACGAAGAGATCAAACCTCATCCCGGCCAGAGCCTCCAAAGCTCCATCGAGCGTAGGCGCTGGACTGTTGCCGTCGCTCAGCCCAGGAATCCCGAGGATCGCACCGCAGCGCTGGTGAGTGGGAACTACCGCCACTATGGAACGGCCGGCATCCCACACCTCAATGGCCTCGATCTTACTTCCAAGGAGGTGGCCCTCCAGGCCCCGGCGAAGCAGCGCATCACGGTGAGGCGACTGGCTGTCGGCCGCGTGCGCAACACCGAATCGAAGCCGGAGCGTTCGCCCATCACCATGAACCCAGAAGACCAGGTTAACGTCGGCAGAATGTAGGGAGCCAAGAAGCTCGAGTAACGAGCGCTGGACGTCGGCGGGGTCCCTGATTGCAACCTCTATCAACTCGTGAAAGAGGATGATCCGCTTGCCGGGTGCGCCTTTATTGGCCACGAGAGCCATGCGCGCGTCCAAGTGCCGCCGCTCCAATGCGGCGCGGAGCAGGCCAACAGCGTCGGTCTTTGGCTCGGCGAGGGTGCCTTGGCTGGCCATCGAACTAGGCTAGCCCAGAAAGCTTCGCAGCGGACTGTTGGAGGAACGGCTGCGCAACGAGCCCCAGTTCTGGTCCCGCCAGCGTGACAATAATGCCGGCAATGGCTCTGCACAACTCTGGGTGCTCCTTCACAAACTCCGCCCCCATAGCGACTAGCTCCCGGACAAGGGAAAAGACCTCGGACACCATGGCCCGAAGACCTTCGGTCATCCCGGCCAGTTCGGTCTCCAACTTCACATCGACCCACTCAAGCACGGACTCCAGCTTGTCAATTCCCTCCATGCTCCGGTCCTCCAACCAATTAGCAAGCGACTCGACATGCGGGGTCAAGTCCTCACCTTTCTCGAAGGCGACCTTCATGGTCTCGAGACCTTTCCCGATTTCGGAAGTCACCGACATAATTCCTTCAAATTTACTCAGTTCCAATCCCATACCTTCTCCCTCGCGATTGATGTATGCTAGCTACTGCAGCAGGGGAACCTTCCTCGTTGGTCACTAAGCGTGGTACAGAATTGCGTCTTGTATTGCCATATACTTTAGCACCTAGTCGTCGCCAGGAGCACCTACATCGGGAATAGGGTCAAGGAAAACGCCGATCTCGCCAGAACTCTCTACGAGCTGGGTGAGGAACTCGACGTACGGGAACATCACGGTGCGTCCTGGGAACTAGCGGCTCGGAATGGCTCGTAAGAGCGGTTCGGCGAACGCATACAGGCGGTCTTCCACCATCGCGCCCGTCGGCTCGTCTTCGCCGATGACATCTTCCCAGGTGGAACGGACCTCGACCACGTCCACCTTGACGCCCCCCGACCGCGACACCTTGGACGTGGCGACCTCAGCGCCGCCGGGCACCTTGCCGGCGGCTTGCTGCAGGGCCGCGAGGACCTTCTCTCTTGCTCCCGGAATCGGGGTCACCCGGAAGAGAAAGCGGTCGCGCTTCGACGGCGAGAGGAAGACCTCAGACGCCGAGACGCCAGGGTTGTGCTGGAAATAGAGTTGCACGATGGCGCCGGGAGTCACGTTCCACCCGAGACTTTCGCCGAGGCTACGCGTGCGCTTCCAGAATCCCGCGAACTCCTGCATGAGCAAGCGCTCCTGCTCATCGCGGGGACGGAGGGAAAGTTGAATCGTCGACCAGTTTGTTGTTGGCATGATTGGAATCAGGGGGCTCAGCGTCTGAGGATCGACACTATACGCTCCGTCCGGGCGGCTCACATTGATCTCAAGCACTGACCCTCAGCCTTTCGCCTCCGGGCACCCTAAGATCGAGCCACCCCTCCCGCGCGCTCATCACCACCTGCTGCTGGGTGATGTCGCTCGCCAGTTCGCAGTGCGAGAGCAGTTTCAGCGCGGACGCCGCGGTGCGCCCTCCGCCCCGGGCAAGTGAAGCCTCGAGTTGATCGAAGCGGACGCAACTGTCCGAGTCCTCATCCAGGTCCAGATCGTTGGCTCGGCCGGCGCCCGGTCCGACGTAGTGATTGGTCACCCACAGGCGACCGTCGTCCGGTCCTCGGATCTTCCCGCTCGTCGGAGCGCGCTCGATGACGGCCATCTCGCCAGCCTCCAGGCCGGCCACCGTGAACAGCACCGTCGAGACGAGCGGGACGGACTTCAGATAGGCAACCGCCTCGTCGAAATCGGCGGCCGTGTCGAGCGCCAGTCGCACCGCCCAGGGGACGGGCCAGTAGCCGCCGATGGCCCGCTTGACCGAGGCGAGGCCTCCGGAATGCCGGCGGTGGGTGACGAAGTTGACGGTGACCGAGAAGCGGCCGGGCGCCACGGCAGTGAGCGCGCCGAAGAGCCCAGGCCACGTGACGAGGAGGTAATCGCCGGCGGGCGCACCGTGCACTCGCACGACCTGCGTATGCCGCCGCAGCAGCGAGCCGGGGAACGGCCAGTCGAGGTTGCGCGCGTGGAGCGGTCCGTTCCGCGTGTCGCATACGAAGGTGGAGCACCCCGCGTTGTTGGTGAGGTCGTAGGCCAGGTTCCCGAGGAGCACGTCTTGAGCGCCCACGTCGAGGGCGTTCGCGATGGCATGCGCCTCGCCGGCGAAATTGGCTCCCAGCGTCCCGTTCAGCCCCGCGAGAAGCGCCTTGATCATGGGAGCGCCCGCCCCCGAGATCATCGAGCCCAGCCACTCACCCGCCCCGGCTGGAACCCAACCGCGGATGACGTCGCGCACGAGCCCATCGAAGGCGCGCACCAGGGCGCGTCCGCCGCCCGGACGACGGGACAGGCATGACCAGTCGATGGTCCCTTCGTCACTCTCCGCGTCGTGAATCAGGATGGACATGGTTCCTCGACGCTCACGGCGCGGTCGGTGGCAGATCGACGTCGAACTCCTCGAGCCCGAGCCGCTTCCCTTCCTGGTTGTAGACGAGCGTCGCCAGCGTGACTCGCTGCGGCGCATCCGCCGGCAGCGCACGCAATGGGACCAACGCCCCCGCAAGCAGCTTCCCGCCCTCCCCCTCGATGAGCGGGTTCTCGGCGAGGTAGCGCCCCTTGTCGTCGGCGAACTTGGGCTCGGAGCACTCGAGGAACCGGCGCCCGACACGGAGGCGGAAGGCGGCATAGACGCCGGCCGGAAGCGGTGAGCGCGGGGTCACGGTCACCTGGACGGCGAGCGCCGGCCCGTAGCGCGAGGCGATGCGCTGCGACACCGGATCGTCAAGCCGAACCGCGAGCCGCTCGCCCTTCCCCACCGCGCCGAAGAGGGCCTCCAGCCCTTTGCGCACGATGAGCCCGCTGGCGGTACCCGCCAGTCCGGCGGCCACCACGCCCAGCTTCCCGTCGAGAATCTTGCGTGACACCGGCATGTCGCCCTCCCCGTGACACGGTACGTGGAACACGGACGCGACGCCAGGTTCAACTCTCCGTTTGCCCATGTCCGCGGCCGGTCGTACGATGACGATATTGCGCGATCCCGCTCGCTTCGGGGAGTCGCGTCGGGAGGGGACATGTCCGACTACGACATCGAGACCCGGTCGCAGGGCGACAAGACCTGGTGGGAGCAGCAGAACCGGATCGAGAAGATCGGCTTCATCGCGCTCGGGGTGGCCGTCGCCGCCGGCGTGGGCGCCTTCGTCTTCCCGCACCTCGCCGCCGCCTCGGCCGGCGGCGCGCTCACCGGCGCGGGCGCGTTCCTGCTCCGCAAGGGCTTCGGCTCCAGGAGCTGAACCATGCCCTACGGATTCTCCTTCTCCTGGAAGCGCGCGCTCGGCATCTCGCAGGCGAAGGCGCGGCTGGCGCGCCAGATCGGCGTGCCGCTCACCCGCTCCGGGCAGGAGCGCGCCCTGGGGCGGCTGGTGGTGAAGGGCGTGCTGGCGCTCTTCGGGCTCGGCGGGGAGCGCCGCGGGCTCAGACGGTAGGCGGAAGCCGGTTCATGGCAGCTCTCCAGGCTGCTTGATCCTTTCGAGCCTGCCACGCGGACGCGAAGGATCCGTAGGTGGCGCGCGCCAGGGCCGCGGCGGAGAGCTCCGGCTGTCGCTCGAGCGCCGCCCACATGTCAGCACGGTAAGTGGGCCCGATCACGAGACGCCAGCGGTAGGCCGAGTGCTCCCTGGCGAGCTCCGCCGGCGCGAGGACGTCGGCGGACCTGTCGCGGAGAACGTTCGCCGGGACGCGCAGCTTGGATCCGGCGAAGCGTGGGTCCTCGCCGTGTCGGGCTACCTGGAAGTCCGTTCCCGTGGCGAGGAGATCGACTCGCGCACCGCGGTGCGCCTGGGCCAGTCGCACAAACCGCCGGTCGGAGGATCGCCAGCGGGCCACGGCGCTCCAGAACGCCCGGACTCGCCTGGACTCGGTCATGACCACCAGCCTCGTCAGCCGATCGACGTTGACGCGTGCATAGTGGACGCCGACCCACGTGACGAGCAATGCGAGGACGCGGAGATCGCCCTGCTCCATGCCCTCCATCGATGCGAAGAGGATCGCGTCTTCGATGTTCGGTTCGCGCGAGCCTTCGCCGCCGACGAGCATGCCGATTCCGACCAGGTCGGCCGTGAGCGCATCGCCAGACGTGGTCCGGGCCGGCGCAATCGTGCGCCTATGGGCCATGGCCGAGCCTCCGCACCAGGTCGCCGAGCGTGGCCCGCACGTGGGCCGGCCAGTCTGGGTTCAGGTCCTGTGGATCGAGCCACGTCGCGGCGTCCGCAAGCTCGGCCGGGGTCGGGGCCAGCGCGATGCAGTCCGCCAGATCGAGCCCGCGATCGCAGAGCGCGAACAGCTTCGATTTCAGGAGGTCGGAGCGGTGCAGC
This sequence comes from Anaeromyxobacteraceae bacterium, assembly GCA_035656915.1. Taxonomy (GTDB): domain Bacteria; phylum Myxococcota; class Myxococcia; order Myxococcales; family Anaeromyxobacteraceae; genus Anaeromyxobacter_B. The sequence continues at coordinate 6,735 of DASRRJ010000008.1, forward strand.
GATCGCAGGACCAAGACCTGACCACGGAACGCCTCCTGGAGCCGCAGCTGCCACCCGGGCGGAAGGAGCGGAGCGAGCGAGCTCGGGCCGTTGTTGAGCCAGTCCTCCCGCAGCTTCCCGCCGGCGGTCGTCACCTCCACCGCGAACGCCCGCGCGGCCTCGACCACGGCAGGCGGAATGGTCGGGTGGAGGATGTCGCAGTCGCGCGTCTGGCGCGCGATGACCCCGAGCAGGTTGAGCGCTGCGCCGCCGACCACGACCGCCTCCAACGCGAGGCCGTGGTCTGCCAGGAAGCGGTCGAAGGCCGTCAGCGTGGAGCGCGGGTCCATGGCGAGTATCAGTATAACGGATACCCACCCATCCCGCCAGCCGCGATGTCGGTGGAACGCGGGTGCAGCGTCCAGAGCTACCCCGGCCCCGCTCCCCCGCACACCGCCGACCCCACGCCGATCACCAGCAGCACCACCACCGCCCCGACCACCACCGGCCTCCACGGCTGGCACCGCCACGCGAACCAGCGCTCCGCCCGCCGCCGGAACCGCGGCAGCTGCGCGTACTCGCGCCACGCCTCCTCGCGCAGCCGCCGCGCGCCCTCGGCGTCCCCCTCCCCCGCCAGCGCCTGCGCGAGCCAGTAGCGCCCCTCCACGCTGCCGGGCCGGGTCGCGAGGAGCCGCTCCAGCGACGCGCGGGCGCCGGCGAGGTCCCCGCTCGCGAGCCGCATGCGGCCGAGCTCGAGGTCGATCTCTCCGTCGCGGAAACCGGCGTCGAGCTCCTTCGCAGCCCCGAGCACCTGCTCGGCCTGCGGGAAGAAGCCGGCCCGGGCCATGGCGGCGCCCATGGTGAACGCGGTGTAGACGTCGTCGTCGCCGGCCTCGACGTTGGGGCGAAGGGTCTCCACCGCGGCGCGCGGCCGGCCCTGATCCAGGAGCAGCTCGGCGAGCTCGAAGCGGGCGCGGCGGTCGTGGGGGTTCTCGCCGAGGGTGCGGCGCAGCTCGGCGCGGCGGCGGAAGCGAGCGAGGTGGCGGAAGGGGTCGGGCAGGAGCCCGAAGGTGACGCGGTCGGCGGACCACCAGAAGGCGACGACCAGCAGCGCGGCGAGGAGCGGGTTGCCGGTGACGAAGCTCAGGAGCCAGAAGCCGAGGAGGTAGGACACGGCGGCGCACTTAAAGCACGGCGCGGTGGCCGGGTCGAGCGGAGCGCGAAGCCGAGGCGTTTGTTGTAGAACCCGCCCCATGCCCTTCGCCGGCCCGGCGCTCCTCCGCCCCCGACTCCGGCCGGCCCCCCGCGACGCCTCGCGCGCCGCCGCCCCGGGCTGGCTCGCGCGCGACGTCCTCCTCCCCTTCGCCCTCACGCGCGCGGCGCTCCTCGCGGTGGCCTGGTTCGCCTTCCAGTTCGGCCCGAGCTGGACCTACCCGCGCGCGGGCGCGGCGGCCCGTGGCTTCTCCTACACGCGCCAGCTCTGGCTCGACGTCTGGGGCCGCTGGGACACCATCTGGTACCTCGACGTCGCGGCCTGGGGCTATCACGCCGCCGGCCCCATCTCGCACGCCCAGAGCAACATCGCCTTCTTCCCCGCCTACCCGCTCCTGGTCCGCGCCGCCCACGCGCTCCTGCCCGCCGCCTGGCAGGGCGAGCTCGGCCGCTTCGCCGTGGCGGTGGCGCTCTCGAACCTGCTCGCGGTCGCCGGGCTCGCGCTCACCCACGCCTACGTGCGCGAGCGCTTCGCCGATCCGGCCCTGGCGCGCCGCACCGTCCTCTACCTCCTCGCCTTCCCCGCCGGCTTCTTCCTCTCCTGCGCCTACTCCGAGGGGCTGTTCCTCTGCTGCTGCGCGGCCGCCTTCCTCGCCAGCGCCCGCCACCGCTTCTGGCTCGCCGGCCTCGCCGCCGCCGCCGCCAGCCTGGCGCGCCCGGCGGGGGTGCTCCTCGCGCTCCCGCTCGCCTTCCACCTGCTCGAGTCGCGCGGCTGGAACCCGCGCCGCACCTGGCCGCAGGCGCTGGCGCTGCTGCTCCCGCCGCTCGCGCTCGGGGCGCACGCGGCGAACCTGTGGCGCGTCACCGGAGATCCACTGGCGCTCTTCCACGCCCAGGCGGCCTGGGGCCGGCACTTCACCGCGCCCTGGCGCACCCTCTTCTTCCCCGACGGCTACGACCCGCACATGGGGCCGGTGGAGCACGTGGCGCTGGGAGTGTTCCTGCTGCTCGGCCTCTGGCTCCTCCAGCAGCGCCACTACGCCGGGGGCGCGTTCACCCTCCTCTCACTCGCCCCCATCCTCACCTCGGGCACCCTCATGTCGAGCGTGCGCTTCCTCTGCGTGCTCTTCCCCGCCTTCGTGGCGCTGGCGAAGCTCTCCGAGCGCGAGGCGGCCGACCGCTTGGTGCTGCTGCTGTTCGGGATGGGACAGGCCGCCCTCTTCGCCGCCTGGGCGCGCTTCTACTGGGTGGCCTGAGGCCTTGCCGGGTTGTCCCCGAAGGTCCGCGCGCGCCCCGCGCGAGGCGGCGTAGCCTCCTCTGGCAGTCAACCCCCGACCAGCCAAAGGAGCTCCACATGAAGGCGCTCGTCTATCACGGCCCCGGCAAGTTCTCGTGGGAGGAGAAGCCCCGCCCGGTGGTGAAGGAGCCCGGCGACGCGGTGGTGCGCGTCACCCGGACCACCATCTGCGGCACCGACCTCCACATCCTCAAGGGCGACGTCCCGACCGTCACCGACGGCCGCATCCTCGGCCACGAAGGAGTGGGCGTGGTCGAGGAGGTCGGCCCGGCGGTGAGCGGGTTCAAGAAGGGCGACAAGGTCCTCATCTCCTGCATCACCGCCGACGGCCGCTGCGAGGCCTGCCGCAAGGGCATGTACTCGCACTGCGCGCACGGCGGCTGGATCCTCGGCAACACCATCGACGGCACCCAGGCCGAGTACGTCCGCATCCCCTACGCCGACACCAGCCTCTACCAGGTGCCACAGGGCGCCGACGAGGAGGCGCTGGTCATGCTCTCCGACATCCTGCCCACCGGCTTCGAGTGCGGCGTGCTGAACGGCGCGGTGAAGCCGGGCGACACGGTGGCCATCGTCGGCGCGGGGCCGGTGGGTTTGGCGGCGCTCCTCACCGCCCAGTTCTATTCGCCGTCGGAGCTCATCATGGTCGACCTCGACCCGAACCGGCTCGAGGTGGCGAAGAAGCTCGGGGCCACGCAGGTGGTCTCGAGCGCTGACGGCAAGGCGGCCGAGAAGGTGCTCGCCCTCACGGGCGGCAAGGGAGTGGACGCCGCCATCGAGGCGGTGGGCCTCCCCGCCACCTTCGACCTCTGCCAGGCGATGGTGGCCGCGGGCGGCCGCATCGCCAACGTCGGCGTCCACGGCAAGCCGGTCTCGCTCCAGCTCGAGCGGCTCTGGTCGCACAACATCACCCTCACCACCCGGCTGGTGGACACCGTCACCACGCCCATGCTGCTCAAGACGGTGGTGGCGGGGAAGCTCGCGCCGCTGCAGCTCGTCACCCACCGCTTCAAGCTGAGCGAGGTGGAGAAGGCGTACGACACCTTCGCCCACGCCGCCCGCGAGCGGGCCCTCAAGGTGCTGCTGATCGCCGACTGAGGCGCAGCCCCACACTCCCGCTTGCGCCGCGCGGCCCGCGGCGGCAAACAAGGCCCCAGCCAAGCGAGGGGTGACCATGGGCGTGAGTGATCTACTGGGAGTGAAGCAGCGGTTCGAGCTGGGCGGCGGTCGCACGGGGGAGCTCTTCTCCCTGCCGGCGCTGGAGGCGCGGGGCCTGGGCCAGGTCTCGCGCCTCCCGGTGAGCCTGCGGATCGTGCTCGAGTCCCTGCTGCGCAACTGCGACGGCCAGCGCGTGCGCGAGGAGGACGTGCGCGCGCTCGCCGCCTGGAAGCCGAACGGCGAGCGCACCGCCGAGGTGCCGTTCGTGGTGGCGCGGGTGCTCCTGCAGGACTTCACCGGCGTGCCGCTGCTGGTGGACCTCGCCGCCATGCGCGCCGCGGTGGCGCGGCTGCGGCGCGACCCGCAGGCGGTCGAGCCCCGAGTCCCGGTGGACCTGGTCATCGACCACTCGGTGCAGGTGGACGTCTCCGGCACCCCCGACGCCCTGGCGCGCAACATGGAGATGGAGTTCCAGCGCAACCGCTCGCGCTACGAGTTCCTCAAGTGGGGCACCCAGGCCTTCCAGACCTTCAAGATCGTACCCCCCGGCTTCGGCATCTGCCACCAGGTGAACCTCGAGTACCTCGCCAAGGGCGTGCTGGAGAAGGACGGCGTCTACTACCCCGACACGCTCGTCGGCACCGACTCGCACACCACGATGATCAACGGCATCGGCGTGGTGGCCTGGGGCGTGGGCGGCATCGAGGCCGAGGCGGCCATGCTCGGCCAGCCCAACTACTTCCTCACCCCCGACGTGGTGGGCGTGCACCTCACCGGCAGCCTGCGCGAGGGGGTGACCGCCACCGACCTCGTGCTGGTGCTCACCGAGCTCCTGCGCAAGGCCAAGGTGGTGGGGAAGTTCGTCGAGTACCACGGCGAGGGCGCGCGCACGCTCCCGGCCGTCACCCGCGCCACCATCGCCAACATGGCGCCCGAGTACGGCGCCACCATGGGCTTCTTCCCGGTGGACGAGCAGACGCTGCGCTACTACGCCGCCACCGGGCGCAGCGCCGAGCAGGTCGAGGCGATCCGGGCGTACCTCACCGCGCAGGGGATCTTCGGCATCCCGAGAAAGGGAGAGGTGGACTACTCCACCGTGCTCGAGCTCGACCTCGGCTCGGTCACTGCCAGCGTCGCCGGGCCGAAGCGCCCGCAGGACCGGATCGCGCTCTCCGAGCTCTCCGAGAAGTTCGGCGCGCTCCTCACCGCCCGCGCCGACGGCGGCGGCTTCGGCCGCGGCCCGGGGGAGCTGGGGAAGCGCTTCGGCGTGGCCGCGGGGGCGAACGGCGCGGCCCGGCCAGGGGGCGGCTCCCAGGAGTCGGGCTCGTCGCCGGCCCTGAAGGTGGTGCGGAACACCAACCCGCTCACCGAGATCGAGATGATGAACAACCGGCCCACGCCCGACCGCCCGGCGTCGGGGCTGGGGCGGACCGCGCGCGACGAGGAGATCGAGCTCGGCCACGGCAGCGTGGTCATCGCCGCCATCACGAGCTGCACCAACACCTCCAACCCGAGCGTGATGCTGGCGGCCGGCCTGCTGGCGAAGAAGGCGGTGGAGCGCGGGCTCACCGTGAACCCCACCGTGAAGACCTCGCTCGCGCCCGGCTCACGGGTGGTCTCCGAGTACCTCGAGAAGGCGGGGCTGCAGCCGTTCCTGGACCAGCTCGGCTTCAACGTGGTCGGCTACGGCTGCACCACCTGCATCGGCAACTCCGGCCCGCTCGACCCGCGCGTGGAGGAGCTGGTCGCGAAGAACGAGCTGGTCTGCGCCGCCGTGCTCTCCGGCAACCGCAACTTCGAGGCCCGCATCCATCAGGCGGTGAAGGCCAACTTCCTCATGAGCCCGCCGCTGGTGGTGGCCTTCGCGCTCGCCGGCCGCGTGGACGTGGACCTCGACCGGGAGCCGCTCGGCCAGGGCAAGGACGGGAAGGACGTGTTCCTGCGCGACGTGTGGCCCACGGTCGCCGAGGTGGACGCGCTCCTCGGCACCGCCAGCGACCCGGCCGTCTACCGGCAGAACTACGCCGACGTGTCGGGCCAGAACCAGGCCTGGCTCTCGATGCCGGCCCCCACCGGCGAGGTCTACGCCTGGGACGAGAAGAGCACCTACATCCGCGAGCCACCGTACTTCCTGCCCTTCCCGGCGCAGCCCGAGCCGGTGGCGCCCATCCGCGGCGCCCGCGCCCTGGCCGTCTTCGGCGACTCGGTCACCACCGACCACATCAGCCCGGCCGGCAGCATCAAGCCCACCTCGCCGGCCGGAAAGTACCTCCAGGAGCAGGGCGTCCCGGTCTCCGACTTCAACAGCTACGGCTCCAGGCGCGGCAACCACGAGGTGATGGTGCGCGGCACCTTCGCCAACGTGCGCATCAAGAACCTGCTCGTGCCCGGCGTGGAGGGCGGCGTCACCGTGCACCAGCCGTCGGGGAAGCAGCTCTCGATTCACGAGGCGGCGCTGGCGTACGAGCAGGAGGGCGTGCCGCTCATCGTGGTGGCCGGCCAGGAGTACGGCACCGGCAGCTCGCGCGACTGGGCCGCCAAGGGGACGCGGCTCCTCGGGATCCGCGCGGTGGTGGCCCGCTCCTTCGAGCGGATCCACCGCTCCAACCTGGTGGGGATGGGCGTCCTCCCGTGCCAGCTCCCCGAGGACGTCACCGCCGCCACGCTCGGGCTCGACGGGACCGAGACCTTCGACCTCGAAGGCACCGAGGCCGGGGTCACGCCGAGGCAGCCCGTGACCCTCGTCGTGCACCGCAAGGACGGCCGGACGGACCGCGTGCCGCTGACGCTGCGGATCGACACGCCGATCGAGGTCGAGTACTTCCGGCACGGGGGCATCCTGCCGTACGTGCTCAGGCAGATCGTGGCGCGCTGACGCCCCCGGCGTCGGCGCGTGGAGCCCGCGGAAGGGACTCCTCGGATCATCCTGGCCGGTTCGCCTCAAACGGGGCTGGTCCGCTTCGAGCCGGCGCAGGCGCCGGCCCTCGGGTACTGACGTGCGATGCGCTCGGGACCAGGTCACGCAGACCGCAGACGGGAAGTTCAGGGCGGAGCCTTCACCTCCACCGGTCCGCGCCGCCTGCGCGCGCGCCTGGCCACCGCGCTCCTCGGCGCAGCGCTCTACGCCGCCCTCTCCGCCGGCAGCGCGGGCGCCGCTGAACCCGCCATGCCGGCCGGCTTCAAGACCCGAACGGTCGTGACGCAGGACGGGACGAACATCTTCGTGCGCTCGGGCGGCTCCGGCCCTGCCGTGGTGCTGATCCACGGGTTCGGCGATACCGGGGACATGTGGGGACCCCTGGCACGGGACCTGGCGAAGACGCACACGGTGATCGTGCCGGACCTGCGTGGCATGGGCCGCTCCTCGAAGGCGCCCGGCGGGTACGACAAGAAATCGCAGGCCGGCGACATCAGGACGGTCGTCACCGAGCTGGGGCAGGACCGCGCCGCGGTCGTCGGTCACGACATCGGGACCATGGTCGCCTACGCCTACGCGGCGAGCCATCCCGACAAGGTGGACAAGCTGGTCGTGATGGACGCGCCCGTCCCGGGCATCGCTCCGTGGGACCAGATCGTCCTCAGCCCGCAGCTGTGGCACTTCAACTTTGGCGGCCGCGACGCCGAGCGTCTGGTCGCCGGACGCGAGCGCATCTATCTGGATCGCTTCTGGAACGAGTTCGCCGGCGATCCCTCCAAGATCGACGAAGCGACGCGCCGCCACTACGCGAAGCTGTATGCGCAGCCGGGGGCGATGCGGGCTGCGTTCGCCCAGTTCAACTCGATCGCCGCGAAGGACGTGGCGGACAACGTCGCGTCGTCGAAGACGAAGCTCGCGATGCCCGTGCTGGCGATCGGCGGGGAGAGGTCGTTCGGCGCGAACATGGCCGTCGTCATGCGGAACGCGGCGACCAACGTGCGGCAGGAGGTCGTGCCGAACGCGGGACACTGGCTCATGGAAGAGAGCCCCGCCGCGACTATCGGGCTGATCCACGAGTTCCTGAGCGCGGAGCCTTGAGCTCCAGGGGTCGCCGTCCGCCAGGTGTGCAGGCGGCTCGGGTCGGCTCCCGGCCGCCGAGGCCCCCGCAGTTCCTGTAGCCCCCTACCCGGCGCGGGCGAGCCGCCAGCGGAGGAGCGGCGGCGTCACCATCGTCGTCGCGAGCACCATCGCCACCACCGCCGCGAGCTCTCCCGGCCCGAGGAGCGGCCGGCCCTGGAGCTTCAGCCCCATCCCGATGCCGGCGAAGATGAGCCCCACCTCGCCTCGCGGCACCATGCCGATCCCGACCGCGAGCCGGTCCACGCCGCGCTGCAGCACCGCCAGGCCGCAGGCCTGTTTCCCCAGGAAGGCCGCGACGATGAGCGCGAGCGCCAGCAAGAGCGGGCCGCCCGCGAGCGCGCGCAGGTCGACCTGCAGCCCCATGCGCACGAAGAAGAGCGGCACGAGAGCGGTGGAGAGCGGCAGGAAGAGCTCCTCGATCCGGTCGCCTTCCGGCAGGAGCTCGTCCCAGGGCACGCCCTCCAGCACCAGCCCGGCGGCGAAGGCGCCGACGATGGGCGCGAGCCCCGCCACCTGTGCCAGCCAGGCGAGACCGAGGCAGGCGACGAGCGCGAAGGTGAAGAGCACCCCCTTCCCGTGCATGCGCGAGGCGCCGCGGAAGAAGCGGGGCGCCGCCCAGCGCCCGATCACCAGCGCCAGGGCCAGGAACGCCACCGCCTTGCCGCCCACCCTGGCGAGCGTCGGCAGCGGCTCCCCGTGCCCCCCCACCAGCCCCACCATGACCGCCAGCACCAGGAGGCCGAGCACGTCGTCGATCACCGCCGCGCCCAGGATGATCTGCCCCTCGACCGAGCCCACCCGCCCGAGATCCTTGAGGACCCGCGCGGTGATCCCGACGCTGGTGGCGCTGAGGGTGGCGCCGAGGAAGAGCGGGACGAAGGGGTGGCGCCCCGGCAGCAGGTAGTGGCCGGCGGCGTAGCCGAGCGCCATCGGGACCGCGACCCCGACCACCGCCACCGCCAGCGCGGACGGGCCGACGCGCAGCAGGTCGGCGAGCCGGGTCGAGAGCCCGACCTCGAAGAGCAGGAGGATCACCCCCAGCTCGGCGAGCGCCGCCACCACCTCGTCGCCGGCGGCGTAGGAGAGCCCGCCGTAGCCGAGCAGCGGCAGCGCGCCGAGCGCGATCCCGGCGGCGAGCTCGCCCAGCACGGCCGGCTGCGCGAAGCGCTCGGCGAGGCTCCCTCCCACGCGCGCCGCGGCGAGCAGGACCACCAGCGCCAGGAGCACGGCTTCCATCGCGCCCGGAGTGTGTCAGCGGAAGCGCGTGCGATCCAGCGTTCCGTTGTCAGGAAGCCCTGATATGAAGGAGGCGGCACGGTGTCCCACGCTGTGGCGACGCCGGCGAGTCACGAGCAGGGCAGGAGGTCGTCGAGATGGCAGTCAAGGTGATGATCGCGACCGCGATCGCGCGGGAGCCGGAGAAGAAGGTCCGCGCGCAGAGCGAGGAGAAGCCGAAGCGCCGCCGCTCGTCGGTCTACGACGCCGACGGCAACGAGGTCTTCATCACCCTCATGTGCCTGAAATGCCACAAGATGCGGCCGCTCTCGCAGTTCGGCCTGCGCAAGATGGCCGACGGGGCGATCCGCAACCAGCCCTGGTGTCGCACCTGCCGCGGGGGCGCCGGGGCGGGCAAGAAGAAGGAGGAGGCAGTTTCTGCAGCCCCCTCCCTCGCCGAGGCCGCCCTGGAGGTAGCCGCGTCGAACGGTGGGGCCCCTGCAGCCGCTGCAGCCTCCCCCGCCGATGGGACCAGGCCGGCTTCGGGAAACATGGCGGCGCAGATCGCCGCCGCGCTGGCCGCCGGGCTCGGCCGCCGCTAGCCAGGCGACCGAGCAGCCTGGCGACCGAGTAGCCGGGCAGCCGAGCTAGACGGCCAGGGCTCTGGCGGCCTGGCGCTCGGGCGGCCGCCGCGCCGCGCCATCAAACCGCCGCTGCCCGCAAGCGCGATTTCACGGAGAGCCCTATTTGGGTCCGTTCCTCCCTATCGCGGGGTATTCCGGCCACATGGCATATTAGACCCGTGAACTCGACCATTTAGCCGCCCCACGCCGATTGCTTTACACCGGGAGCGCGGGTAGCATCTGCGCGCTTCAAAGTCCGACTCAATCCGTCACATCCACCGGCCTGGGGAGCCACTCCCTTCGGAGCCCACATGACCAGCCTCAAGCAGAAGCTTCAGGAGAAGATCGAGGCGTTCCGCCCGAGAATCACCAAGCTCAACAAGGAGTTCGGGAACGTCCAGATCGACACGGTGAACATCGGCCAGGCGATCGGCGGCGCCCGCGACGTGCGCTGCCTGGTCACCGACATCTCCTATCTCGATCCGCAGGAGGGCATCCGCTTCCGCGGCAAGACGATCCCGGAGACGTTCGCCGCGCTGCCGAAGGTGCCCGGCTCGGACTACCCGTTCGTCGAGGGCTTCTGGTACTTCCTCCTCACCGGCGATGTGCCCACCCTCGCGCAGACGCTGGAAGTCGTTCAGGATTTCCGCGCCCGCTCCCAGGTCCCCCAGTACGTCTTCGACGTGCTCCGCGCCATGCCGCGCGACGCGCACCCGATGACCATGCTCTCCACCGCCGTGCTGGCGATGCAGCGCGAGTCGAAGTTCGCGCACAAGTACGCCGAGGGCATGAAGAAGAACGACTACTGGGACCCGATGTACGAGGACTCGACGGACATCGTCGCCCGCCTCCCGGTGATCGCCGCCTACATCTACCGCATGAAGTACAAGGGCGACATCCACATCGCCCCGAACCCCGAGCTCGACATGGGCGGTAACTTCGCACACATGATGGGCATCGCGCGGCCGTACGACGACGTCGCGCGCATGTACTTCATCCTCCACTCGGACCACGAGTCCGGGAACGTCTCGGCGCACACCACGCACCTCGTGGCCTCGGCGCTCTCCGACGCCTACTACAGCTTCTCCGCCGGCCTGAACGGCCTCGCCGGCCCGCTGCACGGCCTCGCCAACCAGGAGGTGCTGGGCTGGGTGCAGGGCGTGATGAAGAAGATGGGCGGCAAGGTCCCGAGCGACGACGAGCTCGTCAAGTTCCTCTGGGACACCCTCAACGCCGGCCAGGTGGTCCCGGGCTACGGCCACGCGGTGCTCCGCAAGACCGACCCGCGGTACACCTCGCAGATGGAGTTCTGCCAGAAGTACCTGCCGGAGTACCCGATGTTCAAGCTGGTGAACGCGATCTACCGGGTGGCCCCGAAGGTCCTCACCGAGCACGGCAAGACCAAGAACCCGTGGCCGAACGTCGACGCGCAGTCGGGCGTCATCCAGTACTACTACGGCCTCACCGAGTACGACTTCTACACCGTGCTCTTCGGCGTGGGCCGCGCGCTCGGCGTGCTCGCCAACATCACCTGGGACCGCGGCCTCGGCTACGCCATCGAGCGGCCGAAGTCGGTCACCACCGACATGCTCGAGAAGTGGGCCAAGGAGGGCGGCCGCAAGCCGGCCGCCAGCTAGCCTCCAGCCGCTGAGCTGACGAAGTGAAACGGCGCGGTCCCTCTCGGGACCGCGCCGTTTCTTTTGGAGGCTTCTCTTGGAGGGGAAGCGGCCGCCTGGCCGCCCCTCTCCTCGCGCGCGGCCCGCTACTTCGCGCTCGCCGTCGCCCCGGAGAGCATCGTCTCGAGCCGCGCCTTCTCCTTCGCGAACCCGTCCTTCGCCGCGCCCTCGAGCGCGAGCCGCCGGGTGGCGTGGATCGAGAACGGGTCGAGCACCCGGCCGTCGCCGGCCTCGAGCTGGTAGTGCAGGTGCGGCGCGGTGGAGTGGCCGGTGTTGCCGGAGAGCGCGATCTGCTCGCCCTTCTTGATCCTGCGCCCCTGGCTCATCTCCTTGGGCACCTGCTCCAGGTGCAGGAAGATGGCGTGGCGGCCGCTCTTCGCGTCCACCAGCTCCAGACAGTTGCCGTTCGCCGAGAAGTGCCAGTTGCGCCGCTCGACCGTGCCATCGAAAGGAGCCACCACCGGCGTGCCGACCGGCGTCTTGAAGTCGACGCCCTTGTGGCGGCGGCCGTCGCGCAGCAGCGAGGTGACCTGCTCGTAGCTGGCGATGGGGCTGTCCACCAGCCGCTCCTCCACCTCCTGACCGTCGTCCTGGTAGTAGCGGGCGAAGGCGGCGCCATCGGGCTTGTAGCGGAAGGCGGTGATCACCTTGCCGAGCTTCTGCGCGCCGTAGCGGAGCGCGTCGACGATCGGCTCGCGCGACGGCAGCTGGCCGAGCGGCACCGGGGCGCTCAGGTCCGGCATCCGGTAGACCACCTCGATCTTGTCGCCGCGGCGGCCGTCGCGAGCCACCTGCAGGTACCAGACGAGCAAGCGGTTCACCACCTGCGTGAGCTCGCTGGCGATGGCCTTGTCGCCCTCGGGGAGGGCGCGCGCGATGCTCTCCTCGAGCGACCCCTGCAGCGTGAGCTGGATGCGGCGCGGCGCCTGCGGCTGCGCGGCGCCCGGCGCCTGCTGCGCGAGCTGCGGGCGGACGCCGGCGAGGGCGGGGGCGGCGCTCGTGCCGGGGAGCGCGGGCGGGGACGGCAGCTTCTCCGGCGGGGCTTCCTGCTGCGGCGCGGCGGCCTGCCGCGGGCTCGCGGCGGCCTCGGCCGGCGAAGGCGCCTCGCGCGAGCCGGTCAGGCGCGACAGGAACGAGCGGTGGCGCGGCGCCTCGGCTTCGGCCGGGCCGGTGTTGCGGCGTCCGAAGTAATAGCCTCCGCCACCCACGCCGGCGATGACGAGGAGGAAGAAGACGAAGCGGCCCCAGCCGCCGCCGCCGCCGGATCGCGGGGCCATGCTGGTGCGGAAGGACGACGGAGGATCGATCGAGAGACGGACCATGGACCACCTGTGGTGCGGTGCGTACTACCAACGCCCGGACGAGCGCGCCTGTTCCTTATAGAGCAGAGACGGGGCCTTTGACGCGAGGCGCCAAGCGGGGGATGCGCCTTCGGGTCAGAAGAAGAAGCGGTCCACCACTCCGCGGCTCCACTCCAGCACCGTGGGCCAGCCCACCACCGCGTCGAAGGTGGCCTCCGCCGCCTCGGGCGCGACCTTCTGCTCCACCAGGCTGGCGCTGCAGGCGAGGAGCCGGCAGCCCTCGGCCGAGCCCCGCGCCTGGAGGAGCAGCGCGGCCGCGTGCTCGCGATCGCCGTGCTCCGCCGCCTCCACCAGCGCGGGGAGGGCCGGCCCGAAAGCGAAGACGTCCACCCGATCGCCGAGCGCGGCGGCGGTGAGGGCGCACGAGCCGGCGAGCTTGAGCGCGGTGGGATCGGAGTGGGAGAGGAAGATGGCGACGCGCCCCTGGGGCATGGACGCCTACTACACCAGATTCCCCCGCGCATCCAAGGCGTCCAGGCAGGCAGCCAGCCCGGCTGACCTCCGCGAGCGGCTCTGCTATAAGCCACGCCGCAATGAGCGACGAGAACAAGACGCGCGCGGGCGAACGCCCGCCCCCCATCGTCATCCGCAAGGGTCAGGTCACCCCGCTTTCGCCCGAGGTGTTGGCGAGCCAGTCGGGCGCGCCCGCCGGCGCGGCGAAGCGCGACGACCGGCCCCTGTGGAAGCGGCTCGCCGAGGAGAAGGCCGCGGAGAGGGCCGGCCCGGGCGAGACCCCCGCGACGCCGGCGCCCGCGCAGGGCGCGCCGGAGCGTCCGCGCGCCGAGTCTCGCGAGCGCCGGGATCCCCGCCCTCCGGGCGGCCCCGGCTCGCGCGGAGCGCGCGGCGAGGGTCAGGGACGCGGCCGCGGCGATCGCCCGCGGGAGGAGCGCCGCCGCCCCGAGGGCGAGCGGTCCGCGCCGCCGCCGATGAGCGTCGAGCCGCCCCCCCTGCCGGAGCTGCCGGTCCCAGACGAGGGCTCCTTCGCCGATCTGTTCGCCGAGGCGGAGAAGGCGCCGCGGCGCCGCTTCCAGGTGGGCGAGAAGGTCGCCGGCAAGATCCTGCAGATCGGCCACGACGTGGCCTTCCTCGAGCTCGGCTCGGGCACCGCTGAGGGCATGATCGAGGTCGTCGAATTGCAGGACGAGGCCGGGCAGATCACCGCCCAGATCGGCGACATCGTCGACGGCGTGGTGGTGAAGGGCGGCGAGCGCGGCGTGGTGGTCTCGAAGGGGCGCGGGCACAAGGGCCAGCGCGACCGCGAGGCGCTCGTGGAGGCCGCCCGCAACGGGCTGCCGGTGGAGGGCGTGGTCAAGGCCGCCAACAAGGGAGGGCTCGAGGTGGAGGTGATGGGGCAGCGGGCCTTCTGCCCGATGTCGCAGATCGACCTGCACTTCGTGGCCGATCCGGCGAGCTTCGTCGGCCAGAAGCTCCTCTTCAAGGTGCAGCGCGCCGACGACCGCGACGCGGTGCTGTCGCGCCGGGCGCTGCTCGAGGAGGAGCGCGCCGACAAGGCCCGCGCCACCCGCGAGAAGCTCGCCGAGGGCGCGGTCTTCGAGGGCACCGTCACGAGCGTGCAGGACTACGGCGCCTTCGTGGACCTGGGCGGCATCGAGGGGCTGGTGCACGTCTCCGAGCTCGCGTGGGACCGGGTCTCCAAGCCGCAGGATCTGCTCCAGGCCGGCGACGCGATCCAGGTGCAGGTGCTCAAGATCGAGCAGGACTCGAAGAAGGGCGAGCGCATCAGCCTGTCGGTGCGGGCGCTCACCCCGCGCCCCGAGCCCGAGGCGCCCGCCGAGGGCGCCGCGCCGCGCCCGGCCCGCGCCGCCCCGCCGGCGCCGCCGCGCGTGGGCGACGTGGTGACCGCCAAGGTGGACAAGATCGAGCCCTTCGGCGTCTTCGTCCGCTTCGCCGGCGGGCGCGGCCTCATCCCGGCCAGCGAGACCGGCACCCCCCGCGGCGCTGACCTGCGCAAGAGCTTCAAGGTCGGCGACGACGTCACCTGCCTCGTGAGCGCCATCGACGAGCAGAAGCGCATCCGGCTCTCCAAGACCGAGGCCGAGGCGGCCGCGGAGCGGGCCGAAGCCCAGGAGTACATGAAGGCGTCGGCGCCCCGGGGCGGCGGCAAGGGCTTCGGGACGCTCGGGGACCTGCTCAAGGCGAAGCTCGGCAAGTAGCCCGCCGCGGACCGCGGGTGCGCCCCGCGGAGCCCCGCTCGTTCGCGAGCCGCTCCGCGGCTACCCGTGCGTCGGCATGACCAGCGACGCCCCGCTCCCCTCGTCGGCGGCCGGCCAGCGGCTCGTGACCACCTTGCTGCGAGTGTAGAAGGCCACGCCCTCGGGACCGTGCACGTGGAGGTCGCCGAAGAGCGAGGCCTTCCAGCCGCCGAAGGAGAAGAAGGCCACCGGCACCGGGATGGCGACGTTGACGCCCACCATCCCCACCTCGATCTCCTGCTCGAAGCGCTGCGCCGCCGCGCCGGAGCGGGTGAAGATGGCGGTGCCGTTGCCGTAGGGGTTCCGGTTCACGAGGTCGATGGCCTCGGCGAGGCTGGCGGCGCGCAGCACCACCAGCACCGGCCCGAAGATCTCGTCGCGGTAGATCGACATGGCCGGGGTGACGTGGTCGAAGAGCGTGGGCCCGAGGAAGAAGCCCTTGCCCGGGGGCGCGAGGGTCCGCCCGTCGACCACCAGCGCCGCGCCCGCCTCGACCCCGGCGGCGACGTACCCGAGGATCCGCTCCCGGTGGGCGCCCGTGACCACCGGCCCCATCTCCACGCCGGGCTGGTCGCCGGGGCCGACCCGCAGCGCGCGGGCCTTCTCCGCCAGGCGCGCCACCAGCGCGTCGCCGGCGGCGCCCACCGCCACCACCGCGGAGATGGCCATGCAGCGCTCGCCCGCCGAGCCATAGGCGGCGCCGACGAGGGCGTCGGCGGCCTGCTCCAGATCCGCGTCGGGCAGCACCACCGCGTGGTTCTTCGCGCCGCCGAGCGCCTGGACCCGCTTCCCGCTGCGGGCGGCGGTCTCGTAGACGTGGCGGGCGATGGGCGTCGAGCCGACGAAGGACACGGCGCTCACGCCCGGGTGGTTCAGGATGGCGTCGACCGCCTCCTTGTCGCCGGGCACCACGTTGAGGACGCCGTCGGGGAGGCCGGCCTCCTGGAGCAGCTCGGCCAGCCGCAGCGCCGTCGAGGGCACCTTCTCCGAGGGCTTGAGCACGAAGGTGTTGCCGCAGGCGAGGGCCACCGGGAACATCCACATCGGGACCATGGCCGGGAAGTTGAACGGGGTGATGCCAGCGCAGACCCCGACCGGCTGCAGCACCGAGTGACAGTCGATGCCGCGGCCCACCGCTTCGGCCCGCTCCCCCTTGAGCAGGTGCGGGATGCCGGTGGCGAACTCGACCACCTCGAGCCCGCGCTGCAGCGAGCCCTCGGCGTCGGGCAGCGTCTTGCCGTGCTCCTCGGTCATGAGCCGCGCCAGGGGCGCGCGGTGGGCCTCCACCAGCTCGCGGAAGCGCATCAGCACCCTCGCGCGGCGGAGCGGCGGGGTGGCGCGCCAGCCGGGCAGGGCCGCCTGCGCCGCCGCGACCGCCAGGCCCACCTCCTCGGCGCTGGCGAAGGGCGCGCGGCGGATCACCTCGCCGGTGGCCGGGTCGAAGATCTCGCCGGAGCGGCCGCTCGTGCTCGGACGCTTCTTCCCGGCGATCCAGAGGGGCAGGACGGGGACGGACATCGGCGGACCTCCTCGCTGTATGCGAGGGGAGCCTAGCCGGACCTCACCCCGAAGCCAGGATCGATCCGAGCTTGCCCCAAACTGGCCTGGGATGCGGGGCGACTCGGCGGGCGCTAGGCAGCGAGCCGCGCCTGGGCGCGCCGCCAGCCCCCGCCCTGGCGCTCGTCCTCGAGCTGGAAGTAGCTCGTGAGCTGCTGCAGCGACTCGGCCTGGGAGGACATCTCCTCGGCGGTCGAGGCCAGCTCCTCCGCGGCCGAGGCGTTGCGCTGGGTCACGTGGTCCACGTTCCCCATGGCCTTGTTGATCTGCGCGACGCCTGACGACTGCTCGCGCGAGGCGGCCGCCACCTCCTGGACCAGCTCCGCCGTCTTCTGGATGGCCGGCACCAGCTCGACCAGGAGCCGGCCCGAGCGCTCCGCCACCTGGACGCTCGACGAGGCCACGCCTCCTATCTCCTTCGCCGCCTTCTGGCTCCGCTCCGCGAGCTTGCGCACCTCCGCCGCCACCACCGCGAAGCCCTTGCCGTGCTCGCCGGCCCGGGCGGCCTCGATGGCGGCGTTGAGGGCGAGGAGGTTCGTCTGGTAGGCGATCTCCTCGATGATCGAGATCCGCTCCGCGATGGAGCGCATGGCCTCGACCGTGGCGGCCACCGACGCGCCGGTCTCGGTGGCGTCCTTCGCGCCGGTGAGGGCCATCTTCTCGGTCTGGCGGCTGTTCTCGGCGTTCTGCGCGATGGAGGCGCTCATCTGCTCGAGGCTGGCGGTGGTCTCCTGCACCGAGGCGGCCTGCTCGCCGGTCCCCTGCGACAGGGCCTGCGAGGTCGACGACACCTGGCCCGCCGCAGCCGTGAGGGCCTCGGCGCCGCCGCGGACCTCGCCGATGACCCGCGCGAGCTTCTGCGTCATGTCGCTCATCGCCGCCTGCAGCTTCCCGATCTCGTCGCCGCGCGCCACCGCCAGGGCGGAGCGCAGGTCGCCGGCCGCGACCCGCTCGGCGGCTTCCAGCGCGCCCTGGAGCGGACGGGTGATGCTCCGGGTCACGTAGACGCCCACCAGCACCGCCAGCACCACGGCGAGCGAGATCAGCAGGAGCGTGGTCCACCGCGCCAGCGCGTAGGTCGCGGCGCTGTCGCGCACCGCCTCCTCCATGAGCTCGCGCTCGCCCTGGAGCAGCCCCTGGAAGGACCGCTTGTAGCCCTCGCGCGCCGGGATCATGGCCCTGAGCTCGGCGGCGCCCTCCGCGCGCTTCCCCTCCGCGAAGAGCTGCTTCGCGCGCTCGCGGCTCTCGGCGTAGGGGCGGCGCGCCCGCATCACCTCGGCGAGGAGCGCCCTCTCGCGCTCCGAGCTGGCGAGCTTCTCGATGCGCTCGAGATCGGAGAAGACGCCGCGCGTGTTCTCCTGCTGGGCGGCCTCGAGCGCCTGGAGCGAGTCCGTCACGTGGATCTCGTTCATGAGCAGGTTCTCGACGATGATCCGTCCGTTGTCGGCGTGGCGCTCGAGGCAGTCGTTGGCGAGCTCGATCACCGTGTAGCGGTCGCGCACGATCCGCTGCAGCCGCTCGTCGAGCTGCCGCATCCGCTCGAGGGAGAACAGCCCGAAGCCGGCCAGGAGCGAAACCAGGAGGGCGAAGCTGAGGGCGAGCCGGGTTCCGATGCGAAGGTTCTTCAACTGTTCTCTCCTTGCCACACGCGTCCGCCCAGCGCCCCCCTTCGCCCGAACGGAATTTCGCCACCGGCTTACACCATGAGCCTCAGTCGATAAGCAAACTTATCGGCCCCCCGGGCGCGAAAGCCCGCGCCGCGCGCGGGATCCGGCGCGGGGCGAGCGGCGTCGGGGCGGCGAGGACGCGGACTTGCGCGGCGCGGTGCGCCTGCGCCCCACCCTTCCGTTCATTTGCGCCCTCACGCCTACGCCTCCTCCACGCTCCAGCCCCATCCCGGCAGCCCGCCCCCCGGCGCGGGGCCGAGGTTCGCCCGGACGACGAGCCTGGGCCGCCGCAGCGTGAACACCAGGCCGTCGCGCTCCACCTCGGGCCAGTGGGCGCCGAGCTCGTCGGCGTGGCGCCGGCGCAGCGTCAGCAGCTTCCGGTAGACCTCGAGCAGCGCGCCGTGCCGGCCGGAGCGCCGCCAGCTCGGCCTGGAGCGCTCGAAGGTCTGCGGATCCTGCGGGTCGGGCACCTCGCGGCCGCCCGCGGCGGCGATGAGCTCCCGCTTCCTGCCCTCGGAGACCGCCCGCGCCAGCGCCGGGTCGGTGTGGCTCGTGAAGTAGAGGAACGGCCGGGTCTCGCCGTACTCCTCGCCCATGAAGAGGAGCGGCAGCGCCGGGCCGAGCAGGACCAGCGCCGCCGCCGGCGCCAGCGCCTCCCAGGGCACGAGCGACGCGAGCCGCTCGCCGAAGGGGCGGTTCCCCACCTGATCGTGGTTCTGCAGGAAGGCGACGAACCGGATCGGCGAGAGCCCCTCGGTGCTGGTGCCGAAGCGCTTGCCGCGAAAGACCGACTCCTGCCCCTGGTAGACGAAGCCCTGCGCGAGCGCGCGCTGGACGTCCTCGGGGCGGCCGAAGTCGGCGTAGTAGTGGTGGCGCTCGCCGGTGAGGAGCGCGTGGAGCGCGTGGTGCAGGTCGTCGGCCCAGGCGGACGAGGCGCCCCAGCCCCTCGGCGCCGGCTCCACCACCTTGCGGTCGTTGAGGTCGCTCTCGGCGACGACGTGGATGGCGCGGCCGGTCTCGCGCGCCACCGCCGCCACCGCGTCGCAGATCGCCCCGACGAGGTGGCGCGGGCCGTCGTCCTGGATGGCGTGCACCGCGTCGAGCCGCAGCGCGTCGAGCCGGTAGTCGCGGACCCACTGCACCGCCGCCTCGATCATGAAGGCCCGCACCTGCTCCGCGCCCTCGTCGTCGTAGTTCATGCCGTCGCCCCAGGGCGAGCGGTGGCGAGCGGTGAGGTACGGGCCGAACTGGGTGAGGTAGTTCCCCTCCGGGCCGAGGTGGTTGTAGACGACGTCCAGGCACACGGCGAGGCCCACCGCGTGGGCGCGATCGACGAAGCGCTGCAGCGCCTCCGGCCCCCCGTAGCCCTCGTGCACGGCGTGGAGCGAGACCCCGTCGTAGCCCCAGTTGCGGTCCCCGGGGAAGGGCTGCACCGGCATCAGCTCGACGCAGGTGACGCCGAGCTCGGCGAGCTCGGGCAGGCGCGCCGCGGCGGCGTCGAGCGTGCCCTCCGTGGTGAAGGTCCCGAGGTGCACCTCGTAGAAGACCAGCCGCTCGGGAGGCAGCCCCCTCCAACCCGACGTGGACCAGCGGAAGGCGGCCGGGTCGAAGAGCTGGGAGGGGCCATGCACCCCCTCCGGCTGGCGCAGGGAAGCGGGGTCGGGGCGCGTCTCCCCCCCCGGCAGCACCAGCGCGTAGCGGGCGCCGGGGCGCGCGCCCGGCACCTCGGCCTGGAACCAGCCGTCCCCCGCCGACGCCATCCCCACCTCGCGGCGCTCGAGCCGCAGCGCGAGCCGCTCCAGGCGTGGCGCCCAGACGTGGAAACGCGCGCCATCCGGGAGGATCTGGGGGCCGTGTGCGAAGGTGGGCATAGTACAAAATGTACGACTGCCTACGCTGGCGCACCGGGCGCCGGCGGGGTAACCTCTTCGCCCCCAGTACCTCCATTCCTACCGACAGAAGGGGAGCATTGATGCCCGCGCCGATGAACCACCACCTGCGTGCCTGGGTGGACGAGATGGCGAAGCTCTGCAAGCCGGACCAGATCTACTGGTGTGATGGGTCCGAGGAGGAGCGCAAGCGGCTCACCGCCGAGGCGGTGAAGGCCGGCGTCCTCCAGCCGCTCGACGAGAAGAAGCTCCCCGGCTGCCACTACGGCCGCTCCAACCCCAACGACGTGGCCCGGGTCGAGCACCTCACCTTCATCTGCACCCCCACCAAGCAAGAGGCGGGCCCCACCAACAACTGGATGGAGCCGAAGGAGGCCTACGCCAAGCTGTCGAAGCTCTTCGACGGCGCCATGAAGGGCCGCACCATGTACGTGGTGCCGTACATCATGGGTCCGGCCAGCTCGCCCTTCTCCAAGGTCGGCATCGAGCTCACCGACTCGATCTACGTCACCCTCAACATGCAGATCATGACGCGCATGGGGAAGGTGGCGCTCGATCGCCTCGGCGAGGGGGCCGACTTCAACAAGGGCCTGCACTCGGTCCGCGACTGCAACCCGGACAACCGCTACATCTGCCACTTCCCCCAGGACAACGCCATCTGGTCGGTCGGCTCCGGCTACGGCGGCAACGCGCTCCTCGGCAAGAAGTGCCTCGCGCTCCGCATCGGCAGCTACCTCGCCAAGAACGAGGGCTGGCTCGCCGAGCACATGCTGATCCTCGAGGCCGAGAGCCCCAAGGGCGAGAAGACCTACGTCGCGGCGGCGTTCCCGTCGGCCTGCGGCAAGACCAACTTCGCGATGATGATCCCGCCGGCCGCCTTCGAGGGCTGGAAGATCCGCACCGTGGGAGACGACATCGCCTGGATGCGGGTGGGCGAGGACGGGCGGCTCTGGGCGGTCAACCCGGAGAACGGCTACTTCGGCGTGGCGCCGGGGACGAACTTCAAGACCAACCCCAACGCCATGCACTCGATCGAGAAGGACACGCTCTACACCAACGTGGCGCTCACCCCCGACGGCGACGTCTGGTGGGAGGGGAAGGACGGCGAGGTCCCCGAGACGCTGACCGACTGGAAGGGCAACCCCTGGAAGAAGGGCTCCACCGAGAAGGCGGCCCACCCGAACAGCCGCTTCACCGCGCCGGCCCGCAACAACCCCGCCCTCTCCGACAAGGTGGACGACCCGAAGGGCGTGCCCATCTCGGCCATCATCTTCGGCGGCCGCCGCTCCACCACCGTGCCGCTGGTGCTCGAGGCCTTCAACTGGACGCACGGCGTCTACATGGGCTCGACCATGGGCTCGGAGACCACCGCGGCCGCCACCGGCGCGGTCGGCGTGGTGCGCCGTGACCCGATGGCCATGCTGCCGTTCTGCGGCTACGACTGCGGCAGCTACCTCGGGCACTGGCTGGAGATGCAGTCGCGCATCCCCAACCCGCCGCACGTCTACCTGGTGAACTGGTTCCGCAAGGGGCAGGACGGCAAGTTCCTCTGGCCGGGGTACGGCGACAACATGCGCGTCCTCAAGTGGATGATCGACCGCGCCCACGGCCGCGTCGGCGTCCAGGAGACGCCCATCGGCAACGTCCCGGCCAAGGGCGACCTCGACCTCGCCGGCCTCAACTCGTCGCCCGAGGAGATCGCCGCCGCCACCCGCATCGACCTCGGTGAGTGGGAGCAGGAGCTCGAGTCGCAGACCGAGTGGTTCGACAAGCTCGGCAAGACCCTGCCGCGCGCCATCTCGCTGCAGCGCGAGCAGCTCCTCGAGGCGGTGAAGACCGCCCGCCGCGTGCAGGCGAAGAGCTAGACCGGTCACCGGAAGCAGCGGCGGCGAGGGCGCATCCCGGGTAGAACGACCGGGTGTGCACCCTCGCCGTCGCCTTTTCGACCGACCGACGCTTCCCGCTGGTGGTGGCCGCCAATCGGGACGAGCACCTGGTGCGGCCGGCGGAGGGCTGGGCGCTGCGGGAGAACCCCCACGGGAACCTCTCCCCCTTGCGCCGGCCGGAAGGCGCCGGCAGGGTCGCTGCGCCGCTCGACCTCTCCGGCGGGGGAACCTGGATCGGCGTCTCACCGGCGGGGGTCTTCGCAGCGCTCACCAACTTCCACCCTCCGGAGGGCGGCTGGCCCGACCGCCGCCGCCGCTCGCGCGGGGAGCTGGTGCTTCGCGCGCTCGCCGCGCCCGACGCGCCGACGGCCGCCGAGGCGCTCTCCGCCCTCGACGCCGGCCGCTACAACCCCTTCCACCTCGTGGTCGCCGACGCCGCCCGCGCCTTCCTGTGGCGCTACGACGGCCGCCGCGCCAGCCTCGACCCGCTCGCGCCCGGGCTCCACGTGGTGACCGAGCGGAGCGGCGACGGCTCCGATCCGCGGGCGCTGCGGGTGCGGGCGCGCTGGCCGCTCGACCCTTCCGTGCCGGCGCTCGCCGCCCTCCTGGCCCTGCCGGAGGCGCCCGGCGAGCCGGCGGTCTGCGTCCACGACTCGGACACCTACGGCACCCGCTCCGCGGCCATCCTGCGGCTCGCCGGGCGACTCTCGGAGTCGGAGCTCTTCGTCGCCGATGGCCCGCCCTGCGCGGCGCCCTTCGAAGACCGGGGGCGGCTGCTCTCCGCCCTGGCCCGTTCGGCTTGACACGACCGGGGTCGGGCCAACATCCTCCCCCTCGACATGGGACTCCTCGACCGCATCCTCTCCCGGCCCAGGCCGGCCGAGCCGCCCGAGTCGATCGACGTGACCGACAAGGGTGAGCTCGAGATCGCCTGGCCCGGAGGGCCGCGCGTGATCATCCCTCCGCTGCAGCTGCGCGACGCCTGCCCCTGCGCGGGCTGCATCGAGGAGGGCACCGGCCGGAAGCTGCTCGACCCCGCCTCCATCCCGGCCGACATCCGCCCGCTGGCCATCGACCCGGTGGGCAGCTACGCCGTGCAGATCCGCTGGTCCGACGGCCACAGCACCGGCCTCTACACCTGGGAGACCCTGCGGCGCGCCTCCGGCCTGGAGCCCGGGTAAGGAGCCCCGCCGCTGCTGGTCTTCATCTCAGACCTGCACCTCCGGGCCGGCGCGGCGAGCCGCATCTCGCGCGCCGCCCAGTTCACCCGCCTCTGGCAGCGCCTCGAGGGCGGCCGCCCCGGCGCGCCGGTGCGGCTCTGCCTGGTGGGCGACATCTTCGATCTGGTGCGCGCGCCCGACTGGCTGGGGCGCCGCGCCAAGCCCTACCACCCGCCCTCCGAGGAGCAGGCGGAGGTGGTGCTGCAGGCGGTGGAGTCCACCATCGCCGCCGAGCGGCGCTTCTTCGACGCCGTCCGGGGCAAGGTGGCCGAGGGCGCGCTGGAGGTCGACTACCTGCTCGGCAACCACGACCGGCTGCTGGCGCACGCCCCGGCGGCGCGCGCGGCGGTGCGGCGCGCCCTCGGGCTCGCCGGCGGCGACGACCCCTTCCCCAGCCGGCTGGTCTTCCCCGAGGAGCGGGTGCTCGCCTACCACGGCCACGGCGTGGACGCCGTCTGCCACGAGCCCGACGGCGCCGCGCCGCTCGGCGACCTCCTCGCCTCCGAGCTCATCGTCCGCTTTCCGGTGGAGATCCGGCGCGTGCTCGAGGTGAGCCACCCGAGCCTCGACGACATCGACGACGTGCGCCCGGTGCTGGCGGTGCCGGCCTGGGTGCGGTCGCTCGCCGAGGGGGAGCCGCGCCACGTGGCCCGGGTGGTGGCGCGGGTCTGGCGCGACCTCATCGAGGAGTTCCTCGAGAACCCCTATGCGAAGGACTGGATGCGGTCGCACCACCGGCCGCTCAAGCTCGACCTGGCCCAGCGGGTGAAGCTGCTCCTCGCGCTCTCGGCGCGGGCCAAGCAGCGCGACGAGCCGCGGCTGACGCAGCTCTACTACCTGCTCTTCCGGCTCATCGACGTGCGGCTCGCCCGCGCGGCGGTGAAGGAGCTGGAGAAGCGGGAGCACCGCGGCCTGTCGTACGTGGTGAACGGCCACACCCACTTCGCCGGCATGAAGCCGCTCGGGGTGATCCAGGGCCAGAGCGCCTGCTACTTCAACACCGGGACCTGGCGCACGCTGCACCAGCTCGGGAACGTGGCCCGCGGGCGCCCGGCCTTCATGGCCTACGACGCCGCCGCCTACCTGGTGTTCTTCGGCAAGGGCGACCCGCTGGAGCGCAAGTTCGAGTGGTGGCAAGGCGCCGGGGGCTGACGGCGCCTGCGCCGATCCCCGCCGTCCCAGCGCCCCATCTCCGCCTGCCCGCTCGCCTGCCCTCCCGGCGTGCGGGCGCGGCTGTCACGGCAGGGGAAGTGCGCCCAGGGTGAAGGCACCTTAACGCTTGGATGAACCGGTGCCCGGCCGCATGCGCGGCCGCCCGGCGATCGGCGGGGAGGCTGCGATGGCGAAGAAGCAGACGACCGGGGTCTCCCGGCGCGAGTTCCTGAAGGTGGCCGGCGCCGGCGTGCTCGCCGCCGCGGCGGGCGACGTGCTGGTGCCGCGCGCCGCGCGGGCCCAGGGCAAGACGCTCAAGATCATGCAGTGGAGCCACTTCGTGCCGGGCTACGACAAGTGGTTCGACGGCGTGTTCTGCAAGCAGTGGGGCGAGAAGCACGGCACCCGGGTGACCGTGGACCACATCGCCATCGGCGAGGTCAACGCCCGCGCCGCCGCCGAGGCCTCGGCCCGCCGCGGCCACGACCTGTTCATGTTCCTCTCGCCGCCGGCAGCCTACGAGAAGCAGGTCATCGATCATCGCGAGATCTACGAGCAGGTGGCGAAGAAGCACGGCAAGCCCATCGACCTCGGCCACAAGTCGACCTTCAACCCGAGGACGAAGAAGTACTTCGCCTTCAGCGACTCCTACGTCCCCGACCCGGGCAACTACCGCAAGGACCTCTGGTCGCAGGTGGGCTTCCCGAACGGCCCGGACACCTTCGACGACCTGCGCAAGGGGGCCAAGGCCATCAAGGACAAGCTCGGCAACCCCTGCGGCCTCGGGCTCTCGCAGGAGCTCGACACCAACATGGCGACGCGCGGGATCCTCTGGAGCTTCGGCGGCGCGGAGCAGGACGAGGCCGGCAAGGTGGTCCTCTACTCCCCCCAGACCATCGAGGCGCTCAAGTTCATGCGCGCGCTCTACCAGGAGTCGGAGACCGCCGAGGTCTTCACCTGGGACCCGAGCTCCAACAACCGCGGCATCCTCTCCGGCAAGCTGTCCTACGTGCAGAACGCCATCTCGGTGACCCGCACCGCCGAGAAGGAGAACCCGGCCATGTCGCGGGAGATCCAGCTCGTCCCGGCGCTCAAGGGGCCGGTGCGCCGGATCGCCTGCGAGCACGTGATGGACTGCTACGTGATCTGGAACTTCGCGGAGAACCAGGAGGGGGCGAAGCAGTTCCTGGTCGACTACATCGACGCCTTCTCCGACGCCTTCAAGGCGAGCGAGTTCTACAACTTCCCCTGCTTCCCGCCCACGGTACCGAACCTCAAGGAGCTCATCGGGAACGACCCGAAGGCGAGCCCGCCCGACAAGTACAAGGTGCTCGGGAACGTGCTCGAGTGGGCCACCAACGTCGGCTACCCGGGCTACGCCAGCGCCGCCATCGACGAGGCGTTCAACACCTTCGTGATCCCCACCATGTTCGCGAAGGTGGCCCGCGGCGACCTCAGCCCCGAGGACGGCGCCCGCGCCGGCGAGCAGCAGCTGAAGCGGATCTTCGACAAGTGGAAGTAGCGGAGGCCGGCGCATGGCCGTCGTCGAGACCCGCAAGCTCACCAAGGTGTTCACCCGGGGCGAGCTCGGGGCGGTCAACGAGGTCGACCTGCTCGTCCGGGAGGGCGAGTTCCTGGTCTTCCTGGGCCCCTCGGGCTCGGGCAAGACCACCCTGCTCAGGATGATCGCCGGGCTCGAGGAGCCGACGAGGGGCGAGGTGCTCATCGGCGGCCGGGAGGTGACGCGCCTCCCGCCGCGCGACCGCGGCATCGCCATGGTCTTCCAGAGCTACGCGCTCTACCCGCACCTCTCGGTCCGCAAGAACATCGCCTTTCCGCTCAAGGCCCAGAAGGTGCCGCGGGAGAAGCACGCGGCCAAGGTGGAGTGGGCCTCGTCGCTGCTCGGCATCGGCCACCTCCTCGACCGCCGCCCGCGGGAGCTCTCGGGCGGCGAGCGGCAGCGGGTGGCGCTGGCCCGCGCCATCGTGCGCGAGCCGCAGGTGTTCCTGCTCGACGAGCCGCTCTCCAACCTCGACGCCAAGCTGCGCGCCTCGGCGCGCGAGGAGCTCTCCCGCTTCCACGAGCGCGTCGGGACCACCACCATCTACGTCACCCACGACCAGGTGGAGGCCATGGCCATGGGGGACCGGGTGGTGGTGCTGGCGAAGGGCGTGGTGCGCCAGATCGGCTCTCCCCGCGAGGTGTACGACGAGCCGGCCGACACCTTCGTGGCCACCTTTCTTGGCTCGCCGCCCATGAACCTGATGGAGGCCGACGAGGTGATCGCCGGCTTCCGGCCCGAGCACCTCCTGCCGGCGGAGCTGGTCCACGGCCCGGCGGTGCCGCTGCGGCTCCAGGTGACCAACGTCGAGTACCTGGGGGCGGAGCGGATCGTCTACGGGCTCCTGCGCGGCGGCCGCTTCGACGGCCAGCGGGTGATCGCCCGGATCCCGACCACCGTGCCGGCCGCCTTCGCCGTGGACGAGGTGCACGACCTCGCCGTGGCCGAGGAGCGGCTCAAGTTCTTCGACCGGGCCTCGGGGCGGCGCACCGGCCACAGGGAGTTCGCGTGGCGCTGAGGGCCACCACCCGCCTCGGCGTGGCCATGTTCGCGCCGGCGCTGCTCTACATCGCGGCGCTGGTCGGTCTGCCGCTCGCCCTGGCCTTCCTCTACAGCGTCGGGGACGTGCGGGTGGGGAGCGTCGGGTACCACTTCGTCGGGCTCGACAACTTCCGCAGCGTGCTGCAGAGCCCCACCTTCCGCCGCTCCCTCGTCGACTCCTTCGTCTTCACCGTCGGGACGCAGCTCATCGTGATCGTCTGCGCCAACTTCCTCGCGCTGGCCCTCCGGGACCGCTTCCGCGGGCGCGGGGTGATCCGCTTCCTGGTGCTGCTCCCCTGGGTGGCGCCCATCTCGCTCGGCGCCATCGGCTGGAAGTGGATCCTCGACTCCATCTACAGCGTGGTGAACTGGGGGCTGGTGCACCTGCACCTGGTGTCGGCGTTCGCCGCGCCCATGTGGCTCGGGGAGCCCCGGCTCGCCATGGCCTCGGTGATCCTGGTGCACGCCTGGCGCATGCTCCCCTTCTCCACGGTGATCCTGCTCGCCGGGCTCACCTCCATCCCCAAGGACATCCCCGAGGCGGCCTCGGTCGACGGCGCCGGCTTCTGGCGCAGCTACTTCGAGATCGTGCTCCCGATGATGCGCCCCATCATCAACGTGGCGATCCTGTTCGGCGTCATCTTCACCTTCACCGACATGACGGTGGTCTACATCCTCACCCGCGGCGGCCCCTACGACTCCACCCAGGTCCTGCCCTCGCTCGCCTTCTTCACCGGCATCCTCGGCTCGGACCTCGCCGAGGGAGCCGCCATCAGCGTCTTCCTGGTCCCCATCCTGGCGATCATCGCCGTGCTGATGCTGCGGGTGGCGCACCGCGCGGAGGTGGTCTGATGGCCTCCGAGGCCGGTCCGCGCCGCTCTCCGCTGACCCGCGCCGGGCGCTGGGCGGTGGTGCTCTTCTTCGCCTTGGCGCTCGCCTTCCCGTTCCTCTGGATGCTCGTCACCACCTTCAAGCAGACCAGCGATCTCTACGACACCCGCAACAACCCCTTCCTGTTCAACGCCCCGCCGACGCTCGAGCACCTGCGGCTGCTGTTCGGGGAGACCCTGTTCCTGCGCTGGCTGGCCAACACCACCGCGGTCGGGATCCTGGTGGTGGTCATCACGCTGCTGCTCGCGGTGCCGGCGGCGTACGCGCTCGCCCGCCTCACCGGCCGGTGGGGGCAGCGGCTCGGCATCGGCGTCTTCCTCACCTACCTCATCCCGCCGACCCTGCTCTTCATCCCCCTGTCGCGGCTGGTGGCCCGCCTCGGGCTGCAGGACAGCCTCTGGTCGATCATCCTCGTGTACCCGAGCTTCACCGTGCCCTTCTCGATCTGGCTGTTGATGGGCTTCTTCAAGTCCATCCCGCGCGAGCTGGAGGAGGCGGGGATGGTCGACGGGCTCACCCGCTTCCAGGCCTTCCTGCGGCTGGTGGTGCCCATCAGCGTGTCGGGCATCCTCACCGTGGTGATCTTCACCTTCACGCTGGTGACGCAGGAGTTCGTCTACGCGCTCACCTTCATCTCCTCGGCGGAGCATCAGACGGTGGGGGTGGGCGTGCCCATCTACCTCGTGCGTGGCGACGTCTACTACTGGGGCTCGCTCATGGCGGCCTGCCTCATCACCAGCGTGCCGATCGCGGTGCTCTACAACCTGTTCCTCGACCGCTTCATCGCTGGGTTCACGGTCGGCGCAGTGAAATAGCGGCGCCCGACCGAGAGAAGTGCGGCGCGGACCTCGGTCCGCGGGACGGACCGTTCTCTTGAGCTCGGCTTGGCTAACCCCGCGGTCCCACTCACATGGGTTCCGGCACGCCTGCTGCTCTGGCCAGTCCCATGACCGCGCCGCGCCAGGTCCTGCCCGACACCACCTACCTCCTCACCCGGCGATGCTCGGAGCGACGCTTCTTCCTGCGACCGTCCAGGACCACGAACGCCATCTTCTTGTACGTCCTCGCGTTGGCCGCCCGGATGTTCCGCGTCCGGGTCCACGCCTTCTGCGTCCTCTCCAACCACTACCACCTCGTCCTCACCGATCCCGACGGGCATTTGCCGGCCTTCATGCAGTACCTCGACTCCCTCGTCGCCCGAGCGATGAACGCCTCGCTGGGAAGGTGGGAAGGCTTCTGGTCGGCCGACGGCTCCTACAGCGCGGTCACCCAGGGAGACGCCGGCGACATCGTCCGCAAGATCGCCTACACCCTCGCGAATCCCAGTTCCGCCGGCCTGGTGCGCTCCGGGCGCGAGTGGCCGGGGATCTGGTCGGCTCCCGAGCAACTCGCCAGCGCCACCCTTACGGCGCCTCGTCCGGACATCTTCTTCAGCCCAGCGATGCCAGAGTCGGCCAGCCTCGAGCTTGCCCTGCCTCCAGGATTCTCCTCCGCCGAGGAGTTGCAGCGCCTCGTCACGACAGCCATGGCTGAGCTCGAGGAGGAGCACCGGAATCAGGCGCCGAAGCGCGGCTTCCTCGGTCGCGCCCGCGTACTCGCCCAGAGGCCGTTCAGCCGGCCTGCCCTCGACGAGCCCAGGCGAAAGCTCAACCCGCGTATCGCAGCGCGCGACAAGTGGAAGCGCATCGAGGCCATCGAGCGCCTTCGCGCCTTCCTCGAGGCGTACCGCCTGGCGTTGGCTGAGCTGCGGTCCGGTGTTCGAGACGCCCTTTTCCCCGCGGGCACCTACCAGCTGAGGCTCGAGCACAACGTCCGGTGCGCCGCGCTCCGCGCCTGACCGCTCCACCGCTGATCAAGAAGGCGTCTCGAGCTGATGCCGGCGAGCGTCAGGGCTCGGGAACCCTGCCCATCCACAAAACCTGCTCGCTGATCCGCCCCGATACTGCGACGGTGCTCAGTGGATGGGACTGCTTACGCCATCTCTATACTCGGGGCATTTGCCGTAGAGCAGGCGCCTGCCAAGAAATCGGGCCCGCCAGCCCTCCCCCGCGATGCCGTGGGCAAGCGGTCGCCGCAATTACTCTCGGATGGGCCGGGAGCGGGAGGGGAGCGGAGCGGGAGCGCTTCAGCGCCGCTTCCGCGACATCGCCCGATCCATCTCCCGCTTCGTCTCCCGCTCCGCGATGGCGTCCCGCCGGTCCTCGTGGGTCCGCCCCTTGGCGAGCGCCAGCTCCACCTTGGCCCATCCCGCCTTGAAGTAGATGGCGAGCGGAACGAGGGTGTAGCCGCGCTGCTCCACCTTGCCGCGGATCTTCTCGATCTCGGCTCGGTGCAGCAGCAGCTTGCGCTCCCGCAGCGGCGGGTGCCCGAAGAAGGCGGCCGGCTGGTACTCGCCGATGCGGCAGTTCACCAGGACCAGGTCCGTCCCCTTGGGTTGGGCGTAGGCGTCGGAGAGGCTGACGTTGCCGGCCCGCAGGCTCTTCACCTCGCTGCCGGAGAGGGCCAGCCCGGCCTCGAAGCGGTCCTCGACCTGGTAGTCGAAGCGCGCCTTCTTGTTCTGGGCGATCATCCGCACGCCGTCCGCGGTCTTCGCCGTCGCGCCCTTCTTCGTCATGGCAGCCGGCAGTTGTCGATGAGGCGGGTCTTTCCGGCGAAGGCGGCGAGGAGCATCACCGCGCCGGTCGCGGCGCGCTCCACGGGCCGGAGCGTGTCGGGGTGCACGAGCTCCACGTAGTCCACCCGCAGCCCGGCCGCCTCGAGCGCCGCCCGCGCCCCGGCCACCAGCCGCGCCGCGTCGCGCTCGCCCGCCGCGGCGGCGTCCCGCGCCTGGAAGAGGGCGCGGGAGAGCGCCAGCGCCTGCAGGCGCTCCTCCGCGGAGAGGTAGCTGTTGCGCGAGCTCCGCGCGAGCCCGTCCGGCTCGCGCACGATGGGCATCCCCACGATCTCGACCGGGAAGCCGAGGTCGCGCACCAGCCCCCGCAGCACCTGAAGCTGCTGGTAGTCCTTCTCGCCGAAGAGCGCCAGGTGCGGCTGCGAGAGCAGGAGGAGCTTCGCCACCACGGTGGCGACGCCGCGGAAGTGGCCCGGACGGCGGGCGCCGCAGAGCCCCTGCGACACGTCCTGCACCTCTACCCAGGTCTGGTGGCCGGGCGCGAACATCGCCTGCGCCTCGGCCGGCGCCAGCACCCGCGACACCCCCGCGCTGGCGCAGCGGGCGAGGTCGCCCTCGAGGTCTCGCGGATAGGCGGCGAGGTCCTCGTTGGGCCCGAACTGGGTGGGGTTCACGAAGATGCTGGCGAGCACCACGCCGTCCTGGCCCGCGCGCCGGCGCGCCTCGCGCATGAGCGAGAGGTGGCCCTCGTGCAGGAAGCCCATGGTGGGGACGAGGGCGATGGTGCGGCCGGCGGCGCGGTCGGCGAGCGCGCGCGCCTGCCAGGCCGCGGGATCGCGGACGAGCTCTGGGGTGGTCATCTCGGGACGCCTTCTCCTAGACCGGCGCTCCTATCACGGAGGGCTCCCCGCCGTCGCTCTCCACGAGCTGGAGCAGCCGCAGGCTCTGGCCGTGGAAGCTCTGCTCCTCGGCCGGGAACTGGGCCCCCCGGACCTCGGCGACGTAGGCCTGGACCGCGTCGCCGACCGCCTTGCCGACCTCGCCGAAGCGCTTCACGAACCTTGGCTGGAAGCCCTCGTCGAGGCCGAGCAGGTCGTTCACCACCAGCACCTGGCCGTCGCAGTGGACTCCGGCCCCGATGCCGATGACCGGGATGGAGAGCTGGCGCGTGACGTAGCGCGCCAGCTCGGCGGGGATGCACTCGAGCACCAGGGCGTAGGCGCCGGCCTGGGCGATGGCCTTGGCGTCGGCGACGAGCCGCTCCGCCTTCTCCTGGTCCTTGCCCTGCACCACGTAGCCGCCGAGCTTGTGCACCGACTGCGGCGTGAGGCCGAGGTGGCCCATCACCGGCACGCCGGCGCGGACGATGCGCCGGACCACGTCGCCGTAGTCGTGGCCGCCCTCCACCTTGACCGCCTCGGCGCCGCCCTCGGCCACGAGCCGCATGGCGTTCTTCACCGCCTCGTCGAGCCCGGCCTGGTAGCTGCCGAAGGGCATGTCGCAGACCAGGTGCGCTCGCCCGGTCCCGCGGTCGAGGCCCCGGCGGACGGCGGCGCAGTGGTGGATCATCTGCTCCAGCGTGACCGGCAGGGTCGAGGCATGACCGAGCTGGGTCATACCGACGGAGTCGCCCACCAGGACCACGTCGATGCCGGCTGCGTCGACCAGCCGGGCCATGGTGGCGTCGTAGGCGGTGACCATGGCGATCTTCTCGCCGGCCTGCTTCATCCGCCGGAGGTCGTTGACGGACAGCCGCTTGTGTACGGGGCCGCTCTGCTTGGACATTCTCTTCGACCTCTGGTGCAGGCCCGTTGCCGGGTCCCGCCCGTGGGAGAAGGAGTTCGTCCCTTTGTAGCCGCTCGTGCCCTGGGAAGAAAGCGCTGAAGGCTCAAATTCCGGGGCGAGTCCCCAAAGGGATGTAGTGCTGCGTGCCGGCGCGGTGCTTCCGGATCACGTTCACGAGGGCCTCGAGGTCGGCCTCGGAGGAGACGAGGTCGATGTCGCTTGTGTTCACCACCAGCAGCGGCGTGTCGTCGTAGTGGAAGAAGTAGTCGTTGTAGGCCTTCGCCAGCTGGGCCAGGTAGGCCGCGTCGAAGTGGCGCTCGAACTCCCGGCCCCGGTGGCGGATGCGGGAGAGCAGCACCTCCTGGCGCGCCTGCAGGTAGATCACGAGATCGGGGCGGGGCACGCGCGGCCCGAGCGACTCGTAGACCCGCTCGTAGAGGGCCAGCTCGTTCGGATCGAGCGTCAGCGACGCGAAGATCCGGTCCTTCGAGAAGAGGTAGTCGGAGACGGTGAGCTGGCTGAAGAGGTCCTGCTGCAGGAGCGCCTGCTGCTGCTGGAAGCGCGACAGCAGGAAGAAGAGCTGGGTCTGGAAGGCGTGCTTCTGCCGGTCGCCGTAGAAGGCGGCGAGGAACGGGTTCTCCTCGACCTCCTCCGCGATCAGCCGCCCGCCGAAGCGCTCGGCGAGCAGGCTCGCGAGCGTGCTCTTGCCGACGCCGATGGGCCCTTCCACGCAGATGTAGCGCGCCTGCTCCGGTGCCATGGCCGGGGAGCCTCGCACGCGGGGCTGACGCTGTCACGGCGCCAGGAGGCGCTTGCCCGCCCGATCGGTTCGTGACATCTAGATCGGGCGCACCGCGATCTTTGGATCACGGTGCCCTGATCCGGGGATCAGGGTGCGCCTTGACAGGCCATGCATGGCAACGTATCGTCATGACACTTTCGGAACCACGGTTCGCCAGCATCAGGAGGCGTCGGAATGGGTGCAGCGCGGAGGTCGGCGGGTCAGGCGGTCGCGGTCGCCACCCCGGTTGCGGCGAAGGGGGCAGAACCGCTGGAGGTCGACCCGGCCTTCCAGCGAGCCATCCTGAAGATCGCCCTCGAGCTCAAGAAGCCCGAGGCGACGAGCTACGACGAGGTCGTGGAGCGGACCATCCGCGCCATGAAGCTCGATCCGGTGGGGTTTCGCAGGTATCTCGGCGAGAACGGGGCTCGGAACATGAGCCTGCTGCTCGCCACGGCGCGCGCGCCGGGGGTCTGAGCCCGGGGCGGGTCGTTGCAGTCGCGGTAAATGGGCGCCTGGCCGACTGATGGGCGGGCGGCGGGCGAGTTTGCGGCCAGGCGCCCATTGTTTCTCTGTCGCGGTCAGCGCGGCGCGGCAGCCGGCTTCGGCAGCGCCCGCGCCAGCGCCGCCCACTCTTCCACCGTGAGCGTCTCTCCGCGCCGGCGGGGGTCGATGGAGACGGCGGCGAGCGCCGCCAGGATGGGCTCCTGAACGCCCAGGCCGGCCCCCGCGAGCGCGTTCGGCAGCACCTTGCGGCGCTGCGCGAAGCCGGCCTTCACCACCCGCCGGAACCATGCGGGATCCTCCACCGGCACGAGCGGCGCCCCGAACCCGACCCGCACCACCGCGCTCTCCACCCGCGGCGGCGGCAGGAAGGCGCCGCGCGGCACCCGCAGCTCGAGCGACACCGTGGCCCGCTGCTGCAGCAGCACCGAGAGCAGCCCCCACTCCTTGCCGCCAGGCGAGGCGGCGAGCCGCTCCGCCACCTCCTCCTGCACCAAGAAGACCGCCCGAGAGACGTGCTCCGCCTGGTCGAGGAGCGAGAAGAGGATGGGGCTGGTGAGGTGGTAGGGGAGGTTCCCCACCACCGCGATACGACCGCCGCCGGCGAGCGCGCGGTAGTCGAGCCGGGCGGCGTCGGCCTCGAGGAGCGTGACCGCGTCGCCGAGCTCGCCTCGCAGCACCCGCGCCATGTCGCGGTCGCGCTCCACCGCGGTGACGGCGCCGCCGTGGGCCAGGAGGCGCGCGGTGAGGTGGCCCAGCCCGGCGCCGAGCTCGACCACGGGCTCGCCGCGCGCCTCCACCGCGAGACGGGCGATCGCGTCCAGGATCTCCTCGTCGCCGAGGAAGTTCTGACCCCAGCTCTTCTTGGCGCGCAGGTCGTACTTCTCGAGGAGCGCCCGGGGGCTCGGGTGGGAGCGGAGGACCTTCTGATCTGGCAAGCGGGGGTTCCAGTCGCGCTAGAGGCGCCACGCCGGGTCGGCGTTGAGGCCGGCGCCCTGCACCTCGCCGCGCTCGAGCGCGTGGGTGCCGGCGACCGCGATCATGGCGGCGTTGTCGGTGCAGTGGCGGATGGCGGGGAGGAACACCTCCACCCCGTCGTACTCGGCGGCCTTCTCCTGCACCGCCGCGCGCAGCCGGCTGTTGGCGGCCACCCCGCCGGAGAGGACCACCCTGTCGAGCTGGAGCCGGCGGGCGGCGCGGAAGAGCTTCTGCATGAGCGCGCCGACGATCGCCTCCTGGTAGCTGGCGCAGAGGTCGGCGAGCGCTTTCCCCTCCGGCACTCCCTGCTTCTTCACGTGGTGCAGCAGCGCCGTCTTCAGGCCGGAGAAGCTGAAGTCGAGGTCGGCCCCCTTGACGATCGCCCGGGGGAACCGCACCGCGGCCCGATCGCCGCCCTTCGCCAGCCCGTCGATGGCCACGCCGCCGGGGTACGGCAGCCCGAGCAGCTTGGCGCCCTTGTCGAAGGCCTCGCCGGCCGCGTCGTCGCGCGTCTGCCCGAGGCAGCGGTAGCGGCCGAAATCCTCGGCCAGGTAGAGCGAGGTGTGGCCGCCCGAGACCACCAGCCCGAGATAGGGAAAGCGCGGCGGGGGATCGGCGAGGAAGCTGGCGAGGAGGTGGCCCTCGAGGTGGTTCACCCGGGCGAGCGGCTTCTCCCAGGCGAGCGCGAGCCCCTTGGCCGCCTGCACGCCGACGAGCAGCGCGCCGACCAGCCCCGGGCCGGAGGTGACGGCGATGCCGTCGAGCGCGGCGGGCTCGAGCCCGGCGCGGGAGAGGGCCTCGTCCACCACCGGCATCACCTGCACCACGTGGTTGCGTGAGGCGAGCTCCGGCACCACACCGCCCCAGCGGCGGTGGATCTCGATCTGGGTGGACACGACGTCGGAGAGCGTGCGGCGGCCGTCCTCCACCACCGCCGCCGCGGTCTCGTCGCAGCTGGTCTCGATTCCGAGGATGCGCAAGGGGATCTCGTCAGCGCAAGAGATAGACGAGTCCGGCCACCGCCGCCACCGCGGCGAGGAAGGCGGCGAACGGCCCCTTCCAGCGCGGAGCCGGAGCGGGAGTCGGAGCGGGCGGCGGGGCGCGGAGCGCGGCCGGCCGGGGCACCGGCGGGAGGTCGAGCTCGAGCGGCGCCTGCGCGGGGATGGGCGGGTGCGCCATGGCGGGCAGGGTGGCGCGGAACGGGCGATCGGCCGGCGGCGCTCCGCCGGGCCCCGGCTGTCCGGCGCTCGGGCGGAGCGACTCCGGCCTGGGCGGCGCGTCGTCGCGGGCCGGGAAGCGCAGCACCCGCGGGGCGGGCTCCGCCGGCCGCGCCTCGAAGGCGAACTCCTCCGCCGGGATGGGCGGGCCGGCCGAGGCCGGCGCCTGGACCGGGGCGGGCGGCGGCGGGAGGGCCTCCGGGTCGGGGCTCTCGAACCACTCGCGCCCCCCGGGCGCGGGGGGCTCGGCCGGCGGGCGCAGGATCCCCTCGAACCAGAGCTTGGAGACCACGGTGAGGGTGGCGAGGTCATCCCCCTTGCAGTCCGACACCACCTCGGCCAGCGAGCGCGCGCCGTCGAAGAGCCGCAGCACCCCGTTCACCTCGTCCGGGATCTCCTCCAGCCGCGCGGCCAGGAGCCCTGCGTCGACCTCCAGCACGTCGCCGAGCGGGGGCAGCGCCTCGAGCAGCCGCGCCTTCTCGTCGAGGCGGCGCATCCCCTCCATGAGCAGGCTCTGCGTGGAGCCGCCGATCCGCGCCTCACGCTCCACCAGCCCGAAGTCGATCCCGAACTCGCCTTCCTGCAGTTCCAGGAGCCGGTAGAAGGCCCGCTCTCCCTGCGCCTGGCCGAGCGCGCAGTCGATGACCGCGCCGTCGCGGAACCAGACGGTCGCCTCCCGCCGCTCGGCGGTGACCCGCAGCGCGCCGCTCTTGCGGCCGAGCATGAGCGTCTGCACGAGGTCCACCAGGCCGAGGTCGGAGAGGTTCCCGGCGAAGCGGGCCCGCTCCCGCTTCTCCAGCCGATCCTTCTCCTTCTTCTGCAGGAGGATCTTGACCCGGGTGACGATCTCCTTCGTGTAGATGGGCTTCGTGAGGTAGTCGTCCACCCCCAGCTCGAGCCCCCGGACCTTGTGCTCCACCGACCCCTGGCTGGTGAGGAAGATGAACGGGACCTCGGCCAGCCGCGCGTCGGCCTTCATCCGGCGGCACAGCTCGTAGCCGTCCATCACCGGCATCTCGGTGTCGGAGAGCACCAGGTCGGGCTGGGAGATCTGGCACTTCTCGAGGGCGTCCGCGCCCTGCGCCGCGCTGGTGACGGAGAAGCCCGCGTTGCGCAGGCTCACCTCCATCAGCCGCAGCGACTCTGGATCGGCGTCGACGAGGAGCAGGTGCTGCTTGGCCAAGCTGGGGGCCCTTCGAGGTGGGTGCGAGCGATGCGGTCCGCGGCAATCGTCCGACGGGGACGGCCCCGCGTCAAGCGGTCACGGCGACCGCCCGCCGCGCCGCAGCTCGATGAGGCGGAGCTCGCGGGCCGCCGGGAGGTGGCGGGGGTTGGCCTGCACGGCCTCGCGGAAGAGCCGCTCGGCCCGCTTTTCGTCCCCGGCGTCGCGGGCCAGCAGCGCCGCCACGAAGAAGGCCTGGTCGCAGCGGGGGTCGAGCATCGCGGCCGCGCACAGCTCGGCGGCCCGCTCGCGGTCGGGGCGGTGCGGGTCCATGAGGCAGGCGAAGGCGAGGGCCGCCTGGTACTCGGGGCGCGGGTCGGTCGACACCGCCGACTCGAGGAAGCCGCGGGCGCGCACCCAGTCGCGGGTCTTGACGCAGGCGTCGCCCTTCTTGAAGTCGACCAGCGCCACCTCGTCCGGCGGGCGCTGGGCGGCGGTGCGGGCCAGGTACTCGGCGCGCTGCCGCGGATCGGAGAGCACCTGGTAGGCCTCGTTGACCGCCGCGAAGAAGGCCGAGACGCGGGGGGCGAGGTGCCGCACCCCGGGGGTGGCGAAGTGGTCGGGGTGGAACTGCCTCGCGAGGTCGAGGAACGCCCGCCGCGCCTCCTCGACGGTGCTGCCCGGACCCATCCCGAGCCGGACGAAGAGGTCCTTCGCCCCGGCGCGCACCTCCGCGAGCTCGAAGTCGAGCCGGAGCTGGCGCTCCTCGTCGGTGGCGCCAAAGCTGGCGCGGCCGGCCGGGTCGGCGGCGAACTGGTCGGGGTTGGCCGTGTCGTGCCGGCTGGCGGGGCGGAGCGGCTCCGGCCTCGACCAGGAACGCCGCTCCGGCGCCGCCAGCGGCGGCGCGATCGGCGCGGCGGCGGCGCGGGCCGGCGGCTGCGGCCGCCGCAGCCCCATGTTCTCCATCGCCCGCGCCAGCAGCCGGGCCCGGCGTTGCCGCGACTCCTCCGCGATCTCGGCGGCCCGCGCTCCCGCAGGCTCTCCCGTCGCGTCCCGGGCCTCCTCCCTCGGCGATGCGGGCACGGCCTGCAGGAGCTCCCCGGTGATCTCCGCCACCTCCTGCAGCTCGAGCGGCTCCGCCGCCCCCGCCTCCTCGCCGCCCGCCAGCCCGAGGAGCAAGAGCGCCGCCAGCACCGCGCGGGCCCGCTCCGGCGGGAGCCCGCAGCCCTCCGCGAACTCGAACGTCTCGACCGGCTCCGCGAGGCGCGTCACCAGCGCGGTCTCCGCCGCCGTCCACCCGAAGGCGCGGGCCACCGCCGCGTAGCCGGGCCGGAACGCCACCCGCGGCCCCGCCCCCCCGAAGGCCGCCTCCACCAGCGGCGCCGCCTGGGGCGCGGAGAGGGCGTCCACCACCGCCCGGAGCGGGCTGGTGTGGAGGCCGCGGGTCCACTCCGGCGGCTCGCCCGGCTCGAAGCGGAAGGCGCCCTCGGAGAGGCTCGCCACCTGCGCCAGGTAGCCGGCCTGCTGCCGGGAGAGCGCGGCGTCGACCGCGACCCGGCTCACGACTCCCATCTCCACCAGCAGGTCGCCCTGCTTGCGGCCCGTGCGGGCCATCTCCACGAGGCTCTTCTCGAAGGCCTGCATGTCGATGAGGCGCGCCGCGAGCAGCTCCTGCCCCAGGGGGCGGAAGCCGGCGTAGCTCTGCGCCCCCACCGGCACACCCGCGCGCAGGTAGAGGCGCGAGGCGCCGACGCCGGCCTCGATGAGGAGCGTACCGGTGGCGCGGGCGTTGAACGCCTCCAGCAGGACCGCCGCGAGCGGCACCCGCGTGAGGTCACCCGTATCTTCCAGGAGCGCCAAGCCCGTCATCCTACCTCGTACACGAGCGGTGAGGTAGATCTGGGAGTGCGGCCGGCAGGCCGGCGAGGGGTGCATGGCCGCGATCGGCATCGTCAACAATCCGGGCTCCCGGTACAACCGCCGCCACCCGGAGGCCGCCCACCGCCTGGCCGCCGCCCTCGGCGGCGAGGGGCTGGTCGCCAACGCAGCCAGCGAGCCGGAGCTGGCCCGGGCGGTGGAGCGCTTCCGGGCCGAGGGGGTGGAGGTGCTCGGCGTGAACGGCGGCGACGGCACCGCCCACGTGGTGCTCACCGCCTTCGCCCGCGCCTGCGGGGATGCGCCGCTGCCGAAGCTGCTCATCCTTCGCGGCGGCGCCATGAACACCGTCGCTCACGGCCACGGGATCGCGGGCACCCCCGAGAGCATCCTGCGGCGGTGGCTGGAGCGCCGGCGCGAGGGCCGGCCGGAGCGATCGGTGGAGCGCGACCTGCTGCGCGTCGTGGCGGGCGGTTCGCCCCAGTACGGCTTCCTCTTCGGGACCGGCGCCGTGGTCCGCTTCCTCGAGGCCTACTACCGGAGCGGCCGGACCTCGCCGCTCGGGGCGGCGGCGCTGGCCGCGCGCGCGGTCGGCTCGGCGCTGCTGCGCGGTCGCTTCGCCGCGGAGCTCACCCGCCGCGAGCCGGCGCGCGTCGCCGCCGACGGCGAGGAGTGGCCCACCCTGCGCTACCTGGCGGTGCTCGCCGGCTCCGAACCGGACATCGGGTTCGGCTTCAAGCCCTTCGCCCGCTGCGCCGAGCAGCCCGGCTTCTTCCACGCCGTCGGGATCACCGCCAGCGCGCCTCGGCTGGTGGCCGCCCTCCCGGCCGTCCGGCTGGGGCATCCCTGGCGGAGGCGGGTGGCCATGGACGCGGTCGCGCGCGAGCTCTCGGTCGAGCTGCCCGGGCCGTGTCGCTTCACCCTCGACGGCGACCTCTACGACTCCGACGGGTCGATCCGGATCACGACCGGGCCGCCGGTGCGCATCCTCCTTCCATAGGCCCCGGGCCGCCGCCCTTGACGCGGGCAGCGCGAGCCGGTACGAGCGCTCGCCGCGCCATGGACTCGACCGCCGCCGACACCTCCGCCCCGCGCCCCTCCCTCCTCGGACGCATCGCGTCCGCGCCCCGGCCCTACCTGTACGGCTCGCTCGCCGGCATGGGGGCCTACCTCCTGCTGATGGGGCTCACGCTCGGCAACCGGCCGGAGCAGTTCCTGCTCTGCGCCCTCATGTTCCTGCTCGCCGTCTGGAGCGAGGGCACCCGCCGCTTCTTCGCCGGGATGCTGCCGTTCCTGCTCTTCGGCATCATCTACGACCTCACCCACCTCACCGAGCCGCTGGTGCGCTACCTCCACGTCCACGTGGCGGAGCCGTACCGCTTCGACAAGCTCTTCTTCGGGATCCCGGTGGACGGGGCGCGGCTCACGCCCAACGAGCTCTTCGATCGGTTTCACTGGCCGGCGGTCGACCTCGTCACCGGCAGCGCCTACATCCTGTACCTGTACTGGTCGCTCGGGTTCGCCGCCTTCCTGCTGCTCGCGAAGCGCAAGGACGACCGGATCCAGCGACTGGCGCGCCGCTTCGGCTGGACCTTCCTCTTCGTCAACCTCGCCGGCTTCGCCACCTACTACGTCTACCCGTCGGCGCCCCCCTGGTACGTGACCCAGTACGGCCTCGGGCCGGCCAACATGGCGGCGCAGGCCTCCGCCGCGGCCGCCGCGCGCTGGGACGCCCTGACCGGCTTCGGGTACTTCGCCGCCTTCTACGGCCGCAGCGCCGACGTCTTCGGCGCCATCCCCTCCCTCCACGTCTCCTACCCGCTCTTCGTCTTCCTCTACGGGCGCCACCTGGGGAAGCGCTGGCTCGACTGGACCAGCTTGCTGTTCTTCCTGCTGGTCTGCTTCTCGGCGGTCTACCTGCAGCACCACTACGTGCTCGACGTGCTGCTGGGCATCGCCTACACGCTCGTCGGCGTGGGTCTGGAGCGGGCCCTCGCCGCCGCTGGAGAGCGCCGGGGGGCCGCCGCCCCCACGGGCGAGCCCCCGCTCGCCGCCCGCTCGGAGTAGCCCTTCTCCGCCCGCCCGGGCGCCCGGCCTGCTACGCTCCCCGCCATGTCCGCGCGCCTCCGCTCCACTCCCCCGGTCGCCGTCCTCGTCCCCTGCCTGAACGAGGAGGCGGCCATCGAGGGGGTGGTGCGCGGGTTCCGGGCGGCGCTGCCGCACGCCACCGTCTACGTCTACGACAACGGCTCCACCGACCGGACGGTCGAGCGGGCCCGGGCCGCCGGCGCGGTGGTGCGCTCGGAGCCGCTGAGAGGCAAGGGGAACGTGGTCCGGCGCATGTTCGCCGACGTCGAGGCGGCGGTGTATGTGCTCGTGGACGGGGACGACACCTACGACGCCGCCGCCGCGCCGGCGCTGATCCGGGCGCTCGAGGACGGGCAGCTCGACATGGTGAACGCGGCCCGGATGACCGACGAGGTGGCGGCCTACCGCCCCGGCCACCGCTTCGGGAACGCGCTGCTCACCGGCCTGGTGGCCCGGATCTTCGGCAACCGCTTCCGCGACATCCTCTCCGGCTACCGCGTCTTCTCGCGCCGCTTCGTGAAGTCCTTCCCGGCGCTGGCGGCAGGGTTCGAGATCGAGACCGAGCTCACCGTGCACGCGCTCGAGCTGCGGATGCCGGTCGCCGAGGTGGACACCGCCTACCGCGAGCGCCCGCGCGGCTCGGCGAGCAAGCTCTGCACCTTCCGCGACGGCGCCCGCATCCTGCGCACCATCCTGCTCCTCGCCAAGGAGGAGCGGCCGCTGCTCTTCTTCTCGGGGGTCTGCGCGATGCTGCTCGCGACGGCGCTGGCCCTCTCGGCGCCCCTGGTCCCCACCTACCTCGCGACCGGGCTCGTGCCCCGGATGCCGACGGCGCTCCTCTCCACCGGCCTCGCCATCCTCGCCTTCCTGTCGCTCGCCTGCGGGCTGATCCTCGACACCGTCACCCGCGGCCGCCGCGAGCTCAAGCGGCTCCACTACCTGAGCTGGCGGGCGCCGGGCGCCCAGCCCACGGCGCGCGAGGACGAAGCGGCGGCCTGAGGGTCGTCGGGACCAGCTCCGAGTGCGGCCTCAGCCGCCGCGGCTCGCGACCTGCGCCTGCGACCAGGGGGTCTCGAGCACCACCCAGCGGCGGGGGCTGCCCGGCGCGACGAAGGCTGGCTTGAGGCCGCCCGGGAAGCCCTCAAGCGGCAGCGAGCCGTCCGGCGCGAGCGGCAGCAGGTCGTAGAAGAGGTACCGGCGCGCCGCCGGGTCGCCGGGGGCGCCCAGGTGCGCCAGCGCGGCGCCGTCGAGCACCACGTAGCGGGCGCGGCGCTCGCGGAGCCAGTCGAGCAGCTCGCCCGCCGGCACCGGCTTCTCGTCCCAGCTCGCCGACACGATGAGCTGCTCGGCGCCCGGGAGCAGCCAGCTCGCCTGGAGGTGGGTGCGCGCGTCGAGCGCGTAGACCTCGCCCGGCCGGACGTGGGCGGCCAGCCAGTCCTCCACGTCCCTCATCCCCGGCGGCGACGCCAGCGCCGGCCCGTGGAGCAGCGCCGTCGCGACCAGCGCCGCGGCGGCCGCAGCGGCGGTGCGCAGCACGAAGGGTCGGCGCGCGCCGCCCTCGACGAGGAGCTCCTCGTGGAGCCGGGCCGCGAACGCCGGAAGCAGGGTGGTGGCGACGAGCGGCAGGAAGTAGCGCGAGTTGGCGCCGCTGGCGCTGAAGGCCACGAAGAAGGCGTAGCTCCAGGCGCAGTGGACGAGCAGGAAGGTCCGCGCGGGACCGCGCGGCATGCGCCAGAGCCAGCGGAGCGAGACCACCAGCGCCGCCAGGGCGGCGGCGAGGAGGGCGACGTGGACCGGGCCGCCCGGCGTGGGCGCCACGAGCGCGAAGGCGTCGAGGACGTTGAAGCTCACCTCGCCCGCGCCGCCGACGACGCGCCAGGCCACCGCCCGCGGCGTGGTCTGCGAGAGCCAGGCGGCGAACCCGTCCGGCAGCTTGTCGTAGGCGTGCGGCGCGAAGATCTCGGCGAAGTCGGGGAGCTTGTCGATCCAGACCAGCCGCGAGTTGAACTGGTAGAGCGGCGCGTGGAAGAGCCGCACGTTCCGGCAGAGGAGCGGCGAGGCGGTGAGGAGGAAGGCGCCGCCGAAGAGCCAGCCGCCGCGGTGGACCAGGGCGCGGGCGCGCTGCTCCAGCAGGAGCGCGAGGGCGACGCAGACCGGCAGGAAGATGGCGGTGCCCTTGGTGAGGAAGGCGAGCCCGGAGAAGAGGCCGGCGAGGAGCCAGGGCCGGAGCCGCTCCGGGCGGCGCAGGCCGTCGAGGATGGCCCCCACCGCCTGTGCCCAGAGCGCCACCAGCAAGGGCTCGCACCACTCGCGCGAGGCCACGTTCACGAAGGTCTTCCCGCAGGCGAGCAGCAGCACCGCCACCGCCGCCGGCCCCCGCCCGAAGTGGCGGCGGATCACCAGCCAGCAGGAGAGGAGCGCCGCCAGCCCCAGCGCGAGCGTGA
Organism: Anaeromyxobacteraceae bacterium; assembly: GCA_035656915.1. Lineage (GTDB taxonomy): Bacteria > Myxococcota > Myxococcia > Myxococcales > Anaeromyxobacteraceae > Anaeromyxobacter_B. Next base: position 49,835 of record DASRRJ010000008.1, read on the forward strand.
GGAGCTGCGCGTCGCGGTGGTAGCCGCGCTCCGGCCGCGCCACGAGCGAGAGGAGCGCCAGGAAGAGCGGGTGGCGGTTCGACTCCACGTACCGGTGGCCGGTGAAGAGCTCGCGCAGGAGCCCCAGCGGCCCCCCGAGCGCCCGGATCTGGTTCCCCAGCTCCAGGTACCCCACGTCGTCGAAGTACGGGTAGGCGTTGCGCCAGGCCTCCGCGCCCGCGAGGGCCAGGAAGAGGGCGCAGGCGAGCGCCACCAGCGCCGCCTCGAGGCGGGGCGAGAAGGCCCGCTCCGCCGGCCGCCCGAGCACGTCGCTCAGCGGCTCGCCTTGGGCGAGGCCCCGCCCTTCTGCGGACCCTTCTCGAGCTTGGAGATGAGCCCCTCCACCCCGTCCTTGTTGATGACGCGGGCGAAGGAGGAGCGGTAGTTGGCGACCGTGGAGACGCCGTCCACGACGATGTCCTCGATGCGCCAGCCGTCTGCCCCGTCGCGCATGGCGTAGCTGATCTCCGTCGGCTCGCCCTGGATGACCATCTCGGTGGGCACCTTCACGTACTCGCCGGACTTCTCCTCCGGCTTGTAGGAGATCTGGGTGGAGCGGTAGCCCTCCACGTCGCCGGTGGTGGCGCTGCGGAAGCGCTTCTCGAAGGCGCCGACGAGCCGCTTGCGCTGGCCCTCGGTCATCTTGTCCCAGTGGGACCCGAGCGCCGCCTTGGCCATGCCGCGCAGGTCCACGGTGCGCGTGAGCAGCTTCTCGAGCTTCGCGCGCGCCGCCGGGGTGATCGGCTCGCCCTTGGGCGGCAGCTCGGCGCGGACCTCGGCGGCGCGCGCCTGCAGCGCCTCGGTGGCCGTGCCGGGGGCGACGGCGAGGAGGAGGACTAGCGCGAGGGAGGACATGGATCGCTTCCTTTCCTGGGCGGCGCGCCCGTCGCCTGGTCGAGCCGAGCGCGCGCCAACAACAGATCGTAGGCCGCCTGGGCCTGCTCCACCTGCGTCTCGACGTAACCGGCGTAGGCGTCGAGCAGCTCCTTGGGCTCGGCCACCCCGGCCTCGAAGTCCAGCCCCGCCGAGCGGAACCAGCTCTTGCCAGAGCCGAGGGCGGCGCGGGCGGCAGCGAGCCGCTCGCGCGCCTGCACCACGTCGGCGACCGCCGACTCCACCTGCACCGTGACCAGCCGGGCGAGCCCGTCGCGCTGCCGGCGCAGCGTCTCCCGCTCGGCGCGGGCCTTCCCGGCCTGCGCCAGGAGGAGCGGGAAGGCGAGGTCCTGGCGGATCCCCAGCGCCACGCCGCCGCCGACGGTGTTGAAGGGGTCGTAGGCCCAGGGGTTGAACTGCGGCGAGCGGTTGGGCGCGTAGGCGAAGGTGAAGCTGCCGGCCAGGAAGAGCTGCGGCTTCATGCTGCCCGAGACGGCCACCAGCTCGGCGTCCTTGGCCGCGATGGCCTCGTCGAGCGCCGCCAGATCGGGGCGGTGCTCCACGGCGGCCGCGCGCGCCTGCTCCAGCGCCGGCGCCTCCCCCGGCTCGAGCGGCAGCGGCGCGTCCTTGAGCTGCAGCTCCTCCGGGAGGAGCGCGGTGGTGGCGGCGAGCCCGTCGTGGGCTAGCGCCAGGCCGCGGCTCGCCTCGGCCCGCCGCTTGCGCAGCTGCGCCTTGTAGAGGTCGAGCCGGTAGCGGTCGGCCTGCTTCACCGACCCGTCGCCCGACTCGAGCGCCTCCGCCAGCCGCTTGTCCACCTCGCCGAGGTTCTTCTCGACGTCGTCGGCGATGGCGAGCAGCTTCCTGGCGGTCGCCTCCCCCCACCAGAGCTGGACCACGCGCAGCTGGAGCTCGGCCAGCTTGTCGGTGACGAGCAGGCCGCGCGCCTTCACGCCGGCGTCGGCGGCGTCGCGGGCGGCGTCGAGGCGGCCCCAGGTGTAGAGGGGCTGCACCACCTGCAGCTCGCTCCGGAAGAACGGCCCGAGCCCCGAGAGCGTGCGGTTGGTCGAGGTCTTCGGCTCGAGGATGGTCCCCTTGGCCTCCGGCACCGGGCCGGTGAGGAAGGTCAGGGTCGCGCTCGGGATGATCCGCGCCGCCCGGGCGAGCGCCTGATCGGCCTCGGCGGCCCTCAGCTCGGCCCGCCGGATGGCCACCTCGTCGCCGTTCCGACCCGCGAGCGCCAGGGCGCCGTCGAGATCGATCGGCCCGCAGATCGGCGCCGCGCCGAGCAGCAGGGACAGGGACAGGGTGGGGAGCACGCGCACTCCGGGGGTTGCGATGGACGGGCAACCTACTTGGCAAGACTGGCGAAGTTCAAGTAATTAGAGGCCGCGTGAAGGACGAGCTTCTGGTCTGGGCCAATTCCCCCGCCACAACCTGGCTGCCGCTCGTCGGTCTCACCGGCCTGCTCCTCGCGACGCTCCTGGCCTTCGGCCTGAAGAGCGTCATCCACGGGCGCCCCCATTCGGCGCGGGTGGCCCAGACCGGTGGGACGTTCCTGCTCGGGGAATTCTTCATGGAGTGGGGGCTCTGGGTATTCGCCCCCTTCGCGCGCTTCGCGGTCCGACTGGGCCTGCACCCGGACACGCTCTCCTGGACCTCGCTCGTCCTGACCATCGGGGCGGCGTTCCTCCTGGGCCACGGCGCCTTCGGGCTGGGCGGCTGGCTGCTCCTCGTCGGCTCGGCCTGCGACTCCCTCGACGGCTCGGTGGCGCGCGCGCGCGGCCTCGCCTCCGACGCCGGCGAGACCCTCGACGCGGTCATCGACCGCTGGGCCGAGATCGCCACCTTCTTCGGCTACGCCTGGTACTACCGGGACGACGCCTTCGCCTTCTCGATCACCTGCGCCGCCTGCGCCGGCTCGGTGCTGGTGAGCTACACCCGGGCCAAGGGCGAGGGGTTCGGCATCGACGCCAGGATGGGGACCATGCAGCGCCACGAGCGCGCCGCCTACCTCATCACCGCCACCATCCTCTCCTCCATCGCCGAGGTGGCCGCGCCCTCCCCCGGCCGCCCGCGCCACCTGCTGGTGCTCGGTGCCATCGCGCTCATCGCCATCTTCGCCAACTGGACGGGGGCCCGCCGCACCGCCTTCATCCGCGCGGAGCTGCGCAAGCGATGAGCACCGCCCCGCTGCAGGCGGAGGGCTGGGCGGCGGAGGCCGGCCGGATCGCCCGGGCGCAGGCCTCGTCGGCCCTCGCCACCTTCGTCGACTGGTCCCTCCTCACCACGCTGGTGGCGGTGAACGTCCACTACCTCGCCGCCGCCTGCTTCGGCGCCCTCGCCGGCGCCGTCACCGACTTCTCGGTGAAGAAGTGGTGGGTCTTCGACGCCCAGCACGGAATGCTCCACGCCCAGGCGCTTCGCTACGCCGCGGTGTCGATCGCCTCGGCCGGCTGGAACGTGCTCCTCGCCTGGGCGATCGTCGACCTGGGCGGCTTCCGCCCCCACGGCTCTCCGGTGCCGGGGGTGATCCTGGCCTCCCTGGCCATCGGCTTCGTCTGGAACTACCCGCTGCACCGACACTTCGTCTTCTCCCCCCCCTCGAGCGACCCCGCCTCCACATGAAGAAGATCCAGCTCCGCACCGAGATCCCCGGCCCGCGCTCGCGCGAGGTGGTCGCCGAGGAGCAGCGCCACCTCTCCCCCGGCCTCCAGGGCTTCGCGCTCTGGGCCGGCGTCGCCATGGCCAAGGGCGCGGGCTCGACCCTCACCGACGTGGACGGCAACGTCTACGTCGACCTCATCGGCGGCATCGGCGTGAACGCCCTCGGCCACTGCCACCCGAAGTACGTGGCGGCGCTCAGCCGGCAGGCCGAGACCCTCACGGTGGGGAGCTTCACCTCCGAGCCGCGCGCGAAGCTCGTCAACGAGGTGTGCGCCATGGCCCCGCCCGGCCTCGACCGGCTGCAGCTCTACTCGGGGGGCGCGGAGGCGGTGGAGTCGGCGCTCCGGCTCGCCCGCCAGCACACCGGCCGGCCGGAGGTGGTCTCCTTCTGGGGCGGCTTCCACGGCAAGACCGCCGGCGCCGCGGCGCTGCTCGGCACCCCGGCGCGCGCCGGGCTCGGGCCGCTCCCCGCGAGCGCCACCCAGATCCCGTTCGCCGACTGCTACCGCTGCCCCTTCCAGCTCGAGCGGGCGAGCTGCGGCCTCGCCTGCGCCGAGTTCGCGCGAAAGGCCATCAAGGCCCAGCCGGCCGGCCCGGTGGCCGCGGTGATCATGGAGCCGATGCAGGGCACCGCCGGGAACGTCATCCCCCCGCCCGAGTTCACCGCCGCGGTGGCCGAGGCGGCCCACGAGGTGGGCGCGCTCTTCATCGCCGACGAGATGATCTGCGGCTTCGGCCGCACCGGCAAGCCGTGGGGCGTCTCGCACAGCGGCGCCCGGCCCGACATCGTCACCCTCGGCAAGGGCTTCGGCTCCGGCTTCCCGGTGGCGGGCGTGCTCACCACCAGCGCCATCTCGCAGGCCAAGCCCTGGTCGAACCCCTCCGGCGCCTCCTCGAGCTACGGCGGCAACCCCTTCGCCGCCGCCGCGGCGCTCGCCTCGGTCTCCACCATCCGCGAGGAGAAGCTCTGGGAGAACGCGGAGCGGGTGGGGGCGGAGCTCGTCGCCGAGTTCGGCCGGATGCAGGAGCGCCACCCGTTCATCGGCAAGGTGGAAGGGGCCGGGCTCTTCATCGGCGTCGAGCTGGTCAAGGACCGCAAGAGCAAGGAGCCGCTCGACGGGAAGCTCATGCAGCAGGTCTACCGGGACTGCGTGCGCAAGGGGCTGCTCGCCATGAGCTACTCGCCGCACCTGCGGCTGCAGCCGGCGCTCACCATCGACGCCGCCACCGCGCTCGAGGGGCTGGCCGTGCTCGACGAGGTCTTCGCCGAGCTGAACCGGAGCGGCGCCTGGCGCTAGCCTCCGCGCGTGCCGCGGGCGCGCCATCTTGGATAGGAGCTACGGGAAGATGACCGGACGGACGACCTCGGGACGGCGCCTGCGCGGCGCGCTGGTGGGCTACGGCTTCATCGGGGCGAAGGGCCACGTGCCCGCCTACGCGAAGCGCGACGACGTGGAGCTGGTGGCGGTGGCCGACGTCTGCGCGGCGCGGCGCGCCAAGGTGGCCGAGCAGCTGCCCCGCGCCCGGGTCTACGAGAGCGCCGAGGCGCTCCTCGCCGCCGAGAAGGACCTCGACTTCCTCGACGTGGCCACCCCGCCCTGCGACCACGCCGCCATCGCCCGGCGCGGGCTCGAGCTCGGCCTGCACGTGCTCTGCGAGAAGCCGCTCACCACCACCCTCGCCGACGCCGCCTCGCTCCTCGAGACGGCGAAGCGCGCCCGGCGGGTGCTCTTTCCGGCCCACAACTACAAGCACGCGCCGGTGGTGCAGGCGATCCGCGAGATCATCGCCAGCGGGAAGATCGGGAAGGTGCGCTCGGTGACGCTCGGCACCTACCGCAACACCCACGCCAAGGGCGTGACCGAGTGGAACACCCACTGGCGACGGCAGATCCGCTACTCCGGCGGCGGCATCGCCATGGACCACGGCAGCCACAGCTTCTACCTGACGTTCGACTGGATGGGCGCCTGGCCGACCGCGGTCACCGCCAAGATGTCCAACCTCGAGCCGCAGAAGTACGACACCGAGGACAACTTCTCGGTGGTGCTCACCTTCCCGAACGGCCTCGCCCACGCTCACCTCACCTGGACGGCGGGCGTGCGCAAGGTCCAGTACTCGGTGCAGGGCGACCTCGGCGCGATCACCGTGTCCGACGACGACCTCGAGGTGGCGGTGATGAAGCGCACCGGGGGCGAGGACGTCGCCCAGGGCGCGGTCACCTGGGAGCTCGAGAAGCGCACCATCGCGTCGGACTGGATGGACGCGAGCCACACCCGCTGGTTCAACGCCATGTTCGACCAGTTCAGGACGGCCATCGAGCGGGGCGACTTCGCCGGCAAGGAGGCGCAGGACGCCTACCGCTGCATCGAGATCATCACCACCGCGTACCAGTCGGCGGCGCAGGGGTGCCGCGAGCTCCCGCTCGGCCTCCCGCCGGACGAAGCGGCGCGGAGCGCCCGGTGAACCGAGGCGGTCAGCCCGCCGGCGAGGCGGGCGAGGGGCTCCAGGGGGCCGCGCCGGAGCTGGGCGGCCCCCCGGCCGTTTCCTGGAGCGATCGCTTCGTCGCCTTCCTGGTGCGCCAGCGCCGGCCGGTGCTCCTGCTGGCGGTGCTCGCCACGGTGATCGGCGGGTACTACACCGCCCTGCTCTACGGCGACCTGCGCTCCAGCGTCGAGGAGCTGCTCCCCGAGAGCGCCCCCTCGGTCGTCGCGGCGCGGACGCTCGGCCCCAAGCTCCACAACGTCACCCACCTCTCGATCGTGTTCGAGGGGAGGGACGGCGACGCCATCGCGCGGCTGGCCGACGACGTGGTGGCGCGGCTGCGGAAGCTCCCCCCGGGCATGGTCGACTCGGTGGAGTACCGCACCGACGCGCAGTCGGAGTTCATGCACCGCTTCGGCCCGCTCTACCTGCAGGTCGACGACCTGAAGGAGATCCAGCGGCGCATCGACGCCCGGGTGGCCTTCGAGAAGAAGAGGGCCAACCCGCTGCTGGACCTGCTCGGCGAGAATGACCCCGGGCCGGCGCCGCCGCTCGACTTCGGCGACATCGAGAAGAAGTACGAGAGCGCCACCGGGCTCCTCGCCAACTTCCGCAACGGCTACTACCAGACGCCGGACGGCCACATCCTGGTCATCCTGATCCACCCGCCGGAGCTGTCCGGTGGCTACGAGGCCAACAAGAAGCTGGTCCAGCACGTCAAGGCGGCGGTGGCCGAGGCGAAGCCGGCGCGGTACGACCCGACCGTCCGGGTGGGCTACGACGGCGAGGTCTCCTCGCTGCTGGAGGAGCAGGACGCGCTGGTGGCCGACCTCGCCTCCTCCACCGTGGTGGTGATCGTCTTCGTGCTGCTGGCGCTCTGGCTCTTCTACCGGCGCTGGCGGGCCATCTGGGCCATCTGCGCGGCGCTGCTGGTTGGCTGCGCCCTCACCTTCGGGCTCGCCTACTTCCTCATCGGGCACCTCAACGCCAACACCGCCTTCCTGGGCTCGATCGTGCTCGGGAACGGCATCAACGTCTCGATCATCATCGTGGCGCGCTACCTCGAGGAGCGCCGGCTCGGGATCCCCATCCTGCCGGCCATCCAGACCGCCTGGCGCGGCACGCTCGCGGCCACCTTCGTGGCCTCCTTCGGCGCCGGGCTCGCCTATCTCTCCCTCTCGGTGACGAGCTTCCGCGGCTTCAGCCAGTTCGGCCTGATCGGCGGGGTGGGCATGGCGCTCTGCTGGCTCACCGCCTACCTGCTGCTGCCGCCGCTGCTCGCCGCCATCGACGGTCGCCACCCGGACGAGCTGCCGCGCAAGGCGCCGGGCTACCTCGGCCGCGCCGCGGCCATGCTGGTCGAGCGGCACGGGCGGGCCATCCGCTGGGGCGCGGTGGTCCTGCTGCTCGCCGCCGCCGGCGGCGTCCTCTCGTACCGCGGCGACCTCATCGAGTACGACCTGTCGAAGCTCCGGGCGGCCAGGAGCGCCGAGAACGGCGCCATCTACTGGGGCGGCAAGGTGGACCAGGTCTTCAAGGCCTACCTCACCCCCACGGTGGTGCGGGCCGAGACCCCCGCCGAGCTCGACCGGGTGGTGGCGACCATCGAGCAGAGCCGCAAGGCGCTCGGCGCCGCCGACCCCATCCGCGAGATCCGCACGCTGCGGAACGTGCTCCCCGACCGGCAGGCCGAGAAGCTTCCGCTGCTGGCGACCCTGCGCCGCTCGCTCAGCGACCGGCGGCTGTCGCAGCTCGAGCCTGAGCAGCGGCGGCGGATCCTCGAGATCCGTCCGCGCTCCGACCTGCGCGCGGTGAAGGTGTCCGACCTCCCCTCCTCCGTCTCGATCCCCATGACCGAGCGCGACGGCACCGCCGGGAAGGTGGCGCTGGTCTTCCCGCGGGTGGTGGGCACCCTCGGACCGAAGGAGCTCGCCGAGATCACCGACCTCATCCGCGGCTCCATCCAGCGGTCCGGGGCGCGCGCCCAGGCGGTGGGAGAGTCGCTGCTCTTCAACGACATCGCCGGCGCCATCTGGAGCGATGGCCCGCGCGCCACCTTCGCCGCGCTGGCGCTCGTCTGCCTGCTCGCCACCATCGTGTTCGGCAAGCTCCGGCCCAGCCTCTGGACCATCGCCAGCCTGCTCCTCGGCGTGGGCTGGCTGCTCGGGGCCGCGGCCGCCGCCCGGGTGCGGCTCAACTTCCTCAACTTCGTGGTGCTGCCCATCACCTTCGGCATCGGCATCGACTACGCCGTGAACATCGTGCAGCGCTGGCGGCTGGAGGGCGAGGGCTCGATGTGCCGCGCCCTGCGCGAGACCGGGGGGGCGGTGGCGCTCTGCTCCGCCACCACCATCATCGGCTACGCCTCCCTGCTCGTCGCCGACAACCGCGCCCTGCGCGGCTTCGGCCTGCTGGCCTCGGTGGGCGAGGTGGCCTGCCTGACCGCGGCGCTGCTGGTGCTGCCGGCCTGGATCGACCGCCGCATGGGGTGCAAGCCGGGGGAGTGACGGGACGGGCGGCCGCTTGACGCAGCGCCTCCCGTTCGATACTCACGCAGCGCGGCCAGAAGCCCCCGGAAAGGTCGGAAGGCAGGAACATGGCAGACATCTTCGAGAAGTGCGTCAACTGGAAGGACGCCGATCTCGCGAAGCTCGCGGGGCATTACGCGTACTACCGCGTCATCCAGGAGACCGACGGCACGGAGGTGGTGATCGACGGCAAGCGGGTCATCATGGCCTGCTCCAACAACTACCTCGGTCTCGCCAACGACCCGCGCGTCAAGGAGGCGGCCGCCGAGGCCTCGCGCAAGTGGGGCGCCTCGACCTGCGGCTCGCGGGTGCTGAACGGCACCACCGAGCTGCACGACGAGCTCGACCACCGGCTGGCGAAGTACCTGGGGCGCGAGGCGGCGGTCACCTACTCCACCGGCTTCGGCACCAACGTCGGCGTCCTCTCCTCGCTCATCCTGCGCAAGGACACCATCTTCGCCGACCGCATGGTCCACGCCTCCCTGGTGGAGGGCATCCAGGCGGCGCTCGGCGACTGCAAGCGCTTCCGCCACAACAACATGGACGACCTGGAGCGGCTCCTCGCGGCGGCCGATCCGGAGTCCGGCAAGCTCATCGTGGTCGACGGCATGTACTCGATGGAAGGCGACCTCGCCAACCTGCCGAAGATCGTGGAGCTGAAGAACAAGTACAAGGCCCGGCTCTTCGTCGACGACGCGCACGGCTTCGGCGTGCTCGGCGAGGGCGGGCGCGGCACCGGCGAGCACTTCGGCCTCCACGACGAGGTCGACCTCCAGATGCTCACCTTCTCGAAGTCGCTCGCCTCCATCGGCGGCTGCATCGCCGGTCCGAAGGAGGTCATCAACTGGCTCAAGCACAAGTCGCGGCCGCTCGTCTTCTCGGCCTCGATGACCCCCGGCGCCGCCGCCGCCGCGCTCAAGAGCCTGGAGATCATCGAGCAGGAGCCGGAGCGCCGCGCGCGCCTCTGGGACATCTCCGAGAAGCTCCACCGCGAGCTGCGCGGCATGGGCTTCGACACCGCGCCGTCGGTCACCCCGGTGCTCCCGATCGTGATCGGCGACCAGACCCTCTGCCTCTCCTTCTGGCGGCGCCTCACCGACGCCGGCATGTTCGCCTCGCCGGTGGTGAGGCCCGCGGTGGAGAAGGAGCTGGTCCGCACCGTCTTCACCGCCACCCACACCGACGAGCAGGTGGACCGCTCGCTCGACATCTTCCAGCGCTGCGGCCGCGAGATGGGGGTCATCCCCTACAAGAAGCCGTCCACCCGGGTCGAGGTGAAGATGGCCCGCCCCGGCTGCAACGGCTTCTACTCCTCCGCCGAGGACGGCATCACCGCCATCTCGGTGGAGCGCAGCCCCGTGAAGGGGAGCATCGGCGTGGGCGAGGTGCTGCAGCAGTCCGACCGCCCCCTGGGCGAACGGCTCAGCGACGTCGTCGAGATCATGACCTGGCGCGCGCTCAACGCCGGCCCGGAGGACGTGAAGAAGCTCGCCGAGCTGCCCACCACCCTCTGGCAGCAGCGCCGCCGGCTCCGCACCAAGCTCATGGGCGCCGGGGTGAAGCTTCTGCAGCGCAGGCAGTCCGGCGGCCGCAGCGCCGAGCGCGAGTAGTCGGAGAGACCTTGCAGGACCCGAGGCAAACCATGGCTCAGCCCGTCGTCACCGAGCACCCGGCCGCCGCCGGCCAGCCGGCCCGCCCCGACCCGGAGGTGGAGGTCGTCTCAGTCCAGTCCGGGCTGGAGAAGGACGCCTTCATCCGGCTGCAGTGGCAGGTCAACAAGGGCGACCGGAACTGGGTGCCGCCGCTGCTCATGGAGCGGCACGAGTTCCTCGACCCGGCCAAGAACCCCTTCTTCAAGCACTCCGAGGTGGGGCTCTACCTGGCCCGCCGCGGCGGGGAGCTGGTGGGGCGCATCGCCGCGGTCAACGACCGCAACTTCAACGCCTTCCACGGCTCCAAGACCGCCTACTTCGGGCTCTACGAGTCGGTGAACGACCCGGGCGTGGCCGCGGCGCTCTTCGGCGCCGCCAAGGCCTGGTCGCGCTGGCGCGGCCTCGAGTCGATGATCGGGCCGCTCAACCTCTCCACCAACTACGACTGCGGCCTCCTGGTCGACGGCTTCGACACGCCGCCGTACCTGCTCATGCCGCACAATCCGTACTACTACGCCGATCTGTTCACGGCCTGCGGGCTCGCGAAGTCCAAGGACCTCTACGCCTACGAGCGCACCGCCGCCGAGCCGCCGCCCGAGAAGTTCGCCAGCATCGCCGAGAAGGTGCGCAAGCGTGAGGGGCTGCTGATCCGGCCGGTGAACCTCAAGGACTTCGAGGCCGAGGTGGCCCGCCTCAAGGCGGTCTACAACGCCGCCTGGGAGAAGAACTGGGGCTTCGTCCCCATGACCGACGCCGAGTTCGACAAGCTCGCCCGCGACCTCAAGCAGATCGTGGCGCCGGGGCTCTCCCTGGTCGCGGAGGCCCACGGCGAGCCGGTGGCCTTCTCGCTCACCGTCCCCGACTTCAACCAGGCCTTCAAGCACGTGGACGGGCGGCTCACCCGCTTCGGCCTGCCCATCGGGCTCGCCAAGCTCATGTACTACTCGCGCCAGATCGACCGGGTGCGGCTCATGGCCCTCGGGGTGATCGAGCGCTACCGCAAGCGCGGCATCGACGCGGTGCTGGTGGTGGAGACCATCCGCCGGGCCCGCGAGCTCGGCTACAAGGGAGGCGAGGTCTCCTGGACGCTCGAGGACAACCACCTCATCAACCGCGCCATCGAGGCCTGCGGGTGCGTGCGGCACAAGACGTACCGGATCTTCGAGACCTCGGTCGAGTAGGGCGGGCCGGGGCGCCGTGAAGGTCCTCGTCACCGGCTCCACCGGCTTCATCGGCCAGCACGTCTGCCGGTCGCTCCTCGCCCGCGGCCACTCGGTGCGGGCGCTGGCGCGCAACCCGGCCGCGGCGGCGCCGCTCGCGGCCGCCGGCGCGGAGGTGGTGAAGGGCGACGTCTGCGACCCCGCCACCCTGCCCGCCGCCGTCGAGGGCCGCGAGGCGGTGCTGCACCTCGCAGGCGTGGTGAAGGCGCTCGGCCGCGCCGCCTTCTTCGAGGTCAACGCCGGTGGCACCCGCCACCTCGCCGACGCCGCCATCGCGGCCGGCGCCTCCCGCTTCCTGCTCGTCTCCTCCCTCGCCGCCGCCGGCCCCTCCACGGCCGATCGCCCGCGCACCGAGGAGGATCCCCCGGCGCCGGTCTCAGCCTACGGCGAGAGCAAGCTCGCCGCCGAGGCGGTGCTGCGCGACCTGGCCTTCCGGCTCGAGGCCACCGTGGTCCGGCCGCCCATCGTTTACGGGCCCGGCGACCGCGAGGTGCTGCCGCCGCTCCTCGCCATGGCCCGCGCCGGGCTCATCGTGAAGGCCGGCCTCGGCGAGAAGCGCTACAGCGTGGTGCACGTCGAGGACCTGGCGGCCGGGGTCGCGCTCGCGCTCGAGCGCGGCCGGCGGCTCGGCCCCGGCGGCGGCGAGGGCGTGTATTTCCTCGACGACGGGGCCACCTACACCTGGGAGGAGATCGGCCGCGCCGCGCTCACCCCCCTCGGCGTCGCCGGCCGGGTGCTGGCGCTGCCGGAGGCGGTGAGCTGGATCGCCGCCGCGGGCGCCACCGCCTTCGCGCAGCTCCGCCGCCGGCCGGCGGTCTTCTCGCTCGACAAGGTGCGCGAGATCCGCCAGCTCTCCTGGACCTGCGCCAGCGCTCGGGCGCGCGCCGACCTCGGCTTCGCGCCCCGCTACGAGCTCGCCGAGGGGATGCGGCAGACGCTCGCGGCGGAGGGGCACCTGCGCTAGCCGCGATGCCACCGGCGCGCGCCGGTCGATCACGGCGGGCGCCGCTCGTTCAAGCGGGAACCCGCAGGCTCCCCGCCGCCACCACCCGCTCGACACGCTCGCCCGGCGCCAGCGCCGTCGCTTCCCAGACCACCGCGTCGCGGACCAGGGCCAGCTCCCCTACTCGCGCCCCGGCCTCCAGCACCGCTCCCGGCCCCACCGACGCCCCCGCCTCCACCACCGCCCCGGGCCCGACCAGCGCCGGGCCCGCGAGCCACGCCGACGAGTGCACCCGCGCTCCGGCGCCGAGCCATACCCCCGGCGCCACCTCCACCCCGTCGAGCCGCACCGCGCCGCCCACCCGTCCTGCGAGCGCGTCGAGGCAGGCCTCGAGGTAGCGGCCTGGCGTCCCGAGGTCGTTCCAGTAGCCCCGCGCCAGGAAGCCCCTCACCGCGCCCGAGGCCATGAGCGGCGGGTAGACGTGGCGGTTGATGTCCACCTCGAAGGGCGCCGCGGGCACCGCCTCGAGGAGCGCGGGCGAGAGCAGGTGCACGCCGCTGAAGTGCCAGGGCGAGAGCCCCTCCCCGCCCGGCCCGAAGGCGCCGGCGATCCGCCGCACCGCGAGACCTTCGTCCACCTCCACCGCCGCGTAGCGCGCGCCCTCGGGCATGGGCAGGAGCACCATGGTCGCGAGCGCCCCGCTCGCGCGGTGGGCCGCCAGGGCCGCCGCGAGATCGAGGTCGAAGAGGATGTCGCCGTTCCAGAGCACCACCGTGCCAGCCCCGTCGAGCCAGCGCCGGGCCTCTCGCAGCGCGCCGCCGGTGCCCGCGATGACCGGCTCGCGCGACACGGCGAGCGGCAGCCCGAGCTCTCCCGCCGCGGCGCGGGCCGCCCGCTCGAGCGCCTCCGGGAGGTGGTGCGCGTTCACCACCAGGCGATCGGCCCCGGCGCGGGCCAGCGCCCGGAAGGCGTGCGCCAGCAGCGGCGCGCCACAGACCGGGGCCGCCGGCTTGGGGAGGAGCTCGGTGAGCGGCCTGAGCCGCGTGCCCAGCCCGGCGCCGAGCACCATGCCCACCACGGGGCCGTCCGGCGCGAGGGCGCTCTCGGGGCGAGGTCCCATGGTAGGAGCACCATAACCGATGTCTCCGTCCGCGCGCCTGCGCCTCTTCTACGCGCTGTACTACGGCAGCGTCGGCGCGACGCTCCCCTACCTCGCGCCCTACCTGCGTGGCCTCGGCTTCTCGGGCGCCGCCATCGGCGCGGTGCAGCTCATCGGGCCGCTCCTCGGCGCGCCGGTGGCGCTCGGGTGGGCCGCCGCGGCCGACCGGCTGGGCGCACCGGCCCGGGCGCTCGCCTGGGCCTCGGCGTGGGCCGCGGCGGCCGCCGCCTTCCTGCCGCTGGCGCGGGTCCCGGCGGCGGTGGCGCTGGTGCTCGGCGCGCAGGCGCTGGCGGAGCGCGCCGTCATCCCGCTCGCCGACTCGGTGACCCTCGAGCTCTCCCGGCCTCCCGGCCCGTCCTACGCCCGCATCCGGCTCTTCGGCTCGCTGGGATACATCGCCGCGGCGCAGGGGCTGGGGCTCCTGCTCACCGCCCGCGGCGAGCGCCCGGGCGACCTCGCCGTGCCGCTCTCCATCGCCGCCTGCGTGGCCGGCTACGCCCTGGCGGCGCGCCGCCTGCCCGAGACCCCGTCGCCGGGGCGGCGCCCGTCCCTCGGCGACCTCCGCGCGCTCGCCGGCGATGTGCGCCTGGTCGCGCTGCTGCTCACCTGCGCCGCGCACTGGGCCTGCTGCGCACCGTTCCACCTCCTGTTCGGCCTCTTCGTGCGCGACGCCGGGCTGCCCGCCGGCGTGACCGGGCTGGGCATGGCGGCGGGAGTGGGGGCGGAGGTGCTGGCGCTCTTCCTCTACCCGCGCCTCTCGGCGCGCTTCGGGCCGCGGGCGCTCTTCGGCGCCGCCTTCGCCGCCTCGGCGCTGCGCTGGGCGCTGCTCGCACAGACGCGCCAGGCGGCCCCGGTGGTGGCGCTCCAGCTGCTCCACGGCCTCACCTTCGGCGTGTTCTGGGGCGCGGCCATGAGCGCGATGGCGGCGCTGGTGCCGGCGCGGCTCAGGGTGACCGGCCAGGCGCTCTTCTCGGCGGTGGTCTTCGGCGGCGGCAACGCGGTCGGCTACCAGCTCGCCGGCATGGCCTACGACCGGCTGGGCGGCGTGGGGCCGCTGTACGGCTGGGCGGCGGCGGGTGAGCTCGCGCCGCTGGCGGCCGCGCTGCTCTTCGCGCCGCGCTGGCGCTCGCGCGAGGGTGTGACCCGGAGTCTGTGAGCAAGCCCGCATAGGCCAATTGGGTCAGGCCCCATCGGGTGACTGACGCAAACGCCGCAGTAAATGAGAATCGGAAACGGCGAGTGAGCAAGTTTCACCCGTGCGCCGGACCCGCCTTCACTCCCGGCGCAAGCGCTGCATCGGTAAATATGTATTATTCATCCGTACTTTCCGGCAGTTAGTTTGATTTCGGACGGAACGACCCATTTAGGCCAATTGGACGTCTGATAGAGTCGCTGGTTCCGGAGGAGGTCTGATCGAAATGGAGGCACAGGAAAGCCCACTGGTCGGGCCCTGTGCGTGGTCGCCGGAAAGTCGTTGAACGACGTACCCCCGCGCTGCTCGATCGAACCCGCGATGGGTCGATACGAGCCTGAGAGGTCATCGATGGCGAATGCGACGAGTCCCCTGACGAGTCCCCTAAAGAAGAACGCGACCGCCGCCGAGATATCGGCGCACGAGGTCATCAACTCGCATGACTTCAAGAAGCTGGTCGCGAAGCGCTGGAGCGTCAGCATGCTCCTGCTCACCGCCCTCTTCGTCACCTACTACGGCTTCATCCTCCTCATCGCCAACAACAAGGCCGCGATGTCCCAGAAGATCGGCGAGGTCACCACGCTCGCCATCCCGCTGGGCGTGGCGGTGATCGTGATCGCCTTCGTGCTCACGGCCGTCTACGTGGTCTGGGCCAACAAGAGCTACGACCCGGAGGTCGAGCGGCTCAAGGGACAGTTGAAGCAGTAGGCGGTAGCCCGAACCCACAGCACGCGAGGACAACGCCACATGCCTACTCAGCAGATGCAGACCACGACGCTCGGCTCCCCCCAGGCCTCGTCGATCGCCTTCTTCCTCGTCATCGTCCTGGTCACGCTCGCGATCACCTACTGGGCCGCGAAGCGTACCAAGTCGGCGAAGGAGTTCTACGCCGCCGGCCGCAGCGTCTCCGCGGTGCAGAACGGCCTCGCCCTCGCCGGCGACTACATGAGCGCCGCCTCCTTCCTCGGCATCGCCGGAATGGTGGCCCTCAAGGGCTACGACGGCATGATCTACGCCACCGGCTGGCTCGTCGGCTGGCCGGCGCTGATGTTCCTCATCGCCGAGCCGCTGCGCAACCTCGGCAAGTTCACCTTCGCCGACGTGGTCGCCTTCCGGCTCAAGAACGCGCCGGTGCGCATCGCCTCCGCCATCGGCGGCATCCTCACCGTGCTCTTCTACACCATCGCCCAGATGGTGGGCTCGGGCGCGCTCATCAAGCTCATGTTCGGCATCAAGTACGAGTACGCCGAGATCCTGGTGGGCTGCATCATGCTCGCCTACGTGCTCTTCGGCGGCATGGTGGCCACCACCTGGGTGCAGATCATCAAGGCGGTGCTGCTGCTCATCGGCGTGAGCTTCCTCACGGTGCTCGTGCTCGGGAAGTTCGACTTCAGCCCCGGCAACCTCTACGCCGCGGTGGCCGGCCAGTACGGGCAGACCGCGCTCGAGCCGGGCGGCCTGGTGACGAACCCCTGGGACGCCGTCTCGCTCGGCCTCGCGCTGATGTTCGGCCTGCTCGGCCTGCCGCACATCCTGATGCGCTTCTACACCGTCCCCGACGCCAAGGCCGCCCGCAAGTCGGTGCTCTACGCCACCGGCCTCATCGGCTACTTCTACATCATCATCCCCATCGTCGGCTTCGGGGCCGCGGCGCTGGTCGGCCGCAAGATGATCACCGGCATCGACAAGGGCGGCAACATGGCCGCGCCGCTGGTGGCCGAGCTGCTCGGCGGCACCCCGTTCCTCGGCTTCATCGCCGCGGTGGCCTTCGCCACCATCCTCGCGGTGGTGGCCGGCCTGACCCTGGCCGGCTCGTCCGCTTACTCGCACGACATCTACGTGTCGATCATCAAGAAGGGCAAGGCGACCGAGGAGGAGCAGATGAAGACCGCCAAGATGGCGACGGTGGTCTTCGGCCTCGCGGCCGTCATCCTGGGCATCTCCTTCAAGGGCCAGAACGTGGCCTTCATGGTGGGCCTGGCCTTCTCCATCGCCGCCAGCGCCAACTTCCCGGCGCTGCTCATGTCGGTGCTCTGGAAGAAGTTCACCACGGGCGGCGCGGTGGCCTCGATCCTCACCGGCGCCTTCCTCTCCATCGGCATGATCGTGCTCTCGCCGACGGTCTGGGTGGACGTGTTCCACAACGCCGCCCCCATCATCGGCCTCAAGAACCCCTGCATCGTCTCGATGACCATGGCCTTCGCGGTGGGCATCATCGTCTCGCTGCTCACGCCGGAGCCCAGGGCCCAGGCGATGTTCGAGGACGAGAAGCTCCGCACCTACCTCGGCGTCGGCGCCGAGTAGTCGCGGGTCCAGCTTCGCGCGGCATCCGAGGCGGGCGCTCCTTCACGGGGGCGCCCGCCTCACCTTTCAGGGCCGCAGCTCCGGCACGTGCCTCCCCAGCACCGCCTGCAGCTCCGCCAGATCGGGCCGGCGCGCCAGCGCCTCCTTCACGTACCGCAAGGACGCCGGGATGGAGACCAGGAACCCCGGGTTCTTCTTCACGCGATCGATGAAGACGAACCGGCCCGCGTCCTTGAGCTTCCGCTGGACCGTGAGGAGGTCGAAGGCGGCCCGGAACGGCTCGTAGGCGAGGCGCGGCCCGCCGTGCTCCTCGAAGCGCTCGAGCCAGCGGCGCAGCAGCCGCTCCACCAGCTCCGGCGGCAGCTCCACGTAGCTGTCGCGCAGCAGCGCCACGAGGTCGTACTGCCTGGGCCCGAGGAGGGCGTCCTGGAAGTCGATCACCGCCTGCTCGCCGCCCGGCAGCACCATGAGGTTGCGCGACTGGTAGTCGCGGTGCGTGAACCCGAGCGGCTCGGCCGCCAGCGCGGCCGCCACCCGATCGAACTCGGCGTCCAGGAAGGCGCGCTCGTCCGGCGCGAGCGAGGCGCCCTTCCAGGCCTCGAGGAGCCACTCCCGGAAGTGGTCGAGCTCCCAGCGGTAGAGCCCCTGGTCGAAGCGGCGACCGAAGGCCACGCAGGCGGGGTCGGGGCGGGCCTCGGCCTGGGCGCGCAGCCGCGCCAGCTGGTCCACGGCGGCCTCGTAGAGCCGCGCGCGGTCGTCGCCGGCGAGGAGCCGGGTCTCGAGCATGTCGTCGCCGAGGTCCTCGAGCACCATCACCACCCCGGGGACGCCGGCCAGCGCCGCCTCGGGTGGGAAGAAGGCGCGGATCTCCGGCACCCGCACCCCAAGGCCGGCGAGGTAGCGCTGCACGTTCACGAACGGCTCCTCGGCCGGCGGGCCGCCCTGGGTCGCCTCCTCCGGCTTCGCACCGGGCGGCATCACCATCACCATGAGCGAAGGCGAGGCCCCGCGCGCCCGCCAGTAGGTGCGCAGCGAGGCATGGCCGCCCAGCCCCTGCACCGGACCGCGCGCCACCTCCTCGCCGGCGTGGCGCGAGAGCGCCTCGCGCACCCGCGCCTCGGCCAAGGGACCGGTGGTCGTCGCCGTCGGATCGTTCGCCATTCCGTCCTCCATCGGGCCCTGCCGCGCCCCGCGTCGCGCGTTGACACCTCCGCGAGCGGACGCCTATAACCCCTCGTTTACAGCCTGCAAATCGCGACCGGAGCCAAAGGCACATGCCCTACCACGACAGCGTCCTCTCGACCATCGGCCACACCCCGCTGGTGCGGCTCCAGAAGGTGGTGGGTCCGGACGACGCCACCGTGCTCGTGAAGCTCGAGTACATGAACCCCGGCGGCTCCATCAAGGACCGCATGGCGCTCCACATCCTAGAGAAGGCCGAGAAGGCGGGCGTGCTCAAGCCCGGCGGCACCATCGTCGAGAACACCAGCGGCAACACCGGGGTGGGGGTGGCCATGGCGGCGGCGGTGAAGGGCTACCGCTGCATCTTCACCATGCCGGACAAGATGTCGAAGGAGAAGCAGGACACCCTCAAGGCCTTCGGCGCCCAGGTGGTGGTCACCCCCACCAACGTGCCGGCCGACTCGCCCGAGAGCTACTACTCGGTGGCGAAGCGGATCGCCGCCGAGACCCCCAACAGCTTCTACCTGAACCAGTACCACAACCCCGACAACGTCGAGGCCCACTACCGGCTCACCGCGCCGGAGATCTGGGAGCAGACCGGCGGCAAGCTCGACGCCTTCGTGGCCGGCGTCGGCACCGGCGGCACCATGAGCGGCTGCGGCCGGTACTTCAAGGAGAAGAACCCCGCCATCCTCAACGTCGGCGCCGACCCGATCGGCTCGGTCTACCACTCGATGTTCAAGACCGGGAAGCTCTCCCAGCCCCACGTCTACAAGGTGGAGGGGATCGGCGAGGACATGATGTGCGGGGCGATGGACCTGGCGGTGATGGACGACGTGCGCCAGGTGGACGACCGGCAGGCCTTCACCATGGCCCGCCGCCTCACCCGCGAGGAGGGCATCTTCGCCGGCGGCAGCGCCGGCGCCGCGGTGCACGTGGCGGCGCAGCTGGCGCGGGAGCTCGGCAAGGGGAAGGTGATCGTGGTGCCGCTCCCCGACGGCGGGCGCGCCTACATCTCCAAGTTCTTCTCGGACGAGTGGATGCGGGACAACGGCTTCCCGGTGTCCGACGGCGCCGAGGGGGTGGCGACCGCCACCGTGCGCGACATCCTGGGCGGCCGCCGCGGAGAGGTCTTCACCGCCCGGAAGACCGACAAGGTCGACGCGGTGGTCAAGCTGATGAAGGAGCACGACATCTCCCAGATGCCGGTGGTGGACGACTCCGGGCGGGTGGTCGGGATGATCCACGAGTACGACCTGCTCAACTTCCTCATCGAGGGGAAGCACCGGCTCACCGAGGTGGTGGAGCCGCTGGTGCAGCCGCTCCAGGGCGTGGTCGGCCCCGACACCGCCATCGGCAAGCTCCGCGACATCTTCAACGACGATCACGTCGCGGTGCTGAAGGAGGGCGATCGGGTGACCGGCATCGTCACCAAGATCGACCTCATCGACTTCCTGGGACGCAAGCTGCGCTAGCGCGGGCGAGAGGCGAGGACCACATGAGCGACGAGAAGAAGCTGCGCTTCGAGACGCTGGCCATCCACGCCGGCCAGCGGCCCGACCCCACCACCGGCGCGATCATGACGCCGGTCTACCTCACCAGCACCTACGTGCAGGACGGGCCCGGGGTGCACAAGGGCTTCGAGTACTCGCGCACCCAGAACCCCACCCGGAACGCGCTGCAGGACTGCCTCGCCGCGCTGGAGGGAGCGGCGCACGGCCTGGCGTTCGCGTCGGGCCTGGCCGCCACCGACTGCATCCTGCACCTCCTCGACGTCGGCGACCACGTGCTCGTGTCCGACGACGTGTACGGCGGCACCTTCCGCATCTTCGACAAGGTGTTCCGCCGGCTCGGGCTCGAGTTCAGCTACGTCGACGCGAGCGACGCCCGCAACGTCGAGCGCGGGCTGCGCCCGAACACCAAGCTCGTCTGGCTGGAGAGCCCCACCAACCCCATGCTCAAGCTGGTGGACCTCGCCGAGGTGGCGCGGATCGCGAAGGCGCACGGAGCGAGGACGGTGGTGGACAACACCTTCGCCTCGCCCTACTTCCAGAAGCCGCTCTCGCTCGGGATCGACGTCGTCACCCACTCCACCACCAAGTACCTGAACGGCCACTCCGACGTGGTGGGCGGCGCGGTGATGACCAGCGACGAGGCGCTCTTCGAGCGGCTCAAGTTCCTCCAGAACGCGGTGGGCGGCGTCTCCGGCGCCATGGACAGCTTCCTCGTGCTGCGCGGCCTCAAGACCCTGCACGTGCGCATGGAGCGCCACGCCGAGAATGCGCTCGCGGTGGCGCGCTTCCTCGAGGGGCATCCCCAGGTGGAGAAGGTCACCTACCCGGGCCTCGCCTCGCACCCGCAGCACGCGCTCGCCAGGCGTCAGATGACCGGCTTCGGCGGCATGCTCACCTTCGTCATCAAGGGCGGGCTCGAGGCGGCGCGCGAGTTCCTGAAGGCGCTGCGGATCTTCGCCTGCGCCGAGTCGCTCGGCGGCGTGGAGAGCCTCATCGAGCACCCGGCGATCATGACCCACGCCAGCGTGCCGGCCGCGACCCGGGCGCAGCTCGGCATCGCCGACGGGTTCATCCGAGTCTCCTGCGGCATCGAGCACCTGGACGACCTGCTCGAGGACCTCGAGCGCGGGTTCGCGGCGGCGAAGCGGGCCTGAGCGCCGCCGCCGACCAGTCGGCCCCGCCGTGGAGCCCCACCCAGGCCCCGCCGAGACCGATGAGCAGCGGCACCAGGATCGACCAGTCCATCAGGCCGCCGAGCACTGGCAGGTCTTGGCCGACATGGGGACGTAGAAGTGCAGGTAGAGGTCGTCCCGCCCGTTCAGCGGCACCCAGTAGCCCCTGATCGACTTCCCCTGATAGCTCCCCTCCACGCTCTCGGACTTGCCGGCCCGCAGCGCCTGGTTCGCCAGGCAGCCGGCGCAGCTCCCGTCGGTGACGCCGTTCAGGCGGAAGCACCTCGTCCCGTCGGCGATCCCCTGCCCCCGCGCCGCCAGGTTGGTCGCGACGATGGTCCGGTCCCGCTGGATGAGCATGACGGGATCGGGGAAGTGGTCCCACATCATGTGGAAGGCCTCGGTGACGTCCTGCCCGGTCATCTTCGTTCTCCTTGCTCGTGGTTGGAGCGCGGGAGCCGGTGCCCGGTCGCCCTGCGCCACGTCGCCGCGGCGACGGGCAAGAACCTGCCCCGGTCGCGTTGGGAGGGCGTGTCGGCTCCGTGAAGAAGCGTGAAGCCTCGCCCCGCCGCGTCGCCGCCCGCGGCTTCACGTTTCTTCACCTTGGCCCAACGCCCGGCTCACCTGCCGGTGCGACCTTCCCTCCAGACCAGAAGCCGGCCAGGCCGGCAGGAGACCGACATGAAGGTGAACTGGGCGGTGATGTTCGCGGGTGCGCTGGGCGTGATCACGCTCGCTGGCTTCCACGGCGGCTGCGGACGGCGCCACGGCCACCGCGACATGGGCAAGGCGATGGCGGCGCGCTTCGACGACCTGCTCGACGACCTGCGAGTGAGCGACGCCCAGCGGACGCAGCTCGTCGCGATCAAGGAGCGGCTCGCGAAGCAGGGCGCCACCCTGCAGGCCGGTTCCGGCGCGGCGCACGCCAGGCTCCTCGAGCTCTGGGACGCCCCCACCCCGGACGTCGCAGGGCTGCGCGCGCTCGCCGACGCGAAGATCGAGGAGCTGCGGAAGTTCTCTTACGCCGCCATCGACGCGGCGGCGGAGGCGCACCAGGTGCTCACCCCCGAGCAGCGCGTCCAGCTCTCGCGCAAGCTCCACCGCCACCTGGAGGAGTGAGCGCGGGACGGCACCCCCTGCCCGGCGACGTTATTGGAGGAGCCGTGACCGCTGGCGAAGCCACCCTCTCGCTGCTCCTCGTCGAGGACGACTCGCGCCTGGCGGCCCTCACCCGCGAGTACCTCGCCTCCCACGGCCTGGTGGTCTCGGTGGCCAGCGACGCCCGCAGCGGCCTCGAGCAGGCGCTGCAGCACCGGTACGACGCCGTCCTCCTCGACGTCATGCTCCCGGACCGGAGCGGCCTCGAGGTCTGCCGGGAGCTGCGCACCCGCTCCGACGTCCCGATCCTGATGCTCACCGCGCGCGGCGAGGAGGCGGACCGGGTGATGGGGCTCGAGCTCGGCGCCGACGACTACCTCCCGAAGCCCTTCTCGCCCCGCGAGCTCCTGGCCCGGGTCCGCGCGCTGGTGCGGCGGGCGCGCGGGGCGGCCGGCCCGGCCCTGGGGGTGATCCGCACCGGCGGGCTGACGGTCGACCCGGCCGCCCGGCGCGTCACCCTCCACGGCCGGGAGCTCGCGCTCACCGGCTACGAGTTCGCGCTCCTGCGGGCGCTCGCCGAGCGGGCCGGGCGCGTGCTCTCGCGCGAGCAGATCATGGAGCTCGCCCGCGGGAGCGCCGAGGACGCCTTCGACCGCTCCATCGACGTCCACATCTCCCACCTGCGCCAGAAGCTCGGGGACGACCCCAAGCGGCCGCGCATCCTCAAGACCGTGCGAGGCGTGGGCTACGTCCTCGCAGCCGAGGACGTCGAATGAGGCACCCCCCGGTGCGCCTCAGCATCTTCTGGCGCGTCTACCTGAACGGCTTCATCCTGCTGTTCGTGACCGGGCTGGCCATCGCGGCCGCCGGGGCCGCCTACGGCCGCGGGCACGCCGACCGGGCGGCGCGGGCGGTGCGCTACGCCGCGCTGCGCGTCGCGGAGCTCCACGGCGAGCCCCGCCTGCTGGAGGCGGAGCTGCGCCAGGAGCGGGAGGCCTTCGATCACGACCTGACCGTATACCGGGACGGGGCGCTCCTCGCCTCCACCGTCTCGCCACCGCTCCCGCCGCTGTCGGCGCAGGAGATCCGCGCGCTCGGCTCGGGGCCAGCCCGCCACGCGGGACGCGGGGGGCTCGCGGCGCCGGTGGAGGGGCTGCCCGGCGCCTATGTGATCCTGCGCGGGGTCCACCCGCCGCTCCCCACCGTCCTGCTCGGCCTGGCGCTCGGGCTGGTGCTCCTCGCGGCCCTGTCGCTGCCCCTCACCCACGCCCTCACCGCGCCGCTGGCCCGCGTCACCCGCGCCGCCCGGGCCTTCGGCAGCGGTGACATGCGGGCCCGCGCCGGCAGCCGCGGCGGAGGCGAGGTGGGCGAGCTCTCCCACGCCTTCGACGACATGGCGGAGCGGCTCGAGGCGATGGTGCTCGGCGAACGGGAGCTGCTCGCGAACGTGTCGCACGAGCTCCGCACCCCCCTGGCCCGCATCCGCGTGGCCCTCGACCTGGCCGCCGAGGGCGAGCTCGTCCGCTCGAGACGCTACCTCGGCGAGATCGACACCGACGTGGGGGAGCTGGAGCGGCTCATCGACGACGTCCTCGCGGCCTCCCGCCTCGAGGCCGCGGCGCGCCAGGGCGGAGCCATTGGCCTCCCCCCGCGCCTCGAGCGGCTCGCGCCGAGCGAGGTCCTCGCCGACGCCGCCCGCCGCTTCCGTGAGCTCCACCCGGAGCGGGAGCTGCGGCTGGACCTCGCGTCCCAGCTCCCGCCGTTCCAGGGGAGCCGCCCGCTCCTGCAGCGCGTCCTCGCGAACCTGCTCGAGAACGCCGACAAGTACTCGGGCGCCGGCCGCCCGCTGCGGCTCGGGGCGCGGGCGCTCGCGGAGGCCATCGAGTTCGAGGTCCGCGACGACGGCATCGGCATCGCCACCGAGGATCTCCCCCGGCTCTTCACGCCCTTCTTCCGCGGCGAGCACGGACCCGCGCGCGAGCAGGCCGGCACCGGCCTCGGGCTGGTGCTCGCCCGGCGCATCGTGGAGGCCCACGGCGGACGGATCACCGTCGAGAGCGCGCCCGAGCGCGGGACCACGGTGCGCTTCGCGCTCCCCCTCCCCGCCGAGGCCTGACGGTCGGCCTCGACTACCGGGGCTCGACCCGTGGCGCCGACACCTCGCCGCCGCAGCCCACCCCGAGCTTGCGGAACACGATCTCCGCCGGGCAGAAGCGGGTGAAGCCGCTCTGGAGCAGGTTCGCGCCGACGAAGACCGTGAACCAGAGGAAGTTCGCGTTCACGAAGAGGGGGCTCTCCCGCACGCCGAGGGCGAGCGAGAGGAGCACGAAGCTGCCGGCGAGGATCCGGACGGAGCGTTCCACGGTCATTCGATCTCTCCTGCCTGCGCTGTCGGCGGGCGTCTGCCGGTTGGAGCCGGACCGGGCCGGATGGGTTCCGGAGCCCGCCGCGTACGTCCGCTTTGGTTGCGCGCCCCGCGAGGAGCGCTATCTCCCAGCGCCATGAACCTCTTCAGCCCACTCACGCTCAGCGAGCTCACCCTTCGAAACCGCATCGGCATGTCGCCCATGTGCCAGTACTCGGCCGAGGCCGGCCGGGCCAACGACTGGCACCTCGTCCACCTCGGCAGCCGCGCCATCGGCGGCGTGGGGCTGGTGATCTTCGAGGCCACCGCGGTGACGCCGGAGGGGCGCATCTCGCCCGCCGATCTGGGGCTCTGGGAGGACGGACAGATCGAGCCCCTGGCGCGCATCGTGCGGGCGGTCGAGTCGCACGGCGCCGCCTCCTGCCTGCAGCTCGCCCACGCCGGCCGCAAGGCCAGCACGCGCATCCCGTGGGAGGGCGAGGGGGCGATCCCCGAGGGCCAGGGCGGGTGGAAGGTGGTCGCCCCGAGCCCGGTCCGCTTCTCCGAGGGCTACCCCTCCCCGGCCGCGCTCGACGAGGCCGGCCTCCGCGGGGTGGTCGACGCCTTCGCCGCCGCGACGCGCCGCGCCCGCCAGGCCGGGTTCCGCTCGGTGGAGATCCACGCCGCCCACGGCTACCTGCTGCACCAGTTCCTCTCGCCGCTCTCGAACCTGCGCAAGGACGGGTACGGCGGCTCCTTCGAGAACCGGATCAAGCTCACGCTCGAGGTCGCGCGCGCGGTGCGCGAGGAGTGGCCCAGGGAGCTCCCGGTCCTCATCCGCATCTCGGCGACCGACTGGGCCCCGGGCGGCTGGGACCTGCCGCAGTCGGTGGAGCTCGCGAAGGCGCTCGCCGGGGCGGTCGACCTCATCGACGTCTCCTCCGGAGGCCTGGTCCCGAACGCCGCCATCAGCGTGGGCCCCGGCTACCAGGCCACCTTCGCCGAGCGGATCCGGCGCGAGGCCGGCGTGCCCACCGCCTCGGTCGGCATGATCACCTCGCCGGCGCAGGCCGACCACATCATCCGGAGCGGCCAGGCCGACCTGGTGCTCCTGGCCCGAGAGCTGCTCCGCGATCCCTACTGGGCGCTGCGCGCCGCCCGCGAGCTGCGGCAGGAAGGGCCCTGGCCGAAGCAGTACCTGCGGGCGCGGTAGCGGCTACCCGCGCGCCGTCTCCAACGGCGCCGGCTCGCGATCGGCGGCCGGAGGCTCCCCGGCGAGGAACGCCTCCAGCTCGTCGCGGCGGGCCAGGGTGTCCCGGTAGCCGAGGCGCAGCAGCCGCCGGACGTAGACCCGCTCGAAGGCGAGATAGCTCAGGAGGTCCCGGCCGGCCTGGTTCCTGGCGCCGATGCCGCGCAGCAGGTACTGGAGCATCCCCGGCAGCCGCAGCTGCGCGCCCTCCGCCAGCTCGCCGAGGTCGCGCGACGGCCGCAGCACCAGGAGCGGGATGATCCTGAGCGCCTGTGAGCTCCGGCGGTGCGGAGGGATGAGCTGGAGCGTGCGGTTGATCCGCTCCAGCCGCTCGCCGTCCGCCTCGATCGAGTCGAGGAAGAGCGAGCTCAGCAGGGTGCCCAGGATCTGCGAGAGCGGCGCGGGGTGCGCGTCCGGCCGCAGCTCGTCGATGGTCTCCTCGGCGCTCGGGCGGTGGCGCACGCCGATGGCCAGGATCCGCTCGGCGCCCAGGTGCACCGCCGGGCTCACCGGCGCGAGCATGCGGATGCAGCCGTCTCCGAAGAACATCTGCCCGAGGCGCACCGGCGGGAAGAAGATGGGGATGGCGGTGGAGGCCATCACGTGATCGAGGGTGATGGGGTCGCGCACCCCCACCCGGACGCTCCTCACCCAGGGGGCGATCCCCGGATCGCCGTCGAAGAAGGTGATGCCGTTGGCGCTCGAGTAGCTGGTCGCCGAGACCGCGACCCCGCGGAGCAGGCCGGCGCGGTACTGGGCCGGCAGCCGTCCCGGCTCGAGGTTCGCGGCGAGGAGCTCCCGCAGCGGTGCGGTGTCGAGCAGGTAGTTGATGGTCCGGTCGCCGAGGACGCCGCCGGAGGTCAGGTCGCGCAGCCAGCGCGCGCCGATGCCGAGGAGCCGCCGGGGATCGGTCCGGTAGACCCGCTCCGGGGCGATGCCGCCCCAGGTGTGCCAGAGCCGGGCGGTCGCCCCCTGGAAATCGTCCGCGCCGGTGGCGAGGGCGACGGTGTTGATGGCGCCGGCCGAGGATCCGGCGAGGACCTGGAACGGGATGCGCGCCGCGCGGGTGATGCGGGCGATGGCCCGCAACGCCCCCGCCTGATAGGCGGCGCGCGCCCCGCCGCCGGTCAGCACCAGGCCCGTGATCACCGCTCCACCTCCCGTCTCCCACCCAGGACCCCGCGGCCCCTGGACCATTACACTCCCCGCCACGCCTGCCGTGCAAGCCAGCGCCCGCCGGGGCCCGGCGCGTCTCCTGGGCTCCCGATCCTGGGACGCGGGGCCGCCGGGAAAGGTTCGCCTCCCGCCGCGCGCTCGCTTACGCTTCCCCCATGTTGACGCTCGGGCGTTACCAGCTCGCCTCGCTCCTCGACTGCACCTTCGCGCTCGACGGCGGCGCCATGTTCGGCATCGTGCCGAAGCCGCTCTGGGAGAAGAAGATCCCGCCCGACGCCCGCAACCGCATCCGGCTGGCGGCGCGCTGCCTGCTCGCCATCGACGAGGGGAGCCGCCGCCGCATCGTGGTCGACGTCGGCATGGGCGAGCGCTGGGATCCGAAGCGGGCGGAGCAGTACGGGATCGAGCGGACGGGCGGCGGCCTGCTCGGCGAGCTCCGCCGCCACGGCGTCGCGCCCGAGGAGGTGACCGACGTGGTGCTCACCCACCTCCACTTCGACCACGCCGGCGGCACCACCGTGCCTGGCCCGGGCGGCGCGCTCCGCCTCGCCTTCCCCAACGCCACCTACCACCTGCAGCGCAGCAACTGGCAGTGGGCCCACGCGCCCAGCGAGAAGGACGGCGGCAGCTTCCGCGAGGAGGACTACGAGCTGCTCGCCCACTCGGGCCGGCTCCACCTGCTGGAGGGCGACGCCGAGCTCTTCCCCGACGTGGAGCTCATCGTCTCCGAGGGGCACACCGTGGGGCAGCAGCTGCCCCGCTTCCACGGCGGCGGCACCCACCTCACCTTCTGTGGGGACGTCATCCCGACCCACGCCCACCTCCGCACGAGCTGGGTGATGGGCTACGACCTCTACCCGCTCACCACCCTCGAGGAGAAGAAGATGATCCTCGCCGAGGCGCTGGAGGACGACGGGATCCTCTTCTTCGAGCACGATCCGTTCTACGCCGCCTGCCGGCTGGTGGAGGAAGCCGGCCAACCCTCATTTCGCGAACCGGTCGCGATGTAGTACGAAGCCGCCCACATGGAACCCTACGTCACCGTCACCCGGCGCGGCGCCGAGCGGCTCGCCCACGGCCACCCCTGGATCTACCGCGGCGACGTGGAGACCGTCCCGCCACGCGTCGAGAGCGGCGACGTGGTCACCGTCCAGGACGGCCGCCGCAAGTTCCTCGGCAAGGCCTTCTGGTCCGCGCGCTCCAAGATCGCGCTCCGCCTGCTCACCCGCGACGAGGTGCCGATCGACGACGAGTTCTTCGCCGAGCGCCTCCGCAGCGCCATCGACCTGCGGCGCCGCGCCTTCGGCGACGAGCCGGCGCTCCGGCTGGTGCACGGCGAGGCCGATCTCCTCCCCGGCCTGGTGGCCGACCGCTACGGCGACGTGGCGGTGGTGCAGACCCTCGTGCCCGGGACCGACCGGCGCAAGGCGCTCATCGCCGACCTGCTGGCGTCCGAGCTCGGGCTCCGCTCGGTGGTGCAGCGGAACGACGTGCGGGTGCGCGAGCTGGAGGGGCTGCCGCAGGAGAAGGGCGTGCTCCGCGGCGAGGACCCCGGGGCGCTCGAGTACCGCGAGGGCGAGGTGCGGCTCGCGCTCGACGTCCTCGGCGGCCAGAAGACCGGCGCCTTCCTCGACCAGCGCGAGAACCACCTCCGGGCCGGGAGCTACGCCCGCGGCAGGTGCGTCGACTGCTTCAGCTACGCCGGCGGCTTCGCGCTCCAGCTGGCCCGCCGGGCCGAGGCGGTCACCGCGGTGGAGATGCAGCCGGCGGCGTCGGCGCTGCTGCGGGACAACGCGGCCCGCAACCGGGCGGAGAACCTGACGGTGGTCGAGGCCAACGCCTTCGACTGGCTGCGCGACGAGGCGGAGAAGGAGCCGTCGTGGGACCTGGTGGTCCTCGATCCGCCCGCCTTCGCCAAGAACAAGGAGGCCATCCCGGCGGCGCGCCGCGGCTACAAGGAGGTGAACCTGCGCGCCATGCAGATCCTGAAGCCCGGCGGCATCCTGATCACCGCCTCCTGCAGCTACCACGTGCCCGAGCCGATGCTGGAGGAGATCGTCCACGAGGCGGCGCGCGACGCCGGCCGCCCGGTGCAGGTGCTGGAGCGGCGCGGGGCGGGGCGCGATCACCCGGTGCTGCTGGGGGTGCCGGAGACGCGCTACCTCAAGTGCTTCGTCCTCCGGCTGCCGTAACCGCGAGCGCGCCCCCGGCCAGCGGGGATACAATCCCCGTCCATGACCGCCCTCCCCGAGCCGCCGTCGCCGTGCTCCCACCCGGTCCAGGGCCGCTCCATCCCCCGCTCGCCCACCGTGACCGTCCGGCGCGGCGACCGGGTGGACGTCGTCCCCACCGGCACCCGCGTCGGCGCGCTCCTCCCGGCGGAGGTGGGCGGGGTGCTGGTGGTGGCCGGCCTCCTCGGCCAGAAGCCGGTCTCGCTCGCCACCCCGCTCCTCGCCGACGCCACCCTCGCGCCCCTCACCACCGAGCACTGGGAGGGGCGGCGCATCTACGCCCGCAGCGCGGCGCTGGTGCTGCTCGAGGCGGCCCGCCGGCGCTGGCCCGAGAGCGTGGTGCGGCTCGGCCCCTCGCGCGGCCGCACCCAGGTCATCTCCTTCGAGGGCCCGGCGCCGGCGCCGCTCCCGGAGCTGGCGCGGGCCCTCGCCGCCGAGATGGCGCGGGTGGCGGAGGAGGACCTCCCCGTCCGCCACGAGACCTGGATGGTGGAGGAGGCGGCCTGCCTCTTCGAGCAGCGCGGCTGGGACGACGCCGCGCGGCTGCTGCGCACCCGCCGCGAGAACACCGCGCCGCTGGTCGCCTGCGGCGGGATCTACGCCCTCGCCATGGGCCCCATGCTCCCCTCCACCCGCGAGGTGCGCGGCTTCCAGCTCACCGCCGCCGAGGACCACCTGCTGCTCGATCTCGGGAAGCGCGACCCGCGCAACGGGGTGCAGGCGGTGGCCGCCGCCGAGGCGAGCGAGGACGCCATGGAGCGGGGCCACCGGGCCTGGCTCGACGCCATGCGGATGCGCAGCGTCGGCGACTTCGGCGAGGCCTGCGTGAACGGGCAGGTGAGCCAGCTCATCAACGTGGCCGAGGGCTTCCACGAGAAGCGCATCGGCCAGATCGCCGACCGGGTGGCGAGCGCCGAGCGGGTGCGGATCATCGCCGTGGCGGGCCCCTCCTCCTCCGGCAAGACCACCTTCATCCGGCGGCTCAAGGTCCAGCTGCAGATCGACGGCAAGAACCCGGTCGGCCTCTCCCTCGACGACTACTACGTCGACCGCGACAAGACGGTGCGTGACCAGGACGGCGCGCTCGACTTCGAGGCGCTGGATGCGCTCGACCTGGCGCTGCTGCGCGAACACGTGCGGCGGCTCCTCGCCGGCGAGGCGGTCCGGACGGCGCGCTACGACTTCAAGACCGGCCTGTCACACCGCGAGGCCGGCCCGCCGCTGCAGCTCCAGCGCGGCGACGTGCTGATGCTGGAGGGGATCCACGGCCTCAACCCGGCGCTGCTCGACGGCATCCCGGGCGAGGGGGAGCTCTTCCGCGTCTTCGTGCACCCGGCCACCACCCTTGCCTTCGACCGGCTCTCGCGGGTCTCGGCGACCGACCTGCGCCTGCTGCGCCGGATCGTCCGCGACCGCCACCACCGCGGCTACTCGGCCGCCGAGAACATCCTCCGCTGGCCCGCGGTGCAGGCCGGCGAGCGCAAGCACATCTTCCCCTACCAGGCCGAGGCCGACGCGGTCTTCGACAGCTCGCTGGTCTACGAGCCGGCGGTGCTGAAGGTCTACGCCGAGCGGTACCTGCTCGAGGTGCCGCCGAGCCACCCCGCCTTCCCCACCGCCCACCGGCTGCGGCTGCTCATCGACCAGTTCGTCTCCATCTACCCCGATCACGTGCCGCCGACCTCGCTCCTGCGCGAGTTCATCGGGGGCAGCGGGTTCGAGTACTGAACGGGGGCGGCCCGCGCCGCCTCCGCCGCCCGCTGCAGCTCCGCCGCCCGCCCGCGCCGCGCGTAGAGGTAGTAGAGCACCGGGACCGCCACCCGCGAGAGGAGCGTGGCCGCCACCTCGCCGGCCATGAGCGAGATGGCCAGCCCCTGGAAGATGGGGTCGGCGAGCATGATCGCGCTGCCCACCAGCACCGCCGAGGCGGTGAGCAGCATGGGGCGGAAGCGGACCACGCCCGCCTCCTCCACCGCGACCTCGAGCGCCATCCCCTCCTTCAGCTTCAGCTCGATGAAGTCCACCAGGATGATCGAGTTGCGCACGATGATGCCGGCCCCGGCGATGAAGCCGATCATGCTGGTGGCGGTGAAGAAGGCGCCGGCGAGCCCGTGCGCCGGCAGGATGCCGATGAGCGAGAGCGGGATGGGGGTCAGGATCACCAGCGGCACCAGGAAGCTCTCGAACCAGCCGACCACCAGGATGTAGATGAGCACCAGCACCGCGGCGAAGGCCAGGCCGAGGTCGCGGAAGACCTCCAGGGTGATGTGCCACTCGCCGTCCCACTTGAGCGACGGGGTCTCGGTCTCCTCGGGGTGGGCGAGGCCGAACCGCGGCACCACCTCGCCGCCCTGGCCGCGCAGCGCGTCGAGCTTCCGGTTCAGCGCCGAGAGGGCGTAGACCGGGCTCTCGAGCTCGCCGGCCAGGTCGCCGAAGACGTAGGACACCGGCTTCAGGTTCTTGTGGAAGATGGGGGCGTCGGCCCGCCCCTCCACCGCCCGGACCAGCTCGGAGAGCGGCACCGCCCCCCTCGCCCCGGGCACGGTCAGCTGCAGGAGCTGCTCCGCCCGCGCGCGCTGCGCCGGGGCGAGCTGGAGCACCACCGGCACCTGCGCGGCGCCGCGGTCGACGTGGAAGGTGCCGAGCGGCGCTCCCTGCCCGGCCGACGCCAGCGTCTCCACCACCGCCGCGGGCTGGACCCCGTGCAGCGCCGCCTTCTCGCCGTCGAGGACCAGCGAGAGGCGGGGCGAGGTCGGGGCGAGCGTCGAGTCGACGTCCACCACCCCCTTGGTGCTCCGGAAGGCGGCGAGGACCTCGCCGGCGATGCGGTCGCGCTCGGCGGCGGTGGGGCCGTAGACCTCCGCCACCAGGGTGTCGAGCACCGGCGGGCCGGGCGGGATCTCGACGACCTTGAGGCGCGCGCCGGCGGGCCAGGCCAGGGCCTCGAGCGCCGGGCGCAGCCGCGTGGCGATGGCGTGGCTCTGCGCCTTGCGATCGCCCTTGGGCACCAGGTTCACCTGCAGGTCCACCTGCTCGGCCGCCTCGCGCAGGAAGGAGTGGCGCACCATCCCGACGAAGGTGAAGGGGGCCGCCACCCCGGAGTGGACCTGCACGTCCTTCACCTCCGGCTCCTGGAGCAGCCGCCGCGCCAGCTTCTGGCCCAGCGCCAGCGCCTCCTCGCGCGCCGCCCCGGCCGGCAGGTCGAGCTGCACCTGGAGCTCGCTCTTGTTGTCGAAGGGCAGCATCTTCACCTTCACCACCCCGAAGGCGACGAGCGACGCCGCGCCGGCGAAGAGCACCAGCACCAGCGCCAGGAACGCCAGCCGCGCCTTGCCGGAGCGGAGCAGCGTGGACATGACCTTGCGGTAGGCGCGGGTGGCGAGCCCCTCCGGCCCGTCGGCGTGACGGCGCTGGTCCTCGATGGACGGCGTGGCCGGCTCGCGCTCCGGGTCGGCCGGGTGGAGCCCGCGCTCGTCGCACTCGGGGAGCCGCGCCTCCTTGCGGAACACCTTCATCGCCGCCCACGGGCTCACCGCGAAGGCGATGAAGAGCGAGAAGATCATGGCCGCGCTGGCGCCCACCGGGATGGGGCGCATGTAGGGGCCCATGAGCCCGCGCACGAAGGCCATGGGGAGGATGGCGGCGATGACGGCGAAGGTGGCGAGGATGGTGGGGTTGCCCACCTCGTCGACCGCCTCGATCACCGTGCGGGCGAAGCTGCGCGGGGGGCCGGGCAGGTGCAGGTGACGGTGCACGTTCTCCACCACCACGATGGCGTCGTCGACCAGGATGCCAATGGAGAAGATGAGGGCGAAGAGGGTGACGCGGTTGAGCGTGTAGCCGAAGAGGTAGGTGAGGAGCAGCGTGAGCGCCAGCGTCACCGGCACCGCCACCGCCACCACCAGCCCGGCGCGCCAGCCCATGGCGAGGGCGATGAGGGCGATCACCGACAGGGTGGCGATGAGCAGGTGCTCGATGAGCTCGTTCGACTTCTCGCCGGCGGTCTCGCCGTAGTTGCGCGTGACCGAGACCTTCACCTGGTGGGGGACGAGCCCGCCGCGGAGCGACTCGAGCTTCCGCTCCACCCGCTTCGCGAGCTCGGTGGCGTTGGCCCCCTGCCGCTTGGCGAGGGTGATCGACACCGCCTGCTCGAACCCCTGCTGGCCGCGGGCCGCCATGAGCACCACCGCCGGCTCCGGCTCCGGGCCGTCGGTCACCCGGGCCACGTCCTCCAGGTAGACCGGGCGGCCGCCGCGGACCGCCACCACCACCCGGCGCAGCTGCGAGGCGGTGAGGACGAACCCGCGCGCCTCGACCTCGGTGCGCCGCCCGCCGTCCACCAGGGCGCCCGCCGGGAGCTGCGCGCTCGCGCCCTCGAGCGCGGGGCGCAGCTCGGCCAGCGAGAGCCCCAGGCTGCGGAGCCGCTCCGGATCGGGCTCGATGCGGACCACCCGGCGCGCGCCGCCCAGCACCTTCACCTGCGCCGTCTCCGGCACGTCGGCGAGCTCGCGCGCCACCTCCTCGCCGAGGGCCCGCAGCACGCCCGGGGGCAGCGGCGGGCCGTGCAGGGTGAGGGTGAGGAACGGGACGTCGTCGATGGTGAGCAGGCGCGTCACCGGGGGACGGGCGCCGGCCGGGAAGAGCTCCGGGTGCGCGGTCAGCTCCTGGTGCACCTTCACCAGGGAGGGCTCGAGCGGCTCGTTCACCTTGAAGCGCACCGTGAGGAAGGCCGCGCCGGGAGCGCTGGTGCCGTACAGGTACTCGACGCCGGGGATGCCCCAGAGCCGGCGCTCGAGCGGGGTGGCGAGCTGGCTCTCCACCTCGCGCGCGGTCGCGCCCGGGAAGGGCACGATCACGTCGACCATGGGGACGACGATCTGCGGCTCCTCCTCGCGCGGCGTGAGCAGCACCGCGACCACGCCGAGCAGGATCGCGGCCACCACCCCGAGCGGCGTGAGCTTGCTCGTCAGGAAGGTCCGGGCGATGCGGCCGGCCACGCCGAGCTTGGGCTCCTCGGTCACGGCGCCACCTCGACCGGGTCGCCGTCGCGCAGCGCGCCGGGGGCGTCGATCACCTGCTCGCCCGGGGCGAGCCCGGCGCGCACGGGCAGTCGGTCGCCGGCGGCGTCGCCCACCGCCAGCCAGCGCAGCTCGGCGCGGCCGCCGTCGAGGACGAAGACGCCGGTGAGGTCGCCGCGCTCCACCACCGCCGAGCGCGGCACCGAGAGCCCGGCTCGCGCCGGCCGACCCGCGCCGGCGCCCGGCAGCTCGACGCGCGCGAAGTCGCCGCTCGCGAGGCCGCTCCCCTCGACCACCCGCGCCCGCAGCCCGCGGCGGTGCGAGAGCGGATCGCCGCCGGTGGCGAGGGCGGTCACCACCGCCCGCCCGGACCGGCCCCCGGCCTCGAACCGGAGCGGCGCGCCGATGCGGAGCCCCTGCGCCTCCTCCTCGGAGAGGGTGACCTGCAGCTCGAGCCCGCCCGCCTCCAGCTCCACCAGCGGCTGCCCCGGGCCGACCAGGTCGCCGGCGTGGACCCGCCGGGCCTGCACCGTGCCGTCGAAGGGGGCCCGGAGCTCGGTGTAGCCGAGGCTGGCGCGCGCCGCGGACACCGCCGCCTCGGCCTGGGCCAGCTGGGAGGTCGCGAGCTCGAGCTCGCTCTGGGTGGCCGCCCGCTCGGCGTGGAGCTTCTGGATGCGGCCCTGCTGCGCCCGGGCGGCCGCGAGCGAGCTCTCGGCGGCCCGGAGCTGCCCGCGCAGGTCGGCGTCGTCGAGCCGGGCCACCACCTGTCCGGCGCGGACGCGCTGCCCCTCCTCGACCAGCACCGCCCGGACCTGCGCGGCGACCCGGGTCGCAAGGGTGGCGCGCCGCTCGGCGGCGAGGCTGCCGGCCACGAAGCGGCCCCCGCCCTCGCGGCCGGACGCGACCAGCTTCACCCGCCTGGGCGCCCGCGCCGGCTCCGCCGCGCGCCCGGGCGCCGCGCCCGCGAGCAGGAGCGCCGACGCGGCGAGCGCCGCCAGGCGGAGGGCGCGCGCGCGCGGCGAGCGGCCGGAGGAAGGGGCCCGGTGAAGAGGCAGGCGGGTCATGGCTGAACTCCTTCGATGGTCTGGCCGAGCGCGAGCTCCCGCTCGGCGCGGGCGACGCGGGCCTCGAGCCGGCTCGCGCGCAAGAGGGCGCGGGCGCCGGCCAAGCCGGCCTCCGCGTCGAGGACGTCGGTGAGCGGCAGGAGCCCCTCGCGGTGGCGGGCCTGGCGCAGCGCGCGCGCCGACTCGGAGGCGGCCACCGCCTCCTCGGCCGACCGCACGCGGGCATCGGCGGCGGCGATGGCGCGCTCCGCCTCCTCCACCTCCCGCGCGGCCTGCCGCTCCTGCCAGGCGAGGGCCCGCTCGGCGGAGACGGCGCGGGCGCGGGCGGCCGACACCGTCCGCTGGTCGGCGAGGGAGAAGTTCCAGCGCGCGCCGAGCACCGCCGTGAACCAGGTGGCGCCCTGGTCGAGCGCCGAGCGCATCGTCTCCACGCTGCCCTGGGCGAAGACCTCGGGCAGCAGGCTCCCCCTGGCCGCCGTCACGCCGGCGCGGGCGGCCTCGGCCTGGGCGCGGGCGGCGGCGAGGTCGGGGCGGCCGGGGGCGGATGGGCCCCCTCCCCGGCCTTCCCCCGCTTCGCGGGAGAGGGAGGTCGACTCCGCAGCGCGGGAGACGGAGGCGGAGCCGCCGAGCGCCGTGGTGAGCTCGGCCCCGCGAGCCCGCTCGCCGACGAGGAGCACCAGCCCCGAGCGCGCGCTCTCGCGCCGCTGCTGCGCCGTGGCGCGCTCCGCCTCGGCCTGGGCGCGGAAGGCGGTGGCGCGGGCCACCTCGGAGTCGAGGAGGAGCCCCTTGGCGTTGCGGGCGCGCACGAAGCGCTCGGTCTCGGCCGCGTGCCGCAGCACGTCCTCGGCGTGAGTCACGCCTTCGGCCGCCACCTCCGCGCCGAAGTAGGCGCGCACCACCGCCAGCGCCAGCTCCTGCTGGCGCCGCTCCTGGCTCCGCTCCTCCGCCTCGGCCCCCGCGGCCGCCGCGCTGGCCCCGGCGGAGATGCGGCCGCCCGCGTAGAGGGGCACGCTCACCGAGCCGCCGAGGCCGATCCCGCCGATCGCCGAGGGCGAGTTGAGCCGGGCCGGGTCGAAGTCGGGGGCGGTGATGCGCTGCTCGTCGAGCTTGAGCCCGAAGGCGTTCATCGGCTCGTCGGTGACGAGGGCCCGGGCGGTCACCCCGAGGGTCGGGTAGTGGCCGGCGCGCGCCGCCTCGGCCTGGGCCCGCGCCGCCTCCACCTGGGCGGCTCCGGCGGCGAGCCCCGGGTGCTCGGCCCAGGCCTGTCGGATGGCCTGCTCCAGGGTGAGCGGCTCTGCGGCGAGGGCCTGGGCCGAGGCCGCCAGCGCCACCGCGGCGGCGGCGAGGGAGAGGAGGGAGCGGATCACCTGGCGCTTCGATGTCGGCACGCCCGGTCCGAGCCAACCAGGGCGCCGAGGGTTCGTGGATCGGGATCATGGGCGACCCCCGCCATTCCGTCCCGGTCGGGGACCGCTCAGCCCAGGAACTGGTGCGCCGGGAAGAGCAGCACCTCCTCGATGCTGGCGGCGCCGGTGAGGAGCATGAGGAGCCGGTCGAGCCCCACCGCCACCCCGCCGGCGTCGGGCATGCGCCCCACCGCCTCCACGAACCGCTCGTCCAAGGGGTACGCCGGCCGGCCGAGCCGCACCCGCAGCGCGCGCTCCTCCTCCAGCCGGCGGCGCTGCTCGACCGCGTCGTTGAGCTCGCAGAAACCGTTCGCCAGCTCGAGCCCGCCCACGTAGAGCTCGAAGCGGCGGGCGTGCCGGCCGTCCGGGGTGAGCTTCGCGAGCGCGGCCATGCGCGCCGGCCAGTCGACGAGGTAGACCGGCCTGGGTGCGCCCAGCCCCGGCTCCACCCGCTCCAGGAAGATCCTGAAGAAGAGGTCGTCGAACCCCTCCCCCTCCGGTCCGACCGGCAGCCCGCGCGCCAGCGCCGCCGCCCGCAGCCGCGCCGCGTCCTCGCCGCAGCCGTCGAGGTCGATCCCGGCCCGCCGCGAGAAGGCCTCGGCCACCGTGAGCCGCTCGAACGGTGCCGCGAGCTCCACCTCGACGCCGGCGCGAGCCACCCGCGTCCCGCCCGCCACCGCCCGCGCGGCCTCCTCCACCAGCTGCTCCAGGTCTTCCATGATGGCGAGGTGGTCGGCGCCGGCCCGGTAGAGCTCGAGCATGGTGAACTCGGGGTTATGGGTCGCCGAGACCTCCCCGTTCCTGAAGACGCGAGCCAGCTGGAAGATCCGCTCGAACCCATCCGCCAGGAGCCGCTTCATGGCGTACTCCGGCGAGCTGTGGAGCCAGAGCGGCCGCGCCGCGCCGCCGCCCTCCGGCACGAAGGGCGCCTCGAAGCAGGCGATGTGCGGCTCCATGCCGGGCGCCGGGACGAGGCACGGCGTCTCCACCTCCTCGTAGCCGCGCGCCGCGAACGACTGGCGCAGCGCGGCGTTGAGGCGGGCGCGGGCCCGCGCGGCGGTGGCCTTGTGGGGATCCATGCGCCGGAACTTAACCGACCCGGGCCGCCGCTGGTTAACATGCGGCACCGTGAGACTCTCCTCCGCACCGCTCCCGCTCCTGTTCCTCGCGCTCGCCTGCGCCCACGCGGCGCCCGTGACCAGCCCGGCCGCTCCTCCCGCGCCCGCCACCGCCACCGCCGCGTCGCCCGCGGCGGCGCAGGCCGAGGCCGCGGTCGCGCCGATCCGGCAGGAGGTGGACGCCCTGCTGCGCGAGGAGGCCTCCGCCATCTGGAAGGGTTGGACCTCCGGCGGAGCCATCGACCTCGACCCCATCCACGCGCGGCACGCCAGGCTCTTCACTCCGGAGACGCTCGCGGCGGTGCGCGCCGCCCGCGCCGCGACCGGTGGCGCCGAGCAGCGCGCCCTCGACTACCTTGCGCGCTACCTCGAGGGCGAGCTCTTGGCCCGCGCCACCACCGCCGAGTCGGAGCGGGCCGCCGCCGCCGCCGCCGCGGCTACCGTGAGCTGGGAGGGGAAGCGGATCGCCGCCAGCCGCGTCCCCGGCCTCCTCGCCGGCGAGCCCGACCCGGCGCGCCGGGCCACGCTGGAGCACCTCGCCGCCGAGGCCGCTCGCGCCCGCGCGCCCCTGGCCGAGGCCTGGGCGAACGCGGTGCGCGCCCAGGCCGGGCGGATGGGCCACGGCGATCTCCCGGCCCTGGTCGCCGCCCTGCGAGGCGCCCCGCCGGGCGAGCTGGCCGCCCTCGCGGACAAGACCCTGACCGCCACCGACAAGCTCTACCGCATGCTGCTCACCGACCTCGCCGGCCGCGAGCTCAAGGTGCCGGTGGAGCGGCTGCGCGAGCGCGACCTGCCCCGCCTGTTCCGCGCCGCCCGCAACGCCCGCGCCT
This sequence comes from Anaeromyxobacteraceae bacterium, assembly GCA_035656915.1. GTDB lineage: Bacteria > Myxococcota > Myxococcia > Myxococcales > Anaeromyxobacteraceae > Anaeromyxobacter_B. The sequence continues at coordinate 88,292 of DASRRJ010000008.1, forward strand.
TCCCGGCGGCCCGGGTGCTCGGCCACGTCTCGGCTGCGATGAGCGGGCTCGGCTTCGCGGTCGGCGAGCAGCGCGCCCTCACCGTGGACGGCCGCGCCGATCCGCGCAAGGACCCGCGCCCGCTGGTCATGCCGGTCGAGGTCCCCGGCGACGTGCGGGTGAGCTTCGTGCCGCAGGGCGGGTCGCCGGAGCTGCGCGCGGTGCTGCACGAGCTCGGCGTCGCCCAGTACCTGGTCCACGTCCAGAGCCCGGAGCTGGAGTTCCGCCGCCTCGGCCCCGCCGCGCTCACCGAGGGCTACGGCCAGCTCTTCGAGTGGCTCACCGCCGACCCGACCTGGCTGGTGGAGCGCGCGCAGCTGCCGCTCGGCCACCGCGACCTGGCGGTGCGCACCGAGCTCTGCGAGCGGCTGCGGGCCGTGCGCGGCCTGGCGGCCCGGGTGCTGGTGGAGGTCGCCCGGGCGAGCGACCCGGGCGGCGCGCTGGCGGCGGCGCGGCGCATCGGCGAGCGGGCCTTCGCCCACCCGGTGGAGGCCGACGAGGCGGCGCTGTTCCTGATCGAGCAGGATCCGCTGCTGTCGGCGGCCGAGGAGCTGCGCGGCTCGCTCCTCGCCGCCCAGCTCGAGGGCTACCTGCTCCGGCGCGCCGTGGACGGGCCCTGGTGGCGCTCGCGGGAGGCCGGCGCCTGGCTGCTCGACCGCTGGTCGGTGGGCGCCCGGCTCACGCCGGAGGAGCTGGCGCGGCTCACCGGCCACCGCGCCCTCGACGCCGCCGGGCTGGTGGAGCTGGTCCGGAGCCGCGCCGAGGCGGCCGGTCTGCGGCTATGATGGGCGCCGCCGGCTCCGGCCGGCCCGCCGCATGAGCCCGCCCACCCACCTCGACGTCACCCAGCCGGCCGATCTCGCGCCGCTCGGCGCCGCGCTCTCCGCCCTCGGCATCGGGCTCACCCTGGTCGACCGCGACCTGCGGGTCGACTGGGCCAACGAGCAGATCCGCGCCCAGGCCGCCGAGCTCTCTTGCGGCGGGCACCACTGCTTCGCCTCGCTCTGGAAGAAGGACCAGCGCTGCGCCGACTGCCTGCCCTTGCTGGTGTTCCGCACCGGCGAGCCGCAGGAGGGCGTGCGCGAGCGGGCCCGGCCCGGCGGCGAGGTGGAGGCCTGGCGGGTGCGCGCGGTGCCGGTGCGCGACGCCGCGGGCGCGCTCCGCTGGGTCGCGGAGAGCTTCGTGCGGCTCTCGTCGCTGGTGCCCGACCTGGCCGGGGGCAGCCGGCGCCTCGCCGCCGAGACCGCCGCGGCCCGCGGCGCCGCCTTCCTGGTGGTGGACGGCGAGGAGCGGATCGTCTCCTGGGGATCGGCCGCCGAGGCGATCTTCGGCTACCCGCAGGAGGAGGCGCTGGGCCGCCGGGTGGACCTGCTCGTCCCGGAGGACCGCCGGGAGGAGGAGCGGCGCGTCGCCGCGCAGGTGGCGACGGAGGGGCAGGCGCCGCGCTTCGAGACGGTGCGGCGGGCCCGGGACGGCCGGCTGGTGCCGGTGGCGCTCTCGGCGGTGGCGCTCCGCGACGAGGCCGGGCGGCTCATCGGCCGCTCCTGCGTCGTGGAGGACCTCTCCGCCCTCGACCGGCTGCGGGGCCGCGTCGCCGCCCAGGAGCAGCTCCTCGCCCACATCACCCGCGAGGCGGCGGACGCCATCCTGGCGGTGGACGCCGCCGGCACGGTCACGAGCTTCAACCGCGGCGCCGAGCGGCTCCTCGGGCTCACCGCCGCCGAGCTGGTGGGGCGGCCGCTGTCGCGGGTGGTCGACGGGCGCGAGCTGGCGCGGCTCGTCGAGCGCGCCGAGCGGCGGGGCGCGGTGCGCGGGGCGCGCCTCACCTTCCGCGACGCGCGCGGCGAGGCCATCCCGGTGGAGGTGTCGGCGGCGGTCCTCGGCGACGGCGGCGGGGTGGCGCTGGTGGCGCGCGACGCCTCCGGCCGCGAGCGGCTGGAGCGGCAGCTCATGCGCTCCGAGAAGCTGGCGGTGGTGGGGAGCCTGGCCGCCGGGCTGGCGCACGAGATCGGCTCGCCGCTCACCGCCATCAGCGCCACCGCCGAGTACCTGCTGATCGACGCCCGGGACGAGGCCCAACGGAAGGAGCTCGCCGCCATCGTGGGCGAGACCGACCGCATCGGCAGGCTGGTCCGCGAGCTGCTCGGCTTCGCCCGGAGCACGCCGCGCCGGCCGCAGCCGGTCGCGCTCGGCGAGGCGGTGGAGCGGGTGCGCGGCCTCCTGCGCATCCCGGCGGAGAAGCGGCGGGTGCGGCTCCTGTGCGAGCTGCCGCCCGGCCTGCCGCCGGTGCTCTGCGATCCGGACGCGCTCCACCAGGTGCTCCTCAACCTGCTCCTCAACGCCGTGGCCGCCGTGGCCGAGGGCGGCCGGGTGGGGGTGCGCGCCCGTCTGGAGGACGAGGCGGGCGAGCCGGCGGTCACGCTGGAGGTGCACGACGACGGCCCCGGCGTGCCGGAGCCGCTGCGCGAGCGGATCTTCGACCCCTTCTTCACCACCCGGTCCGACGGGACCGGCCTCGGCCTCGCCGTCTGCGCCCAGGCGGTGGCGAGCCAGGGCGGCGACATCCGGGTCGGCACCGGGCCGCTCGGGGGCGCCAGCTTCCTGGTGCAGCTCCCGGCCGCGCCGGCGCCCGCCGGCCCGGCCGAGGTCGCGCCGTGACCCGCGCCCTCTCGGTGCTGGTGGTGGAGGACGACGCCCGGCTGCGCGAGATCCTGGTGCGTCACCTCGACCGGCTCGGCTACGCGGTGCGCGACGCGCCAGGCGGCGCGCGGGCGCTCCAGCTGCTCGAGGAGGCGCCCTCGGACGTGGTCATCTCCGACGTGCGCATGCCGGGCATCGACGGCCGCACCCTGCTGCAGCTCTCGCGCGAACGCTTCCCCGCAGTCCGGGTGGTGCTCATGACCGCCTTCGGCAGCGTGGACGACGCGGTGGAGGCGATGCGCGCCGGCGCCTACAGCTACGTCACCAAGCCGTTCCGGGTGGAGGAGGTGGCCGGGGTGCTGCGCAACGCCGCCCGCGAGGTGGCGCTGGGGCGCGAGGTGGAGGGGCTCAAGCGGGCGGTGCGCGGCCGCTTCAGCGCCGACGGGCTGGTGGGGCAGAGCGAGGCCATGCAGCGGGTCCGGGCGCAGCTCCGCGAGGCGGCGCGGGTCGGCTCCACCGTGCTCGTCACCGGGCGGAGCGGCACCGGCAAGGAGATGGCCGCCCGCGCCATCCACGGCGAGGGGCCCCGCGCCGGCGGTCCCTTCGTGCCGGTCAACTGCGCCGCCATCCCCGAGCAGCTCTTCGAGAGCGCCATGTTCGGCCACGTGAAGGGCGCCTTCACCGGCGCGCACGAGAGCCGGCCCGGGTTCCTGGAGCGCTCCTCCGGCGGCACCCTCTTCCTCGACGAGGTGGGCGAGATCCCGCTCTCGCTCCAGCCCAAGCTCCTGCGCGCGCTCCAGGAGGGCGAGGTGATGCCGGTGGGCGCCACCCGCCCGGTCGGGCTCGACCTGCGGGTGGTGGCGGCCACCAACCGCGAGCTCGCGGCGATGGTGCGCGACGGGCGCTTCCGCGAGGACCTCTACTACCGGCTCGACGTGCTGCGGATCGAGCTGCCGGCGCTCGCCGAGCGTCCCGACGACGTGCCGGCGCTCGCCGAGCACCTGCTCCTGGAGATCGCCGACGAGCAGGGCGCCGCCTCCCTCGGGATCACCGAGCGCGCGCTCTCGGCCCTCGCCCGCCACCCCTGGCCCGGCAACGTCCGCGAGCTGCGCAACGCGCTCGAGCGGGCGCTGCTCTCCTCTTCGGGGCGGGCCATCGACCTCGCCGACCTGCCGGGCGGCGGGGATTCCGGCGCCGACGGCGCGCCCCGGGCCGGGCCGGAGGGGCCAGGGCTGGTGACCCTGGAGGAGCTGGAGCGCGGGCACGTCGAGAAGGTGCTGGCGGCGGTCGGCTGGAACCGCTCGGCGGCGGCCCGCATCCTCGGCATCGACCGGCGCACCCTCTTCTCGAAGATCCAGCGCTACGGCCTCATCGGTCCGCTGCGCACCGGGCCGGGCGGGGATGCCGACGAGGAAGGTTGAAGGTCCTTACCGGCGCCCGAAGGCCAATGTACAAGATCGCCCCAACGCCGGCTGGGATGAAACGCCCCAACCCTGCGCGTTAGATGGCCAGAGGGCCTGGCAGGTGGGCGAAACGCGCGCCCTCCCCCTGGCATCTTCCTTGCCTTGGTGGCCCCCCGTGAGAGGCACGACGCCCCCAGTGTTCGCGACCCCACATCCTCGTTCGGGTGGCATCATGCGCCCAAAGTCATCGGGCGCGGCCCCGCGCCCCCCGGGAGCACACGCATGGACGCATTGATGCTCGCGCGCATCCAGTTCGCCGTCACCATCGGATTCCACTACATCTTCCCGCCCATCAGCATCGGCCTCGCCTGGATGCTGGTGGCGGCCGAGTGGATGGGCTGGAAGAAGAACGACGCCGACTACGTCCGCGTCGGCAAGTTCTTCGGCAAGATCTTCGCGGTCAACTTCGCCGTGGGCGTCGCCACCGGCATCGTCATGGAGTTCCAGTTCGGCACCAACTGGGCGCAGTACTCCAAGTTCGTGGGTGACATCTTCGGCGCGCCGCTCGCGGCGGAGGGCGTCTTCGCCTTCTTCCTAGAGTCGAGCTTCCTCGGCCTCTACCTCTACGGCCGCGGCCGCGTCTCGCGGGCGCTGCACTGGTTCTCGGCCCTGATGGTCGCGGTGGGCGCCACCCTCTCGGCCTTCTGGATCATCGTCGCCAACTCCTGGCAGCAGACCCCGGCCGGCTACGTGGTCCGCAACGGCCGCGCCGAGCTGACCAGCTTCTACGACGCGGTCTTCAACCCCTCCACCATGCCGCGCTTCCTCCACACCGTCACCGCGGCGCTGGTCTGTGGGGCCTTCGTGATGGCGGGCGTCGCCGCCTGGCACATGCTGCGCGACCGCGACTCGGTCTTCGCCCACAAGGCGATGCGGCTCGGCGTGACCGCCGGCCTGGTCTTCTCGATCCTGGAGGTGATGCCCTTCGGCCACCTCCACGCGCAGCAGGTGGCGCGCACCCAGCCGGAGAAGTTCGCCGCCATCGAGGGGCTCTACAGCTCGCAGCACCACGCGCCGCTGGTCCTGTTCGCCATCCCCTTCACGCCGCCCCCGCAGCTCAAGGCCAACATCGAGGTGCCGGGGATGCTCTCCTGGATGGCCTTCGGCGACATGGCGGCGCACGTCCAGGGGCTCGACCAGGTGCCGGTGGCGGATCGGCCGCCGCTCTGGCTCACCTTCGTCTCCTTCCACAACATGGTGGCGCTCGGCGGGTGGTTCATCCTCCTCATGGCCCTCGCCTCGTGGAGCATCTACACGAAGAAGCTGTCGCAGCGCCCCCTGCTGCTGAAGGCGCTCGTCTGGTCCATCCCGCTGCCGGTGCTGGCCTGCGAGCTCGGCTGGACCGCCGCCGAGGTGGGCCGGCAGCCCTGGATCGTCTACAAGCTGCTGCGCACCTCCCAGGCCCACTCCGCCACCGTCACCGCCGGCGAGATCTGGTTCTCGCTGCTCCTCTTCGGCGCCATCTACCTGCTGCTCGGCGCCCTCTGGCTCTTCCTCATGATCAAGAAGGCCAAGACCGATCCGGACGAGCTCCAGGTCGCCCCGGCGCACGCCTAGGAGGAACGCACATGGACCTCAACACTACCTGGTTCCTCCTCGTCGGCGTCCTCATCGCCGGCTACGCGGTGCTCGACGGCTTCGACCTCGGCGTGGGCGTGCTCCACCTCTTCGCGAGGAGCGACGCCGAGCGCGACGTCCACGTCGCCGCCATCGGCCCGGTCTGGGACGGCAACGAGGTGTGGCTGCTCACCGGCGGCGGCGCGCTCTTCGCCGCCTTCCCGGTGGTCTACGCCACCGTCTTCAGCGGCTTCTACCTGGCGCTGATGCTGCTCCTCGTCGCGCTCATCCTCCGCGCCGTCTCGATGGAGTTCCGCCACAACCTCGAGGCGCCGCGCTGGCGCCACGCCTTCGACTGGGCCTTCGGCGTGGGGAGCCTGCTCCCGTCCATCCTCCTCGGCGTGGCGGTGGGCAACATCCTCCGCGGCGTGCCGCTCACCGCCGAGCACGAGTGGGCCGGCAGCTTCCTCGGCCTGCTCAATCCCTACGCGGTGCTGGTGGGGCTGGTGAGCCTCGCCATGTTCGTGATGCACGGCGCGCTCTACCTCCGCATGAAGAGCGAGGGCGCCCTGTACGACCGCATGGGCAAGGTCGCGGTGGGTGCCTGGGTGGTGTTCCTGGCGCTGTATGCGATCGCCACCGGGGCCACCTTCCTGGTGTCGCCGTTCCTCTTCGAGAAGGTGGCGGGGAGCCCGCTCTCCTGGGTGCTCCTGGCCCTGCTCCTGGGCGGGCTCGCCACCATCCCGCGCGCCACCCGCGCCGGGAAGAGCGGCACCGCGTTCCTCGCCTCGTCGGCGGTGATCGTGGCCGCCATCTTCCTCGCGGCGGTGAGCATGTACCCGCGGCTCGTGCCCTCGCTGGGCTGGCTCGGGAACAGCCTCGACATCTACAACTCCGCCTCGTCTCCCAAGACGCAGATGGTGATGCTGGTCATCGCCCTCCTCGGCATGCCGCTGGTGATCGCCTACACGGTGGTGATCTACCGGGTCTTCAAGGGCAAGGTGAGGCCCGGCCAGGCGTACGGCGCCGAGCCCACCGCCGCCGAGCGGGCCGGGGTCCGCGCGGCGCGCTGAGGGCTACGGGAGAGGGGGCGGCGGGATCGCCCCCTCCCCTGTCCCTTCCCGCTGCGCGGGAGAGGGGAGGCGTCGAGCACGCTCGGAGCACGCGACCGGCGCTCCGCTGCTTAGCGGGACAAGGGAGTTACGGAGCACGCGCCGCTGCTCCGCAGGAGTGAGGCGGTACCCCCTCCCCACCGCGTGGGGAGGGCTGGGGAGGGGCTGCCACGTAGGCAAATCTCGCCCGCGCCCTCGTCAACCCTCCAGCATCCAGGTGGTTGACGACGCTCCCGCCGTACGGTACTCGGACCGGATGCCCGCGGCCGAGCCCAGCCCCGTCGTCCTCGCGGCCGAGGTCACCGGCGCCGGCCGCCCGCTGGTGCTGCTCCACGGCTGGGCGATGTCGTCGCGGCTCTTCTCCCCGCTCCGGCACCGGCTCGCCGGCTTCCGGGTGATCGCCCCCGACCTGCGCGGCCACGGGCGCTCCCCGGCCGCTCCCACCGCGACCCTCGAGGACCACGTCGCCGATCTGGTCGCGCTCTTCGACCGGCTCGGGCGGGAGGGCGCCCTCCTCGCCGGCTGGTCGCTGGGGGCGCAGGTGGCGCTCGCCGCGGCGCCGCGCCTCACCCCGCGCCTGGCCGGCCTGGCGCTCATCGCCGGCACGCCGCGCTTCACCGCGACCGACGGCTGGCCCCACGGCCTGCCAGCCACCACCGTCGAGGCGATGGCGCTCCGCTTCCGGCGCGACCCGGCCCGGGTGCTGGCCCGCTTCTTCGACGGCATGTTCGGGCCCGCGGAGCTCTCGCCCGAGGCCCTCGCCGCCTTGAGGGCCGACCTGCTCGACGGCGCCCCGCCCCCGTCCCCCGACGCCGCCCTGGCCGGGCTCGATCAGCTGGCCCGGGTGGACCTGCGCGGGGCGCTCGCCGGAGTCGCGGCTCCGGCGCTGGTGCTCCACGGCGGCGCCGACGCGGTCTGCCCGCCCGGCGCCGGCGAGTTCCTGGCCGAGCGGCTCCCGCGCGCCCGCCTCGTCTCGCTCGACGGCGCTGGGCACGCGCCCTTCCTCACCCGGCCCGCCGAGTGCGCCGCCGCGCTCGATGCCTTCGCCCGGGAGCTGGCTTGAGAGGGTCGAACCAGGTGGACAAGGCGCGGGTGCAGGCCGCCTTCGACCGCGGCGCCGCCGACTACGACGCAGCGGCGCGGGTGCAGGAGGTGGCGCGCGAGGAGCTGCTCCGGCTCGCCGCTCCGCACTTCCCGCCGCGCCCTCGCCTCCTCGACGTGGGGGCCGGCACCGGCGCGCTCCTCGCCCGGCTCGCGCCCGGGAGCGCCCTCGCCGCCGGCGTGGACCTCGCGCCGGGGATGGCCGCCACCGCCCGGGCCCGCTGTCCGCGCGCCCGCCTGGCGGTGGCCGACGCCGAGTGGCTCCCCTTCCGCACCGGCGCCTTCGACCTCGTCGTCTCCACCTCCGCCCTGCAGTGGCTCACCCGCCTCGAGCTGGCCTTCGCCGAGGCGCGCCGGGTGCTCGCGCCCGGGGGCCTGCTCGCGGTCTCGCTCTTCTGCGGCGAGACCCTCCACGAGCTGCGCAGCTCCTACCGCGCCGCCGCCGAGGCCCGCGGCGCGCCGGACCCGACCCACCGGTTCTTCTCGCAGGCCGACCTCGCGGGCGCGCTCGCCGGCGCCGGGTTCGCCCCGCTCGCGCTCCGCTCGGCGACCCACGTGGAGTGGCACCCCGACGTGCCCGACCTGCTCCGCGAGCTGCGCCGCATCGGCGCCGGCAACGCCGCCCCGGTGACCCGGCAGGCGCCGGCCGCGGCCCCCGCGCGCGCGCCTGGCGGCCTGGCCGGCCGCCGCCTGATGCTCGACATGATGGACCGCTACCGCGCCCGCTTTTCGCGGGACGGTGCCGTGCCGGCGAGCTACGAGGTAGGCTATGCGGTGGCGCGCGCCCCCTGACGGACGCGCCGCACAGGAGCCAGCCTTGAAGACCCTCGCCATCCTGGTCGCCCTACTCCCGAGCCTCGCCTACGCGCAGGGGGCATACCCCCCGCCTCCCCCCGAGTACCCGCCCCCGCCGCCCGGGGCGAGCCGCTACCGGCCCGAGGCCGCCCGCTCCCCCTGGTACATCGGCTTCGGCGTGGGCGCCGGAGACGGCAGCGTGGCCGGCCAGGGGCAGCGGCTCAACCTCTCCGACCTCGGCGGCGGCGGCCGCCTCGGCTTCAACTTCAAGGTCGGCGCCACGCTCACCCCACAGCTGCTGCTCGGCTTCGACCTGCTCAGCCTCTCCAGCTTCGGCAGCCAGGTCGACCAGTTCGGCAACGGCTACGACTCCACCGCCACCATCCTCGACACCGACGTGATGCTCACCTTCTTCCCCTGGGAGCGCGGCTTCTTCGTGCGCGGCGGCGTCGGGCCCACCTTCCTCACCTTCGACACCCGCTCGCCCGGCTTCCACGACAGCGTGAGCTACGCCGGCTTCAACGGCGACGTCGGCGCGGGCTACGCCTTCTGGCTCGGCCAGCGCTTCAACTTCACGGTCAACGCCGACTTCGCCGCGCAGACCTACGGCAGCTCGAGCACCGCCCCGGAGAGCTCGCGCTTCTTCCTCGTCTGGCTCGGGTTCGACTGGTACTGAGCACGCCCATCGAGCTGCGCCGGCCCTCGCCGAACGACACGCGACGCCACCTTGGCCACGGCACCGCCCCGCTGGCGCAGGGGCGGCGTCCGCGCCGCGCGCAGCGGCTCGGAGCTGCGGACGGACTCGGGTCAACTGGGCCTGCCGCCTGCACCGAAAGGGCCGCGGCAATTCGACGAACGACGCGACGACGATCGCCGCGGACCGATGAGGTGCGCGGCCAGAGCGCTTCGGAACCGCCCAGAGATCAGGGACGGAGCGACTTGCCGCGAGCACGACGTGGACGACGACCCGGAGCCCCCACGGCACCGGCCGCAGGCTGAGGAGGCGGAACCGAAGAGGCGGAGCTGAAGAGGCCCGCGGCCCCCTGGCCGCCCCTCCCCAGCCCTCCCCGCGCGGCGGGGAGGGAGAGGAGCACCGGCGGGGAGGGAGCGATGAGTCCAGCCGTGAACGCGTGCGCCGCGACCCGAGCGCGGGCCGCGGCGCGGAGATCGCGAGCGGAAGCTCCTGCTAATCGAACGAGCCGAGCGGCAGCACCGTCCGCCCGTACATCTCGTTCCAGATCTGCGCCGCGCCCACGTACATCGCGCCGAGGCCGCAGAGGATGCCCTCGTAACCCGCGAGCCGGGTGATGGCCTTGCTGCCCGTCGCGTCGCCCACCGCCAGCAGGAAGAACAGGATGGTGAGCAGGAAGAAGACGAACATCAGCGCGCGGGTGGTGCGGAACGTGCCCACGAAGAGCACCAGGCTGAAGAGCCCCCAGACGAACAGGTAGGCCGCCATGGCGCGGCCGTCGGCCGCCTCGATGCCGAAGCGCGGCATGAGCACCAGCGCCACCAGGCTGATCCAGAAGAAGCCGTACGAGGTGAAGGCCACCATGCCGAAGGTGTTCTTCTTCTTCCACTCCATGTAGCCCGCGATCACCTGCGCCAGGCCGCCGTAGAAGAGCCCCATCGCCAGGATCATGCTGCCGATCCCGATGAAGCCGGCGTTGTGCAGGTTGAGCAGGATGGTCGTGAGCCCGAACCCCATGAGCCCCAGCGGCGCCGGGTTGGCGGTGGAGTCGCGGATCACCGTCTCGTGAGGGATGGAAACGGCGCGAGCGAGCTCGCGCACCGGAGAGTTGGTCACAGCCTGCACGTCGCTCATGGGATCTGCCTCTGGTTCGTAGGTTCAAACCCCCTAGCACACCCAGAGTGCGACCTGTTCGTCAGCAACGGTTTACGCTACCTTCGGGATCTCAGTTCGTGATCTCGACCAAGTAAAATTTGTTATCCGAGCGGTCCGCGATCCGGACGGGGCGCTGCTCCCCCAGGACGCCGCGCATCGCCGGCAGCCGGGCGCGCTCCACGATCACCCATTTCCGCCCCGGCCGGGCAGCGAAGTCCTTCAGCTTCTGCGGCTCCTGGATCTGCCTTACCAGGTTGCGGGAGTAGAAGGTCTCGCCGCGCCAGTTCATGTAGTAGGCGGCGATCGGCTCGTCGGGGCCGCGGCGCTGGGCGAGGTAGGTGCGGAAGACGTCGCGCTGGCTCCAGTGCGGCGAGAGCTCCCTCCAGTGGATCCAGGAGAGGTAGAGCCCCAGCGCCAGCGCGGTGGCCGCGAAAGCGCCCACCAGCCCCCGCCGCGAGCGCCACAGGTACGCCAGCGCCCCCGCCAGTCCGCCGGCCACCAGCAGCGTCCGCAGCACCGCCCTCGCCCCGAAGGAGAAGAGGAACGGGCCCAGGGCGTGGCCGGGGTGGGCCGCCGCGAGCTCCGCCTCCGGGTAGGGGCGCTCGTAGTTGTAGACGAACAGGTCCACCAGGTGCTTCGGCTCCTCCGCCAGCGAGTGGCCCACCACCGCCAGCGCGGCGAGCCCGAGCAGGAGCGCCGGGAGGTGGCGCGCCGGCTCCTCCTCCCACAGCCGGTCGAGGAACAGCGCGCAGAGGATCGCGAGCGGCGGCACCGCGGGGAAGATGTAGTGGTGGAACTTGGTCGCGGAGAGGCTCATGAGCACGTAGGCGATGACCGCCCAGAGCCCGCAGAGCACCGCCAGCTCGTCGCGCGGCGTGCGCCCGTCCTCCTCGCGCACCCGCGCCCGCAGGAGCTCCCCGAGCGCCCCCGGCAGCGCCGCCACCCAGGCCGCGAGGCCGTAGCCGAGCTGCTCGATGAAGTAGTCGAAGGTGCCGCCCGGCGTGGTGGTGTGGACGCCCACCTCGAGCCGCTTGAAGTGGTCGTGGATCCAGAAGCGGTAGGCGAAGGTCTTCCCCTCGTCGTCGACGCCGCGGAAGAGCGACAGCGCGAGGTACCAGGGCGCCGCGACGGCGAGGAACAGGAGCGGTCCGACCGGGAGCCAGCGCCCGCGCACCTTCTCCGCGAGCCGCAGCCGGTCCAGCCGGCTCCAGGCGCCGGTGGCCGCGAACCAGGCGAGGAAGGCGGCGCCGGCGAGCCCGAAGCCGAGCAGCCCCTTCGCCAGGGTGGCGAAGGCGAGGGAGAGGTAGCCGGCGTAGGCCCAGGCCGTCCGGTGGGCCTTTCGATCCATCAGCGCCACCGCGAAGCAGAGCGTGCCGCAGGTGGAGAGCGCCACGAACGGCATGTCGGTGGTCGCCTGCCGGGCCATGAGCGCATAGAAGGGGGCGGTGGTCGTGGCCAGCGCCGCCAGGAGCCCGGCGCGGCGCGAGACCAGGCGCGCCACCGCCAGGTAGATCACCGCCACCGCCAGCACCGCCAGGAGCGCCACCGGCAGGCGCACCGCCCACTCGGTCAGGGTGGAGAGGCCGCTCGGCGTCGGCCCGGCGAGGTCGGCGCCGGCCGGCAGGGACGAGGTCTGCGCGCCGGAGAGCGCCATCCCGGCCGCCGTGAGCCACATGAGCAGCACCGGCTTCGAGAAGAACCAGGCCGACTCCCAGTACGGGTGGACGAAGTCGCCCCGCGCCAGCATCTCGCGCGCCACCTCGGCGTAGTGCGGCTCCCACGGGTCCCACAGGCCGGTCGAGCCGAGCCAGGGCAGGAAGGTGAGCGCGGCGAGCCCGGTGGCGACGAGGAGGCCTCGCACCATGGGTGACGGGGCGCCGGGGCCAAAGGGCATCCCGGCCTCATAACATGGGGCGCCGGGCGCGGCGCGGACCGCGGGGGCGCCTTGGCACCCGAAAGGGCCCGGGATATCATCGATCACCGTGCCCGAACCCGCCCCCCAGCCGACGCCCGCGGAGTTCAAGCCACACGTCTTCGGCAAGTTCTTCCTGCTGCAGCGGCTCGCCATCGGCGGGATGGCCGAGATCTACCGCGCCAAGGTGGTGGGCGCCGGCGGCTTCGAGAAGGAGATGGTGGTGAAGCGCATCCTGCGGGAGCGCTCGCAGGATCAGGGCTTCATCCGCATGCTGGTGAACGAGGCCCGGCTCACCGTCCAGCTCACCCACAACAACGTCGCGCAGATCTACGAGTGCGGCGCCGTCGACGGGAACTACTTCATCGCCATGGAGCTGGTGGCCGGCATCTCGCTGCGCGAGATGCTGCAGGCGTTCACCCGCGCCGGCGCGACGCTCAGGCCCGAGCAGGCGATCTACCTCACGCTGCAGCTGCTGCAGGGGCTCGACTACGCCCACCGCAAGGTGGACGCCCAGGGCCAGCCGCTGCGCATCGTCCACTGCGACGTCTCGCCCGACAACGCGCTCGTCTCCTGGGAGGGCGAGCTCAAGCTGCTCGACTTCGGCATCGCCCGCGCGGCCACCAGCCTCTCCAACTACAAAGAGGGGATGTTGATGGGGAAGCTCGGGTACGTCGCGCCCGAGCAGGCCTCGGTGGAGGCGACCTGGGACCACCGGGTCGACGTGTTCGCCGCCGGCGTCATCCTCTACGAGCTGCTCACCCGGCAGAAGCCGTTCCCCAAGGCCGGCGACGTCGACTCGCTCATCGCCTCGCGCAAGGCGCGGGTGGTGCCGCCGTCGGAGATGAGCGAGGGGCTGCCGCACGAGCTCGACGCCATCCTGGCGCGGGCGCTGGCCTACGACCCGGAGCAGCGCTACCCGCGCGCCCGGGACTTCGCCGAGGCGCTGGTGGACGTGCTCTTCCCGACGCCCCACAGCGCCATCCAGGACCTGCTGGCGCAGCGGGTCCAGGAGGTGTTCGCGAACCGGATCGCCCGCGAGCGGGCCAGCCGCGCCCACGACGCGCTGGTGATGAAGGTGCTGCAGCACGTGGCCGAGCAGACCGGCGAGAAGCCGGTCGCCCCGCCCGCCGCCGAGCCCGGCCGCCTGGTCTGGCCGTCCGCCCCGACGGCGGCACCGCGGCAGCAGCAGCCGCCGGTCACGACCGACCCGCTCGCCGAGGTCGAGATCACCTTCCCGGCACGCGCCGCCTCGTCGCCGGCGGCCTCCCCGCCGCGCCGCCCGAGCGCGCCGGCGTCGGCGCCGCGCGGCTCCCCCTGGCTGGCGGGCGCCGCCGGGGCCGGGGCCGGGCTGGCCCTCGCAGCCGGCGCCTTCGCCTGGCAGGCGTGGACCCGCGGCGGCGCGCTGGTCGTCACCTCGGATCCTCCCGGCGCCGCCATCACCCTCGACGGCGCGCGCCTCGAGGCGGTCACGCCGGCGGTGGTGGAGCGGGTGCCGCTCGCCCGCGGCCACCTGGTGCTGCTGGAGGCCCCCGGCCGCCGCGCCGCCAGCGCCACCCTGGAGCCGGACTGGCTCGCCTCGGCGGCGCGGGTGCACCTGCAGCTCGAGCGCGGCCTCGGGCCGCTCCGGGTCACCTCCTCACCGCCCGGCGCGGCGGTCCGCATCGACGATCGCCCGGCCGGCGTCACCCCGCTGACCATCCCCGACGTGAAGCTCGACGAGCGCCACCGCATCGACCTCACCCTGGCCGGCTACGAGCTCGACCAGTTCGTGGTGCTGCCGGCGCAGGACGGGGCGAGCTTCGACCGCGACCTCGCCCGGCGGGACCGGTCCCGCAAGAGGCCCTAGCTCCCGCTGAAGCGGGGCGGCCGCTTCTCCAGGAAGGCCGCGCGGCCCTCGGCGAGATCGGCGCTCTCGAAGGCGCGCCGCCGGAGCCCCGCCACCTCCTCCCGCTCGGCGTCGGTGAGCCCGCGCTCGTGCGCCGACTCGAGCAGCCGCAGGATGTGCTTCATCCCCTGCACCGCCAGCGGCGCGTTCCGGCCGATCTCGCCGGCCAGCGCCAGCGCCGCCGCCTCGGCCTCGGCCGCCGGGAAGACCCGGTCCACCAGGCCGAGCGCCAGCGCCTCCTCGGCCTTCACCGCCCGCCCGGTGAAAAACAGCTCGCGCGTGCGCGCCGGACCGAGCAGGGAGAGGAAGCGGCGCAGGCCGGCCGCCGAGTAGACCACGCCCAGCCGCGCCGGCGGCATCCCCAGGCTGGCGCCGTGGGCCGCCACGCGCAGGTCGCAGGTGACCGCCAGCTCGGCCCCGGCCCCGTAGGCCGCGCCGTTCACGAAGGCGACGGTTGGACAGGGCACCGCCTCCACCGCCTCCATGGCCCGCTCCACCGCCTCGTCGGGCCGCTCGCCGGCGCCGCCGCTGCGGGGCAGCGCGCCGATGTCGAAGCCGGCGGAGAAGGCGCGCTCGCCCGCCCCGCGCAGCACCAGGCAGCGCACCCGGTCGCGGGCGGCAGCCAGGCAGGCCTCCTCGAGCTCCAGCAGGCTCTCGAAGTCGAGGGCGTTGCGCTTCTGCGGGTTGGAGAGCGTGACCACGCGGACCAGGCCGCGGTCCTCGGAGGTGACGGCGCCCATCTATTCGAGCACCACGAGGACGTCGCCCTCGCTCACCGCCTGCCCCTCCTTGCAGCGGATCTCCTTCACCCGTCCGGCGGCGGTGGCCTCCACCGGCATCTCCATCTTCATCGACTCGATGATCACCAGCGTCTCACCGGGGCTCACCGGGTCGCCGGGCTTCTTCTCGATGCGGGACACCGTCCCGGTGATGTGGGCCGCCACCTGTGCCATCTCGCCTCCTCGCGCGCGCCTTCGCCGCCGCGTGAAGGTAGCTCGCGGACCAGCGGCGGGCAACGGCGACGGCGGGCTACGTGCCCTCGCGCTCGGCGGGCTCGCGCGCCAGCAGGGCCCGCAGCGTGACCACCAGGTCCTGATACTTGACCGGCTTCTGGAGGTAGAAGTCGGCGCCCAGGCCGAGGGCGCGCTCCCGCTCGAGCTCGCCCCCGGAGCTGATGACCACCACCGGGATGCGCGCCAGGCGCGGGTGGCGCTGCCGCCGCTCCAGCAGCGCGAGGCCGCTCATGACGGGCATGTAGATGTCGGTGACGATGAGGTCGACCGCCGGCAACCGCTCGAGCCGCGAGAGCGCCTCGCCCCCGTCCTGCCAGAGCTCCACCACCGGGCCCGGCAGCCCCTCCGAGGCGGCGCGGCGCAGGGCCGAGGCGTACATGGCCGCGACCAGCGAGTTGTCCTCCACCAGCATCACCCGGTAGCTCGGCGCGCGGCGCGGGGCGCGCTCGGTCGCGCGCACCAGCTCCCGGAGCCGCTCCCGGTCCTCCAGCCGCTCCGGCGGGATGCGCACGCCCACGCCGGCCGGCCCCGCCGGCCCGTCGCAGCGCAGCCGCACCACCTCGGCCGACACCTCCTGCGGCTCGAGCAGCCGCGGGAAGCTGAGCTGGAGCGTCACCTGGTCGCCCAGCTGGAAGTCGCGCTCGGTGCGGACGAAGAGCCCGCCCTCGGAGAGGTTCTCGGTGTAGTCGCGGGCGCTGCCCTCGTCCTCGGGGTAGCTCACCGCCAGCACCAGCGGCGCGCGCGGGTGGGACCGCTGTTCGTGGACGGACATGGCTCGCGCGGGCCTCGAGATTCCCGCGCCGCCACTCTACTCCTCGGGCCGGGGCCCGCGAGGAGCGATCCGCCGGCGCCGCTGTGCGCCCGGGTGAGGGGCGCACGCACAACGCGAGACTCGCCCGGAGCACGACACCCGCGGGCTCCTGGGTTAGGCTCTGCCGCCCATGGGTCGTCGAGCGCCACGCATCCTCATGCCCGGTGAGCTGGAGAGCCGGCGCAGCTTCATCAAGAAGGGGCTGGTCGGCGCGGCGCTGCTCGCCACCGGCGGCGGCGTCTGGCTCGGCACCCGCAGCACCCAGCCCGACCCCGCGCTCAAGGG
Organism: Anaeromyxobacteraceae bacterium; assembly: GCA_035656915.1. GTDB lineage: Bacteria > Myxococcota > Myxococcia > Myxococcales > Anaeromyxobacteraceae > Anaeromyxobacter_B. The sequence goes on from DASRRJ010000008.1 coordinate 104,754, forward strand.
CCCGTTCCAGGTGCTCACGCCCGCGGAGGCCACCGTGATCCTCGCCATCGCCGACCGGCTGGTGCCCCCCCGGCGCGGCTTCCCGCGCCCGCTCGAGGTGGAGGTCCCGCGCAAGGTGGACGCCATCGCCGCCATGGCCCACCCCGCCGTGCAGCACGAGCTGCGCCAGCTCCTCGGGCTCTTCGAGAGCCCCCTCACCGGCCTCACGCTCGACGGCCTCGCCGGCACCTTCAGCGGCGCCTCGCCGGAGGCGCAGGACCGTCGGCTCCACGCCTGGGCCACCAGCCGCATCGCGGTGCGGCGCACCGGGTTCCGGGCGCTCAAGAAGCTGGTCTACGCGGCCTACTACGCCTCTCCCGAGACCTGGACCGCGGTCGGCTACCCCGGTCCTCCCACCGGAGCGAGGCGCTAGATGGCCGAGTCCTGGCGCGCCAACGGCCCCGGCCGGATCCTCACCGGCGCCGACATCACCCGCGACTACGAGGAGCGGGCCGACGCCTGCGTCATCGGCTCGGGCGCCGGCGGCGCGATGATGGCGGCGCGGCTCGCCGACATGGGCGCGCGGGTGGTGCTGCTCGAGGAGGGCGGCCTCTACACCCGCAACGACTTCGACATGCAGGAGGCCACCGCCTACCCGCACCTCTACCAGGAGAAGGGGCAGCGGGCGACGGCCGACCTCGCCATCACGGTGCTGCAGGGGCGCTGCGTGGGCGGCGGCACCACCGTCAACTGGACCACCAGCTACCGCACCCCGGACCAGGTGCTCGAGCACTGGCGAATCGTCCACGGGGTGGAGGGGCTCGACCCCGCCACCCTCGCCCCGCACTTCGAGGCCGTGGAGCAGCGGCTCAACATCCGCGAGTGGCCGGTCGCCCAGGCCAACGCCAACAACCGGGTGCTCTGGGACGGCTGCGGTAAGCTCGGCTGGCAGCGCGCCGCCACCCGCCGCAACGTCGAGGGCTGCGCCAACCTGGGATACTGCGGCATGGGCTGCCCCATCGACGCCAGGCGCTCGATGGACGTGACCTGCGTGCCCGACGCGGTGAAGAAGGGGGCGCACCTCTACGCCAACGCGCGCGCGGTGCGGATCGACCTGCACCGCAAGCGCGCCAGCCTGGTGCACGCGGAGGTGCTCGATCCGGCCACCGACCGGCCCAAGGGCCACACCGTGCTGGTGAAGCCCAAGGTGGTGGTGCTCTGCGGCGGCGCCGTCAACAGCCCGGCGCTGCTCCTGCGCAGCGGGCTCGACTTCAACGGGCGGATCGGCAAGCGCACCTTCCTGCACCCGGTGGTGGCGAGCGTGGCCGCGTTCCGCCAGCGCATCGACGGCTTCTACGGCGCGCCGCAGTCGGTCGCCTCGCACCAGTTCGTCGACCGCGGGCCCGGCAAGGTCGGCTTCTTCATGGAGACCGCGCCGGTGCACCCCATGCTGGCGGCCACCGCCGCCGGCGGGTTCGGCGCCGGGCACCAGGAGGTGATGGCCCGGCTCGGCCACGTGTCCGCGCTCATCGCGCTCGCGGTGGACGGCTTCTTGCCGGGCGACGAGGGCGGCACCGTCTCGCTGAGGAAGGACGGCCGGGTCCGGCTCGACTACCGGCTCCGCCCGCAGCACTGGGAGGCGCTGCGCGAGGGGAACAAGGCGCTCGCCCGCGTGCAGCTCGCCGCCGGCGCCGAGACCGTCTGGTCGCTCCACGAGGATCCGGTGGAGCTCCGGAGCGAGGCCGACCTGGCGAAGCTCGACGCCGCCCCCTGGCGGCCGGTGCGCGTCGGGCTCTTCACCGCCCACCAGATGGGCGGCTGCGCCATGGGCAAGGATCCCGACAAGTCGGTGGTGAGCGCGCGGCTCAAGCACCACCAGGTGGACAACCTCTTCGTCGCCGACGGCTCGGTCTTCCCGACCTCGCTCGGCGTCAACCCGCAGGAGACCATCTTCGCCCTGGCGCACTGGGCGGCCGGGCACATCGGGCACAACCTGCGGTAGGCTGGGGGTTCACGACCGCGGAGGCGCCGGAGATGGAGACGACGAAGTACCTGCTGCCCGAGAGCCAGATCCCCACCCACTGGTACAACGTCATCCTGGACCTGCCCGGCCCGCTGGCGCCGGTGATCCACCCCGGCACGCTCGAGCCGGTCACCCCCGACGATCTGCTGCCGCTCTTCCCGCTCGCACTGATCGAGCAGGAGGTCTCGCGCGAGCGCTTCATCCCCATCCCCGAGGAGGTGCGCGAGATCTACCGGCTCTGGCGCCCCAGCCCGCTCTTCCGCGCGCGGCGCCTGGAGCAGGCGCTCGGGACGCCGGCCCGCATCTACTACAAGTACGAGGGCGTCTCCCCGGCCGGCTCGCACAAGCCGAACAGCGCGGTGCCGCAGGCCTTCTACAACAAGCAGGCCGGCATCAAGCGGCTCGCCACCGAGACCGGCGCCGGCCAGTGGGGCAGCTCGCTCGCCATGGCCTGCGGCATGTTCGGGCTCGAGTGCACCATCTACATGGTGAAGGTGAGCTGCCAGCAGAAGCCCTACCGCAAGAGCCTGATGCAGCTCTTCGGCGCCACGGTGATCCCCTCGCCCTCGCTCGAGACCCAGGCCGGCCGCGCCATCCTGGCGCAGGATCCCGAGAACCAGGGCTCGCTCGGCATCGCCATCTCCGAGGCGGTGGAGGACGCCGCCACCCACGCCGACACCCACTACGCGCTCGGCAGCGTGCTGAACCACGTCTGCCTGCACCAGACCGTCATCGGGCAGGAGGCCAAGGCGCAGCTCAAGCTGGCGGGCGACTACCCCGACGTCGTCATCGCCTGCCACGGAGGCGGCTCCAACTTCGCCGGCCTCGCCTTCCCGTTCCTGGCCGACCGCGCCGCCGGCAAGCGGGTGCGCTGCCTCGCCGCCGAGCCGGCAAGCTGCCCCACCCTCACCAAGGGCGTCTACGCCTTCGACTACGGCGACACCGCCCGGATGGCGCCCATCGCCAAGATGTACACGCTCGGTCACGACTTCATGCCGCCCGGCATCCACGCCGGCGGCCTGCGCTACCACGGGGCCTCCCCGCTCGTCTCCCAGCTCCACGCCGCCGGCCAGCTCGAGGCCCGCGCCTACGCGCAGACGGCCTGCTTCGAGGCCGCCCTGCTCTTCGCGCGCAGCGAGGCGATCGTGCCGGCGCCGGAGTCGTCGCACGCCATCCGCGCCGCCGTGGACGAGGCGCTGCGGGCCAAGGAGGAGGGGAAGGAGCGGGTGATCCTCCTCGGCCTCTCCGGCCACGGACAGCTCGACATGGGTGCCTACGACGCTTATCTCTCCGGGGGGCTCGAGGATCACGCATACTCGGAGGACAAGATCCGCGAGGCGCTGGCGCGCTTGCCCAAGGTGAACCTGTAGGGCGCGCGGCGGACCCTCGCCACCGGGAGGTCGCCGCCCATGAAGAAGCTCCTCGCGCTCGTCGCCCTGGCCCTCGCCACCGCGGGCCCGGCCGCGGCCGCCGACCTGGTCCGGCTCGGCAACCTCAAGTTCGCCCACTACGGCGCGGTCTCCTACATGAAGGAGCTCGCCCCCCGGTACGGCCTGCGGATCGAGGAGCGGATCTTCCCCAAGGGGGTGGACATCATCCCCGGCATCCTCGCCGGGGAGGTGGACCTCGCCGCCAGCGCCGCCGACGCCGCGGTGGCCGGGCGCGCGGCCGGCGCCCCGGTGGTGGCGGTGGCCGGCTTCGCCAAGGGGGGCGCGCGCATCGTCGTTCGCGCCGACCTCGGGCTGAAGCGCGTCGAGGACCTCAAGGGCCGGAAGGTGGGCGTGCCCCGCGGCGGCGCGCAGGAGATCCTGCTCCTCGCCGAGCTGGGGCAGCACGGGCTCACCTGGTCCGACCAGCCGGGCAAGGCCGACGTCACCATCCTCTACCTCGCCTACGCCGACCTGAACCAGGCGCTGATGGCGAAGCAGATCGACGCCATGAGCCAGTCGGAGCCGCAGTCGACCCAGGCCATCGCCAAGGGATTCGGGGTCGAGCTCCTGAAGCCCTACGACACGCCCCTCGGCGAGCCGGTGCGGGTGCTGGTGATGACCGAGAAGCTCTACCGCAACCGCGACCTGGCGCTCCGGGTGATGAAGTGCTTCGTGGACGCGACCCGCAGCTTCCTCGCCGATCGGGCGCTGGCCGAGAAGTACGTGCGCGAGAACCTGTTCAAGGGGCAGCTCGGCGCGCGCGACTACGAGGACGCGATGCAGAACGCCGCCTTCACCTACGACCTCACGGTGGAGCACCTCCAGCGCACCACCGACCTCATGAAGAAGTACGGCGTCGGCAAGCTGCGACAGCCGCCGCCGGCGGCCGATTGGGTGAAGCTCGACCTCCTCCAGGAGGCGAAGCAGCAGCTGGGCGTGAAGTAGGCGATGCGCGGCCGGCTCCTCCTGCTGCTGCGCTCGCTGATCGTGCCGGTCGCCGTGCTGCTCCTCTGGGAGTGGCTGTCGCGCGCCGGCAAGGTCTCGCCGCAGATCCTGCCGCCGCCCTCGCAGGTGGCGCGCCGCTGGGTGGCCTACCTCCTGCCCGGCGAGCCCTTCGACCCGTCGGCCGGGCAGTCGCGGCTGCTCTGGCTGGTCTCCGGCGAGCTCCCCGGGGACGCCGTCGGCAGCCTGAAGCGGGTGCTGGTGGGCTTCGCCATCGGCGCCGGCCTCGCCCTGCCGCTCGGGCTGGTGATGGGCGCCAAGGACTGGGTCTACCAGCTCTTCGACCCGCTTGTGCAGGTGCTCCGACCCATCCCGCCCATCGCCTTCATCCCGCTCTCCATCCTCTGGTTCGGGCTCGGCGATCCCCCCGCCTACTTCCTCATCTCGCTCGGCGCCTTCTTCCCGGTGCTCATGAACACCATCGCCGGGGTGCGCAGCGTGGACGCCATCTACATCCGCGCCGCCCGCAACCTGGGCGCGGGCGAGCAGGTGCTCTTCCGAAGGGTGATCCTGCCGGCGGCCACCCCCTACATCCTCACCGGCGTGCGGGTGGGGGTGGGGGTGGCCTTCATCGTGGTGATCGTGGCCGAGATGATCGCGGTGAACAGCGGGCTCGGCTACCGGATCCTCGAGGCGCGCGAGTTCCTCTGGTCCGACAAGATCATCGCCGGCATGTTCACCATTGGACTCGCCGGGCTGGGCATCGACCTGGTCATGGACGCGGTCAACCGTCGGCTGCTGCGCTGGCACCGCGGCCTCGAGCAGGGGCGATGAGGAGCGTGGCGAGGTGCGCCGGGCGCGTCCTCGAGCCTGCGCGCGCGGGGCAGCGGCCCTACGCTTAGCGGCGCCGGCTCGGCCCTCGCCGCCTGGGCGGAGGGCGGGCGGGGCACCCGTCGGCGTGAAGGACGGTTCATGGCGATGCATCCGCTCGATCGGCTGGTCCCTCTGGCGCTCCCGCGCCGGGCCCGGACGGTGCGCGTGGCGCGGGTACGTCGCTCCCTTCCGCCCTCGAGGCAACCCTCGTGAGCGGCGACCTTCTCCCCGGCGCGACTCCGGAGATCGAGCCCCGCGTCCTCGCCGAGCGGGTGCGGATGCTGTATGCCCGCGCCCCCATCGCCCAGGCGACGGTGGTGGTGAACGCGGCGATCGTCGCCTGGATCTTCAGGGGGCTGGTCCCGCCCGCCCTCTCGCTCGGCTGGATGGCCGCGCTCTGGGCGCTGGCGGCCCTGCGGATGGCGCTGGTGCGGGCCTACCGGCGCGGCCCGGCGGGCCCGGCCGAAGCGGTCCGCTGGGCGCGGCGCTTCGCCGCCCAGTCCGCCCTCGTCGGAATCGGCTGGGGCTCTGCGGCCCTCGTCTTCTCCACGGCGCGCTCGCCGCTCCACGAGCTGTTCCTCGCCTTCGTGCTCGGCGGCATGGCCGCGGGCGCCGCCTCGAGCAACGCCAGCTATCCGCTCGCCTTCATCGCGTTCGCAGCGCCCGCGCTCCTGCCGATGGTGGTCCGCCTGGCAGCCACGCGCGAGCCGGTCCAGGTGGGGATGGCCTTCATGATGACGCTGTTCGGGGTGGCCGTCGCCGGCATCTCGCGGACCGGGAGCCGCGCCATCCAGGACGCCATCCGCCTCCGGTTCAGGAACGAGGCGCTCGTCGAGGGGCTCACCGAGGCGCGCGGGCGACTGGAGGAGGTCAACGCCGATCTCGAGCGCCGGGTCGGCGAGCGCACCGGCGAGCTCGAGCGGCTGCTCGCGAGCAGCAGCGAGGCCCGCGAGGCGCTGCGCGAGGCCGATCGAAGGAAGGATCAGTTCCTGGCCGTCCTCTCGCACGAGCTCCGCAACCCGCTCGCGCCGATCCGGAACTCCATCTGGCTGCTCGATCGTTTCCCGCCCGGCAGCAGGCAGGCGACGCTCGCCCGGGAGGTCATCGGCCGCCAGACCGGCCACCTCGCCCGCATCGTGGACGACCTGCTCGACGTCACCCGGATCTCGAAGGGCAAGATCGAGCTCCGGCGCGCGCACCTCGAGCTCGGGGAGCTCGTCCGGCGGGCCTGCGACGACCACCGGACCCTGTTCCAGGACCACGGCATCGAGCTGCGCGTCGAGGCCCCCGGCCCGGCCTGGGTCGATGCGGACGCGACGCGCATCACCCAGGTGATCGGCAACCTGCTCCAGAACGCCGCCAAGTTCGGCCGGCGCGGTGGAACCGTGGTGGTCGAGCTCGCGGAGGCCGGCGGCGACGCCCTGATCCGTGTGCGAGACGACGGCGCCGGCATCTCGCCCGACCTCCTGCCGCGGCTGTTCGAGCCGTTCGTACAGGCCGAGGACGACCTGGCCCGGAGCCGGGGCGGGCTCGGCCTCGGGCTCGCCCTGGCGAAGAGCCTGGCGGAGCTGCACGGCGGCTCGATCGGCGCCCGCAGCGACGGCCCTGGGCGCGGCTCGGAGTTCGTGGTTCGCCTGCCCCTGGTGCCCGCCCCCCGCGCGTCCACCAGGGCCCCGATCCGCGCCGAGCCCACGGGCGCCCTGGAGATCCTGGTCATAGAGGACAACGAGGACGAGGCCCGCTCCCTCGCCGCCCTGCTCGAGTCGGAGGGCCACCGCGTGCACGTCGCCTCCAGCGGGCAGTCCGGCATCGCGAAGGCTCACGAGCTCGAGCCGGCCGTCATCCTGTGCGACATCGGCCTGCCCGACGTGGACGGGTACGAGGTGGCCCGGACGCTGCGGGCCGGCGAGCACAGCTCCGCGCGCCTCATCGCCCTCACCGGATACGCGCTGCCCGAAGATCGCCGTCGCGCCAGGGAGGCGGGCTTCGACGCCCACGTCGCCAAGCCGCCGGCGGTGGACGCGCTGCTCGAGCTGGTGAAGACGGGCGCCGAGCGCTGAGGAGATCCCCGGGCGTGTAGGTTTCGGTGCGCGGGCAATTCACCGTCAGGCGATGACTCTCGCTCTGCTACAGTCGCGCCACCCACTCGGGGAGGACGCCTTGAAGGGAAACGAGGAGCTGCAAGACGTGGCGCTCCTCTACGAGGCGGTGGTGGCGGCGCTCTGACGAGGCCCTGGCCACTTCCGGGTGAAGAACTGACGGGAGGCCGCGATGCCGAAGACCATCGGAGGGAACGCGTGCCGGGCGCCATGATCTCCGTTCGCGGAGCGCGCCAGGTCTTCCGCGCCGGCGGGCGCGAGCTGGTGGCGCTCGACGGCATCGACCTCGAGATCCAGGAGGGCGAGCTCGTCTGCCTCCTCGGCCCCTCCGGCTGCGGCAAGTCCACGCTCCTCAACGCCATCGCCGGCTTCCTCCCGCCCACCGACGGCTCCGTGGAGGCGGGCGGCCGCCCGGTGGTGGGGCCTGGCCCCGACCGCGCCATGGTCTTCCAGGAGTACGCCCTCTTCCCCTGGATGACGGTGGAGCGGAACGTGGCCTTCGGGCTCGAGCTGAAGGGCGAGCCGCGCGCGGAGATCGCGCGCAAGGTAGACGCCTGGCTCTCGAAGCTCTCGCTCCAGGACTTCCGCGACCGCTTCCCCAAGGACCTCTCCGGCGGCATGCGCCAGCGCGTCGCCATCGCCCGCGCGCTGGCCATCGACTCGCCCATGCTGCTCATGGACGAGCCCTTCGGCGCGCTCGACGCCCTCACGCGGCGCAACCTGCAGGACGAGCTGCTGCGCATCTGGAGCGAGCTGCGCAAGACGGTGGTCTTCGTGACCCACGGCATCGAGGAGTCGATCTACCTGGCCGACCGGGTGGTGGTGATGACCTACCGCCCGGGCACGGTGAAGCGGATCGTGCCCATCACCCTGCCCCGCCCGCGCGACCCGGCGAGCCCGGAGTTCAACGAGCTCGAGAAGGAGCTGACGCAGCTGGTGATGGAGGAGCAGCTCCGGCATCAGGAGGCGGAGGTGCACGGGGGGACGGCGGACTGAGCGGGCTCTCGTCATCCATGCCGGGCCGCGCGGCGCTCCCGGCCGCGGCCCTCACGGCTCCACGAACAGGTCCGGGCACAGCTCCGCCCCCGGCGTCACCGCGTACTTCTCGAAGTCGGTGACGCCCTCCTCATTCAGCACCTCCTCGTCGATGAAGAAGTTGCCGGTGCAGTTCCGGGAGTCGCGGCGCAGGATGGCGATCGCCGCGTCGGCCACCATCTCGGGCTTGCGCGAGTGGTCCGCCATCTCCTGGCCGCCGAGCAGGTTCACCACCGCCGCGGTGGCGATGGTGGTCCGTGGCCACAGGGCGTTCACCGCGATCCCCTTCGCGCGCAGCTCCTCGGCCATCCCGAGCACGCACATGCTCATGCCGAATTTGCTCATGGTGTAGGCGACGTGGGGCGCGAACCACTGCGGCAGCAGGCGCAGCGGCGGCGAGAGGTTGAGGATGTGCGGGTTCTTCGCCTTCTCGAGGTACGGGATGGCGGCCTGCGCGCAGGCGAAGGTGGCGCGCACGTTCACCTGGTGCATGAGGTCGAAGCGCTTCATCGGCGTCTCGACCGTGCCGGCGAGGAAGATGGCGCTGGCGTTGTTCACGAGCACGTCGATGCCGCCGAAGCGCGCGGCGGTCTCGGCCATCGCCTGGGCGATCTGATCCTCGCTGCGCACGTCGACCTGCATGGGCAGCGCGGTGCCGCCGGCGGCCTCGATCTCGGCGGCGGCGCTGTAGATGGTCCCGGGCAGCTTCGAGTGCGCCCGGGTGGTCTTGGCGGCGATGGCGACGTTCGCGCCCTGTCGCGCCGCGGCCAGCGCGATCGCCTTGCCGATGCCGCGGCTCGCGCCGGTGATGAAGACCGTGCTGCCCTGGAGAGTCGTCACGCGCGCACCTCGACGTTGATTGGAGAATCGATCCGGACAGCATGACCGGTCCGGAGCACCCCGCGCAACGCATCAGGTGGGACGCGGGCCTCCGCCTGATCGGTGCGCGCGCTCGACCGTGGCGCCGATCGCCCCCGCGGCTGATCGGAGAGCGGGCGTTTCCCACCCCGGCGGATCGCCGTGGGCCCGATCAGGAGCCCAGCTGGCGATCGCCCCCAGCGCTAGCGTGTAGGCATACGCGCACCACCAGCGCTGGCCGATCCGGCCTGGCCGGTCACTGATCTTCTGAGCAGATCCAAGTCCTTGATTGCCCTGGGCTTGTTGACAATCCGCGCCGATCTCCGTAGATCCGAACCAGGAAGTGGGAAGAAGTGGCAAAAAGCGGATCTGAGCGGCATCCAGAGCCCATCCAGTGTTCATCGGGACCTACAACCACACGATCGACGCCAAAGGGCGCACCAGCCTGCCTGCCCGCCTGCGGGAGCAGCTGGTGGCCGACGGCGAGTCGAAGATCGTGCTGACCGCGTTCCCGCACTGGCGCGCCATCCAGGCCTGGCCCCTCTCGGAGTGGAAGAAGCTCGAGGAGAAGGTGAAGCAGCTCTCACCCCTCGACTACATCGCACAGAAGAACGTGCTGCGCTTCTTCTCGACCGCGCAGGAAGTGGACCTGGACGACCACGGGCGGGTGCTCGTCCCCCCGGCGCTGCGCGGCTACGCGGCGCTCGCGAAGGACGTGGTCTGGGTCGGAATGGGGCGGACGATCCAGCTTTGGGATCAGGCGGCGCACGAGGCCTCGATGGCGGCGGAGATGCCGTCCAACGAGATCCTCGACTTCTTCAAGTGAGCGGGACGGAGGGACGGGCATGTACGAGGCACGGCACCAGGACGGCGTCACCATCATCCGCGGCATCGGCGAGCTCACGCGCGAGGAGCTCGAGGCCATCGCGCGCCTCGGCACGTCTGTCCGCGAGGGCGGGCGCATGGTGGTCATCGATCTGAAGCGGGTCACCCACCTCCACTACGCCGGGGCGGCGCTGCTCAAGTCGATCCCGGGGCTGCGCGCCGCGGGCGCGAGCCGCTACGTGCGCGACCTGGTCTACGCCGGTGGCGCCGGAGGCTTCGTGGAGCTGTACGGAAATCTGGAGGAGGCCCTCCGGGCGGCGTGAGCGCGGAGTTCCACCATGTCACGGTCCTGGCCAACCAGACGGTCGACCTGCTCGAGCCGGCCCCGGGGAAGCTCTTCCTCGACGGGACGCTCGGCGGCGGCGGCCACTCCTCGCTCCTGCTGGAACGGGGTGCGCGCGTGATCGGCATCGACAAGGATCCGGCCGCCCTGGCGGCGGCGCAGGCGCGGCTGGCGCGCTACGGCGAGGCCTTCCGCGCGGTGCGCGGCGACTTCCGCGACGCCCGCAACGTGCTCGACGCCCTCGGCCTGGGCACGGTGGACGGCGCGCTGGTGGACCTGGGCGTCTCCTCGCACCAGTTCGACGAGGGCGCCCGCGGCTTCTCCTTCTCCAGGCCCGGCCCGCTCGACATGCGCATGGGGCAGGAGGGCGAGACGGTGGCCGACCTGCTCGCCCGCATCGACGAGCAGGAGCTGGCCCGCATCCTGCGCGAGTACGGCGAGGAGCCCTTCGCCCGGCCGGTGGCGCGCGCGGTGAAGCGCGCCGTGGCCGAGGGGACGCGGCTCGACACCGCCGCGCTCGCCGAGGTGGTGGCCCGCGCCATCCCGCGCAAGGCCTGGCCCAAGAAGATCCACCCGGCCACCCGCACCTTCCAGGCGCTCCGCATCGCCGTCAACGACGAGCTCGGCGCGCTGGCCGCCTGGCTCGACGGGCTCCCCACCGTGCTCTCGGTGGGCGGCCGCGCCGCGGTGATCAGCTTCCACTCCCTCGAGGACCGGATGGTGAAGGAGCGCTTCCGCGACCTCACCCGCGGCTGCACCTGCCCGCCCGACCTCCCGGTGTGCGCCTGCGGCGCCGACCCGGCCTTCCGGGCGGTGACGCGCAAGGCGGTGAAGGCTTCCGACGAAGAGGTGGCGGCGAACCCGAGGTCGCGCAGCGCCCGGCTGCGCGCGGTGGAGAGGCTGCGATGAGCGCGGACGCCCGGAGGTGCGGCCAGGGGGGCCGCGTGCTGCGCCTCGGCGCCGCGGTGGCCCTCTTCTCGGCGGTGGCGGTCTTCCGCATCTGGAGCCACACGCAGGTGATCACCTCCGGATACGAGCTGGCCCGGCTCGAGGCCGAGCACCAGAAGCTCGAGGACGAGCACGGGCGGTTGGAGATGGAGGTCGCGACTTTGCGCGCGCCGGGCCGGCTGGAGCGGTTCGCGCGGGCGCAGCTGGGCATGGCTCCGCCGGCGCCGGGAACGGTGATGGCGGGCACCGAGGTCGGGCGGGTGGCGGTGGTGGTACGGGCGGGCGGTGTGGCGGCGGACAAGGGGACCCTCTCCTCTCGCAAGCAGTCGGGGCGCGAGCGGACCGGGCATCCCGCGCCGGCGGAGCCAGTCGTCTTCAGCAGGGTCGCGTCCGCGGGCTGAGCGCGTGCGAGCGGGCCTCGACGCAGCCGGAGCGCGCTGGATCGCCATCCGCCTGTGGGTGGTGTCGGTGCTGCTGGCCGGCGGCCTGGCGGTGGTGGCCGGGCGCGCCGTGCAGCTCCAGGTGGTCCAGCAGGATCACCTCGGCAGCCTGGCACGCGACCAGTACGTCCGGCCCATCGAGCTGAAGCCGCGGCGCGGCCTCATCACCGATCGCAACGGCGCCACGCTGGCTGCCGACGTGCAGGCCGAGTCGGTCTTCGTGGACCCCAAGGACTTCCCCCCCGAGCCGGCGCGCGGCGCGGCGCTGACGCGGCTCGCTCGCGCGCTCTCGATCGACGACGCCGCCCTGGCCCGGCGCGTGGCGGCCTCGCGCCGCTTCGCCTGGGCACGGCGCCGCGTCGGCCCGGCCGAGGCGGAGGCGGTACGCGCGCTGCGCCTGCCGGGGGTCGGCTTCGTGAAGGAGTACAAGCGCTACTACCCGCGCCGCGAGCTCGCCGGCCAGCTCCTGGGCGTGGTCGGCGACGACGGCGAGGGGCTGGAGGGCGTGGAGCTCTCCGAGGACGAGGAGCTGCAGGGCGAGGCGATCCACGTCGACTCACTCCGCGACGGCCGCGCTCGCCAGGTGTTCGCGCAGCAGGGCGGCGCCGGGCGCCTGCGCGAGGGCGCGCGGGTGGAGCTCACCATCGACCAGGGGCTGCAGCACACCGCCGAGCGCGCCCTGGCGGCGGCCGTGGCCGGGGCCCACGCCAAGGCCGGGATGGCGGTGGCCCTCGACCCCCGCACCGGGGAGATCCTGGCCCTCGCCAACGCCCCGCTCGCCAACCCGAACGCGGTGCGCCACCCCGGCGAGCTGCGCGATCGCGCGGTGCAGGACGCCTTCGAGCCGGGCTCCACCTTCAAGGTCTTCTCGGTGGCGGGCGCCCTCGAGGAGCGCGCCGTCGGCCCGGAGGACTCGATCTTCTGCGAGAACGGCGCCTGGCGGGTGGGGCGGCACACCATCCACGACCACCACGGGCTGGGCTGGGTGACGCCGGCCCGCATCGTCGCCGAGTCGAGCAACGTCGGCGCCGGCAAGATCGCCGCCCGGCTCGGGCGCGAGAAGCTCTACCGCACCTATCTCTCCTTCGGCTTCGGCGCGCCCACCGACGTGGGGGTGCAGGCCGAGGCGCGCGGCACCGTCAACCTGCCGCGCGCCGACATCTCCCTCGCCACCATGAGCTTCGGCCAGGGCGTGACCGCGAGCGCGCTCCAGATCACCGCCGCCATGGGCGCCATCGCCAACGACGGCCTGCTCCTGCGCCCCTGGCTGGTGCGCCGGGTGATCGACCCGGCCGACGGCTCGGTGCTCTCGCGCGCCACCGCCACCCCGGTCCGCCGCGCCGTCTCGCCCGAGACCGCCCGCACCATGGCCCGCTTCCTCGAGGGCGTGGTGGTGGAGGGGACCGGCAAGAAGGCCCGCCTCGCCGGCTGGCGCGCCGCCGGCAAGACCGGCACCGCGCAGAAGGCCGATCCGCTCGGCGGCTACTCCGCCGACAAGCGCTTCAGCTCCTTCGTCGGCTTCGCGCCCGCGGAGGCGCCGCGGGTGGTGATCGGGGTCTTCGTCGACGAGCCGAAGGGCGACGTGTACGGCGGCGACGTGGCGGCGCCGGTCTTCAAGGAGCTGGCGGAGCACGCCCTGCAGTCGATGGGGGTGCCGCCGAGCGCCCAGCAGCTGGTCGCGGCCAAGGGGGGGGCCCCCTCCCGCGCCCCCGAGGCCGAGCCCCTCGACTTCCCGGTGGTCGAATCGGCGGCGCAGGAGGCGGAGCGGACCGCCCGCGCCGCCCGCGGGGGAGTGGCCGTGCCTTCGCTCGCCGGGCTGCCCGCCCGGGCGGCCCTGAAGGCGCTGGAGCAGGCGGAGCTGATGGGCGAGCTGGCCGGCTCCGGCCGGGTGGCCTCGCAGACCCCCCGCCCAGGCGAGGTGGTCGACCGCGGAACGCGCGTTCGGCTGCACCTCGCGCCGCCCGGCTAGGTTAGGCTAAGACCGCGTCGATGCGCCTCTCCAGCATCATAGAAGGGACGGGCGCCCGCGCCGCGGGCCCGGCCTCCGACCCCGACGTCGCGCTCGTGACCGGCGACTCCCGCGAGGTGCGCCCGGGGGCCCTGTTCGTGGCCGTGCCAGGCACGCGGCAAGACGGGGCTGCCTTCGCCGCCGCCGCGGCGCGCGCCGGCGCGGTGGCGGTCCTGGCCGAGCGACCGGTCGAGTGCGCGCCTGCGGCGCTCTGGCTCGTCCCCGACGCGCACCGGGCGCTGGCGCTCGCGGCCGCCCGCTTCTTCGGCCGGCCCGGCGACGCGATGGAGCTCGCCGCCGTGACCGGCACCAAGGGCAAGACGACGGTCAGCTACCTCGTCGAGGCCTGCGCCCGCGCGGCCGGGGTGCCGGTCGGGATCGTGGGGACGGTGAGCTTCCGGTTCGGAGGAGCTCCGGCCGTCGGTGGGACCACCGTCTCCCGCCCGGCCACCCACACCACCCCGTCGCCGGAGGCGCTGCAGGCCTTCCTGGCCGAGATGCTCGCCGCCGGCGTCCGCGCGGCCTGCCTGGAGGTCTCCTCGCACGCGCTGGCCCAGGAGCGGGTGGCGGGGCTCTCCTTCCGGACCGCCGGCTTCACCAATCTCACCCGCGACCACCTCGACTTCCATTCGAGCTTCGACGACTACTTCGCCGCCAAGCGGCGCCTCTTCTTCCCCGACCCGGAGGCGGGGGGCGGCCTCGCCGCGGACGGCCTCGCGGTGGTGAACGCGGGCGATCCCCACGGCGCGCGGCTCGCCGCGGAGCTCGCCGCCGCCGGTCGCCGGATCTGGCGCTACGGCCTCCCGGGCGCCGAGCTCCGGGCCGAGGGGGCCAGCTTCTCGCTGGCGGGTATCCGCGCGCGGCTCGTCACCCCGGCCGGCGCGGGGGACCTCTCCTCGCCGCTCGTGGGCGCCCACAACGTGGAGAACCTGCTCTGTGCCGCCGGGCTCGCCCTGGGGCTGGGGCTCCCGCTCCCGGCGGTGCTGCGCGGGCTCGCCTCGTCCCCGGGCGCTCCAGGCCGGCTCGAGAAGGTGGAGGCGGGCGGGGTCTCGGTCTTCGTGGACTACGCCCACACCGACGACGCGCTCACCCGGACGCTGGCGGCGCTGCGCGCCCTCTCCCCGCGCCGGCTCGTCGCCCTCTTCGGCTGCGGCGGCGACCGCGACCGCGGCAAGCGTCCGTTGATGGGCCGGGCGGCGGCGCTGGGCGCGGACCTGGTGGTGGTGACGAGCGACAACCCGCGCACCGAGGACCCGGAGGCCATCATCGGCGAGATCCTGCCCGGCCTGGAGCAGGCGGGGCTCCCCCGCGTCTCGCCGTCGCTGGCGCTCCAGGGCGCGCGGGGGTATCTCGTCATCCCCGACCGGCGCGAGGCCATCGACCTCGCGGTCCGGGCGGCGCGCCCCGGCGACGCCGTGCTGCTCGCCGGCAAGGGACACGAGGACTACCAGATCGTGGGGACCGAGAAACGGCACCTCGACGATCGCGAGGAGGCGCGCCGAGCGCTCGGCATCCCATGAACGGCCCTGGCTTCACCAGCGACGAGCTCGCCGCCGCCACCGGCGGACGCTTCCCCGGCGCCCGCCCGGCCGGGGTGGACGGCGTCTCCACCGACACCCGCACCCTCGCGCCCGGGAGCTGCTTCGTGGCCCTCCGCGGCGAGCGCTTCGACGGCCACGACCACGTGGCGGCGGCCCTCGCCGGCGGGGCGGCCTGCGCGGTGGTGGAGGAGGGGCGCGCCGCCGAGCTCGGGGCGGCGCTGGCTCGCCTCGACCGGGGCAACGGCAGCCCGGGGCTGGCCGACGCCGGGTTCCCGCTGCTGGCGGTGAAGGACACCCTGGCCGCCCTCGGCGCCCTGGCCCGCTTCCACCGCCGGCGCTTCCGTCTCCCGGTGGTCGGCGTGACCGGCTCGAACGGCAAGACCACCACCCGCGAGATGGTGGCCGCCATCCTCGCCACCCGCGGCCCGGTGCTCAAGACCGAGGGCAACCTCAACAACGAGGTGGGCGTGCCGCTCACCCTCTTCGGCCTGCGCGAGGAGCACCACGCCGCGGTGATCGAGATGGGGATGAGCCACCCCGGCGAGATCCGCCGGCTCTGCTGCATCGCCGAGCCGCACGTCGGCATCGTCACCAACGCCGGCGCGGCCCACCTCGAGGGGCTCGGCAGCGTGGAGGGGGTGGCCGACGCCAAGGCCGAGCTCTACGCCGGGCTGCCGCCGGGCGGCATCGCCGTCGCCAACGCCGACGACGCCCGGATGCTCAAGCGGGCGCAGGCCTCCGGCAAGCGGGTCCTCACCTTCGCGAGCGGCCGCGGGCGGCGCGGTGACGTGGTCGCGCTCGACGTCCTCTCCCACGCTCCGGAGGGGCTCGCCTTCACCCTCGCCATCGGCAACCGCGAGCTCGAGGTGAAGCTCCCGCTGGTCGGGCTCCACAACCTAGCCAACGCCGCGGCCGCCGCCGCCGCCGCGGTGGCCCTCGGCTGCACCGACCGCGAGATCGTGCGGGGGCTCGCCGAGGTGCGCCCGGTGGGCCGGCGGCTCCGGCTCGAGCTCCTGCCGTCGGGCGTGCTCCTCGTGGACGACTGCTACAACGCCAACCCGGCCTCGATGGCGGCGGCGCTCGACACCCTCTCGCAGCTGGCGCGCGAGCGCGGCGGGCGGGCGGTGGCCGCGCTCGGCGACATGCTCGAGCTCGGGCCGGCGGAGGAGGAGTCGCACCGCGCCCTCGGCGCCCAGGCGACGGCGGCGGGAGTGAAGGTGCTCGCCGCCTTCGGCCCGCGCACCCGCGCCACCCTCGCCGCGGCCCGCGCCGCCGGCCTCCCCGAGGCAGACTCCTTCCACACCGAGGACCTCCCCGAGCTGGCGCGCTTCGTGCGGGCGCGCCTCGCGCCGGGCGACGTCCTCCTCGTCAAGGGCAGCCGCGGCAACAAGCTCGAGCGGCTCGTCGAGGCCATCCACTAGATGCTCTACCACCTGCTCTATCCGCTCGCGGGGCGCTTCGGCCCCTTCAACGTCCTGCGCTACCCCTCCTTTCGCATCCTCGCGGCCGGCTTCACCGCCCTCGCGCTCGGGCTGCTCCTCGGCCCGGCCTTCATCGAGCGCATGCGGGTGGTGCAGTACGGCGCCAGCAACGTCCGCGAGGACACCCCCGAGACCCACAAGAAGAAGTCGGGCACCCCGTCGATGGGCGGGGCGCTGGTGCTCTTCTCGCTGGTGGTCGCCACCCTGCTCTTCGCCGACCTGCGCAGCCGCCTGGTGTGGGGGGTGGTGCTGGTCACCGTCGGCTACGGCGCCATCGGCTTCACCGACGACTGGCTCAAGATCTCGAAGAAGAACTCCAAGGGGCTGGCCGGCAAGAAGAAGCTCTTGTGGCAGCTGCTGGTGGTGCTGGCCGTCTACTACGGGCTCTTCACCGACCTGAACTTCTCGCTCGGCGGCGCCTTCCCCTTCGTCACCGTGGGCAGCAAGCTCGACCTGCACCTGTCGCTGCCCTTCCTCTCCACCGCCCGCTTCCACCCCTCGCTGGGCTGGCTCTACCTGCCCTTCATGCTGGTGGTGATCATCGGCACCTCCAACGCGGTGAACCTGACCGACGGGCTCGACGGCCTCGCCATCGGCCCCACCATCGTCTCCGCGTCCACCTTCCTCATCCTGGCCTACGTGGCCGGCGCCACCATCGGCGGGTTCCACCTCGCCCCCTACCTGCGCATCCCCGAGATCCAGGGCGCCGAGGAGCTGGCGGTCTTCTGCGCCGCCATGGTGGGGGCGGGCATCGCCTTCCTCTGGTACAACACCTATCCGGCCTCGGTGTTCATGGGCGACGTGGGGTCGCTGGCGCTCGGCGGCGGGCTCGGCACCCTCGCCGTGCTCACCAAGAACGAGGTGGTGAGCGCCATCCTCCACGGCGTCTTCCTGGCGGAGACGGTGAGCGTGATGGTGCAGGTGGCGTCCTTCAAGACGACCGGCAAGCGGGTCTTCCGCATGGCGCCCATCCACCACCACTTCGAGCTCGAGGGCTGGGCCGAGCCCAAGATCATCGTCCGCTTCTGGATCATCTCCATCGCGCTGGCGCTGGTGGCGCTGGCGTCGCTCAAGCTGAGGTGACCGTGGGCTTCCCCGCATCGCTCGAGGGCGCGCGCGTCACCGTGGTGGGCCTGGCCCGCTCCGGGGTGGCCGCCGCCCGGCTCGCCGGCCGCGAGGGCGCCCTCGTCACCGTCACCGACCGGCGCCCCGCCGGCGAGCTCGCGGCCCAGCTCGACGCGCTCCAGGGCACCCGGGTGCGGGCGGTGCTGGGAGGCCACGACCTCGCCGACTTCGAGCGGGCCGACCTGGTGGTGGTCTCGCCCGGGGTCCCGCTCTCCATCCCGCCGCTCGCCGCCGCCCGGGCGGCCGGGGTGCCGGTGGTCGGCGAGGTGGAGCTCGCCTGGCGCTTCCTCGGCGGCCTCCCGGTGGTCGGCATCACCGGCACCAACGGCAAGAGCACCACCACCGCGCTCGCCGCCGCCCTCTTCGCCGAGGACCGGCCCACCTTCGCCGGCGGCAACCTGGGCACGCCGCTCTCGGAGCTCCTGCTCGACGGGCCCCGCGCCGAGGTGGCGGTGGTGGAGCTCTCCTCGTTCCAGCTCGAGGGCGTCGAGACCTTCCGCCCGGCGGTGGGGGCGATCACCAACGTCACCCCCGACCACCTCGACCGCTACGCCGGGGTGCCCGAGTACGCCGCCGCCAAGGGGCGCCTCTTCGCGAACCAGGGCCCCGGCGACTTCGCGGTGGCGAACGCCCGCGACGAGCTGGCGCTCCGGCTGGCGCGCAGCTCGAAGGGAGCGCTCCACACCTTCGGCTTCGGCCCGCCCGCGCAGCGCAGCGCCCGCTGCGCTGCCGGGACGTCCGCCGAGGTGGTGGTGACTCCGGCCGCGGGCGACGAGGAGCGCTACGCGCTGCGCAGCCGGGCCCTGCGCGGCAGCCACAACCGCGAGAACGCCATGGCCGCCATCCTCTGCGCGCGGCTCATGGGCGTCCCCGCGGCGGCGGTGCAGCGCGGCCTCGACGCCTTCCCGGGGCTGCCCCACCGGCTCGAGCTGGTGCGCGAGCGCGGGGGCGTGGAGTGGGTCAACGACTCGAAGGGCACCAACGTCGACTCCACGGCGGTGGGGCTGGCGGCCTTCGAGGCCGGCCGGCCGTCGCTGGTCCTGATCATGGGCGGCCACGGGAAGGGCGCCCCCTACGCGCCGCTGCGCGCCCTCTTCCCGGGGCGGGTGAAGGCGCTGCTCACCATCGGCGAGGACGCCCCCGCCGTCGAGCGGGAGCTCGGCGACCTGTGCGCCACCGAGGGCTGCGGCACGCTTTCGCGGGCGGTGGCCCGCGCGGCCGCCCTGACGGGGCCCGGCGAGGTGGTGCTCCTCTCCCCGGCCTGCTCCAGCTACGATCAGTTCGAGAACTACGAGCAGCGCGGCGCGGCCTTCCGCCGGCTCGTGGAGGAGCTCCCCTGATGGCGCTGCCCGACGCCGATCGCTCCCGGTCCCGCGGCGCCGCCGCGCCCATCGACGGCTGGCTGCTCTTCGCGGTGCTGGCCCTCGCCGCCTTCGGCGCGGTGATGGTCTACTCGGCGAGCGCGGTGACCGCCGCCGCCAGGAGCCAGGACCAGTTCTACTTCCTGAAGCGCCAGCTGGTCGCCGCGGGGGTGGGGACCGCCCTCCTCCTCGGCGCCATCAGGCTCGGCTACAGGCGCTTCGAGGGGCTCGCCTACCCGGTGCTGGTCTTCACCATCTTCTCCCTCCTGCTGGTGCTGGTGCCCGGGATCGGCAAGATGGCCGGCGGCGCCCGCCGCTGGATCGGCGCCGGCCCGCTCTCCTTCCAGCCGGCGGAGCTCTGCAAGGTGGCGCTGGTGCTCTACCTGGCCCGCTCGCTCGCCTACAAGCGCGACAAGATGCGGCTCTTCTCCATCGGCTTCGTGCCGCACCTCGGGGTCGCGGTGGTGCTGATGCTCCTCTGCCTGCTCGAGAAGGACCTCGGCACCTGCGTCGTGCTCGGCGCGGTGCTCTTCGCCATGCTCTTCGCCGCCGGGGCCAAGGTGACCTGGCTCGTCGGCGCCGCCCTGCTCGCAGCGCCGGTGGGCTGGCAGCTCATCGCCGGCACCCACTACCGGCTGCAGCGCTGGCTCGCCTTCAAGGATCCCTTCGCCTACCGCGACGGGGTCGGCTTCCAGATGGTCGAGTCGCTGCTCGGCGTCGGCAACGGCGGCTGGACCGGGCAAGGGCTGGGGGACGGCAAGGGGAAGCTCTTCTACCTGCCGGCGGCCCACACCGACTTCATCGGCGCGGTGATCGCCGAGGAGCTGGGGCTGGCGGGCATGACGCTCCTCGTCGCGCTCTACGGCGTCTTCGTCTGGCGCGGAATGCGCGCGGCCTTCAACGCCGCCGACTCCTTCGGCTGCTACCTGGCCCTCGGGCTCACCACCCTGGTGGGCGTGCAGGCCGTCTTCAACCTCGCGGTGGTGCTCGTGCTGCTGCCCACCAAGGGGCTCACCCTCCCGTTCGTCTCCTACGGCGGCAGCTCGCTCATGACGCTCATGGGCGCCTCGGGCCTGCTGCTCTCGGTGAGCGCCGGGCAGGGCGGTTTCCTGCGCCGCGGCAGCCAGGCGGTGCGGCTCTCTCAGGCGGAGGTGGCCCCGTGAGGATGCTCATCGCCGGCGGCGGCACGGGCGGCCACGTCTTCCCGGGCATCGCCCTCGCGGAGGAGGTGGTCGGGCGCCACCCGCGCAACGACGTGGTCTTCGTGGGCACCGCCCGCGGGCTCGAGGCCAGGGTGGTGCCGGAGGCCGGCTTCCCCATCGAGCTCATCGACGTGGCCGGGCTCAAGGGCAAGGGGCTCTTCCGGCTCCTGGCCGGGCTCTTCCTCCTGCCGCGCGCCTTCCTCCAGTGCCTGCGCATCCTCGAGCGGTGGCGCCCCGACATCGTGGTCGGGGTGGGCGGCTACGCCAGCGGGCCGGTGGTGCTGGCGGCCTGGCTGCTGCGCATCCCCACCGCCATCCAGGAGCAGAACGCGCTGCCCGGCTTCACCAACCGCGTGCTGGGCCGGTTCGTGCGCGCGGTCTTCACCGCCTTCCCCGAGGCGGCCCGCTACTTCAGGAAGGGCAAGGTGCAGCAGCTCGGGAACCCCATCCGCCGCCAGCTGATGGACAACTACATGCGCCCCTCCGAGCCGCACGACGAGCTGCGGGTGCTGGTGTTCGGCGGATCGCTCGGCGCCCACGCGCTCAACATGCGCGTCATCGAGGCGCTGCCGCACCTCGCCGATCTCAAGGACCGCATCCACCTCACCCACCAGACCGGGGTGAAGGACCGCGACTACGTGGAGAAGGGCTACCGCGCGGTCGGCTTCCAGCCCGACGTGCGCACCTTCATCACCGACATGTCGGCGGCCTACGCCGGCAGCGACCTGGTGGTCTGCCGCGCCGGCGCCACCACCCTCGCCGAGCTGACGGTCTGCAAGAAGCCGTCGATCCTGGTCCCCTTCCCCTTCGCCGCCGACAACCACCAGGTGGTGAACGCCCGCAGCCTGGTGGACGCCGGCGCGGCGGTGATGATCGAGGAGCGGGACCTCACCGGCGAGCTCCTCGCTTCCGAGGTCCGCGCCATCCTCACCAACCCCGAGCGGCGCGAGCGCATGGCCCGCGCCGCCGGCCTGCTCGGCGCCCCGCAGGCCGCCGGGGAGATCGCCGGCGCCTGCGTCGAGCTCATCGCCCTCCGCTGGGGCTCGCGCCTCGGCCAGGACCGCGGCCCGGACTTCGTGCCGGTGCGCCCGGCGGTCCAGGACCCCGGCGTCGAAGGAAGCCCCCGCCCATGATCCTCTTCCGCTCCGGGTCGGCCCGGATCCACTTCGTCGGCATCGGCGGCATCGGCATGAGCGGCATCGCCGAGGTGCTGCTCAACCTCGGCTACCCGGTGACCGGCTCCGATCTCAAGGAGTCGGAGACCACCCGGCGCCTCGCCTCGCTCGGCGGCCGCATCCGCATCGGGCACGCCGCCGAGAACGTGGCCGACGCCGACGTGGTGGTCACCTCCTCGGCGGTGCGCCGGCAGAACCCCGAGGTGGTGGAGGCGCGGGCGCGCAAGATCCCGGTCATCCCGCGCGCCGAGATGCTGGCCGAGCTGATGCGGCTCAAGCACGGCATCGCCATCGCCGGCTCGCACGGCAAGACCACCACCACCTCCATGGCGGCCCACCTGCTGGCCCACGCCGGCCTCGATCCGACGGCGGTGGTGGGCGGCAAGGTGAACGCCTTCGGCTCCAACGCCAAGCTCGGCAAGGGCGACTACATGGTGGTGGAGGCGGACGAGTCGGACGGCTCGTTCCTGCGCATCTCCCCCACCCTGGCGGTGGTGACCAACGTCGACCCGGAGCACCTCGACCACTGGAAGACGCCGGCCGCGCTGCGGCAGGGGTTCGTCGACTTCGTGAACCGGGTTCCGTTCTACGGGCTCGCCATCCTCTGCGTGGACCACCCCACCGTGCAGTCGCTCATCCCCGACGTGGAGAAGCGCTTCGTCACCTACGGCGAGGCGCCGCTGGCCGACTACCGGCTCTCCAGCATCGCGCTCGAGGGGCCGGCGGTGGCCTTCGACGCCTTCCGCAAGGGCGAGCCGCTCGGCCGCTTCCGGGTCGGCATGGTCGGCCGCCACAACGCCCTCAACGCGCTCGCGGTCATCGCCCTCGCCGACGAGATGGGCATCCCCACCGAGGTGACCCGCGCCGGGCTCGCCAGCTTCAACGGCGTGCAGCGCCGCTTCACGGTGCGCGGCGAGGCGGCCGGGGTGACGGTGGTGGACGACTACGGCCACCACCCGGCCGAGGTGAAGGCCACCCTCAAGGGGGCGCGCGAGTCCTTCGGGCGCCGGGTGGTCTGCGTCTTCCAGCCGCACCGCTACACCCGGACCCGCGACCTGCTCGACGAGTTCGTCACCGCCTTCAACGACGCCGACGTGCTCCTGCTCTCCGAGGTCTACGCCGCCGGCGAGGAGCCCATCCCCGGCGTCTCCGGCGAGAAGCTCGCCGAGGCCATCCGCGCCTGGGGCCACAAGGACGTCACCTTCGTCCCCGAGCGCGCCGGGCTGGCGGAGGCGGCGCGCGCCCGGGTGAAGTCCGGCGACCTGGTCCTCACCCTCGGCGCCGGTGACGTCACCGCCGTCGGCCCGGAGCTGCTGAAGCTCCTGGAGGCCTGAGGTGGCCGGCTGGCGGGACGAGCTCGCGTCGCGGCTGCGCGGCGAGGTCACGCGCGACGCGCCGCTGGCGCCGCGCACCTCGATCCGCGTCGGCGGCCCGGCCGACCTGCTGGTCAAGCCGGCCGACCCCGACGACCTCGCCAAGCTCCTGCGCGGCTGCCGCGACCTGGGCGTGCCGCTGCTGGCGCTCGGCGGCGGCGCCAACCTGCTCGTCGCCGACGAGGGGGTGCGGGGGGTGGTGGTGAAGCTGCCGCCCGACTTCGGCGGCGAGACGGTCGACGGCGAGGCGCTGGTGCTCTCCGCCGGCGCCCCCATCGCCCGGCTCCCGGCCCGCGCCCAGGCGCTCGGCCTGGTCGGCTGCGAGTTCATGGCCGGCATCCCCGGCACGCTCGGCGGCGCCACCGCCATGAACGCCGGCACCCGCGCCGGCGAGCTGAAGGACCTGGTGACCCGGGTGGAGGTGGCGACGGCCCACGGCGCCGGCTGGCTCGAGGCCCGCGAGCTGGGCTTCGCCTACCGCACCTGCCGGCTCCGGCCGGGCGGGGTGGTGACGCGGGTGGAGGTGCGGCTACGCCCGGGCGACGTGGCGAGGAGCGCGGCCGTCATGCAGGCCGACAAGGACCACCGCCGGCGCACCCAGCCGCTCACCCAGCCCACCTTCGGCTCCACCTTCCGCAACCCGCCCGGCGACCACGCCGGCCGGCTCGTCGAGGCGGTCGGGCTGAAGGGGCACCGCATCGGCGGCGCAGCCTGGTCCGAGGTGCACGCCAACTTCGTGGTCAACCTGGGCGGCGCCAGCGCCGCCGACGTGGTGGCGCTCATCCGGCTCGCGCGGTCGCGGGTGCGGGAGCGCTTTGACATCGCCCTCGAGCCGGAGGTACGGCTGGCGGGCGCTTTTCCGGACGCGCTGAAGGAGATCTGACGATGGGGACCTGGACTGGCAAGAAGGTGGCGGTGCTCCACGGCGGCCGCTCGGCGGAGCGCGAGGTGTCGCTGCGCACCGGCCAGGGCTGCGCCGAGGCGCTCCGGTGGCGCGGCCACGACGTCGCGCTGCTGGACGTGGACCTCGAGGTGGCGGCCGCGCTGCGCGAGCGGCGGATCGACGTCGCCTTCGTGGCCCTCCACGGCCGCTGGGGCGAGGACGGCTGCATCCAGGGGCTCCTCGAGTCGATGGGCATCCCCTACACCGGCTCCGGCGTGCTCGCCTCGGCGCTCGGCATGGACAAGGTCTTCTCGAAGCTCCTCTTCCGCGAGCACGGGCTCTGCGTCGCCGAGTACCGCGTCTTCCCGCGCTCCCAGGCGGAGCACATCGGGGTGGGCGACCTGCCCTTCGGGCTGCCGGCGGTGGTGAAGCCGGCCGGCGAGGGCTCCAGCGTGGGCGTGCACATCGTCAAGGACGCCGCCGCGCTGCGCGCCGCCTGCCAGGACGCGGCCGGCTACAAGGGCGACCTCATCGTGGAGCGCTACGTGAAGGGCACCGAGGTGGACGTGGCGGTGCTCGACGGGAAGGCGCTCGGGGCCATCGAGATCGTGCCCACCCGCGAGTTCTACGACTACACCGCCAAGTACACGCCGGGCGCGACCAACTACTACTACCCGGCCCGCCTGCACCCGCTGCACCTCACCCGCGTGCTCGAGGCGGCCGAGAAGGCCCACGCCGCGCTCGGCTGCAGCGGCGTCACCCGCATCGACTTCATCGTGGCCGCCGACGGCTCGCCCTACATCCTCGAGGCCAACACCCTCCCCGGCATGACCGCCACCTCGCTCGTCCCCAAGATCGCGGCCGGCCTCGGCATCGACTTCGCCGAGCTCTGCGAGCGGCTCCTCGAGGGGGCGGCGCTGAAGGCGTAGCCGCGGGGAGGGGCGGCCGGGACGCGCCCGGCCGCCCTCGCCCGCCGTTACTTCGCGGCCCCGCAGCCCGCCTTGCCCTTGGCGGCCGGCCCATTGTTCGGGTCGAGCGCCAGGGCCTGATCGTAGGCCTTGCCGGCCTCGCCGCAGTCGCCCTTGCCGGCGAGCCCGTCGCCGAGCAGCAGGTAGCCGGTGACGAGCTTGGGGTCCTTCTCGATGGCCTTCTTGCCGTGGTCGATCGCCTTGTCCCACGACTTCGAGCCGAGCATCAGCTTGCCGTAGTTGACGTGGCGCTTCGCCTCGTTCCCGCTCCCGCCGGGCATGGTGGCCTTGGGCGGCGCGATGGTCCTGTCGAGCGCGGCCTGGTCGATCTCCCCGAGCGCGAAGCGGATCCTGGCCTCGACCAGCGCGCAGTAATCGAGCTTCGAGAACGGCTGGTAGCCGGTCACCTTGCCGTGCTTGTCGGTGATGGCGAGCTCCGGCGTCATGCGGATGTTGAGCTTGCCGTAGAGCTTGCCGCCCTCGTCCACCAGCACCGGCATCTGCACCCCGGCCTCCGCCAGCACCGGGCTCACCTCGGCCGCCGGATAGGCGTCGGAGACCACCGCGGTCCAGTGCAGCTTCTTGCCGGCGAGGTCCTGCTCGCACTTCGCGAGGACCCTCAGCGCCTCCTTGGAGTGCTCCTGATCCGGGCGGAAGAAGAAGACCAGGCTCACCTGGTCCTTCCCGGTCACCGCCGCCTTCCCGCCGCCGTCGAGCCTGGGCAGCGACTCGTCGATGACGTGGCCGGTCTCGGCGATGGCGCGGCCCGGGAACGGCCACCCCAGCGCCGCGAGCAGCAGGGCGGCGAGCGCGAAGGCGCGGCGGATGTCGCGAAGAATCAGAAGTGCCATGTGTGAGAGTCCTCCCCTTTATGCCGATTCTCGGCCATCCGCCCCGGCCGGGGCAACGATCAACTCGTCGCGCCTTCGCCCGGAGAGAGAAAAAAAGGCGCGGCCTCGCGGCCGCGCCTTCTCGAAACCGTGGTCGCCCGAGGCCTACTTCCCGCCGCCCCCGGCGCACTTCGACTTGCCGGCCGCAGCGGCCGCGTTGGAGGGCTCGAGCTTCAGCGCCTCGTCGAAGGCCTTGGCCGCGTCGGCGCACTTCCCCTGCCCGGCCAGCGCGTTGCCGAGCAGCGCGTGGGCGCCGGCGAAGCGAGCGTCCTTCGCGAGCGCCTTGCGGGCGTTGTCCTCGGCGCTGGCGAGGTTGCCCGACTTGAGCATCATCTCGCCCATCTTCACGTGGCGGCGCGCCACCTGGTCGTCTCCCCCCTGCGTGGCGCGGGGCGGCGAGAGCACCGCCTGGAGCTGCTGGTCGTTGATCTCGCCGAGCACGTACTGGATGCGGGCGGTGACCAGGGCGCAGTAGTCGATCTTGTGGAAGGGCTCGTAGGCCACCAGCTTCTGGTGGGAGTCGACGATGCCCACCACCGGGTGGAGCCGGACGCCCAGCTTGCCGTAGAGCGCGTCGCCCTCGTCGCGGAGCACCGGCATCTGGATGCCGGTCTCCTGCACCACCGCCTTCACCTGGTCGGAGGGGTAGCTGTCCGAGACCACCGCCACCCAGCGCACCGGCTTGCCCTGGAACTTCTTCTCGCAGTCGACCAGCTGCCGCAGGGTGGAAATCGAGTGCTCCTGGTCGGGCCGGAAGAAGACGAGGACGTTGGCGAGCGCCTTCCGGGACAGCAGAGGCGCTCGCCCCCCGTCGAGAGTAGGAAGCTCCGCGTTGTCGACCACAGCTCCCAGCTCGACCCTGGCGCGGGCCACGCTGAGCGGTGCGATCGCCCCCCCGGCGATCAGCATCAGGAACAGGACAGGAAGGCGATTCAGTCTCACGCGGAGCTCCTCGCTATTTCTTGCTGGCGACCGTCTTGTTCGAATACTGCTTCGTGTCGTGGCAGGTCTTGGCGCACTGCCCGCCGGTGGCGGTCTTCTGCCAGCCCACGTTCAGGCCCCAGCCCGAGGAGCCGAACGGCGTCTTCTCCCGGATCTGGTGATCGAACGGCGAGGCGTGCACCTCGTGGCAGGCGCGGCAGGTGCGACCGCGCTCGGTCTTGTTCACGTGCAGGAAGTGCAGGTTGCGCGACCCGTCGCGGAAGTTGGTGAGGGTGGTGGTCTCGGGCGTCGCCGCCACCTTGTCGTTGTGGCAGGAGAAGCAGAGGGCGTAGTTCTTCGGGTCGTACGGAGCGTAGAACTTGGCCGGGTAGTCCTCGACCAGCAGGCGGAAGTTGTTCGAGCCGTGGGTCATGTGGCAGGCCGAGCAGTCCTTGTTGGCGACCGGCGCGTGCCACACCTTGTTGGCGGCGAGGAGCTTGGAGAAGTTGGTGAGCGTCTTGCCGGCGTCGTCCTTGAGGCCGTCCTGGCTGTGGCAGTTCACGCACAGGTCGAAGGGCAGCTGCACCAGCAGCTTCTCGACGTTGGCGGCGTGCGGGTTGTGGCAGGAGACGCACTTGCCACCGGTGCTGAGGGCGCCGTGCTTCACCTTGGCGTTCTCGGCGATGCCCTTGATCTTGACGTGGCAGGTATTACAGAGGGTGTAGACCTCGGTGTAGAGGAGCTTCTTCTCCGTCGAGTTGTGCGCGTTGTGGCAGTTGGTGCAGCGCTCGACCGCCGGCGGGTGCTTCACCTGGCGGCTCATCACCGAGGTGAACTCCTCGTGGCACTGGAAGCAGAGGTCGTTGACCGAGGCCTTGAGGGCGCCGGGGTTCTTGGGGTCCTTGCCGACGTGGCAGATGGAGCAGTCGCCGTTCTCGTAGGCCGCGTGCGACCAGCCCACCTTCGCGCCCTGGGGGAGCGGCCCGCCCTTCCCTACGTACGCGGCGCGGAGCGTGCCGGAGGCGCCGGCAGAGGCGGCGGCCTTCTTGTTGTTGGCCGGTACGGCCAGCGCGATCGCCGGGACCAGCAGCAGCGTGAGTGCGACCTGGACGGCGACTGTGGTGCGAGAACGCATCTTTGACTCCATGGGTCTCCGCGACGGAGGTCCCCCTCAAAGGGTCGAGCGGCACATGTAAAGACAGATCGGGCGAGAAGATCCTTGATCTCGCCCAATCGCGTCCCTGGACTGCGGACGCGCCGCCCGCTCGGCGCCGCGCCCCCCCTACTTCCGACTACAACCGCAGCTTAGGCTTCTTCGAGTTGTGAGGCGAGTGACAGGTGGTGCAGGTGGTCTTCGCGACCGGGTGGGCCTTGGGGGCCCCGCCGCGCTGCTTGAACTCGTCGTGGCACTCGTAGCAGAGCGCGTTGAGGGGCTTGATGAGGCCGCCCGGATCCTTGGCGTCCTCGCGCTGGTGGCAGGTGCCGCACTCCCCCGACTCGAACGGCGCGTGGGTGCTGACCGCCACCTCCCGCGGCAGCGGCGCCAATCGGCCCGCGGCGCCCGCCCAGGCGAAGGCGGGCGGGAGCAGGGCGGCGGCGAGGATGAGCCTCTTCATCATTCGATCTCTGTCCGGTCGATGTGGGATGGCGCGAGCTGCGCTGCAGCATTGAACGCTACCTCGCCCGGTGATTCCTTGACGGACATCAGTTCATCGCGCGCATCCCCGCGAACACTAAAAACTTGCGAAATCGGATCGGTCGGGCATTCTGCGATTTGGGCGATAGCGGCCGGAAGCGGCGCCGGGTGTTCGAGAGCGGCGCAGGGCGACTGGCGAGAGCGGCGGTGTGGGCGTGGACTGGCGTGTGGCGCGGGGTGGCAACCGCAAGCGGCTCGAGCCGGCGGCTGTGGCCGTCTCGTGGAAGCTGCGCCTTCGCAAGGCCGGCCTGGGCCTCGCCGTCGTCGGCGCGGCGGCCGCAGCAGCCACCGCCGGCTACCAGGGCTACCGCTTCCTCACCTCCGGCCAGCCGCTCCGCATCCGCGAGCTCCGCTTCGTCGGCCAGCGCCGCGCCAGCGAGCAGGAGCTGGCCGAGGCCGCCACCGTGCGCAAGGGCGACAACCTGCTCCGGGCCGACCTGGAGCAGCTGGAGCGCGCCCTCGCCAAGGTGCCGTGGGTGAAGCGCGCCGAGGCACACCGCCGCTTCCCGGCCGCGGTGGAGGTGCGGCTCGAGGAGCACCAGCCGGCCGCGCTGGTGGAGCTCTCGGGCCTGTACCTGGTCTCGTCCGAGGGCGACGTCTTCAAGCGCGCCGTGCCCGGGGACGGGCTCGACCTCCCGGTGGTGACCGGCATCGCCCGCGAGGACTTCGTGCAGCGCCCGTCGGAGATACGGCCGCAGCTCGCCGGCGCGCTGGCGCTGGCGCAGGCCTACGCGCAGGCCGGGCTCGCGGAGAGCGCGCCCATCTCGGAGATCCACCTCGAGGCCGATCAGGGCGTCACGCTCTACGTCGGCGGCGAGGGGACGGAGGTCCGCCTGGGGACGGGCGACCTCCCGCAGAAGCTGTCGCGCCTGCAGAAGGTGCTGGGGGCGCTCGCCGCCACCGGCAGCCGGCCGCAGGTGTTGCACCTCGACAACCGGGCCCACCCGTCGTGGGTGACCATCCGGCTGGCGGGGACGGAAACAAGCGGAACGGGCCTGAGAAGGCCCTGACAACGGACGTGAGCGCGACTGCGCAGCTCGTCCAGGAGGTGGTCACATGGCTAGGAAGGGAGAGATCCTGGTCGGTCTCGACATCGGCACGACCAAGATCTGCGCCATCGTCGGCGAGGTGACCGACGAGGGCATCGACGTCATCGGCATCGGCTCGCACCCCTCCAAGGGGCTGCGCAAGGGGGTGGTGGTCAACATCGACGCCACCGTCGCCTCGATCAAGCGCGCCATCGAGGAGGCCGAGCACATGGGCGGGTGCGAGATCACCACCGTCTACACCGGCATCGCCGGCGGACACATCAAGGCCTTCCCCTCGCACGGGGTGGTGGCGATCAAGGACAAGGAGGTCCGCCAGACCGACGTGGACCGGGTCATCGACCAGGCCAAGGCGGTGGCCATCCCTCTCGACCGCGAGGTGATCCACGTGCTCCCGCAGGAGTTCGTGGTCGACGATCAGGACGGCATCAAGGAGCCGGTGGGCATGAGCGGCGTGCGCCTGGAGGCCAAGGCGCTCATCGTCACCGGCGCCGTCTCCTCCGCGCAGAACATCATCAAGTGCGCCCAGCGCACCGGCCTCAACGTCTCCGACATCGTGCTCCAGCCGCTGGCCTCCTCGCTGGCGGTGCTCAGCGAGGACGAGAAGGAGCTCGGCGTCTGCCTGGTGGACATCGGCGGCGGCACCACCGACATCGCCATCTTCGCCAACGGCGCCATCGCGCACACCGCGGTGCTGTCGCTCGGCGGCAACCACCTCACCAACGACATCGCGGTGGGGCTGCGCACGCCCACCCACGAGGCCGAGCGGATCAAGAAGGCGCACGGCTGCGCCATGGCCAAGATGGTCGACGCCGCGGACACCATCGAGGTGCCGAGCGTGGGCGGCGGCAACCCGCGGGTGCTCTCGCGCCAGATCCTGGCCGAGATCATCGAGCCGCGGGTGGAGGAGATCTTCATGCTGGTGCAGCATGAGATCCAGAAGTGCGGCCTCGAGGAGAC
Source organism: Anaeromyxobacteraceae bacterium (assembly GCA_035656915.1). Classification (GTDB taxonomy): domain Bacteria; phylum Myxococcota; class Myxococcia; order Myxococcales; family Anaeromyxobacteraceae; genus Anaeromyxobacter_B. Next base: position 135,179 of record DASRRJ010000008.1, read on the forward strand.
CATGGCCTCCGGGGTGGTGATCACCGGCGGCTCGACCCTGCTCCAGGGCATGGCGGAGATGGCCGAGGAGGTGCTCGGGATGCCGGTGCGGCGCGGGATGCCGCGCGGCATCGGCGGGCTGGTGGACGTGGTGAGGAGCCCGCAGTTCGCGACGGCGGTGGGGCTGGTGATCTACGGGGCGAAGCAGCAGGAGGGGAGCCCCTACTTCAAGATCCGCGATGAGAACGTCTACCGCAAGGTGAAGAGCCGCATGAAGGAGTGGCTCGGAGAGATCTTCTAGGGTTCGGGGAAAAGGGACAGGGTGACGGGAATGGAAGACATCAGGCGGACAGAGGACGAAGGGGCGCGGATCAAGGTTATCGGCGTCGGGGGCGGCGGCGGGAACGCCATCAACACCATGGTGGCCGCGGGCATGGACGGGGTGGAGTTCATCGCCGCCAACACCGACGTGCAGGCGCTGGCCGCCAACCGCGCCGAGCTGAAGCTGCAGATCGGCCGGGGTGGCTCGCGCGGGCTGGGCGCCGGGGCCAACCCGGATCGCGGGCGCGAGGCGGCCGAGGAGGCGCGCGGCGAGATCGCCGAGGCGCTGGCCGGCGCCGACATGGTCTTCGTCACCGCCGGCATGGGCGGCGGCACCGGCACCGGCGCGGCGCCGGTGGTGGCGCAGTTGGCGAAGGAGGCGGGCGCCCTCACCGTGGGCGTGGTGACCAAGCCCTTCCTGTTCGAGGGGAACAAGCGGCGCAAGCAGGCCGAGGCGGGCATCGAGGCCCTCAAGGCCGCGGTGGACACGCTCATCCTCATCCCCAACCAGCGGCTGCTCTCGGTCTGCGACCAGAGCATGGCGCTGGCCGACGCCTTCAAGCGCGCCGACGAGGTGCTGCTCAACGCGGTGCAGGGCATCAGCGATCTCATCACCGTGCACGGGCTCGTGAACGTCGACTTCGCCGACGTGCGCACCATCATGAGCCAGCAGGGCATGGCGCTCATGGGCACCGGCCGCGCCCGCGGCGAGAAGCGGGCCATGGAGGCGATGCAGGCCGCCATCAGCTCGCCGCTCCTCGAGGACATCACCGTGGACGGGGCCACCGGCCTGCTGGTGAACATCACCGGCGGCCCGTCGCTCGGGCTGCACGAGATGAACGAGGCGGTGGGGCTGGTGCAGGCGGCGGCCGATCCCGACGCCAACATCATCTTCGGCGCGGTGATCGACGAGCGGCTCGGAGACGAGCTCAAGATCACCGTCATCGCCACCGGCTTCGCGCAGAAGGACGCCCCGGCGCGCGAGCGCTGGCACCTCGCCGAGCGCGCGCTCCCGGCGCAGTCCAGGGCCCGGGTGCAGGCCCTGCCGCTGCGGCTCACCGAGGAGGTGAAGCCCGCCGCCGTGGCGCCGGCGCGCGAGCCCGAGCCGGCGCCGGTCCGCGAGGTGGTGCGCGAGACGGTGCCGGTGGGCGCCGGCGCCGGCCGGCCGCAGAGCCGCCCCAGCACCGCGCGGCCGCGCGAGGGGCACGCGGCGGACGACCAGTGGGACATCCCGGCCTTCCTGCGCCGCGGCGGGCAGGGCGTCGCGGAGTAGCCTCGGTGGGAGGCTGCGGGCTCGCGGCCTCCCACGCTTCGGGCGCTACTGGAGCCGCGTCGCCGGCCGTGGCGGCGCGGCGAGCGCGCTGCGGGCGGTGAACCGGAGCCCGTCCGCGGAGGGCAGGAACCCGGCCGCCACCAGGAAGGCGGCCAGCGGGTGCTCCGCCGCCGGCCGGCCGTCGATCTCGGCGAGCAGCGTCGGCTCGCGGCGAGAGAGCGCGAGGCGCGCCTCGCCGGCGAGGACGGCGGCCAGCGCGGCGCCGACCCGCGCGCGGTCGGGCTCGAGCTCCGGCAGCCACGCGAGGAGCTGCCGGCCCCCCTTCGCCAGCCAGGCCGCGAGCGCGCCGTCCACCAGCACCACCCGCGCGCCCACCGCCCGCGCCGGACGCCGCTCGCCGGCCGCCTCGGGCCAGGCGAGCAGTCCGCCGTAGGGGTTGGCCGGGTCGGCCGCGGCCAGGGCCACCACCTCCGGCGCCTCGCCCGGCTGCCGCAGCGAGCGCAGCAGCTCGAGCGCGCCCGGCTGCGCGAACTGCATCGCCCCCACCCCGGCCACGAAGAAGCCGCGCCGGACGCGCCCGCCCTCCTCGAGCCGCCGCAGCACCTCGTAGATGGCCCCGAAGCCGCCCGGCAGCCCCTCCAGCTGCGCCACCTCGCGGGTGACCAGCCCGTGGCGCGCGAGGAGCTGCTGCGCGGTGGCGGCGCTCCAGGCGGTCGGGCTGACCGCCTCGCCGCCGCCCGCGCCCACCACCAGCGTCCAGCGCCCGCCGGCGGCGTGCGGAGCGCCCCGCCGGGATCGGTACGCCGGGTGGGCCGCCATCCGCCGCGTCCGCTCGCGCCGCACCACCCGCGGCTCGCTGTAGGCCCGCAGCGGCTCGAAGGTGTCGTTGGTGACGAGCCCGCGCCAGGCGAGCGACCAGAGCGCGTCGACCGTCTGCTGCTCGAACCCGCCGCCGGCGGCCTGGTGCAGCTCGGCGAAGAAGGAGGCGCCGCGCGCCGCCAGCGCCGCCAGGATGGCCGCCTCCCGCACCGGCAGCGGCTCCTCGGGATCGCCGCCCCCCGGCGGCAGGAGCCGCGGCAGCGCGTCGGCGAGGTAGAGCGCCACCCGCCCGTCGCGGTCGCCGAGCGGCTCCACCCCGACCCAGCGCACCTCTCCCGCCGCCGCGAGCGGGTCGAGGTCGCCGCGCCGATACCCCTCCACCCGGGCCGGCAGGATCTCGGTCTCGAGGAGCGAGGCCGGCAGCGGCGCCCCCTGCAGCCGCTCCACCGCGTCGAGCAGCGCGTCCGGCCCGCGCCCCGGCTTCGTCACCCCCTGCCAGGACAGCACCGTGCGCGCCAGCGCCGCCGGCTCGGCCGGCTCGATCTCGGCCCGCAGCCGCGAGAGCGAGCGCCGCCGCACCGCCTTCAGCACCTCCGGGTCGCACCACTCGCGCCCCGCCCCGTGCGGCCGGAAGGCCCCCTCCAGCACCCGGCCGCGCGCCGCCAGCCGCTCCAGCGCGGCGTCGGCGGCCGCGACGGGGAGGCCGAGGCGGGCCGCCAGCGCGCTCGAGGGGAAGGGGGCGTGGCGCCGCGCGAAGCGCGCGCAGAGCTCGCCGAGCGCGTCGGGCACCGGCGCGAGGAAGGGCTCCGGGACCCCGGCCGGCAGCGGGGTGCCGAGCCCGTCCCGGTAGCGCGCCGCGTCCTCCACCGCGATGAAGCGCTCCTCGCCGGCCACCCGCACCGGCAGCGCCCGTCGCTCGCGCACCAGCTCGTCGATCGAGGCGGCCGCCGCCGGCGAGGCGGCGCGCTCGGCCAGCTCGCGGCGGGAGAGGTCGCCGAGCCGGAGCAGCAGGTCGGCGAGCCCGTCGGCGCCGCGCGCCTGGAGCTCCGGCTCGAGGTGCTGCAGCCGCGCCTCCACCCGCGCCAGGGCGTCCTCGTCGAGCAGCTCGCGCAGCTCCGCCTCCCCGAGCAGCTCGCGCAGCTGTGCCTGATCGATGGCGAGCGCCTGGGCCCGCCGCTCCGCCAGCGGCGCGTCCCCGTCGTAGATGAAGCTCGCCACGAACCCGAAGAGCACCGCCGCGGCGAAGGGGGACGGCGCCGCCGGGTCGGCGGTCGCCACCCGCACCTCCAGCGACCGCACCTGCCCGAGCAGCTCCGCCAGCGCCGGCAGGTCGAAGAGGTCCTTCAGGCACTCGCGCCAGGTCTCGAGCAGCATGGGGAAGGCGGGGTAGCCCGCGGCCACCGCGAGCAGGTCGGCGGCGCGCTTGCGCTGCTGCCAGAGCGGGGTGCGGCCGCCGGGCCGGCGCCGCGGCAGGAGCAGCGCCCGCGCCGCCACCTCGCGGAAGCGGCCGGCGAAGAGCGCGGTGCCGCCCAGCTCGCGCGTCACCAGCGCCTCCACCTCCTCCGGCTCGGGGAAGAGGAAGGCCACGTCGGGCGTGGCCTCGAGGTCGGGGAGCCGCACCGCGAATCCGTCGTCGGTCCAGAGCGTCTCCGCCTCCACCCCCAGGATCGACCGCGCCCGCGCCGCCGCCGCCATGGCCCAGGGCGCCAGCACCCGGCCGCCGAAGGGGGCGAGCAGGCAGACCCGCCAGTCGCCCAGCTCGTCGCGGAACCGCTCGACCAGCACGGTGCGGTCGTCCGGCACCGCGCCGGCCGCGGCCTGCTGGTCGTCGAGGTAGCGCAGCAGGTTCTCGGCGGCGCGCTCGTCGAGGGCGTGGTCGCGGCCGAGCTTCGCGCGCGCGGCCGGGCGCGGCAGCTCGCGCAGCTCGCGGGTGAGCCGGCCGATGCGCCGCCCCAGCTCGAGCGGCCGGCCGGCGGCGTCCCCGTGCCAGAACGGCAGCTTCCCGGGATCGCCCGGCGCCGGCGACACCAGCACGCGGTCGTGGGTGATCTCCTCGATGCGCCAGCTGGAGGCGCCGAGCACGAAGGTCTCCCCCACCCGCGACTCGAAGACCATCTCCTCGTCGAGCTCGCCCACCCGCGAGAGCCCCTTCTCGCCGCCGGCCAGGAAGACGCCATACAGCCCGCGGTCGGGGATGGTGCCGCCGTTCGCGACCGCGATCCGGCGCGCCCCCTCGCGCGCCCGCAGCCGCCCCGCCACCCGGTCCCAGGTGAGGCGGGGCCGCAGGTCGGAGAACTGCTCCGAGGGATAGCGGCCGGAGAGCAGGTCGAGCACCCCGTCGAAGAGCGAGCGGGAGAGCTCGGCGAAGCTGGCGGCCCGGCGCACCGCCGCGAAGAGCTCGTCCACCTCCAGGTCGTCGAGCGACGCCATGGCCACCACCTGCTGGGCCAGGACGTCGAGGGGGTTGCGCGGGAAGCGGATCGCCTCCACCGCCCCTTCCCGCATCGCCGCCACCACCGCGGCGCAGGCGAGGAGGTCGGCCCGGTACTTGGGGAAGATGACGCCGCGGCTCGGCGCGTCGACCTGGTGGCCGGCGCGGCCGATGCGCTGGATCCCGCTCGCCACCGAGGGCGGCGCCTCGATCTGCACCACCAGGTCGACCGAGCCCATGTCGATGCCCAGCTCGAGCGAGGAGGTGGCGACGAGGCCGCGCACCCTCCCCGCCTTGAGGTGCTCCTCGATGGCGAGGCGCTGCGGACGGGCGATGGAGCCGTGGTGGGCGTGCACCAGCGTCTCCCCGGCCAGCTCGTTGAGCGCCGCCGCCAGCCGCTCCGCCACCCGCCGGCTGTTCACGAAGATGAGCGTGGTGCGGTGGGCGCGGACGAGCTCCAGCAGCCGGGGGTGGATGGCGGTCCAGATCGAGGCCCGCGGGGCCGGCCCCTGCCCGCCCGGGCCGCCGGCGAGATCGACCGGCTGGCCGAGGCGGGCCAGGTCCTCCACCGGCACCTCCACGGTGAGCTCGAGCGGCTTGCGCGAGCCGGCGTCCACCACCGCCACCGGCCGCCAGCGCGGCGCGACCCCGTCTCCGCCGGGCCGCTCCGCCCCGCCCAGGAAGCGGGCCACCTCCTCCAGCGGCCGCTGGGTGGCGGAGAGGCCGACCCGCTGCAGCGGCCGGCCGCAGAGCACCTCCAGCCGCTCCAGCGAGAGGGCGAGGTGCGCGCCGCGCTTGGTGGGCACGAGGGCGTGGATCTCGTCCACGATCACCAGCTCCACCGAGCGCAGCGCCTCGCGCGCCTGCGAGGTGAGGAGGAGGTAGAGCGACTCCGGGGTGGTGATGAGGACGTCGGCGGGGGCGCGGCGGAAGCGAGCCCGCTCGCGCGCGGGGGTGTCGCCGGTGCGGACGCCCACCTCGGGCAGGCGGTGCGGGTCGCCCCGCGCCGCCGCCAGCCGCGCGATGCCGGCGAGCGGGGCCCGCAGGTTCTTCTCCACGTCCGCCGCCAGCGCCTTGAGCGGCGACACGTAGAGCACCCGGCACCGCTCCCGCTTCGGCGGCTCGGGCGAGAACATCAACCGGTCGATGCAGGAGAGGAAGGCGGCCAGGGTCTTCCCGCTGCCGGTGGGGGCGAGGAGCAGCGTGCTCTCGCCCGCGCGGATGGGGGGCCACCCGAGCGCCTGCGCGCGCGTGGGCGCGGCGAAGGAGCGCGCGAACCACTCCTCGACGGCAGGGTGGAAGAGCCCCGGAGAGCCGGAGGACGCGCCGGGAGCCATGGCGGAGGTCTAAGCGCGGGCGGGCCCGTCCGCAGCGGTCTGAACCGGCGCGCTGCGCGGCAGCACCACCGTGAAGGTGGCGCCCTGGCCGGCCGCGCTCTCCACCGAGATGGTGCCGCCGTGCGCCTCCACCGTCTGGCGCGCGATCCAGAGCCCGAGCCCGAAGCCGCCGAAGGCCGTGCCGGCCACCGCGCGCTCGAAGCGCCCGAAGATGCGCCGCTGGTCGACGGGCGCGATCCCGATGCCGCGGTCGCGCACCACCAGGCGGGCCCGATCCCCCTCCTCCTCGAGCAGCACCTCCACCGGCTTTCCCGGCCCGTACTTGATGGCGTTGGCGACCAGGTTGGTGACCACGTGGTCGAGCCGCAGCGGGTCCCAGCGGCCGCCGAGGACGTCCGGCGCGAGCACCACCAGCTGACAGCCGGCGCGGTGGGCCTCGTCGGCGAAGCGCTCGGCCACCTCATGCACCACCCGCGACAGATCGGCCTCCACCGGCTCGATGGAGAGCCCGCCGGCGTTGATGCGGGAGAGGTCGAGGAGCGTCTCCACCAGCCGGGCCATCCGATCGGTGCTGCGCCGGATCCCCTCGGCGCGCGAGGGCAGCGCCTCGGGCGCCAGCGCGGCCGCGTTGCGGGCCAGCGCGTGCGCCTGCAGGCGGAGGGCGGTGAGCGGCGTCTTGAGCTCGTGCGAGGCGAGCGAGAGGAAGTCGTCCCGCGCCCGCACCGCCTCCTCGGCCCGTCGCAGGAGCCGGGCGTTCTCCTCCGCCAGCGCCGCCTGGCGCCGCTCCGCCTCCTCGGCCGCGGCCCGCCCGTGCCCCAGCGAGCGCACGATCCAGAACACCAGCAGGGAGAAGACCGCCCCGGCGATGGCCACCGAGCGCCCCAGGAAGCGCTGCGAGACGACCGGCGCCGCCCCGTCCGCGGGCAAGAAGCGCGCGGTCCAGATCCGCCCGGCCACCTCGAGCCGGGTCAGCCGCGCCAGCCCGCTCCGGGAGGCGGCGGTCGAGGTGCGGTGCTGGTCGAAGAGCAGCGCGGCCCGATCGACCCGCTCGCCGTCGAAGAGCTCGACGTCCAGGCCGCGCGGGCCGCCCGCGCCCAGGATGCCGCGCATCAGGTCGTCGGCGCGAAAGGGGGCGTAGACCCAGCCGGCGAGCGCCGCCCGGCGCTCGGCCACGGTGCGGGTCGCGCCGCGGTAGATGGGGAGGTAGATGAGGAAGCCCGCCTGGACGTCCTCGCCGGCCTCCTGCACCAGCACCACGCGGGCGGTGGCGGCCGGGATCCCGGTGTCGCGGGCCCGCTCCATGGCGGCGCGCCGGATGGGCTCGGAGAGCATGTCGTAGCCGATGGCGCGCCGGTTCCGCCAGTCGAGGGGCTCGAGCCAGACGATGGCGCTGTAGACGTCGCGCGGACCCTCGGGCCAGACCCGGTACTCCGGGTGCCCCTCCTCGCGGCGCCGGGCCTCCTCGGCCGCCAGCTCCGAGGGCGCGAGCCGGCGCGCGTAACCGATCCCCTGGATGCCGGGGTAGTGCCGGTCGAGCTCCAGGCTACGCACCAGCTCGGAGAAGGCGGCGGGCGACGGCTCCCGCCCCCCTGGGAAGATGCCGCGGGCGCCGCGGAGCAGCGCCAGATAGGCCTCGAGCCGGGCGCGGACCTCGCCCTCGGCGGAGACGGCCACCTCGTCGAAGCGAGCCCGCTGCTCGGCGCGGACCGCCCGGGCCACCGAGCGGGAGGCGAGCGCGGTCACCACCAGGCTGGCGAGCAGGAGCGCCCAGGCGGCGGCGTCGCGCCGCAGCGCGCCGCGCAGGCTGTGTGACGACTGGTTCATCGGCCCGATGGATCAAGGCAGGTTCAGCGCTCGCGCGCGAGAACCCCATCGGAGCGCGCCGTCAGCTCGGCGGTGCGGGCCAGCAGCACCTGCACCTGCCTGTGGAGCAGCGCGCCCTCCGCCCCCTCGGCCGGAAGCCCGTCGAGCTCGCCCAGCCGCGCCAGCAGCTCGCGCACCTTGATGAGGTGCTGCTGGGCGAGGAGCAGATCGCGCCCCAGCCGCGCGCCGTGGCGGGTGTAGATGAGGCCCGACTGGAAGAGGCCGCCGAGCGCCTTGCGGTTCACCTCCAGCACCTCGCGCAGCCGGCGGTGGGCCTCGAGCAGGCGGCGATCGCTGCGCGCGCGGTCGAGGTCGACCACCGGTCCGGCGAAGCGTGCGCGCGAGCGCTGCGAGGGCGTGTCCACCATCGCGAATGGTAGGTCCGCGCCCGCGCGCGGGTCAATCGGCGCCGCGCGGGGGTCGCGCCGCGCGGGACTTGACTTCGCCTAGGCGATCGCCTTCTCGACCAGCTCCGCCACCCGCGCCAGCGCGCGGTCCAGCCCCGCCGGCTCGGCGCCGCCGGCCTGGGCCAGGTCGGGCTTGCCGCCGCCCGAGCCGCCCACCAGCTTCGCCGCGTCCTTGACCAGGTCGCCGGCCTTCAGCTTGCCGACGAGGTCCTTGGTCACCGCCACCAGCAGGATGGCCTTGCCGTCCTGCTCGGCCCCGAGCGCCACCACGCCGCGGCCGAGCTTGCCGCGCAGCTGATCGGCGAGCTCGCGCAGCGCCTTGCCGTCGCCGTCCACGCGCGCGGTGAGGAGCTTCACCCCGTTCAGCTCTCGGGCCTGCCCGGCGAGGTCGCCGCTCTTCGCGGCCGCCACCTTGGACTGGGCCTGCTCGAGCGCGCGCTCGAGGTCCTTGGTCCGCTTCTGCGACTGCTCCAGCTTGGCCGAGACCTCGAAGAGCCCGGCCTTGAGCAGCGCCGCCGCCCGCGCCAGCTCCTCCTCTTCGCGCTGCGCCAGCTCCACCGCCCTGGGGCCGGTGACGCCCACGATGCGGCGCACGCCGGCGGCGATGCTCTCCTCGCTCGAGATCTTGAAGAAGGCGATGTCGCCGGTGCGGCGCACGTGGGTGCCGCCGCAGAACTCCTTGGACGGTCCGATGCGCACCACCCGCACCACGTCGCCGTACTTCTCGCCGAAGATCATCATCGCGCCCGACTGGCGCGCCTCCTCGATCTGGAGGATCGAGGTGTCGGTGGCCTCGTTGGCGCGCACCAGCTCGTTCACCCGCCGCTCGAGCTGGTGGAGCTGGGCCTGGGAGAGCGGCTGGAAGTGCGAGAAGTCGAAGCGCAGGTAGTCGGGGGCCACCACCGAGCCGGCCTGCTTCACGTGCTCGCCGAGCGCCTCGCGCAGCGCGAAGTGGAGCAGGTGGGTGGCGGAGTGGTTGGCGCGGATGAGGTCGCGCCGCCCCTCGTCCACGGCGAGCTCGACGATGTCGCCCACCGCCAGCGCGCCCTCGGCGAGCTGGCCGCGGTGCACGGTGAAGCCCGCCACCGGCCGCTGGGAGTCCTGCACGGCCAGCTTGCCGGCCGGGCCGGTGATGAGGCCCTGATCGCCCACCTGGCCGCCCGACTCGCCGTAGAAGGGGGTGACCTCGGTCGCCACGTCGACCTGGTCGCCCTCGCCGGCGCGCGCGGCGCGGTGCCCGTTCACGACGAGCGCCTTCACCTCGGCGCGGGTCACGGTCCGCTCGTAGCCCACGAACCGGGTCTCGCCGAGCTCCTGGGCGATGGCCTTGTAGAGGTCGCCCACCGCGGCCTCGCCGGAGCCCTTCCACTCGGAGCGGGCGCGCTGCTCGGCGAGGTGCTTGTCGAAGCCCGGCTCGTCCACGCCCAGGCCGCGCTCGCCGGCGATGACGCGGGTGAGGTCCATGGGGAAGCCGAAGGTGTCGGAGAGCAGGAAGGCCACCTTGCCCGGCACCACCTTCTCGCCGGCGGCCTCGAGCCGCCCCATCTCCTCCTCCAGGATGGCGAGGCCGCGGTCGAGGGTGCGGCGGAACGACTCCTCCTCGTTCCTCGCCACCTCCAGGATGAAGGCCTGGTTCTCGCGGGTCTCCGGGTAGGCGGCGCCCATCTCGGCGATCACCGCCTCGCAGATCCGGGCCAGGAACGGCTTCTCCAGCCCGAGCCGCTTACCGTGCCGGATGGCGCGCCGCATGATGCGGCGGAGCACGTAGCCGCGCCCCTCGTTGGAGGGCAGCACGCCGTCGCCCACCAGGAAGGTGGTGGCGCGGGCGTGGTCGGCGATGACCCGCATCGACACGCCGTCGTCGGTGGCGGCGTCGTACTTCTTGCCCGACACCTGCTCGATGGCGCGGATGATCGCCTGGAACAGGTCGGTGTCGTAGTTGGAGCGCTTGCCCTGCACCACCGCGGCGAGCCGCTCCAGGCCGGCGCCGGTGTCGATGGACGGGCGCGGCAGCGGGGTGAGCGAGCCGTCCTGGCCGCGCTCGAACTGCATGAAGACCAGGTTCCAGATCTCGAGCCAGCGGTCGCAGTCGCAGGCGACCCCCTGGCACTCGCGACCGGCGGCCTCCTCGGCGCAGGCGATGTCGGCGCCCTGGAAGTAGTGGAGCTCCGAGCAGGGACCGCAGGGGCCGGTCTCGCCCATGGCCCAGAAGTTGTCCTTGGCCCCGAGCTTGTAGATGCGGTCCAGGGGCACCCCGGCCTTCTTCCAGAGCCCGTACGCCTCCTCGTCCCAGGGGATTGAGCCCTCGCCGGCGAAGACGGTGGCGGCGAGACGGGTCGGGTCGATGCCGAGCCACTTCGGGCTCGTCACCAGCTCCCAGGCGAAGGCCACCGCGTCGGCCTTGAAGTAGTCGCCGAAGGAGAAGTTGCCGAGCATCTCGAAGAAGGTGTGGTGCCGCGCGGTGAAACCCACGTTCTCGAGGTCGTTGTGCTTGCCGCCGGCGCGCACGCACTTCTGCGAGGTGGTGGCGCGCTTGTAGTCGCGCTGCTCGCGGCCGGTGAAGACGTCCTTGAACTGGTTCATCCCGGCGTTGGTGAAGAGCAGCGTCGGGTCGTTCTGCGGGACGAGCGAGGAGCTCTTCACGCGGCGGTGCTGGCGCTCCTCGAAGAAGCGGAGGAAGGCCTCGCGGATGTCGGCGGCGGTGGCGTTCTTCATCGGGTTTCCCAAGGTGAAGGAGGGCTTAGATAACACGGGGGCGGGCGAGGCGCAGCCGCCACACCGGCTGGCCGGTGGCGAGGTAGCGCTTCTCCCGGGTGGAGGGGAGCTCGGCCGGATCGTGCGGGGCGAAGGCGCCCGCGCCGCACAGGTTCTCGAAGCCGACCTCCTCGAGGCGCAGGATGGCGTCCTTGGCGTAGCGCTCGACGTCGGTGCGGAAGTCGAGCAGGCCGCCCGGGCGCAGCAGCCGGAGGATCAGGCCGGACATGGAGTCGTCCACCAGCCGGCGCCGGTGGTGACGCCGCTTCCACCACGGATCGGGGAAGTGGACGTGGACCGCGGCGAGGGTGCCGGCGCGGAAGAGGCGCGGAGCGAGCAGCCGGGCGTCACCCTGGAGCGCGAGCACGTTCGGGTGGCCGCGGGCCTCGATGCGCAGCCGGAGCTCCTCGGCGAACTTCTTCCGCTGCTCGACGGCCACCAGCGCGCGGTCCGGGCGGGCCCTGCCGAAGGCGAGCGCGTAGCCGCCGTGGCCCGAGCCGATCTCGAGCTCGAGCGCCTCCGCCGCCTCTCCGAACCGGGCCTTCCAGTCGGGGAAGTGGTCGAGCGCGAGGGGCGCGTCGTCCTCCAGGTTGAAGATCATGAGCGGCGGTTTTCTAGCATGATAGAAGGGGGCCATGCGTGCAATCGCCGCCGTGGCGGCGTCGCTCCTCGCCCTCTCCGGCTGTGCCCGCTGCGGCGTCCCTCGCGACCAGGGAACGCCCCCAGAGCGCTGGCTCCCGGCCGACGCCCCGGTGGCGGTGGTGCTCCCCGAGCTCGGCGCCGGCGCCGAGCAGCTCGCCGCCCTGGCCCGCGCCGCCCGCGGCTACCCGGCCGCCGGCTCGCTCATGGAGACCGCCGACGGCCTCGAGGCCCAGCTCGGCTTCGACCCGCTCGACCGCAAGGGGCTCGTCGCCGCCGGCTTCGACCCGGCCCGCGGCGCGGCGCTCGCCGCCGGCGCGGGGCAGCCGCTGGTGCTGGTGATGCCGGTCGCCGACGAGAAGAAGTTCGAGGAGACCCTCACCCGGCTCACCCGCGACCGGACCGGCGCGACCCAGCGCACCCGCTCCAGCTCCGGTGGCGTCGCCGTGCAGGCGCTGCGCCGGGACGCGAAGACCCCGCCGGTGATCGCCTTCGCCTACGCCGGGCGCTACGCGGTGCTCGCCACCGGTCCGTCCTCCGAGAAGGCGGTGCGGGCCGCGGCGGGGGTCGCCGCGCCGCGGTCGCTCGCCGCCTCCGCCGCCTTCGCCGAGGCGCGCGCCGCCGCCGGCAAGGGACCGGCGGCCCTCCTCTGGGCCCCTCCCGCCTCGCCCGCGACCCAGGGGCTCGCGCTCCTGCGCGATGGCCTGCTGGTGGTCGCCCGCGCCACCGACCGGCTGCTGGCGTTGCGCGCGGTACTGCCGCTCTCGCCCGAACGCGCCGCGGTCTGGCGCGAGGTGGCCGGCGGTGACCCGCGCGCCGGCGAAAAGGAGCTCGCGCTGCTGCCGCCGGACGCGCTGCTCGCGGCCCGCTTCGGCGGCGATCCCCCCGCGCTCGGCCGCCGCATCGGCTACCTGCTCTCGCCGGCGGCGAAGGAGCGGCTCGCCCGGGCGAACGTGGACCTGCAGCGCGACCTCTGGGACCAGCTCGCGCCGGGCGCGGCGGTGTCGCTGTCGCTGGCGCCCACCTTCGACGTGGCCCACGTCTCCTCGCGCGGATGGGAGTACGTGCTCTCGGATCCGTTCCGGCTGCTGCACCTCTCCTTCGCCGCGCGGGTGAAGGATCCGGAGAAGCTGCGGCCGCTGCTGGCGCGGCTCCCCGAGGTGGCGAGGGCGCTCGGCTTCGAGGGCGCGCCTCCGCCCCTGCCCCTGGCTCCGGCTCCGGCGAAGGCGCGCGGAAAGGGACGCCCGGCGGCCCGGGCGGCTCTGGCGCCGCGCGCGCCGGCGGCGACCGGAGCGGCGGACCAGGTGCAGCTCCCCTGGGGCGGCGACGCGCTCACGGTGGCGCTGCGCGGCGATCTCCTCGCCGGCGCCGGTGGGGCGGGGCGGTTCCAGGCGCTCGTGGCCCGCCTCGCGGGCGAGGGCAAGGGCTATCGGGCCCCCACCGCCGCGGCTCGCGACCTGCTCGGCGACGGGGCGGCGGCGCTGGTGCTCGACCCGGGCAACCTGGTGGCGAGCGCGCGGGCGCTGCCGGCGTCCGCCTACGGCACCGGGCCGGACGGCTTCGTGATGCGCTCGCTCGCCGACCGCTTCGTCGAGCCGGCCTCGCACCTCCAGGCGGCGGCGGTCCGGCTCGAGGTGCTGGAGAAGGCGGCGGTGATCGACCTCTCGCTCGAGGGCGAGGCGCCGCCGCCGGCCGAGCCCCCGGCGCAGCCGGAGGCGGGGCGGCCGTGATCCAGCTGCGCGGCATCCAGAAGCGGTTCCGCGACGGCGCCTCGACCGTCACCGTGCTCGACGGGGTGGACCTCTCGGTGCACGCCGGCGAGATGGCGGCGGTGGTGGGCCCCTCGGGCTCGGGCAAGTCCACCCTGCTCTACGTCGCCGGCGCGCTCGACGCCGACTTCGAGGGCGAGGCGCTGGTGGCCGGCGAGAGCCTGCGCGGCCTCTCCGAGGAGCGGCGGGCGCGGCTGCGGAACGAGGCGGTCGGCTTCGTCTTCCAGTCCTTCAACCTGCTGCCGGCGATGAGCGCGCTCGAGAACGTGCTGCTGCCAGCCTTCTTCGAGCGGGGCGGCGAGCGGCGAGCGGACGCGCCCGCCCACCCGCGCGAGGCGGCGCGCGAGGCGCTGGCGCGGGTGGGGCTCGCGGAGAAGGCGCACCGGCGCCCGGGCGAGCTCTCCGGCGGCGAGCGCCAGCGGGTGGCCATCGCGCGGGCGCTCTTCGCGCGTCCGCGGGTGCTCCTCGCCGACGAGCCCACCGGCAACCTCGACCTCGCCACCGGGCAGGAGATCGTCGAGATCTTCCTCGGCCTCGCCCGGGCCGGGCTGGCTGTGCTGGTGGCCACCCACGAGGAGCGGGTCTCGGCGGCCTGCGGCCGCGTCTGGCGACTCGACCACGGGAGGCTGGTGCCGTGACCTTCGGACGGCTGGTCAAGCTGGCGCGCCTCGACCTGCGCGCCGATCGTCGCGGGGCGCTGCTCGACGGCGCCGCCGCCTGCGCGGGCGCCGCCGCGCTGGTCTTCTTCGTGGCGCTCGGGCTCGGCGTGGGGCAGGCGGCCCGGCGCATGTTTCCCTCCGAGGCGCGGGCGGTGGAGGTGGTCCCGGCCGCCGTGGCGCTCGGGTCGGTGCTCGGCGGCGGCAAGCTCGACGACGAGGCGGTGCTGCGGCTCGCCGCCCTCTCCGGCGTGGCCGAGGCCCACCCCAAGCTCAACTGCCGGGTCCCCATCGCCGCTTCGCGCGGGCCGGAGGGGATCCCGCTCAACTGGCCGCCCGGGTTCGTGGCCCAGCTCCCGGCGGTGGGGGTGGACCCCACGCTGGTGAAGCGCGACCTCGGTCGGGGAGAGAGCTTCCAGGACAACGGCCCCGACGGCCCCATCGACGTGGTGGCCTCGAAGCGGCTCCTCGAGATCTACAACAAGACCATCGCCCCGGCCTGGAACCTGCGCCGGCTGCCGGCGGGGCTCTCGCTGCTCGGCATCCAGCTCCCGGTGCAGGTGGGCTTCTCGATCGTGCCGCAGAAGACCGAGGACCGGGTCTACGAGTCCCGGCTGCTCCTCGCAGGGCTCTCCGAGCGCGTGCCGGTGTACCAGCTGGCGCTGCCGCTCGACACGGTGAAGCGGCTGCACCGCGAGTACCAGAAGGCCGACCAGGGCTACAGCGCCGTGACGCTCTTCGCGCAGCGGCCGGAGGACGTCCCCCCCATCGCAGCCGCCGTGCGCCACATGGGCTTCACCGTGGACGAGGGGGAGCGCAGCGTGGCCGAGCGGGTGGGGACGGTGGTGGCGGTGACCACCGGGGCGCTGGCCCTGCTGGCGCTCCTCATGTGCGCGCTCGCCGCCCTCGCCGTGGCCCAGTCGCTCTTCGCCACCGTGCGCGGCCGGGCCCGCGAGCTCGCCATCCTGCGGGCGGTGGGGGCGACCCCGCGCGACCTCGCCGCGCTGGTGATCGCCGAGGCCGGCATCGTCGGCCTGGGCGGCGGCCTGGCCGGACTGGCCCTGGCCTTCGCCGCCTCGCTTGGCGCCGACCACCTCTTCGCGCGGCTGCTGCCCGACTTCCCCTTCCGCCCCGAGAGCTTCTTCGCCTTCCCCTGGTGGCTGGTGCTGCTCGGGCCGGCGGTGGCCCTCCTCTCCGCCATGGCCGGCGCGCTCGCGCCCGCGCGGGCGGCGGCGAGGGCGGAGCCGGCGAGGGCGCTGTCCTGAGCGGGCGGCCTGTCGCATCGCGATGCCGCGGCGCCGCGACGGGCTACCTCACCTTCGCCCCGCGCGCCGCGAGCAGCACGCGCAGCACCGCGCGATGGCAGCGCGCCTCGTCCTCGCAGTAGCACCCGACCGAGAAGTCGGCGCCGCGGGAGAGCGCGGCGAGCAGGTCGAGCGTGCGGCGGGCCGCGGGCTCGGCCATCTCGGCCCGAAACTTCTTCCTGAACCTCTCCCGGTCGCGGTCGGTCTGCGCGGCCTGGGCGAGCTTCATCGTCTCGACGCTCGGGGCGAGCTCCGGGTACCAGACGTCGTACCAGTCGTCGGCGGCGAAGCGCGCGGCCGGCACCCCCCGCGGCGGGCGGCGCACGGTGCCGATTCGCATGCCTTCGCCGGAGACGCGGGGGCTGCCGAGACGGACGATGCGAACGGTCATCTCGGGAGTCTACTTCGGCGCGCTCGCGCCCGCTTCCGCGTCAGCTCCGCCGACGGCCCCGAGCGGCAGGCCGCCCTCGCCGAGCAGCGCGTCGCTGCCCCACACGGCGGAGAGGACGTTCGCCGTGTTGCTTGCCAGCCGGGACCTGGTCGTGCCGTTCCAGTGCAGCAGCCTCCCCGTCAACGTCGGGCCGTGCTGTGCTACGGCGCGCTCACGACCTCCGCCTCGACCGCCCGGGCCTCCCGGGGGAGCGTGGCCTCGAAGACCGTCGTCTCCCCGACCACGCGCGCGGAGAGCTCGCCGCCGTGCGCGCGGACGATCTCGCGCGCGATGAACAGCCCGAGGCCGAGCCCCTTCTCTCCGGCCCTCGCCGGGAGGGCGCGCTTGAACGGCTCGAACAGCGCTGGCATGAGGGCGGCCGGGATGCCGCCGAGGTTGCTCACGGCGAGGCGCACCGTCGCCGGCCGGGTGCCGTCCAGCTCCACGGAGATCGGGCTGCCGGCGGCGCCGTGCTGGCAAGCGTTCCCGACGACGTTGGAGACGACCTGGCCGAGGCGGTCATGGTCCCAGCTGCCGGCCAGATCCCCCCGGCGGGAGACGTCGAATCGCACCTGGGGGTTGCCGTCGGCGAGCTCGTGCAGCACCTGGCGGGCGATCTCGCCGAGATCCGCGGTCGCGACCTGCAGCGGGATGCCTCGCGCCTGCCGGACGCGCGCGAAGTCGAGCAGCTGCTCGATCATCCGCGTCATCCGATCCGTCGAGCTCAGCATCCGGCCCGCCTGCCGGAGCGCGCGCGGGTCCTCGGTGGTCCGCACCATGAGCTCGGCGGACATCCTGATCGCGCTGAGCGGCGTCCGGAGGTCGTGCCCCAAGATCCCGACGAACAGGTCCCCCAACTGCACCGCGCGCGAGAGCTCGCGGTACAGGTCGCGCATCTGGTACTGCCTCCGCCTCGCCCGCACCGCCGAGCGCACCGCGCTGAGGAAGAGCCGCACCGGGAACGGCCGCTGCAACAGGGTCACGTTCGCCCGCTCCAGGATGCCCACCGCCGGGTGGCTCCGCGGGGCGCGCCGGGAGAACGGGAGGGTCAAGAGGAGCACCGGGAGGTCGGACCAGGCTTCCTGGGCGCCGAGCGCCGACGACAACGCCTCGGCGGCTCCGGACGACAGGGCCTCCTGGGCCACCACCGCCGCGCCGGCCCCCGAGCCCAGCCCGGCGAGGATCGCGTCCAGATCCCGACAGGCCTCGCAGGGGAGCCCGTCCCCGACGATGCGCTCGCGGAGCATGTCGGCGTCACGCCCGGTCGGCGCCAGGATCAGGACCCGCTCGGGCGAGGGCTCACTCGGACCGCTCACGCTCGCCTCGCGAAGGCTGGCCTTGCTGCTGCTCCGGATTCCCGGAGAGCACCCCCTGGAAGGTCGTCAGCGGCTCGCCCAGGCGCACGCCGCCCCGCCCGAGCTTCAGCCTCGCGGATCGTGCGCTCGTGAGGCCCGGTCCGCTTCTTCACCACCGAGAGCGCCTGCTTCACCTCGCCCGCCGCCTCGAAGTGGCGGAAGAGCAGGACCGTGTCCGCCACGTAGCTGATGTTCACCGGCGCCTCGGCCCCGCCGAAGAAGCCGTGCTGCGCCAGCGTGAGCACGCTCGCGACGCCCTTCTCGGCCAGGGAGGCGAGGAGCTCGTGCAGGTGGGCCGCGAGGAAGCGCTCCTCGGGCATGGCGCTCAGGTAGCCGTTCAGGCTGTCGATGACGACGACCCGGTAGCCGTCCTCGCCCCCCCTGCGCAGGCGGTGGGCGATCTGCCCGGGGGTGAGCTCAGCGGGATCGACGGGAACGAGCTCGATCATCCCGGCGTCCACGTGCTTCTGGAGAGGCATCCCGAGGGCGCTCCCCCGGATGAGCAGGTTCGTCGGGCTCTCGTCGAAGCACAGGATGATTCCCCTGTCGCCGCGGGACGCGGCCGCCACCGCGATCTGCGCGGCGATGGTCGACTTCCCCGTTCCCGCCGGACCCATGAGCAGCGTGCTCGTGCCACGATCGATCCCGCCCCCCAGCAGCGCGTCGAGCGCCGGGACGCCGGTCTGCACCACCGCGCTCGAGTGCCTCGCGCGATCGGTCGCCGCCACCAGCCGAGGGAAGACCTCCACGCCCCCCTCGCCCACGCACATGTCGTGGTAGCCGCCGATGCTGGCGGCGGCGCGCAGCTTGCGGACCTGGATGCGACGGCGCTCGCCGCCGTACTCGGGCGACAGCTGCTCGAGCTCCAGCACCCCGCTCGTGAGCGTCTCCGCGACCACCCCCGCATCGCCTTCCGCCTCCACGTCGAGGAGCAGGCCGGTGCAGGCGCGCTCGGTGATCCAATCGCTCAGGGTCAGGAGCTCGCGCCGGTAACGGAAGGGATGCTCGGATACGAGGCGGATCTCGGAGAGCGAGTCGAGGACGAGCCTGGCGGGGTTCACCCGCTCGACCTGCTCCATCACCTCGCGGGCGATCTCCTCCAGCTCGACCTCCGACGGGCTGAAGACCGTGTAGGACGAGGGCCTCTCGCTCGACTCGCCACCGCGCCGCATGTCGTGGATCTCGATCCCTTCGATGTTCCAGCCGAAGGACCTGGCGATGGTGCCGATCTGCCCCCTGGTCTCGGACAGCCCCAGGTACAGGCACCTCTCGCCGCGCCTCGCTCCTTCCATCAAGAACTGCAGGCCGATGGTGGTCTTGCCCGTGCCGGGTGCGCCCTTCACGAGGTAGAGCGCGTTCGGGACCAGGCCGCCGCCCAGGATGTGATCGAGGCCCGGGACGCCGCTCGGTAGACGTTCGTCGGTCATGGTGCGGGAATCTCCGGGATCTCCTGTCGGCATCGTACCCCCCCTTGTCTGTGGATGCTGCCGTTCTCGCGAAGCGAGTACCAGAGGGGGATCCGCCGGCACCGGCACGCACTTTCATTCCAGGGCGAGAGGATGGGCATCGAGAGCTCGCCGGTCCTCCGGCTAGCTCGACGGGAGGAGCGGCCAGAGGACGAGCACCCCGAGGTCCCACGTCACGTGCGCCAGGATCGGGGGGACCAGGGAGCGCGTGGCCAGGCGCAGCCAGCCCCAGGCGAGGGCGCAGGCGAACCCGACGAGGAGCAGCAGCCAGCTCCCGAGCGTCGCCATGGCGAGGGCGTACAAGGCCGCGAACGCCGCCAGGCGGAGCCACTCTCCCCTTGCGAGGCGCCAGGTCCACGGCGGCCACGGCGGCTCCGCGCGGCCGAGCAGCGCCCCGCGGAAGATGACCTCCTCGCAGCTGGCGATGAGCACGATGAGCGCGGCGCGCTCACCCTGCGCGAAGCCCCCCACCTCGAGGAGCACGAACAGCCGCCCGGTCGCGGCGCGGAGGGCGGGGAGCCACCGCGAGGCGATCGCGAAGCCGGCGTGGGTGGCCGCCACCAGGAGCAGGCCGGCGGCGACCCCGGCCGCCACCTTGCCGAGCGACGGGCGCAGCAACGCGCGGACGGCGTCGTCGGTCCCGATGGCCGCGGCCGCGAGCGCCGCTCCCGAGAAGGCGAACGGAGCCCAGGTGCCGGACCGGTAGAGGAGCGCGAACCCGCAGAGCCAGCTCGCCAGGCCGAGCCCGAACACCGCCCACGGGGCGGGGGCGTGGGCCGGGATCCCGTGCGCGGCCCCCTCATCCACGGGAGCGCCTCGGCGCCGTCCAGCCGGCCAGCGCCTCCTCGACCCGGGCCAGCCCCGGCCACAGCCCCGACCGGTGCCGCTCGCCGGCGAGCGCGCGCCGCGCGGCCTCGTCGAAGGGAACGAGCCGCGTGTGGCCGGCGAGCGACCAGAACCCCTCGTCTCGCGGCAGGATGTCGTGACGCAGGCCCAGCACCAGCTCGCGCGCCAGCGAGAAGTCGGTGCGGGTGACGAGCCGCAGCCAGAGCGCCGAGAGCTGCGGCGTGAGGAGCGGCACCCGCAGCGCCAGGATCCTCCGTCCGCGCAGGGCCGCGATGCGCTCGAGGATCTCCCTCCCGCTCAGCACCTCCGGGCCGGGCAGGTCGAACCAGGCGCTCGCGTCGAGCGGCAGGTCGGCGGCCGCCGCCAGGGCGGCGATCACGTCCTCGAGGGCCACCGGCCGGGTCCGCGACTCGAGCCACCGCGGCAGGACCATGACCGGCAGGCGCATCGCCAGGTCCCGCACGATCTGCCAGGAGGCGCTGCCGCTCCCGATCACCATCGACGCGCGCAGCTCCACGGCGGGGACCGACCCGGCGCGCAGGATCTCCCCCACCTCGAGCCGGCTGCGCAGGTGCTCCGAGGGACGGCCCGAGGGCGCGGGCCCCCCGAGATAGACGATCCGCTGCACGCCCGACGCGGACGCCGCGCGCGCGAAGGCTTCCGCGCTTCGGCGCTCCCGGGCGCGGAAGTCGGCGCGCCCGCCGCCCATGCTGTGCACGAGGTAGTAGGCGACGCGGACGCCCTCGAGCGCCCCCGGGAGCGTCTCCGGGCGAAGGAGATCGCACACTCGCCAGGCGGCGCGGCGCGCCTCCGGCGGGCGCCGGCTGGCGGCGATCACCCGGTGTCCCCGCGCCCGGAGCGCCGGGACCAGCGCGCGGCCGATGAACCCGGTGGCGCCGGTGACCAGCGTCGCCGGCCTGGCGGCGGCGCTCATGCGCCCGCCGCCGGCCCGAGCGCCCGGGGGTACGGGTCGAAGTAGCGCTGCCGCGACAGCCAGCCGCCGAGCTCGTGCTTGCGCAGGTGGTGGACGAGCAGCGTGAGCGGCACCGAGCGCACCTGCAACCCGGCCCGGTACTCCTCCACGAGCGAGAGAAGCTCCTGCTTCTCGAAGGCGCTCAGCACGCCCTTGAAGTAGCCGAGCACGTGCTGCAGCACGTTGGCGTGCTTGCCGGGCGTGGCCCGCTCCCCGAGCGCGGCCATGGCCTTCGCGGCGTACCGTTCCACGGCGTCGGCCACCGGCACCTCCGCGGCCTGGGCCACCAGCCGCCCCAGCTCCCGGTAGCGAGCGGGGCTGTGCGCCAGGTAGAGCAGCTTGTGATCGGTGTGGAACGCCACCAGCCCGGAGCGGGAGGGCGCGGGGAGGAGCGCCTCGCGCATCCGGTGCCGGGTGAAGACGCGATCGAGGAAGCACTCGCGCAGGCCGGCGTCCTGGAGCCAGCCCTCCTCGGCGAGCGGCAGGGCCGGCAGGCGCTCGCGGAGCAGGGCCGCGAAGAGCCCGGTCCCGGTCCGGGCAGGCGGACGATCGCCCTCCGCCGGGTAGACCCGGACGCGCTCGAGCCCGCAGCTCGGGGAGTCCTTCTTGAGGATGAAGCCGTCGAGGTCGAGCCGCGCGAGCTCCTCCACCCTGCCCCGGCCCCACGCGCGGAGCTGGTCCGAGCGGTCGGCGCCGCTGCGGTTTCCGAGCAGGGCAACCCCGCCCCCGCCCCCGCGCTCGACGAGGCGCAGCGACTCGCGCGGAACGGGCATCCCCGACTCGACCTCCGGGCAGACCGGGACGAGCGTCGCGAAGCGAGCGAGGACCGAGTGCACGTAGGCGTTGTTCTTGTGCCCGCCGTCGAACCGCACCGGGGTCCCGAGCAGGCAGGCGCTGACGCCGATCCTCGGCTGTGTGGGGTGCTGGGCCATGGTGCGGCTCCTCGCGACGGGTCGCCGGCGGGGGACGTCCGGGCGCCGGCATCCTCCCATGCGCGCCGGGGTGGCCGCTTTCAACCCGAAGCGCCGCCTGGACGAGGTTTCGCCAGTGACGGACAGGGCGCCGCGCGCGCGGTCAGACGCCCACCACCTCGAACCCGGGCTGCGACCCCGACGCTTCGCAAGTCCGTCCCCGGAGTCGCGGGCGTGAAGCCGCCCGGCGCGTTCGGGTGAGCCAGGCCCCGCGGCTACGCCCCCGGCGGCCTCGCCGGCCCGGGCCGCGGCGCCACGGCGGTGGTCGGCAGCGCCTGGTTCGAGCGCGGCGCCGCCGGCTGCTGTCCGCTCTTGAAGACGTTCATCGCGAGCGAGATCATCGAGCCGACGTCGGAGAGGGTCGCCGGGAGCACCACGGTGGTGGAGCTGCGCGCCAGGTTCCCGAACTCCTTCACGTACTGCTCGGCCACCCTGAGCTGCACCGCCTCCAGGCCGCCCTGGCCGGAGAGCGCCGCGCCCACCTTCTCGATCCCCTCGGCGGTGGCCTTGGCCACCTCCAGGATGGCCAGCGCCTGGCCCTCGGCCTCGTTGATCTGCTGCTGCCGCTTCGCCTCCGACTCCTTGATGACCTGCTGCTTGCGCCCCTCGGCGCCGTTGATGGCGGCGTCGCGCTCGCCCTCGGAGGTGAGGATCACCGCCCGCTTCTCCCGCTCGGCGCGCATCTGCTTCTCCATGGCGGCGAGCACGTCCTTGGGCGGGGTGATGTTCTTGATCTCGTAGCGCAGCACCTTGATGCCCCACGGCCCGGTCGCCTTGTCGAGCTCGGTGACCACCTGGGTGTTGATGTGGGTGCGCTCCTCGAAGGTCCGGTCGAGGTCGATCTTGCCGATCTCGCTGCGGAGCGCCGTCTGCGCCAGCTGGGTGATGGCGAAGCGGTAGTCGGAGATGCCGTAGCTGGCGCGCTGCGGGTCCATCACCATGAGGTAGAGGATGCCGTCCACCGCCACCTGGACGTTGTCCCGGGTGATGCAGACCTGCTCCGGGATCTCGAAGGACTGCTCCTTGAGCGTGTGCTTGTAGCGGACCACGTCCATGAACGGCATGAGCACGTGGAAGCCGGCCTCGAGGACCCCGGAGAAGCGGCCCAGCCGCTCCACCACGAAGGCACTCTGCTGCGGCACCACCACCGCCGTCTTGGCGACCACGAACACGACGAAGGCTGCGACGAGGACGACCAGCAGGAAAGCGGCACTCACGGTGTACCCCCTGGCCCCTCGGGCCGGATCCAGAGCATCAACCCCTCCACGCGCACCACCTAGCACCGCTGGCCGCGGGAGAGCGGCGCGCCGGCGGCGTTGCGGGCGCTCCAGGCCGAGCCGCGCAGCTCGGCCTGGCCGGTGGAGCCGGCCGGCAGATCCTCGAGCGGCAGCGCCAGCTCCCCCACCAGCGTGTCGACCGGCGGCCGGCCCGCGAGCCGCGCCTTGAGGCGGCGGCGCAGCAGCGCCAGCGCGCCGAGGGAGAGGACGCTGAAGAGCACCCACTGCAGCTCCGCCGGGCCGCCGAGCCCGAGCAGCGTGAGGAGGCCGACCACCAGCGCGCCGAGCCCGAAGAAGAGGGCGAAGAGCCCTCCCGGCGTCACCAGCTCCGCCGCCAGCAGCCCGAGCCCCAGCAGCATCCAGATCCACCACTCCATCGACGAGCCTCCCCGAGAACTGGAGCGTAGCACGCCGACTCGCGCGGCGCGGGGAGAACGGGGCGCTCCAGCGCTCACCCGGATGATGAATGGGAGCGCGGACACGAGTCCGCGGCCGGCCTGGTCCGCGGGGCAGACCAGGGTCCGCGGTTCAGTTCTCTCGGTAGGTCCGCACGGTAGGTCCGCAGGGCCTCGCACGCGGCGGGCGGCGGCGCCCGGGGGTGCCTGCGCCGCGGGGGGATCGCCTCCGTTCGGCTCATCATCGAGCCGCTCCGCGCGAGGACCACCTTTGCCCACCCATGGACTCGCGGGACTCCGCCCCCCGGACCCATTTCCCTTTCAGTTCACGATTGGTAACGTGCCATCCATCGGCCGTTCTCTCGGAGGGGATCCATGGCACTCGACCAGAAGCTGCTCTCGCCGCGCGAGCGAACCTTGTTCACCATCGGCGTCGCGTTCTCGGGGCTCTGCTGGCTGGCCCTCGTCGTGTCGATCGTCGGCATCGTCTACGGCGCCGCGATCGGGCTCTTACTGCTCTCCGCGCAGGCGCTCCACCTGGCGCACGTCCGCGGCAACGCGGTGCGCCTCTCCGCCCGCCAGATGCCGGAGCTGCACGCCCGGGTGACCGCGGCCGCGGAGCGGCTCGGGCTGCGGGGCGCGCCGGAGGCCTACGTGATCCAGTCGGGCGGGGTCGTGAACGCCTTCGCGATGAAGCTCCTCTCGCGGCAGTTCGTGGTCCTCAACTCCGAGCTCGTCCGGGAGTGCGCCGATCCTCGCCAGCTCGACTTCGTCGTGGGTCACGAGGTGGGCCACCTCGCGGCCGGCCACCTGCGCTGGAACCTCTTCCTCGCGCCCTACCGGCTCGTGCCGTGGCTCGGCGCCGCCTACTCCCGGGCGCGCGAGTACACCTGCGATCGCTGCGGGCTCGCGTTCTCCGGCGACCTCGAACAGTCGATGCGCGGGCTGGTGGTCCTGGCGGCGGGCAGCCGCGTGGCGGGCGAGGCGAGCCTCGAAGAGTTCATGGCCCAGACCGCGGAGACCGGCGGCTTCTGGATGGCGGTGTTCGAGCTGGTCTCGAGCCACCCCTACCTCTGCAAGCGCGTGGCTGCGCTCCGGAAGCTCGGGAAGCCCCAGACGGTCGCGGCGGTGCCGCGGAGCGCCTTCGCGTGGCTCTTCGCTCCGCTGCTCGGCGGCTTCGCCGGCGGCACCGCCGGCGCTCCGCTCGCCGCGGTGGCGATGATCGGCATCCTCGCCGCCATCGCCATCCCGAACTTCGTTAGGTACCAGGAGCGGGCGCGACACGCGCGCGCCGCCGCGTCGTCCCCGATCGCTCAGCCGCTCGCCGGCGACGAGGCGGCTCCGCCTGCCGGCGCGCTCAGCGCCGACGATCGCGCCTCGCTGGAGTGGGTGCGCCAGGTCAGGGCGCAGGTCGAGGCGAAGGAGCGCGGTCGAGCGGCGCAGCGCTGATCGCCGGAAGAGGGCCGGTCGGTCGGGGGGACGGCCGGCCCTCCAGGCACCGGTGAGACGACGCGGCGCGGCGATGCGGATCGTGCGCCGCGGCGCCGGACCTGGGTCTCTCAGGGCGCGAACAGCGCCGCGCACTGGCCGGGCCGACCCGGCGTGGGCGAGATGCTCCCGCCTTTCCCGACGCACTGGTCGGGCGGCAGCGGGGCGCCCCGCTCGACGTGGTCCACCAGCAGATCGAACGCCTTCTGTGCGTGGGGCTGCAGGAGCTCTAGCTGCGGGAAGGTGTCGACGTAGGTCTCGATGTGGTTCCCGTTCTGGACCTCGTAGTAGCGGTACTGCGGCGCGCGGTGCTCGTCGTTCCCCTTGCGCGAGCGCGCCACCGCGGCGGCGTAGGCGCGCGCCTGGTGCACCACCGGGAGCAGCCCGTCCATGGTGCCGGCCACGGTCACCAGGGGCTTCTTGATCTTGCCGGTGGTGGCGAAGGCCTCGAGGTTCCCCGCAACGTCGGTGGTCGCGGCGCGGGCGAGATAGCCGTAGTCGCCGAGCCCGGCGCCGTAGGTGTCGTAGGTCGGATCGAGCCGCTTCTGCCACTGGCAGGCGGTGACCTCCCAGAACTGGGCCCAGTAGCTGGTCCAGAGGGTGGTGGTGGGCGAGAGGACGATGTCGGGCGGATAGCCCGCCGCCACGATGGCCCTCGCGGCGGGGGAGCTCGGGTCGTGGCCGGAGGCGACGTAGGCCGGGAACCACTTCAAGGCCGGCGGCAGGTAGCCGAGGAGGTTGTCGGCGCTCCCGTCCACGAACGTGCCTTCCCAGTCCACGCCGCCGTCGAACAGGTCCGGCGCCTCCTCGATGGCGCGCCGCACCTGGTAGCCGCCGTTCGAGGTGCCGACCGCGTAGGTCCACCGCGGGAAGCGCCCGTAGGAGGCCTGCACGCCGTCGCGCGCGATCCGCGCCGCCTGCACGATGCGCTGCTGCCACTCGGTGAACGGCTTCTCCGCGTCGTCGTCGTAGAAGTGCACCCAGACCTGGGAGGCCGGGTTGAGGCGGCAGGCGAGCGGGTCGCCGACGGTCGACGGGGTCGCCTTGAGCGACACGATCCGCAGGTTGAGCACGCCCTTGTTCTGCGAGGCGTAGGCGTAGCCCTTCTGCAGGACGTAGTCGCTCCAGGCGAAGTCGCCGTTGAACTCGCTGCGCGTGCCGGAGGCGCCCGCCACCACCAGCCTCCCGTTCCAGTCGTCGGGGAGCCGCAGGAGGAAGCGCGCCTCGCGGGTGGCGTCTCCGGCGACGCGCGCCTCGAGCTGGACCCCCGGGACCGCCCTGGTGATGGGGGTCCTCCTGGCGGCGCTGGGCGAGATCACGCCGCGGTCCGTCACCGGGGTGAACGCGCCCGGCGGGACGGGCACGCAGGTGCCGCCCACGCACACCTCGCCGATGGGCGCGTTGTTCGCGGGCGTGGTGCTCGCGCCGTTGGTGGTGAGGTCGGGGGTCCAGAAGCAGACCGCGTCGCCGGTCGCGAGCTGCGACGACAGCGCGGCGAGGACGTCGGAGCAGCGGTCGGCGCGGGCCAGCGCCGGCGCGAGCGCCACGAGAGCTGCGAGGAGGGCGGGTCGAGCCATGCGAGTTCTCCGGTGCAGGAACATCGAGCGTCCGGTGGCCTATCCGGGCGCCGCTCGCCGGGGCAACCTCTTGGCGGGGTGGGCGAGCCACGCGCAGGCTCGATCGCGCGCCTCGCGCGGGGACCACCGCGCGCTCGGGGTCACGGGCTGGCCCCGAAACGAGCAAGGCCGCCGAGCCCTCGCTGCGAGAGCTGGCGGCCCTGTCCTGTCCCGGCGGGGCTACTTCAGCCCGGACACGTACTTCGCGAGCCCGCTGATCTCCTCGTCGGTCAGCTTGCCCTTGTAGCTGGGCATCTTGCCCTTGCCGTCGGCGATGGCCTTCTGGGCGTCGGCCTCGGGCAGGCCGGCGATGGGCTTGGGGGCCATCTTGCCACCCTTGGCGTCCTTGCCGTGGCAGGCGGCGCACTTGGAGGCGTAGAGGGCCGCGTCGTCGGCGCGGGCGGCGAAGGCGCCGAGGCCGAAGGTGGCGACGAGGAGTGCTGCGAGGATGCGCTTCATGGGTGCTCCTTGCGAGGGGTTTGCTGCTCTCGCCGTTCGGACGGTGCGACGGTCAAAGCTATTCAACCGTCCCACCAGCGGCCAGACGCCCCCGCGCTGGAGCAGCTCAGTCGCGGGCCAGCGCGGGCCCAGTGGCTTCGCCCACAGCGGCCGAGCGCTCGGCCCGCCGGAACACGACCAGCTGTCCGCCCGCCTGCAGCTTGTACTTCCGCGGGCTCTTGATGCCGTTCCAGCGGCAGAGCTCCGAGAGCCGCACGCCGTAGCGCGCCGCGATGCTGGAGAGCGAGTCGCCGATCTTCACCTTCACCGTGGACCTGAGCCGCCCGGCCGCGTCCGCCTTGGCCGGCGCCGCCTTCTCGGCCGGAGCGTCCTCGACCTCGGCCTTGGCGAGGGTCACCTTCCCGCCCTTCGCCTTGGCGGTCCGGGTCCGCGGCGCCGCCAGCTCGTCGTCGTCGCGCGCCGCCACCAGCTTCACGACCTTGCGCCGGCCGTGGCGGGTCTTCACCCAGCGCACCACCTTGACCATCCGGGAGCCCGGCGGGTCGGCCGGGACCGCCGCCGCCTCGCCGCGGGCCAGCGCCTCGAGCGGCACCAGCAGCTCGGTGCCGGGCCTGGGCCGGGTCTTGGTGGAGAGCGCGTTCATGCGCGCCAGCGTGGCGGCCGGGACGCCGTAGGCGCGGGCGACGTAGGCGAGGGTCTCGCCCTTCTGCACCTTGTGGTGGGCCACCAGCTCGCCGGCGTGCTCCGACACCGCCGGCCAGTTGCGGGCGAACACCTCGCCCTTCCCGACCGGCACCTTCACCTTGTACGTCCGCGGCGGCGTGCAGGAGCGGCGCAGCTCGGGGTTGAGGTCAAAGAGGTCCTTCTCCTCCACCTCGGCCGCCTTGGCCACCGCCGACATCGGGGTCGCCGGCGGCACGTCCACCAGCTCGTAGTCGGCCCACTTCTCGGCCTCGATCTCCTTCTCGGAGAAGCCGAACGCGTCGGGGTGCTTGCAGATGATGGCGGCGGCCATGAGCTTCGGCACGTAGCCCTTGGTCTCGGCCTTGAGCACGCGGCCGCGGGTCATGGTCCAGAAGTCGGCCTGCCCCTTGCGCCGCGCCTTGAAGATCTTGCCGACGCCTGCGTTGTAGCCGGCCCAGGCGAGCTTCCAGTCGCCCGTCTGCCGGTACAGCTCCTTGAGGTAGCGGGCCGCTGCGCGCGCCGCCTTCTCGGGGTCGCGCCGCTCGTCCACCCAGAAGTCCTGCTTCAGCCCGAAGCGGCGCCCGGTCTCGGCGATGAACTGCCAGGTGCCGGAGGCGCGCGCGCGGCTGTAGGCCATGTTGGCGAAGCCGCTCTCGATCATCGAGAGGTAGACGGTGTCCTCCGGCAGCCCCTCCTCGCGCAGGATGGCGCGGAAGCGGGGCACGTACTTCTCCGAGCGCCCGAGCCAGCGCACGAAGTGGCTGCGCGGCAGCGGCTGCTGGAAGAAGCGGATGTAGGAGACGACCGCGTCGTTCACCTCGATGGGGATGTCGTACTCGGCCTGCAGCCGGCGCAGGTCGTGGTCGATCTGGGGCAGGCCCGGGATGCGGCCGACCGCCGCCTCGAGGCCGCCGCCCTCCTCGCGTCCGCCGGCGTCGCGCAGGCGCTGCCGGAGGGGGGACTCGAGCCCGAGCCGCGCGCCCGCGCGGGCGGCCTCGTCGGACGCCGCGGGCGGCTCCTCGAGCAGGCGGGCCTTCGCCTCCGCCTCCTGCAGCTCGTTCATCTCCTTCGACTGCGCCTCGATGGCCTGGCGCTCCACCTCCGGCACCGCGGCGTCGCCGGCGTCCGCCTCCTCCTCCTCCGTATCGTTCGCGAGGTCCGGCAGCCCCACCTCCAGCGGCTGCGGCTCGGCGGCGGGCACGAGCTCCTGCTTCACCGCGCGGGCGAGTCCCTCCGGCGCCATGGCCAAGGGCTCCCGTCCCAGCACGGGAAATGCGAACAGGAGCGCCATCGGCGCGAAGAGGAGTCTCGTCGGCATCATCACCCGCTTGCAGTGGGAGCCAGCGGCGAACCGCTGCCTACAATTCAGGCCGCGGATGGTATCCGGCAAAGGCCCATCAGGGCAATGCCAGGAGGTACGACCCACAAGGAAGCAGGCGCCGTCGTGGTCGGATATGCGCCAGGCGCCGGATCACGTGCCGGCGCCCGCTGCTCCGTGCTACATCAGCACCGCCTCGCGATCCCCATGCAAATCGGACCGTATCAGTTCTCCGGCAGCTACTTCCTGGCCCCGCTCGCCGGCGTCTCGGATCGCCCCTTCCGGTTCCTCTGCCGGGAGCTGGGCGCCGCCTTCTCCTACACCGAGATGGTGAGCGCGCACGGGCTCCTGCACGGGAGCGCGCAGACCGAGAGCTACCTCGACCGGGACCCCTCCGAGACGCCCTTCGCGGTGCAGATCTTCGCCGCCGAGCCGGAGGTGCTGGCCCGCGCCGGCGCCGAGGCGGTGCGGCGCGGGGCCGACCTCGTGGACATCAACATGGCCTGCCCGGTGAAGAAGGTCTGCGGCACGGGGGCCGGGGCGGCCCTGGCGCGGGACCCCGCCAAGGTCGAGGCGGCGGTGCGCGCGGTCGCCGCCGCCGCCCGGGTGCCGGTCACGGTCAAGATCAGGGCCGGCTGGGACGCGGGCGAGCTCAACTGCGTGGAGGTGGCGCGCGCGGCCGAAGCCGGTGGCGCGGCGGCGGTGGCGCTGCACGGGCGCACCCGCGCGCAGGGCTACTCGGGGCGGGCCGACTGGTCCCAGCTCACCGCCGTGAAGCGGGCGGTGGGGGTGCCGGTGCTCGGCTCGGGGGACGTCTTCAGCGCCGCCGACGCCCTGCGCATGAAGCGCGAGACCGGCGTCGACTTCGTGCTGGTGGCCCGCGGCGCCTGCGGGAACCCCTGGATCTTCCGCGAGCTGCGCGCAGCCGAGGAGGGCCGCCCGGCGCCGCGCCTCACCCGCGACGAGTGGGCCGGCACCATCCTCCGCCACGTGCGGATGCAGATCGAGCACCGCCGCGGGCAGCGCCCGAAGGAGCCGCCGGCCGAGTCCGAGGACCACGCCGTGCGCGAGCTGCGCCGCCACCTCCTCTGGTACACCCGGGGCCGGCGGGGCGGGGTGGCCTTCCGGCGCGACGCCACCTCGGTGAGCACCCTCGCCGGCGTGGAGGGGCTCGTGGAGCGCCACTTCCCGCCGGGCAGCCCCGCCTTCGAGCTCGACCCTTCGCTCGCGGCCGACCCGGCGGGCGAGTCGCCGTGACCGAGCTCGGGACGCTCGCGCTCTACGCCGGCGCCATCCTGGTCGGCTCGCTCGCGGGCGGCGCGCTGCCGCTCCTCGGCCGCTCCCGCCGCTCGGACGCCTTCCTCGCCTTCTCGGCCGGGGTGATGCTCGGCGCCGCCTTCATCCACATGCTGCCGGAGGCGGTGGAGGGCGCCGGCTGGGCGCGCACCCTGCCCTTCGTGGCGGCCGGCTTCCTGGCCCTCTTCGTCCTCGAGCGCTACGTGCTGGTGCACGTCTGCGACCCCGGCGGCGGGGCCGAGGTGGTCTCCGCCGGCGACGGCGAGGAGGTCGGCCTCCCGGCCGACACCGGCCTCGTGGGCGCGGCCCACCCTCACGCGCACGCCCACGCCCACCTGCACGGCGCCGACGCCACCGGCTGCGACGTCCACACCATGGGGCTCGCCGCCTTCGTGGGGCTCTCGCTCCACACCGTCATCGACGGCTTCGCGCTCGGGGCCGCCAACGAGCGCGCGGCCCTGGGGCTTTTGGTCTTCCTGGCCATCCTGGCCCACAAGATCCCCTCCAGCTTCTCGCTCTCGGCGATCCTGCGCGCCGAGGGCTACTCGCGCGGGCGGGCCCTCGCCATGAACGGGGTCTTCGCGCTGATGGTGCCGGTCGGCGCCCTGGTCTACGTGGGCGCCCGCGACTTCGTCGGCGCCTCCTTCACCCCGCTGGCGCTGGCGACCAGCTGCGGCACCTTCCTGCACCTGTCGCTCTCGGACATCCTCCCCGACCTGCACCGCCGCGGGGGGCCCCGGCGCCGGCTGGCGCTGGCGGTGGCCGTCGGCGTCGCGCTCATGTGGGCGCTGCGCTCGCTGCATCACGAATGACCGGCTGCGCCCGCCCCCGGGCGAGCTAAGATTCTGCCGACCTTCACCAGGCGGCGAGCGTGCACGAAGAGATACGGGCCATCGGAGAGCGGGTCGAGCGCCAGTCGGCGTTCGTGGAGCGGATCGCCGCCGAGACCGGGCGGGTGATCGTGGGCCAGCGCTACCTGGTGGAGCGGGTCCTCATCGGGCTCCTCACCGGCGGCCACGTGCTCCTCGAGGGCCTGCCGGGCCTCGCCAAGACGCTGGCGGTGAAGACCATCGCCGACGCGCTGGAGTGCAGCTTCCGGCGGATCCAGTTCACCCCCGACCTCCTCCCCGCCGACCTCGTCGGCACGCAGATCTGGGACCAGGCGGCGCGCACCTTCACGGTGCGCCGGGGGCCGGTGTTCGCCAACGTGGTGCTGGCCGACGAGGTGAACCGCGCCCCGGCCAAGGTGCAGTCGGCGCTCCTGGAGGCGATGCAGGAGCGGCAGGTCACCATCGGCGAGGAGAGCTTCCCGCTGCCCGACCCGTTCATCGTCATGGCCACCCAGAACCCCATCGAGCAGGAGGGCACCTATCCCCTGCCCGAGGCGCAGGTGGACCGCTTCATGCTCAAGGTGAAGGTGGGCTACCCGACCCGCGGCGAGGAGCGGGCCATCCTCGACCGCATGGGCGTGCAGGATCCGCCGCGCGCGACGGCGGTGGCGGGGCTGGCCGAGATCGCCGCGGCGCGCCAGGTGATCCACGCCATCTACCTCGACGAGCGGGTGAAGGAGTACGTGGTGAACCTGATCTTCGCCACCCGCGATCCGCGCGGCCACGGCCTCCCCGAGCTGGAGGGGCGCGTGGAGTACGGCGCCTCTCCGCGCGCCACCCTCTTCCTGGCGCTCGGCGCCAAGGCCCACGCCTTCCTGCGCCACCGCCCCTTCGTCACCCCGGAGGACGTGAAGGCGGTGGCCTACGACGTGCTGCGCCACCGCATCACCCTCACCTACGAGGCCGAGGCGGAGGAGCTGACGCCGGAGAAGGTGATCTCCAAGGTGCTCGACCGGGTCGAGGTGCCCTGAGGAGAGGGAGCGCGAGGGCCCGATGCGGATAGAACCTGGCGAGCTGGTCCGGCGCGTGCGGCGCATCGAGATCGCCACCCGGCGCGCGGTGGAGAGCACCCTCTCCGGCCAGTACCACTCGGTCTTCCGCGGCCGTGGCATGGCGTTCGACGAGGTGCGGGCCTACGCCCCCGGCGACGAGGTGCGCGCCATCGACTGGAAGGTCACGGCGCGCACCGGCGCGCTCCACGTGAAGCGCTTCACCGAGGAGCGCGAGCTCACGGTGATGCTCCTCTGCGACCTCTCCGGCTCGGCCGACTTCGGCTCGCGCGAGCGGACCAAGGCCGAGGTGGCGGCCGAGATCGCGGCGCTGCTCGCCTTCAGCGCGGTCGCCAACGGCGACCGGGTGGGGCTGGTGCTCTTCACCGACCGGGTGGAGCGCTTCGTGCCGCCGCGCAAGGGGCGCAAGCACGCGCTGCGGCTGGTCTCGGAGATCCTGCGGCTCGAGCCGGCCGGGCGCGGCACCGATCTCGCCGGCGCGCTCGAGTACGTGCACCGGCTCATCCGGCGGCGCGCGGTGGTCTTCCTGCTGTCCGACTTCCAGGAGGGGGCGGGCCGGGAGGCCCAGGAGCCCGCCTTCGCCCGCGCCCTCCGCATCGCCGCCCGCCGCCACGATCTCGTGCCGGTGGAGCTCCGCGACGCCCTCGAGGAGGAGCTGCCGCCGCTCGGCCTCACGCTGGTCGAGGACCCCGAGACCGGCGAGAGCTTCCACGCCGACCTCGCCGACCCCTCGGTGCGCGCCGCCTACGCCGAGCGCGTGCGCGCCGGCCGGGCGGGGCTGCACCGGCTCTTCGCCGGGCTCGAGCTCGAGCCGGTCGAGGTGCGCGCCGACGCGGCCGATCACGTGAAGCCGCTCCTCGCCTTCTTCGCCGCCCGGGCGCGGAGGCGCGGGTGATCGCCGCGGCCGCCCTGGCGCTGCTCGTCACCGCAGGCGGCGACGAGCCGGCGGCCGTCGTCCGCAGCGACCGCACCGAGGTGAAGCTCGGCGAGGCCTTCCGCTACGAGGTCTCGCTGCGGCACCAGCCGGGCGAGGGCTACGCGCTCGGGCCGCTCCCGGACCTGGCGCCGTTCGTCGCCCGCGGCGCCACCTGCCGCACCGATCCCGACGGCCCGGACGCGGCGCTGTCGCGCTGCACCCTCACGCTCGCCGTCTACGCGCTCGGCGAGCACCGGATGCCCGACCTGGCGCTCCACGGCGGCGGCGCCCTCGGGACCCGCGACGTGAAGGCGCCCGGGCTCGTCATCCGGACCGCCCTGGTCACCGACCCCGAGACGCCGCCCGCGGAGCTCGGCCTGAAGGACCTCGCCGGCCCGGTGGACGTCCGCGTCCGCTCGCTCCGGCTTCTCTGGTGGGGCGCGGCGATCCTGGCCGCGGCGGCGCTGGCCTTCTTCGGTGGCCGCGCCGCGCTCGCCGCCTGGAGGAGACGGCGGCGTGCGCCCGAGGCGCCCGCCATACCCTCGGAGCCGGCCGACCTCCGCTTCGCCCGCGAGCTCGAGGCGCTCTCGCGCGCCCCGCTCGCCCCGGCGCTCTTCGACCGGCTCTCCGTCGAGGTGCGCCGCTACCTCGGGGCGCTCTCCGGCTTCGCCGCCCTCGACCTCACCACCGAGGAGCTCCTGCAGTCCCTGCGGGCGCGGGCGGTGCCCGGGCTGGACCTCGCCGCCCTGGAGCGCTTCGCGCGCGCCGCCGACCTGGTGAAGTTCGCGCGCGCCGCGCCCACGCCGGAGGAGCGGGCCGCCGCCCTCGCCTTCGGCCGCGCCCTGCTCGAGGCGACCCGCGCCGCCGCAGCGAGAGGATCGGCGCTCGCAGCAGGCACCATGCCTGGGTCGGAGCACTGATGTCCGGCTTCCACTTCGCGCGCCCCTGGGCGCTCCTGCTCCTCGCCGCGCTGCCGCTGGCCGCGCTCCTCCTCTGGCGAGCGCGCCGGCACGCCGCCCGGCTCCGCTTCCCCGGCGCCCCGGCGCTGCGCGCCCGGCCCGGCCCGCTCGCGCGGCTCGCCCCGCTCCCGCCGGCGCTCCTCCTCCTCGCCCTGGCGCTGGTGGCGGTGGCGCTGGCCCGCCCGCGCGCGGCCGGTTCCCATCCGCGCGAGGTGAGCGTGGAGGGGATCGACATCGTCATCGCCTTCGACCTCTCCACCTCCATGAGGGCGGTCGACTTCCGGCCGGAGAACCGGCTGCACGTGGCGAAGCAGGTGCTGAAGGAGTTCATCGCGCGGCGCCCCAACGACCGGATCGGCCTGGTGGTCTTCGCCGGCGAGGCCTACACCCAGTGCCCCCTCACCCTCGACCACGGCATCCTCTCGCGCCTGGTGGACCAGCTCCGCTTCGGCGTCATCGAGGACGGCACCGCCATCGGCAACGCCCTCGCCACCGCGCTCAACCGGCTGCGCGAGTCGGAGGCCAAGAGCCGCGTGGTGATCCTCCTCACCGACGGCGACAACAACGCCGGGCAGATCTCGCCGCTCGAGGCGGCGCGCATCGCGAGGGAGCTGAAGGTGCCGATCTTCCCCATCCTGGTGGGACGCGGCGGCGTGGTGCCCTACCCGGTGGACGCCGACGTCTTCGGCCAGCCGGTCTACCGCGAGGTGGAGATCCCGGTGAACCCGGAGCTGCTCCAGGAGATCGCCCGCGTCAGCGGCGGCCAGTACGTCAACGCCACCGACCAGGCCTCCCTGGCCCGCGGCCTCGACGCGGTGCTCGACAAGCTGGAGCGCTCGCGCCTCGCCGACCTCTCCGCGCCTCCGGCCTGGGAGGAGCTCGCGCCGGCCTTCCTCCAGCCCGCCTTCTGGCTCGGCGCCGCCGCGCTCCTGCTCGGCGCCACCCGGCTGCGCCCCTTCCCATGAGCGGCCAGGCCCTCCAGTTCGCCTTCTTGGGCGCGCCAGCGCGCCTCGCCGAGCCGCGCTGGCTCTGGCTGCTCGCGCTGGTGGCGGCGCTCGGGGTGCTGGCGGCGCGGGGGCTCCTGCGCCGGCGGGCGCTGCTGGCCCGCGCGGCGGGGGCGCTGGCGCCGCGGGTGGCGCCCGGCGCGGGCATCGCGCGGCCGGCGCTCCGGACCGGGCTCACGCTCCTCGGGCTGGCGCTCCTCACGGCGGCGCTGGCGCGGCCGCAGCGCGGCGAGCGGGTGGAGGGGGCGAAGCGCTACGGCGTGGATCTGGTCTTCGCCCTCGACGCCTCTCGCTCCATGCGGGCGCGCGACGTGGCGCCGGACCGCTTCGGGCTGGCCCGCCTCGAGGTGGAAGGGCTCGTCGACCGGCTGGCCGGCAACCGCTTCGGCGTGGTCACCTTCGCCCGCCAGGCCTTCGTGCAGTGCCCGCTCACCACCGACGTCGCGGCGGTGAAGCTGTTCCTGCGGGCGGCGAGCCCGGAGGCGATGCCGGACCAGGGCACCTCGCTCGAGAGCGCGCTCTCGGCGGCGGGCGAGGTGCTGGCGGCGGCCGAGCGCGGCGCGCGGGCCAAGGTGGTGGTGCTGCTCTCCGACGGCGAGGACCACGAGCCGGGAGCGGTCGAGGCGGCGCAGGCGCTGGCCGCGAGCGGGGTGCGGATCTTCGCGGTTGGAGTGGGAGAGGCCGCTGGCCAGCCCATCCCGCTGCGAGGCCAGGGCGGCGGCGTCGCCGGCTACCAGAAGGACGCCGGCGGCGCGGTGGTGCTGACGCGGCTCGAGGAGGGGACGCTCCGCGAGGTGGCCGAGCGCGGCGGCGGGAACTACCTGCGCGCCAGCGGCGCCGGGATGGCGCTGCCAGCCATCGCCGCGGCGGTCGAGCGAATGGAGAAGTCGGAGCTCGAGAGCAAGGTGGCGGTGAGCTGGGAGGAGCAGGGCGGCTGGTTCGCCGCCGCGGCCTTCCTCTGCCTCCTCGCCGGGCTGTTGCTCCCCGACCCTCGGCCCGGGCGGGTGGCGCCGTGACCCGCGCGCTCGCCCTGCTGGTGCTCGCCGCCGGCCTCTCGCCCTTCACGGCGCCCGACCGCGGCGTGGCCGAGGGGAACGCCCGCTTCGAGGCGGGCGACGCGGCGGAGGCGCTGCGTCGTTACCAGGAGGCGGAGGGGCGGCTCGGCTCGCGGGCCGAGCTCGATCACGACCGCGGCGCGGCCCTCTACCGGCTGGGCCGCTTCGCCGAGGCGCGCGCTGCCTTCGAGCGCGCGCTCTCGAACCCCCGCGGAGACCGGCCCGGGCGAACGCGCTACGACCTCGGCGAGGCGCTCGCCGCCGCCGGCGACGACGACGGCGCCATCCGCGCCTTCACCCGCGCGCTCGCCGACGACCCCGGCGACGAGGCGGCGCGCCACAACCTCGAGGTGCTGCTGCGGCGCAAGCAGGAGGGCGGCCCGACCCCGAGCGGAGGCGGTGCAGGCTCGCGCGCGAGCCCGAGCGGCGCCGGCGCGAGCGCGAACGGCGAAGACCACCAGCGGAAGGACACCCCCTCCCCGCCGCGCGGGGAGGGACAGGGAGGGGCGGTCAAGGGCGCCTCGCCTGGTCAAGGAGGGACGGCCGCGACCCCGAGCCCTTCCCCTGGAGCCCCTCCGTCCGCGACCGCGAAGCGCGCCGGCGACGAGCGGAAGGTCGCCCCCTCCCCGCGCGGGGAGGGACAGGGAGGGGCGGCCAGCCCCGCCCCGAGGCCGCCCTCCCCCGCCCCCTCCCGCGCGGCGGGAGGGGAGAGCGCCGCCGCCGAGCGCCGCGCTGAGGCTCTCCGCTTGCTCGATGCCCTCCGCTCGCGCGAAAAGAATCTCCCCATGTGGCCCGCCCGCGAAGGACAGGAGAGGAGCCGCGGCGATGCCGCCCAGGACTGGTAGCCGAGCCGCGGCGATCCCGCCCAGAACTGGTAGCGGCGTCGCGGCGGCTCGGCGGCTCGCGAGGGCGCGCGCGGCAGCCCCGGCGCGCCTCATCCCCTCTCCGCCGCAGGGGGGGAGGGCCAGGGAGGGGTGGCGCCGCCGCGTCCCGCTGCTCGCCCCGCTGCTCCCCCTCCTCCTCGCGCTCCCGCTCGCCGCCCGCGCCGCCCAGCCGGTGAGCTTCACCGCCGAGCTCGACCGCGGCGAGGCGGCGCTCGGCGACACGGTGCGGGTCACGGTGACGCTCCGCAGCGGCGCGGCGCCGCGCGACCTCCAGCTCCCGGGCCAGAAGAGCCCCGACTTCGAGGTCGTCTCGCGCGCCCAGTCGTCGCAGACCTCCTTCTCGCTGGGCGGCGGCGGCGGCCTCGGACTGCAGCGGACCTACGGCTACACCGAGGTGCTGCGCCCGCTGCGGGCCGGCCGGCTCACCATCGCGCCCGCCCGCTGCAAGGTGGACGGCGCGGCCTACGAGACCCTCCCCCTCGAGCTCACGGTCCGCCCGCGCGGCGCCGCCCCGCCGTCGGCCGGCGGCGGCGGCGGCGACGTCCGCGGCGCCGAGCGCGGCCCCGCGCTCAAGGTGGCGCTCGACAAGAAGCAGGCCTGGGTGGGCGAGCAGGTCACCGCCACCATCTATCTCGTCTCCCCCTCGACGGTGCTCCGCTACGAGGGCTACCGCGCCCCGGCGCTCGAGGGGTTCTGGGCCGAGGACCTGGAGACCCCGCAGCGGCTCGACTACCAGCTCCGCTACGTCGACGGGGTGCCGTACCGCTTCTACCTCCTGCGCAAGCTGGCGCTCTTTCCCACTCGCGCCGGCCGGCTCGCCTTCGACCCGGTGGAGGCCGACGTGACGGTGCAGGTGGGCGGCGACTCCTTCGGCCTCTTCCCGGAGACCCGCCGGCTCCACCGCCGGAGCGAGCCGCTCGCCCTCGAGGTGCGGCCCCTGCCCCCCGGCGCGCCGCCCGGCTTCGACGCCGCCGACGTGGGCGAGCTCCACCTCGCGACCGAGGTGCCCGAGCGGCGGGTCAAGGCCGGGCAGCCCTTCACCGTGCGGCTCGTCGCCAGCGGGCGCGGCAACGTGGGCGGCTGGTCGCTGCCGCGGCTCCCGGCCTTCCCCGGCGTGCAGGCCTTCGAGCCGACGGTGACGGACAAGGCGGCGCGCGAGGGTGATCAGCTCGCGGGGAGCCGCACCGCCGAGACGGTGCTGGTGGCCGAGCAGCCCGGACCGCTCACCCTGCCGGCGGTGGAGTGGCCGTTCTTCGACCCGCGCGCCGGCAGGTACGAGGTGGCGCGGGTGCCGGAGCAGCGGCTCGAGGTGCTCGCCGCCGCCGGCGCTTCGGCCGCGGCCGCTCCGGGAAGGCCCTCGGCACCGGCGGCCCGGGACGCGTCTCCCGGCCTCCACCTCGCCCGCGCCGTCGCCTGGTCCGCCCTCGGGCTGGTCGTGCTCGGGGGCGCGCTCCTCGCCGGCCGCGCCGCCCTCGCCCGCCGCCGCGCCGGCGCGCCCGCCCGGCGCCGGGCCGGCGCGGCCGCCCTGGCGCGGCGCCGCATCGAGGCCACCGGCTCGGCGGCGGACCCGGCCCTCGCGGCGGGCGAGCTGACCCGCGCGCTGCTCGGCTACCTCGCCGACCGGCGCGGCGAAGGCGTGGCCGGCCTGACCCGCCCCGAGCTCGCGGCGCTGCTCGCCTGCGAGGGCGCGCCCGAGGATGGCGTCGCGGCGCTGGTGGCGGCGCTCGACGCCGCCGACAGCGCCCGCTTCGGCGGCGGCGAGGCGGTGGAGGCGGTGCGCGCGCGGGCGCTCGAGGCGATCGAGCGGCTCGAGCGGACCGGCGAGGGGTGACCCGTTCGAGCGGACCGGCGCGGATCGTTGAGGCGCCGCGGCGCTCCCGATAGACCTGCGAGCGGGAGGTCACCTCCATGGACGGCGCGATCGCAGCCGACGGCAGTCGGCCCACCTGGCTGCCGAAGTCGCTCTTCCCCTTCGAGAGCCGCTTCCTCGAGGTGGCCGGCTGCCGGATCCACTACGTCGACGAGGGGCACGGACCGCCGCTCCTCCTGCTGCACGGGAACCCGACCTGGTCCTTCCTCTACCGGGAGATCGTGCGGCGCCTGTCGCCGCGCTTTCGCTGCGTGGCCCCCGACTACCCCGGGTTCGGGCTCTCCACGGCACCGGCGGGGTACGACTTCCGGCCCGCCAGCCACTCGCGCGTCCTCGAGGAGCTCGTGGACGCGCTCGGCCTCTCCGGCTGGACGGTGATGGTGCAGGACTGGGGCGGGCCCATCGGGCTCGGGCTGGCCGGCCGCCGCCCCGAGCTCTTCCGCGCGCTCGTGATCGGCAACAGCTGGGCGTGGCCGGTGGAGGGCGTCCCGCGCATCGAGCGCTTCTCGCGGTTCATGGGCGGGCCGGTGGGCGGGTTCCTCATCCGCCGGCTCAACTTCTTCGTGAACGCCTTCGTCCCGGCCGGCATCCAGCGGCACAAGCCGTCGCGAGCGGTGATGGACGCCTACCGCGGCCCGTTCGCGAGGTCCGCGTCGCGGGAGCCGGTCCACGTGTTCCCGCGCGAGATCCTGGCGAGCCGCGCCTACCTCGCCGAGGTGCGGCGGAACCTCGACCGGCTCCGCGAGCTCCCCGCCCTGCTGGTCTGGGGCGACCGCGACGTCGCCTTCCGGCGCGCCGAGCGGGAGCAGTTCGAGCTGCTCTTCCCGCGCCACCGCACGATCGTCCTCCGCGGCGCGGGCCACTACATCCAGGAGGACGCGCCCGAGGAGATCGCCGCCGCGATCGAGGAGTGGTGGGACGGCGTCGTGGCCCCACCCTGAGTCCCGCGCGGCGGTCAGGCGATCCGCAGGTGCTTCACCAGCCCGGCGTCCCCGCCCTGGCGCCAGGCCTCGAGCGCGTCGTCCGCTGGCGAGCGGCCGGAGCGGGCGCGCTCCGCGAGGGGCTCCAGCCAGACCCGCTCGTCCTCGCCCCGCTGCCCGCAGCACCGCTGCCGGCAGAGCCCGGCGGCCGAGAGCTCCACCAGCGCGGCGGCGAGCTCCCCCAGCGTCCGTCCGTCGGGGAGCCTCGCCGCGAGACCGACGCCACCGGCGGCGACGCCGAGCGCGTGCCGCTCCTCGAGGGAGAGGCCGCACACCAGGTCCCAGGCGGCGGCGCGCGCGCTGCGGTCGTAGAGCAGCCCCTTCCAGAAGGCCGCCAGCGCCTTGGTCATCGCCGGATCGCAGGCGTCGGCGCCGCGCACCTCCACCACCCCCTTCACCCGCACGTCGGTGAAGACGGTGGTGAGGTGGTCCTCCCAGTCGGTGAGGGTGGCGCGCTCGCCGTCGAGGCCGTCGGCGAGGAAGGCGCGGAAGGTCCGGCCGCCGGTCTCGCGGTAGGCGCCGTCCCGCCGCAGGAAGATCATCGGGACGTCGAGCGCCCACTCGACGTAGCGCCGGTAGGCGTCCTCCTCGAAACCTGGCGCGAAGGCGAAGGGCAGCAGCCCCTGGCGCGCCGGGTCGACGTCCTCCCAGACCTGCGCGCGGAAGCTCTTCCAGCCGCTCTCCTTGCCCTCGACCACCGGCGAGTTGGCGTAGAGCGCCACCACCGCCGGCTGGACCGCGAGCGCGCAGCGGAGCTTCTCGGCCATGTCGCGCTCGGAGCCGAAGTCGAACGAGGCCTGGGCGGAGCCGGTCATCGACATCATGTCGGCGGCGTAGCGGCCGCGCGCCTCCAGGAACGGACGCATCACCCGGTAGCGCGCCTTGGGGCACCACTCGGCGGTGGCGGGCGTGCCCCAGGGCCGGTAGCCGACCGCGAGGAGCTCGAGCCCCAGCTCGGTCGCGATGGCGTGGCACTTCTCGCCGTGCCGGTCGAGCTCGGCGGCCACCACGTGCACGTCCTGGAAGGGACGCCCCGAAAGCTCGAGCTGCCCGCCCGGCTCGATCGAGACGGTGAGGCCGTTGCACTGCGCCGCGATGACGTTCCCCTCCTCCTCGAAGGGCTGGTAACCCCAGCGGCCGAAGGCCCGCAGCACCGCCGCGATGCCCCTCGGGCCGGCGTAGGGGATGGGGTCGCGGGTGCCGGCCAGGAGCCCGATCTTCTCGTGCTCGAGCCCCACCTTCCACTCCGACGGCGGCCGCTCGCGGGCGCGGAACCAGCCGGCGAGATCTCCTGGTCCGCGGACGAGCTGGCTCTCTCCGGAGCGGCGGTCGAGTGACATTCGGGCGGAATGTACCCGGGCCGGGGATGTTGTGCCATCCGAACCCGACCTCTCCCGAACCGCTTGCGCGCCCTCCGGCCCAAACCTATGCTCGCAGGGTTGCTCGCTTTCCTCTCGGTACCCTTTTCGCGCCTGGACCCCCTGACATGATCCGTCCACTCCGCCTGGTCGCGTCGCTCGCGGCGACGCTCGCCCTCGCCTTCGGCGTCACCTACCGCTTCGTCTCCTGGGAGGCCAAGGCCCACGCGGACGAGCTCGGCTTCCGTCCCGAGGCGGCCACCGCGCCGGCGGCGGGCAGGTCCGAGGCGGACGAGCCCCCCTACCCGCTCTCCAAGCTGCCGGTCTTCTCCCGCGTGCTCATCGCGGTGAAGGAGAACTACGTCGACCCGAAGCGCATCGACCCGAAGGCGATGGTGGTGCAGGCGCTCGACCAGGTGGAGAAGACCGTCGCCGAGGTGATGGTCGAGGGCGACGCGGCCTCCGGCAGGCTCGACGTGACCGTGGGCAGCGCCAGGAAGTCCTTCGACATCTCCGGCGTCGACTCGGTCTGGAAGACGCGGGTGGTCATGGGCGACGTCA
Source organism: Anaeromyxobacteraceae bacterium (assembly GCA_035656915.1). Taxonomy (GTDB): domain Bacteria; phylum Myxococcota; class Myxococcia; order Myxococcales; family Anaeromyxobacteraceae; genus Anaeromyxobacter_B. The sequence continues at coordinate 176,792 of DASRRJ010000008.1, forward strand.
TGGCCTTCGTGGAGAAGAACCTGGTCGCCCACAAGGACCTGCGCGAGATCGAGTACGCCGCCACCAACGGCATGCTCTCCACGCTCGATCCGCACTCGATGCTGCTCGACCCGAAGATGTTCAAGGAGATGAAGCTCCAGACCAAGGGCGAGTTCGGCGGGCTCGGCTTCGTCATCGGCATGAAGGACGGCAACCTCACGGTGATGAAGGTGCTCAAGGGCACGCCGGCCCAGAAGGGCGGGGTCAAGCCCAAGGACGTCATCACCCGCATCGAGGAGCAGTCCACCATCAACATGGACCTCTCCGACGCGGTGGATCGGCTGCGCGGCAAGCCCGGCACCCGGGTGACCATCACCACCCAGCGCCCGGCCGCGCCCGAGCCGAAGAAGCTCGTGCTCACCCGCGAGATCATCAACTACGAGACCGTGCCGCAGGCCCGGCTGCTCGACCGCGGCATCGGCTACGTGAAGGTCTCGCAGTTCTCCGCCAACACCACCCGCGATCTCCAGGCCGCCATCGCCCAGCAGAAGGCCCAGGTCGGCGGCAACCTCAAGGGGCTGGTGCTCGACCTGCGCGGCAACCCGGGCGGCCTGCTCGACCAGGCCATCCGCGTCTCCGACCTCTTCCTCTCCGAGGGCGTCATCGTGAAGCAGGTGGGCGGCGGCGACCGCGGCCGCGTCAACCAGACCCACGAGGCCACCGCCGACCCCGACGACCTGACGGCGCTGCCCCTGGTGGTGATCGTCAACAACAGCTCGGCCTCGGCCAGCGAGATCGTGGCCGGCGCCCTCAAGAACAACAACCGCGCGCTGGTGATCGGCCGGCAGACCTTCGGCAAGGGCTCGGTGCAGGTGCTCTACCCCGACCTGCAGGACCCCATCCGCCCCGACGACGAGCTGGCGCTCAAGCTGACCATCGCGCAGTACCTCACGCCGGGCGACGTCTCCATCCAGGAGGTGGGCGTCACCCCGGACGTGCTGCTGCTCCCGGGGCGCGCGCTCAAGGACGCGGTCAACTACTTCGCCCCGCCGCGGATGATGGGCGAGGTGGACCTCGACCGGCACATCTCCAACCTCGCCGACGCCCAGCTCTCGGAGGCGGAGCGCGAGAAGCGCGCCGCCGAGCGCAAGGCGCGCACCGAGAAGGCGGCCCTGGAGCTCCGCTACCTCCTCGACGAGAAGGAGGACCTCGTCGCCAAGGCCATGAAGAAGGAGGAGAGGGAGTCGCGGGCCGCGGCGGCGCACGCCGACCTCGACCTCACGCCGGAGCAGCAGGAGGACGACGAGGCGGAGCAGAACCCCGACCAGCTGGTGGAGGACTACCAGATCCGCTTCGCCAAGGACCTGCTGGCGCGGGCGCCCTTCGCCGACCGGCCGCGCCTCCTCGACGCGGCGCGCGGCTTCGTGGCGGAGCGGCGCAACGAGGAGGACCGGCGTCTGCAGGCGAAGCTCGAGCAGCTCGGCGTGGACTGGTCGAGCGGCCCGCAGCAGGGCAGCCCGCGGGCGCTCGTGACCGTGACCCCGGCGCCCGGCGTCCGGCAGGAGGCCGGCGAGAGCGTGCCCTGGACCGTGACCGTGGAGAACAAGGGCGACGGCCCGCTGCGCCGGCTGCGCGCCTGGACCCTCGTCGACAAGAACCCGCTCCTCGACCGGCGCGAGTTCGTTTTCGGCCAGGTGAAGCCGGGGGAGAAGCGCAGCTGGACCGTGCCGGTGAAGCTGCCGAAGGGCATGGATAGCCGCCGCGACGACGTGACCCTCCACTTCCAGGAGGAGGGCGGGCGCGCCCCGGCCGACCTCGTGACCCAGCTCGACGTGGTCGAGGGCCCGAAGCCGCTCTTCGCCCTCAGCACGCAGGTGGTGGACGACGCCGCCGGCAACGGCGACGGGCTGGTGGAGCGCGGCGAGGAGCTCGAGCTGCGCGTCGACGTGCGCAACGAGGGGAGCGGCCCGTCCGGCGACAAGACCTACGTGATCCTGAAGGCGCTCGGCGACGACAAGACCTTCATCAAGAAGGGGCGCGCCGTCATCGGCGCGGTCCCGCCCGGCGAGGCGCGCCCCGCCACCTTCCAGCTCGAGGTGAAGAAGGGGCTCAAGGCCAACGAGGTGCCGCTGCGGGTCACGGTGGTGGACGAGAAGCTCGACGAGATCGTCTCGGAGAAGGTGCTGTTGCCGATGGCCGCGCAGGCGCCCTCGCGCGCCGCCTTCCACGGGGTGCTCCCGGTGAACAAGGACGCGCTCCTGCGCGCCGGCGCCAGCGCCGACGCCGCCCCGCTGGCGCTCGCGCCGCGCGGCAGCGCCTTCAGCGCCACCGCCGCCATCGGCTGTCCGGCGGGCGCCGCCCCCGGCAAGGGCAAGCCGGTCGAGGGCTGCTTCTACAAGGTGGAGTGGCAGAAGGGGCGCAGCGCCTTCGTCTCCGCCGCCGACGTGGCCGCCGTCCAGCGTGGCAAGCCCTCCGGCGAGGCGAAGGAGCTCTGGCAGCGCGAGCCGCCGCGCATCGTCCTCGGCGCCGACTCGACCAAGGGCGCCCCCGCCGCCGACGGCGACCACTGGCGGCTCACCGGCAGCGCCAGCGTCCCGCCCCCGGCCCCGGGGGTGAAGGGCACCCGCCTGCGCGACGTCTTCGTATTCGTCAACGAACGGAAGATCTTCTTCAAGGTCGCGCCGGAGGGCGGCGCCCAGACCAAGGTGGACTTCGCCGTCGACGTGCCGCTCAAGCCCGGCAACAACGTCGTGACCGTCTTCGCCCGCGAGGACGAGGACTTCCAGTCCCGGCGCAGCGTGGTGGTCCACCGGCGCGGCGGCGCCGAGGTGGCGCAGGGCAGGCAGCAGTGAGGGGTCGCGTCGGGCGAAGGGCGAAGCCGAAGGCGGTGGTGCTGCTCTCGGGCGGGCTCGACTCGACCACCTGCCTGGCGGTCGCGGTGCGGGACGGCTTCGAGCCCCACGCGCTCTCGGTCGACTACGGCCAGCGCCACAAGGAGGAGCTGCGGCGGGCGCGGAAGCTCGCCGTGGCGCTCGGGGCCGCCGACCACAAGGTGGTGAAGGTGGACCTCTCCGCCTTCGGCGGCTCGGCCCTCACCGACGGGAAGCTCCGCGTTCCCAAGGGGCGGCGCGAACAGGAGATGTCGAAGGCGATCCCCATCACCTACGTGCCGGCGCGCAACACGGTGCTGCTGGCGCTGGCCCTCGCCCACGCCGAGACCATCGGGGCGCAGGACCTGTTCGTGGGGGTGAACGCCATCGACTACTCCGGCTACCCCGACTGCCGCCCCGAGTTCATCCGGGCCTTCGAGAAGCTGGCGGCGCTCGCCACCAAGGCCGGGGTGGAGGGGGCGAAGCTGCGCATCCACGCCCCGCTGCAGCGGCTCGGCAAGGCCGACATCGTCCGGCTCGGCACCTCGCTCGGCGTCCCCTACCAGCTCACCCTCTCCTGCTACGATCCGGTCCGGGGCAAGGCCTGCGGCCGCTGCGACGCCTGCACCCTGCGCCGCCACGGCTTCGAGGCGGCCGGAGTGCCCGACCCCACCCGCTACGTCCCCAAACGCTCCTGAAGGAGACCCCCATGGCCCACGAGATCAAGCGCAGCTACCCCGGCAAGAACGCGGCCGAGATCTACGAGAAGGTCCACCTGGTGATGAACCGCATGTCCGAGAAGCTGGGCATGAAGTACGAGACCGACGCGGCGGCGAAGTCGGGCTCCGTCAACAAGATGGGCGTGAAGGGCGCCTACGCCGTGAAGGACGGCGAGGTCACGGTGAAGCTCGACTTCCCCATGATCTTTCCGATGAAGAAGCAGGTCACGCAGAACATCGAGGAGAAGCTCGACGGGCTGTTTGCGTAGCCCCTGAGCCTTCACAGCCCTCAGTCCAGCTCGACGACGATGGCGCCCGCCTTGGCGTTGAGCCGCTCCACCGCCTGGTAGATCGCCTGCAGCGGGGAGTCGCCGCTCCCCACCACCGCCCCCGGCACCGCGCCGCCCCGCTTCTTGGCGCCCGGTCCGGGGGCGATGCGCACCTGCGCCTTGCCGCGCAGCGCGTCGGGCGCGACCCGCACCTGCATGCCGGCGCGGTAGAGCATGAGCAGGGCGCGGCCGGTCTCGGCGGCCATTCGTTCGTCGGCGTAGGTCATGTGGGAGCGTCGGGGTGCTTTGGTCATCGAGGGCCCGGTGGGGGCGGCCCGATGCTAGCCGGGCGCCGGCCCAAAGCCAGTTTTGGCCCCGCGCTCCCTTCCGGCTCCGTCCCAGGTGGGCCTGCCCGCACGCCCGCAACCTGCGCGCCTTGACGGGTGGCGGTCCGGAAATACCTTCCCTTCATGGGAGCCCGCTGGGCCACGTTCGGTATCGGGCTGGCGCTCATCCTGGCGCCGCTCCTGCTCGGCTACGACGCCCTCGGGCCGGTGCTGCACGAGGTGGCGCTCGGGCTCTTCGTCTGCGTGGCCACGCTCGCCGCCCTCGAATGGCCGGTGGCCCGCTTCGGGCTCGCCGCGCCCGGGCTGTGGCTGCTCCTCGCGCCGCGGCTGCTCGGCTGGGAGCAGCCGGTGGTGCAGGTGACGGAGCTCTGCGCGGGGGCGCTGCTGATGGCGCTCGCGCCGGTGCCGAGCGTCCGGCTGTCAGCGCTGCGCGGAGCGGGGCGGGTGCAGGCTAGAATGCCGGCGTGAGCCGGAGCGCGGCGGAGCGCCGATCCACCAGGGGAGAGGACGGCCCGCCGGGAGCCTCCGCGCGCGCGCGCGCGGAGGCGGAGGAGGAGGTCCGGCGCGACGCCGCGGTGGAGCAGGCGCTCGGAAGGGCGCGCGGAGCGGTCTTCACACCGCTGGCCGAGGCGCGCCTCCTCGCGGCGCTCGGCCTGGCGCAGGCGGCGGCCAGGCGCGGCGGACCTCCGCCGGCCGACTCGCTGCAGATGCTCTTCGGGCTCGCGCCGGCGGCGCCGGCGCTGACCGCCGCGCTCGAGGGGCTCGTGGTGCTAGACCCCGCCTGCGGCGCCGGCGCGCTCCTGGCCGCGGCCGCGCGGCTCGCCGAGGGCGCCGGGGCGCGGCTGCGGCTGCACGGCATCGAGATCGCGCCGGAGGCGGCGGAGGCCTGCCGGAGGCGGCTCGAGGCGCTCGGGGCGGACCTCCTGGGGAGGGGCAGCCAGCCGGACCCGACCCCGGTCCTCCGCGCCGACGCCCTCGCGGTCCCCTGGCCCGCGGCGGATCTCGTGCTCATGAACCCGCCCTTCCTTCGCCACGAGGCCCTGCCCGCCGCCGAGAAGACGCGCGCCGCGGCGCGGAGCGGCCTGTCGCGGCAGGCCGACCTCTCGGCCCACTTCGCCCTCCTCGCGCTGCGCCACGCCGGGACGGTGGCGCTGGTCTGGCCGCGCGCGCTCTCGGTCTCCCGCTCCGCCGCGCCGCTCCTCGCGGAGGCGCGCGCCCGCGGCGGCTTCGCCCTCACGCTGCGCTCGCGCGCGGCCGGCAGCTTCGCCGCCTCGGTCGACACCGCCCTCTCGGTCTGGAGCCTGGGCGGCTCATCCGGCCCGGCCGCCGAGGCCGCGGTGGCGCTGGACGCGCTCCGCGAGGCCGAGCTCTGCGCCGCCTGGCGCGGCCTCTCCACCCCGCGGCTCGCGCTGCGCCGCCCGGCGCGCCCCGCCCCGCGCGGCGCCGGTACCGTGGGCGACGTGGCCCAGGTGCGCTTCGGCATGAAGTCGGGCTGCAACGCCTTCTTCCACCTCGAGCCGCTCGGCGGCGGCCTGTACCGGAGCGCGCTCGGCGGCGAGGTGACGCTCGACCCGGCCGAAGCCCCGCCGCTCCTCGCCAGCCTCAAGGAGGCGCTCGCGCCCGCGCGCGCCCGGGCCGCGCGGGTGCTCTTCCGGCCCGGACCCTCGCCGGGCCCGCTCGCCCTCGCCTACGTCGCGCGGGGCGAGGCGCTCGGCGTCGCCGCCCGCGCCACCTGCCGCGCCCGCTCGCCGTGGTGGGCGGTGGCCCCCGGCCGCGCGGTCGCGCCGGTGCTCTACCCGGCCAAGGTGGGCGCGCGGGCCTTCGCCTTCCTCAACGAGGAGGGTCTCTGCGAGGACAAGAAGTGGCTGGCCCTCTTCCCGCGGGCCCTGGAGGCACGGCTGCTGGCCGCCCTGCTCTCGGCGACGCCCATCCGGCTCTGGGTCGACGAGGCGGCCCGCCAGCTCACCGGCGCCCAGGCCATCGCCGACGTGGATCAGGGTGTGCTCTCGCGCGCCCCCTTCCCGCGCCCGGACGCGGTGGCGCCCCTCGCACGGGAGGTGGCGCGCTGCTTCGAGGCGCTGGCGCGCGACCCGGTGACCACCGATCTCGCGGCCATGCTCGACCGCCCGGCTCAGCGCGCCCTCGACGAGCTCGCCGGGCGCGCCCTGGGCCTCTCCCCGCGGGCGCTCGCGAGCACCCGGCGCGCCCTGCTGGCCCGGGTGGAAGCCCGCCTCGGCCACGCCGCGCAGGTGCGCGCCGCGGTGGCCAGCGCCGGACGTTGAGGCCGCCCCGCTCTCGAGCTACGCGCCCGGCTGGATGGGAATGCGCCAGGTCTGCTTGCAGCGCCGGCACTTGAGCTCGACGGTGTCGCCGATGACGCGGGCGAGCAGGCTGCCGCAGCCGCAGCGCAGGTCGCCGTGATCGACGCGGGGCCGGCAAGGCTGGGCGGGCAGTTGCGTCATGGGCTGGGCTGCGGGCATGGAGACCTCTCGTCTCGAATCGGTATTGCGAATCATTCTCATCCTCAACTCGGCCGAACCTATCCCTTTCCGGGGCAGGGAGTCAACCGAGCGCGCCTTCGTGCGGAAATACCCGGCCGGGTCGAAGGGTTGGACGGGTGCCGCGCGTATGCTCGGCCAGCGCGCCCTCAGGCGCGCGAGAGAAGGAGTCTCGTGCGCTTCACCTCGCCCCGGCCCGCCCTGGCCGCCGCCCTCGCGCTGGCCGTCGCCCTCCCGGCCCGTCCCGCCGAGCCCCCCCCGGCGGCAGCCCGCCCGCCCGCTCCCCACGCTGCCAAGGGCGCCGACGCCGCGGCCGCGGAGCTCGCGGCCGCGCTCACCCGCATCCTCGGCACGAGCGGGCTGCGCCGCACCCGCACCGGGGTGGCGGTGGTCTCCCTCGACTCGGGCCAGACGCTCTTCACCCGCGACGCCGACGACCTCTTCAACCCGGCCTCCAACGTGAAGCTCTTCACCGCCGCCGCGGCGCTGGCGCGGCTCGGGCCGGAGTTCCGCTTCGACACCGAGTTCTACGCCGACCCGGGCGCGGTCGACACGGTCCGCGCGCTCTACGTGCGCGGCAAGGGCGATCCGTCGATGGTCACCGAGCGGCTTTACGCCGTCGCCGGCGAGCTGGCCCACCGCGGGATCCACACCGTGAAGGGCGACCTGGTGCTCGACGACTCCTGGTTCGACGACCAGCGAGAAGGGCCGGGCTACGACCAGGAGCGCGGCGACCGCGCCTACCTCGCGCCCACCGGCGCCCTCTCGCTCAACTTCAACAGCGTCGCCATCCACGTGGCCGGCGGCGGCAAGGTGAAGGCCCGCGGCCGGGTGGAGCTCGAACCGGCGAGCGACTTCTTCGTGGTCGACAACCGCACCGTCACCGCCCGCGCCCGGGCGCGCCGGCGCGTGGTCCCGAGCTCGATGCTGCAGGGCGGCCGGGAGCACATCACGGTCAGCGGCCGACTGCCGCTCGGCGGCGCGGACCAGGTCTTCTACCGGAAGATCGGCGACCCGACCCTCTACTTCGGCCACACCCTGAAGCGCATGCTCGAGCTGCGCGGGATCCGGGTCACCGGCGAGGTGCGGGCGGGGCGCGTCCCCCCCGGCGCGCGGCTGGTCTACCTCGAGCGGTCGGACGAGCTCGCCGAGATCGTGCGCACCCTCCAGAAGCACTCCAACAACTTCATCGCCGAGCAGCTGGTGAAGGCCATGGGGGCGCAGGCGAAGGGGCCGCCCGGCAGCTGGCCCAAGGGGATCGAGGTGGTGCAGGACTTCCTCGCCGAGGTCGGCATCCCGCGCGGCACCTACCTGATGCGCAACGGCTCCGGGCTCAACGACTCGAACCGCTTCACCCCGCGCCAGACGGTGGCGCTGCTCGGCGCCATGTGGCGCCGCTTCCCGCTCGCCGCCGAGTACGTGGGCGCGCTCCCCATCGCCGGCAAGGACGGCACCATCCGCTGGCGCATGTGGGGCACCGACGCGGTGGGGCGGCTGCGCGCCAAGACCGGCACCCTCGACGGCGTCCGCAGCCTTTCCGGCTACGTGGAGACCGCCGCCCACGAGCACCTCGCCTTCGCGGTCTTCGCGAACGACTTCCCGGGCCGCACCTTCGCGGTGGTGCGCGGCGTGGACGCCCTCGGCGCCGCGCTCGCCGCCGCCGGTCGGCCGGCCGAGCTGGGCGCCGCGGTGGCGCTCGCCGAGGGGCCGGCGGCGCCGGTCGAGACCGCCGACGCCGAGGCGCGCGCGCGGGTGGCCCGCTACCAGCAGCTCGGGCGCGAGGGCGATTCGCGCAACCTGGCGGAGCTGCGCACCGCGCTCGTCGGTGAGCGCGACCCGGCCCTGCGGCTCGCCGCCGCGGAGGCGGTCTACCGGTCGGACCCCGACTCCGACCCGGCCCGCCGCGCCTTCCTCGACGCCGTGATCACCGATGCCCCGCAGGCCTTCGCCCGGCTCCGGGCGCTCTCCGCGCCGGAGGGGCCGACGCCGATGCTGGGCGCCCTCGCCGACCTCGCCGCCGAGGGCGAGGCCGAGCCCATGGAGCGGCTGCTGGCCCTGGCGCCCGCCGCCGCCGCGGACCGGACCCTCGCCGACCCCTACGCCGACGCGCTGGCCGAGGTGGGCCGCACCGCGCCGGACGAGCTGCTCGGCGCGTTGCTCGCCGCCGGCCCGGCCGTCGCCGAGGCCAGCCTCTCGGCGCTCGCGCGCGGGCTCGGGCGCGAGGCGGACGAGGAGCACCCGTTCCCGGCGGTGCTGCGCCGCGCCCTCGCCGATCCCGACCAGGCCCGCGCCGCCCGCGCCCAGGCGCTCTCGGCCCGGCTCGGCGAGCGGATGAGCGTGGAGGCCGCCCCGGCGATGGCGCCAGCGCCGGCGGGCACCTCCGCGCGGCCGGTGCCGATCCCGGCCGCTGCCGCCCGCTGAGCCGCACCGCGGGCCGAGCCGGGGGGCCGGAATGCCCTTCGCGGCACTTCCATCCCGGCAGAGCGCGCGTCGGTCCCCCGTGCTAGCCTCCCCATCCTCACGAGAACGTCACGACGCGACTGCGTGACGACATACAGGGAAGGACACGCCACCATGGTCAATCGAGTCATCCTCATCGGCAACCTCGGCAAGGATCCCGAGGTCCGCTACACCTCCGGCGGCCAGGCCGTCGCCACCCTCCGCATCGCCACCTCGCGCAGCTGGACCGACAAGGCCTCCGGGCAGCGCAAGGAGGAGACGGAGTGGCACGACGTGGAGGTCTGGGGCAAGCAGGCCGAGCAGTGCGGCGAGTACCTCGCCAAGGGCCGGCAGGTCTACGTCGAGGGCCGGCTCAAGACCGACAAGTGGCAGGACAAGGCCTCCGGCCAGGACCGCTACAAGGTGAAGGTGGTGGCCGAGAGCGTCCGCTTCCTCGGCGGCGGCGGAGCTGGCGCCGGGGCCGGAGCCGGCGCTGGCCGCGGCGGCGCTCGCCCGCAGCAGCACCAGGAGGAGGGTGGCGCGCCACACTACGACGAGCCGCAGGGCGGCGGCGACATGGGCCCCGGGCCCGGAAACGACGACATCCCCTTCTAAGAACCGGCACCCCAGCGTCCGAGTCGACAGAACGGCAGAAGGGCTCGTGCCCTCTGCCGTTCTGCGCAGGGCGTCCGTCCCGCTGCGCGGTCGCGCCCGCGCAGGAGGCGGGGGTGGCGAGTCCCCGGAAACTTCCCGCTCGCGCGGGGGTTCATGAATATGTGCGCGGGCGCGGCCGTCCCCTTCAGGGAAGGCCTTCCCCCAGCGCCGAGCCAACGATGCGACTTCACGTCATCCCGGCGGTACTCCTCCTCGCCGCCGCGTGCGTCACCACCACGCGGACCACGACCACCTGGGGACAGGACGGCGGCAGCCGCCGCGGCCAGGTGGCCTGGGTCCGCGAGATCGCCGAGCGCCAGGAAGGAAACCCGGCCGGCGGCGCAGCCCTCGGCGCCGTCATCGGCGGGCTCCTCGGAAACGCCATGACCGGCGGCCACGCGGGCGGAACGGTGGTGGGCGCGCTGGGCGGAGCCGCCACCGGCGCCGCGGTGAGCCAGGGCGAGGCGGAGCGCCGCTCCTACCAGGTAGCCGTCCATTTCGACGACGGCGGGCGGCGGATCTTCCTCTACCGGAACTACAGCCCCTTCCAGGTGGGCGAGGTCGTCTTCTGGACCCCAGCGGGCCTGCGCCGGGCGGGCCCGGCGCCGCAAGCCAACGCCTATCCTCCGCAGCCGCCCAACGTCCCCCCGCCGGCTCCCGCCAACGCCTATCCCCAGCCGTCGGCGAACGGGTATTCGCAGCCTTCCGCGGATGCCTACCCGCCGCCGTCGGAGCCGCCTCCCTTCCCGCCGCCGGGGTAGAGCCGGGATCAGTCGCGCTCGCCCGCGGTGCGCCAGGCCGCCGGCACCGTGAGCACCGGCACCTTGCAGCGGCGCACCACCTCCTCGGCCACCGAGCCGAGCACCACGCGCCGCAGCCCCGTGCGGCCGTGTGTCCCGAGCACCACCAGGTCGAAGCGGCCCTGGGCGGTGAAGAGGGCGATCTCGCCGGCCGGATCCCCCGGGGAACGGGCGAGGGACACGTCCTTCACCCCCAGCGCCTCGGCCTGCGCCTTCCATTCGGCGAGCCCTCGATCCGCGTGGCTCGAGAGGTCGCGCTCGATCTCCGGGGTGATGGCGATGACCGACTCGGGGTAGGACGAGCCCGGGATCTGATCGACGTGGAAGAGCGTCAGCCTGGCTCCGAGCGTGGCACAGAGGTCGCTCGCCACGCGCAGCGCGGCACGCGAGGTCTCGGAGAAGTCGACCGCGCAGCAGATGCTGGTCCAGCGGCTCATGGCGCTCTCCCTGCGAAGCGGGAGCGGGTCGCCGCCCGGCGGTCTTGCCCGAGGCGGCGGCTCGCTCTCCCCCCTCCTGGCCGGCCCTTCCGGCGCTCCCCCATCGGCGCCAGGGAGCCGGTATTTTGACCCGGTCGTGAGTCAAGCATAGGGCACGCCACGGGAGGCGGGCCCCGGCGCGCCCCGGTTTTCGCGGCGCTCCGCGAAGGCGGCCCGCCGCCTTCCCGCCTGGGGCATGAAGCGGTTGCGGGCTCGCGGCCGCCGCCGCAAGCGCTGCGCCCAGGCTCGCACTCTCGCGAGGCGTGTGCCCTGCCGTTCCCTCGCCTCTCCGGTCGGTGCCCGGGCGTCAGTCCGACTTCCAGGGCACCTCCCCGGCGCGCCGGCGCGGCCGCCGGCGCGCCTTCTCGGTGCAGGCGCGGTCCACCTTCATGGCGCGCACGCAGTCCCCCTCCCGCGCGCCGGGCACCGCGCCGCGCGGGAGCGTGCGGGTGCGGCCGGCCTCCAGGAGCACCAGCCGGTCCTCCTCCACCCGGTCGACGAAGGCGGGCCGCGGGCGCGCCAGCGCGAGGAGCGCGGCGAGGAGCGCTACCTGCGCCACCGCCCCGCCTCCACGAAGCTGTAGTAGCCGCCCGCCGCCACGATCACGTGATCGCGCGCCAGCACTCCGACCAGCTCTGCCGCGGCCCTGAGTCGCTCGGTGAGATCGCCGTCCTCGGCGCTCGGGGCCGGGTCGCCGCTCGGATGGTTGTGGGCGAAGACCACCCCGTGCGCCCCCTCGCGCACCGCCGGGCGGAGCGCGTCGCGGGGGGAGACCGGACACTGGCTGAGCGAGCCCTCCGCCACCCTCAGGGTTCGCAGCAGCCGGCCGCGCACGTCGAGCAGGACCACGTAGAAGCTCTCGCGTTCGGCGTGGGCGGCGTGGCGGAGCAGCTCGTGCACCCGGGCCGGGTCGAGGCAGCGCTCCCCGCGCCGCGGCGGTGCCCAGGCGCCGCGCCGCCCCAGCTCGAAGGCGGCCGCCACCGCGGCGGCCCGCGCCGGGCCGATGCCGGGGTGCGCGGCGAGGACGTCGGGCGGCGCCCAGGCGAGCTCGGCGAGCGGCACCGCCTCGGCGAGCGCCAGGGCCGAGGCGCGCGCCGAGAGGCCGGCGGTGCCGGAGCCGAGGACCAGTGCCAGGAGGTCGGCATCGGAGAGCGCCCGCGCGCCATCGGCCAGGAGCCGTTCGCGGGGGCGCTCGCAGGGAGCGGAGTCGCGCAGCATGAGCCCGCAAACAGCAACGGGCGTGCCGCCGCGAAGGCGCGCGGCTGCGCGGGTACTCGAAGGATGGCGCGCGGCGCGCCGGCCGCGGCGCGCACCCTGGGCCGCGGGGCGGACGTCGCGGCCTCGTGGCCGCCCCTCCCCGACCCTCCCCACCAAGGTGGGAAGGGAGCGCTCCGGCTACACGGCGCTCTACTTCTCCGCCGCCGGCTTCACCAGCTCGGCGTCGAGCTGGACGTCGATCATGTCGCCGACCACCGGCCCGGCCTCCACCGCCTTGCCGTAGTTGAGGCCGAAGTCGTGCCGGTTGATGCGGGCGGTCCCGCTCAGCGCCCGACGCAGCTCACCTTGCATCCCCTTCACCGCCGCGGTGGGCCCGGTCACCTGGAAGGTCACCGGCTTCGTCACTCCGTGGAGGGTGAGATCGCCGGTCAGCTTCAGCTTGCCCTTCCCCTCCGGCTGCACCTTGGTGGACTTGAAGGTGATGGTCGGGTACTTCGCCACGTCGAGGAAGTTGGGCGACTTGAGGTCGTCGTCGCGCTGCTTCACCCGCGTGTCGATGGTCGCCGCGTCCACCGTCGCCTCCACGCTCGACTTCGCGAGGTTCTTGTCGTCGATGCTGGCCTTGCCGGTGGTGTTGCCGAAGACCCCACGCACGGTGGTGATGACGAGGTGCTTCACCGAGAAGGAGGTGGAGGTGTGAGCAGGGTCGATCTCCCAGGTGTCGGCGGCGGCGAGGGCCGGGAGGGACAACGCGGCGGCGAGGGCGAGGAGGCGCTTCATGGTCTCTGCTCCTTGGCTGGGGCGTCGGGCACGAGGGCGAAGCTCCTCATCCCCAGCGTCCCGTAATGGAACTGGTCGTAGAAGGTCTCCACGCGCTCGTCGTCGTGGGCGGCCCCGAGCGCGACGAACAACGGGTCGAAGTGCTCGCTGGAGGGGGCCGCGAGCGCGGCGTCGGGAGCCTCCTCGCGGTAGCGGAGCAGCCGCGGGAGGTCGCGCGCGGCGAGCCGCTCCCCCACCCAGGCATCGAAGCCGCTGGCCCACGCCTCCGGCGGTGCGTCCTTGGCGGCGTCGAGCCGGGTGCGGAGCAGGTTGTGCACCACGCCGCCGGAGGCCAGCAGGAGCACCCCGCGGTCGCGCAGCGGCCGGAGCGCCCGCCCCAGCGTCACCAGCTCCGCCGGCGACGCGTCCGGGAGCGAGACCTCGAACACCGGCACCGGCGCAGCCGGCCAGCCGAGCCGGAGCGGTATCCAGGCGCCGTGGTCGAGCGTCCGCCCGGGGTCGAGCTGGGTGCGGAAGCCGGCGGCGCGGGCCAGCGCCTCGGCCTCGAGCGCCAGCTCCGGCGCGCCGCGCGCCGGGTAGTCGAGCCGGTAGAGCGGCTCGGGGAAGCCGCCGAAGTCGTGGTGGACCCGGTTCCGGGCGGCCGAGCCGAACACCACGCCGCGGTGGGTCTGGAAGTGGGCCGAGACCACCGCGATGGCGGCGGGCTCCGGCCAGCGCTGGCCGACCGCTCGCAGCGCCAGGGCGTAATCGTCCTGCTCGAGCGCCACGGTGGGGGCGCCGTGTGAGACGAAGAGGACGGGAGCGCGCGTCACGGTGCGCGAACATAACGGCGCCGGCCGCCCCGGCAAGGCTCGTTGGGGGAACCCTCCGGGCGCACCGCTCACCGCCGCAGGAAGCGCTCCAGCAGCTCGTAGCTCCGGGTGAGGGCCGAGAGCTCCAGCCACTCGTCCACCTGGTGCGCCTGCGCCGTCGCGCCGGGGCCGAAGTTGGCCGCCGGGACGCCGGCCTGCGCGAGCCGGGCCACGTCGGTCCAGGCCTGCTTCGCCTCCACCGGGGCGCTGGTCCGCACCCGCAGCCGCCGCACCAGCGGGTGCTCGGCGAACGAGGGACAGGACGGAGAGCGATCGGTGAACGTCACCTCGGCGCCGAAGCGCCGGCCCAGCGCCTCGAGCTCGGCGGCGGCGGCCTCGAGCGACTTGCCGGGCGCGAAGCGGTAGTTGAGGTTGAGCGAGCAGTGGTCGGGCACCACGTTGCGCGCGCGCCCCCCCTCGATGCGGGTGACGCTCGCCACCTCGCGGTAGCGGAGCCCGCCGTCGTCGATCTCGCGCGGCGGCTGCTGGTCGAGGAAGCGCAGCAGCTCGCCCGCCTTGTGCACCGCGTTCTCGCCCTGCCACGGCCGCGCCGAGTGGGCGGAGCGGCCGGTGAACCGGAAGGTGGCGTGCATCGATCCGACGCAGCCGAGCTGCAGCGCGTTGTCGGTGGGCTCGAGGCAGAGCGCCAGGGCGGCGGTCGAGAGCGCCGGCACCTCGCGCAGCACGTCGCCGAGCTCGTTCTCCTCGAACGGCCCCTCCTCGCGGCTGTAGAGCACGAGGGCGAGGTCGCAGAAGCGCTCGGCGGCCGGCAGCCGCTCGGCCAGCTCCAGCGCCACCGCCACCCCGCCCTTCATGTCGGAGGCGCCGGGCGCGTGGAGCCGCCCCCCCTCCCGGCGCGGCGAGCGCCCCTCGTCCTCTCGGTGGATGGGGACGGTGTCGAGGTGGCCGCAGAGGGCGACGAGCGGCCGGGAGCCGCCCGCGCCGTCCGCGAAGACCACCAGCGAGTCCTTCACCCGCCGGACGTCGGGGAAGCGCGCGCGGACCTGCCGCTCCACCTCGTCGCAGAGCGCCCGCTCCTCGCCGATGGGGGAGCGGATGGCGCAGAGCGCCTCGGTGCGGTCCGCGAGCGCCTCCGCGAGCGTCACACCTGCACCTCGAAGTCGCGCAGGGCGTCGTTGAGCGACACCTTCTTGTCGGTCGAGGCGCTGCGCTTGCCCACGATGAGGGCGCAGGGGATCTGGTAGGTGCCGGCCGGGTACTCCTTGGCGCGGGTGCCGGGGATGACCACCGAGCGGGCCGGGACGCGCTTCTTGTAGATCACCGGCTCCTTGCCGGTGACGTCGATGATGGGCGTCGAGCCGGTGATCACGGTGTTGGCGCCGAGGACGCAGTCCTCCTCCACCAGCGTGCCCTCCACGATGATGCAGCGGCTCCCGATGAAGCAGCCGTCCTCGATGATGTTGGGGCGGGCTCCGGGCGGCTCGAGCACGCCGCCGATGCCCACGCCGCCGGCGAGATGGCAGTTCTCGCCCACCTGCGCGCAGCTCCCCACCGTGGCCCAGGTGTCCACCATGGTGCCGGTGCCGACCCGGGCGCCGATGTTCACGAAGCCGGGGAGCACCACCGCGCCCGGGGCCACGTACGAGCCGTAACGCACGATGCCGCCGGGGACGAGGCGCACCCCGGCCGCCTCGAGGCCGTGCTTGAGCGGCACCTTGTCGCGGGTCTCGAAGGGCCCGAACTCCTTCGTCTCCATGCCGGCCACGGCGAAGTAGAGGTTGATGGCCTGCATGATCCAGCCGCTCACCTGCCACTCGCCGCCGCGCTTCTCGGCGACGCGGAGCGCGCCCTTGTCGAGCGCCTCCACCACCGCCAGCACCGCCTCGCGCGCCGCCGGCAGCTTCGCGCGGTCGGCGAAGGCGGCGGTGACGAGCTCTTCCTGCTGCTTCCAGTCGTTCATGTCTTCACCTTCGACCAGGCCTGGATGGCCTCGTCGCACTCGGACAGCGTCGGGACCAGGGAGACGCGCACGTAGCCCTCGCCGGCGCCGAAGGCGGTGCCGGGGGAGACCACGATCCCCTCCTCGAGGAGGCGGAGCGCGTAGGAGGCGGAGGTGTGGCCCTGCGGCACCTTCACCCAGAGGTAGAGCGTGGCCTCGGAGCCGTCGCAGGCGAGGCCGTGGCGGGCGAAGAAGGCGAGGAACAGGTCGCGCTTCTTGCGGAAGATCTCGCGCCGCTCCGCCGGGTGGGCGTCGTCGCTCCAGGCGGCGGTGGCGGCGGCGTTCACGAAGTCGGGCGAGGCGGCGCCGACGTGGGGCCGCGCCCGCTTGAGCAGCGCCACCAGGTCGGCGTCGCCGGCCACGAAGCCGCTGCGGTAGCCGGTCATGCCGCTCCGCTTCGAGCAGGAGTGGATCGCGAGCACGTTCTCCACCTGCACCTCGAGCATCGAGAGCGGCTTCTCCGCGAAGTAGACGTCGGCGTAGCACTCGTCGGAGAGGACGATGAAGCCGTGCTCCAGGGCCGCCTTGCCGACGCGCTCCAGGTAGTCGCGCGGCGCCAGGGCGCCGGTGGGGTTGTGCGGGTAGCTCACCCAGAAGAAGAGCGCCTCGCGCAGCACCGCCTCGCCGACGTCCTCGGGCTCGAGCAGGAACCTCCGCTTCGCGGTGAGCGGCACCTTGACCGGCTCGAGCCCGGCGAAGCGCGCGCCCGCCTCGTAGGTGGGGTAGCCGGGGTCGGGCATCACCACCTTGCGCCGGCCGCCGGGAGCGGCGAACGCGAGCGGCATGTGGAAGATGCTCTCCTTGGCGCCGGTGGCCGGGACCACCTGCCGGTCGGGGTCGAGCGCCACGCCGAAGCGGCGCTGCAGGTAGCCGGCCACCGCCCGGCGGAGCGCGGGGGTGCCGGCGGCGCTCGGGTACTGCGAGCTCTCCGGCACCGCGGCGCGGAGCGCCTCGCGGATGAAGCCCGGCGTGGGCTCGCGCGGATCGCCCAGGCCGAAGTCGAAGAGCCGCTTGCCGGCGGCCGCGAGCGCGCGCTTCTTCTCCTCCGTCTGGACCATGAGGTTGGTGGCCAGGGCGTCGAGGACCGGGTTCTTCGGCGGATTCTTCACGGCGGGCGGCTTACTCCAAGTCTGTCGTCGGCGGGGGGAAAAGGCATTATAAGCGGGTCACTCAGGAGATCGAATGGCACTGCACTACGACGTCGTCGTCATCGGCAGCGGCCCCGCGGGAGAGCGGGGCGCCACCCAGGCCGCCTTCTTCGGCAAGAAGGTGGCGCTGGTCGAGAAGGAGGCCGTCCCAGGCGGCGCCTGCGCCAACACCGGCACCATCCCCTCCAAGGCGCTCCGCGAGACCGCCCTCGCCATCCAGCAGGCCCGCAGCCGCGACGCCCACGGCATCGAGCTGCGCGTGTCGGGCACCGTCACCATCCCCGAGCTGATGGGCCGCCGCGGCCTGGTCACCGCCCGCGAGCACTCCCGCATCCGCAACCACCTCAACAGCTTCGGGGTCGAGACCTTCCGCGGCACCGCCAGCTTCGTCGACCCGCACCAGATCCAGGTCACCATCCCCGACGGCTCGACGCAGCTCCTCTCCGCCGAAACCGTGCTGCTCGCCACCGGGACCCGCCCCTTCCACCCGGCCAACATCGCCTTCGACCACGCCCGCATCTACGACTCCGACTCGATCCTGATGATGAACGCGGTCCCGCGCTCGCTCGCCATCCTGGGCGGCGGCGTGGCCGGCTGCGAGTACGCCTCGATCTTCGCCGCGCTGGGCGTCCACGTGACGCTGGTGGACAGCAAGGACCGGCTGCTCAACTTCCTCGACGCCGAGGTCTCGCGGGCGCTGCAGGACCTGCTCGCCATGTCGGGCGTGGAGCTCTACCAGGAGAACCGGGCGCTCAAGCTCGAGGCGGGCGACAAGGACGTGCTCGTCACCCTGCACGACGGCTCGCGGCTGGTCTGCGAGAAGGTGCTGGTGGCCTCCGGGCGCATCGGCAACGTGGAGGAGCTCAAGCTCGAGGCGGCCGGGCTGCAGGCCAGCGAGCGCGGCCTGCTCAAGGTGAACCAGAACTACCAGACGGCGGTGCCCCACATCTACGCGGCGGGAGACGTGGTGGGCTTCCCCGGGCTCGCGGCCACCGCGATGGAGCAGGCGCGGGTGGCCATGACCCACGCCGCCGGCCACAACTACAAGCAGAAGATGACCGACCTGCTCCCGGTCGGCATCTACACCATCCCCGAGGTGAGCTCGGTGGGCGAGACCGAGGAGACGCTCAAGGCCAAGGGGGTGCCCTACGTCGTCGGCCGCGCCCGGCTGGTGGACAACGCCCGCGCCAACCTCATCGGCGAGGCGGTCGGCTTCCTCAAGCTCATCGCCTCCCCCAAGGACCAGGCGCTGCTGGGGGTGCACTGCATCGGCCCGAACGCCTCCGAGCTGGTGCACCTCGGCACGGCGGTGATCGCCCTCGGCGGCGACCTGCAGTACTTCATCAGCGCGGTCTTCAACTACCCGACCCTCGGCGAGGCCTACAAGTACGCGGCCTACGACGCGCTCGACCAGCTCAAGGCCATCCCGTCGGGCGTGCAGGCGGGACCGCGGGCGGTCGAGAAGGTGGTGTAGCCGGGGCCGAGGCCCGCCCGGGCGCGGAGGCGCTAGCCCAGCCGCGAGCGGGCCTGGGCCAGCGCCTGGTGCACCTGCTCGAGCGCCTTCCTGGACTCGGCCAGCTCGTCGCGCTCGCGCCGCGCCTGGGCGCTGTCACGGGCGAGCTCGTCGCGCTCGCGGGTCACCTGGGAGAGCGCGGCGCGGAGCCGGGCGCCCTCGGAGGCGCGGGTGTCGAGGTCCTCGGAGAGCCGCTCCAGCTCGGCGCGCGAGTCCTCGGCCCGCTTCTCCAGCTCCTCCACGCGGACGCCGAGGGCGTCGAGCAGCGCCTGGCGCTCCTCGTCGATGGCGGCGAGCGCCTGGGCGCGCTCCACCGCCTCGTCGCGCTCGGACTCGAGGGCGTTCATCTCGGCGAGCAGTTCTGAGAGGACGGCGCGCTTCTCCTCGAGCTGGCGGGAGAGCTCCTCGGCGCGGTGCGCGCCCTCGCGCAGCTCGACGGCGCCGCGGGCCACCTCGCCGCGGGCCTGGTCGAGGTCGGCGCGCAGGGCGGTCTCGGCCTCGCGGGCGCGCGAGAGCTGGGCCTCGAGCTCCTGCACGAGCGAGAGGGCGCTCTCGGCGGCGCGGCCCGGCTCGATGGGCGCGGCCGGCACCGGGCGCGGCGGGCGGGCGGCGTCGGCGACGCGGCGCCTCACCCGCTCGAGGCGGGAGCGGCGGTCCTCCAGGGAGCCGGGGGCGGGGGCAGCCTGGGACGACGACGGCACCACCCCTCCCTGGCCCTCCCCCCCTGCGGCGGGGAGGGAGAGAGGCGCGGCCGGGGCGGGCTGCGAGGCGATCGAGGGCGCGAGCGCAGCGCGGGGCGGCGGAGCCACCCCTCGCTGGCCCTCCCCCCCTGCGGCGGGGAGGGAGAGAGGTGCGGCGCGCCCTGCGGAGGGGGAAGGAGGCGCGGCGGGGGGCAGGTGGCTCTCCCTCTCCCCGCTGGCGGGGGGAGGGCTGGGGAGGGGGGCGGGAGCGACCGCGACCGCGGCTGCGAGGAGCTGCGCCGGGCTGGCCTCGGCGAATGCGGGCGCGGCGCTGACTTCCACCGGCGCGGGCGCGGAGCTCATGTCCGCGAACGCTGCCGTGGGGCCCTCCTCGTCGAGCTCGGGCGCGGAGCTGGACTCGTCGAGCGCGGGCGCGGGGCTCGCCTCCTCGAACGCGGGCGGCAGCGCCTCGTCCACCCCGAGCAGCCCAGGCTCGGTCATCCGCGGCTCGTCGCTGAAGGACACCGCCGAGCCCGCGCCCTTGAGGCGCGGCTTCAGCTTGGGCACGTTGGCGTCGAAGGCCTTCCTCATCTCTTACGCTCCCGCCGCGCCCACCTGGGCGCTCGTGTTGCCGATCTTCTGCAGCACCTCGTCGAGCATCGCCTCGATGTCGGCCGCGCCCTTGGAGTCGGGGTCGTAGCCGAAGATCGGGCAGCCTTCGCTCGAGGCCTGCGCGAACTTGGTGCACTGCCGGATCACGCGCTCGAGCAGGTACTCGGGGTAGTGGTCCTTGAGGGCCGAGAGCGCCTCGCGCGCGATCTTGAAGGTCTGGTTGTACGCGTTCACCACGATGAAGATGTTCTCAAGCTGGTGCGACAGGTCGTTCTCGAGGTCCTGCAGGGTCTCGAAGAGGAGCCGCAGGCCGTCGTAGGAGAGGAAGTCGGCCAGCACCGGGATGATGAGGTCGGTCGCCGCCATGATGGCGTTCAGGTTGAGGAGCCCGAAGGACGGCGGCGCGTCCATCACCACGTAGTCGTACTGCGAGCCGATCTCCTCGAGCGCCTTGCGCAGCCGGTACTCGCGCCCGGCCATGGGCATGAGCGCGAGGTCGATGGTGCTCATCTTGAGGTTGGAGGGGACGAGCGAGAGGTTCGGCATCCCGGTGGCCACCGTCACCTGGGCCAGCGGCGTCTTGCGCACCACCACGTCGTAGAGGGTGTGCTGGAAGCTGCCGCCCTCCTTGCCGAGGCACTTGGTGGCGTGGCCCTGGCTGTCGAGGTCGATGACCAGCACGCGGTGGCCGCGCTCGGCCAGGCGGAAGGCGTAGCTGGTGGAGAGGCTGGTCTTGCCGGTGCCGCCCTTGAAGTTGAGGAAGAGCTGGTGGCGCACCCGCTGCGGCGCCGGCACGCGGTGCAGGAGCGAGCGCGCCGCGGCGAGGTCCTCGGGGGTGTAGGCGTCGCTGCGCCCCACCGCCTCGAAGAGCGCCTTCTGCGTGATGCCGAGCACCTCGGCGAACCGCTTCGGCGAGTAACGGATGTTCTCCATGACCTTCTGCTCCTAGCTCATGAAGAAGCGCGGCCCACGGGCCACCAGCGCCCCCTGCGCCACGAGCGCGCGCAGGGCAGCTTCCACGTCCAGGGGATCGGTGGAGAGGGAGGAGGCGAGGCCGGCCACGGTCTCGCCGCGCAGGCTGGCGCGCACCTCGCCGAGCACCGCGGTCTGCAGCGCCCGGGTGGCGGGGGAGGCGGCGGGGGCGACGGCGCGGCGGGGGGCGGGGGCGGCGGCCTCACGGGGCGACGGAGCCACCCCTCCCTGGCCCTCCCCCCCTGCGGCGGGGAGGGAAAGAGGTGCGGCGGCGCGGGGGACGGCCGTCGCCGCGGAGCCGCGCGCGCTCCGCATCACCGCGCCGCGGAGCGCCTCTCCGCTCATGCCGGCCAGCTTCTCGGTGATGCGCCGGGCGGCGCGGCGGCGGTCGGCCTCGGAGGCGGCGGCGTCCGCCACCTCCCCGGCCCAGCGCGCCACGGCGCGGCCGGCGGCGGCGCGAACGGTCGGATCGCGGTGGTCGACGGCGCGAGCCAGCGCGCCCTGGGCGCGGGCGGTGGGCCGGCCGGAGAGGGCCGAGACCGCCGCGCGGGCCACCCCGGCGTCCTTGTCGATCAGCGCCGAGACGAGCGCGTCCTCGGCGCCCTCGCCGGGCACGAAGCCGAGCAGCAGCGCGGCGCGGCGGCGCACCAGCGGGCTCGGGTCGCCGAGCGCGCCCGCCAGGTACGGCTCGGCCCTGTCCTTCGCCAGCGCGTTCACCGCCTCGAGCGCGGCGGCGCGCACGGCCGGGCGGTGATCGGAGAGCTCCCGGGCGGCGAGGTCCACCGCCCCCGCGTCGGCCAGCGCCGCCAGCGAGCCGAGGAGCGCGACCTTGACGCCGTCGTCCTGCTCGCGCCCGAGCGCCGCGGCCACCAGCGGCGCGGCAGCCTTGGAGGAGAGCGCCTCGAGGCACTCGGCGGCGCGGCGGCGGGCCCCGGCGTCGGCCGAGGCCAGGTCGTCCATCGAGGCCTCGTAGAGGGCCCGGTCGGCGCGGGTGGAGAGGGTGGTCTCGAGCGCGCGCGCGTCGACGGCGGTGACGGCGGTGCGCCCCTCCTGCTCGAAACGGGCGGCCAGCTGCGCCAGCGGGGCCGGGGCGGCGCGGAGCGACTCGAGCGGCGCGGCGCTGCCGTCCTCGAGCGCGATGCCGGCCGCCTGCGCCGCCACCTTCCAGCGCTCGAGCCGCACGTTCTCGGCGCGAAGCTCGGCGATGAAGCCGGCCAGCTCGGCGCCGCCCTCGCCGTCGTTGCCGGCGACTCCCGGCGCGCCCTGCACGCGGGCCTGCTCGATGAGCCCGGACAGGAAGCGCGCCCGCTCGCCCTCGAGCAGCCGGACCCGCTCGAGCAGCTCGGCGTTCTTGGAGGACGCCTCGGCGTGCTGCGCGCGCGCCTCGGCCGCCTGCCGGGAGAGCTCCACCTCGCGCTGGCGCGACCGGCTCGCCTCGCCCTGGGCGCGCGCCGCCAGGCTGCGCGCGGTCTCCAGCTCGGCCTGCAGCTGCCCCACGCGACACTCGAAGAAGACGATCTTCTCGAGCGTGCTGCGCAGCAGCTCCTCGGGATTGCCGCTCACCCGCCCTCCTTCGACCGCCACGGCCCGCCTTCCAACTGCCCCCCGGTTGCCGGATCATTCCGTGATCCCGAGATCTTGCAGCGGCCCGAGCATAGAAGAGCGGGATCCGAAACGCAATCGCGGCCGGCGCGCGCTTTCGTGCTACGAGGCGAGGGATGTCGACGAAGACCCTCGTCCCGTACGTGGCGCCCGATCGACCTCTGCGCGACTTCACCTTCCGGGCGGTGGCGCTCGGCGTGGTGCTCTCGGTGGTCTTCGGCATGGTGAACGCCTACGTGGGGCTGCGCATCGGCCTCACCGTGTCGGCCTCCATCCCCAGCGCCGTGCTCTCGATGGCGGTGCTGCGCGGGCTCTTCAAGAACGGCACCGTCCTCGAGAACAACGTCACCCACGCCGTCGGCTCCACCGGCGAGTCGGTGGCGGCGGGCGTGATCTTCACGCTGCCGGCGCTCCTCTTCCTCGGCGTGAAGCTCTCGCCCTTCCAGATCTTCCTGCTCGGCGCGGTGGCGGGCCTGCTCGGCCTGCTGATGATGATCCCGCTGCGCCGCGGGCTCATGGTGGACGAGCACGCCACCCTGCCGTTCCCCGAGGGCACCGCCTGCGCCAAGGTGCTCATCGCCGGCGACAAGGGCGGCACCACCGCGCGGCCGGTGATCGCCGGCGGCCTCATCGGCATCGGCTACAAGCTCGCCACCGGCGCCCTCTCGCTCTGGAAGGACTCGGTCACCTGGACCTTCGCCTCGCTCCACAAGGCGACCCTGGGCTTCGACCTCTCGCCGCTCATGCTCGGGGTCGGCTACCTCATCGGCCCGCGCGTGGCGGGGGAGATGCTGGCGGGCGGGGTGCTCGGGTTCTGCGTCCTCATCCCCGCCTTCGACGCCATGGCCGGCACCGGCCTCGGCGCCGCGCTGGGGGTCTCGCCCGAGGCCGCCGGCTGGGGCGCGCTCGGCGGCGAGCACAGCCTCTGGAGCGAGTACGTGCGCTACGTGGGCGCCGGCGGCGTGGCCTTCGGCGGCCTGGTGTCGCTGGTGCGGGCGCTCCCCACCATCGGCTCGTCGTTCAAGGGCGGCCTGGCGGCGCTCTCGGCCGGCCGTGCCCCCGCCGAGCGCGGGGCCCGCCGCGGGCTCGGGCTCGGGCGCCCGGCCCTCCTCGGGCTCGGCCTGTTCGCGGTGCTCACCCTCGGCCTGCGCGCGGTCCCCGGCCTCTCCATCGGCGGCGGCCAGATCCCGCTCTGGGAGAAGCTGGGGCTCGCCGAGGCGGCGCTCATGGCCGGCATCGTGGCGGCCATCGCCTTCGCCGCCAGCTGGAGCCTCTCCTGGCTGGCGCGCTCCTCCTTGCCGCGCAACGACCGCGACCTGCCCATCCCGGTGGTGCTGGGCGGGATCGCCCTGCTCTCGCTGGCGCTCTGGCTCGTGCCGCAGCTCGGGCTCGACCTCCTCGGCACGGTGGTGGCGGTGGTCTTCAGCTTCTTCTTCGTGGTGGTGTCGGCGCGGATGGTGGGGCTCATCGGCACCACCTCGCAGCCCATGAGCGGCATGGTCATCACCGCCCTCCTCGCCACCACCGTGCTCTTCAAGGTGCTCGGCCGCACCGGCCCGGAGACCATGACCATGGTCATCCTGGTGGGCGCGGTGGTCTCGATCACCATCTCCATGTCGGGCGACCTGGCGCAGGACCTCAAGACCGGCGCCCTCATCGGCACCGCGCCGGTCCACCTCCAGATCGGCCAGATGATCGGCACCGTGGCGGCGGCCCTGCGCGCCGGGTCGGTGCTGCTGCTGCTCGACGCCGCCTACGGGCTCGGCTCGAAGCTCTTGCCGGCGCCGCAGGCGCGGCTCATGGCCACCATCGTGCGCGGCGTGATGGAGGGGCGGCTGCCCTGGCGGCTCATGCTGCTCGGCGTGGTCATCTGCGTGGTGGCGTGGGCGGTCTTCAAGGTGTCGCCGCTCACCTTCGCCATCGGGCTCTACCTGCCCATCACCACCAGCACGCCGCTCATCTTCGGCGGGCTGGTGTCGCTGCTCCTCGCGAGGCGCACCCGCGACCCGGCGCGCCTCGCCGAGCGCGACGAGCGGGCGACGCTGGCCGCGAGTGGGATGATCGCGGGCGACGCCCTCACCGGCATCGCCATCGCCGCGCTCACCGTGACCGGGCTCTCGGATCGGCTGGCGTTCCGCAGCCTGGGCGAGGGCGCGCTCGAGGACCTCCTCGCGGTGGCGCCGTTCGCGCTGGCGGCGGTCTACCTGTACCGGGCGGCGGTGGGGCGGCGCGCCCCCGCGGCCTAGATCTCGAAGTCCGAGTCCTCGTCCGGACCCCGCCGCTGCTTCTTCTCCAGCTCGGGGTTGCCGGAGGCCTGCCGCTCGGCCGCCTCGCCCTCGCCCTCGAAGTCCTGGCCGCTCCGCGGCGCGGGCGGCTGGTGCGTCCGCTGATATTCCTCCTCCTGCTCCGTGCTCTCGACCGCTCCGTGCGCCGTCCTGACCGGATCGGTCGGCAGCGGCAGGTCCGCGCCGGGCTTGGCCAGCACGTCGCTCAGGTCGTCGTTGCCCGAGCCGCCGGCGCTCCCGGGTGCTCCGCTCTTCCTCGCCATGTGACGCTCCTCCGAGGAGGAAGCTAGCCACTCAGCCGGAACCGTCGAAGGGGGCCAGCTCGCCGGGCGGGCGCTGGCCGCTCGCCGCGATGTAGCGGCGCTCCGCCGCCGGCGTGACCTCCGGAAAGTCGCGCCCATAGGGCGTCGCCTCGAGCGGGAACTCGTCCTTCGGCCCGAGGTGCAGCGGCGCGGGCGAGGCCGAGCCCGGGGGCACGCCCTCGAACTTCCCGACCACCGGCGGCGGCTCGGAGGACCGCCAGGTGTCGGGGATGCGGCCGGCGGCGAGGTCGAAGAGAGCCCGGGCGCTCCGCGCCAGGATCACCTCGCCGTCGCGGACCTCCCGAATCTCGTCGTAGGGCGCCGCGCCGTCTCGCCTGAAGAAGCGCCCCTTGGCGAACTCGACGCCCCACGGGTCGCAGCGGGTCACCCGCCCGAGCTCCCGGCCGTCGAGGTCGCGCACCCGCATGCCCGTCCGCACGGTCTCTGCCATGCGCGAAACATAGCCACCGGGCGCGAGGGCCCCCCGCCCGCGCCCCGGACCGCCCGGCCTACAGCCGGTCGAGGTCGTCCTTGCCGATGCCCGGCACCCAGGGCAGCAGCTCGTACTGCGCGAGCCCCTGCTGCCAGAAGGGGTCGCCGTCGCGGATGGCGTCCAGGGCGGCGAGCGGATTCTCGTCCGGCACCCGGAGCAGGAGCGCGCCGCCGTTGCGCGGGTCGAGCGGGCCGGAGGCGAGCAGCGTGCCCTTCTCCTTGAGGCCGCGCAGGTAGGCGCGGTGGCCGTCCTGCGCCTTGACGATCTCCTCGAGCGGCTTGCGGTAACGGACGATGGCGATGGCGTACACGGGCGTCTGTCCTTTCACTCAGGGGTGGTCGGGGGCGGCGGCGTCGCCGTCCCAGTCCTGCCGGAGGAGCGCCATGACGACCAGGTCGTGGTAGCGCCCCTCGTGGAACACGGCCTCGCGCAGGAGCCCCTCCTTCGCGAAGCCCACCTTCTCGTAGCACCGGATCCCGGCGGCGTTCTCGGTGAAGACGTGGAGCCAGACGCGGTGGAGCTGCAAGGCCCGGAAGGCGTGGCTCACCGTGAGCCGGGTGGCCTCGGTGCCGTAGCCCTGGTTCCAGAGCTCCGGCACGCCCACGAAGATGCCGAACTGCGCCGAGCGCGAGCCCCGGTCGATGGCGTGCAGGCCGGCCACGCCCACCAGCCGCGGCCCCTCCCGGAGCTCGATGCCGAAGACGGCGTCCACCGCCGAGGCGCGGACGCGCAGCACGAAGTCCTCCTCCTGCTGCACCGTCACCGGCCCGGCGAGGAGCGCGGTGCGCCGCACCAGCGGCTCGTTGACGAACGAGGCCAGCGCCGGCGCGTCGGCGCGCACCAGCGCCCGCAGCCGCACCCGCGCGCCCTCGACCGGAGCCGCGGTCACGCCGGCCGCTCCGCCGGTCCCGGGCCCGCGCCCACCGCCTCCGCCGGGCGCTTCACCCGGGTGGCGCGCACCTTGGTGACCCGCCGCGGATCGGCCTCGGCCACGGTGAAGAGCCAGCCCCGCCAGAAGAAGCGGTCGCCGGCGGCGGGGATGGCGCCGGCGAGGGCGTTGAGGAAGCCGCCCACCGTCTCGTAGTCCTGGTCCTCCGGCAGCTCCGCCTGGGCGACCCGGTTGAGCTCGGAGACCGGGGTCTCGCCGCGGATCGTGTAGGTGCCGTCGGGGTGGCTCTCCACGTGCTGGCCCTGCGGGGCGGAGAACTCGTCGTCAATCTCGCCGACGATCTCCTCGAGCACGTCCTCGATGGTGCAGATGCCCATCACCCCGCCGTACTCGTCCACCACCACCACCATGTGCAGGTGGAGCTTCTGCATCTCGCGCAGGAGCTGCTCCACCGGCTTGGACCAGGGGACGAAGTGGGGCGGCCGCAGGAGGTCGCGCAGCACGATCAGCTCGGGGTTGGCGAGCAGCGGGACGAGGTCGCGCGCGTGCAGGAAGCCGACGATCCGGTCGAGGCTCTCGCGGTAGACCGGCACGCGCGAGTGGCCCTCCTCGGCGAGCAGCCGGATGATCTCGGCCACCGGGGTGTCCTCGTCCACCGCCACCACCTCGGTGCGCGGGACCATCACGTCGCGGGCGGTCTTCTCGCGGAACTCGAAGACGGCGTGGATGAGGTCGCTGGTGGAGAGGCCGGACGGACCGCCCCGCGCCTCCGCCAGGGCCGCCAGGGCCCGCTCCATCTCCTCGAGCGGCGGCGGCGGCAGGGTGTAGCGTCCGGGCCCGCCGGCGAGCGGCCGCACCAGCTCGGCCAGCAGCCGCCCCACCGGGCCGAAGACGGCCCGCAGCGAGGCCACCGACGGCGCGAGCAGGAGGGCGGTCGCCTCGCCGTGGCGGGCGCCCAGGGCGCGGGCGGCGGCGGAGAGGGCCACCGAGAGGAGCGCCGCCGCGCACACGAAGATCAGCGCGGCGAGGACCCGGGCGGACGGGAGGAGCGCCTGCCCGGCCCAGGCGGCGAGGGCCCCGGCCAGGAGCGAGCAGCCGGTGCCGGCGAGGCGCGCCGCCGCCAGGGTGGGCTCCGGCTCGGACAGCAGCGGCAGGAGCCGGCGCGCCCGGCCGCTGGCGTCGGGCGCCGCCGCCAGCTCCTGGGCGCGCGGCACCCCCACCGCCACCATGGCCGCCTCGAAGCCGGCGAGGAGGGACCGGAGCGTGAGCAGCATCCCGGCCGCGGCGGCGGGCCAGAGCACCTGCGGTGCGAGGTCCGCGTTCACCCGCCGGACCATAACACCGAACGGGCTTTGCGGCCCGGCGCCGGTCGTGCTAGCTCCCGCGAGGTGACCCCCGACCAGCGCCGCCGCGTGGCGGCCTTCATGATGGGCCTGGCGGCCCTCTCGGCCGCGACCGCCACCGCCGTCCACCTCGCGCCCTTCCCCGCCGGGCTCGCCGCCGCGCTCTGCTTCACCGCGGTGATCGCGGCGGCGCTCCTCATCAGCTGGGGCGCCGAGGCGGCCCAGTTCTTCATGTCGCAGGGGCTGGCGGTGGCGCTCATCGCGCTGCTGCAGGTGGTGCCCGAGTTCATGGTCGAGGCGGTCATCGCCTGGCAGGCCGGCAAGACCGGCCACCTCGACCTGGTCTTCGCCAACGCCTCGGGCTCGAACCGGCTCCTCACCGGCTTCGGGTGGCCGCTCATCTTCTTCGTCACCGACTTCTACCACCGGCGCAAGCACGGCCGGCCGCTCGAGGCCATCGCCCTGCGGAGCGAGCACGTGGTGGAGGTGCTGGCGCTGCTGCTCGCCTCCTCCTGGTACCTGGTGCTGATCTGGAAGGGCACCCTCTCGCTGCTCGACTCGGCGGTGCTGGGCGGCGGCTTCGCCTTCTACCTCTGGCTCCTGAACCGGCTCCCCTGCGAGGACGAGGAGGAGAAGGAGGACCTCATCGCGCCGCCGCGGCTGCTGGCGGAGGCGAGCGGGTCGCGCCTCGGCAGGCTCTCGATCTGGGGGCTCTTCCTGCTCGGCGGCGGGGTGATGTGGGCGGTCGCCGAGCCGTTCCTCGCCGCCATGAAGGACGTGGCGGTGGCGGTGGGGGTGTCGGAGTTCGCCTTCGTGCAGTGGGTGGCGCCGTTCCTCACCGAGTTCCCTGAGAAGGTGACCGCGGTCTACTGGTCGCGCACGGTGCGGCTCGCGCCCATGGCGCTCCTCAACATGGTCTCCTCGACAGTGAACCAGTTCACCGCCCTGGTGGCGATGATCCCCATCGCCTACGCCCTCTCAGCCGGCCACACCGGGGCCATCGCCATGGACCCGCTCCACAAGACCGAGGTCTTCCTCTCCTTCGCCACCACCATCTACGGCGTCGCCTGCCTGCTCAAGATGCGCTTCACCCGGGTGAACGCGTACGTGATGCTGGGCCTCTTCCTGCTGCAGTTCTTCTACAAGGGGCCCATCGACGTCTTCCCGCACGTGAACGCCTTCAGCGGCACGGCGATCTCGGCCCACGCGCTGGTGGCCTGGGCCTACCTGCTGGCGGCGGCGGCCGAGGTGATCACGCACCGCAAGGAGCTCCGGGTGCTCTCGTCGCTCCGCGCCGCGCTGGCCTCGATGGAGGGGTAGCGGCCGCCGGGCGGCCGGGCGGGCGCCTCCCGGTCGCGAGGGGCTGACGAGCCGCCGGTTTCTGCTATAAAGCCAGCCCTATGCCCAAGACGGCTCGCGTCTACGTCACGCTGAAGCGCGGGGTGCTCGACCCGCAGGGCTCGGCGGTGGCCCGCTCCCTCCACGCGCTCGGCTACGACGAGGTGGCCGACGTGCGCCTCGGCAAGTTCATCGAGGTGGCGCTCCGCGAGGGCGCCCCGGCGGCCGACGAGAAGGCCCGCATCGAGGAGATGTGCCGGAAGCTCCTCGCCAACACCGTCATCGAAGACTTCCGGGTCGAGCTCTAGAGGCGCGGATGAACGTCGGCATCGTCACCTTCCCCGGCTCGAACTGCGACCACGACGTCTACCACGTGATGAAGCACGCCTGCGGCGCCGCGGCCCACTACGTCTGGCACAAGGACCGGCTGCCGGCGGGGCTCGACGCGGTGATCCTCCCGGGCGGCTTCAGCTACGGCGACTACCTGCGCTGCGGCGCGCTGGCCCGCTTCTCGCCGGTGATGGAGGACGTGATCGCCTTCGCCAGGGGCGGCGGGCCGGTGCTCGGCATCTGCAACGGCTTCCAGATCCTCTGCGAGTCGGGGCTGCTCCCGGGCGTGCTGATGCGGAACGCCTCGCTCAAGTTCATCTGCGAGGACGTGATGGTGGCGATCGCCGGCCAGGAGACGCCGGCGACCCGCGGCCTCGCCGGCAAGACGCTGCGCATGCCCATCGCGCACGCGGAGGGGAACTACTCCGCCGACGCGGCCACGCTCGACCGGCTCGAGGGCGAGGGGCAGGTGGTCTTCAAGTACGCGGGCGGCGCCCCCAACGGCTCGGCGCGCGACATCGCCGGCATCTGCGGCGGGCCGCGGCAGAACGTGGTCGGGCTCATGCCGCACCCGGAGCGGGCGGCGGAGGCCATCCTGGGCTGCGAGGACGGGCGGGCCATCTTCCAGTCGCTGCTGGGGTAGCGCGGGCGGCGCGCGGCGCCGGCGCGGGTTACGCTCGCGGCATGCAGGTCGATCTCCAGGGCCCGTCCGGGCGGCTCGAGGCGCTCTACGAGGAGCCCTCGCGGGCCCGCTTCGCGGCGGTGGTCTGCCATCCGCACCCCCGCTTCGGCGGGACCATGCACAACCACGCCACCTTCCGGCTCGCCAAGGCGGTGCGGGCGCTGGGCGGCGCCACGCTCCGCTTCAACTACCGGGGCGTGAGGCTCTCGGCCGGGACCTACGACCACGGGATCGGCGAGGCCGGCGACGCGCGGGCGGCGCTGGCGTTCCTGGCCGCGCGGCGGCCGGAGCTGCCGAGGCTCGCCTGCGGCTTCTCCTTCGGCGCCTGGGTGGCGCTCCGTGCCGGCTGCGGCGACGAGGCGGTGCGGGCGGTGGTCTGCGCCGGGGTGGCGCTGCGCGAGGTCTCGGACCGCCCGCTGGAGCTCTTGCGCAGCTGCGCGAAGCCGCTCGCGGCGGTGCAGGCGGAGCGGGACGAGTTCGGCGCGCCGGAGTCGGTGCGGGAGCTGCTCCAGGGCGCGGCCGGGCCGCGGGAATTCATCGAGGTGGGCGGGGCGACGCACCTCTTCACGGAGAAGCTGCCCGAGTACCAGCGCGCCTGCGAGGAGGCGCTGCGGTGGGCGCTGGGGGAGGCGGGCGTCGCGGTCGCCGCGCCCCCTCCCTGACCCTC
This sequence comes from Anaeromyxobacteraceae bacterium, assembly GCA_035656915.1. GTDB lineage: Bacteria > Myxococcota > Myxococcia > Myxococcales > Anaeromyxobacteraceae > Anaeromyxobacter_B. Next base: position 207,508 of record DASRRJ010000008.1, read on the forward strand.
ACCCGCTGAAGCTCTCGTGGTACCCCGCATCCTCCACCCCGAGCGCGAACGGCGTCGCCGCGAGCGGGCGGTAGCAGTCGAGCATCACCGCGAGCTCGCCGGTGGCCTTCTGCCCGATGGAGGCCTCGTAGGCGCCGGGGTGCGGGCCGTGCATCACGCCGGCGGGGTGATGGGAGAGGGAGCCCGGGCCGATGCCGCGGCGGCTGGTGAACTCGCCGCTCACGTAGAAGATCACCTCGTCCACGTCCACGCTGGCGTGCGGGTAGGGGCAGGGCACCGCCTCGGGATGGAAGTCGAGCGGCCTCGGCACGAAGCTGCAGACGAGCGCGCCGCGCGCCGCGAAGGTGCCGTGCCAGGTCGGCGGGAGGTGCACCAGTCCCACCCGCGGCTGGAAGTCGCGGATCTGGAACGCCACCGGGTAGACCGCGCCGTCCCAGCCGACCACGTCGAGCGGCGAGGCGTCCAGGCGGAAGCCGTGGAAGGCGCCGCCGCGCTTCACCAGCAGCTCGCGGATCCCCTCGTCGAGCGGGCCGCGGAAGAGCGGCGCCCGGAAGTCGCGCTGCGAGAAGGGGGCGTCCATCCGCAGCTGGCCCACCTCGTTGCGCCACTGCCGCGGCAGCCCCACCCCGCCCGCGAACTCGAGCGAGAGCCAGCGCTGCGGCCCGGCGTCCGGCAGGAAGCGGTGCAGGAGCCCGCGCGGCACGAGCAGGTAATCGCCCTGCGAGAAGGGTAGGTCGCCGAGCGGCGAGCGGACGACCCCGCCCCCCTCGAAGACGAACCAGAGGTCGTCGCCGTCGCCGTTGGCGAAGTAGACCGGGTCCTCCGCCGAGGGGGCGGCGAGCCCGATGACCAGGTCCTCGTTGAAGAGGAGCGGCCGGCGCGCCTGGGTGGCCGGCCCGCCCGGCGCGGCCAGATCCTGGCTGCGGTAGTGGCGGCGCAGGAGCGAGCGCGGCGGCGACGCCTCCGGCAGCGGGAAGCCGCCCCGGGCCGGCGCGGCGTGGCTCGCGTGCGGCCGGTTGAGGTGGTAGGCGAGGGTGTAGGGGCCGTCGAACCCCTGGCGCGTGAAGGCCTCCTCGTGGCGCAGCCGCCCCTCCGGGTCGCGGAAGGCGAGGTGGTGCTTGCGCGGCACCTCGCCCAGCTGCAGCCGGCCGATCATGGCCCCACGCGCCCTTCCCGCTCCTGCTCGCGCTCGATGCTCTCGAAGAGGGCGCGGAAGTTGCCCGCCCCGAAGCCCTTGTCGCCCTTGCGCTGGATGATCTCGTAGAAGAACGGCCCGGCCGCCGGCTCGTGGTAGAGCCCGGCCGCGTCCTTGAGGAAGATCTGGAGCAGGTAGCTGCCGGGCGCGCCGCCGTCGACCAGGATCTGGAGCTCGCGCAGCTCGGCCGGATCCTCGGCGACGGCGCCGACCCCGAGCGCGGCGAGCCGCTCCGGGAGCGCGTCGTAGTAGGTCCCCGGCGTGGGCATGAACTCCACCCCGCGGGCGCGCAGCCCGCGCACCGCCGCGAGGATGTCGGCCACCGAGAGCGCCGCGTGCTGCACCCCGTCGCCGCGCTGCTCCTCGTGGAAGACGTTGATCTGCGAGCTGCGGAAGGCCGGGCGCCAGGGCTCGTTGTTGGCGAACTTGACCCCGCTCTTCGGGTCGCGCATCACCACCGAGCGCAGGCCCGAGCCGTGCGCCTGCATGGCCTTCCTGCGCGCCTCGGTGGCGGCCGCGTCGGCGGTGTGGAACTGCACCTCCCAGAACTCCTCGAACCCGAGCACGTGCTCCATCCAGAGGAGGGCCGGCTTCATGGTCTCGAAGTTGGAGGTGACGTGGTCCACCGCGCCGAAGCCGAAGGCGTTCCGGCCGCCGCGCGGCGCGGGGTGGCTCACCATCCCGGGGAAGGGCTCGCGGTAGCCGCGCCGCTCCACGAAGCGGAAGGTGGTGTCGCCGAAGGGGGTGGCGATGTTGAAGGTGGCGAGCGTGCCGCCGTCGTCGCGGTGCCGCTCCACGTCGGTGATGGGCGTGCCGCCGCGCTCCTCGAGGAGCCGGAAGGTGCGGTCGATCTCCTCCACCTCGAAGACCAGCGTGCCCACGCCGTCGGGGTGCTTCCGCAGCCAGCGCCAGGCGCGCCCGCCCTCCCCCACCGGCTCGGAGCAGACGATCCGCACCCCGCCCGCCTCGAAGACCGCCGAGCGCTGCCGCCCCGCCCGCTCCAGCTCGCGCGAGGAGACCGCCGTCTCGGCGAAGTCCATCAGGCCGCCGTAGAAGCGGCGGCTGCGCTCCAGGTCGTGGACGTAGTAGTGGAGCGCCTCCAGCCGCAGGATGCCGACGGGTTCGAGGGCCATCAGACCACCTCCTGCTCGATGCGCCCGAAGAGGCTGCGCCCCTCGGGATCGAGCACCTCCAGCGCGATCCTCTGCCCCCGCGCCAGGAATGGGGTGCGCGCCGCGCCCTGCTCCAGCACCTCGCGCATGCGCCGCTCGGCGAGGCAGGAGACGCCGCGCGCCGGGTCGGCGTTGGAGACCGTGCCGCTCCCGAGGAGCGTGCCGGCGGTGAAGGCGCGGGTGCGGGCGAGGTGCTGGACGAGGTCCGCGAAGGAGAAGTGCATCTCCGGCCCGGCGTCGCAGTCGCCGAGGAGGGCGCCGTCGAGCGAGGCGCGCAGCCGCAGGTGTACCCGCCCGTCGCGCCAGGCCGGCCCGAGCTCGTCGGGGGTGACGGCGAAGGGGGCGAAGGCGGTGGCCGGCTTCGACTGGAAGAAGCCGAAGCCCTTGGCGAGCTCGGAGGGGACGAGGTTGCGGAAGGTGAGGTCGTTGGCGAGGCAGAGGAGCCGCACCAGCGGCAGCGCCTCGGCGGCGCGGGTGCCCTGCGGCACGTCGCCGAGGATCGCCACCAGCTCGCCCTCGAGGTCGAGCCCGAAGGCCGGGTCGAGGAGCGGGGCCGGGTCGGTCGGCCCGAGCAGCACCCCGGAGCCGCCCTGGTAGACGAGCGGGTCGGTCTCGAGGCCGGGCGGCGGCTCGGCCCCGCGGGCGCGGCGCGCCAGCCGGACGTGGTTCAGGTAGGCGGAGCCGTCCACCCACTCGTAGGCGCGCGGCAAGGGCGCGTGGAGCCGCGCCGGCACCACCGGCTCGCCCTCGACGCGGCCGCGGTCGAGGTCCTCCGCGAGCGCCCGCAGGAGCGGCGCGCGCTGCTCCCACCCGTCGAGCGCGGCCTGCAGCGTGGGCGCGATGGCGGCGGCGCTGGCGAGGGCGGCGCCGTCGCGGCGGACCACCGCCAGCCGGCCGTCCCGCGTCCCGTCCCGCAGCGTCGCGAGCCGCATGGAGTCCCCCTACGTTCCGGCGAACTGCACCCCTTCGAAGAGCAGGCTCGGGGTGCGCATGGCCGAGTACGGGTAAGGATCGGAGCCGACCGCCGCCAGCCGGTGCCAGAGCTCGAGGTGGTTGCCGGAGACGTTCATCTCGCCGACGGGCTCGCAGACCTGGCCGCCGCGGATGCGGAAGCCCTGCGCCCCGAGGGAGAAGTCGCCGGTGGTGCCGTTCGAGTTCCCGCCCAGGAAGCCGGTGACGAGGATCCCCTCCCCCACCGCCTTCACCAGCTCGGCCTGTTCGCCCACGCCGGGGCCCCAGGAGAGGTTGGAGGGGCCGCGGGTGGTGGGCGGCATCCGCAGCTTCTTCCCGTAGTAGGTGTCGATGTAGTAGCTCGCGAGCCGGCCCTGCTGGAACACCTGGAATGGCCTGGCCGCCAGCCCCTCGCGGTCGTAGAGGCGCGAGCCGAAGCCGCGCGGGACGAGCGGGTCGTCCTTGATGTCGAGCGCCGGGCTGCCGATGGTCTCGCCGAGCTTCCCCTCCATGAAGGAGCGGCGCTGCTGCAGCGAGCCGCCGGAGAGCGGGCTGAAGAGGAAGCTCACCAGCCGCCCCGCGCAGCGGTTCTCGACCAGCATGGGCAGCACCGCCGAGTCGCCCTTGCGCGAGCCGAGCCGCGACAGCGCCCGCTCGGCGGCGGTGCGCCCCACGCCGGCGGGCGCGGCCAGGTTCTCGTAGAAGCGGTTCCCCACCGCGCTCCAGTCCTCGGGGCGGCGGCCGTCGGGATCCCTGGCCGAGACCTCGGCGGCGATCCAGAAGTCGGTGCCGCGCGAGCTGCCCTCGAAGCCGTTGGAGTGGATGCGGTAGCCGGTGGAGTGGGAGTCGCTGAAGCTGGTGGTGACGGAGAGGATGGCCTCCGCCCCCTTCGCCTCCCGCGCCGCCGCCTCCACCTCGGCCACGATCTCGCGCCGGCGCGCCGGCGTGAGCGACTCCTGCGACGGATCCTCGAGCTCCAGGTCGACCTGCGCCCGCGGGCCGTAGAGCGCCGCGTCGGGGAGGGCGCGGTAGGGATCGGGCTCGAGCTTGCGGGTGAGCGCCACCGCCTCGCCGAGGAACCGGTCGAGCGCCTCGGGCCGCAGGTCGCTCGTGCCCACCGCCGAGTAGCGGCCGTCGACGTAGAGCTCGAAGCCGAGCCCGCGGCTGGTGGCCTCGGACACCTTCTCCAGCCGGCCGTCGCGCCAGGAGACCTCGACGTGGCGGGCGCGGTAGGCGCCGGCGGCCACCTCCTGCGCCCCTTTCTTCCGCGCCAGCTCCACCGCCGCGCGCGCCGCCTGCTGCAGCTCGGCCTGGTCCATGCCGCTCACGACTCGCCCCTCCCGCCCACCGTCATGGAGGAGACGCGCACCGTGGGCAGCCCCTGCGACACCGGCACGCTCTGGCCGTCCTTGCCGCAGGTCCAGCCGCCCTCGTCGATCTCGAGGTCGTCGGAGACCATGTCCACCTTCTCGAGCGCCTTGGGCCCGTTGCCGATGATGTTCACGTCCTTCACCGGGCGGGTGAGCTTGCCGTCCTCGATGAGCCAGCCGTTCTTCACGTAGAAGGTGAAGTCGCCGGCGCCGATGTTCACCTGCCCGTTGGTGAAGTTCACGCAGTAGATGCCGCGCTTGACCGAGGCGATGATCTCCTCCTTCTTGTGCGGGCCGGGCAGCATGTAGGTGGCGCGCATACGCGGCAGCGGCGCGTGCTGGTAGCTCTCGCGCCGGCCGTTGCCGGTGGGGGCCACGCCGTAGTGCTTCGCCGAGATGGCGTCGTGCATGTAGGTGGCGAGCACCCCGCCGTCGACCAGCCGCGTGCAGCCGGCGGCGTTCCCCTCGTCGTCGACGTTGATGGCGCCGCGCGCCCCCTCGTTGGTGCCGTCGTCGACGATGTTGACGAAGGGCTGGGCGATGGGCTTGCCGATCTTGTCGGCGTAGATGGAGACGCCCTTGCGGTTGAAGTCGGCCTCCATGCCGTGGCCGATGGCCTCGTGGAGGAGGATGCCCGAGGAGCCGGCGGCGAGCACCACCGGCAGCTCGCCGGCGGGGGCCGGGCCGGCCTCGAAGAGGATGGCGGTGCGGGCGGTCGCCTCCCGCACCACCCGGTCGAGCCGCTCGGGCGTGTAGAACTCGAAGCCGGCGCGCCCGGCGACGTTGTAGCCGCCCGACTCCCGCCGGCCGCCGTCCTCGGCCAGGCAGGAGACGAAGAGGAGAGTCATCGGCTGCTCGTCCTCCACGATCCGGCCCAGGCTGTCGGCCACCAGGATGGCCCCCGCCTCGTCGCGAAAATGGACGCTGACCTTGCGCATGCGCGGGTCGGCGGCGAGCAACCGCTCGTTCAGCCCAGCCAGGAGCGGCAGCTTCTGCTCGGCCCCGACCTCCTCCCACCGCAACCTGACCGGGTACCGCTGGGCCAGGGCGCTCTGGACGTGGAAGCGCTGCGGCGCGTCACGAGCCGGCCCGTCGGCGATGGTGGCGGCTGTCCGGGCGCAGGAGAGGAGCGCCGGCAGGGAGAGATCCTCACTGTAGCCGTAGCCGGTCTGGTCGCCCTTCACCACCCGCACCCCCACCCCCAGCTGCACGGTGGTGAAGGCGCGGTTGACGGCGCCGTCCTCCAGGGCGAGGTCGTTGGTGACCGCGTGCTGGAAGAAGACGTCGGCGAAGTCGCCCCCCCGCGAGAGCGCCTCGCCGATGGTTTGGCGAATCAGCTCCTCGCCGATGCCGAATCTGTCGAAGTAGCGGATGCCAGCCACGCCCATGCCCTGCACCTCCCAGAGGGGATCTCCATCGCGCGCCAGGAGAGCCCGCGACCGTCGTAAGATGGATAGATAACCGGAGGAGCACCCCATGCCCAACATCCGCATCGGCGACACGGAGCTCCATTACGAGGACGCGGGGCGCGGCCCGGTGATCTTCCTGCTCCACGCCTTCCCGCTCCACTCGGGGATGTGGCGGCCGCAGCTCGAGCTGCTGTCGCGCGAGCACCGGGTGATCACCATGGACTACCGCGGCCTGGGCCAGAGCCAGCCCGCGCCCGAGGTCTCCACCATGGAGCTCCTCGCCTCGGACGCCGCCGAGCTGCTCGGCCGCCTGGGCGTGGTGCACGCCACCGTGGCCGGCCTCTCCATGGGCGGCTACGTGGCGCTGGCGCTCTACCGGCGCAACCCGCAGCTCTTCCGCGGGCTGGTGCTCTGCGACACCCGCTCCGGCCCCGACACCGCCGAGGGGCGCGAGGCGCGCCACGAGTTCGCGAAGCAGGCCCTCGCCAAGGGGATGGGCTGGGTGGCCGACGAGATGCTACCGAAGCTGCTCGGGCCGAACGCCAGGCCGGAGGTGTCGCGGCGGGTGCGCGAGCTCATCGCCGAGAACGAACCGCGCGGCGTCGCGGCGGCGCAGCGCGGGATGGCGGCGCGCCCCGACTGCACGCCGCTGCTCAACTCGGTCCGCTGCCCGTCGCTGGTGATCGTGGGCTCGGAGGACACGCTCACTCCGCCCCGCCTCTCGGAGGACATGGCGGGGACGCTCAACGCGCGGGTGGCGGTCATCCCCGGCGCCGGTCACCTCTCGAACCTGGAAGATCCGAAGCTCTTCGCCGGCGAGATCGCCTGCTTCATGGCCGGGCTGGAGACGCCGCGCCAAGCGCAGCGGCCACCGCCGCAATGACCCGCTCCACCTGCGCCCGCTCGCCGTCGCCGAAGGCGTCGTCCTCCGCCTCGAGCACGTCGAGCATGTCGGAGACGTAGGCGGCGAGGGCCGGCTCGGCGGCCTCCAGCGGAGGCGGCTCGGCGGCCAGCGCCTTGAGGTCCTTCCAGCGCGCGGCCCCGAGCCGGTCGCCGAAGGCCTGGTCGAACATGGCCCAGGTCTCGAAGGAGAGATCGCTCGCGGCGAGCGCGCCGGCCTCGGGGAGGGTGACGGCGTCGAGCCAGGCGGCGAGGTCGGGCTGGGTGTTGGCGAAGCGGTCGCGCCGGCGGGAGAGCTCCTTCTCCGGCAACGCCGCGAGGAGCTTCCAGACCGCCTCCACCAGCAGCGGCTCGAGCGGACCCGGCGAGGCGCCGCCGCGCGGGGGCAGCACGGGAAGCTCCGTGGACGGCTCCGGCTCCGGCGCCCCCGCCTCCGGGACCGGGAGCCCTGCCCCGCCGCCGCGGGCGATGCGGGACCAGAGGGCGAAGAGGTTCTCGTAGAGGCGGCGGGCGTCGTCGGGGGAGGCGAAGCGCGGCTCGGCCTCGAAGAGCGCCGGGATGACGTCGGAGCGGTCGAGCCCCTGCGCCTGCGCGGCGGCGAAGCGCTCGGCCGCCGCGGCGGCGTCGAAGGCGGAGCCGGCCTGCCGGAGCAGCGCGGTGAGGAGCTCGGGTCCGTCGTAGTGGGGCGCGAAGGCAGGGTCGTCGTCGGTGGGGTGGCGGCGAGGCATCGAGTCGAAATGTAACCGCAAACTGAAAGCCCCTCCCCCCGGAATTAGGGGGAGGGGCCGCGCGGGTGGTCAGGGAGGGAGAACCGCCCGCGTTTCTCGCTACTGCTCGCCGAAGAGGTCGTCGCCGCCGTCGCCTTCCGGACCCGCGCCGGGGCCGGGGCCGCCCATTCCCATCTGGCCGCCCATGGGACCCCTGCCGCCGTGCATGCCGGCGCCGTGGCCGCCAGCGCCCATGCCACCCATCAGGCCGACGCGGTGCTCCATCATCATTTTGCCCATGCGCTGGTGGAACTGCGCGAAGAAGACCGCCAGGCGGGCGCGCCGCGCCGGCGAGAGGTCCTTGGCGAGCGCCTGGTACAGGTCGCGGTCGATGGCGTGCATCTTCTCGCGCGCCTCGAAGATCCGCTGCACCGCCTGGTCGGCCTGGCCCGCCGCGTCCTTGTCGCCCTCGGCGGCGCGGTGCACCGTGCGGGCGGCGTCGCGCAGCTCCTTGATGAGCGGCTTCCGGCGCTCGTCGAACCGCGCCATGACGTCGCGGAACTTGATGGCCTCGCCCTCGTTGAGGTCGAGCGCCTCGGACAGCCCGAGGATGCGGGCGAGCTTGAGCCGCTTCGAGAACCGATCGTAGCGGGCCTCCTCGCCCTGGTTGGCGCCGGCGGCGGCGGGCTGCGGCCCGGCCGAGGCGGTGAGTGGGAGCAGGAGCAGAGCTATCGCAAGGCGGTGCGTCATTTTGCACTCCAGTGAGTCGTCAGGATCGTTTCAGGGGTTGCTGGCGCTCTCGAAGATCGTCCCCTCGTCGGACATGGCCACCTCGGCGCCGGAGTCGCCGGCGACGACGGCGCTCGCCTCCCAGGCCGCGTCGAGATCCGCGCCCTCCCAGCTGGCCGTCTGGACCGGGGCGGCCGCGGCGGAGGGAGGCGTGGGGGCGGCGCCCGCGGGCGCGACCTCGGCCACCTCGCCGGCCTGCCGGGACCGCGCGAGGGCGCGGTCGCGCAGCCAGGCCGGGGCGAGCACGGTCACGATCACCGCCGCGGCGGCGACCGAGGCGCCCAGGAACTTGAGGACCCGCTGCCGGCGCCGCTCGCCCTTGCGCCACTCCACCGCGCTGCGGGCGGGGAGCCGCTCGAGCGCGGCGGCGAGCTCGGGCGCGGCGGGCGGCAGCGAGAGCTCCGCGAGCAGCTCCTCGTCGCGATCCATCTGGGCGCGGCAGGCCGCGCACTGGTCGAGGTGGGCCGTCACCAGCTCCTCGTCCTCCTGGTCGAGCGGACCGGAGGCGCGGCAGGCGACCAGCGGAAGGATCTCCTCGCAGCGGCTCACGGCGTCTCCTCCTGCCTCTCGCCCACCAGCTCGCGCAGCTTGCGGGTGGCGTGGTGGAAGTGGACCTTGGCATTGTTGGCGGTGATGCCGAGGGTCGCGGCGATCTCGTCGAAGGGGAGCTCGGCGTCGATGCGGAGCTGCAGCACGGCGCGCTGCCGGCGCGGGAGCTTCAGCACCGCGGCGCGCAGCTGCCGGGTTCGCTCCTGGCGCTCCAGCTCGTCGGTCCCGGTGGGCTGGCTCTGCACTGCGTCGTCGACCGCCTCGAGCGGCGCGCGGCGCCAGCGGGCGAGGTCGCGCTGGTGGTTCTTGCCGAGGTTGACGGCGATGCGCACCAGCCAGGCGCGGAAGGGGATCTCCTCGGCGTGGCGCAGCTCGAAGCTGCGGCGGGCGGCGGTGAGGGCCCGCAGGAAGGTGCGCTGGACCAGGTCGGCGGCGTCGTCGGGGCCGTTGGCGTACCGGCGCAGCAGCGCCAGCACCAGCCGCTCGTGACGGGCGAAGAGCTGCCCGAGCGCGCCGTCCTCGCCGGCCAGGAAGGCGCGGACCAGCGCCGCGTCTTCCGCACCGCCCTCGGCGCCTCCGTGGAGGAGCTTCAAGCGGCGGGACCGGTCGGTCGGCTCGCGTGTTTCGGCCATGTGATTCGCCGCTTTCACAAGGGCAAACACCCCTTGCTCCCCTGGAGGTTAAAGAATAGACGTTGCGGATGCTCGACCTCAAGTCCGTGATCGCCGACCCCGAGGGCGTCGAGAAGAGGCTCGCACGCCGCGGCCGCGAGACGGCGGCCCTGTTGGGTCCGGTGAAGGCGCTGGCGGCGCGCCGGCGCGAGCTGAACGTCGCGCTCGAGGGGCTCAAGAAGGAGCAGTCGGCGGCCAACAAGCGCGTGGGCGAGCTCATGCGCACCGACAAGGCCGCCGGCGAGCAGGCCCGCGCGGCGGCGCGCGCCTTCGGCGAGCAGGTGAAGGAGCAGGAGGCGGCGCTGGCGGGGGTGGAGGGCGAGATCGAGCAGCAGCTGCTCCTCGTGCCCAACCCGCCGCAGGACTCGGTGCCCGACGGCGCCGACGCCGAGGCCAACGTGGAGGTGCGGCGCTGGGGCGCCCCGCCGAAGTTCGACTTCGCGCCCAAGGCCCACTGGGATCTGGGCGAGGCGCTCGGGATCCTGGAGTGGCAGCAGGCGGCGAAGCTCTCCGGCGCGCGCTTCACCATCTACAAGGGCGCGGGCGCGCGGCTGGAGCGGGCGCTCGTCTCCTTCTTCGCCGACGTGCACGGCTCGCGCGGCTACACCGAGATCCTGCCGCCGTACCTGGTGACCCGCGAGACCATGACCGGCACCGGGCAGCTGCCCAAGTTCGAGGAGGACCTCTTCAAGACCTCGGGCGCGGACCCGCTCTACCTCATCCCCACCGCCGAGGTGCCGGTCACCAACATGCACCGGGACGAGATCTTCGAGGCGGCCGACCTCCCCATCTCCTACTGCGCCTTCACGCCCTGCTTCCGCGCCGAGGCGGGCGCGAGCGGCAAGGACACCCGCGGCCTCATCCGCCAGCACCAGTTCCACAAGGTGGAGCTGGTCAAGTTCGCCAAGGCGGAGGAGAGCGAGGCCGAGCACCAGCAGATGGTGGAGGACGCCTGCGAGGTGCTGCGCCGGCTCGAGCTGCACCACCGGGTGGTGCTGCTCTGCGCCGGGGACATGGGCTTCTCGTCCTCCAAGACCTACGACATCGAGGTCTGGTGCCCGGGGCAGGGCACCTTCCGCGAGATCAGCTCGGTGTCGAACTGCGAGGAGTTCCAGGCGCGCCGCATCCGCGTCCGCTACCGCGGCGAGGGCGGCAAGCCGCGGCTCTGCCACACGCTCAACGGCTCGGGCGTGGCGGTGGGGCGCACGGTGGTGGCGATCCTCGAGCAGTACCAGCAGGCCGACGGGTCGGTCATCGTTCCCAAGGCGCTGCGGCCCTACCTGGGCGGGCTGGAGCGGATCGTGGCGCAGAAGTTCCCGCGCGGGGTGGAGCGGTAGGCTCTTGATCTCCCGGCGGCTCTCCCGTATACGGACGGGCTCGGAGCGGAAGAATCGGATTCGGGAGGAGTGGCCGAGCGGCTTAAGGCGACGGTCTTGAAAACCGTAGAGGGTTCACGCCCTCCGAAGGTTCGAATCCTTCCTCCTCCGCCAGGAAGAAGGTTGGGAAAGGTGGCCGAGAGGCCGAAGGCGCTGGTTTGCTAAACCAGTATAGGGGTAACCCTATCGCGGGTTCGAATCCCGCCCTTTCCGCCATTTTGAAGGTGTGGTAGTAAGCCGTCCCCCGGTCGCTTCGGCCCGGGCGCAGCAACGCAGGAACAAGGGTTGGCGCCCTTAGCTCAGCTGGATAGAGCGTCTGACTACGGATCAGAAGGCCGGGGGTTCGAATCCCTCAGGGCGCGCCAGTTTTGAGCCCCGTCCGGTATCCGGGCGGGGCTTTTCGTTTGTCTGGCCTACCTCTACGTTCCCCGTGATGCCGAGCGGGGCGACGGCGCCGGCGACCGAGATGGCAGCGGAGATCGTGGTGGCGCTGGAGCGCCGCCCCGGCCCCTTCGACCCCACCGCCGCCGAACGATTGGAGAGCGAGCTGGGCCGGCGCTTCCCGGGGCGGCCGGCGCGCGTGCTGGTGGTGCGCGTGCAGGGCGGCGCGGCGTCGCTCGTGCCCGCCGACGATCCCGCCCTGATGGCCTCCCCCGGACCGGACGGCGCGGCCGGCCTGCCGGGGCCCGAGGGCGCGCTGGCGGCGCTGCTGCGGACGGGCGCCGAGCGCGGCGCCGCGGCCATGGCGCTGGTGGCGCCCGGGCGCGACGCGGGCGGCGGCGACTGGCTCGGCAAGCTCCTCGCGCCGGTGGTGGAGGAGGGGTTCGACTGCGTCCGGCCGGCCTACCTGCGCCATCGGCACGACGCCCCGCTCAACACCGGCGTCGTCTACCCGCTCCTGCGCGCCGCCTTCGGGAAGCGGCTGCGCCAGCCGCTCGGCGGCGAGACCGCTCTCTCGCTCACCCTGGCGCGGCGACTGGTCATGGATCCCGACTGGCGGCGGGACGCCGGCAGCGCCGGGTCGGACGCCTGGCTGCTCGCCAAGGTGCTGGCCGGGCGTGAGCGGGTCTGCCAGGCGTGGCTCGGCGCCTGGCCGGGCGCATCGGCGCCGCCGGAGGACGCCAGCGACGCGCTGGCGAGGGCACTGGGTCAGATCTTCCACGAGCTGGAGCGGCACGCCACCCGCTGGCAGCGCATCGACGGCTCGGAAGACGCGCCGGTCTTCGGCACGCCAGGCGCGCTCGAGGGCGAGCCTCCGCGGGTGGACCTGGCCTTCCTGCTCGACGCCTTCCGCCTCGGGCAGAGCGAGCTCGCGCCGATCTGGTCGCACGTGCTGCCGCCGGCCACCCTGCTCGCGCTGCGCCGCTGCGCCGCCTGCTCGCCGGAGACCTTCCAGCTCGACGACGGCCTCTGGGCTCGCATCGTCTACGACTTCGCGGTGGCCTGGTTCGCCAAGCTGGTCGAGCGACGCCAGCTCCTCGCCTCGATGACGCCGCTCTACCGCGGCTGGATGGCAGGGTTCCTGCGCGCCACGCGCAACCTCGACGACGCCGGGACGGAGGCGCGGGTGGAGGGGATCTGCCGCGCCTTCGAGCAGGAGAAGCGCTACCTGATCGCGCGCTGGCGCTGGCCGGACAGCTTCAATCCGTGAGGAGGGGCCATGTGGGACGAGACCAGGCGCATCTTCCTCGAGTCGCTGTGGCGCATGCTGCACAGCATGGCGCGGCAGATCCCGGGCGTGGCGGCGATGCTGCTCTTCGTGGCCATCGCGGTGGGGGTGGCGGTCGCGCTGCACGGGCCGCTGAAGCGGCTCTGCGCCCGGCTCGGCCTCGACCGGCGGCTGCGTGAGTGGGGCATCGTCCCCGCCGGTCTCGAGGGCCGGACCGCGCCGTCGCTGCTGGCGGCGCGGGTGCTCACCTGGACCGTGCTGGCCGTGCTGGTGCTGGCGATCCTCAGCTCCATCGACGCCGGCTCGGTGAGCGTCTGGGCCGGGCGCACGCTCGCCTTCGTGCCCAGGCTGGTGGCGGCGGCGGTCATCTTCGTCGCCGGGCTCGCCGCCTCGCGGGTGGTGGAGCGGAGCGCGCTCATCGGGGCGGTGAACATGGGGATCCACTCGGCGCGCATGCTCGGCCTGGGCGGCCGCTGGCTGGTGGCGATCCTGGCCCTAGCCATCGCGCTCGATCAGCTCGGCATCGGAGGACCGGTGGTGACGGTTTCGCTCGGGATCCTCTTCGGCGGCATCGTGCTGGCGCTGGCGCTGGCGGTCGGCCTCGGAGCGAAGGATCTCGTGGCCCACTCGCTGGCGCGCCACCTCCGGCAGACGCCGCACGTGCTCGAGGATCCGCAGGACGACGGCGGGGAGCTGCACCACCTGTGAGCGGCGCCCCGCGATGAGCGCCCGCCGCGCCGGCATCCTGCTGCACCCGACCTCCCTGCCGGGCCGCTTCGGCATCGGCGACCTCGGCCCGGCCGCGCGCCGCTTCGCCGGCTTCCTCGCGGCCGCCGGGCAGACGCTCTGGCAGGTGCTGCCGCTCGCCCCCACCGGCTACGGCGACTCGCCCTACCAGGGGCTCGGCGCGTTCGCGGGGAACCCGCTGCTCGTCAGTCTCGAGGACCTCGCCGCCGACGGCCTGCTCGACGCGGCCGATCTCGCGAGCGCGCCCGCGTTCCCGGCGGGCGCGGTCGACTACGGCCCGGTCATCACCTGGAAGACCGCCCTCCTCCGCCGCGCCGCCGAACGCTTCGACGCCGGCGCCGCGCCGGCGCTCCGCCGGGCCTTCGACGACTTCCGCGCCCGCGCCGCGCGCTGGCTCGACGACTTCGCCCTCTTCGCGGCGCTGAAGGACCGGCACGGCGGCCTGCCCTGGACCCGCTGGCCGGCGTCGCTCTCCAGGCGCGAGCCGGTGGCGCTGGCGCGGGCGCGCGAGGAGCTGGCGCCGGAGGTCCGGGCCATCGAGCTCTCGCAGTTCGCCTTCGACCGCCAGTGGCTCGCGCTGCGGGACCACGCGCGCGGGCGAGGCGTGGGGCTCGTCGGCGACCTCCCCATCTACGTGGCCCACGACTCGAGCGACGTCTGGGCGCGGCCCGACCTGTTCCAGCTCGACGCGCGCGGGGAGCCGGCCTTCGTGGCCGGCGTGCCGCCCGACTACTTCAGCGCCACCGGCCAGCTCTGGGGCAACCCGCTCTACCGCTGGGAGGAGCAGGCCGAGGCGTGCCACGACTTCATGCTCGAGCGGCTGCGGGCGGCGCTCGCGCAGGTGGACCTGGTGCGCGTGGACCACTTCCGCGGCTTCGAGGCCTACTGGGCGGTGCCCGCCGGCGCGCCCACCTCGCAGGAGGGCGCCTGGCGACCCGGCCCCGGCGCCGCGCTCTTCGACCACCTCCAGCGCGAGCTGGGCCCCCTGCCGCTCATCGCCGAGAACCTGGGCGTCATCACGCCGGAGGTGGAGGCGCTGCGCCACCGCTACGGCCTGCCTGGCATGGCCATCCTGTCGTTCGCGTTCGGGAAGGACCCGCAGGCGCCCGGCTTCCGGCCGCACGCCTACGCGCGCGACCTCGTCGCCTACACCGGCACGCACGACAACGACACCGTGGTGGGCTGGTGGCGGAGCGAGGGTGGGGACTCCATCCGCAGCGAGGCGGACGTGCGCGAGGAGAAGGACCTCGCGCGGCGCTACCTCGACCTCGGCGACCGGCCGATCCACGAGGCGATGATCCGGGCGCTCTACGCCTCCGTGGCCGACACCGCCATCGTGCCGCTGCAGGACGTGCTCGGGCTCGGCAGCGAGGCGCGCATGAACCGGCCGGCGACGGCGACCGGGAACTGGCGGTGGCGGTTCCGCGAGGAGGACATGGGGGCCGCGCAGGCCGCCTGGCTGGGTGAGCTGTGCGGGCTCTACGGGAGGGCGTGACGGGGGCGTCAGTGCCCGCCGCGCAGCTCGAACCAGTAGAACCCGTAGCCGCCCAGCGCGAGGACGTAGGGCTCGCGCCTGATGCTCGGGAAGGGCGTGAAGCCGAGCATCTCCACCGGCGTCGCGCCCTCCCAGCGCGAGAGGTCGAGCTCCGCCGGCTGGGCGTGGCGGGAGAGGTTGGCGACGCAGAGGATGGTGTCGTCCTCCCACCGCCGCACGTAGGCCAGGATCTTCGGGTTGGCGACCGGCAGGAACTCCATGCTGCCGCGGCCGAAGACCTTGAAGTGCTTCCGCAGCCGGATCATGTTGCGGACCCAGTGCCACATGGAGGAGCCGTCGGCCCGCTGCGCCTCCACGTTCACCGCCGCGTAGCCGTAGATGGGGTCGTTGATGGGGAGTGAGTAGAGCTTCGCCGTCTCGGCGGTGGAGAAGCCCGCGTTGGGCTCGTTGCTCCACTGCATCGGCGTGCGCACGCCGTCCCGATCCGGCCGGCGGACGTCGTCGCCCATGCCGATCTCGTCGCCGTAGTAGAGGAAGGGCGTGCCCGGGAAGGAGAAGAGCAGGCTGTTGAGGAGCTGGATGCGGCGGCGGCCGTTGTCGACGAGCGGCGCCAGCCGGCGGCGGATGCCCACGTTGAGCACCGTGCCCGGATCGCGCGCGTAGGCGAGGACCATGTAGTCGCGCTCGGTGTCGGTGACCATCTCCAGCGTCAGCTCGTCGTGGTTGCGCAGGAAGAGCCCCCACTGGCAGCTGTCCGGGATGGGGGGCGTGCGGCGCATGATGTCCACGATGGGCTCGGAGTCCTCGCGCCGGATGGCCATGAAGATGCGGGGCATGAGCGGGAAGTGGAACGCCATGTGGCACTCGTCGCCCTCGCCGAAGTACGGCCGCACGTCGACCGGCCACTGGTTGGCCTCGGCGAGGAGCATCCGCCCCGGATAGCGCTGCTCCACGTAGGCGCGGATCTGCTTGATGACCGCGTGCGTCTCCGGGAGGTTCTCGCAGTTGGTGCCGTCGCGCTCGACCAGGTACGGGATGGCGTCGAGCCGGAAGCCGTCGATGCCCATGTCGAGCCAGTGGCGCATCACCTCGAGGAGCGCCTCCAGCACCGCCGGGTTGTCGAAGTTGAGGTCCGGCTGATGGTGGAAGAAGCGGTGCCAGTACCAGGCGCCTGCGACCTCGTCCCAGGTCCAGTTCGACTTCTCGGTGTCGGTGAAGATGATCCGGACGCCCTTGAACTTCTCGGGGGTGTCGCTCCAGACGTAGAAGTCGCGCTCCGGCGAGCCCTTGGGCGCCCGGCGGGCCCGCTGGAACCAGGGGTGCTGGTCGGAGGTGTGGTTCACCACCAGCTCGATGAGCACCGCGATGTCGCGCCGGTGGGCCTCCTCGACGAGGCGCCGGAAGTCGTCGACCGTGCCGTAGGAGGGGTTCACGCCGGTGTAGTCGGCGATGTCGTAGCCGTCGTCCCGCAGGGGGGACGGGAAGAACGGCAGGAGCCACAGGCAGGTGACGCCCAGCTCCTCCAGGTAGTCGAGCTTGTCGATGAGCCCCTGGAAGTCGCCGATCCCGTCCCCGTTCGAGTCCCGGAAGGCCTTCACGTGGGTCTCGTAGATGATCGCGTCCTTGTACCAGAGGGGATCGCGGGGGTAGTCCATGCGGCAGGGACTTATGTGCGGGGGCGAGGGGCGGCGCAACGCGGGGGGCGGGCCACGGGGTGGGCGTCGGGGCGAGGGCTGCCGCTGCGATCCGGCCGCCGAGTCCGCCGCGCGCGTAGGCTCCTCCGCATGAGAAACGTGCTGAAGCACCCCACCGCGAGGAAGCGCACCGCCACCTACGGCTTCGACCGGGCGGTCGGGTTCTTCGTGAACATCGAACGCGAGGGCATGCTGATTGCGGAGTACGACCGACTCCGGCCGGGCTACGGCGAGCTCAACGGCGCGCTGCGGCTCCTGGTGGAGCAGGGCTTCCTCCAGGCCGCGGACATCGACGAGGCGGTGCGGCTGTGCCCGGTGCTGCTGCCCGCTGAGATGGAGCCCGGCGCCGGGCGGGCGGCGGAGGTGATCGAGAACCTGCGGAGGGCGGCGGATCCCAACCCGGAACTGGCCGCGGCCGGAGCCGTCCCGGATGAGAAGGGATCATGACCAACCTGGGTCGGAAGGAGCGGCAAGGAACGGTGTCGTCCGACGCCTGCGAGGCGGTGCTCCCGATGATCGAGGACCGCATCGATCGACGGTTGGTCGTTCCCTTCCAATCGAGCGGAGCGGAGGCCGACGAGCGGGTCGTCCGCGGCCTCGCCGCGGCGCTGGCCGGGATGGAGCGAAGTGGAGAAGGCGTGATCTTCCTCGGTTCCATCGCGGGTGACCTGGCCCGCTTCGTCCCGCGGCCGTTCTTCCCGCCCGAGCCTCTCGGCTTCGCCGTGGCCGGCGACCCCTGGTTCGTGAACGGCGCGGTCTGGGCGCTCTCCGCCGCGTTCGGGAAGCAGGTCGTCCTGGAGAGCCTTGGCGCAGTCCCCGCCGTCCCGCTGGCGGCTGCCTGCAGCGGTGAGCACCTGGCGATCTCCGGCGAGGCGGCGCTCGCGCCGCATGCGGCCCGGCTGGCGGGCGCCGGCTGGCGGGTGGTGCTGTGCGATCCGGTCACGTTCGATCTTGGCGTAGAGGCGCGTTTGCGTGCGAGGCTCGAGGCGATCGCCGCGGTCGCGTCTTGCCCGCCGACCCGCGAGGAGATCGCCGAGAGGAAGCGCTCGGGGTCCTCGAGGAGGACCTGATCCGCCGCAGCTCGCCGTCCTTGTTCCGGGAGGGTCCGATGGTCGTGATCGGGGCTGGCCTTCCTCCTGTATGAGTCGCAGGACCGCCGAGTGCCAGCGGGACGGCTGCCCGTTTCACCGCGCCGCCTGACGCCCTCGGCCGCTATGTACGGGCGCACGTCACGAGGCCGCCAATGCCCCAGCTCCCCACTGTCAACCGCCGCATCCTCCTCGCCTCCCGCCCCTCCGGCGCGCCCAGCCCGGCCAACTTCCGCCTGGAGGAGGTGCCGCTCCCCCAGCCGGCAGCGGGCCAGGTGCTGCTCCGCACCGTGTACCTCTCGCTCGATCCCTATATGCGCGGGCGCATGAGCGACGCGCCGTCGTACGCGCCGCCGGTCGCGGTGGGCGAGGTGATGGTCGGCGGCACGGTGAGCCGGGTGGTGGAGTCGCGCAACCCGGCCTTCCAGGCCGGCGACCGGGTGCTGGGTTACGCCGGCTGGCAGGACTACGCGCTCTCCGATGGCAGGGGGCTGACGCGGCTCGACGCGAAGATGGAGCGGCCCTCGCTCGCGCTCGGCGTTCTGGGCATGCCGGGGTTCACCGCCTACATGGGACTGCTCGACATCGGGCGGCCGCAGGCCGGCGAGACGGTGGTGGTGGCGGCGGCGACGGGGGCCGTCGGCTCGGTGGTGGGCCAGATCGCGAAGCTCGAGGGCTGCCGGGTGGTGGGCGTCGCCGGCGGCGAGGAGAAGTGCCGTCACGCGGTCGGCGAGCTGGGGTTCGACGCCTGCCTCGACCACCGCCTGCCGGAGCTCCCGGCGCGGCTCGCCGCGGCCTGCGCCTCGGGCATCGACGTCTACTTCGAGAACGTGGGCGGCGCCGTCTTCGACGCGGTCCTGCCGCTCCTCAACCCGCGCGCGCGGGTGCCGGTCTGCGGCCTCATCTCGCAGTACAACGCCAGCTCGCTGCCGCCGGGACCGGACCGTACGCCGCTCCTCATGGGCGCCATCCTGCGCAAGCGGCTCACGGTGAAGGGCTTCATCATCTCCGAGGACTACCCCTCCCGCTTCGGCGAGTTCCAGCAGGCGATGGGGCCGTGGGTGGCGGCGGGGAAGGTGAAGTACCGCGAGGACGTGGTCGAAGGGCTCGAGAACGCGCCGGGGGCGTTCATGGGGCTCCTCGAGGGGAGGAACTTCGGGAAGCTGGTGGTGAAGGTGGGGGAGGACTGAACGAGCGCGCGAGCCAATGACGCACATTCGTGAGGAGTACCTGCGCTCGTCGTTCCGTCAGCACACCTGCGTGACCTTGAAGCCGTCGTCGAACTCCCAGAGCGAGAGCCGCTCGTGCGCCCGAACCGCGTACCGGAGCTTTGGATCTGCTGTCTTGACCACGACGGCCCCCACAGCCGTCTCCCGGTGCCCCCGCCGCTCCTCGCTGATCCATCCGAGATACCGGCTCACCTGCCCCACGACCGCGTCGGCCGACCGGCCGCGCTTCAGCTCGAAGACCCACCAGCGGCGCTTCGCCGGCTCGAAGCCGAGCAGGTCGATGGCGTTGACGGGCGTGAAGACCTGGCGCCCCGGCCACCCGTGAACCTCGCGCCGGGCGAGCTCGACCCCGGCGGCGGCGAACGGGGTCTCGTCCCAGTGGAGCTCGAGGTGCTCCTCGAGCGCGCGCTCGGTGAGCTGCGCGCCGTCGGCCACGAGGGCAACGGGCCCGGGCGGAAGCTCGTCGCTGAGGTAGTCCCAGAGCTTGCCGGAGGTCTCGGTGGGAAAGTACCGGCGCGAGAGAATGCGCAACACCTTGAACCGCGCCTCGAAGCTGGTCGCGAGCCGCTCGAACACCCCCTCGTCGAGCTGCGCGCAGCGGACGTGCTTCAGGACGTCCCATGCCTCGGCGCGCGCGTCGCGGGCCGCGCGCAGGGCCTCCGAAGCTCCTTCGATGGGGACGAGGTGCCAGACGCCGTCGTTCTCGAGGTGGCGGAAGGGATACTCGGGCTTGGCCTGGTTCGGCCACCGAGGGAAGAGCGCCTCGAGTAGCTGCTGGAACCCGCTCCGCAGCCCGCCATCCAGGAGCACGTTCCGGTCCCGCTGCTTGCCCTTGTGGATGAGGACGACCACCGCGGTGAGGAGCAGCGGCTTGTACGGCTTCACGAGACCGCCGGAGCGGTCGAGCCGCAGGTGCTCCAGCCGGCCGCAGAACTCGTCGAAGCTCAGCGCCATCGCAGCCCGATCTCCCTTCCCGCGACCCGCTCCACCTGCGGCAGGCGACCCAGGATCGCGCAGACGGCGCTCGATCGATGCACCCGCAGGTCCTCGAGCAGCTCCAGGTTGCTGATGCTCCCGTGGATCCGGAGCCGGTCCCAGGCCAGGTTGAACATCCAGGCGGGGATCGCCTCGGCGCCATGGATGCGGGATCGCGAGCGCTCCGTCTCGACGTGAAGCTCCACCGGCGAGAGGTCCACGACCACGTTCCTCTTCGGCGCTCGCCCGAGCGTGAGGAAGACCGGGTTCCGCGCAACCTCGACCTTGAGCGCCTGGAGCAGGTCGGGCTCGAACGGCTCCTCAGAAGGCTCCGCCGCCACTCCCGTCCAGGCCTGAGCCCGCTCGTCGCTCCAGAGCTCCTCCGCCCAGGACCAGGCGCGCGCGAGCGGAACGTCCTCTCGCGTGCCCCTCAGCGCGACGGCGGCCTCGAGGTTGGTGGCGAGACCGCCGGTCAGGTTGGCGGAGCCGATCACGCCTCGCGCGATCGAGCCCTGCAGGCCGAGGTAGAGCTTCGGGTGGAAGGTCTTGCCGGAGCCGGGATTCAGCACCCGCACCTCGAGCCCGGAGCTTCGTGCCATCGCGAGCGCCGACTGGCTGGTGGTGTCGAAGGTGGTGGTGACGAGGAGCCTCGTCCTGGCGCGGCGCCGATGAAGACCGTCCAGCTCCTTCTCGAGGAGATGGATCCCGCGCTCCTGCACGAAGGCAACGCAGAGGAACGCCTCCTCCGCGAGCTCCAGCGTGGAGCGCACGGCGTGGAGCAGCGAGCGGTCACTGGTGGTCACCGTCTCGACGTGCACGCGCCGCGGCGCCTCCCATCGCGACCACTCGCCGTCACGCCGCCGCTCCCTGCTCGAACACCTGCTCGTTGTGCCACCTCAGCAGCGCCGGATCCGGGCGCTCGCCGTCCCGATCCGGCAGCCGGATGGGCTTCCCCTGGAGCGCGTAGTACGTCTTCCCGTTCTCGAACTCCTCCCGCAGCCGCTGGCTCACCTCGAAGTGGAAGTCGGGCGTGACGGTCACGTAACCGCGGTCGAAGAGCCGGTGGATGTCGGCGCGGAGGAGGAGGCCATTCCGGATCTCGTGCGGGCCCTGCTGCGCGTAGGACTGGATGTGGGCGACGTCGAGCACGGGCAACGAGTGCTCGCCCGTGATCGCGCAGGCACCCTGGTACGCCTGGGTCACCGCGAGGCGGAAGGTGCCCTGGCCGAGCCTCGGCCGCACGAGCTGCGGCGCGCCGTAGCGCGGGCCCTCTGTCAGCGCCGCCCACTGGCCTACGTCCTCCGCCGCGATGGGAACGCGGCGCGTCTGGACCCTCTCCAGGCACTCCTCCCAGATGCGCCGGCCTTCTCCCGCCGCGAGATCGTAGCCCGCACCCCGGACGATGTTCCTCGAGAAGTTGGCCGGCTCGCGCACCCAGTCCGCGGGGTCGAAGAACACGGGCTGCGAGATCATCAGGCAGCCCACGCGGTAGAGCTTGAACGGATCTGCCGGCCCGCTCCGGTACTTCTCGATCCTCGCGCACACGGCGGCGAACGTCGGCGCGCCATTCCGCTCGCCAAAGGCCTCCCAGGCGAGCTTGGCGGTGACCACCTCGTGTCGCGCGAAGAGGCCGAACCCGGCGATCGCGTAGTGCGGCTTCTTCAGCCGGAAGAAGAACGGCTCGCCGGGGCTGAGCGCGCGGAAGGTGTCGCCGCCGGAGGGCTGCCAGAAGTTCACCTCCTCGAGCGGCTGGCGTGCCTTGAGGAACGTGAACCAATCGAAGTCGGTGTTGCCCACGAACCCGCGCACGGCGGCATCATAGCGCGCCGGGATCGAGCTTGGGTTCACTTGCTCGCATTCGCGCCAAGGGCGTCCGGCGCCGGGCTTGCCTCTCACGCCATCAACTGCGTCGGCCGCTCGTTCAGCGCCTCGAAGAATGCGTCGGCGGTGGCGCGGAGCACCGACAGGCCGCGGAGCCGCAAGCGGCTAACTCATTGACCGCGCCGGCGGCAACCCGCCGGGGTCGCACGAAGCCGTGCCCCTGCGGCGCCCTCTGCGGGAAGCTACGCCTCACACCCTGCGCGTCTGCTACTCGTCCCGCCGGGAGGGATCCACGTGGCGCATGCAATCGCAGCAAACGACCTGCTCACCCCGCTCGACGGGCTGCTCCCGGAGCTGGAGAAGCTCTACCTCGACCTCCACTCGCACCCCGAGCTCTCGATGCAGGAGACCCGGACCGCGGGCCTGGCGGCGGAGCGGCTCCGCGCCGCCGGCTTCGAGATGACGACCGGGGTCGGGAGGACCGGCGTCGTCGGCGTGCTCCGCAACGGCGAAGGCCCCACCGTCATGCTGCGCGCCGACATGGACGCCTTGCCGGTGAAGGAGCTGACGGGGCTGCCCTACGCGAGCGCGGTCACCGCGACCGATCGCGACGGCAAGACGGTCCCGGTGATGCACGCCTGCGGCCACGACCTGCACGTCGCCTGGCTGGCGGGCGCGGCGACGCTCTTCGCCCGCGCCCGAGGCGCCTGGCGGGGGACGCTGCTCGCCGTCTTCCAGCCGGCGGAGGAGATCGCCGCCGGCGCCCAGGCGATGATCGACGACGGGCTCTTCACCCGCTTCCCCAAGCCGGACGTCGTGCTCGGGCAGCACGTCATGGTCGGCGAGGCGGGCGTCCTCGGCTGGCGCAGCGGGGTCATGACCTCCGCCGGCGACAGCCTGCAGATCCGGCTCTTCGGCCGGGGCGCCCACGGCTCGATGCCGCAGGCGAGCATCGACCCGGTGGTGATGGCGGCGGCGACGGTGCTCCGGCTGCAGACCATCGTCTCCCGGGAGGTCGCGGCGACCGAGTCCGCGGTGGTGACGGTGGGGGCGCTGCAGGCGGGCACCAAGGAGAACGTCATCCCCGACGAGGCGCTCATCAAGCTGAACGTCCGCACCTTCGACGAGGGCGTCCGCGCGCGCGTGCTCGCCGCCATCGAGCGGATCGTGCGGGCGGAGGCGGCGGCGTCCGGAGCGACCAGGCCGCCGGAGTTCACGCCGCTCGACCGCTACCTCTCCGTCCGGAACGATCCCGAGGCGACGCGCCGGGTGGTCGCGTCCTTCCAGCGGTCCTTCCCCGCCGAGCGCGTCCGGGAGGTGGAGCCGACGCCGGCGAGCGAGGACTTCGGCTGCTTCGGGGCCGGGTGGCACGTGCCGTCGGTCTTCTGGTTCGTGGGCGGGACCGATCCGGAAACGTACCGGAAGGCCCGGGAGGCCGGCCGAATGGGCGACCTCCCGACCAACCACAACCCGCGCTTCGCGCCGGTGCTGCACCCCACCCTCCGCACCGGCGTGGAAGCGGCCTCGGCCGCCGCCATGGCCTGGCTCGCGCCATGACGGTCACGCGCTTCGCGGTCGATCTGGGCGTGCTCCCGGTGGCGCTCGACCTCGGCGGCACCTTCGTGTTCGCGCTGAGCGGCGCGGCCGCGGGCGTGAAGCACCGGCTCGACGTCTTCGGGGCGCTGGTGCTGGCGCTGGTGGCGGCGAGCTCGGGCGGGATCGTCCGCGACGTGCTCATCGGCGCCGTCCCGCCCGCGGCCCTCGAGGACTGGCGCTACGTGGCCGTCTCGCTCCTCGCCGGGGTGGTCGTGCTCCTGTGGCACTCCGCGGTGGAGCGGCTCTGGAACCCGGTGCAGCTCTTCGACGCGGCCGGCCTGGCCCTCTTCGCGGTGGCCGGCGCGCACAAGGCGCTCGCCTACCACCTCGGGCCCCTCCCCGCCGCGCTGCTCGGCATGCTGAGCGGGATCGGGGGCGGCGTGGTGCGCGACCTGCTGGTGGCCGAGGTCCCCGCGGTGCTGCACGCCGAGATCTACGCCGTCGCCGCTCTGGCGGGCGCGAGCGTGGTGGTCGTCGGGAACGGGCTCGGGATTCCGTCCTCCCTGGCCACCTCCGCCGGCGCGCTCCTCTGCTTCGGGCTCCGGTTCCTAGCCCTCCGGCGCGGCTGGCGCCTGCCCGTCGCCGGGGAGCCCGCGC
Source organism: Anaeromyxobacteraceae bacterium (assembly GCA_035656915.1). Taxonomy (GTDB): domain Bacteria; phylum Myxococcota; class Myxococcia; order Myxococcales; family Anaeromyxobacteraceae; genus Anaeromyxobacter_B. The sequence continues at coordinate 231,508 of DASRRJ010000008.1, forward strand.
CGGCACCCGACGGGTCGAAGCCGCGGGAAAGGGCGTGACGACCCGCTGCGCGTGGAGGCGTCACCCGCCCGCTGCCCGCGGGAGCCCATGGTCGTCCAGCTCGCTCCCCGCCCTCCCGCCAGGCGGCTCGGCGGCAGCCGCACGGAGCTGCCGGGTGAGCTGCGCCCGCCGGGCGTCCTGCCAGCCTGCGCACCCGTCGTGGCGCATCCTCCCGGGCTCTGGCAGCGCCTTCCGGTCGCGCGGACGTTCGGGGCGTGCATCAGAAGGAGGCGCACATGGCCACCTACGTCTGTCTCTTGAACTACACGGACCAGGGCATTCGCAACATCAAGGAGGGACCGAATCGGCTCGACATGGCCAAGAAGGCGTTCCAGTCGGCGGGCGCCGAACTGAAGCAGTTCTATCTGGCGATCGGACAGTACGACATGGTCATCGTGGCCGAGGCGCCCGATGACGAGACGGTCGCGCGGGTCGTGCTGGGGATCGGCTCGCTCGGGAACGTTCGCACGCAGACGCTGCGGGTCTTCGCAGAGCCAGAGTTCCGGAAGATCGTCGGCTCGCTCAAGTGAGGGCCGGCTGCCGGGTCGGTGCGGGGCGCCCCCGAGAGACGTCGCGGGCGCCGATGCCGGGCGGGAACCGTTTCTCCGGCGAGGCGTTCTCTACCGCGGAGCAGGAACCATCCTGCAAGGAAGCACCGTCGAAAGGGGACGTCATGCGATTCGATTCGAAGCCGTACTTCTTGCTCGGGGCGCTGGTCGTCGCCGCTTCGGCTCCCTCGCAATCGGGGAGCTCGGGGTCGGACAGGGGCCAGGCGGACGAATACCCGGCGAGCCGGGCGTCCGAGGCGGCGCCGGCGGACGATGCGGCGCGCGACCGCGTCGAAGAGGGGAGTGAGCAACGGGCCCGGTATGACCGGAGCGCCTCGGAGGCCCAGCCGGCGAGTCGCGGGGACAGGAAGAGCACCGCGGCCGATGACCTGGCGGCGGATCCGTTCGTGCGGCAGACCTGGAGCGGGCCGTAGCGAGGCCGGAGGCGCGCGCGGTCGGGCGGTCCGAGAAGCACCCGGTCCTCGGCGGCCGTGAGCACGAGGTCCGGGATGCCTTGGCGTATCCGGACCAGGTGCGCCGCAGCAGCAAGGACCTGGCGGTGCTATTGTTTTACCGAGGCGGCCCGGCTCGCTGGACGTGCGCGGTCGCGAGGCGCGTCAGAGCGGGCGGTTTCCTGGTGACGGCCTACCCGACCGACGCCATCAAGATCGGGGAGACGGTATGGACGCGATCAAGCTGATCCACGATACCGCCGGCCAGACCCTCACCATCTGGCTCGACGATCCGGAGAAGGAGTCGGTCGTCGAGGAGACCGCTGACGAGGTGGTCCTGATGAAGGACGCGTCGGGACGGGTCATCGGCGTGGAAATCCTCCACTTCCGGCCGGCCTCCGGCAAGGCGCGGGTCACGCTGGAGACCTTGCGCCAGGCCGCTCGCTGATCTCGCCTCCCGCGCACCTCGACGCAGGGTCCGCCCGCGTCCGTCGCGCTGGTAACATGCGGCTCCATGCCCTCCACCCTCCTCCGCTCCCTCGCGGATCTGGCCGGCGCGGTCGCGGCGCTGCCGGCGTCCGGGCCGCTGCCGGTCCGCACGGTCCTCGTCTCCTCGGAGCGCCAGGCGCACGCGCTGCGGCGGGCGCTCGTCGAGTCGGGGCGCGAGGGGGTCCTGGCGGGGACGCGCTTCACCTCGGCGGCGGCGCTCGCCGAGGAGCTGCTCCATGCGGCGGGGGTGGCGTTCGAGCCGGGCGAGGACGGGCTCCGCGCGGCGCGGCTGCTGGCGCTCTTCCAGGAGGAGCAGGAGCCGCTCGCGCTCGAGTACTTCGACCGGGCGCTCTTGCGGAGCCGGCCGGGCTGGGACGAGGCCTTCGCGCGCACCCTCTCCGACCTCGAGGGCGCGGGGCTCCGGCCGGACGGGCTTCCCACGAGCTCGCCGCAGTGGCGGGACGTGGCGGCGGTCTGGACGCGGCTCGACCGGCTCGCGGGCCGGAGCTGGACGTCGTCGCGCGTCCTCGCCGAGGCGGCAGGGGTGCTGGCGCGCGGGGCGGCGAGCGTGGAGGGCGCGGTCCTCGCGAGCGTGACCGGCCACGAGCGGGCGGTGCACGCGGCCTTCCTGCGCGCGCTGCCAGGGGCGGTGCTCGGCGTCTGGGCCGCGCGGCCGCCGGCGGAGCGGCACCTGGAGCGGGTCGGGCGGCTCTACGGGGACGAGGTGCGCGTGCTGGTGGGCGCGGCGGAGCCCCCTCTCCCCCGGCGCGGGAGAGAGAGAGAATTGCACCGCCGGGCCGCATCCGGCGCGCACCCGCGGGAGGACGTGCACTCTCGTGGCGTGGCGGCACTCGACAACGCCGGGACCGCCACCGAGCTGTCGCTCCTCCAGCGCTACCTCTTCGCCTCCCCGGCCGAGCTCGCCGACCCCGCGCGCCCGCGCAGCGCCGGCCCGGACGGCACGGTGCACCTCGAGGAGCACGCCGGGGTCGAGGCCGAGCTCGAGGCCGCGGCCGACTGGGTGGCGCGGCAGGTGCTCGAGCACGGCACGCCGCTGCAGGAGGTGGCGGTCCTCACCGCCCAGCCCGGCCCGGTGACGGCGCTGCTGGCGGCGCGCCTCGCCCGGCTGCCCTGGCCCGGCGGACCGCTGCCGGTCTACGTCGCCGGCGGCGTGCCGGTCACCTTCACGGCGGGCGGGGCGCGGGTGCTGGCGCTGCTGCGCGCGCTCGCGGGCTGGCTCCCGGCCGAGGCGCTGGCGGCGGTCCTGCCCTCGCTGCGGGTCCCCATCGATGGCCGCGGCCACCTCTCCCAGGACGACGCGGTGAGCCTCGCCTTCTCGCTCGGCACCCCGGGCGGCAACGCCGTCCATCCGGGCGGCGCCCTCGACTGGCCCTCCCGCGCGGCGGCCAGGGAGGCGGAGCTTTCGGCGGCGCTCGCCCAGGCCGAGGATAGCGCCGGCTCCGAGGCGCGCGAGGCGTGGCGCCTGGAGCGGCTCCTCGCGCTGGTGCGCGCCGCCCGCCCGGCCCTCGACGCGCTCGGGGAGGTGGCGCGGCTCCTCGTGGACGACGCCCCGCTCGACGCGCTCGCAGAGGCCCTCGCCGCCTTCACCGGCGAGTGGCTGCTCGAGCCGGGCGAAGGCCCCAAGACCTCGCGGCTCCTCTTCGAGTCGCTCGACACCGCCCGCGCCGGCCTGCTCGCGAAGACGCTCCGCGGCCCCGACGCGCTCCGCGTGATCGAGGACCGGCTCCGCGCCCTCTCGCTCCCGCAGGGCCGCTACGGCGAGCCGGCGGTCTTCGTGGGCGCGGTGGCCGACGCGGCGGGCCTCGACCTCACGGCGGTGCGGGTGGTGGGGCTCAGCGAGGGCGCCCTCCCCTCGGCGGTGCGGCAGGACCCGGTGCTGCCCGACGCGCTCCGCCGCGCGGCCTCGCCGCTGCTGCCGGTCTCGGAGGACCGCGCCCTCTCGCAGCTCCACGCCCTGTGCCGCGCGGTCGGCGGCGCGCGGCGCACGCTGGTCCTCTCCGCCCCGCGCACGGGCCTCGACCGCGGCGAGCGCGAGCCCTCGTCGGTCTTCGTCGAGGCGGGCGCCGCGCTCGGCCGGCCCAACGCGGTCACCGGGGAGCGCAAGGAACTGGTGCCGGGGCTGAAGGCGCTGCGCCGCGACGCCTTCGCGCCGGCCCGCGGCGACGCGGCGACCTTCCGCGAGGCCCACCCGGTCTCCGCCCGCGCCTGGCTGGAGCGCGCCGCCGCGCGGGGCGAGCTGCACCCTTCCTGGAAGGGACCGGCGCACCTCGACCTCGCGCGCATCGCCGCCATCACCGCGCCCGGCGCGCCCGGCGGCCCGGCCGACGGCCTGCTCTCCGGCTGCGACCCGTCGCGGGTGTTGCCGGGGCTCACCCCGGAGCGTCCCATCTCGGCCTCGGCGCTCTCCGAGCTGCTCGGATGTCCCCGCCGCTTCCTCTACGGCCGCGTGCTGCACCTCGGCGATCCGGCCGCCGCGACGCCGCTCCACGAGCTCGACGCCCTCTCCTACGGCAGCCTCTTCCACGGCGTGATGGAGGACTTCTTCCGCCAGCACGGCTCGCGCTTCGTCGCGCGGGAGAAGACGCTGACGCACTGGCAGGGGCTCGCGCAGGCGCGCGCGGCGGAGCGGTTCGGCGCGCTCCTCTCCGAGTACCCGCTCGCCGGCGAGGGCATCCGCGAGAAGGAGCTCGAGCGGCTGCACGAGGACGTGCGCTCCTTCCTGGCCTACGACTGGGACCACCCGGACCGAGCCTTCGTGGACGTGGAGCGCGCCTTCGGAGAGGACGAGCCGGTGGCGCTCACGCTCGGCGAGCGCACGCTCTACGTCCGCGGCTTCATCGACCGGCTCGACACCGAGGGCGACGTGACCCTGGTGCGCGACCTCAAGACCGGCAGTCCGCACCCGCGCAGCGGCAAGGAGCAGGGCCCGGTGCCGGTCCGCGACGTCCAGCTGGCGCTCTACACCCTGGTGGTGAAGCAGCTCGCGAAGCGGTGGGGGCTGCCGGGCAAGGTGCAGGGTGCCTACGCCTACGCGACCGACCGCGGCGAGCGGGAGCGCGCCTTCCGCGACGACGTGAAGGCGCTCACCGACTCGGGCAAGGAGTGGCTGGCGCTGGCCGCCGAGCTGCTCGCCACCCGCTCCTTCCCCGCCACCACGGACGGCGGCGACTGCACCTTCTGCGGCTTCGCCCCGCTCTGCGGCGCCGACGCGCTGGCGCGCGCGGAGGAGGTGCTGTCCACCGCCGAGGGCCCTCTCGCCTCCTTCCGCGAGCTCAAGAACCCCGAGGAGCGCTCATGAGCCGCAAGCTTCCCCCCGACCACGAGGCCCGCCGCCGCATCGTCGCTGAGCGCGACCGGAACGTCCTCGTCGGCGCAGGCGCCGGCACCGGCAAGACCACCACCATCGTGGAGCGGGTCGCCGAGCTGGTGGCGCCAGAGGGCGACGGCCCCGGCGTCCCGCTCGAGCGGATCGCCGCCATCACCTTCACCCGCAAGGCAGCGGGCGAGCTGCGGCTGCGGCTGCGCGAGCAGCTCCTGCGGCGGCTCGCCGAGCCGGGCCTCTCCGCGGTGCGGCGCGCGCGGCTGGCGCAGGCCGCTGCGGCGCTCGACACCGCCGCCGTCGGCACCATCCACTCCTTCGCCGACAGGCTCCTGAGGCTGCGTCCGGTCGAGGCGAGGCTCTCGCCCTCGTACGAGGTGGTGGACGAGGGCCAGGATCTCATCCAGGAGACCTTCACGCTGCTCCTCCACGCGGTGCAGGCGGGCACGCTGGTGGACGAGCTGGCCGGCTTCGAGGAGCACTGCGACTCGGCGCGGGCCACGGAGGCGCAGGAGGCATTCCGGCAGGCGCTGCGGGCGGGGATGCTGGTCGAGTCGAAGGAGTACGAGTTCTCCGCCCGGAACGGCCTCGACGCGCTGGTGGAGGCGTTCATCCTTGGCCGCGACGTTCCGCCGCCCGAGGCGAGGCCGGCGCCGCTCCAGCTCGCCCGGTTCCGGCGCCACGCCGAGGAGGTGCGCGAGCTGGCGAAGGGGCTCGGCGAGGGGAGCGAGGCCGGGCGCTGGTTCCAGCGGACGGCGCGCCGGCTGAAGGCGCTCGCGGGACTCGACGACCCGGCGGAGCTCTTCCGCGAGCTCCGCGGAATCCTCCGCTCCGCGCCCAAGGTGAACAAGAAGGACGGCTGCCAGGGCGACGACGCCACCTGGAAGGCCTGGAAGGCCTGGGACGGCGACGAGACGAAGAACCCGGTGCGCGACTCGCCCTTGCGCGACGACCTCTCGGCGCCGCTCGACCGCTGGATGGCGACCCGGCTCGTCCGCGCCTTCCCGGCCGTGATCGCCCTCTACGAGAAGGTGAAGGCGCGCCACCGCGCGGTGGATCAGCTCGACCTGCTGCTCCGGCTGCGCGACCTCCTGCGCGATCAGCCCGAGGTGCGCGCGGGGTACCAGTCGCTCTTCGACCACCTCTTCGTGGACGAGTTCCAGGACACCGACCCCTTGCAGGCGCAGATCGTCCTCTATCTCTGCGAGGACGGCGCCCGGGCGAAGGACTGGCGCGAGGTGGCGGTGAAGCCGGGCAAGCTCACCCTGGTGGGCGATCCCAAGCAGTCGATCTACCGGTTCCGGCGGGCGGACATCGCGGTGTACGACGCGGTGCGGGAGATCGTGAAGCGGGGGCCTTGCCTCCAGGAGTCGCTCTCCGCGAACTTCCGCAGCGAGCCGGCGCTCATCTCCTTCTTCAACGGCCGCTTCGACGAGATCCTCGGCACGGCCGCGGCGGGCGCGCCGATCTTCGACCCCGAGCTGGGCACGGTCGCCAACGAGCCGCTCCTGGCGGGGCTCGACGGCCACCCCGGAGACACGGTGACGGTGCTGCCGTACCGTTCGGCCGACGGCAAGGCGGACTCCGACCGCGCGGTGGAGGGGCGCGCGGTGGCGGCCTGGCTGCGGGCGGTGGTCGGCGAGGGCAAGGTGGAGATCACCGACCCGGCCACGGGGACGCGGCGGGCGGCTGGCTACGGCGACGTCGCCGTGCTCGCCCGGTCCACCTACGCCCTCGCGAACCTGTTCGAGCCGCTCGACTCGCTCGGGGTGCCCTACGCGGCCCGCGGCGGCAAGCTCTTCCTGGAGGATCCGCTGCACCGGCAGTTCCTCTTCGCGCTGCGCGCCCTCGCCGACCGCGACGACGGCGTGGCGGCGGTGGCGCTGCTGCGGCCCCCCTTCTTCGCGCTCGACCTGGGCGACCTCGTGGCGGCACGCGCCGAGGGCGCGGAAGAGCGGGACGAGCGCGTGGCCCGGGCCCGGGCGGCGCAGGAGCTGGTCACGGCGCTCAGGCGCGAGCGTCACGCCCGCCCCCCGGGCGACACCGCGCGGGACCTGCTCGAGCGGACCGCCTTCGGGCGCGCCGTCGCGCTCGGGCCGAACGGCGCGCAGCGGCTGGGAAGGCTGCTCGAGCTCTGCCTGGAGGTGGACCGGCTCGCGGCCGAGGAGGGGCTCGACTTCGACGGCGCCACCGCGCGGCTGCGCGAGTGGGCGGTGGAGCCGGCCGGCTTCGATCCGCCGCGACCGGTGGCGACCGAGGCGGTGCAGGTGCTCACCATCCACCAGGCCAAGGGGCTCGAGTTCCCGGTGGTGGTGCTCTGGGACGGGCGCGACGAGCTCGAGCCGAGGAAGAATGGCAACGGGCCGGCCTGGATGGTGGATCGCGAGGGCGAGGCCTGGGCGCTGAGGCTCGACGGGCTGGTCTGGGAGGAGCCGGCGGAGGCGGGGGTGCTCGAGCGCGAGCAGGCGTACCTCGCGGCCGAGAAGCGGCGCCTGGTGTACGTGGCCGCGACCCGCGCGCGCGACCGGCTGGTGCTGCCGGTGCCGCTGCCGGGGAAGCAGAGCCGGATCACCGCCTGCCTCGCGGCCGGGGCCGGGGCGCAGGCGCTCGAGGAGCTCGGGGTGGAGGGCGCGCCGGGCTGGGCGGCCGCGGCGGTGCCGCCGGAGCCGCGGAGGCCGCGCGCCGCGGCGAAGCTGGCCGCCGAGGTGGAGGGCGCCTGGGACGAGGCGGCGCGAGCCGCGGGGAAGGCTCATCTGTCGCCGGCGGGAGTGTCCTCCGAGGCGCACGCCGCGGCGGAGCCTGCCCCCCAGGCATCCGACGACGACGCACGCGACTTCGCGCCGCCCCGCAAGTACCGCCCTGGCCGCTTCGGCAACCTCTTCGGCGACACGGTGCACCGCGCCATCGGCGTGGCCCTGCGCGAGCCGGCGCTCGAGCCCCGCGCCGCGGTCGAGCGCGCCCGCGCCGAGACCGGCCTCGCGAAAAACTTGGAAGAGGCCGCGGAGGACGTAAAGCGCGCCCTGGCGGCCCTCGCCGCCGCCGGCCTGCGACGCCTCCCCGGCACGGACCTCCGGCTCGAGTACCCGCTCGCCGCCAGAGCCGGGGAGAAGCTCCTCGCCGGCTACGTGGACCTCCTCGCCGCCGCCGCGGGCGGGCTCGAGGTGATCGACTTCAAGACCGATCGCCCGCCCGAGGGCGACGTGCGCGAGAGCCACCCCGACTACGTCGCCCAGGTGCGCCGCTATGGCGAGCTCCTCACCCAGCTCGGGCTCGCGCAGGGCCCGGTGCGCTGCGGGCTCCTCTTCACTGCCGACGGCGGGCTGCGCTGGGTGTGAAACAGGGCGGCGCGGCCCCCCGCAAGGCCGCGCCGCCCTCCCCCTCCACCCGGCCACCGCGCCCGCGGCGCCGCTCACCAGCGCTTCGACTTCTTGCGCGTGAGCGTCCCGCGCGCCTTGCCGGTGCGCGGCGCGGCGCCGTCCTTCGCGCCCGGCTTCTCTTTCGTGAACGCATCGGCCATGGCCTCCTGCGCGCTGGTGGTCGTCCGGAGCCCGGACTGGTGCAGCACCATGCAGGCGTCCTCCTCGAACATCCCCGCCGCGCTGCGGCTCAGTCCCTTCCTCATGCTGGAGCGGAAGGCGCTGCTCCGCTCGTAGGTGACCTGGTCCTCGAGCCCGCCCAGGATGCGCCGGCAGGCCTCGGCGGCGGCGCCGCGACCGCGCGCCTCGAAGGACGCCAGGAGCGCCGCCAGGATCTCTCGCCCCGCCGCGAGCTCGCCGCGCCGGGCCCGCTCCTCGGCCTCGATCTGCGCCCGCACCAGCTGCGCCAGCGCCACCACCTCGTCCACCTCTCGCGTCGGCGCGACCTGCTCCTCTCCGGCCGGTACCCGCTCCACCTCCACCGTCAGCTCGAAGCGGTCGGTGCGGGTGCGGCCGCTGTCGCCGTCCACCACCCGGCAGCTCCCCTCGACGAGCAGCACCGGCGCCTTGCCGGGCGCGGGGCGCGCGGCCATCCGGAGGCCGACCACGAGGTGCCGCACCTCCTCGGAGAGGATGTCGGGCACGGTGATCCGCACCGCGTTCCCCTCCTGCCGCGACTCCACGTCGGAGATCACGTTCACGAGCTCGGTCCCCTCCGCCGGACGCACCACCACCTCGAGGTCGCGGGCGTAGGTGGAGAGCAGCCCGCCCAGCTCGCGCGCGAAGGCGGTGAGCGCGTCCTCGGGGCTCTTCACGAAGGCGTAGTTGCCCTTGCCGCGCGTGGAGATGTCGCGCAACAGCTCCTGGTCGGCGTCCTCGCCGTAGCCGAACGCCGAGACCGTCGCCTGGCCGAGGTTGGCGTCGAGGAGCTTGAGGAGGTCGGTGGAGCGGGTGGCGACGCCGACGTTCGCGAGGCCGTCGGTGAACATGATCACCCGCCGCACCATGCCCGGCGGCAGCGCGAGCTCGTTGGCGACCCGCAGCCCCTCGAGGAGACCGCCGGCGAAGTTGGTGGAGCCCTGCGGCTCGAGCTGCCCGACCGCGGCCTGGAGCCCGGCCTTCTCTCCGGGCCGCATGGCGGCCGGCGGCGCCATCACCCGCACGTCGTCGGTGAAGGTGACGAGGCCGCAGAAGTCGCCCGGCGCGAGGTGGTCCACCAGCTTGCGCACCGACTCCTTGGCGAAGTGGAGCTTCTTCCCCTGCATCGAGCCGGAGACGTCGATGACCGGGATGACGCAGACGGCCGGGCGGCGCGCCTGCCAGTCGATGACGGGCGCCTCCAGGGTGACGGCGAGGTGGAGGTCCTTCGACTGATCGAAGCGCAGCTTCTCGTAGGTGAGGCGAGCGGTGGTCTTCATGGCGTTCATCTTCCGGGCGGCACGGACACGGATACGGGCTCGCGCGCCGCGTCCGTCCCCCGCGTAGGCTGTGTCACACCCACGACTTCCGCCGGCTCCAACCTCACGCACATGTCCGCCCAGACCATCCCATCACGCGCCCGCGGCGCGCTCCTCGGCCTCGCCGTCGGCGACGCCCTCGGCACCACGCTCGAGTTCTCCGTCCCGAAGCCGCTTCCCTTTCCGGCGCGCGCCGACGGGCCGCACACCGAGATCCTGGGCGGCGGCCCCTTCGGCGTGGACCCCGGGCAGGTCACCGACGACACCCAGCTCGCGGCCTGCCTGGCGGTCTCGCTCCGCGAGCGGGGCGCCTTCGACGTCCAGGACGTGGCGCGGCGCTACCAGGCCTGGAGGGACCGCGCCTTCGACGTCGGTGGCCTCACCGGCGACGCCATCGACCAGCTCGCCGCCGGCGCGTCGCCGGCAGAGTCGGGGCTGCGCGCCTGGCGGCGGAGGCGGCCGCGCCCGGCCGGGAACGGCTCGCTCATGCGCACCGCGCCCATCGGCGTCGCCTTCGCCGACGACCCGCTCGCCCGGCGCGCCGCAGCGCTGCGCGACTCGGCCATCACCCACTTCGACCCCCGCTGCCAGCTTGCCTGCGCGGCCTTCGACGCGGCATTGGCGGCGGCGGTCTCCGGGCGCGCAGCCACCCCCGAGGCGATGCTCGAGGCGGCGCAGGAGGAGCTGGCTCCTGCCGCGGCCGCGCTCGCTGGCTCGCCGGCACCGGGCGGGGACGAGGTGCGCGAGGCGGTGAGCGCGCTCTCCGAGGACCTCTCCCTGGCGGCCGCCGACGACCCGCTCCTCTACGGGCCGGAGCTGCACCTCCACGAGCAGCAGGGCTTCGTGCGGGTGGCGTTCCGGCTTGCCTTCTGGGAGCTGCTCCACGCTCCCGACCTGCGCGCCGGCCTCGTGGACGTGGTGAACCGCGGCGGCGACGCCGACACCAACGGCGCCATCGCGGGGGCGCTCCTGGGAGCGTTCCACGGCGAGGCGGCCATCCCGCGCCCCTGGGTGGCGCGGGTGCTGGGCGCGCTCCAGGACCGGCCGGGCCCGCTGCGCGACCTCTACCACCCGCGGCGGCTGCTCGAGCTGGTGGCGGCCTGACCGCTGGGCCCCCTCCCTGACCCTCCCCCGCTCCGCGGGAGAGGGGAGGAGGCGCTCGCTGCCCGAGCCTCAGAACCCGATGGTCTTGGGCGCGTCCCCCCGGGCCGCCGCCTCGGCCGCGAGCTCGGCCACCAGGGCCTCCGTCTCGCTCGCCCCGCCGAGCACCCGCAGCCGACGCGACGCCGCGGCGAAGTCGCCCGGCGCGAGGCGCGGGAGCCGGCGCAGCTCCGCGGCCACCTGCGCCTCCTCCTCCGGCGCGAGCGGCCGCCCGAGCAGCGGCGCGAGCCGCTCCCGGAAGAGGAGCAGCGCCTGCTCCTCCCGGAGCCACTCGAACTTCACCTTGAAGGCGAAGCGGCGCAGCGCCGCCTCGTCGAGGTCGCGGTAGAGGTTGGTGGTGCAGGCCACCACGCCGGGGTGGCGCTCCAGCTGCTGCAGGAACTCGTTGACCAGGCTCGCCTCCCACTGGTGCACCGCCCCGCGCCGGTCGCGCAGGAAGGAGTCGGCCTCGTCGAAGAGCAGCACCGCGTCGCTCGCGGCCGCCTCGCGGAAGGCCGCGGCCAGGTTCCGCTCCGAGTCGCCCACCCACTTGCTCTCGATGTCCGAGACGCGCCGCGCCACCACCTGCCGGCCCATGCGGTGGGCGAGGTAGTGCACGAACTCCGACTTGCCGGTACCGGAGGGGCCGTAGAGGCAGAGCGACACCCCCGGCCCGTCGCCGGGGCGCCAGCCGGCGAGCCGGTCGGCGAGGCCGGCGAGGTCGGTCGAGGTGCAGGCCGCCTCCACGCGGTAGCTCACCGGGTCGAACGCCTGGCCGTCGGCGCCGCGTCCCCCCACCAGCCCCACCATCGGGGCGAGCACCGCCTCGAGGGTGGCCCGGTCGGGCCGCTCGTCGGGCGCCACCAGCCTGGCGGCGGCGACCGCGCTCCCGATCTCCGCGGGGCTCACCGCGTAGCGGGCGGCGAGCCGGGCCACCTCGGCCTCCGGCAGCGCGCCCGCGCCGAGGTGGCGCCGCCAGACCCGCTCCCGCTGCAGCGCTCCGAGCGGCCGGAACTCGATGGCGTAGGTGAAGCGGCGCAGGAAGGCCGGGTCGAAGCTCGCGTCGTTGGTGGCCCAGACGCAGGGCACCGGGTTCTGCTCCAGCAGCTGCGTCATCCACTGCTTCGACGCGCGCAGGGTGCGCTCGCCGCTGAAGATGGTGGCCGGCTCGAGCAGGTCCTCGAGCTCGTCGAAGAGCAGCACCGCGCCGCTGGCGGCGAGGACCCGGTTGCCGAGCAGGAGCGAGGCGAGCCGCTCCTGCGAGGAGGGCGACTGTCCGGAGGGGTCCTGCAGCCCGGCCACGTGCACCTGCGCCCCGGCCTCGCGGGCGAGCAGCCGCGCCAGCTCGGTCTTGCCGGTGCCGGTGGGGCCGTGGAAGAGGAGGTTCACGCCGGGCCGGCGCTGGGCGAGCGCGGCCCGGAGCAGCCGGCGCGCCACCTCGAGCTCGGCCGAGAGGTGCGCGAAGTCCTCGAGCCCGAGCGAGGGCGGCGGCGCGAGCGGGAGGAAGGCGGCGAGCAGCCGGTCGCGGTCGAGCTCCGGGGTGATGACCAGCTCGAGGACGCGCGCGTCCAGCACCAGCTTGTGCTCGAGGTGGCCGAACTCCTCGTCGAAGCGCACGATGCCGCTCGAGAGCAGGCGGCCCCGCGGCGCGAGCGCCGCCGAGACCTCGCCGCGCGCCAGGCCGGTCGCCGCCGAGACCAGCTCGACGCACCCCATCCGCGAGAGCGCCGGGTAGGCGTCGGTGACGTCCTCGAGGTCCGGGGAGAGCCGCTGCGCCGCGACGAACTGGAGCACCTCCCGCTCGTCCGGGGTGAGCCCCAGCACCGCCGCGATGAGCGCCAGGTTGGCCGCCGCCGGCTCCGCGGGCGCGGGCACCTCCTCGAGCTCGCCGCGCGCGTGGCGGCGCAGGCCCTGCAGTCGCGCGCGGAACTGCTGCTCGGTGAGCGCGCCGCGCGGGCGCCGGGCGCTCACGGCGCGGCCCAGCAGCGGGTACTCCTCCGGGCTGCGGCCGGTACCGCGCTGGAGCCGATCGACCAGGTTTCCGCCCACCAGCAGGTTGCGGGCGTACGCGACCAGGGCGCCCTCGAAGAGCTCCTGGTCCTCGCCGCCGCGCCGGCGCTCGCGCCCGCGCCGGCGGACGAGGAAGTTCAGAGGGGAGTGGCCTGCCATGCGCCCACCGTACGGCGGGGGCGGACACGACCTCGGCACCGCACTCCGCGTGAGCCGGATCATGGCGCCTGCCGGGGCGGCTGCCGTACTCTGGGCGAAAATGGCTCCGCCGCCGCGACTCCACCCCTCCGAGCAGCTCCGCCCCACCCGCTCCGCCGCCGAGCGCGCCGTCCACTCCGCCCTGCAGAAGGGGCTGCCGTCCGGCTGGACCGCCTGGCACTCGCTCCGCATCCGGAGCAAGGACGGCTACCTGGGCGAGGGCGACTTCGTGCTCGCCCACCCGGAGCGCGGCCTCCTCGCCCTGGAGGTGAAGGGCGGCCGCGTCGAGCAGCGCGACGGCCGCTGGTTCCAGAACGGCGCGGCCCTTGAGAGGGCCCCGCTCGATCAGGCGCTCGGGTTCCTGAAGAAGCTCAACCGCCGGCTCGCCGACGACGGCTGCCAGGCCCCTGCCTTCGGCGCCGCGGTCTGTTTCCCGGAGACCGCCTTCGAGGCTCCGCCGACGCAGGACGACCTCGCCGGGGTGGTGCTCACGCAGCGCGAGCTGGGGTGGCTCGCCGACGCGCTGCCGGCGGTGGTGGAGCGTGCCCTGCCCAAGCCGCGCGACGCGGTCGGGCCGTGGATGGAGCGGCTGCACCGCTACTGGGGCGAGACCACCGTGCCGGCGCTCTGGCTCGGCACCCGCGCGCAGGACGCCAACGAGCGGCGCTTCCAGCTCGACCCGGCGCAGCTCGTGGCCCTCGACAACCTGCTCGAGAGCGAGCGGATGCTGGTGCAGGGCGGCGCCGGCTCGGGCAAGACGCTCCTCGCCGCCGAGGCGGCCCGGCGGGCGGCGGCGTGCGGCGACCGGGTGCTGCTCCTCTGCTTCACCCAGCCGCTCCGCAGGTTTCTCGCCGAGCGGCTCGAGGGGAGCGGCGTGGAGGTCTCGACCGTGAGCGGCCTCGCCAGGCAGATGGTGGATGGGGCCGACGGGAAGCAGCAGGCGCAGGAGCCGCTCGACAACCGGTTCTGGACCGGCGCCCTGCTGCGCGCCGCCGAGGTCTGTCAGCCGCGCTGGGACACGGTCATCGTGGACGAGGCCCAGGACCTGCAGGACGAGGCCTGGTTCCTGGTCGAGGCGCTCTCGAGCGGCAGGCGGCTCTGGGGGTTCCACGACCCGGCGCAGAGCTTCTGGTCCAACCGCCGGCCGCCGCTCGAGCTGTTCGGGCGCCCCTTCCTGCTGAAGCGCGGGCAGCGCTGCCCGCCCGGGATCCAGGACCTCGCCAACGTCTACGCCGGAGCGCCCTACGACGAGGACGCCATCCGCAAGACGCTGGAGGACGGGACGCTCAAGCTCCTCAACCCGCCGAGCGCCAGCGCCGTGGCCGAGAGGGTGGGCGAGGAGGTCGACCGGCTCCTCGCCGGGGGCCTCCAGCCGAGCGACATCGCCATCGTCTCGCTGCGCGGCCAGACCGCGGAGGACGCCATCTACGACGCCGGCAAGGTGGGCCGCCACGCCTTCGTCCGCGCCGACGCCCCCGACACCGCCGAGCGGCTGGTGGCCGACACCTTCCTGCGTTGGAAGGGGCTGGAGCGGCCGGCGGTGATCGTGACCGATCTGCCGGACGGAGAGCTGTCGCAGCGGAACGTGCGCACCTACGTGGCGCTCACCCGGGCGCTGGTGGCCGCGCGGGTGGTGGCGCCGCGCGAGCGGATGGCGCAGGACCGGGTGCTGGCGCGGTTCCTGTAAGGCAGGCGCGGCGCGGGTTGGCGCGGAGCCGGGCGGCGTGTCCGTCCCCCGCGTATGCTGTTCCCCACGCATGAAGATCGTCTTTCTCGACATCGACGGAGTCCTGAACGGCGACGCGTGGTTCGCCCGGCGCCGGCTGCGGGACGGCGACCTCTCCCACCTCGACCCCGCGGCGGTCGCCCGCGCCGACGAGACCGCGGGCCGCTCCGGCGCCTCGGTGGTCGTCTCCTCCGCCTGGCGGATGCACCGCGAGCTCGAGGAGCTGCGGACGCTGCTGCGGACCGCCGGGCTGCGAGCGCCCGTCCTCGACGCCACGCCGGTCCTCTCGGACGGCGAGCCCGACGGCCTCAACCGGGCCGCCGAGATCCTGCGCTGGCTGGAGCGACACACCCACCAGGCGTTCCTCGACCGGACCGAGGCGGTGAGCGCCTTCGCCATCCTCGACGACCTCCCCGACTTCGGCCCGCTCGCGCCCTGGCACGTCAGGACCGACCCCGCCGTGGGGCTGCAGCCGGCCGACGTGGACCGCGCATTGGCATTGCTTGGCGTTTCCAACCGATTGCCTCAGACCGCGTTACACCATTGACACACCGTGTATCTCGTGCTATCTTGATTGCGATGCTGACGCACCTCCCATCCAGATGGAGCCAGGGTCACGGCCCGACGACCTCCAGCCAGCCATCCCACCTGGGGATACGTGGCAATGCCGTGTTCGATGGGGCCAGCATGATCCCGAGTCGCACCACGTAGTCGATCGATTCGCGGCCCATCCCCGGGCGCGTCCGCGCGCCCTGGGTGAGCCCGCTCTCGTCTCCGGCCAGTCCGGCCCCGGGGTCCCGTCCCCGCGACCGGCGCTGCCGCAGGCGGTGGCCCCACATTGCCACGCTCGAACCATTTGCCCGACCGGGCGCGACTTCGCGCGCCGGAACGCCAGAGGCGCGCCGCCTTTCACTCAATATCGTCCAATCTACCCAACCGAAAGAGAGGATTCCGTGAACCGCCTCACCGACCCCCGCATCGAAAGGATGCTCGGCGACATGCGCCGCGCCTACGACCTCACGCAGGAGCGCCAGCCCGAGGAGGCGCTCAAGCTCTACCGCGCGCTCCTCGGAGAGGCCCAGGGGCTCACGCTCGAGTCGGCCCACCTGCTGTGGGCCCTCGCCGTGGCCGCCGACTACTCGGGAGAACTGGAGATGGCCTTCGACTACATCGTGCAGGCGGTCGAGAAGGACCCGCTCGCGCCGCCGTTCCGCAACTCCTTCGAGCTCATCTCGAAGCGGCTCCGCGCCGCGCTCGCGGCCCCGGAGCGCGCCCGCGACGACGCCTCCACGCCGCGCCTGTACGAGCTGCTGGCGCGCACCGGCGAGGCCGACGTGGCCGCTCACCTCGCCATGGCGCGGTACCACGCCGCCACCGGCGCGCCGGACAAGGCGACGGAGCTGGCCCGCGCGGTCACCCTCCTCTACCCGGCCGCGCGCGAGGCCTGGCTCTGCGCCGCCGAGCTGGCGCGGGCCCAGGGCGACGCCGAGGCCGCCGCGCGCCACTCGGCCGAGGCAGCGCTGCTCGACGGCGAGCCGGTCCCGTTCGCGGTGCCGGGGGTGGCGCTTGGCTAGGGAGCTGCGCACCAGCGAGTCGGTCTCCGAGGGCCACCCGGACAAGGTGGCCGACCGCCTCTCGGACACCGTGCTCGACGCTGCGCTCCGGGATCAGCGCCGAGCCCGGGTGGCCGTCGAGGCGCTGGTCACGCGCGGGCGCGTCATCCTGGCCGGCGAGGTGTCCGGGCTCTCGAAGCCGCTCGACTACGTCCGGCTGGTTCGGGAGGCCGTCCGTGACATCGGCTACCTGGAGGGCGACTTCGCCGCCGACGAGGTCTTCGTGGAAACCCTGGTCCACGAGCAGTCGCCGGAGATCGCGGCGGCGGTCTCGGGCCAGGGCGGCGACGAGGGCGCGGGCGACCAGGGGATCATGTTCGGCTACGCCTGCAAGGAGACGGCGGACCTGATGCCGGCGCCCATCCACCACGCCCATCGGATCCTCGAGCGGCTGGCCGCCCTTCGGAAGGCCGGCGAGGCCCGGATCCGGCCGGACGCGAAGAGTCAGGTGACGCTCGAGTACGTGGACGGCGTTCCCCGTCGGGCCCACACGGTCGTCGTCTCGCACCAGCACGCGCCCGGCTTCGGAGGGGCAGCGCTCGAGGAGCTGGTGCGGGGGGTGGTCCGGGAGGCGCTGCCGGAGGGCTGGGTGGACGCGGACACCCGGCTCCTCGTCAACCCCTCCGGCTCGTTCGTTCACGGCGGCCCGGCCGCCGACACCGGCCTCACCGGCCGGAAGATCGTCGTGGACACCTACGGTGGGGCCGTGCCCCACGGCGGCGGCGCCTTCTCCGGCAAGGACCCGAGCAAGGTGGACCGCTCGGCGGCGTACGCCGCGCGCTGGCTCGCGAAGAACGTGGTGGCCTCCGGGCTCGCCGACCGCTGCCTCGTCCAGCTCGCCTACGCCATCGGCGTGGCCAAACCGGTGGCGCTCCGGGTCGAGACCTTTGGCACCGGCCTCGAGGACGACTGGACCATCGGGCGGGCCATCGAGCGCTGCGTGGACCTCACCCCGCGCGGAATCCGCGACCGGCTGAAGCTCGACTTCCCCAAGTACGCGCCCACGGCGGCGTACGGCCACTTCGGCCGCCGCCCGGATTTGAGCTTCGGGCTCTTCACCTGGGAGCGGCTCGACCTCCTCGACCCGCTCCTCCAGAACCTCGCCTAGGAGCGCTCCGCATGAAGGACGGAATCGCCGAGATCGGCGACGGCGCCACCGTCGACGACACCCACCTCCGCCGGCCCGCCACCGTGGTGCGCGTGGCCTTCGAGGGGCGCGCCTTCTGGATTCGCCCGGACGCGGTGGTCGAGGACGAGCGGGGCGACCCGCGCTTCGTCCCCGACCCGTGCGCCGAGCCGATCCGCGTGCTGCGGCAGCCGGACGGCAGCTACCGCGAGGACCACCAGAAGCACCGGGTCCTCCTGGGCCGGCGCGAGCTGCGCCTCTCGAGCTCGGCGGTGCCGGAGGCTGCCGGCGCGCGCACCCTGGCGAGCTACCGGGCGCTCTTCGAGCGGATCGAGCCCTGGCTCCTGCGAACCCGCTGGTACCCGATGACGTACATGATGATCCCGAGCGTGCTGGCGAAGGCCGACGCGCTCATCGCCGAGATGGAGGGCTACCGCGGGAAGGACCGCGACGAGGTGCTCGAGCTGCGCGCCCGGCTGGTGGCGCGGCGGGACGGGTTCCGGCGGATCCCCTGACGGGCGCTGAGGGAGGGGCGGCCGCGAGGGCCCCGCTACCGGTGGATCGGCTTGTAGCGGATCCGCTTCGGCTTGGCGCCCTCCTCGCCGAGCCGCCGCCGCTTGTCGGCCTCGTACTCCTGGTAGTTGCCGGCGAAGAAGCTCCACTTCGAGTCGCCCTCGGCCGCGAGGATGTGGGTGGCGATGCGGTCGAGGAACCAGCGGTCGTGGGAGATGACCATCACGCTCCCGGCGTACTCGAGGAGCGCGTCCTCGAGCGCGCGCAGCGTCTCCACGTCGAGGTCGTTCGAGGGCTCGTCGAGGAGCAGCAGGTTGCCGCCGGTCATGAGCGTCTTGGCGAGGTGCAGGCGGCCGCGCTCGCCGCCGGAGAGGGTGCCCACCACCTTCTGCTGGTCGGCGCCCTTGAAGTTGAAGCGGCCGATGTAGGCGCGGCTCGGCATGAGAAACCGGCCCACCTCGATCTGGTCCCGCCCGCCGGTGAGCTCGTCGAAGACGGTCTTGTCGGAGGAGAGGTTCTCGCGGCTCTGGTCGACGAAGGCGAGCTTCACCGACTTGCCGATGACCACCTGGCCGGAGTCGGGCTGCTCGGCGCCGGTGATCATCTTGAAGAGCGTCGACTTGCCGGCGCCGTTCGGACCGATGATGCCGACGATGGCGCCGGGCGGGATGATGAACGAGAGGTCGTCCATGAGCAGCCGATCGCCGAAGCCCTTGGTGACGCCCTTGAACTCGATCACCTGCTCCCCGAGCCGCTCGGCCACCGGGATGAAGATCTCCTGCGTCTCGTTCCGCTTCTGGTACTCGACGCTCGAGAGCTCCTCGAAGCGGGAGAGGCGCGCCTTGCTCTTGGCCTGCCGCGCCTTGGGGTTCTGGCGCACCCACTCCAGCTCGACCTTCATGGCCTTCATGCGCGCGCTCTCCTGCTTCGCCTCCAGCTCCAGGCGCGCCTCCTTCTGCTCGAGCCAGCTCGAGTAGTTGCCCTTCCACGGGATGCCGCGCCCGCGGTCGAGCTCCAGGATCCACTCGGCGGCGTTGTCGAGGAAGTAGCGGTCGTGGGTGACCGCCACCACCGTGCCGGGGAAGCGGGTGAGGAACTGCTCCAGCCACTCCACCGACTCGGCGTCGAGGTGGTTGGTCGGCTCGTCGAGGAGCAGCATGTCCGGCTTGGAGAGCAGCAGCTTGCAGAGCGCCACGCGGCGCTTCTCGCCGCCGGAGAGGTGCTGGATGGTGGCGTCCCAGGGCGGGAGGCGCAGCGCGTCGGCGGCGATCTCGAGCTGGTTGCCGGTGTCGGCGCCGGCCGCGGCGATGACCGCCTCGAGCCGGGCCTGCTCCTCCGCCAGCTTGTCGAAGTCGGCGTCGGGCGCGGCGTAGGCGGCGTAGACCTCCTCGAGCCGCTGCTGGGCCTGGGCCACCTCGCCTCGGCCCGCCTCCACCTCCTCGCGCACCGTCTTCTCGCCGTCGAGCTTCGGCTCCTGCGCGAGGTAGCCGATGCGGATGCCGCCCTGCCGCGTCAGCTCGCCGTCGAACTCCTCGTCCACGCCGGCCATGATCTTGAGCACCGTCGACTTGCCGGCGCCGTTCAGGCCGAGGAGCCCGATCTTGGCGCCCTGGAAGAAGGAGAGGGAGATGTCCTTGATGATCTGCCGCTTGGGCGGGACGACCTTGCTCACGCGGAGCATCGACATCACGTACTGGGCCATGGCGCTCTGGGGTTGGAGGGGGGCGGAAGAGTACCCGATAACGACCGCCGAGCGGAACCGCAGCCGGAGCCCGTCTTTGAGCGGGAGACCGCCCGGCGATCCGCTATGTTCGGACCGCCATGAAGACCATCGGCCTCATCGGGGGAATGAGCTGGGAGTCGACCGCGCACTACTACCGGCTCGTCAACGAGGCGGTGAAGGCGCGCCTGGGCGGGCTCCACTCGGCGAAGGTCCTCCTCGCCTCGGTCGACTTCGGCGAGATCGAGCCGCTGCAGCGGGCGGCGCGCTGGGACGAGGCGGGCGCCATCCTCAACCGCGCCGCGCTGGGGCTCGAGCGCGCCGGCGCCGACCTGCTCCTCATCTGCGCCAACACCATGCACAAGGTGGCCGACGAGGCCATGCGCGGCGTCTCCGTCCCGCTGATCCACATCGGCGACGTGACCGCCGAGGCGGTGCGGGCGGCCGGGCTGCGCAAGGTGGCGCTCCTCGGCACCCGCTACGTCATGGAGCAGGAGTTCTACCGGCGCCGCCTCGAGGAGCGGCACGGGCTCGAGGTGCTGGTGCCCGGCCCCGAGGACCGCGCCGAGGTGAACCGGGTCATCTTCGAGGAGCTGGTGCTCGGGCGGATCGAGCCCCGGTCGAAGGCCCGCTACCTGGCGATCATGGAGGCCCTGGTCGACCAGGGCGCCCAGGGCGTCATCGCCGGCTGCACCGAGATCACCATGCTCGTCCAGCAGCCGGACCTGGCGGTCCCGCTCTTCGACACCACCGAGCTGCACGCCCTCGCCGCGGTGGAGCGCGCCCTCGCTTGAGCGCGCCGGTCCTCTCGGTCGAGGCGCTCCGCAAGGTCTACGACGGCTGCGTGGCCGTGGACGGCCTCACCTTCCGCGTCGAGCGCGGGGAGACGGTTGGGCTCCTCGGCCCGAACGGCGCCGGCAAGACCACCACCATCAACGCCATCCTCGGCGTGCTCGCCCCCACCGCCGGCCGCATCCGCGTGGACGGCTGCGATCTCGCGAGCCAGCGCTCGCAGGCGCTGGCGCGGACCAACTTCGCCGCGGTCTACGCCCCGCTCCCGGGCAACCTCACGGTCGAGCAGAACCTGCGCGTCTTCGGGCTCATGTACGGGGTCGCCGACCTCGGCGGCCGCGTCGAGGAGCTGCTCTCGCAGCTCGACCTGGTCCGCTTCCGGAGGACCAAGTGCGGCCTGCTCTCCTCTGGCGAGCAGACCCGGGTGGCGCTGGCCAAGGCGCTCGTCAACCGGCCCCGCCTGCTGCTGCTCGACGAGCCGACCGCCTCCCTCGACCCGGCCACCGCCCGCGAGGTGCGCGCCCGCATCCGGACCCTCGCCGCCGAGCGCCAGGGCGGCATGCTCTGGACCTCCCACAACATGTACGAGGTGCAGGAGGTCTGCGATCGCGTGCTCTTCCTCTCCCACGGCCGGATCCTGCTGGAGGGCGACCCGCGCACGCTCCCCTCCGAGCACGGCAAGGCCACGCTCGACGATCTCTTCGTGGCGGTGGCCCGCGAGCCGCTCTCGCTCCGGGAGGCGCCGTGACCCGGCTCCGCCGCGTGGGCGCCATCCTGCTCCGGCAGCTCTACCTGCTTCGCGGGAACCCGGCCCGCCTCATCCCGCTCTTCGCCTGGGTGGCCATCGACGTGGTGCTCTGGGGCTTCATCACCCGCTACCTCGACGCGGTCTCCGCCTCCGGCTTCAGCTTCGTGCCGGTGCTGCTCGGCGCGGTGCTGCTCTGGGACTTCTTCGGCCGGGTGATGCAGGGCGTGACCATGGCCTTCTTCGAGGACGTCTGGTCGCGCAACTTCCTCAACGTCTTCTCCACCCCGCTCACCCTCCCCGAGTACCTCGCCGGCCTGGTGCTCTCGAGCGTGGCCACCAGCGCGGTCGGCGTGGTGGTGATGGTCTCGGTGGCGCGGGGCGCCTTCGGCCTCTCCTTCCTGCGATACGGCGCGGCGCTGGCGCCGTTCCTGGGCGTGCTCTTCCTCTTCGGCATCGCCCTCGGCGTGCTCGGCTGCGCCGTCGTGCTGCGGCTCGGCCCCTCCGCCGAGTGGCTCATCTGGCCCATCCCGGCGGTGCTCTCGCCCTTCGCCGGAGTCTTCTACCCGGTCTCCACGCTGCCCGCCTGGATGCGCGCCGTCTCGCGCGCGCTGCCGCCGGCCTACGTCTTCGACGGGCTGCGCGCGGTGGTCGCCGGCGGCCGCGCCTCCGGGCCGGCGCTCGCCGGGGGCGCCGGGCTGGCGGTGCTCTGGCTGCTCGCCGCCTGCCTCGCCTTCGCCGGCGTGTACCGGGCGGCCGTCCACAGCGGACGCCTCGCCCGCTACAGCGCCGAGAGCTGAGCCGGAGCCCCACCAGGGCGAGCGCGGGCCGGCCGATCGCGCTCATGGGACCGCGAGCGAGAACGCCATCGGCACCCCCGCCCGGCCCGCCGGCTACGCCGCGCCGCTCGGCAGCTCGCCTCTTCGCTGCCCGTTGCCCGACAGGGTGTCGGACCGGCGCGCAGTCCGCCACGGGTCGTCGCCCTCCAGGCGCAGCCAGGCCTCCTCCGCCTCTGCGCCGCCGCCCCCGACTCCATCGCCGCCGCATGGCCTATCGCATGCAGCGCCTCGGTGCACACGAGAAACTCCACCGAGGCGCCCTCCATGACCCCCACCGCGCTCGCGGCGGCTCCCTCCCCCTCTCCCTCTCCCTCTCCCGCGCCGCGCCAGGGCTTCGGCGCCATCCTCGAGCCACGCGATAGGCGGCTGCCAGACCCGGCCGCCGCCGCTCCCGGGGGCGCCCGCGCGGCCGCCCGCGAGGCGCTCGAGTCCCTCGAGCGCGCCCAGGAGCGGCTCGACCGGCTCCTCGACGGCGGCCGCGCCGCGCGCAGCTGCACCGCCGGCGAGCTGTCGCCTGGCGTGGAGCGTTGCTCGGCTCCTTCCTGCGCGGCGCCCTCTCCCTCGCGGCCGTCCCAAGCTGGCTGAAGCGCTGATCCTGGAAGTCGAGCGTCCGAACCGCTCGACGACGCACGCCGGCAGCGCCTGAACCGCGGCGCGGCCGGTCACGTTCACCGCGAACGCATCGACGTCCCGCCCGTCACACGGCTCGTCCGGACGCCGCCGGCGCGGGGCCTCGCGCGAGGAAGTGGGCTACTGCGTCCTCCAGGTTGTAGAACATCCGCTCGCGGCCGACCGCCCGCCCGAACGCG
This sequence comes from Anaeromyxobacteraceae bacterium, assembly GCA_035656915.1. Classification (GTDB taxonomy): domain Bacteria; phylum Myxococcota; class Myxococcia; order Myxococcales; family Anaeromyxobacteraceae; genus Anaeromyxobacter_B. Next base: position 254,480 of record DASRRJ010000008.1, read on the forward strand.
AGCGGCGCGCGCTCCACCACGCGGCGCACCTCGGGGTTCAGCGCGGCGAGCCACAGCTCGGCGCCGTGCTGCCGGACGCGCTCGTCCGCCTGACTCATCATCTTCAGCGCCGAGTACTCGACGTCGATGACGGCGCTGCAGTCCAGGACGATGACCGCAGGATCAGCGCGCTCGACGATGGAGACCATGGCGTCGATCACCCGCTCGGCATTGGCGAAGAAGACCCGGCCTTCGACGCGCAGGAGGACGAGCCCAGTCACCGCCTCGTCCTCCGGGTGCGCGTCGGTCCGGCGCCGGAACACGTTCGTCCCAGGCTTGCGCCGGACCTCGTACACGCGCGGGTTCTGGTCCTGGTGCGCCAGCGCGAGCAGCGAGACCAGGACCGCGACCAGGATGCCTCGCAGCGTACCCAGGAACACGACGCCGGCGAAGGCGGTGATCGCCCAGACGAGCTCGGTGCGGCGGATGGCCGCCACCGCGCGAAAGTCCCTCAGGCTCACGAGCTCGGCGGAGTAGACGATCACGATCACCGCGAGCGTCGCCTGCGGGATCTTCGACAGCACCGGCCCGAGCACGAGCAATGCGGCGAGCGCGGTGAGCCCGATGACGAGCCCGGCGAGCTGGGTCCGCGCGCCCATGCGGCGCGTAACGGCCGTTTGCGAGGTGCCGCCCCCGGACGGCATCGCCCCGGCGAGCCCGCCCGCCAGGCCGCCGAGGCCCGTCGCGAGGAGCTCGCGGTTGGCGGAGGGGCGGGGCTCGCCCGGGGCCGCGAACGCTCGCCCCGCGGCGATGGTCTCGGTGAAGCTCATGAGCGCGATGCCCGCTGCTCCAGGCCAGAGCGCCTGGAGCAGCGAGAGGTCGGGCCAGACCGGCGAGGGAAGGCCGGCGGGGACCGCGCCGACCGTCTTCACGCCCGCCTCGGGCAGGCGGAGGAGCACGCTCGCGGCGATCCCTGCCGCGACGGCGACGAGCGGCGCCGGCAGCTTCGGCGCGAATCGCATGACCAGGAGGAGGAGCGCGGCCAGGGAGAGCGAGAGCGCCAGCGTGGGTAGCGACGCGGCGCGTGCCGCGACGGCGAGATGGTAGAGGTCGTGGAGGAACCCGCCCTTGTCAGGATGGACCCCGAGCAGCTTCGGAATCTGGTCCACCACGATGACGACCCCGACGGCTGCCTTGAAACCGGCCAGTACCGGCTCGGAGATGAAGTTCGCGACGAAGCCGAACCGCAGCACCGACGCTGCGAGGAGGATGGCGCACACCAGGACCGAGAGCGTCGCGACCGCGACGAGGAGCCGCTCCGGAGTCGCACGGGGCACCGCCTCCTGCAGCGCGGAGGCGGTGAGAATGGCGATGGTGGTGGTGCTGCTCACGCTCAGCACCCGCGAGCTGCCCACCACCGCGTAGACGAGCGCGGGGACGAGCGCCGTGTACAGGCCCACCTGGACGGGCACGCCCGCGATGGTCGCGTAGGCCATCGCCTTGGGGATCACCACGGTAGCCGCGGTGAGGCCCGCGACGACGTCGGTCACGAACCAGGCGCGGTCGTAGCCGCGGAGCCACTCGAGGACGGGGAGCCGTGAGCGAGCCCCCTCTCCCCCGGCGCTCTCCGCCGGCGGGACAGTGGCTCTCGAAGCGCAGGGCGGGCGCGAGTCCACTGGTGCCTCGCTCAGTACTTCTCCGGCACGTACTTGAACGGGTGCGTCGACGCGCGGTAGCCGCCCGGGTCCTGCCGCTTCGGCAGCTTCACGGTCCCCGGCCGCGTGACGTCCTTGTAAGGGATCAGTGAGAGCAGGTGGCGGATGCAGTTGAGCCGCGCGCGGCGCTTGTCGTCCGAGCGCACCACCCGCCACGGGGCGACCTCCGTGTCGGTCGCCGCGAACATCTCGTCGCGCGCCCGCGAGTAGTCGTACCACCGGCTGTACGACAGGAGGTCCATGGGCGAGAGCTTCCAGAGCTTCCGCCCGTCGTCGATCCGTTCCTGGAGCCGCCGGGTCTGCTCCTCCTCGCCAACCTCGAGCCAGTACTTCACGAGGAGGATCCCGGAGTCGACCATCGCCTTCTCGAACGCGGGCACCATCTCGAGAAAGTGCCGGACCTCCTTGTCGGTGCAGAATCCCATCACGCGCTCGACACCGGCGCGGTTGTACCAGCTGCGGTCGAAGATCACGATCTCGCCTCCCGCGGGGAAGTGCGCGACGTAGCGTTGGGCGTGCATCTGCGACTTCTCGCGCTCGGTCGGGGCGGGCAGCGCGACCACCCGGAACACGCGGGGCGAGACGCGCTCAGTGATGGCCTTGATGATCCCGCCCTTGCCCGCGCCGTCGCGCCCCTCGAATACGACGCAGACCTTGAGCCGCTCCTGCTTCACCCATTCCTGGAGCTTCACGAGCTCGACATGGAACCTCCTGAGCTCCTTCGCGTACTTCTTCGAGGTCAGCCGGTCGGGCCCGGCTTCGTCTCGCTCTGTAGCGCCACTCCTCGCCATCTGTACACCTCCTCTACGGTTGGTCCTTCGTGGCCTGCGGCGGCGCCGGCGTGCGCCCCCGGGCGGCGCCGGGGTTCAAACGGCCGCCACCCGCCCCCTCTCGAGGACGATCTCGACACGCGCTGGCGTACCTGGCCATAGCGCCTTTGCCGGCGGGGCAGGAAACGACAGCACCACGCGCGCCGATCGTGCGTCGGGTGCGTCCGCGTCCGGCGCCTCGATGACGGTCAGGATGCTGGCCGGGAACGCCTCGCGTTCCTCGCCGGCGAGGAGCACCGTGGCCGCGCAGCCGCGGCAGATCCGCGCCGAGTGACCGGGTGGGAATCGCGCGACCACCATCACGTCTTCCGATCTGGCGATCGACAGGATGGGCCAGTTCGCGCCCACCAGTTCGCCCGTCGTCGCCCAGCACCGCGTCACGAGTCCCGCGGCGGGCGCCTTGACGGCGACGCGGCTACGGTCTTCGCCGCCGCACGAGGACAGTCGTTCGAGGACCGCGACCGTCTGGCCGGGCTGAACGACCTCGTGAGGTGAGACGAGGATTGAGCTCACGACGCCGGCCGTACCAGCCGTGACGTCCGTGAGATGCGGCAGCACATATCCTTCGAACGAGCGCACTCGCGTGCTGGACAGCGATGCGGCGGACGGCGATCTCGAAGCCAAGCGTTCCTCCTCGGGCTGCGTGTCGAGCGCGGGGCGCGCCGAGGACGCCCGGGGGAGGGCCAGCCGTTCCCAGGCGCGCGCCGCGCTCCCCCTGACCCGAATGCACGTCGCGCGCCAGCGGTCCGGCATCAGGGATTCCCGCGCCGGCATCGCCGTCGAGGCTCGGATCGCCACGTTCCCTGTCCGTTCTTCGACAGGGTGTAGGACCCGCGAGCAGCCTCCAGTACGGCTCGTCGCGGTCCGTCGCGGCGCGACGGCGCGTGGACGGACGCGGTCCCGCGCACGGGGGGGCCTGAGCCGCTCCGCGCGATCAGCCCTCGCCGAGAGTGGCGACGCGGCGCCGGCAAGCATGGCCTGTCGCATGCAGTGCTGCTCGGTGCATCTGCAGAACGCGAAGGAAGAAAGGAAGGCAGCCATGTTCAGCGGCCCGGCGGTGCGCGTCAGCCTCGGCGAACCGGTCGACAGGGGGAACATCTCGATGACGAGCAGAGCCCCGCGCGCAGCACTCGCGGCAGCGCTCCTCCTCGCCGCGTGCCGGACGGTCGCGCCTGCGCGACCGGCCACGGCGGATGGCCCGGGGGGAGCGGCGGCGGTGGTCTACGTGCCATTCTCGCCGAAGGTCCTGGTCGTGGGACGCGATGAGGCTGCCCTGCTGCTCCACGCGGCGATCGTCCGCATCCGCGACGTTCCTTCGTTCGAGGCCGCGTACCTGGCGACGACGGATGTGGCGGGCACCCAGGCCGACGACGCGAGTCGTCGCGCGGTGGATTCGGCCGCCTTGCTGCTCGAGACCTTCAGCCCGTTGCTGCCGCCGGACGTCCGCCAGGCCGACATCACGGCCGCCTACGGCGTGCCCGGGACGATGGGCCTCGCCATCTCGGTACACATCACGCGTGAAGCGACAGGATGGGGCGCGTGGCAGGTCGGCAGAGCGCAGCCGATGCTCGTTCCGCCGGTACCGCCTCAGGTCGAGCGGCACCCACAGGAAGAGCGAGCCGCCGTCGAGGCCGCGCGCACGTTCCTCGAGCGAACGGACGAACGCGATGGCGACGCGGTGTGGGAGCTCGCGTCGGCCTCGGTGAAGGCGTCTACGAGCCGGCGATCGTTCGAGGAGGCGCTCTGGCCTGAAGGGTGGACGCCTCCCCGCGGCCCACGTCGCGAGCTGTTCAGGCAATACGAGGTTCACGCCGCCGACTTCGTGCTGGGGGACGTGCTCCTCGTCTGCTTCGCCTCGGAGGCCGGCATCGACGAGGTCCAGGTACGCCTCGACGACGATCAGGAATGGCGCATCGCGGACTACGCGCGCTCCGTCACCGCCGACCAGCATCCCGCGACGCCGCCGCTCTCCGACGTACGCGCGTCGACGTCGCGGGCCGACGCCGGACTCGCATGGTAGCCCAGCGATTCCGGCGAGTCTCGAGGGGCGACCTCGACGTGACCTGGCGAGCCTGGCCGCGGTCGGCCTCGCTGGCGCATCACCGCCTTCCCTCCGAGTCTCGGGTTCACCTGCTCAGGAGCCAGAACAACGCGCCGTTCAGGTCGGCGATGCCGATGGTGACGTACAGGTCCCGGTCGTGGGCAGGAAGGGAGTCGGACCCGATCGCGAGCGAGAACCGCTGCTGGAACGCGCTCACGCGAAGCGAGGCCCCCATGGTCGTCGTCCCGTCTGCCCAGCGGACCGAGGCTTTCGGGCCGGCCCCGATCGCGAGCCCCTCGACGTGCGCGGTCGGCAGCAGCGCCAGGGTGGACGAGAGCCTACCGCGGGCCGCCTCGTAGGAGATGGGGGAGAGCTCGGCGACCAGCGAGGCGCGCCGGCTCAGCCACAGCGTCGGATCGAGCCACGAGGCGGCGATGCCGCCGCGCGCGACGTCCAGGTCGAGCCGGTACGGGAGCAGGTGCGCCGCGATGAGCCTCCGGTGGAGCACGGCGGTCTGCGCGCCCGGCGGGATGGTGGATGGATCGAGCACCAGGCGCGGGGACGGCCCCCCGCCATCGGGGCTGCGCAGCCAGAGCTCTCCGGCGCGGTACGCGAACCGGACGACAGGTGCGAGGTCGTACGAGCCCGGGCTCGCCAGCTCGCGCTCGTACGAACGATCGAGGAGCCTTCGCACGGTGTGCCGGGTCCAGGCGTCGGCGTCATCGACCAGCGCCTGCATCTCGCGGTCCGCCGGCCGGTAGCCCCGGGCGCGCAACGCCGAGAGGAACTCGTCGAACGAAAGCTCCCTGATGCACGAGGCGGACGAGTCAGGGGCGCACTGGACGCGCGTCGAGAGCAGGACCTCCGCGACCTCGGCGACGGCGTCGACCGGCGGCAGCGGCGGCGGCGCTCTCAGCCACGCCCACGCGGCCTCGTCGAGGAGCCGCCCGGCAGCCGCTTCGCCGAGCGACGCCTCGAGCTCGGCTCGGGCCAGCCTGCGGACGACGTGACCGGCGGTTCCGGAGCTGTCGACGTCGAGCTCCCGGACCACCTCCTCGAGGGCGGTCCCCACGCATCGCTGCGTCTCGGGCGCGCTGAAGTCGAGCTCGGTGAGGGACCTGGCCTCGCGGACCGGGCGTCGGGAGCCCGTGACGGCCTCGGCCTCGCACAGCGCCACCGCGATGGAGTGTGACGCGTCGTACACGCCGGCGTAGTAGTCGTATGCGCGGAAGGGTCGATCCAGGAAGGCGCCGAAGTTGCCGAGCTGCGAGCCCGTGATGGGGGCGAAGCGGCTCGAGACGACGATCGCGCGCTCCGTGCGGGTCTGCTGCAGCGCGTCGGCGGCGCGCGCGAGCCGATTCATGCGCACGATCTCGGCCTGGATCGTCGGCGCGACGCGGACGAGCGCCCGCAACGGACGGAGCGCCGACTCCGCCGCGGCAGCGCTGGCGAGCGTCTCCAGCACCGGCTGGAGGTCTTCGGGAACGAACAGGACATCCGGGGCTGCCAGGATCGTGGCGGACGCCCGCTCCGCGGCCGGTCCGGCGAGGGGATGCGTCCTGAGCGCGCCCAGCTGCTCGAGGACCGCTGCATTCGCCAGGTGCGCTACCTCGACGGCGAGGGCGCGGCCGAGATGGATCGTGCCGAGGAGCGCGGCACGGAACTGCTTCAGCTGGGGCTCGGGGATCGCGCCCCGGGCGACGCGCGTCATCTCGTCCGCCAGGAAGGTCATGCCCATCGCGCCGATGCGCATCTGCTGGGCGAACACCTCGGCGTCGTGCAGTGTTCGCGTCGGGTGCCCGCGGAGGACGCGGGTCGCGCCATCCCGCATGGCCGCGGCCACGCGCACCACGTCCTGCTCCGTGGGCTGGCCGCGCTCGCCGGGGCGGGCACGGCCCGCGGCGGAGAGCTCGCGAACGCAGGCCCGCACCGAGTCGGCGTCGGCGGGGCGCTCGGGGAAGCAGCGGAGCAGGGCGCGCGCGATGGCTCCACGCGCGGCGGCGCTCGCCACGGCGCCGCCCAGCGTCACCTCGGGCCCGGGCGTCGCACCCCCGACGCCGACGGCGGCGTCCCGTTCCACGGTCGCGAACGACCCGAGCGCGGCTGCGGTCTCGTAGAGGAGCCGTCGAGTCGTGACGTTCCAACCACCTCCCTGCAGCGTGCGGGTGAGATCCTCGGTCCTGGCGGTCGCGACGAGCTCGCTCGCGAGGCGCGCCACGTCCTCCAGGTTCTGCCCCTGGGCCCGGTTCGACGCCGCCGCGACCGATGGCTGCGCGGCCGCTTCGGGCCGGAGTCGACGCAGATCGGGATCGATGTACACGTACGTCACCGGCTGGAGGGGCTGCGTCGCCGAGACGGACCTCGTCAGATCGACGACCAGCCCGACCGGCGTGTTGTCGAAGATGCCGCCGTCGACGTAACGGTGGGAGCAGAGCGTCAGCGGCTCACCCTCGGCCGACCGCGCGGGGCAGCTCAGGTGACTCATCGGACCTCGCGGCCCCTCGCACGTCCCCGACGTGACCTGGTTCGACGGCGGGCAGTGGGGTGAGCAATCGCACAGCTCCCTCGCCCTGAACGCGAGGGGGAACGCCGCCGAGGCCAGGACGCTTTGAGTCACCTGCGGCCAGGACAGCGTGGCCTCGGCTTCGTGGTTCTCGCTCCGCGGGATCTCGAGGACGTCGGGCCTCCCCTCCGCCTCGCCGAGGCGCTGCGAGACGACGCGCGCCCCTCCGTCGGCCGCCACCTCGAACCGCCACGGGAGCGCGAAGCGCTGCGTCCGAACCGTCAAGCCGCCGACCTCGCGCTCGGCCGCCGTGTCGCGCGTGACGGTGAGCCCGATGGGGAGCCGACAACCGGGCCGGAAGCGGCCCGCGGCCACCGCGCGTTCGAATCGATCGAGCCCGTCGAGCAGCGGGCGCGTCGAGAGCAGCGCATCCCCGGGCAGGTAGCCACGGTCGTCGTCGGGGAGCAGGCCGTCGAGGCCGACCGGCATCCAGAGATCGTGCAGCAAGTTGTGATCGACGGAGTCGTCTGCGTCCCTCCCCGGCGAGGAGCACCAGACGACGGCGCTCAACAGCGCGTTGATGCTGCCTGCGGAGGCCCCCGTCAGGGCAACGAGGCGAGGAGCACCCCACCCTGCTGCGAGCGGACGCGCGCTCACGGCGCGCGAGAAGCGCACGACGGCCCAGCTCAGGCCGGCCTCGTACGACCCTAGGCTCACGCCGCCGCTCAGCACGAGCGCGACGGGGATATCGGTGCGCCGGAGCTGCTCCGGCCCCAGCCCCTGCGCGACCGCCGCGTGCGCGACCGCGAGCGCCAGCGCGACGGAGGCGGCTCGGAGCACGCGATGACCTCGCTGGTCGGGGTCCGTGATTCGATCTCCCGGCGTGGTTCAACGACGGGTTCCCGCAACAGAGGCGAAGCAATTCTCGGCGAATCCGGTGTTGCGTGTCCATAGGCCGTGCTTCTTCATGCGATCGATGAGCACGGTCCGGCCGATGCCCAGTCGGCGCGCCGCCTCGGACTGGTTACCCGACGTCGCGGCGAGCATGCGGGCGATGAGGCTCCGCTCGAGGGCGTCGAGCCGATCGTACAGCGACAGCGTGTCCGCCCCGTCGGGGGACGCGGGCGTCGATCCGGTCGCGGCTTCGAACGCCCCCAGCCCGATCTCGCCGCCGCCGCTCAACGCGACCATGCGCGCCACACAGCTCTCGAGCTGGCGTACGTTTCCGGGCCAGTCGGCCTGCGTCATCCTCTCGACGAGCTCGGGCGCGAGCGAGACGTCCTCGATCCCGAACCTCTCCCCGTAACGGCGCACGAACTCCGCCGCGAGCTCCGGGATGTCGGCGCGCCGATCGCGCAGCGGAGGGACGACCAGCTCGACGATGGCGAGACGGTAGTAGAGGTCCGGGCGGAAGCGGCCGGCGCGCGCCTCCGCCTCGAGATCCCGGTTCGTCGACGCGATCACGCGGACGTCGACCCTCTCGACCGCGCCCGTCCCCACCGGCTGGATCTCGCCGTCCTGCAGCACGCGGAGGAGCTTGGCCTGGATGCCGAGCGGGAGCTCGCCGATCTCGTCGAGGACGAGGGTCCCGCCATCGGCTCGCCCGAAGAAACCCCGGCGCGCCTGGGTGGCGCCGGTGAAGGCGCCGCGCGCGTGCCCGAACAGCTCCGCCTCCGCCAGCTCCGCCGGAATGGCCGCGCAGTTGAACCGGACCAGCGGGCGAGCGGCGCGAGCGCTCCCGGCGTGCAGGAGCGACGCGACGAGCTCCTTCCCGGTCCCTGTCTCTCCTCGCACGAGGACGGTGATGTCGCGGGGCGCGATTCGCTCCACCGTCGTGAGGAGCCGCTGCATGGGCGGTGCTCGGGCGACGACGCGTCGCCCGAGCGACCGTTCCATCTGGAGCTGCTGGTTTCTCGTGCGCTCGGCACGCGCTCGCAGCGCGCGGTCCAGGACCGCCGACATCTCATCGATGTCGAACGGCTTCGTGAGGTACTCGTAGGCACCGCTCCGGATGGCCTGAACGGCGACCTTCTCCGACCCGTGCGCGGTGAGCACGATCACGGGCAGCGACGGAGCGCGCTCGCGGATCGCGCCCAGGAGCTCGACGCCGTTCATGCCGGGCATCGCGAAGTCCGTGACCACGGCGTCGACGCCGTCGAGCCGCGAGAGGGCCTCGTCACCGCCGCTCGCGACGACCGGCGTGTCGCCGCGCGCCTCGATGAGCTGCTCGAGCGCGAAGAGCAAGCCTGGTTCGTCATCCACCAGCAACACGGTCGCCATGTGCGGAGGTCCCTTTCTTCAACCGTTCTGGCCCGCTTCGCGCGGCCCCGCGGCGGGTCGTGGCGCCGGCGCCGCGGCCTCGTGCTTCCACGGGACGATCTTCAGGTCGCGCACGAACACCGTGTAGATGAGCGGCACGAGGCCGAGGGTGATGAACGTCGCGATCGTGAGTCCGCCGATCTGCGCGTAGCAGAGCGGCTCCCAGAGCGGCCCGCCGTGCATGGCGAGCGGGACGAGCCCGAGCACGGTCGCGCCGACGGTGATGAGGACCGGGCGGAGCCGGACGATGCCGGCCTCGATGAGGGCGTCCTCGAGCGCGGCGCCACGGTGGTGCGCCTCCTCGATGAAGTCGAAGAGCACGATGACGTGGCTCACGATGACGCCCACCAGGCTGGCGATGCCGAGGAAGGCCATGAAGCCGAAGGTCTGGTGCATGATCGCGAGCATGACGACCGCGCCGACCACGCCGTAGGGGATGGCCGCGAACACGAGGAGCGGCTTCACCGCGCTGTCGAACTGGAAGAGGAGCGCGAAGTAGATGAGGGCGACCGACGCCGCCATGAGCAGCCCCAGCTCGCCGAACCCCTTCTGCTGCTCGTCGTGCTCGCCGCCGATCTGGATGTGGTAGCCGGGCGGCAGGCGGGCGGTGATCGCGTCGATGGCCGGGCGCGCCGCGGAGAGGACCTCGGACGGGAGGAAGCCGGAGATCGGATAGGCCGAGACGGTGATGGTCCGGACCTGGTTGCGCCGGAACAGCTTCGAGGGCCGGAGCTCGCGCTCGAGCCGCGCCACCTGCCGGATCGGCACACTGTGCGGGGCCGTGCTCGAGAACGCGTACACGTTGGAGAGGTCGGAGAGCCGGGCCCGGTCCTCGGCCCGGAGCCGGGCCACGATGGGGAGGAGCCGGTCCCCCTCGCGGAACGAGCCGACCGGGATGCCCGACACCGCCGCCGCCGCGGACTGGGCCACGTCGAGGCGGGTCACGCCCGAGAGGCTGGCGCGGTCGTCGTCCACCGCGAGCCGGGCGTGCATCCCCGGCGGGCCCCAGTTGTCGCGGACGCGCGCCGAGGCGGGCGCCGCGCGCAGCGCGTCCGCCACCTCTCCCGCGTACTTGCGCAGGGTCGTGACGTCCTCTCCGGAGACCCGGATCGAAACCGGGATGCCGACGGGTTTGCCGGTCTCGAGCTGGCGGACGTCGATGCGCGCCCCCGGGATCTTCGACAGCGCCGCCTGTACTGGCGCCACGAGCTCACGCGTGAAGTGCTTGTCCGTCACCTCGATGACGATCTGGGCGTAGTTGAGCTGCTGCTGCTCCGGTTCGATCGAGAACCAGAACCGCGGGCCGGCGCCGCCCACGAACGTGGTGAGCGTGCGAAGGACGTCCTCGTGTCCGTGGTGCTTCCCGAACGCGTCCGCCTCCTCGCGGATGACGCGCTCCGCCTCGGCCGCCGCCGCGTTCGTCACGGAGAGCGGCGCGTCCTCGGGGACCCATACGTCGACGTAGGACAGGTAGGACAGGTCGGTCGGGAAGAACCCGCTCTTCAGCCGGGAGAAGACCACCCCTCCCGCCACGAGGATGAGGAGCGAGGCGGCGAGCACCGCGTGGCGGTGGCGCAGCGCGGACGAGATCACCCGCGAGTACCATCCCGTGAAGCCCGACCGCCGCCGCTCCTCGATGGACCGCTCGGCCTTCTTGGGCGCGCGCGCGATCCCGAAGGCGATGAGCGGGATGAACGTGAACGTCACGATCAGCGCCGCGACGAGGTTGATGGTCATCACCACCGGCAACGAGTGCAGGAACCGGCCGGTGTCGCCCGTGAGGGCCAGGAAGGGCAGGTAGGCGACGACGTTGGTGAGCGTGGCGAAGATGATGGCGCGCGCGAGCCGCCTCGGGCCGATCCAGGCGGAGGTCTCGCGCGGCGTCCCGGCGGCCAGCTCGCGCTCGATGGCGTCGCCCGCCACCACCGGCATGTCGACGAGGAGCCCGAGCGCGATGATGAGCGTCGCGATGGAGACCTGCTGGAGGTCGACGCCGAGCATCAGCATCGCCCCGAAGGAGATGGCGATGGTGAGCGGGATGGACGTCGCGATGAGGAACGCCGAGCGCCAGCTCCAGAAGCCGAGCAGCGACACGACCACCACCAGCGCGATCGCCTCGTACAGGCTCACCATGAAGAGGTCGATGTTCTCCTTCACCTGGCGCGGCTGGTCGCTCGTGCGGGCGATGACCAGGTCGGGCGGGAACTTCCGGCGCAGCTTCTGGAGCGCCTCGTCGACGGCGGCGCCAAACTTCCCGATCTGCTCGCCCGAGCGCATCTGGACGGCGAGCGTGACCGCCCGGCTCCGCTGCCAGCGCCCGTCCTGGTCGCGCGCGACGAGGTAGTTGAGGTAGCGGGGTGGGCTCTCGTACCCGCGCGACAGCGTCGCGAGGTCGCGGAGCCGCACCGGCGTGCCGCCCGCCGAGCCGCCGATCATGAGGCTCTCCATGTCCCGGAAGCTCCGGTCCTGGATGTTCGGATCGACCACGACATGTCGGTCCCCCGAGTCGAACACGCCGCCCGGCGCGGTCATGTTCCTGGCGGCGAGCGACGCCGCGAGCCGCGACGGCTCGAGCTTCGCCTCGGCGAGCCGCTGCTGCGCGTAGTCGACGAAGATGCGCTCCGGGAGGACGCCGCTGCGGGTCACCTTGGCGACGATCGGGGTCCGGTCGGCAGGCGAGGCGAGGACGCTCTGCAGGACTCGCTCGATCTCGTGCGAGAAGTCGTCGAGCTGCCGGTAGCTGTAGCGGTCGCCCGCCGCCTCCGCCAGGCGGTCGGGTGCATCCGCCGGGTTCCGGACGAGCACGGGCCCCCACGCGTCAGGGTGCATGTCGACGCCCCCGAAGCGTTCGCGCACGAACTTGCCCACGTACGCGCGCAGCTCCGCGTCGGTCCGCGTGGTGGCGAGGTCGAGGCCGGTGCAGGAGGCAGCCGAGACGGGCCGCACGTCGCGGGCCACGCCGTCGCGGGCGGCCTCGGCGGCGAAGAGCGCGACCGGGCGCTCGACCGCCGAGGCCGCGACGGCGGGCGGGACGCAGTAGAGGGCCGTGACGCGGTCCGCGCCCGCGCCTGCTGGGCGCACCTTCTCGATCGCCTTCCGCAGCGCCTTGCCGCGGATGCGGAGCTCGGCCTGTCCGACCTTCGGGCTGGCGACGGTGAGCATGAGCGCGGCGGTGTCCCCGAAGTCGCTGACCCAGGTCACCGGGCCGGCGCCGGTCGGCAGGTCGGGGATGCGCGTCACGCGCTGGCCGATGTCCGCGAACTGCTCGACGGTGTCGCTCACGCTCTCGTCGAGGTGCACGAGGAGCACGGCCACCCCGTCGCGGGTGGTGGACTCGATCTTCTCGATCTTCGAGCTGCCGGAGACCGCCCCCTCCATCTTCCGGGTGACGAGCTCCTCGACCTTGTCCGCGCTGATGCCGGGCCAGGGGCACACCGCCAGGCCGACCCGCACCGGGATGTCCGGGTCCTTGCGCTTCGCCATCTTCGTGTACCCGACGGCGCCCCAGGCCAGCATCGAGGCGAGCAGCGCCCAGGCGATCTGGCGGTGGCGGACGAAGAAGCGGGCGATGTTGGAACGGTGGGCCTGCTCGGCGCCGTCGTGGTGGTTCTGGGTCATGGCTCCTCCGTGGGCAGCACCTCGACGCGCTCCCCGTCCGTGATCATCGACGCTCCAACCACGACGACGCGCTCGCCCGCCGAGAGGCCGCGGGTGACCACGACGCGGTTACCCACCACGTCGCCGAGCCCGACCTGCCGCAGCTTGGCGCGGGCGTTCGCGCCATCGCCCTCGACCACGAGGACTCCGAACGCGTCCTTGCCTCCCGGGCCCTGGACGAAGGCGGTGAGGGGCAGGAGCGGCGCTGCAGCGCGTGCCTCGACGCTGCCGACGTCGACGGAAGCGATCATGCCAGGCCGCCACAGCCGGTCCGGGTTGGGGATCTCGACCTCCACGTCGAAGTTGCGCGTGACTGGATCGGCCGCGGCGGCGATGCGGCTCACCCGCGCCGTGAAGGTGCGACCTGACAGGGCGTCCGTGGTGACCCTGACCGGCTGGCCCAGCCTCACGGCCTGGAGGGCGACGTCCGGGATGCCGAGGACCACCTTCACCTTGCTGACGTCGCCCACGACGAAGGCCGGCGTCCCCGGTCCCATGAACGCGCCGGGCTCGGCGTTCTTCTTGAGGATGTCTCCGTCGACCGGCGCGACGAGCGCCGTGTCCCGCAAGCCGACGCGCGCCTCCTCGAGCGCGGCCTCGGCCGCCGCGAGCTGCGCGCGGGACGCGTCGCGCTGGGCCGTCGCGCTCTCCAGCTCGGGCCGGGTGATGCTCTGGGTGGCGAAGAGCCGGGTCGCCCGCTCGAAGTCGAGCCGCGCCTTCTCCGCCGCGGCGCGCGCCGCGGCCACCTTCCCCGTCGCCTGCCCGACCTTGTCGCGGTACTCGGAGTCGCGGAGCCGTGCCACGATGTCCCCGCGCCGGACGCGATCACCCTCGCCGATGGCGCGCGACCGCCCGTCGCTCGTGCGGACCGTCATGAGCTGGGTCACGTAGCCCGGGCCGCTGAAGGCGAGCGGCACCGTGGTGTCGGGCTGCGCCACCGCCGAGTAGACGACGGTCCCGCTGGCGCCGGTCGCGGAGGCGACGGCCTCCACCCGGACGGCCGGGGTGGGCTTGGGTGGGACCGGCTGCGAGCATCCCGCGAGCGCGCAAGCGCACGCGAGGAGAACATGACTAGTTTTCATGGCCGATGGCCCTCTCGAGTTCTGCGGACGCCGACCAGTAGCCGGCGAGCGCGTCTGTGAAGTCGTGCCGGGCGCTCGACATGCGCGCCTCGGCCTCGAGGACGTCGTGCAGCATCTTCGCGTCCTCGCGGTAACGGTTCCGGGTGTCGTCGAGGTATGCCTGGGCGGCCTCCCGGGAGTCGCGCGCCGCCTCGAGCAGCTGCGCGGCGTCCTTGAGCGCCCGCCAGCGCTGCCCCACCTCGACCTCTATCTGCTGTGCGGTCTCCTCGTGCGCGTCGCGGGCCTGCCGGATGGTGAGCGCGCGCTCGGAGGCCTCGTGGCTGCGGCGACCCCAGTCGAACGGCTCCCAGGTGAAGACGAGGCCCACCGTCGCGACCTCGTTCGGCAGGACCCCTGTGTTCGCGCCGCGCGCATACGACGCAGTGGCCGTGAGATCGGGGATCCACTCTGCGCGCGCGAGGCGACGAGCCGTCTCGGCCTGAGCCGTGCGGAGCGTGGACTTGCGCACCTCGGGACGGGCAGCGAGCGCCTGCTCGCGCGCGGCTTCGAGCGTGAGCGCGCCGGCGCTCGAGGCGAGCTCCGAGGGTTGGCTCACGCGGAACGGCGTCGCGACGTCGCGGCCCATGAGCTGGTTCAGGTGCTCGCGCTGCGTCGAGAGCCCGCTCTCGGCGGCCGCGAGGCGCTGGCGCTCACGGGCCAGCCGCGCCTTCACCTCGAGCGCCTCGGAGCGCAGGACGACGTCCTCGGCCCGGTAACGCGTGGTCTGACTGTCGACCTCCTCGATGGCGCGGATGAGATCGCGCAGCGCGAGCACTCCCGCCTCATTGGCGGAGAGCTGGTAGTAGGTGGCCCTCACCTCGGCGGCGAGCCGCTGCCTCTCCCGCCGCAGGTCCTCGCTCGCCACCTCGCGATCGAGCCGCAGGGCCTCGAGCCCGAGCCCGATGCGGTATTGCTGCGTGAGCGGCTGGCCCACGCTCGCCACGCCCACGCCGAACCAGTCGGACGGGATGGACAGCTTCATGGGACTCGGCGGGAATGCGCCGACCGAAGGCACCGTCCCGAGCGAGCCGGCCGGTACTTTCAGGTCGGGCGAGTTCAGTAGGCGGCCCGCGTAGCCGTCGAGCCGGAACGCCGGCAAGCGGCGCGTCCGCATGGCCGCCGTGCGCTCCTCGGCCTTGTCGACCTCGAGAGCGGTGCTCGCGACCAGGTGGTTGTGGCGCCCGGCGAGATCGACCGCCTCCTCCAGGGACAGGAGTGGCGCTGACGCGCCGCCGTCCTGCGGCCGACCCTGCGCGTGCGCCGAGGCCGGGGCCGCGGTCCACGCGAGCGCTGCGAGCGTCGCGATCCAGGAGAGGCGGGTCATGGCCGGACCTCCCTCCGGATGCGCTCGAGGGCGCGGCGCTCGGACACTCGCCAGGTCAGGGGGCCCATGACCATATGACCACGCGACCCGATTACTTTTTTGGTCATCACTGGAAACACCTCTGCCGCCTCGGCGCGGGCCGCGGCAGCGTCTAGAGTGAACTCTCCTGCTTCAGGCGCTGTGGGACAGCGCGCCCGGGCTCAGGCCTCGCAAGACCAAGGCCACGAACTCATCCATCGCGGCCCGGAACTCGGGGTCCTCCCGGCGGCGAACGGCGATGACGTCGTAGGTCTCGAGCCACGCCATCATGCCGGTCGCCAGCCGATCGGGCTGCTCCACGACGAAGGCGCCGGATGCGGCCCCGTCCCGCAGCACCTGCACGAGCAGCGAGCGCTCGCGGGCGAAATGCACGTCGCGATGGCTCGCAGCGAGCGGCAGGAGCTCGAAGATCGTGTCGTCGCGGAGCTGCATCTCGGAGGCGAGCACCGCAATCGCGGTCAGCTTCGTCGTGATGAAGGCGCGCAGCTTGGCGGCGGGGGTGGGCGCTCGCTTCACCGCCGTCGTGAGGGTATCGTGCATCCGAACCGACACGCGCCGTACGAACTCGGCGAAGAGCTGCTCCTTCGAGGAGAAGTGCAGGTACACGGTGCCCTTGCCGATGCGAGCTGCCTGGGCGATGTCATCGATCGACGTCTTCTTGAACCCGTACCTGGCGAACAGCTCCTCGGCCGCCTCCAGGATCGCCTGTCTGGCTTCACTCGGTGACTTCATGACCAACATACTAATGTAGTCAGCGCGACTCGTCAAGAGGCCCCCCGACGCCAGCCGCCTCGCGACCTCCGTGCCCATGAAATCCACCTGGCCCTGACGTCGGAGGGCGGCAGCTCTCGTCGTGTTCTTCATCTGGGGTCCTCTGCTCTCGGGAGCGCTCACGGGTGAGCCGCGGCGGCGCGGAGCGGGGCTGGGCGCTCCGAGGAGAGCGCGTCCATGCTGAGCGGGCCGGCGCCGAGGCAGGCGATCATGAGCGCGCCCCCGAGCAGCAAGACGTTCTTGCTCAACATGGGCAGCAGGAGCAGAGCGGCGATCGGATCCTGCGCGCCCCAGAACGCGTCCGTCGTCACGATGGCGGGCACGAAGAGCAGGATCAGCGCCGCGGCGCCGATCCTCGCGCGGTAGCCCGCGAGGACGCTCACCCCTCCGGCGACGATGCCGGACAGCATCGCGACGACCGGAGCGGCTGACATGCCGTGGCGAGCAGCGTATTCGGCCGACTGCTGCGACAAGGGACCGAGCGCTGTCATGACGACGATGGCGCCGTAGAGCACTCGCGCGAAAAGAGGCACGTCCCGCATTGGTTTCTCCTCGCTGTGCGCGCAGCGTGACCGCTCGAATGCGTTACGCTCGCGCCGGTACCGCTCTCCATCTGCAACTTCGCGGCCAGCGGCGTCTAGCCCGGACGCGAGGAGAATTTCGCGCGCTCGCTCACGCCCGCGCTGCTCGGCGCGAGCGGTTCGCGCCATCCGCTGTGCGTCGTCCGGCAGCGTGTCGGACCGGCGCGCAGCCTGCCCCGGCGAGCTTCACCCGCCCAGGCCCCGAGCGCTCGGCGCGCTCAGCACCCTGCGGCGCGATGGTAGTCGGCGATCACCCGCGCGGCGTCGAACGCCTCTTCCTTGGAGGTCCAGACCACCTGGTGCTCCGTCTGCGAGAGCATCTCGCCCATGGCGGCCAGCCGGGAGGCGCACCTCCGGAGCCGATCGAGCAGCTCCTTGGACTCGGGGTACTCCTGGCGCAGCACGGCGCACAGGAGCTCGATCGTCTGAAGCGGCGAGTTGACGAGATCCCTGTACGCCAGCGATACCTTGGCAAAGCGCTCCAGCTGCTCCCTCCGCGCGTGCGCGCGCATGACCTCCCCCTCCATCCGCAGGGCCCGTACCCGGTACATCAGGATCCCCGTGGCGAGCAGCGGATACACGAGCGTGGTCCACGGCGCTTCGACGGGAAGGTTCGCGCGCATCTGCGCGGGCATCACCTCGTACAGCAGCACCGGTGCGACCGCGCACGCCCCCACCACGCCGTACGACAGAGCCGGGCGGAACGGCCCAAGGGTGGCGACGGCCAGCGCGACGGCCTTGAACCCCTCGAAGGCGGCGAACCGCTTCGAGGAGAGCGCGCTGATCCAGTCGGCGTGCACCTGCGCCACGAGCGTGGTGCCGATCAGCATCAGCGAGACGGCCTGGGCCTGCGTTGCGCTCCAGCGGCGGCGTAGGAGGAGGGCCGTGAGCGCGACGGCGCAGATCCCAGCGTTCGTCAGCCATCCCCACCCGACGCGACGCAGGTGGGGGTCATCGAGCGACAGCAGCGCCGCCGCCGCCACCCCGCAGGTCAGCGCCGCGAGAGCAGAGAACGTCTTCGCCGCCCTGACCGCGCCAGGTCCAGACCGGCCGTCTAGGAGCTCGAAGCCTGAGTGGTGGGACATGTGAGCACCTCCATCAGCTTGCTGGTGTCGAGTGGCTTGGGCAGCACCTGCACGGCGCCGAGCTTCTCGATCTCAGCCAGCAACGGGTGCACGCGGGCGTGCCCGGCGAAGAAGTAGAGCCGGCCGGCGAAGTGGTGGCTCACGAGCCAGCGGTAAGCATCGATGCCGGTGGGCTTGCCGGCGCCCAGGTTGACGTCGAGGAGCGCAGCCGAGCACCCCAGCACCTCGCTCTCCGCGGCCACCATCTCGTCGAAGCTGGCGACGGCGAGGCACTGACGGTCGGACATCATCTCGATGAAGTCCGAGAGGGCGAACCTCAGATCGGCGTCATCGTCCAGCAGGAGCAGCCGCCCGTTCATGGCTCGTTCATCTTCCGGCAATCGCGCTGGAATTTCCATGCCCGCCGTGGCCCCCTCTCGAGCGTCCTCCAGGGGCGCTCGAGAGGGCCGCCTCGACTCAGGTCTGAACGCATGCGGAAGGGACGAATCCGTCCGTCTGCGCGGGTCGGTGTCGCCCGATGGATCTTCGACCTGAAGGCCGTGCGCCTGGCGCGGCGCCCTGTCACCGGGCGGGCAGGCTGCAGCGCCGGCCTGCCGACGAGCCATTACGCGCGAGGCAAGCTGCCGATCGCGGTCGTACCCTCGCCGGGCGTGCTTCGATACTCGAGCGTGCCGCCGTGCTGCTCGAAGGCGGCGCGCGCGAGCGCGACGCCGAGCCCGGTCCCGCGCTCCCGAGTCGTGAAGAATGGCGTGCCGACGTGCTCCACGATTTCCGGCGGCATCCCCGCTCCTGTGTCGGTCACGGCGAAGCGGGCGGTGGTGCCGTCGTCCTCGATCGCGATCTCGACCAGCCCACGCGCCGGACAGGCCTCGATGGCGTTCGCGACCAGGTTCACGAGCGCGCCCCTGATTCGCTGCGCGTCCACGGCGCCTCGAGCGTCGCCCCGGCGCTGCAGCGCCACACCGGCCGACCTGGCGCGGCCCTCCATGAGCGCGAGGACGGAGTCCGCCAGATCCCCGAAATCGAGCTCGACGCGGTCGACGCGATCGAAGGGACGGGTGAAGCCGAGGTGACTCTGCAGCACGGCGGCCATGCGGTCGACCTCGCGGCCGACGACCCCGAGCTGCTTCTGGATGACGGGCTCCGACGCGGCGCGGTGCGTGAGCTGGACGAGCGCCTTGATCGCGGCCAGCGGGTTCTTGAGCTCGTGCGAGAGTCGCGACCCGACGAGCTCCAGCTCCCGCGATCGCGAGAGCGCCTGGTCGGCCAGCTCGTCGCGAGCGCGCAACGCCGCTTGCGCCGCCTGGGCGGCGCTCAGCCGGAGCGCGCCCACGAAGCGCGCGTGCACGGCGAAGGTCCCGATCATCGCCACCCCCGCCGCGAGGCTGAACCAGGGCTCCGCCAGCACGGGACCCGCCCAGCGGCGCGGGAGCAGCGCCAGCGCCAGGACCCCACCGCAGAATAGGGCGAAGGACGCGCGACCGCGCGGCAACCAGCCATAGCGAGCGTAGAGCGCAGAGAACGTCATGAAGATGACGAGGGTATGCGGGCTGTGCAGCCCACCCGTGATCGCCGCCGTGATCACGTTCTGAGCCGCGCTGGTCCAGAGCAACGCGCCGCCCAGGCTACGGTGCCGGTCGCTGCGCGGGTTCCTGAACCCGAAGAAGAGGATCGGGGTCACCACTCCGAGGAGAAGGACCGCGGAGGCGGCAATCCGGACGAAGGGGTACTTCCCCAGCACGAAGCACCCCAGGACGCAGACCCACATGCCGTACAGCAAGGTCAATGTCCGCGCATCGCGCGCGAAACGCAGGACGACGTCGTCGGGATCGCCGACCAGTTCGGCCACGGCGTACAGCGAGGGGATCGAGCTCTTCGGCGCGGATTCGGCCATGGGTGGCCCTGCGCTGCAGGACGCGGGCCACCTCTGGGCGACCGCGGTCCGCGCCGATTCCCATGGAGTGCACGCGAAGGGCCAGTTGCCCGCGGCATGAGCGGCCCCGGCCTGCACCGACTGCGCTCCGGCGTCACCGCGCTGCCCGGGCGCCAGCGCGCTGCCCCCGGCGCAGGCGCGTGCCTCCACGCGTCGTCTGCTGTGCGAACCGCGACAGGATGTCGGACCGGCGTGCAGCGCACACGTCCGGCTCGACACTGCCTGTTCGTGCCACCGAGGCGAACTCGCGGCCGGAAACCGCTCGGCATCTCGCACGCCAGCCCAGGCTCCGCCGTCCTCCGCGACCCTGCGCCGCGCCGCTCCATCGACCTCGCCGTCGACCCGGCACATCGCGTGCAGTGCCCTCGCGGCGAGTTCGGCGTTGTGCCGAAGAAGGGAAACCACCAATGCAACACAATCTCATGCGTAGTCTGAAGGTCCTCTGTGCGTGCCTCGTGTCGGTCGGAACGGCGCAGGCGCAGGAAGAGGTGACGACACCGAGCAACACCTTCGAGCTGAGCCTCGCCGCGGGCTATGGCCAGGGCCTCGGCCCCGTGGCCTCGGGAGTTCCCACGCTGCAGGGGTTCGGGAAGGCGGGAGGGAGCTTCACCCTCAACGCCGGGTGGCGCATCAGCCCACGCTGGGAGGCTGGGCTCTACGGCGAGTTCGGGGACTTCTCGAGTGGCAACCTGGCGGGCAGCGATCACGCGCTCACCGCCGCGGCGGGCCTCCAGGGCCAGTTCCACCTGCTGCCGGCCGCCCAGCTGGACCCCTGGGTCGGACTGGGCGCCGGCTGGCGTGGGTACTGGAGCCGCATCAACGGCAATGATTACGGGCTGCAGGGCCTCGACCTGGTGCGGCTCCAGGCCGGCGTGGACTATCGCCTCACGCGGCAGCTCTCGGTCGGCCCGGTGGCAGGCATCACGCTGACGGGGTTCCTCTCGCACGAGCCGATCGGCGCCAGCGGCTACAGCGACACGCACGACCGGAAGGTCGACACCTTCGTGTTCGCCGGCATCGGCGGGCGGTTCGATCTGTGAGATTCGAGGGCGAGGCTCGCGGTCCGGGATCGTGCCACGGCGCGCCCGGATCCGAGCCCGCCCGTAGTTTGCCACCGGGTGAGCGCATACTAACGTGAGGCAATGGCCGTGATTACCGTCCTGCATTGGAATGGCACGCGGAGTTTGGCTGTGATGAGCGATGGTCGTCGGAACCCTGGACACAGGTGTCCGTCGCCCCGGGAACAGCACTCGCCACTTCCCTGGCCACGCTCCGGGTTGCTGTACGAAGACGAGGTCCTCGCACATCGTCAACTCGGGTGCACCTGCTACGAAGCGTGCCTGAACACCGCCATCGCTCGTAGCTGGACGAGCTGGACATGCGCCGAGTGCCCCAATTTCGAAAGGCCACGAACCGCTCCTCACCACGCGCGTTGGAGCGGGGTCCACCACAATCAAGACGGGATGCGCGTGCGGGGCGACCGGGCGCATTCTTGGAGGGTTGCCTCCCGGCCGAGCGCCACGACCTCCTCTCGACCCACGAGGCGTTCGCGCGCGTGATCGACGCCGAGAGCTGAGCCGGAGCCCCACCAGGGCGAGCGCGGACCGGCCGATCGCGCTTATGGAACCGCGCCGTGAAGGACCGGCCAGCCCAGCCCGGCGTCATCAAGCTCACCCACTGGGCCAACTTGGCGCTGTTCGCGATCCTGGCCGGCAGCGGGCTGCGCATCCTCCAGGCCTTCCCCATGCTCGGGCCGGTGGGCGAGGAGTACGGCTGGTATCCGTTCCAGGGAAGCAAGCCGCCCGGCCTGCTCACCGTCGGCGGCTGGCTCGCCGGGGCCCGCCACTGGCACTTCGCCTTCGCCTGGCTCTTCGTCGCCAACGCGCTCGTCTACGGGATCTACTTCCTCGCCAGCGGCGAGTGGCGGCGCCGGCTCTTCTTCCCCCGGCGAGACGCGCGCAACGCCTGGGAGACGATCCTCCACGACCTGCGGCTGCACCGCACCCCGCCGGCGGAACACGGCCTCTACAACGGCATGCAGCGCCTCACTTACACGGGCGTGCTGGCGACCGCCCCGCTGCTCGTCCTCTCGGGCCTGGCGATGTACAAGCCGGTGCAGCTGCCGCGGCTCACCGCGCTCCTGGGCGGCTACGACGTGGCGCGGGCCATCCACCTCGGCGTGCTCGCCGCGCTGGCGCTGTTCACGGTGGTCCACGTGATCCAGGTGGCGCTCCACCCCCGGACGCTCGCCGACATGACCCTGGGGCGGCGTTCCCGGCAGGAGGCGTGACGATGGAGCGCCGCCCGACCCGCCGCGCCTTCCTCGCCGCCGGCCTCCGCTCCGCCGGCCTGGTCGCGCTCGGCGGGCTCGCCTGCGACAGCTCGCGGCCGCACGCCGGCTTCCTGGGGGCGATGGAGCGCGTGAACGAGCGGTTCCAGCGCGCGCTCTTCGACCCCCAGCGCCTCGCCCCGGAGCTCCCGGAGGAGGAGGAGAGCGAGCCCGGCGACTTCCCGGCCTACAAGATCTCGCGGGAGCTCCCGCTCGCGCCCGGCGGGTGGACGCTGGCGGTGCGCGGCCTCGTCTCCCGCCCGCTCTTCCTGTCCCCGGCCGACCTCGCTCGCTTGCCGCGCACCAGCGTGCGCGTCCGCCACCACTGCGTCGAGGGGTGGTCGGCGGTGGCGTCCTGGCAGGGCGTGCGGCTCTCCGAGGTGGCCCGGCTCGCCGGCGCGGACCCGCGGGCGCGCTACGTCGAGTTCCGCTCCTTCGACGCCGGCTACTTCTCCTCTTGGGACCTGGAGAGCGCCCTCCACCCCCAGACCCTGCTCGCCTACGGAATGAACGGCGACCCGCTCTCGCCGGAGTACGGCGCGCCGCTGCGGCTCTACTCGGCGGTGAAGCTCGGCTACAAGATGGTGAAGTACCTCACCGAGGTGAGCTTCCTCCCGGTCCGGACCGGCGGCTACTGGGAGGACCGCGGCTACGAGTGGTTCGCCGGCGTCTGACCGACCGGCCTCACGGCTCGGCCCGCGGCTCCGCGCCGCGGACCGGCGCCGCGGCGAGCGCCTTCCGGTAACGCTGCAGGTCGCGCGGGGTCTCGAACCGCTCGCCGAGCAGCGTGCCCAGGCTCCGCAGGATGGTGTTCGCGACCCGCTGGTCGCAGGAGGCGTCGAAGTGGAGCTGCTCGTCGAGCCAGCGCTCCAGCCAGCCGGGGTCGGGGAGTCGGCTCTGCACCGTGTCTCGCGGGAAGAGCCCCTTGCTGACGTGGAGGTTGGTGGGGTGCAGCGGCTTTCCGCCGCGGGTGCCCGTCATGAGCACCCCGAGCTTCACGAAGGCGGCGCGAGCCTCGGCCGGGGTGCGCTCCAGCGCGCGGCGCATGTACTTGAGGTAGGCCCCGCCGTGACGCCCCTCGTCCCGCGAGATGAGCCCGTAGACGTGCCGGATGACCGGCTCGGTGTGCCACTCCGCCGCCCGCCGGTACCACTGCGTGAGCCGCAGCTCGCCGCAGAAGTGGAGCGCCAGGGTCTCGAGCGGCGGCGCCGGATCGAACTCGAAGCGCACCGCGTGCAGCTCCTCGTCGGTGGGCACCAGCTCCGGCCGGAAGCGGCGCAGGTACTCCATCAGCACCAGGGCGTGCTTCTGCTCCTCGTAGAACCAGATGGACATGAACGCGGAGAAGTCGCTGTCGCCCCGGTTGTCGCGGAGGAACATCTCCGTCGCCGGCAGCGCCGACCACTCGGTGATGGCGTTCATCTTGACGGTGAGCGCCTGCTCGTCGGTGAGGCGGCCGGGCTCGAAGCGATCCCAGGGGACGTCGTCTGCCAGGCTCCAGCGCGCCTGCTCGAGTGACCTGAAGAGTTCCGGGTACAGCGCCATGGACACCTCGCTCTCGTGAGGGGATCACCTAGAAGCGGCGTGTCTCCGGCGTGTCACGGCGCGCCGCCCGGGCGATCCCGTTGCGGGGACGGCGCCCCTCGGCTAGCGTCGCGGGGTGCGCGACTGCCTGGGTGCCGCATGGTGACCGAGCTCCACGGCGCGGCCGATCGCGAGCGGGCGCGCGCCCTCATCGAGTCGCGGGGGCTCGCCTTCGAGCCCGGCTTCGACGACCTGGTGGGCGCCTACGAGGAGGGCCGGCTGGTCGGGGCGGGGGCGCGGCAGGGGAACGTCCTCAAGATGATCGCCATCGACCCCGCCTGGCAGAGCGGCAGCTTGCTCGGCGAGCTCATGACCGAGCTCGCGCGCCTCGGCCTCGCCGCCGGCCATCCGGGGCTCTTCGTCTTCACCCGGCCAGAGCACGTGCCGAGCTTCGAGGCGCTCAACTTCGAGCTGCTCGCCGGGGGCGGCCGCGCGGCGCTGCTCGAGTACGGCGGGGAGCTGCGGCGCCACCTGGAGCGCCACCGCCCGCTGGTGCGCGAGGGGAACAACGGCGCCGTGGTGGTGAACTGCAACCCATTCACGCTCGGTCACCGCCACCTGGTCGAGGAGGCGGCGCGGCGCTGCGACACCCTCTACGTCTTCGTGGTGCGCGAGGACCGCTCCGCCTTCCCCTTCGAGGCGCGGCTGCGGCTGGTGCGCGAGGGCACCCGCGACCTCGCCAACGTGCGGGTCCTCGACACCTCGCACTACGCGGTCAGCGCCGTCACCTTCCCGAGCTACTTCCTGAAGCAGGACGACCCGGTGGCCGCCATCCAGATGGAGCTCGACCTGGTGCTCTTCGCGCGGCGGCTCGCCCCCTTCTTCCACGTGCGCCGGCGCTTCTTCGGCAGCGAGCCGCTCTGCGCGGCCACCGGCGCCTACAACCAGGCCATGCGCCGGCTGCTGCCGCCGCTCGGGATCGAGGCGGTGGAGGTCCCGCGGCTCGAGGCGGCCGGCGGCCCCATCAGCGCCTCGCGCGTCCGCGAACTCCTGCGCCGGGGCGACCTCGAGGGCCTCGAGGCCCTTGTGCCCCGCTGCACGCTCGCCTATCTCCTGTCGGACGAGGGGCGCGCGGTCGTCGCGCGGCTCCGCCAGAGCGAGGGACGGCACGCATGAGCATCATCCGCAAGGCGCAGGCCGGCACCATGCAGTCGAGCGACCTGATGGTCCACGTCGAGCCGGCGCCGGAGCTGGTCATCGAGATCGAGTCGACCGTGAAGCGCCAGTTCGAGCACCTCATCCGGGCGAAGATCGTCGAGGTGCTGCAAGCGCGCGGGGTGGCGACCGGCAAGGTCCGGGTCACCGACCGCGGCGCGCTCGACTACGCCATCCAGGCGCGGCTGGAGACGGCGCTCCAGCGCGCCGCGGGAGAATAGGATGGAGGGGCTCTGGTTCAAGGAGGTCGCCCAGGGGCGGCGCTTCGTCATCAAGATCGCCCCCGGCGAGAGCCTGCAGCAGCGGCTGGTGGAGTTCGCCCAGGCGGCCGGCGTGCGCCACGCGGTGGTGGTCTCGGCCATCGGCTCGGTGCAGGACGTCCAGTTCCGCGGCATCAAGTCGGGCGCCCGGCTGCCGCTGACCGAGCCGCGCGTCCACCCCCACCGCGTGGAGGGGCCGCTCGAGCTCCTGGCCCTGAACGGCAACATCTTCCCCGACGACCACGGCGCGCTCGACTGCCACCTGCACGTGATGGCGGCCCGCTCCTCGGGCGACGTGCTCGGCGGGCACCTCTACGACGCTCGGGTCTTCGCCACCTGCGAGATCGTGCTCACCGAGATCTCGGCCGAGGGGCTGGAGCGGCACCTCTCCAAGACCGGCGGCATCCACACCGTCTACATCGATTCGGAGTGACAGGAATGGCCGACAGCCGGCTGCGGCGCTCGCTGCTCTACGTCCCCGGGAACATGCCGTCGATGCTGCAGAACATCGGCGTGTTCCGCTGCGACGTGGTGATGATCGACCTCGAGGACGCGGTCCCGCCCACCGAGAAGGACGCCGCGCGGCGGCTGGTGCGCCGCTTCCTCGAGGGCTTCCACGAGCGGAACAAGGAGGTGCTGGTCCGCATCAACGGGCTCGACACGCGCTGGGGGTTCGACGACCTGCGCGAGGTGCTGCCGGCGCTGCCGGATGGCGTCCGCCTGCCCAAGGCCGACACGCCGGAGATCGTGGAGCGGCTCGACACCCGGCTGACCGAGTTCGAGGAGGAGCTCGGGCTCGAGATCGGGCGCTTCAAGATCCTGCCCTCCATCGAGAGCGCGCCGGGCGTCATCAACTGCGTGGACACCGCCGCCAGCTCGAACCGCATCCTCGGCCTGGCGTTCGGTGCCGAGGACTACACCGCCAGCATGGAGATCGAGCGGACCAAGGGCGGCGAGGAGCTCATGAACGCCCGCGCCCGGGTGGTCTGGGCGGCCAAGGCCGCGGGGGTGCAGGCCATCGACACCATCTTCGCCGACGTGAAGGACGAGGACGGGCTGCGGCGGGAGACCGAGATCGTGAAGGGGCTCGGGTACACCGGCAAGTCGCTCGTCAACCCGCGGCAGATCGACGTCGTGCACGAGGTCTTCGCCCCCAAGCCGGAGGAGATCGCCTACGCGCTGCAGGTCATCGACGCCATCCACCGCGCGCGGGAGATGGGCACCGGCGTCATCTCGCTGGGAGGGAAGATGGTCGACGCGCCGGTGGTGAAGCGCGCCTTCCGGATGATCCGGACGGCGCACGCGCAGGGGCTTGTGGACGAGCTGCCCGACGAGGGGATCCTGCATGGCTAGGAACGCCCTCGGCCGCGAGGTTCCGGAGCGGTTCCACGGCAAGCCGCTCGTCCCCTACCGCGACCCGTGGTCCACCCGGCCGGCGGGGGACCGCGCCACCCGGCCGCTGCGCCGCGCCGACCCGGGCGAACGGAAGCTCTGCCACGACCTGCGCGAGGCGATCGAGCGCGCCGGGCTGCGCGACGGCATGACCATCGCCACCCACCACCACCTGCGAAACGGCGACCAGCTGCTCAATCACGTGGTGCGCGTGATCGAGAACATGGGGATCCGCGACGTCACCATCGCCTCGAGCTCGGTGCACCCGGTCCACGCCGAGCTGCTCGAGTTCATCCGCGAGGGCGTGGTCTCCCGGCTCGAGTGCGGCGTGAACGGCCTCATCGGCGAGCTCGCCAGCAAGGGCGAGCTGCGCTGCCCCATCACCGTCCGCTCCCACGGCGGCCGCGCCCGCGCCATCGTCACCGGCGAGGTGCCCATCGACGTGGCCTTCATCGCCGCTCCCTGCTGCGACGAGCAGGGGAACATGAACGGCCTGCACGGCCCGTCGGCCTTCGGGAGCATGGGCTACGCCTTCCCCGACGCGCTCCACGCCCGCACGGTGGTGGCGGTCACCGACAACCTCGTCCCCTACCCGGCCGCGCCGGTGAGCATCCCGCAGAGCCTGGTGGACCTGGTGGTGCCGGTGCAGCGGCTCGGCGACCCGGCCAAGATCGTCTCCACCACCACCCGCGTCACCACCGATCCGGTCGGGCTGCAGATCGCCCGCTACGCGGCGCAGGTGATCGAGGCCTCTGGGCGACTGCGCGACGGCTTCTCCTTCCAGACCGGCTCGGGAGGCATCTCGCTGGCGGTGGCCGAGAACGTCCGCGCGATGATGCGCCAGCGGAAGATCAAGGGCAGCTTCGGCTGCGGCGGTGTCACCGGCTACTTCGTGGACATGCTCGAGGAGGGGCTCTTCCAGGCGCTCTTCGACGTCCAGTGCTTCGACCTCAAGGCGGTCGAGTCGATCCGCCGCAACCGCAACCACGTGGAGATGAGCGCCGACACCTACGCCAACCCCTTCAACGCCGGGGCGGTGGTGAACGGGCTCGACTGCGTGATCCTCGGCGCCACCGAGGTGGACGTGGACTTCAACGTCAACGCCAACACCGAGTCGAACGGCTACCTGCTGCACAACACCGGCGGCCACAGCGACACCGCCGCCGGGGCCGCCGTCTCGATCATCGTGGCGCCGTCCATCCGCGGGCGGCTCCCCATCGTCAAGGACGCGGTCACCACCGTCACCACCCCCGGCGAGACGGTGGACGTGGTGGTCACCGAGCGCGGCATCGCCGTCAACGACCGGCAGCCGGAGCTGAAGGCGGAGCTGCTGCGCCGCCGGGCGCCGGTGAAGGACATCCGCGAGCTGCAGCGCGAGATCTACTCGGTCACCGGCACCCCGAGGCCGCTCGAGTTCCACGACGAGGTGGTGGCCGTGGTCGAATACCGGGACGGGTCGATCATTGACACCGTGCGACGCGTCAAGGCTTAGCCTCCTCGCCGCGCGCGACGCGCGGCAAGCGGAGCTGGAGCGGTGGGCGGGCGCGGCCGGCGCGCGGCCGCCGGCGCTGGTGGCGCTCTCGCTCGCCATCCCGGGCGCGGAGAAGGCGCCGCCCGGGAGCCCCGAGCTCTTCGCCTGGGGCGAGGCCGCGCTGTCGGGGGCGCTGCCACGGCTGCGGCGGCTGTACCGCGCGGACGACGCGCTCGGGCCGTTCGCCGTCTTCGAGGCGGCGGGCGAGCCGCGGGTCGTGAAGGAGCGCTGCATCGCCGTCGAGGGCGCGCAGCCGGCGGCGCGGCTCCTCGACCTCGACGTCTACGGGCCGGGGCTCGCGCCGGTGGATCGCGCCGCGCTCGGCCTGCCGCCGCGCGCCTGCCTCTGCTGCGGCGAGCCGGCGCGCGAGTGCATCCGCGCGGGACGGCACAGCTTCGCAGAGCTGGCGGCTCGGGCGCGCGAGCTGCTCGGGTCCCTCCGAGCGGGAGGGCAGCCGTGAAGGCCGCATGGCCGCCCCTGCCCGGCCCTCCCCACCAAGGTGGGGAGGGAGAGGCCTCCTTCCCCTCTCCCGCGCTCCGGGGAAGGATCAGGGAGGGGGCGAATCCGGGCGCGTCCCACGCAGAGAGCCCGGAGAGCCTCGCCCTCGCCGGCGCGCTCGCCCACGGGCTGCTGCTCGAGCTGCGGCTCACGCCGAAGCCGGGCTTGGTGGACCTCGAGGACAGCGGCTCCCACCGCGACCTCACCTACGCGCTCATGGAGCGCTCGGTGGGGCTGGTGCACGGCTACTTCCGGGAGGTCGCCGCCTCCCTCTCCCGCGGGGAGCCGCTCGGGCGCCAGGTGGCGCTCGGGCGGGCGGCGGAGCGGCGCATGCTCCTCGAGCTCGGCGCCAACACGCACAAGGGCGCCATCTTCCTGGGAGGCCTGCTCCTCGCCGCGCGCCACCGCGCCGCGGAGGACGGCGAGGCGGCGCTGCGGCGCGCCATCGCCGAGGTGGCCCGCGAGCTGCTCGTCCTGGCCGGCGGGCGGGAGCCTCCGGCGCCGACGACGCCCCCCTCGCCCACCCACGGCGCCGAGGCCCGCCAGCGTTTCGGGGTCGGCGGGATCCTGCGCGAAGCCGCGGCGGGGCTGCCCTCGCTCTTCGAGGTGGCGCTGCCGGCCTTCCGCGCCGCCCGGCGCGCCGGCCGCGCCCCGGAGGCGGCCGCCTTCGCCACCCTCGCGAGCCTGATGCGCGCGGTGGAGGACACCACCGCGCTGCACCGCTGCGGGCTCCCGGGGCTGGCGCTGCTGCGCGAGGACGGCCGCGCGCTCACGGCGCTCCTCGAGTCGGGACGCGATCACCTCGCCTTCCTGCGCGAGCGCAACCGCGCCTGGCGAGCGCTGAACCTCACCATGGGCGGGGTGGCCGACCTGCTCGGGATGGCGCTCGGCTGGCTCACCTGGCGCGGCGAGCTCCCGGCCGCTCAGGGCCGTGAGGAGCTCTCCAGGCCGAGCGGGCCCTAGATCGCGGCTTCGCCCAGATAGGCGCGCCGCACGCCGTCGTGGGCCAGCAGCTCCTTGCCCGAGCCCTGGAGCGTGATGCGGCCGGTCTCGAGCACGTAGCCGTAGTCGGCGATCTCCAGCGCGGCCTTGGCGTTCTGCTCGATGAGGAGCACCGTCACGCCCTCCTGGTTGATGGCGCGGACGATCCCGAAGATCATCTTCACCACCAGCGGGGCGAGGCCGAGCGAGGGCTCGTCCATCATCAGGAGCTTGGGGCGCGTCATGAGCGCGCGGCCCACCGCCAGCATCTGCTGCTCGCCGCCCGAGAGCGTGCCCGCCTTCTGCTTCGCCCGCTCCTCCAGCCGGGGGAAGAAGCCGAACACCTTCTTGCGGTCCGCCGCGATGGCAGCCTTGTCCGAGCGCGAGTAGGCGCCCAGGGTGAGGTTCTCGTCCACCGTCAGGTTGGGGAAGACGTGGCGCCCCTCGGGCACCAGGCAGACGCCCCGGGAGACGATGTCCTTGGTGGCGCGGCCGGTGAGCCGCTCGCCGTTCCAGGAGACCGCGCCGCCCGAGGGCTTCACCAGCCCGACGATCGACCGCAGGGCGGTGCTCTTGCCGGCGCCGTTGGCGCCGATGAGGCTCACGATGGCGCCGTCCGGGACCTCGAGCCCGATGCCCTGGAGCGCGTGGATGCCGCCGTAGTGGACCGAGAGCTGCTCGACCTTCAGCATCACTCCACCCCCAGGTACGCCTCGATGACCTTGGGATCCTGCCGGATGGCGGCGGGGTCTCCCGAGGCGATGGTGACGCCGTACTCGAGGACGTAGAGCTTCTGGCAGATGCCCATCACGAACTGCATGTGGTGCTCGATGAGGAGGATGGTGAGGTCGAACTGGTCGCGGATCCTGCGGATGAAGTGCATCAGCTCCACCGACTCCTGCGGGTTCATCCCGGCGGCCGGCTCGTCGAGGAGGAGCAGCGACGGGCGGGTGGCGAGGGCGCGGGCGATCTCCAGCCGCCGCTGCTTGCCGTAGGGGAGGCTCACCGCCAGCTCCCCGGCGTCGCCGTGGAGCCCGACCTGCTCCAGCAGCTCCAGCGCGAAGGCGCGTGCCTCCCGGTCCTTGCGCCGGTAGCTCGGCAGGTGGAGGGTCGCCGCGAAGAGGTTGGTGTCCATCGCCAGGTGGCAGCCCACCAGGACGTTCTCCAGCACCGACAGCTCGCGGAAGAGCCGGATGTTCTGGAAGGTGCGGGCGATGCCGCGCCGCGTCACCTGGTGCCGCGGCAGGCCGGTGATCTCCTCCCCCTTGAAGATCACCCGCCCGGCGGTCGGCGCGTTCATCCCGGTGATGACGTTGAAGGCGGTGGTCTTGCCGGCGCCGTTCGGGCCGATGAGCCCGACGATCTGGTTCTTGGCGATCTCGATGCCGAGCTCGGAGACGGCGGTGAGCCCGCCGAACTTCATGGTGACGTTCTCGGTCCTAAGCACGGCTGTCCTTCCCTTCCACCGGCCGCGGCAGGAGCCCGGCCCGGGAGAACATGCTCCAGGAGAACTCGCGGTTGCCCATGAGCCCGCGCTGCCGGAAGAGCACCACCCCCATCAGCACCAGCGAGAAGACCACCATGCGCAGCCCGGGGCGCCCTTCGGTCTCGAAGAACCCGAAGTTCATGGGGCCGTCGAGGAACCGCAGCACCTCCATCAGGATGGTCACCCCGAAGGCGGCGATCACCGAGCCGGTGATGGAGCCGATGCCGCCCAGCACCACCACCAGCAGGATGTTGAAGGTGAGCATGAAGGTGAACATCTTCGGATCGATGGTGGTGAGCAGGTGCCCGAGGAGCGCGCCGCCCACGCCGGCCATGAAGCTCGAGGTGGCGAAGCTCACCACCTTCACGCGGAACACGTCGATGCCCATGGCCCCGGCGGCGATCTCGTCGTCGCGCACCGCCTTGAGCGCCCGGCCGTAGCTGGAGCGGGCCAGCAACACCATGAAAGCCACCGAGAGCGCGGCGCACGGCCAGACCACCCAGGTGGTCGAGTACATCGGCAGCCCCTTCAGCCCCAGGGCGCCGTTGGTGATGCTCTGCATGTTGGTGAGCACCACCCGGATGATCTCGGCGAAGCCCAGGGTGGCGATGGCGAGGTAGTCGTCCTTGAGCCGGAGCGCCGGCGCGCCGATGACGAAGCCCGCCAGCGCCGCCACCAGCCCGGCGATCAGCAGCGCCGGGACGAAGGGAAGGTGGACCTGGGCCAGCCAGGGCACGATGGGCGCCAGGAAGAAGTTCATCTCCTTCTGCTCGGGGGTCATGGTGAGGAGCGCGCAGGTGTAGGCGCCCACCGCCATGAAGCCGGCGTGGCCCAGCGAGAAGAGCCCGGTGAAGCCGTTCACCAGGTTGAGCGAGAGCGCCAGCACCACGTAGATGGCGCACAGGTGCGCCACCCGCAGGGTGAAGGAGTCGAAGAAGAGGTCGCCCGCCACCAGCAGCACCACGAAGGCGGCGGCGGCGGCGAGGGAGTAGAGGTGCGTTCGCTGGAGTCTCATGGCGTCACACCTTCTCCACCTGGCGGCTGCCCAGCAGGCCCGAGGGCTTGACCAGCAGCACCACGATGAGGAGGACGAAGGCGAAGGCGTCGCGGTAGCCGGTGAGGGTCGGCAGGAAGGCGATGGTGAGCAGCTCGATGCCGCCCAGGAGGAAGCCGCCCAGCACCGCCCCCTGGATGTTGCCGATGCCGCCGATCACGGCGGCGATGAAGCACTTCAGGCCGGGCATGACGCCCATGAGCGGGTTGAGCTGCGGGTACTTGTAGGACCAGAGGATGCCGCCGAAGGCGGCCAGCAGCGAGCCCGAGCCGAAGGTGAAGGAGATGATCCGGTTCACGTCGATGGCCTGCAGGCGCGCGGCGTCGAGGTCGGTCGAGACGGCGCGCATGGCCATGCCGGTCCGGGTCCTCCCCACCACCCAGAGCAGCACCGCCAGGATCACGAAGGTGAAGATCGGGATCACCAGGCTCACCGACATGATCGAGACCGAGCCGAAGGCGAGCTTGACGTTGAGGATGTCGGGCACCGCCACGCCCTTGGGGCGGCCACCGAAGAGCACCACCGCCACGTTCTCGATGAGGAACGAGGCGCCGATGGCGCTGATCATCACCGAGATGCGGGGCGAGTCGCGCAGCGGCCGGTAGGCCACCCGCTCCAGCAGCACGCCGAGCAGGGCGGTGACCACGATGGCGATGACGAACGAGGCCCACCACGGCAGCAGGAACAGCGCCACGCAGTAGAACGCGACGTAGGCGCCCAGCATGAAGACGTCGCCGTGCGCGAAGTTGATGAGCCGGAGGATGCCGTACACCATCGTGTAGCCGATGGCGATGAGGGCGTAGAGGCTGCCCAGGGCGAGGGCATTCGCCAGTTGCTGGAGGAGGAGCGGGAGCGTCATGAGGGTCGGGAGAGTACTTGAAACGAGAACGGGGGGCCACGCGGGGCCCCCCGTTCCAGGCGAGCGACCGGGCGGTGGGCTGCCCGGGGCCCGGCTCGCTACGGCTGGACGGTGGTCAGGTAGGTGAACTTCCCGCCCTTGACCGTCTTGATCACGGCGCTCTTGGTGGCGTCGCGGTTCTGATCGAAGGTGATGAGGCCGGCGGCGCCGGGGAAGGCCTGGATGCTCGCCAGGGCGTCGCGGATCTTGGCGCCGTCGAGGCTGCCGGCCTTCTCGATGGCCGCGCGGGCCACCAGGTAGCCGTCGAACCCGAGCGCGGTCACCGCCGCAGGCTCCTTGTTGTACTGCTTGCGGTAGGCGTCCAGGAACACCTTGCTGGTGTCGGTGATCGGGACCTCGGTGGCGAAGAAGGTCGAGAACACCGCGCCCTCGGTGGCCTTCTTGCCCACGTCGATGAACTCAGGGGTCTCCCAGGTGTCGCCGCCGAGGAAGGGCGCGGTGATGCCGAGCTCGCTGGCCTGCTTGATGATGAGGGCGCTCTCGGTGTAGTTGCCCGGCGCGAAGATCACGTCCGGCTTCATCGACTTGAGCGTGGTGAGCTGGGCGGTGAAGTCCTGGTCGTTGGTGTTGTAGTTGAGCTCGCCCAGGATGGCGCTCTCGTCGCCGGTGAGCTTCTTGAAGCTGTCGACGAAGAACTTGGCGAGACCGACCGAGTAGTCGTTGGAGACCTCGCGGATGATGACCGCCTTCTTGGCGTGCAGGTCCTTGAAGGCGTAGTTCGCCATCACCGTCCCCTGGAAGGGATCGATGAAGCAGACGCGGAAGTAGTAGTCGTTGCCCTTGGTGACGAGCGGGTTGGTGGCCGAGAGGGCGATGGCCGGGACCTTCTTGTCCTTGACGATCGGGCCGGCCGCCATGGAGAGCGAGGAGCCCCAGGAGCCGAGGACCACGTTGACCTTGTCCTGATCGACCAGCCGCTGAGCGGCGTTGGCGGCCTCGACCTTGTCCGACTTGTTGTCGGAGACCACCAGCTCGATCTTGTACTCCTTGTCGCCGACCTTGACCGACGGGTAGAGCTGGTTCGCGAGCTTGATGCCCTCGACCTCCATCGCGCCGCCAGCGGCGTTGGCGCCGGTCATCGGCTCGAACACGCCGAGCTTCACGGTGGTCGGCTTGGCCGGCTTGCAGGCGCCGAAGGCGAACAGCGCGAGGACGGGGAGAAACAGCTTGGATCTCTGCATTCCAGCCTCCTTGAGGGCGGGTAGTTTTTCGGCGCGCAGGGTATCACAACGAAAGACCCCGCCGGCAAGGGCGAGGTCTCTCGTCGGACACCGGTCGTGAGGGCCGGCCGGCTCTAGGAGGAGACCGCCTTGAGCCGCCCGGGCTTGTGCTTCCGCTCGTGCTCGACGGCGCGCGGATCGGGGGCCGCGAACTTCTCCTCGAAGGTGGTGAGCACCGCCTTGAGGTGCTCGGCGGTGCGGGCTCGGCGCTCGCGCTCCACCTCCTTGGGATCGACCTCCACGAACTTCTCGTCGGGGACGATCTTGAAGAGCGGCTCGCCCTTCTGGACGATGCAGCCGTCGCCGCCGTTCATGACGATCTTCTCCACCGTGCCGGAGAACGGCGCGCGCACGGTGTTGAACATCTTCATCACCTCGATGATGTAGAGCGGCTGCCCCTTCTCGAAGTGCATTCCCTCGGTCACGAAGCGCGGGCGGCCGGGGGCCTCCTGCCCGTAGTACATGCCGCCGCAGACCGCCACGATCTCGTCGGCCTTGGTGGACGGCGGCGGGACCAGCACCTTCTTCATGCGGGTCTGCAGCTCGGGCTCGTTGAGGTAGTCGGGGATGGTGACGTCCAGGTTCTCCTCGACCTTGAAGTCGAAGAACCGCACCTTCTCCGCGATCATGAAGAGCATGCCGAGCAGCTCGTTGCCCGACTGGAAGCCGAAGTGGGCGGCCCGGATCTGCGTCCAGGTCTCCGCGTCGTAGCCGCCCTGCGGCTGCTCGCTGCGGAGGATGTCGTTGAGCTTGTAGAACTCCTGCCGCTCCACGCCGAACGTCGCCCGCAGCTGCTGGTAGAAGCGCAGCGGCTTCTGCAGCAGCTCGTGGTCGTGCTGCCAGATCACCTCGGCCGCGGGCGCCCGCGGGTTGTAGGCCATGTTGAGGTAGTCGTAGGTCTCGTTGAGCACCCCGAGCGCGTTGCGCACCCAGATCAGCTTGCCGCCGTCGTTCCGATAGTTCTCGCGGAACAGGCTGAGCCAGCCGGCGAACAGGTGCGGATCCTCGAGCAGCCGGTTGATGGGGCGCGTGAGCAGCGTGCTCTTGCGGTCGAGCACCTCCGCCACCGCCTTGCCCATGGCCGGGTCGCCCGGGTACTCGGCCGCCACCTGCTTCGCGTAGTGCTTCTTCATCTCCACGAAGGCGAAGCTGGTGTCGACCTTGCTCGCCTCCTCCTTGAGGCGGCCGAGCAGCGTGAGGTACGGCACCACGAAGCGGGTGGTGGGCTTCGCCATCACGTTCTGGCCGATGAACCAGTTGACCAGGCCGTAGTGGAACTCGAGGTTGGTGGCGAGGTTCACCCCGCGGATCCGCATGTGCCCGAGCACGCGCGACAGGTGATGGTAGCTGTCGAGCCGGTCGTCGCCCTTGGTGAGCAGGAGCGCGATGTTGGAGTCATAGGCGCCCGCCACCCGGTAACGGATGAACTTGCCGGTGTCGGGGTTGGGCATGCAGATGCCCTGGTCGTCGCGGATCTCGCCCTCGATGGGCTTGGACCAGTAGCGGATGAGCCCGCCGGCGTGGGGCGAGAGCGAGGCGTCGGTGGCGTTGAGGCGCGCCTCGGCAGAGGCGTGGAAGCGCGGCACCCGCGCCGGCTTGGGGAGCCGCCCCTTGTGGCGGGCGATGAGCGCCATCGCCTCCACCAGCGACTCGACCACGAAGAAGTCCTCCGGGTCGGCGGGGTTGGTGAACTTGAGCCCGTAGCAGAGCTCGGTCACCCGGTGCTCCACCTGGATGCGGGTGTTCACCTCCATGAAGTAGTAGCGGTCGCGGTCGACGATGCACTCGAAGGTGGAGGCCGAGTCGAGCCCCACCGCCTCGCCGAAGCGGGCCGCGTCGGCCTCCATCCGCTTCAGGATCTCGAGGTCGGTGGCGAGCGACTTCGCCTCGGCGTGGTGGCCGGCCTGCTCGGCGCGGGCGATGGCGGCGGCGAGCTCCTCCTGCGTCACCGAGATCTCGAGCAGCTTCTGCTCGTGCATCTGCAGCGAGCAGTCGCGGCCGCCCAGCGAGACGCACCAGGTGCCGTTGCCGAGCAGCTGGATCTCGTTGTGCCGGGTCTGCTCGATGTTGAGCTCGACGAGCACGTTCTTGTTGTCGCCGACCCCGGTGGCCTTCACCTCGTTCAGGATCTCGCGCACCGCCGCCGGCGCCTCGGCCGCGGCCTTGGCCACCAGCTCGGGGCTCGGGCTGGCATGGGCGAGCAGGTTGGCGCCGAGGATGCGTTGCCCCTTGCCGCCGCCGCCGCCGATGGCCTTGAGCCGCACCCGGCTGCCCGGGTACTTCTGGAACATCTCGGCCACCTCGTGCTGCACCTGGGCCGACAGCTCCTCGATCGAGAACATGTCGAGGCCCTTGGCGTAGCAGCCCTGCAGCACGTGCTCGGCCAGCACCTCCAGCGGCGTGCTCTCGTCGTTCACGATCGCCGGGTCGCAGTCGAGCTCGCGCGCCTCCACCACCAGCAGGAGCTTCTTGCGGGTGGGCAGCTTCTTGAGCAGCGTGCGGGCCGACACGTCGTTGATGCCCGGCGTGACGCTCACCCCCACCTCGAGGGCGGTGCGCTTGGCCTCGTCCTTCTTGCCGGCGCGGGCCTGGGTCACCGAGTTCGGGCCGATGAACTTGAGGCCGGCCTTCTCCACGGTGGCCACGAACTCCTCGTCCTCGGCCATGAAGCCGTAGCCGGCGAAGATCGAGTCGTAGCCGTAGTCCTTGGCGATCTGCACGATCTGGTGCATCCGCTCGACGCGCTCCTCCTTGCCGGCGCCGGTGTAGTCGGGCAGCCGGTGGACGCGGCTGTTGTCGGTGAGCTGGCGCAGCTCGGGGGCGAGCGCGTTGGGGTAGACGATCGAGTCCTTCTCGGAGAGGAGGATCCCGTAGTGGGTCATCCCCATCTCGTCGAACACGTCCATCGCCTCCTTGCGGATCGGGCCGCGGCAGACGATGAGCGGCTTCAGGTCCTCGCAGGCGAAGGAGCGCACCCACTCCGAGGCGTAGCCGCCGAGCCGGCGGTCGCGGTGGGTGAGCGGGTTGTTTCGGTACCAGTCGGTGGTCGCCATCGGTCTCTGTCTCCGGGGTCGAAATTCGAGGTCGGCTGCTTCCGACGGTCTAGTGGAACTCGCGCTGCGGGCCGCCCATCGGCGCCGGCTTGTAGTGGCGCAGCAGGAACTGCATGTTCTCGCCGAGCACCTTGCGCAGGTCGGTGGGCATCACGATGGAGGAGATGGAGCCGAGGGCGAGCCCTTCCTTCGGGTTCATCAGCTCCTGCTCGTAGCGGCGGCTGAGCTGGGCCTCCTGCCCCTTGAGCCAGTCCAGCGCCTCGCGCTCGGCGTCCTTCTTGGCGTCGTCGCCGTCCATGCCGGCGGTGGTGCGCTGCTGGATGCCCTTCTTCACCATCTCGGCCGCCGCCGCGCGCAGCTTGCGGAGCTCGTCCTTGTAGACGAACTCCTTGCCGGCCGGCCCCATCACCGCGAGGCGCGTGGTGGGGAGCGCCAGCACCAGGTCGGCGCCGGTGGGGTAGTTGTTGTACGAGGCGTAGGCGCCGCCGAAGGCGTTGCGCAGGATGAGCAGGATGCGCGGGGTGCGCACGTCGACGATGGCGTCGAGCATGGAGCGGCCCGCCTGCACGATGCCGCGCGTCTCCTGCTCGCGGCCGGGCAGGAAGCCGGTGGTGTCCTCCATGAAGATGATGGGGACGTTGTAGACGTTGCAGAAGCGGACGAACCTCGCGATCTTGAGCGCGGTGTCGCAGTCGATCTGGCCGGAGCCGACGGCGCTGTTGTTGGCCACGAAGCCGACCACGTGGCCGCCGAGCCGGCCGAAGGCGGTCACCACCTCGCGGGCGCGCTCCGGCTGCATCTCGAAGTAGTCGCCGTGGTCGCAGACCTGCTGGATGATGATCGACACGTCGAAGGGCGTGTTGAACCCGGTCGGCGAGTTGAAGGCCTTCTTGAGGAGGGTGTTGATCTCCCAGGTCTTGCGGTCGATGGGGTCGCTGGTGTGCTGGAAGGGCGCCGCCACCGAGTTGTTGTCGGGGAGGTAGCCGAGGAGGCGCACCGCCTGGCGGAGCGCGGCCAGCTCGTCGATGACGGTGAGGTCCGCGACGCCGGAGGCGCCGTGCACCTTGGGGCCGCCCAGGTCCTCGGGGCTGATGTCCTCGCCCAGCACCGACTTCACCACGCCCGGCCCGGTGAGGCCGAAGAAGGTGTCGTTGGGCTGGATGACGAAGCTGCCCTGGCGCGGCAGGTAGGAGCCGCCGCCGGCGTTGAAGCCGAACATGCACATGATGGAGGGGACCACGCCGCTGATCTTGCGCAGCGCGGTGAAGGCCTCGGCGTAGCCGTCGAGGCCGCCCACGCCCGCCGGCACGTAGGCGCCGGCCGAGTCGTTCATGCCGATGAGCGGGATGCCCTTCTCGCCGGCGAGGCGGAAGAGCCGTGCCAGCTTGTTGCCGTTGGTGGCGTCCATCGAGCCGGCGCGCACCGTGAAGTCGTGGCCGTAGCAGGCGACGTCGCGGCCGTCGATGTTGAGGATGGCGGTGACCAGCGAGGCGCCGTCGAGGTTCTTGCCCCAGTTCTGGTAGAGGACGTTGGGCGGCTTCTCGGTGAGCACCCGCATGCGCTCCCAGACCGTCATCCGCTTCTTGGCGTGCTGCTTCTCGATCTGGTCGATGGCCACCGAGCGGAGCGGGCGCTGGATGAGGTCGTGCCCCTCCTTCATCACCTCCTCGTACGCGCCGGTGGCGCGCGCGATCTCGTTGGGGATGTTGAATTCGACCTTCTCCGGGGGATCGAGCGGGTTCGTCAGGATCGGCTTGATCGCCTTGGTGGTCATGCGGAGTCCTCTGGGAGTCGAAAAGGAAAAAGAGAGCCGATGAGTGTCACTTGGCCCCCTTGTCAGGAGCAAGAACACTTCCGGGTACCTTGACTTTCCGAAAATGACGCGCCGCGATACGGCGATCGTCGCCGGCGCGCGACGGGGACGCCTCAGCTCGCGCAGCCCGCCCGGCCCTCGAGCATCGGGCGGATGTCCTCGATCTCCAGCACCGGGACGCTCGCCAGCTCCGGCCGATCGCGCAGGTGCTCCAGGAAGCCGGCCAGCTCCGGGCAGCTCGCGCAGCTGATGAGGATCAGCATCGGCGTGGCCGCCGCCACCGCGCCGAGCGCCTCCTCCTGGCGCTCGCAGAAGCGCACCTCGCCGAAGCCGCCGACGCGGGTGAGCGTCTCGGCCAGCGCGGCGTCGGCGGGACCGAAGACGAGGACGAGCTCGGAGGGATCGTTCGGCATGGTGGCCTCACGCAGGGTTCCTGGGGCCTGAACTCCAAGAAGCGGGCCAGCGCTCGCCTCCTCGCCCCGGCGAGGGCGGCGGCGCGCACGAATCGGCCTGAGATTGCGGCGTTGCGAAGGGCCGGCCTCGCGGAGCGGGCGCCACCGGCCAGCGGCCGTCACCGTCGCGTTTCCGAGCCGGTGTCCCTTTTCGTCACGCCCGCGCGAGGCGGTGAAAAGACTTCATGTCGGGAGAGGTGCGCCGGCTCGTGGCGCTGGTCAGTCGAGGTCGAACTCGAGCCAGATGAGGACGCCGTGACGCTCCACCCGCAGCACGCCGCGGTCGGCGGACGACCTCGCCGCCGCCAGCGCCCGCGCGAGCTCCTCGAGCGACCCGACCGGCGTGCGGTTCACGGCGTGGATCACGTCCCCCGGCTCGAGGCCGGTCTCGACCTCGGCCGAGGCGAGGGTGCGCCCGGCCACCACCACGCCGGCGGGCTCGCGCAGCGGCGGCAGCAGCTTGCGCACCCGGTCGTCTACGGTCGCCCCGAGCACCCCCAGCGCGGGCACCGCGCTCATGGGGACGTCGGCGCCGCCGAGCTTGTCGACCGGGTGGCTCGGCTCGACCCCGGCCGCCGAGAGCTCGAGCTTCTCCTGCCCGCGCAGGATCGAGAGCTTCACCGGGGCGCCGCCCTGGTGCAGGAAGACCGCCAGGGTGAGCGCCGGCATCCCGTCGATGGGCCGGCCGTCCACGGCGCGCAGGATGTCTCCGGCCGCCACCCCGGCCCGCGCCGCCGGGCTCTCCGGGACGACGTCGGCCACCAGCACGCCCCAGTCCTGCGAGAGCTTGAGCCCGGCCGCGAGCCCGGGCGTGATCTCCTGCGAGGAGATGCCGAGCACCGCGTGCTGGAGGTGACCGAACCGCCGCAGGCTGTCGGTCACCACCCGCACCACCGGAGAGGGGATGGCGAAGCCGAGCCCCTCCGACCCGCCGCCCTGGGTGACGATGCTGGTGTTGATCCCGACGACCCGCCCCTCGGTGTCGATGAGCGGCCCGCCGCTGTTGCCGGGGTTGATGGGCGCGTCGGTCTGGATGAAGACCTGCGGCCGCGAGGGGTCCGGGGTGCGGGCCACCGAGGAGATCACGCCCAGGGTCACGGTGTTGGCCAGGCCGACCGGGCTCCCCACCGCGAAGACCAGCTGCCCGGGCCGGACGTCGTTACCGGAGAGCGGCAGCGACGGCAGGTCGGTGGCGTCGATCTTGAGCAGGGCGAGGTCCACGTCGGGCTCCGCGCCGACCACCCGTGCCGCGTACTCCCGCCGGGCCGGGCGCCGCTTGCCCTCCCCCGCCGGCGCGAGGAGCACTCGGATGCGCCGGGCCCCGGCCACCACGTGGGCGTTGGTGACGATGTAGCCGGCGGGATCGACGATGACCCCCGAGCCGATGGCCCGCCGCAGCACCATCATGCTCGGATCGGCGCCGCCGTAGCCGGTCACCTGCACCTGGACCACCGCCGGCGCGACGCGATCGGTCACCTGCACGAGCGCGGCGTCGAGGGCGTGCAGCACGCCGTGGCCGGCCGCGCCTTGCTGGGCTGGCGGCGCGGCGAGGAGCATCAAGGTGGCGAGCGCCTGGGAGATGAGCATCGTGGCAGGACCCCCTGCCGCGGCGCGGGTTAAGCAGCGGGCGCCGCCGCTAGCGCAGGCCTATCACGTTCTCCGCGTCGCCGGGCCAGTCGGCGAAGCGGCCCACCCGCCGCGCCACCTCAGGCCAGGACTCGCCCGAGCACGCCGCCACCTCGCGGGTGAGGAAGGCCTTCACTCGCGCGAAGTCCCACTCGAACACGATGAGCTTGGAGCGGCCGGAGACCACCCCGCCGGCGCCGTGCCGGCGCAGGAGCCAGCGCGGGGTGACCACCA
Source organism: Anaeromyxobacteraceae bacterium (assembly GCA_035656915.1). Lineage (GTDB taxonomy): Bacteria > Myxococcota > Myxococcia > Myxococcales > Anaeromyxobacteraceae > Anaeromyxobacter_B. The sequence goes on from DASRRJ010000008.1 coordinate 295,965, forward strand.
GCAGCTCGAACTCCTCCCGGCCGCGCAGCCCCAGCGGCCCGACCTCGAGGATCAGGGGCACCGCGAACTCGTCGGGGAGGGCGGGCGCATAGCGCGCCAGGTCGGGGACGTCGTCGCTGCGAAGGCTCTTGAGGCGCGCGCGCATGGTGATCGGACTGCTCGTCCGATCATCATCACCGGGCGCGGCGCCCTCCGCCAGCCTCACTGCGGACGCGAAGGGGGCGGCGGCCGACGGCTCCGCTCGCCCCCTCGCGCCCGGCGCTCCACCGACTCAGTAGCCCCCGTCACCGCGCGTCGTCGAGCCAGGCGTCCCGGTCGTCGAGCCGCTCGAGCCGGAGGAGCCCGTCCCCGTCGAGCCGGAGGACCCGGTCCCCGTCCCGCCCAGGCTCGAGCCGGAGCTGTCGGTGCCGCTGGTCCCGGTGCCGCTCGTTCCGGTGCCGGACCCGGAGCTGCCGGTGCCATAGCTGCCGGCGTCCGAGCCGGTGCCGTAGCTGCTGCCGCTGCTCCCGGTCCCCATGCTGCCCGAGGAGCCGGTGCCGGTGTCCGTCCCGGTGCCGCTGGTCGAGCCGGAGCTGCCGGTCCCGCCGTAGCTCGGGCCGGTCCCGGTGCTGTTGCTGGTGTTGCTGCCCGCACCGGCCCCCGCGCCCGAGGTGCCGGTCCCGCTGCCGCCCGAGCCGCCCGAGCCGCTCTGCGCGAGGGCCGGCCCCGCCGCGAGCAGGGACACCGACGCGAACACCACCAGCGCACGCTTCAGGTTCTTCATGACCACCTCCTGGTTTGGTTGAGCCCAAAAGCTGGGACGCCACTCACCCCCGCACAACCGTCGCGTGGGAGCGGCCTCGCGCCCGCCCGAGCGTCTGCTGCCCCGGACGAGGCTTCCGGCTACAGTGCGCTCGCCAAGCGCCGCCTCGACGAGGGGGACGCTCGCACCCCCGATCTGCATGCCCACGCTCTCGACCCTGCTCCTGCTCTCCTCCCTCGCCGCGGCGCCCGCCACGCCGGCCGCCAGCCCGACGCCCGATCCTTGCGACGGGATCGGGGCGCTGCGCGACGCGCCTCAATGCGCCGACTCGCCGCTCTGCGGCGCGCGAGCGCGCGTCCAGCTCGCCTGCGAGCTGCGCGAGGCCGTCGAGAAGCGCTACGTCTTCCTGCCGGTCAAGAGCCAGCTCCTCTCGCGCCCAGGGGTCCCGCGCTTCGACCCCGTCCGCGCCCTCGACGGCTGCGTGGAGGCCGAGCGGGCGATCGCCCGCGAGGACGAGCCGCTCCACTTCTACGACCGCATGCGCCGCTGCGTGGCCGGCTTCCAGGACGGCCACCTCCAGCTCTCCGCGCCCGCGCGCCTGCCCCAGGTGGCGCTCGGCGTCGGACTGCGGCGGGTCGAGGGCCGGGTCTACGTCGCCAACGTCGAGCGCAAGCTCGTCTCCTGGCTCCAGACCACCTCCGGCGTGCACGACCTGGGCGAGCTGCTCGCGCCCGGCAGCGAGGTGGTGGCCCTCGACGGCCGGCCGGTGGTCGAGGTGCTCGCCGAGCTCGCCCGCTACCTGCCGGCGAGCTCCGAGGCCGCGCGGCTGGAGCGCGCCGTGGACGCCCTCACCCGCCGCGACTTCGCCTGGCCGGAGCGCCGCACCGCCGCGCTCACCGTGGTGGCGGGCGGCCGTCGCCGCACGCTCGAGCTGCCGTGGTGGGCCTCCCCGGACGCCGAGGGCCACGTGATGACGCAGGCCTGGGTGCGCCGCACCGGCGTGGCCACCACCGAGCTCCTCGACTGGCGCTACGACCAGGGCCGGAACAGCTGGGACCGCGATCCCGCCGCGGCCCAGGGCTGGCTGCGGAGCGAGCCGATCCTGTCCCCCCGCGACGCGGCCGCGCTGCGCGAGTACACCGGCGACGGCGGGCGGCTCGCCGCGCGCCTCGGCGAGGTGGTGCGCCGCCGCGACCAGGCCTTCTGCTACGCGCAGATCCTCTCGTTCCACACCGAGACCCTCGCCACCGGCGAGGAGCGCCAGCCCTTCACCGCGGTGCTCCAGGGGTTCCTGAAGCAGTGCAAGGAGAAGCAGCTCGACCTGGTGCTCGACCTGCGCCAGAACGGCGGCGGCTACATCTCGCACTCGACCGCGCTGGTCGCCATGCTGGGCGAGCGGCAGAAGACCTACCCGGCCGGCGCGCTGCTGGTGCGGGCCAGCACCTTGAACCAGCTCGTCTTCCAGCAGCGGGCGCCCATGCTGGGCGGCGTGCCGGCGCGCGGGGACGACGCCTTCGAGCCGCGCCGCGTCGCCGAGGCCATCGGCGCGGCCCGCAAGGCCCGCCAGGACTACACCCCGGCGCTGCTGGAGGCCGCGGTGCGCTCCGACGAGGCGGTGGGCGGGTTCGAGGGCAAGGTGGTGGCGCTCACCGGCCCCACCTGCATGAGCGCCTGCGATCGGGTGGCGGCGCTCCTGCGCGCCTCTCGCCGCGCGGTGCTGGTGGGCGAGCCGACCGAGGGCGCCGGCGGGAGCCAGCAGGAGGCGCAGAACCTGGCGGCGCGCTGGACCGATCCGGAGGGGCTCCTCTCGCTCTCCATCCCCAACGCGGCCATGGGCGTCCAGCCCTCGGTGCCGGTGAACGGCGTGCGGCGCACCGACCTCGCCGCGCCCGAGTTCTTCTCCGGCCTCTCCCTCGAGAACCGGCCGGTGGCGCCGGACGTGGCGTACGCCCCGAGCCTGGAGGATCTGACCGGGCACAACCGCGGCTGGCTGCGGAAGGTGGACGAGGTGCTGTTCGGAAACCGCTGACGGGCGCGGCCCCGGCCCTCACGGGACCGGCCTGGCGACGACAGCCGCGCCTCGCCGGCCTCCGCGGCGCGAGGACCGGCTCCGGCGAGGACCGGCGCCCGAGGCGGCGCGAAAGGCGGCGCACGTTGGACGCGCGCTCGAGGGCTCGGCCCGGTGCCGATCAGCGCCGCGGGAGGGCTCGCGCGGCTTGCGGCCGGCCTCGCGCCCGCGCAGCAGGGCCAGCACCGACCGCTCCGACGCGTGCAGCCCATGCCCCTCGAGCGCGAGCTCCTCGACCGACTGGAATGGCCGGGAGATGACCTGCCCCTCGCGCCAGGCCTCGATCACCAGCGGGGAGATGTAGCTGGCGCGGCAAACCGCCGGCGTGTTGCCGAGCCGGGCCGCCGTCTCCTTCACCGCCGCCGAGAGCACGCGGGAGGGGTCGGTGCGCCCCGGGATCATCTCGCGTCGCCGGCGCGCCAGCTCGGAGGCGCAGATCACCGTCCCGGCCCAGGTTCGGAAGTCCTTCGCGGTGAACGGGCCGCCCATGACCTCCTTCACGTACCGGTTGATGTGCCGCCGGCGCACGTCCACCGGGCCGTCGTCGGCGAGGAACTGGAAGAGCTCCCGGCCGGGCAGCGCGAGCATCTCCCGCACCAGGCGCGCCACCCGCAGATCGCGCAGCTCGCGGACGTGGCGCCGGCCCGACTTGCCGGTGTAGTCGAACCGGACCAGATCCCGCTTCACGGTGACGTGCCGCTTGCGCAGGGTGGCGATCCCGTAGCTCTGGTTCCGCTCCGCGTACTCCTTGCTGCCCGCGCGCATGAAGCAGCTCCCCAGCAGCCGCACCGCCGCCGCCAGCACCCGCTCGCGCGGGAGCCCGCGCAGGAGCAGATCCCGCTCGACCGCGGCCCGTACGCGCGGGAGCGCTTCGGCGAACCGGATCAGCCGGCGGAACTTGGCGGCCTCCTGGCGGCGCGTGAAGCCGGGCTCGTAGCGGTACTGCCACCTGCCGGCCCGATCCCGCCCCACCGCCTGCAGGCGCGCGCCCGCGGACGGGCTCGCGTGGACCTCGGTCCAGGCCGGCGGGATGCCCAGCCCTCGCAGCCGATCGAGCGCTTCGCCCTGCGCCGGGCGGCCGTCCGGTTCGATCCAGCGAAACCCGCGCTCGGGGGTCCCGACGCGGCGATATCCGCACAGACTGAGCCGCTCGAGCTGGGTCACGTCGCTGCTGAGTTGGGCACCGGGCGGCCCCCTCGCAAGCGGGGGTAGACGGATCGGTGGCGCGAGAGGACGGCAACCTCTCAGGCCAGCGCGGCGTCGATCTTCGCCAGCGTCTCGGCCTCGAGCTTCACCCCCGAGGCCCTGGCGTTCTCCTCCACCTGCTCCGGGCGGGAGGCGCCGATGATGGCGGCGGAGAGCTCGGGCCGGCGCAGCACCCATGCCAGCGCCAGCTGCGGCAGCGTGAGCCCCAGCTCCCGCGCGATGGGCACGAGCCGCTGCACGCCCGCGTAGACCTTGTCGTCGAAGCGCCCCTGCAGGAAGCCGCCCATCTCCGGGCTGGCGGCGCGCGAGCCGGCCGGCGGGGGCTGGCCCGGGAGGTACTTCCCGGAGAGCACGCCCTGCGCCAGCGGCGACCAGACGATCTGCCCGATGCCCTCGGCCGCGCAGAGCGGGAAGACCTCCGCCTCCGGCGCGCGCCAGAGGAGCGAGTACTGCGGCTGGCTCGAGACGAAGCGGGCGCCCGGGAGCGCCAGCGCGGCGCGGAGCTGGTCGGGGCTCCACTCCGAGAAGCCGATGTAGCGGGTCTTGCCCTGCTCCACCGCCCTGGTGAGCGCCGCCATGGTCTCCTCGAGCGGCGTGCGCGGGTCGTAGCGGTGGCACTGGTAGAGGTCGACGTGATCCACCCGCAGCCGCTTCAGCGAGGCGTCGAGCTGCTTGCGGATCTGCTCCGCCGAGAGCCCGGAGTCCTGCGGCGACATGGGGAAGAAGACCTTGGTGGCGAGCACGTAGCGGTCGCGCGGGATGGTCTGGAGCACCTCGCCGAGGAAGGACTCGGCGGCGCCGAGCGCGTAGACGTTGGCGGTGTCGATGAAGTTGATCCCGACCTCGAAGGCCCGCCGCACGCAGGCCTCGGCCCGCTCGCGCGGCACGCCTCCGCCGTAGGTCAGCCACGAGCCGAGGGCGATCTCGGAGACGGTCAGGTCGCTGCTGCCGAGCTTGCGGTACTGCATGCGCCACCTCGGAGGGGTGCGGTCGCGGGAGGGTTCATCTTAACGCTCACGTGGACCGGTGCGCCGGGCGATGTTTCAATCACCGCATGGCCGACCAGCGCCTGTCCCGCCGCCGCTTCCTCTCGTCCGCCGCCCTCCTCGCCGCCGCGGGCGCGGTGCCGCGGGCCGCCTCCGCCGGACCAGCGGAGCCCTCCACCCCGCCCGGGACCACCGCCGCGCCACCGCCAGGCGCCCTCGGCGGCGGAGCCACCGCGCCCGCCGAGGTGACGGTGAGCACCATCGCCGAGGCGGAGAAGCTGGCCCGGGTCTCGTACCGGCCGGAGCAGCGGAAGCTCCTGGTGGAGAGCCTGGGCGATCAGCTCTCCTGGCCGCTCGCGCTGCGCCGCGCGCCCGCGCCGCGCTCGCTCGCTCCCGCCTCCGGCTTCAGCCCGCTCCTGCCGGGGATGCGGCCGCCCACCGGCCGCTCGAAGCTGGTCCGGCCGCCGCCCGGCGCCGCGCCCCTGCCGGAGTCCGACGAGGACATCGCCTACGCGCCGGTCTCGGACCTCTCGCGCTGGGTGAAGGGCCGCCAGCTCAGCAGCGTCCGGCTCACCCGCATCTACCTGGACCGGCTGGCGCGCCTGCAGCCGAGGCTCCTCTGCACCATCACCCGCACCGACGAGCTGGCGCTGGCGCAGGCGGCGCAGGCCGATCACGAGCTCTCGATCGGCAAGTACCGCGGCCCGCTGCACGGGATCCCGTACGGCGCCAAGGACCTCCTCGACACCGCCGGCATCCCCACCACCTGGGGCGCCGAGCCCTTCCGCGGGCGGGTGCCGGACCACGACGCCGCGGTGGTGGCGCGGCTGCGCGGCGCGGGGGCGGTGCTGGTGGCGAAGCTGTCGCTCGGGGCGCTCGCCATGAACGACGTCTGGTTCGGCGGCCAGACCCGCAACCCCTGGCTCCTCGCCGAGGGCTCCTCCGGCTCCTCCGCCGGTCCGGGCGCCGCGGTGGCCGCCGGGCTGGTCGGCTTCGCCGTCGGGTCGGAGACGCTCGGCTCGATCGTGTCGCCGTCGATCCGCTGCGGCGTCACCGGGCTGCGCCCCACCTTCGGCCGCGTGCCGCGCACCGGCGCCATGCCGCTCAGCTGGTCGCTCGACAAGCTCGGCCCCATGACCCGCACCGTGGAGGACGCGGCGCTGGTGCTGGCGGCCCTGAACGGCCGCGCCGCGGGGGATCCGAGCTCGGTGGCGGCGCCGCTCCAGCTCGACCTCGCCCGCCCCCTGGGCGCGCCGCGCGTGGGCTACGACCCCGCCTGGCTCGCCGACAAGGACGCGCTGCCGGAGGATCGGGCGGGGCTCGAGCTGCTCCGCGCCGCCGGCGCCGAGCTGGTGGAGGTGAAGCTCCCCGATCTGCCGTGGGACGCGCTCCTCCCCACGCTCCTGGCCGAGTCGGCGGCGGCCTTCGAGGACCTCACCCTCTCTCACCGCGACGACGAGCTCGCCGTGCAGGTGGCCGACGCCTGGCCCAACCTCTGGCGCGGCGCCCGCTTCATCTCGGCCGTGGACGCCGTGCAGGCCGACCGGCTGCGGCGGAAGGCGATGGAGGCGATGGCCGGCCTCTTCGCCTCGGTCGACGCGCTGGCCGGCCCGGCCCTGGCCGGCCCCATGCTCACCGTCACCAACTACACCGGCCACCCCTGCCTCACGCTGCGCACCGGCTTCCGCCGGCTCACCCGGCTGCGCAGCGACTTCGCCGTGAAGGAGCCGGTCGAGCTCGCGGCGCCGGCGAGGGTGCCGCACGGGATCTCGCTCTGGGCCCGCCCCTTCGACGAGGGGACGCTCTGCCGCCTCGGCCTGGCGCTCGAGCGCCAGGCCGGCGTCTGGCGCGAGCGCCCCCCGCTGGCGTGATTCCGCACCCTGCTCGGGTATACTGCGCCGACCCAGGGGAGCTCGATGGCCAGCAGCTATCACGTGTTCGAGGCAGCAGCGCAGATCGAGGAGGTCTGCGCCCTCATCTATCGCGAGGCGGCGAGGCGCTTCGCCGGCGACGAGGGCGTTCGCGCGCTCTTCGCCCGGCTGGAGGAGGAGGAGGAGCAGCACGCCATGCGCGTCCGGCTGCTGGCGGCCCGTTACCGCGGGGATCCGAGCCGCTTCGACCTGGCGGTGATGCCCAGGCTCCAGGATCTGGAGGCGCTCGCCGAGGCGGCCAACGCGGAGTACGCCGCGTTCCGGAACGGTGAGTGGCCCGCGGAGCTCGAGCGGGTGAAGGCGCACCTCGCCGACCTCGAGCGGCGCTTCGCCGCCATGCACGCCCAGTTCCTCGCTCCGGGGGCCGATCCGCAGGTGGCCGCCTTCTTCGCGCTGCTCTCGGAGCAGGACCGCGCTCACGACCGACTGCTGAGCGGGAGCTGATCGGCGCTTCGACTCAGCCGAGGCGCCGCAGCACCAGCAGCGTCCGCTCGCCGCCGAGCGCCACCGCCTGATCGAGTCCGAGGCCCCGCCCCCGCGCCGCCGCCAGGAACGGCTCGAGCTCCCGCACCCCGAGCGACCCGTCCACCCGCCGCAGGTCGGCGTCGAGCCGGGCCAGCTCCGGCGAGAGCGGCTCGTCCACGGTCGCGAACGGCCCGTAGACGCAGAGCGGGCCGCCTTCGGGCAGCACCTCTCCGGCGCCTTCGAGCAGGGCCTCCGAGACCTCCGGCGGCGCCACGTGGAGCACGTTCACGACGAGGAGCGCGTCGGCCGAGCGCCGGCGCCAGCCGAGGAGGCGCAAGTCGAGGTCGAGCGGGGGGCGCAGGTTCGGCAGCGCCGCCTCCGCGCTCCAGTCGGCGATGCTCTCGCGCGCCAGCGGGTCCGGGTCGCTCGGCTGCCACTCCAGCCCGGGCAGCGCGCGGGCGAGGAAGACCGCGTGCTCGCCGGTGCCACTGCCGAGCTCGAGCACCAGCCCCCGCGCCGGCAGCGCGGGCCGCAGCGCCGCCAGGAGCTCCTCGCGGTTGCGGGCGGCGGCGGGCGCGTGGCGCTTCACCGCGATGCCATAGCGCGCCGGGCGGCGGACCGCCGCGGCGCGCTCCGCCCCGACTCGTCGCTACGCCGTCGGCTTCGGCACGTCGATGTGCACCTCGACGCGGCGGTTCTTGGCCCGCCCGGCGGCGCTGGCGTTGTCGGCGATGGGCTTGGTCTGCCCCATGCCGAGCGCGGTGATCTGGGTCTGCTGCACGCCGCGGCCGACGAGGATCTCCTTCACCGCGTTGGCGCGCCGCTGCGAGAGCTCCTCGTTGGCGGAGGAGCGGCCGGTGCTGTCGGTGTGGCCGAGCACCTGGACCCGATCGTCGGAGTACTTGGCGAGGATGTCGCCCACCTGCTGGATCTGGGCGACGGCCTCCGGCTTGAGCACCGCGCTGCCGGTGTCGAAGAGGATCTCGCTCTTCATGTTCACGAGCACGCCGTTCTCGGTGCGCTTGGTCTCGGCGACGGCCTCGAGCTCCTTCGCCTGCTTGTCGAGGTAGAGGCCGACCGAGCCGCCGGTCAGCGCGCCCACGCCGGCGCCGATGGCGGCGCCCTTCCAGCCGCCGAGGAGCGCGCCGATCCCGGCGCCGGCGGCCGCGCCGCCGCCCGCACCGACGGCCGTGCGGGTGCCCGCGGTGGCGCAGGCGGTGAGCGCGGCGAGGAGGGCGACGGCGGCGAACTTGGAGAGCTTTTTCATGGCGAAGACGCTCCTATCGAGAGGGTACGGGGCGGTTTCATCGCACCGCCTGCCGCTCGGCGCAAGCGCGAGCGGGCGAGCGGCCGCCTCGACCAGCGAAAGGCACCCGCAGGGGCTCGAGAAAAGGACGGACTCGCATCTTTCCCCACACGGGGTACAATCGCGCGCCTTCCAGGCAGCGAAATGTCCAAGCCCAACGTCGAGCTCACCGATCACACCTTCTCTGCGCCCCCACGGGGCGGCGGAACCTCGGAGAAGCACCCCTACCTCATCGTCCTCTCCGGTCCCCATTTCGGGGAGATGTACCCTCTCGAGCCGGGGCGCGAGCTCACCATCGGCCGGCGCGACGGCGCCGACATCCGCATCCGCGACGAGGGCGTGTCGCGCAGGCACGCGAGCATCCAGGTCCAGGGTGGCGCCGCGCAGCTCCGCGACCTCGGCAGCCAGAACGGCACCTTCGTGGAAGGCGCCCGGGTCAACGCCATGCGGCTCGAGGACGGCGCCCGCATCCACCTCGGGGTCTCCACCGTGCTCAAGCTCGCCTTCGCCGATCGGGTGGAGGCGGAGTACCAGCGCAAGCTGGCCCAGGGGGCGATGCACGAGCCGCTCACCGGCCTCTACAACCGACGCCACTTCATGGAGCGGCTCGCCGCCGAGCTCGCCGCGGCGCAGCGACACCAGCGCGCGCTGGCGCTGCTCTTCGTGGACATCGACCACTTCAAGGCGGTGAACGACCGCTTCGGCCACCTCGCCGGCGACGAGGTGCTGCGGATGGTCGCCTACGTCCTGCAGGGCGCGGTGCGCAAGGAGGACGTGCTCGCGCGCTACGGAGGCGAGGAGTTCGTGGTCCTGGCCCGCGAGACCGGCGCCACCGGCGCCCGCGCGCTGGCGGAGCGTGTGCGCAAGGCGGTGGAGCGGTCCCGCTGCGGCTGGCAGGAGCACGAGCTCGGCGTCACGGTGAGCGTGGGCGCCGCCGTCCTCTCCGGCCTCCCGCACTACGTGCCGGGCGAGACCGAGCGGAACCTCCTCGCCGCGGCCGATCGCGCCCTCTACCAGGCCAAGGCCGGGGGCCGGAACGGCTCCGTGACCTCCACCGATCTGGAGGCCCCCGAGCACCCCTGACGCGATGCGTCGTACGGGGCTTGACCGGGCGCCGGGGCGGTGAGATACCGGCCTTGCCATGCGCGTCACCCTCGGCACCCCGCTCAAGACCGGCTCCACCGATCCCGCGCTCTCCGGCCTGTCCCAGGCCGAGCGAGCCTCCCGAGCCCTCGCCGAGTCACACAGGGAGCCGGAGGAGCCGCTCCCCCTCCGGCTGCTCGCCGATTCGATCGACTACCGGGCCACGCTGCGCTCGGTGGCAGCCGCCATCGTCCCGGCGATGGCCGACTGGTGCTTCATCGACCTGCTCGACGGCGATGGCGTCCCCCGGCGCGTGGAGGTGGCCCACGCCGATCCGGCCAAGGCCGACCTCGCCGTCCGGATGCGCGCGGTGCCGCTCGGCATCGACTGGTCCACGCCCTCGGTCCAGACCATGCGCGACCGGAGCCCGCGGCTCATCCGTCAGATCGACGAGAGCGTGCTCGCCTGGGCCACCCACGACGAGAAGCACCTCGAGATCCTGCGGGCCATCGGCCCCAACTCGATGGTCGTGATGCCGCTCCAGTCCCGCGACCGGGTCATCGGCGCGCTCACCCTCATCCGCTCCGCCACCCTGCCCGGCCTCGCCGAGTGCGACCTCGTCAAGGTGCGCGAGCTGGCCGGTCCGGCCTCCCTGGCGATCGACAACGCCCGCCGCATGGCCGACGAGCGAGCCGCGCGCATCGCCGCCCAGCAGGAGGTGGACGTCGAGCGTCACGAGCGCAGCCTGGCGCAGGAGGGGGTGGCTCGGCTGCGCCGCCTCCAGTCGATCGCCGCCTCGCTGTCCGCGCCGCTGCCCCCCAAGGTGGCCGCCCGGGTCGCGTTCGAGAACGGCCTCTCGATGCTCGAGCCTTCCCGCGCCACGCTGGTGGGCACTCGCGACGACGGCTCGCTCGAGATGCTCTACGCCCACGGCTGGCCGACCGACCTCCTCGACCGCTGGCGCGTCTTCCCTCCCGACGCGCCGGCCCTGGTCGTCGAGGCCCACCGCACCCAGACCCCCATCTTCATCGACACCGTCGAGGCGCTCCAGAACGCGTACCCGAACGTGCAGGAGATCCCCAAGCTGCTCGGGGATCAGGCGCGCGCCGTGGTCCCGCTCATCTGCGACGGACAGTCGTACGGCGCGGTGGGGCTCGCGTTCCGCAAGTCGCGTCGGCTCGGTGACGGCGAGCGCGAGTTCATGATCGCCGTCGGCCACCTCCTCGCGCAGGCGATGGCCCGCGCGAAGCTCCGCGGCTGATCAGCGCCCGCAGGGCGTGCGGGCGGGCATGGCCCGTTTCCACGCCCCGTCCGTGCCGGCGTCCCTTTGCGCTCCACCCGCCGAGGGCGTGCGCGCCTCGACCGCCACGAAAACCGCAAGCGCCGCCGAGGGCCGCGCGCCGCCGCACTTGGTGGCACGCCGGATGCTCACCATCTTCTCCAGAACGGGATTGAACCCGCGAAGGAGAACCCGAGATGATCAAGAAACTGAGCATGCTGATGGCGGCGGCGTTCCTGCTCTCGACGATGCCGGCGCTGGCGCAGGAGACGGGCGGCGCCGCGCCGCCTCCTCCGGCCGGCGGCACCACCACCGAGCCGTCCACGACCGGTGACAAGACCAGCGAGACCACGACCACCACCAAGACCAAGAAGACCCACAAGAAGAAGCACCACAAGAAGCACAAGAAGGGCACCGAGGACATGGGCGGCGCCACTGGCGCCGGCGATGCCGACGGCGGCATGAAGTAACGCATCGCCCGTCCCCCTCGAGCGAGGGGGAGATTTCGGAGCCCCCTGCCCTCCCGTCGAACGGGAGCGGCGGGGGGCTCTCCTACTTCGCGGGGCTGAAGAGCCCCGCCGCCTTCTGGAGCCTGAGCGCCGCGAGGTCGGCGTTGAGCGACTCGTTCACCTTGCCCAGCTCCGCCGACACCAGCGCCGAGGTGGCGTCGGAGACCTCGATGTAGGTCGCCGCGCCGGCCTTGAAGTTGACCTCCACCAGCCGGTGGTTCTCGCGCGCCAGCGCGACCTGCTCCTCGGCCTTGGCGCGGTTGGCGATCGCGCTCTCGAGGTCGAGCCTGGCCCGCTTCACCTCGTCGAGCGCCTTCGCCTCGGTGCTCGCCTGGGCGGCCTCCGCCTCCGCCACGCGGGCGCGCGCCTCGCGCAGGTTGGCCTCGCGCAGCCCGCCGTCGAAGAGGTTCCAGTTGAGGGCCAGCCCCAGGTCCCAGCTCGTGTCGAGCCCGGTGAAGCCGGAGGCGTTCGACCAGCGGTAGTGGGCGAAGGCGCCGAGGGCGGGGGCGTACCCGGAGTAGAGCCCGTCACGCTGCGAGGCGTCGAGCTTCACCGTCTCCCGCGCCGCCTGCACGTCGGGCCGCTCCGTCAGGGCGCGCGCCTCGAGCTCGCCGGCAGCCGCCGCGGGCTCGGGCGGCACGTCGACCTCGAAGGCCGCTTCCTTGCGGTCGAGCAGGGTCGCCAGCGAGACCTTGGCCTGGGCGTACGCGATCTGGGCCCGCTTCAGGTCCTGCTCCGAGCGGGCGCGGTCGATCTCGGCCCGCAGCAGGGTCATCTTGTTCACCGTCCCGGTCTCGTAGCGGACCCGCGCGTCGCGCTCGTGGTCGCGGTTGGTGGCGAGGATCCGCTCCTGCACCGCCACCGCCTGCCTGAGGCTGGCGGCTCCGTAGTAGAGCTGGGCGGCGGCGAACAGGATGTCGCGCCGCGCCGCCTCGAGGGTGGTCCCCGCGAGCTGCTCGCCCTCCCTGGCGGTCGCGATCGCGTACCAGACGCCGGGCGCGAAGATGGCCTGGGTGAGCTGGAGCTGCGCGCCGAGCTGGTCCTGCTTCTGTATCACCGCGGTCTCGAAGCCGGACGGATACAGCAGCAGCGTGGTCGGCCCGCCCGGCGGGTTGGTGGTGCTCTGCGGCAGCGCCGGGTTGAACGCCGGCGGCTGCGGCGTGCTCCCCCCCGGCACCGTCCCGGTGGCGGAGTCGCGCACGTAATAGCCGGTGGGCAGCTGGATGGCGGCCTCGACGTTGTTGTGGGTGTAGGTCGCGCTCGCGGCGAGCTGCGGCAGGTACCCGCTCCAGGCCTTGGCGGAGAGCTGGTTCGACTGCTCGAGCCGAGCCCGCGCCGCCCGCAGGTCGAGGTTGCGCGCCTGCGCCTCCCGGAGGGCCTCGTCGAGCGTGAGCACGGGCCCAGCTGGCGGGGCCGGGGGAGCCGGCGGGGGCGCCTGGAGCTGCTGAGCCTGCGCGGCGACGAGCGCCAGCGCCAAGGTGAGTTCGATCATCGTTCCTCCGGGGAGGGACCGCCTGGCGGGCGCCCTCGAAGCCGGTAGGTGTAACGGACTCCGCGCCGGAAGGGGCGAGCAAAAGCGCGCGGCCGCCGCGGCGGCCTAGCGCCCCCGCCCGCCCAGATCCTCCACCTCGGCCTCGATGTCCTTCCGATCGTCGGCGTCGGGCCGCAGCTCGAGGTAGCGCTTGAAGTTGCGCACCGCGCCGGCGCGGTCGCCCCGCTCCTTGCTGGCGAAGCCCAGGTAATAGTGCGGCATGGGGTTCGCCGGCTCCTCGCGGGCCGCCTTCTCGTACCAGGGGAGGGCGGCGGACATCCCGGAGAGCTCGTGGCTGGCGCGGGCGATGCGGTAGTAGGCCGCCTTCTGCGAGGGGTCGGCCGCCAGCGCGGAGCGGTAGAGCCGGATGGCCTCCGCCGGCTGGCCGGTCTTCGCGCGGCAATCCCCCAGCGCGAGCTTGAGCCGCTGCTCGTGCGGCGCCACCGCGATGGCGCGGTCGAGCCAGGCCACCGCGTCCGCGGTCCGGCCCTGCGCGAGCTGGAGCCCGGCGAGCCGCTCGTAGGCCTCGAGCAGCTTCGGGGCGTGCGCGATGGCCGCCTTGTAGGCCTCCACCGCCTCCTGCGCCGCGCCGGCGCGCTCCTGGGCGGCGCCCAGCGCGAGCGCGTAGGTCGGCTCCGCGGGGGCGAGGTCCACCGCCTTCTTGGCGTGCTCCACCGCCTGAGCCGTCTCGCCCTTGGCGAGGAGCGCCCGGCCGAGCCAGTGGTGCACCTCGGCCACGTTCCCGTCGAGGTTGGAGGCGGCGAGGAGGTCGTTCACCGCCGCGTCCACCTGCCCCTGCTCGAGCTCCACCGCCCCGAGCCGCGCGCGGGCCAGCGCGCCCCGCGGATCCTGCGCCACCGCGGCGGCGAAGGCGGTCCGCGCGCCGGCGAGGTCGCGCTTCCGCCAGAGGAGCCCGCCGAGCGACACCTGCGCGCCGGCCCGGTGCGGGTCGGCCGCGAGCGCCCGCTGCAGCTCCTCCGCGGCACCGGCGTCGTCGCCGCGCGCCAGCAGCACCCGGCCCAACCCGTCGTGCGCGGCCGGGTGCTGCGGGTCGAGCTGCAGCGCCTTGCGGAAGGCCTGCTCGGCCTGCCCGAGGTCGCCCTTCGCCAGCCACCACTCGCCCATGCCGGCGAGCGGCTCGGGATCGGCGGAGGCCTTCTCCGCGGCGAACCGGAGGTCCGGCTCCGCCTTCGCCGGGTCGCCGCCGCGCAGCCGCGAGAGGCCGAGCGCGAGCCGCGCCTCCCAGAGGGACGGATCGCGGCGGGCGGCGTCCTCGTAGAGCTTCTCCGCCTCGGGCCGCTTGCCGGACGACTCCTGCACCGCCCCCTTGGCGAGGAGCAGCCGCGGCTCTCCGGGGTCGGAGCCGAGCGCGGCGTCGAGGGCGTTGATGGCGTCGAGCTGCCGGCCTCCCTGCGCCAGCGCCTTTGCCCAGGCCTCGACGAAGGCCGGGTCGCGGCTGGTCCCCGCCGGCTCGAGCACCGCGAGCGCGCGCTCGCCGGCACCCCGGCGCATGAGCTGGCGCGCCCAGGCGAGGCGGGCCGGCAGGTAGCCGGCGTCCTCGCGCACCGCCTGGTCGAGCTCTCGATCGACCTCCTCGGCCGCGCCGCCCTTGCGGAAGGCGAGGAGGCCCAGGAGGACGTGCGCCCGCGACCGCTCCCGGGGCCCGAGCCGCGTCGCCGCGTCTGGCGCCGCCGCCGCGCGGGCCGCCGCCTCGGCGCCCGCGAGGTCGCCCTGGGCCTCCAGCAACGCGCCCAGCTCGAGCGCCGCCAGGCTGCTCGACGGATCCCGCTTGCGCGCGTCCTCCAGCATCGCCCGCGCGGTGGCGACGTCGCCGCGCGCGGTGGCGAGCAGCCCCTGCGCCAGGCTGCCGCGCGCGGTGCCGGAGCGGGCCTTCTCGGCCCGCTCGAGCCAGCCGCGCGCCCGCGCCAGGTCCTTGCGGACGCGGGCGGCGTCGGCGAGCAGGTAGAAGGTCTCGGCGTCGGCGTCCTTGCCGGCCGCGAGCTTCTCCAGCGCGGCGAGCGGCGCCTGCAGCCCGGCCTCGTTCCCGGGCAGGAGCGCCCGGGCCAGCTGGGCCTTCGTCACCTCGGGCTCGGCCGCGTCCTTCTCCGAGAGTCCGTCGAGGAGCTGCTGGGAGCGCTGCGCCGCCTGATCCCCGCCGCCGTGCACCCGCTGCAGGGCGAAGGCCGCCTGGGCGTAGAGCCCGAGGGCCTCCGCGTCCTGCGCGTCGCTCCGGAGCGCCTGGTCGGCGAGGTCGAGCGCGGCGCGGCGCCCGGGGTAGTCGCCCTGGGCCAGCTTCTCGCGCGCCTGGCGCAGGAAGCGTGCGCCCGGGCGATTGGGCCCGGTGCGATGGAAGAGGGTGGAGCGGAAGAAGAGGCCGTGGCGGGTGAAGCCGGCGCCTACGCCCGCGCCGACCACGGCGAGGAGCGCGGCGACGAGCGCCGCCAGCGCCACCGCGCGGCCACGGCTCGAGGAGAAGATCCCGCGGGCCGTCGGGCCCTCGATGGCCGGGGCGATCCGCAGGGAGGTGGCCATGGGCAGGGTGCCCGGTGCCGTGCCGAGCAGGGTCGACGGCGCAGCGCCCGGACGTGGCGCGCCGACCGGGGGGGAAGCCGGCTTCGGCCCGCCGCTGGTCTCCTCGAGCAGGCTCTCGAGCTCGGAGGTCTCGTCGGCGCCGAGGCCTCCCAGGCTGCCCAGCCCCGCGCCGAAGGACGGCTGGGGGGCCGGAACCTGGACGGGAGCAGGGGCCGGCGCTCGAGGCGGGACCTGCGGACCGGAGTCGACGGGGTCGTCGAAGTGGACGTCGTCGAAGGCAACGTCATCGAAGGAGGGAGCCGGCGTCGCCTCGGGCGCGCCGGCGGGCGACACCGCGGTGAAAGGGCTCGGCTCGGCGTCGAAGGCGGCCTGCAGCTCGCCGGCCGTGGAGGCGGCCTCCACGTGGGCCGGTGCGCCGCCGAGGTCCGCCGCCGGGAAGGGCTCCATCTCCGGAAACGCCGGCTCGGGTGGCGGCGCGAAGGGCTCCGCCTCCGAGGGGCCGGCCCCGGGCGCGGAGAACGGCTCCGCCTCCGCGAACGCGGGCTCGGGCGGGGGGGCGAAGGGCTCCGCGTCGAAGGCGGCTGCCGCGGGCGCGGGGAGAGGCTCGGACGCGGGGAACGCCGGCTCCTGCGGCGAAGCCGCAAAGGGCTCCGGCTCGGGGGCGGGCGCCGCGGGCGCGGGGAGCGGCTCGGACTCGAAGAACACCGGCTTGACCGGCGGCGCAGCGAAGGGGTCGGTGTCGAACGGGGACGAGGGCGCGGGCGGCGGGGCGACGGCGGCGGGGACGGGTGGCGGAGGAGGCGCGGGCAGGGCCACGGCGGGCGCGGCCTCGGCCGGCGGTGGCGCCGCGGCGGGCGCGAGCTTCACCTGGAAGACGCCCTTGCACTTCGGGCAGCGCACCTTCAGCCCGTTCGCCGGGATGCGCTTCTTGTCGATGTCGTACTCCGCTGAGCAGTCTGGGCAGGCGACCCGCATCGATTCTTCCTTGAAATGGCTGGGAATATTGCGGCGGAGCGTACCATCGACCCGTCAGGGGGACAACGCGCAGCAGGGCGACCGCAGCAGCGCGCTTATGGCACGCGCGGGCGGCCACATGCTACCGTCAACCGCCTCGCGACACCTCCCACCTCGGAGCACACGACTCCCTTGCCGGACAGCGACCTGCTCATTCTCGGCGCCGGTCTCGCCGGCCTCTCCGCTGCCCTGCACACGGACCGGAGCTACCGGCTCGTGGAGCGCGCCGAACGCCCGGGCGGCCTCTGCCGCACCGACGCGCGGGACGGGTTCCTCTTCGACGCCACCGGCCACTGGCTGCACCTCCGCGATCCGGCCATGCGCGCCCTCGCCGAGGAGGCGCTGCCGGGCGGCTGGGCGACGGTGGAGCGCAGGGCCGGCATCTACTCCCACCAGGTCTTCACCCGCTACCCCTACCAGGTGAACACCGCCGGGCTGCCGCCGGAGGTGGTGGCCGAGAACGTCCTCGGCTTCATCGAAGCCCAGTACGGCGAGAAGGGCCGGGCGCTCCGCGAGACCGAGCCGCGCACCTTCGGCGACTTCATCCGCCGCCACCTCGGCGAGGGCTTCGCGCGGAACTTCATGTTCCCGTACAACGAGAAGCTCTGGACGGTGCACCCCGACCGGCTGGGGGTGGAGTGGATGGGCCGCTTCGTGCCCCGCCCCACCGTGGAGCAGGTGGTGCGCGGCGCGCTCGGCCTCGAGGGCGACCAGGCCGGCTACAACGCCTCCTTCATCTACCCGCGCGAGGGCGGCATCGAGGCCTTCGTGCGCGGCCTCGTGGCCCGGCTGCGGCGCCCGGCCGAGTGCGGCGTCCGCCCGGTCTCGATCGACGCCGCCCGGCGCCGCTGCCGGCTCTCCTCCGGCGAGGAGGTCTCGTACCGCAGCGCCGTCGCCACCATCCCGCTGCCTGAGCTGGTGCGGCTCTGCGAGGGCGCGCCCGCCCAGGTGCGGGAGGCGGCGGAGCGGCTGCGCGCCAACACAGTCACCTACGTGAACGTCGCGGCGCGCGACGTCGGAGCGCCGCCGTTCCACTGGGTCTACCTCCCGGAGAAGCGCTACGCCCCGTACCGCATCGGCTCGGGCTCGGCGGCGGTGCCGTCGCTGGCGCCGCCCGGCCTCCGCAGCTTCTACGTCGAGTTCGCGGCCGGTGCGCCGCTGCCTCCGGAGGAGGTGGAGCGGCAGGCGCTGGAGGCGCTCCTCGAGCTCGGGTTCCTGCGCTCGCGCCAGGATCTGCTGTTCCTGGAGACGCACGTCATCCCCCACGCCTACGTCCTCTACGATGCCGAGTACGGCCAGGCGAAGGAGACCGCCCTGGCCTGGCTCGCGTCGCAGGGCATCCTCACCGCCGGGCGCTACGGCCGGTGGGAGTACTCGTCGATGGAAGACGCCTTGCTCACCGGGCGCGAATGCGCGAGAAACGGCTAGCGCATGGCCGTCTCCCCTCCCCGGCTGTCGGTGGTGATCCCCGTGTACGACGAGGAGGGGATCGTGCGCGAGGCGTGCCTCGAGCTGATGGCGCGGCTCGACGAGCGCGGCCTCGACTACGAGCTCCTCCTCACCGAGAACGGCTCCAAGGACCGCACGGTCGAGATCCTGGAGTCGCTCTCCCGCGAGAAGCCGCGGCTCCGCTACCTCCACTCCGACGAGCCGAACTACGGGCTGGCGCTGCGGCGCGGGATCCTCGAGGCGCGTGGCGAGGTGGTGGTCTGCGACGAGATCGACCTCTGCGACGTCAGCTTCTACGACCGGGCGCTGGCCGTGCTCGACGCCGGCCAGGCCGACATGGTGGTGGGCTCGAAGCGCGCGCCCGGCTCCGAGGATCACCGCCCGGCGTACCGGCGGTTCGCCACCTACGTCCACAACCAGATGCTGGCGTTGCTGCTGGGCTTCGCGGGCACCGACACCCACGGGGTGAAGGCGTTCCTGCGCGCCCGGGTGGCGCCGGTGGCCGAGCGCTGCGTGGTCGACAAGGACGTCTTCGCGAGCGAGCTGGTGCTGCGGGCCACCCTGGAGGGCAAGCAGGTGGTGGAGATCCCGGTGACGCTCGAGGAGAAGCGGCCGCCCTCCATCGCCCTCTTCAAGCGCGTGCCCAACGTGCTGCGCCAGGTCGCGAAGCTGTTCTGGGTGCTGCGCGTGAAGGCGCCGGCGCGGGGCGGCGCCATCGAGACGGGGCGCGCGGGCAAGGCGTGAGGCCAGGCCTCGCGGCGCTGTCGATCGACCTCGACGCCCTCCGGCACTACCACCGCATCCACGGCCTCTCCGACCCGCCGGCCTCCGCCGGGCCGGACCCGGTCTACGGCAAGGCCGCCGCGCGCTTCGGCGAGCTCTGCGACCGGCTCGGCCTGCGCGGCACCGCCTTCGCAGTGGGGGAGGAGCTCGCAGAGCCGGGCGCCGCGGTGGCGATGGCCGCGCTGGCGCGCGCCGGGCACGAGGTCGGGAACCACACCTTCTCGCACGACTACGCGCTGACGCGGCGGCCGGCGGAAAGGATCGCGCTCGAGGTGCGGCGCGGAGCGGAGGCCATCGCCGCCGTCACCGGCGCGGCGCCGGTCGGGTTCCGCGCCCCCGGGTACACCCTCACCGCGCCGCTCCTCGCCGCCCTCCGCGACCAGGGCTACCGCTACGACTCCTCCGCCTTCCCCGCCCTCCCCTACTGGCTCGCCAAGGCGGCGGTGATGGGCGCGCTCGCCCTGCGGCGGCGACCCTCCCGCGCCATCCTCGACCGGCCCCGGGCGCTCCTCGCCCCGCGCAGGCCATACCGGCCCGATCCCGCCGAGCCCTACCGCCGGGCGCCGGCGGGCGAGGGCGGGCTCGTCGAGCTCCCCATCACCACCGGTCTCTTCGGCTTCCCGCTCATCGGCACCTTCGTCGCCACCATGCCGCCCGGCCTGGTCCGCGCCCTCGCCGCGGGGACCGGCCGGCTGCCGCTCTTCAACCTGGAGCTGCACGGCGTGGACCTCCTCGACGCCTCCGACGCGAGCCCCGCGCTCGCCGCCCGCCAGCGCGACCTGCGCGTGCCGGCGAAGGAGAAGCTCGCGCGCATCGAGGCGTTCGTGCGATCGCTGGGGGAGCGCGAGTGGGTGACCCTGGAGGAGGCGGCGGGGAGGTTCGGAGCGGGGTAGCGGTCGTCCGTGGGGCGGAAACGCGCGCCTGCGCCTGCGCCTCAGGCCGGCGGCTCCGTCCGCAGCAGCAGCTCGGCATCCACGAGATCCTGGGGCCGTCCCGAAGCGCGCTTGTTCTGGACCAGGTGCCGGCGCGAGATGACCGGGATCTCGAGCGCGCCGTAGCGAGAGGTGATGCGTGCCGGCCAGGCTTCCGGGAACTCGACGCCATCGATGCGCGTGAGCACGTCGATGCGGTTAGGCGGGAGACCCATCTGGAAGACGATGTCGGGCCGGGACAGATCTTCGATCGTGAGGTCCTGCAGGGGCGCGCCGAACGCGGAGAGAGCACGCAGGACGCGCGCCGCGTTCTCGCGGGTCGGGTTCACCCAGACGTCCAGGTCCTTCGTGAACCGAGGCGTGGCGTGGACCGCGAGCGCGTAGCCGCCGACCAGGAGGTATTCAGCCTCCGCGGCGTTCAAGGCGGCAAACAGATCGCTGAAGTCGCGGTTCAGGGCCATCTTCGCCTCTCCAGGCAAGATACTCGAGCGCGAGGTCCCAGACCGCCTCGAGTCGCGCCTCGGCCCCGGCCGCGCGCCAGAACTCGAGGTCGAAGGAGCCGTCGTCCTCGGACAGGGAGACCTTGCGGCAGGTGATGCTCCGGGGCGCGGGAGGAGGCTGCACGCACAAGGCTTAGCGCGGCGTGCACCAGGAATCCACCGCCGCGCGGGCATCCGGGGCAGGCGGCCCTCTCGTCCGCCGGGTCGTTCCGTGCTTCGCGCCCGCTGGGTCCCGCCGCTCTTCCGGCCCGCCCCCGCCCGCCACCCGTGGTAAGCCCTTCCCCATGGCGGACCTCGGCAAGCTCCTGAAGGAGCGGCTCAAGGCGCTCACCTACGAGCTCGGCGGGCCCGGCACCCAGGCGCGCATCGAGAAGCTCACCCCGCCCCGCAACGAGTTCGGCGTCGACCCCTACGGCTTCGACCTCGAGTACACCACCGCCGCCATGGCGCCGCTGCTCTGGCTCTACCGCAAGTACTTCCGGGTCGAGGTGCACGGCCTCGAGCAGGTGCCGAGCGAGGGGCGGGTGCTGTTCGTCGCCAACCACTCCGGCCAGCTCCCCTTCGACGCCGCCATGATCCTGGTGGCCCTCTTCGTCGAGCTCGACCCGCCCCGCGCCGCCCGCACCCTGGTGGAGAAGTGGGTCTCCACCCTGCCCTTCGTCTCCACGCTCTACGCCCGCTGCGGCCAGATCGTGGGCACTCCGGAGAACTGCCGCCGGCTGCTCGCCGCGGACGAGGCGCTCATCGTCTTCCCGGAGGGCGTGCGCGGCCTCAACAAGCCCTGGTCGAAGCGCTATCAGCTCCAGGGGTTCGGGCAGGGCTTCCTGCGCCTCGCCCTCGAGTGCGACGCGCCCATCGTGCCGGTGGGCGTGGTGGGCGCCGAGGAGCAGTCGCCGCAGCTCGCCGATCTCAAGGGGCTGGCCCGGTTGCTCTCGATGCCCTCCCTGCCGCTCACCCCCACCGGCCTGCCCTTCCCGCTCCCCAGCCGCTACCACCTCCACTTCGGCGCGCCCATCCGCTTCGAGGGCTCGCCCGACGACGAGGACGCCGAGCTGGAGCACAAGGTGGACGCGGTGAAGGCGGCCATCGACGGGCTCCTGCAGCGCGGCCTGGCCGAGCGCAAGCACGTCTTCTGGTAGAGGATCCCGTGCCCCGTCCGCTCCCGCCCGTCTCCTTCCCCGGCATGCCCCGCTCGGTCGCCATCACCGGGATCTCCGGCAACCTGGGGCGCGCGCTCGCGAAGCTCCTGCACACCGAGACCCGGCTGGTCGGCATCGACCGCCGGCCGTTCCGGGAGCAGCCCAAGGACGTCGCCCACCACGAGGTGGACATCCGCAAGAAGAAGCTCGACGACGTCTTCCGCCACGAGCGGATCGACGCGCTCATCCACCTCGGCATCATGCACGACCCGCGGATGCCCTTCTCGGAGGCGCACCGCTTCAACATCCTCGGCACGCAGAAGGTGCTCGAGCTCTGCGTGAAGCACGGGGTCAAGAAGGTGGTGGTGCTCTCCAGCGCCAACGTCTATGGCCCGCTCCCCGGGAACTCCAACTTCCTCGGCGAGGAGACGCCGCTCCTCGCCGCCGAGCGCTTCAGCGACCTGCGCGACCTGGTCGAGCTCGACATGTTCGCCCAGTCCTTCCTCTGGAAGCACCCGGAGGTCGAGACGGTGATCCTGCGGCCGGTGCACATCGTCGGCCCCACGGTGCGGAACGCCCCGTCCAACTACCTGCGGCTCCAGCAGCCGATCACGGTCATGGGCTTCGACCCCATGGTGCAGCTGATCCACGAGGAGGACGCCTGCCGCGCGCTGGCGCTGGCGCTCAAGCCGGGGGTGCGCGGCGTCTACAACGTCACCGGGCCGGGCGAGGTGCCGCTCTCGGCCATCCTGCGCGAGCTGGGCCGCCACCCCCTCCCCGTGCCGCACTTCCTGGTGCGGTCGCTGGTGAAGCGCGCCTTCGAGGCCCGCCTCACCAGCTTCCCGCCCGAGGAGATCGACCACATCCAGTACCTCTGCGTGGTGGACGGCTCCCGCGCGGTCCGCGAGCTCGGCTGGGCTCCCCATTACGGGCTGAGGGAGACCATCCGCAGCGTTCTCCCATCGTGAATGCGGGCGGCGTATGCTCCACGGCATGCGCGCCCTTCTCCTCGCAGCCTGCACGCTCACCCTCGCCGCGCCCGCCCTGGCGCAGGAGCTCAAGCCCACCGGCGAGGTGCGCTTCCTCGCCAGCGGCAGCTCCTCGTCGAGCGCCTCGTTCGACGAGGCGCGGGTGGTCGGACCGCTCGTCAACATGACCCGCCGCGCCGACGGCACCTGGGCCGGCGACCTGAAGCGGCGGGACTACGACCTCCACCTCGACGGCGACCGCCTCCACGGCCCCAACTTCGACGTCCACGTCTCCAGTCGCGACGGGAGGACGCAGGTGCGCGGGCTGGTGGACGGCAAGCGGCTGTCCTTCGAGATGGACGAGAAGGGGTTGAGCGGCCGGTTCGGCACCTGCTCCCTCGACATGCCGCGGCGCAGCCCCGGCTTCTTCCACGGGCAGGTCGGCTGCGCCTCCCGCAAGGGCGGCCTCGGCTCGACCGGTCAGGCAGGCCTCGCCTTCACCGGCGCGGCCGGCGAGGCCGTACCGCCGCCGGCGCAGCTGGCGCTGGCGCTGGCGGCCGTCCTGCCGGGCTAGTAGAACCCCCGGTCCCATGTCCGATCGCCTCGTTCGCGGCCTCTACCAGGACCGCGGCCTCCGGGCCGTTTTCGTCCGCGTCACCGACACCGCCCGCATCGCCCGCATGCTCCACGGGCTCTACCCCACCGCCGCGCGGGTCTTCGCCGAGGCCCTGGCCGGCGGCCTGCTCACCGCCGCCCTGCAGAAGGACGGCAGCCGCGTGAACCTCCAGCTCGCCTGCGACGGGCCGCTGCGGGGGCTCCTGGTGGACGCCGGCCAGGACGGCAGCGTGCGGGGCTACGTGCGCGCGGCACAGGTCGACTTCCCTGGCGAGCCGGCCGCCGGCGCCCGGGCCGCGCTGGGGCTGCACGGGTACCTGTCGGTGCTGCGCGACCAGGGGAACGGCCACTTCCACCGCAGTCAGGTGGAGCTCGAGGCGCTGGGCGTGGCCGGCGACCTGCGGCGCTTCTTCGAGAAGAGCGAGCAGGTGGAGTCCGCGCTCGACCTCGAGGTGGTGGCGCGGGAGGGCGAACCGCTCGGCGACGCCGCCGGGCTGCTGGTGCAGAAGCTCCCGGGCGGCGACCAGGCGGCGCTGGAGGAGGTGCGCTCGCGCGTCGCCGACGGCGCCTTCGCGCGCGCGGTCCAGGCCGGGATGTCGGCGCAGGACGCCATCGTCGCCGTGGCCGGCCCGGGCTTCGAGCTGCTCGGCGACCTGGAGGTGGCCTACCGCTGCTCCTGCGGCCCGGAGCGAGCGCGGGTGGCCGTGTCGGCGCTGGGGAAGGACGGCATCCTCGACGTGCTGGCGAAGGAGAAGCAGGCGGTCATCACCTGCGAGTTCTGCCGCCAGACCTACGTGGTCCCCGAGGCCGAGCTGCAGGCCATGGCCGAACGGCTCGGCGCGTCATCCTGAGCCTCCCTTCGTGCTAGATTCGGCGTCCTTCCAGGCGCCGGACGCCGCCCGCTCGAGGAGCCCACCATGGTCACCAGGAACGCGAAGACGAAGCCGGCCCGCGACAGAGGCGCCCCGCGGAAGGCCCAGCCGGCCGCCAAGCCGGCCCGGAAGGCGTCCGCGCCGGCCCGGAAAGCGTCCGCGCCCGCGCGGAAGGTCACCGCGCTGCGCAGCCCGGCGAAGCCGGCCCGCCGCCGGGCCGCCGAGCGCGCCGCCGGACGCCCGGAGCAGCCGCTCGGCGTCGGCGTGGGCGACGCCTTCGCGGTCGAGCGGCTCGGCGCCGCCCCCCGGAGCTCACGGGCCCGCAAGGGCGTGCGCGAGATCTCCTGGGAGGCGTTCGGCGACCTCGCCCGCAAGCTCGCCGCCCGCATCGGCGACGCCTTCCGGCCGGAGCTGGTGGTGGGCATCGCCAAGGGCGGCGTGGTGGTCGGGGGAGCCGTGGCCGCTGCGCTCGACATCGACTTCTACCCGGTGAGGATCGAGGCCCGGGGGCGCGACGCCTCACCGTCGCCGCACCTGCCGCCGGCCTCGGATCACCTCCCCGACGTCACCGGCAAGCGGGTGCTGGTGGTGGACGACGTCTGCCAGAGCGGCCGCACCCTCGAGCGCGCCCGGGCCCTCTTGCGGCGCGGCGGGCCGGCGGCGGTCCGCACCGCGACCCTCATCTCGCGCCCGCGCGGCGGCCGACCCGACTTTTCGTCGCTGCAGACCACCGACGTCGCGGTCTTCCCCTGGGATTACCAGCTCCACACCCCCGACCTGGGCGGCGGCGGCGACCCGGGCGAGGCCGGGGTGTGAGGGCGCTCCGCCCCTCACCATGAAGCGCATCGTCCTCGGCACCGCCGGCCACATCGACCACGGCAAGACCGCCCTGGTCCGGGCCCTCACCGGCACCGACACCGACCGGCTGGCAGAGGAGAAGCGGCGCGGCATCACCATCGAGCTCGGCTTCGCGCACCTGCCGCTGCCGGACGGCAGCGTGGCCGGCGTGGTGGACGTGCCGGGTCACGAGCGCTTCGTGCGCGCCATGGCGGCCGGCGCCGGCGGCATCGACCTGGTGATGCTGGTGGTGGCGGCGGACGAGGGGGTGATGCCGCAGACCCGCGAGCACCTCGACATCTGCCGGCTGCTGGGCGTCCCGCGCGGCCTCGTCGCGGTGACCAAGAGCGACCTGCTGCCCGGCCTGGGCGAGGACTGGCTGCCGCTCCTGGAGGGCGAGATCCGCGCCGCCACCAAGGGCACCTTCCTCGAGGCGGCCCCCATGGTGCCGGTGTCGGCCCGCACCGGCGAGGGTCTCGCGCGGCTCACGGAGGAGCTGTCGGCGCTGGCGCGCGAGGTGCCGGAGCGCCCCGCCGACGGACCGCTGTTCCTCCCCGTCGATCGGGCCTTCTCCCTCAAGGGCTTCGGCACGGTGGTGACCGGCACCCTCGTCTCCGGGGCGGTGGCGGAGGGCGACGCGGTGGCGCTCTGCCCGCCCACCCCCGCCACCGAGGGGTTGCGCGTGCGCACGGTGCAGGTGCACGGCGCGGCGGTGCCGCGCGCCCTCGCCGGCCAGCGCACCGCCGTGAACCTGCCGGGCGTGGAGGCCGGCGCGGTGGCCCGCGGCCAGGCGCTGGTGCACGCGGGGGTGGTGACGCCGGCGCGGATGCTCGACGCCGAGCTGACCCTCCTCACCGCCGCCCCTCGCCCGCTGCGCCATCGGGCGAAGCTGCTGCTCCACCTCGGCACCGCCCAGGCCAGCGCCACGGTGGCGCTCCTCGATCGCGCCGAGCTGGCGCCCGGCGCGACCTGCTTCGCGCAGCTCCGGCTCGCCGAGCCCATCGCGGCCCTGCCCGGGCAACGCTTCATCCTGCGCGGCTTCTCGGTGCTGGCCGGGCGCGGCAAGACGGTGGGCGGCGGCAGGGTGCTGGCGGTCCACCCGCCGCGGCGCCGGCGGGGCCGGCCCGAGGGGCTGGCGCACCTCGAGACGCTGGCCCGCGGCGACGCCGACGCCCGGCTCGAGGCGGCGCTGGCCATGGCCGGACCGGCCGGGCTCGCCGAGGCCGCGCTCCCCGGCCGCACCGCCCTGTCCCAGAAGGCGCTGTCCGCGGCGCTCCCGCGCCTGGGCGCCCGCGGCGCGGCGCTGCTCTTCGACAAGGAGCACCGCGCCTGGGTGGCGGGCAGCGTCGCCGAGCAGCTGTCCCAGCGGCTCCTCGCCGCCGTGAAGGCCTTCCACCAGGCCCACCCGCTCGCCGCCGGCGTGGGGCGCGAGGAGCTGCGCGGGCGGCTGCCGCCGATCACCGACCCGCGCCTCTTCCAGCGGCTGCTGTCGCAGCTCGCCGAGCGCAAGGCGCTCGCTGTGGAGGGCGACCTGGTGCGGTCGCCGGAGCACCGGGCCGCCGGCGCGGCCTCGGCGGGGGGCGCGCTCAAGGCGCGGGTGGCGGCCGCGCTCGCCAAGGGGGGGCTCACCCCCCCCTGGCTCGCCGAGCTGCCGGGACTCCTCGAAGCCCCCGCGGGAGACGTGACGGCGGTCCTGAAGCTCCTCCTCGCGGAGGGCGCGGTGGTCCGGGTGTCGGCCGAGCTCTGGTTCGACGCTGCGGCGGTGGCGGCGCTGCGCGAGAAGCTGGTCGCCTGGCTGCGCGCCCGCAGGGAGATCGCCACCCCCGAGTTCAAGGAGCTGGTGGGCGCCACCCGCAAGTACGTCATCCCGCTCGCCGAGTACTTCGACCGCGAGCGGGTCACCCTGCGGGTGGGCGAGAAGCGGGTGCTCCGCGGCGAGGGGCACGCGTGAACCGGATCCTCGACGCGGCGCCGCTCGGCACGCTGGTGATCCGAGACGGCCGGATCCGCTACGCCAGCGCCGCGGCGGTGCGGCTGTTGAGCTACCCGGAGGCGGAGCTCCTAGGTCGACCCTACACCGACTTCGTCGCGGCCGACCGGCGCGCCGCCTCGCTCGAGCGCCACGGCCGGCGCCTGCGCGGGGAGCCCGCGCCCGACGAGTTCGAGACCGAGGTGCTGCGCAAGGACGGGACGCGGATCCCGGTCGAGGTGTTCGTCACCCGGGACGACGCCGAGCTGGTGGTGCAGCTCCGCGATCTCTCCGAGCCGCGGGTGGACCGCGAGCGGCTCATCGGCCTGGCGCGGCTGGGGGCGGAGATCCAGCGGGAGCGGAGCGCCCCGGCGGTCTTCGACCTCCTGCGCTGGGGCCTCGACCGCATCGGAGTCCAGCCCACGCTGGTGAGCCTCGACGGCGACGGCCTCAAGGTGGAGTGGAGCATGGGCGACCGGCGGGTGCTCGGCGCCGCCGAGGCCGGGCTGGGCCGCCCGCTCTCGGGTATGCGCGCCCGCTGGAGCGAGGCCGCCCGGACCGCCTGGCGGGAGGGCGCCGCCTTCGTGGAGGACCTGCCGGCGGAGGTCGAGGAGTTCTTCGGACCGGAGCTGGGGCCGGCGGCGCGGCAGACCGCCGAGCAGCTCGGGTTCCGCCAGGGGATCGACATCCGGATCGACCAGGGCGGGCAGCCCCGCTTCCTCCTCAACGTCCTGAGCACCTGGCTGCGGCCGCGGGACCTGGCGGCCTTCCGCCTCTTCGGCGCTCAGGTGTCGGCAGCCCTCGACGCCGGGGTGGCCATCGCCGACCTCTCCCAGCGCAACGCCGAGCTCGCCGCCCTCAACGCGCTGGCCGAGCTCGCGGGGCGCGCCCACGACCTCGACACCTTCCTCGGCGCCGCGAGCGGCGAGGTGATGCGCAGCCTCGACTGCCAGCGGCTGGCGCTCTGGCTCCTGACGCCGGGCTCGGCCGAAGCGGCGCTCGCCTTCGAGGCGGGCGGCGGCGGCTCGCTGCGGCGCCTGACGCTCGAGGGATCGCCGGTCAGCGAGGTGGCCGCCTCGGGCGCCCCCGCGATCAGGCAGCCGGAGGACGACCCTCCCGCGCTGCGCGAAGAGCTGCAGGCGCTCGGGCTCGCCACCCGGCTGCTGGTGCCGCTCAAGGTTCGCTCGGCCGTGCTGGGCGTGCTCGCGGTGGGCTACGCGCAGCCGCGACCGGATCAGGACTGCCCGCTGGAGCTCCTCCAGGCCATGGGCGCGCACTTCGCCGCCGCGGTGGAGAACCACCGGCTGCTCTCCGACCTGCGCGGGCGCGTCTCGGAGCTCATCCTCCTCAACGACCTGGCGCTCGCCACCGCCACGCTCGACCCGGTGCTGCTCTTCGAGAACGCGCTCCGCCGGATGATGGCCACCCTGGGCGCCGACGCCGGGGCGGCCTACCTGCTGGAGGGGGGGGAGCTGCACCAGAGCGCGGTGATCGGCTTCGGCGAGGAGGCGACGAGCTGGTCGCGCAAGGTCCGGATGGACATGGCGCCGCTGGGACAGGCGGTGGCGCGGCTCTCCCCGGTCCAGGTCCCCGACACCTCCGCCGGCGGCGAGCGGTCGCGGTGGTTCCGCGAGAAGGAGGGGATCGAGTGCGCGCTGGCGGTGCCGCTCCTCGTGAAGGACCGCGCGCTCGGCGCCTTCCTGCTGGCGCGCCGCCGCCCCCAGCCCTTCGCCCCCGAGGAGATCCAGCTCCTCTCGGCGGTCGGCGCCCAGCTCGCGGTGGCGGTGGAGAACGCCCGGCTCTTCGAGGACACCCGCCGGCGGGCCGCCGACCTGGAGGCGGTGAACGCGCTCGCGCTAGAGGTCTTCGGCTCGCCGCTCGGCGACCCGCGGCCGCTGCTCGACGCCACCTGCCGCAGGCTCACCCAGGCCCTCGCGGCGCAGGCCACCGTGGTCTTCCTGGTCGACGAGGAGACGCAGACGCTCAAGGGCGTGGCCGCGCACGGCCAGCCGCTGCCGCCCCCCGGGCTGGACGTCAAGCTCCGGGCCAGCGGGCTCGCGGCGGAGGCGCTGCGCAGCCAGGAGCCGGTCCGCTGCGTCGACACCGGCGCCGACCCCTACTCCCCCGTCGGCTCGCCGGGGCACCCTCGCATGTCGATGCTGATGCTGCCGCTCACCTCGCGCCGCTCCACGCGCGGCCTGGTGGTGGTGGCGGACGCGCCGGGTCGGATCTTCACCGACGGGGAGGTGGCCCTAGCCTATGCCCTCGCCGGGGAGGCGGCCATGGGGCTCGAGAACGCCGAGCTCTACGCGCAGGAGCGGCAGCGCGCGCAGGAGCTCGGGATGGTCCTCGAGGTGGGGCGCTCGCTGGTCTCCACCCTCGACCTCGACGCGGTCCTCGACGCCGGGGTGCGCAACCTGGCCCGGATCGTGGAAGCCACCGACGCGTACCTGCTGCTCCCCGACGCCAGCGGGACCCGGCTGGAGTTCCGGGCGGTGGCCGGCGGCCACCCCGAGCTGCTGGGCCGGTCGCAGCCGCTCGACCAGCCCGGGGTCGCGCCGTGGGTGTTCCTCCACCAGCAGCCGCTGCTGGTGGACGACGGCGACAATGATCCGCGGGTGGACCGCGAGGTGCAGCGCGTCTCGCGGGCGCGGGCCTACCTGGCGGTGCCGCTCACGGTCCGGGGACGGGCCATCGGCACGGCGGTGATCGTGGAGCAGCGCAGCGCCCGGCACTTCACCCAGGCCGAGACCGAGCGCGCCACCGCCATCGCCAACCAGCTCGCGGTGGCGGTGGAGAACGCGCGGCTCTACGCCGACCTGCGCCGCAGCTACGCCGACCTGGCGCGCGCCCAGGCGCAGCTGGTCCACCGGGAGCGGCTGGCGGCGCTGGGCGAGCTCTCGGCCGTGGTGGCCCACGAGGTGCGCAACCCACTCGGCGTGATCTTCAACTCGCTCGGCTCGCTCAAGCGGCTGCTCCGGCCGGAGGGGGACGCCAAGCTCCTCCTCGACATCGTGGGCGAGGAGTCGGACCGCCTGAACCGCATCGTCGGCGACCTGCTCGACTTCGCGCGGCCCCAGGCGCCGGCGCTCCGGCTCGAGCGGGTGGACCGGGTCGTGGACGAGGCCGTGGCGAGCGCCCTCGCCCAGCGCGGGGGGGCGCTGAAGGTGGCGATGACCGCCGAGCCCGGGCTGCCGCCCATTCCGCTCGACGCCCGCCTGTTCCGCCAGGCCATGGTGAACCTCGCGCTCAACGCGGCGCAGGCGATGCCGCACGGGGGGACGCTGGAGGTGCGGCTCGCCGCCTCGCCCGCGGGCGGGGTGGAGATCGCGGTCAAGGACGCGGGCCCGGGGATCCCGCCGGAGGTGCGGCACCGCATCTTCGAGCCCTTCTTCACCACCAAGGCCACCGGCACCGGCATCGGCTTGGCGGTGGTGAAGCGGATCGTCGACGAGCACCACGGGGAGATCACGGTGGAGAGCGCGCCGGGGCGCGGCACCACCTTCTTGATCAAGCTGCCGGCGACGACTCCCGACGCGGGGCCGGCCGGCGGGGGAAGCGACGGATGAAGAACGGCTGCAAGGTCCTGGTGGTCGACGACCAGAAGAACATGCGCACCACCACCGCCCTCATGCTGCGGGCGGCGGGCTACGAGGTCTCGGAGGCGGAGGACGGCGCGGCAGCCATCCAGCGGGTGGCGGCCGAGACGTTCGACGTGATCCTCACCGACCTGCGCATGGGCCCGCCCGACGGCATGGAGGTGCTGCGCGCGGCGGCGGAGGTCTCGCCGAGCACCCAGGTCATCGTGATGACCGCCTACGGCACCATCGACTCCGCAGTGGAGGCCATCCGGCGCGGCGCCTACGACTATTTGGCGAAGCCCTTCCAGGAGCCGGAGCTGCTGGTGCGCATCTCCAAGGCGGCCGAGAAGCGCCGGCTGCTCGGCGAGATGACGCTCCTCACCGGCGAGTTCCGCGAGCGCTACGGCCTCGAGCACATCGTCGGGCGTTCGGCGGCGCTCCGGGACCTGCTGGAGCGGGTGGTGCGCGTGGCCCACTCCGACGCCACCGTGCTCATCACCGGCGAGTCGGGCACCGGCAAGGAGCTCATCGCCCGCGCCCTGCACGCCGGCAGCCGCCGCAGCGACAAGCCCTTCGTGCCGGTCAACTGCGCCGCCATCACCGAGACCCTGCTCGAGTCGGAGCTCTTCGGCCACGCCAAGGGCTCCTTCACCGGCGCCACCCGCGCGCGCCGCGGCCTCTTCGAGGAGGCCTCCGGCGGCACGCTCTTCATCGACGAGATCGGGGAGACCGCCCCGGGCTTCCAGGCCAAGCTCCTGCGGGCGCTGCAGGAGGGCGAGATCCGCCGCGTGGGCGAGTCCACCGCCATCCAGGTCGACGTGCGGGTGATCGCCGCCACCAACCAGGACCTCCGCCGCGCCATCGCCGAGAAGCGCTTCAGGGAGGACCTCTTCTACCGGCTCAACGTGGTGCCGCTGCGGCTCCCGCCGCTCCGCGAGCGCACGGAGGACGTCCCGCTCCTCGCCGGCCACTTCCTCGAGCGCTACAACCGCCGGAGCGGCGACCGCAAGGCGCTCACCCCGGAGGCGGTGGCGCGGCTCATGAGCCACGACTGGCCGGGCAACGTCCGCGAGCTCCAGAACATGATCGAGCAGGCCGCCGCTCTCTCCACCGCCCCGGAGATCCGGGCGGGCGACATCCACCTCGAAGCGGCCCGCCGGGCGAGGGAGCCATCCGGGGAGTCGCAGGTCTCGCAAGCCTCCCAGACGCTGGCGGACGTGGTGGACGCGGCCGAGCGGCGGGCGATCGAAGCGGCGGTCGGGCGGCTCGAAGGCGATCTGGGCAGGGTCGCGCGCGAGCTGGGGGTCTCCCCGACCACTCTCTGGCGGAAGATGAAGCGGCTCGGCATCCCCTCCAAGGCGGGAGAGCCTGGGCCTCCCGACACCTGAGCGGCGTTTCACTTCTGCAAGATGTCTTGCAGGGTTGAAAGCCAAAGCTGAAAGCTTGTGCCAGGCGACGGACGGGACATCCGCCCTGGGACCCGCCGCTGAATCGTAAGCAGCCACGATCGCGTGGTTTTTTCGATCAGCGTTCACCGGCGCCCGGTTGGCACCTCCCTTGCTCTTCTTTGGGCCAGAAGTGCAATGCAGCAGGTCGGAGTAGGACCCCCCCACCACTCCCACCGCGCATTGCACTTCATTTTTTTTGCCCGAGCGCCATGACGCCGCTGCTCCTCATCGATGGCGACCACAACTTCCGGCAGGCGCTCGCCATCGCGCTGCGGCTCGACGGGCACCAGGTGACCGCCGCCGAGAGCGTGGAGCTGGCGCGTCGGGAGCTCGAGCGCGGCGAGTACGGCTGGTGCATCGTCGACCTCCGCCTGGAAGGCGCCGCGGAGCTGGTGAGCGCCCTCGTCGCGGGCGCCCGCGCCGGCGTGGTCGCGACCTCCATCGACCCGGACCTCCTCGCCGACACGCTGGGGCGGCATCCGGAGATCGCCGCGCTGGAGAAGCCGTTCCGCGTCGACGACCTGCGGGCGCTCCTCGGGCCGACCAGCGCCGTCGCCTAGAGCCTCGCTCCCGCCCCGCGCTCCTCCGAGCGCAGCTCCGCCTCCCGCTCCCGCCACCGCGACAGGAGCGCCGCCAGCTCGGCGTCGCCCGGGTTGGCGCAGCGCGCATACCAGTAGCCGACCGAGAGGAAGTCCGGAGGCGAATCGAGCCAGATCAGCTCGTCGCACTCCCGCTCCAGGGTGTCCCGGGCCGCCGGAGCGACGACCGGCAGCGCCAGCACGAGCCGCTCGGCCCCGAGCGACCTGAGCAGTCGCGCGGCAGCGGTGGCGCGCGCGCCGGCGGCGGCGCCGTCGTCTACGAGCAACACTGGCCGCCCCCGTGCCTGGGAGAGCTCTCTCCCGTCGCGCAGGTCGCGACCCCACTCGGCGGCCTCGCCCTGCTCCCGTGCCACCAGTCTCGCGAGCGCCTCCGCCCCCAGGCCGTGCCGGCGCGCCGCCCCCGGAATCAGGAACGGCTGGCCCTCCTCGGCCACCGCGCCGAGCGGTGCGTGCGGAGCGTGCGGCGCGGCGATCCGGCGGACCGCCACCACGTCGAGAGGAGCCCGCAGGATGCGCGCTACCTCCGCGGCCACCAGCGCGCCCCCTCGGGGGATGCCGACGACCAGCGGCGCCTCCTGTGCCAAGGCGGCGAGCCGCCTCGCCAGCTGACGTCCCGCCTCGCTGCGGTCCCTGAAGCTCACGCCATTCATGGTCGCGCCGGCGTGGCGACGCCGCCACCCACCAGTGAGGGAGCCCTTCCGGCCCGTCGCGCGCCGGTTTCCCGGCGCATCGCCCGTCCGCGGAGCCGCCCGGCCAGCGGCCGGTCGCTACATGCCGATGGAGGCCGCGGCGCGCGCGAGCTGGTTCACCGTCTCCGGACCGACGCCGAGGACGATGACCGCCACGACCGCGAGCGCCACCGCCACCTGGATCGCGGGCGAGATGAGCCCGATCTCCCGGTCCTCGGCGGGGCGCATGTACATGAAGACCACCACCCGCAGGTAGTAGTACGCGCCGAGCGCCGAGGTGAGCATGCCCACCACCGCGAGCCCGTAGGCCTTGGCGGAGATGGCCGCCTGGAAGACGAGCAGCTTGCCGATGAAGCCGGCCGTCGGCGGGACGCCCGCCAGCGACACCATGAACACCGCCATGGCGAAGGCCAGCCCGGGGCGCTTGCGCCCGAGCCCGGCGAAGCGCTGCAGGTCCCAGGCGTCGACCGGCTCCTCGTCCAGGCTCTTGCCGCGGCGCTCCAGCACCGCCACCACGGCGAAGGCGCCCACCACCGTGAAGGTGTAGGAGGCCAGGTAGAAGAGGATGGAGGAGAGCGCCCCCTCGCGCGCTCCGGCCGCCGCCGCCGAGACCACCCCGACGAGCAGGTACCCGGCGTGGGCGATGGAGCTGTAGGCGAGCATCCGCTTCACGCTCCGCTGCGTGAGCGCGAGCCAGTTGCCGAAGATCATCGAGATGAGCGCCAGCCCCGCCAGCACCGCGGCGAAGCCGCTGGCGGTCGGCTGCGGCGCCGCCGCGAAGGCCACCAGGGCGAGCCGCGTCAGCACGGCGAAGGCGGCGGTCTTCACGCCGGCCGCCATGAAGGCGGTGACCGGGGTGGGGGC
The DNA here is from genome assembly GCA_035656915.1 of Anaeromyxobacteraceae bacterium. Taxonomy (GTDB): domain Bacteria; phylum Myxococcota; class Myxococcia; order Myxococcales; family Anaeromyxobacteraceae; genus Anaeromyxobacter_B. The sequence goes on from DASRRJ010000008.1 coordinate 329,862, forward strand.
GCCCTCGTAGACGTCGGGGGTCCACACGTGGAACGGCACCGCCGCCACCTTGAACGAGAGCCCCACCGCGACCAGTCCGAGCCCGACCACCAGGAGCGCGCTGCCGCCCTGGGCCCTGCCGACGTCGGCGAAGAGGGTCCCGCCGGCGGCGCCGTAGACCAGCGCCGTACCGTAGAGCAGCAGCGCCGACGAGAAGGCGCCGAGGATGAAGTACTTGAAGGCCGCCTCGGCCGGCTTCTTGCCGCGGCGGATGTAGGCCGCGAGCGCGTAGGTCGAGATGCTCATCACCTCGATGGAGATGAAGGCGAAGAGCAGGTCGGTGGCGGCGCCGAGGAGCACCATGCCGGAGGCGCCGAAGAGCGCCAGCGCGTAGAACTCGCCGCGCTCCGCCTGCCGCGCGCGCAGCCAGCTCGCGCCCACCAGCGCCGAGAGCGCCAGCCCGGCGCAGACGATGACGGTGACGAAGGTGGAGAAGCCGTCGACGGTGGCCTGCCCGCCGAAGATGGCGCCGGGCGAGCCGCCGGTGGCCGCCGCGAGGGCCGCCAGGACCGAGAAGAGCACCGTCAGCGAGGCCTGGTAGCCGCGCCGGGTGGAGGCGAGGAAGACCTCGCTCATGAGAAGGACGAGCGCGCCGCCGGAGAGGATGCCGACCGGCGCCAGGGCCGCGAAGTCCTGCGTGGGGAAGTTCATCGCACCGTTCCTTCGAGGCCAGGGGCGGCGAGCGCCGCGGCGAGACCGGGGCTCTCGGTGCCCACGCTCGGCGGCCGGCCCGGCTGTTCGTTCTGCAGCTGCTGCTCGACCGCCTGGAACCGCGTCAGGAGCCGGTCGACCGCCGGGCGGGCCGGGTCGAGGAACGGCTGCGGCACGAGCCCCATCACCACGATGAGGACGATGAGCGGCACGATCACCACCGCCTCGCGCACCGAGAGGTCGGGCAGGTGCCGGTTCTCGGCGTTGACGATGCGGCCGAAGAAGACCTTCTCCACCATCCAGAGCATGTAGACGGCGCCGAGGATGACGCCGGTGGCGCCCACGGCCGCGTACCAGGGAGCGTGGCGCAGCCTGGCGAGCCAGGTGCCGGAGAGGATGAGGAACTCGCCGACGAAGCCGTTGGTGCCCGGCAGGCCGATGGAGGAGAGCGTCACCACCACGAAGGCGGTGGCGATCCAGGGCACCTGCTTGGCGATGCCGCCGTACTCGGCGATGAGACGGGTGTGGCGCCGCTCGTAGAGCATGCCGACCAGGAGGAAGAGCGCGCCGGTGGAGACGCCGTGGTTCAGCATCTGGTAGACGCCGCCGGTGAGCCCCTCGGCGGTGAGCGCCATGAGCCCGAGCATCACGAAGCCGAGGTGCGACACCGAGGAGTAGGCGACCAGCCGCTTCATGTCGCTCTGCACGATGCACATGAGCGCGCCGTAGACGATGCCCACCACCGCCAGCCCGGCGATGACCGGCCGGAAGTGGAGCGCCGCCTCCGGGAAGAGCGGCAGCGCGTACCGGAAGAAGCCGAAGGTGCCCATCTTGAGGAGCACGCCGGCCAGGATCACGGAGCCGGCGGTGGGGGCCTCGGTGTGGGCGTCGGGCAGCCAGGTGTGGAGCGGGAACATCGGCACCTTCACCGCGAAGGCCAGGGCGAAGGCGAGGAACAGCCAGCGCTGCGCCGAGCCCGAGGCCTGGAGCGCGTTGCGGGCGGCCAGGTAGTCGAAGCTGCCGCCGTCGTGGGCGCGGACGTAGAGGATGGCCACCAGCATGAGGACGCTGGCGACGAAGGTGTAGATGAAGAACTTCACCGTGGCGTAGAGCCGGTTCTCCGAGCCCCAGATCCCGATGAGCAGGTACATCGGGATGAGCATCGCCTCCCAGAACACGTAGAAGAGGACGAGGTCGAGCGCCGCGAAGGAGCCGAGCATCGCGGTCTCGAGCACCAGCAGGGCGATCATGAACTCCTTCACCCGCTCCTGCACCGCCTTGAAGGTGGAGAGCACCACCAGCGGGGTGAGCATGGTGGTGAGGAGGGTGAGGAGCAGCGCCACGCCGTCGAGTCCGACGTGGTAACCGATGCCGAGCGACGGCACCCATGGGGCGGTGATCTCGAACTGGAACTCGCTCGCCGCCGGGGAGGCGTCGAAGCCGAACCAGAGCCCGAGCGACAGCCCGAAGGTGACGAGCGAGACCAGGAGGGCCACCACCCGGTGCTGCTTCAGCTCCGCCGCAGGGAAGAAGGTGAGGCCGAGGGCGCCGAACAGCGGGAGGAAGACGACGATCGAGAGCAGGTTGTTCATGGGCTAGCGCGCCCCCGTGCCGAGCACCACCCAGAGCACCACCGCCGCCGCCACCGCGATCACCGCCGCGTAGCGCTGCAGGTCGCCGTTCTGGCCGAGGCGGAAGAAGCGGCCGAGCTGGGCCACCACCCAGGGGATGCCGTTCACGAAGATCCCTTCGATGACGATGCGGTCGACCACCTTCCAGAGCACCCAGGCGCCGTTCTTCACGAACTTGACGACGAAGAGGTCGTAGAGCTCGTCCACCCGGAACTTGTCGACGCCGAACTGGTAGACCGCCGGGAAGGCGCGGGCGAGCTTGCCCGGGACCTCCTTCAGGTTGCCGACGTACATGGCGTAGGCGAGGCCGCCCATCGCCAGGGCCACGCCCCAGGCCACCGCGAAGGGCCAGAGGGCCACGTGCTCCGCCGCCTCGCCGCCCTCGCCGTGGAGGATGCCGAGCGCCTGCGCGAAGACCGGGTGCATGAAGTCGCCGAAGATCTCGCCCCAGTGGCCGAAGAGCTCGAACCTGGGGAGGCCGAGGAACAGCGCCACCACCGAGAGGATCGCCAGGATCCAGAGGGGCACGGTCATGGCCGGCGAGGACTCGTGCGCGTGCGCGGCCACCGCGGTGCGCGGCTTCCCCGAGAAGGTGAGGAAGTAGCAGCGCATCATGTAGAAGGCGGTGCCGGCCGCGGCGAGGGTGCCGAGCACGTAGGCGATCTTGCCCACCGCCGGGAAGGCGGCGTTCTCGCTCATCAGGGCGCCGGCCAGGATGGCGTCCTTCGAGAAGAAGCCCGACAGCGGCACGATGCCGGTGATGGCCATGGTGGCGATGAGGAAGGTCATCCGCGTGTGCGGCATCTTGTCCTTCAGGCCGCCCATGTTGCGGATGTCGGTGTCCTCGTGCATGCCGTGCATCACCGAGCCGGCGCCGAGGAAGAGGCAGGCCTTGAAGAAGGCGTGGGTGACGAGGTGCATCACGCCGGCGAAGAAGACCCCGGCGCCGACGCCGATGAACATGAAGCCGAGCTGCGACACCGTGGAGTAGGCCAGCACCTTCTTGATGTCGTTCTGGAAGAAGGCGATGGCGGCGGCGAAGACCGCGGTGAGCGCGCCCACCAGGCAGACGGTGGCCATGGTGGCCGGGGCGAGCGCGAAGAGGAAGGAGGTGCGGGCCACCAGGTACACGCCAGCGGTCACCATGGTGGCTGCGTGGATGAGGGCCGAGACCGGCGTCGGGCCGGCCATGGCGTCGGGCAGCCAGACGTAGAGCGGCAGCTGCGCGCTCTTGCCGGCGCAGCCGACGAAGAGCCCGAGGGTGGCGAGGGTGAGGGCGCCGCCCAGGGTCCAGCCCGAGAAGGCGCCGGCGGTGAGGACGGTGTGGATCCCCTGCCCCTTCACCGCCGCCGCGAGCTGCGCGTAGCTGGCGGTGCCGAAGATCGAGAGGATGGTGAAGAGGCCGATGAGGAAGCCGAAGTCGCCGATGCGGTTGGTGACGAAGGCCTTGCGCCCGCAGTACGCCTTCTGCTCGTCGGTGTACCAGAAGCCGATGAGCAGGTAGCTGCAGAGGCCCACGCCCTCCCAGCCCACGAAGGTGAGCACCAGGCTGTCGCCGAGCACCAGGGTGAGCATCGCCGCGACGAACAGGTTCAGGTAGGTGAAGAACCTGGCGTACCCGGCGTCGTCCTCGTGCGACATGTAGGAGGTCGAGTAGATGTGGATCAGCAACCCCACCCCGGTGACGACTAGGAGGAGGGTGCCGGAGAGCCGGTCGACCCACAGCCCCCAGGCGACGGAGACCATCGCCCGCCCATCCGGGCCCAGGACGCGGAACCAGGTGTCGCCGCCGGCCGCCACGTTCCTGCCTGCGAGCACCTGGGCGTACACCACCAGGGCGGAGAGAAACGCCGCGATCATCGCGCCGATGGCGATGAGAGCGACGTTGGCCTTGCCGAGCTTCCGCCCGACCAATCCGTTTACGAGCGCACCGGCGAGTGGCAGCAGGATGAGCAGCCACAGGCCGGACTGCGCCACGGTTGGGTTATCCATGGTCGGCAAGGATTACCCGCAGTGAGGCAAACCTGCAATGGCTGACTTTCGCGAGACATATCAGGGGCCAACTGGTATGGCAGGGATCAAGATGCGGGACCTGTCGACGCGGGACGCGGGCGAGCTTCGGAAGATCCCGAAGGCCGATCGGCTCCTCGCGGCGGCGGAGCGCGAGGGGCTCCTGGCCCGGCTCGGGCACGAGCCGGTAATGCAGGAAATCCGAGAACTTCTCGGCTCGGTAAGGAACGTCGTGGGCGGGGGCGGACCCTGCCCCGAGCCCGAGGTGATCGAGGCGCGGCTGCTCGGCCGGCTCGAAACGGCGGCCCGCGGGTCGCTCCGGCCCGTCATCAACGCGACCGGGGTCCTGATTCATACCAATTTGGGGCGTGCGCCGCTGTCGGACGATACGGTGGCCGCCATGGGCGCGATCGCCCGCGGCTACACAAACCTCGAGTACGACCTCCGGGCGGGTCAGCGCGGCGATCGGTACGGCCACGCCGCCGACGCGCTGCGGCGGCTCACCGGGGCCGAGGACGCCCTGGTCGTGAACAACAACGCCGCTGCGGTGCTGCTCGCCCTGTCGGCGCTCTCCGCCCCGGTCGGGGGGACGAGCGGCCAGCCGGAGGTGGTCATCTCGCGCGGCCAGCTGGTCGAGATCGGCGGCGGCTTCCGCATCCCCGACGTGCTGCGCCGCTCCGGCTGCGCCCTCGTGGAGGTGGGTACCACCAACCGCACCTACGTGCGGGACTACGAGGCGGCCCTCACCGAGCGGACGGCGCTCCTGCTCTCGGTCCACCGGTCCAACTTCGCCATGTCGGGCTTCGTCCACGACGCCGCCCTCGAGGAGCTCTGCGCGCTGGCGCGCGACCGCGGGCTCTCCGTGGTGGACGACCTCGGCTCCGGCACGCTCCTTTCCACCGGCCTCCATGGGCTCGGGCGGGAGCCGACCGTGCCGGAGCGCGTGGCGGCCGGGGCCGACCTCGTGACCTTCTCCGGCGACAAGCTGCTCGGCGGCCCCCAGGCCGGCATCCTCGTCGGCCGCCGCGAGGCGGTGGAACGCTGCCGTCGCCATCCGCTCACCCGCGCCCTGCGGGTGGACAAGGTGACGCTGGCGGGGCTCTCGGCCACCCTCGCCCACTACGAGCGCGGCGAGGCGCTCGAGAAGATCCCGATCTGGCGGGCCATCGCCGCGCAACCGGAGGAGCTCGCCGCCCGGGCCGGGCGCTGGCGCGCCGCGCTCGGGGACGCCGCGCCCGAGGCCGAGGTGCGGCCGGTCTCGTCGGCGGTGGGGGGCGGCTCGCTGCCCGGCGTCACCCTCCCCTCGCACGCGCTCGCGCTGCCCTGCGCGGACCCCGACGCGCTCGCGGCGCGGCTGCGCGCAGGCGCGACGCCGGTCGTGGCCCGCATCGAGGAGGGGGCGCTGCTCTGCGATCCGCGCACGGTGCTGCCGGGAGAGGACGAGGCGCTGGTCGGGGCGCTGCGCGCGGCGCTGGGCACGGCTACGGCGTGAACCGGTACCCGAGCCCCCGCACCGTCTCGAGGTGGCGCGGGTGCTCGGCGTCGTCGCCGATGTGCTGCCGCAGCCGGACCACGAAGTTGTCGACGGTGCGGCCGGTGCCGGAGTAGCCCTGCCCCCAGACCGCCTGCGTGAGCTGCTCGCGGGTGTAGACCCGGCCCGGGTGCGAGACGAAGTAGGCGAGCAGGTCGAACTCGCGGCCGGTCAGCTCCAGCTCCTCGCCTTCCACGGTGGCGCGGTGGGCGTCGAGGTCGAGGACCACCTTCCCCGCCTTCTTCAGGTTGCGCTGCACGCCCGTCTCGCCGCGGCGCCGCCGCCGGCGCAGCGCGGCGGCGATGCGCGCCAGGAGCTCCTTGAGCGCGAACGGCTTCACCACGTAGTCGTCTGCGCCGAGCGAGAGGCCGGTCACCTTGTCGGCCTCCTGCCCCTTGGCCGAGACCACCAGGATGGGCACCTCGGGGTCCTCGGCCCGCAGCGCCCGGATGAAGTCGAGCCCCGAGAGGCGCGGCAGCCCGACGTCGAGCAGGATGAGGTCGGGCTTCTCGGTCCGGGCCATCGAGAGGCCGGTCTCGCCGTCCATGGCCGAGCGCACCGCGTACCCCTCCATGCCCAGGTTGAGCTGGAGCCCGCGGAGGATGGAGGGATCGTCCTCGACCACCAGGATCTTCTCGGCCACGCGCCCGGCCTCCCGGATCATGATGTGGCCATCGCCACCGGCAGCGCCACCGTGAAGGTGCTGCCGGCGCCGAGCTGGGACGCGACGGTCACCTTCCCGCGGTGGGCGCTCACGATGTGCTTCACCATGGAGAGCCCCAGCCCCGAGCCCTCGATGGTCCGGTCGAGGGGATCCTTGGCGCGGTAGAACTTGTCGAAGATCCGCTTCTGGTCTCGCGGGGCGATGCCGGGCCCGTTGTCGGCCACGCTGATGAGCACCACCGGCCCCTCGACCCGGGCGGAGACGGTGATCCGCTTGTCGGGCCCGGTGTACTTGTAGGCGTTGTGCAGGAGGTTGAGGAGCGCCTCCACCATCGCCTCGCGGTCGCAGCGCACGTTGGGCAGCCCGTCGGGCACCTCGCGGTGGAGCGTCGCCGGGCAGCTCAGGAGCTGCGGCTCGAAGGCTCGCAGCGCGCCGTCCACCAGCGCGCCCACCGGCTCGGCGCGGAAGTGGTAGGCGCGCTTGCCCGACTCCATGCGCGCCCAGTCGAGCAGCCGGTTGATGAGCGCCGAGAGCCGCGCGGTCTCGTCGGAGAGGATGGCGAGCGCCTCGGCCTGTCGCGCCGGGTCGGGCAGCCGGCCCATCTGCAGCGTCTCCACGAACATGCGGATGCTGGTGAGCGGGGTGCGCAGGTCGTGCGAGACCTTGTTGACGAACTCGGTCTGCAGCTTCGCCACGTTGGCCTCGCGGTAGAGCACGGCGAGGGTGGCGGCGGTGCCGATGATGGTGGTGGTGACCAGCGCCAGGATGAGCCCGCCGAACACGTAGTCGCGGGCCGCCGACCCGAAGACCAGGATCAGGATCCCGACCGTGAGCATGAGCGCGGCGGGGCCGAGGACGAAGCCGATGATGAGCGGGTAGACGCGGCGGAGCTTCACGGGGGCATCTTAGCCGAGAAAAAGAGTCGGGGCGGGCCCCGGAGGACCCGCCCCGAACCGCGCGCCAGGAGCTTCAGGCTCCAGGCGTCAGGTCACTACTGGCCGTGCACGCTGCCGATGGGGGCCATCGCGCCCGGGCCGTGGCAGAGCAGGCACTGCTCGACGGCGCCGAAGGCGGCGCTGCGCGGCGCGTAGAACGAGCCGCCGTTGCCCTTCATGTGGGCCAGGTCCGTCGAGCTGTCGTGGCAGGCAGCGCAGGCGGCGGTGATGGGCGAGGTCACGAGCGTGGTGGAGGCCGCCGGCGTGGTGCTGAAGGTGGTGCCGGTGTTGGTCACGCTGAAGCCCGAGCCGTAGGTGCCCGCCGGAGCGAACGCGGGGGGCGCGACGGTGTAGCTGGGCGAGGTGGCCGACGGGATGGTGCCGGTCGCCTCGGTGCTCCAGAGCAGGCTGGCGACCAGCGCGTCGGTGTAGACCGACTTGTTGGAGGCCACGGCGCTGAAGTCGTAGGTGCCGGGGAGGTGGCAGGCCTGGCAGTCGTTGAGCGCGCTCGGGAAGCCGACCTCACCGTAGTTGTCGGTGGCGGAGGAGGCGTGCCAGGTGAAGGCGTTGCTGCGGACGCGACCGGCGTGGAGCGCGTGGATGAAGTTCTTGGCGTTCCCCGACCAGCCGTTGTTGTTCTGGTTGGCGTTGTGGCAGAACGCGCACGTCGGGCCGTCGTTGCGCTGGCCGGCGTGGAACGTGGGGGTGACGCCCAGGAACGAGTGGCAGTTGTTGCAGGCCGCGTTGTTCACGATCGCGCGCCGGCCGGTGAAGCCGGTGGCGACCTTCCAGACGTCCGGCGCCGGGACCAGCAGGCCGCCGACCTTGGTGGTCGTGTTGTACGGGAAGGTCGGGATGTCGATCTCGGTGAGCGGCTGCGTCGCGGTGAGCCCGTAGGTGTAGCCCACGCCGCCGGTGAGGAGCACCGAGCCGGCGGGGACCGTCTTGCCGGTGATGGTGATGGTGTAGTAGCCGCTCGAGTCCGGACCGGCGAGGACGGTGCCCGCGGCGGTGCCGTTCCAGACGCCCTTGATGTAGGCGCTGGCCGAGGTGTTGAAGTCGGCGGGGGCGGTGATCCCGTCCTGGCTGACGCCCCAGGCGAAGTAGACGCTGGGCGAGCCCACGAAGCCGTCGATGAGCTCGGTCTTCCCGGACCCGAAGGCGTTGAACACCACGTCGGAGGTGACGCCGGCGAGGGTCTTCTTGAGCTTGAAGGTGATGACCGGGTTCAGGTTGGCGTCAGCGGTCACGCCGACGCTCTTCACGTCGTAGGTGATCCGGGCGGCGCCGGCCGGGTCCGAGTTGGAGGCCGCGACGAAGGCGGCGTTGGTGTTGTTGTTGCCGCCGGTGGGCACGAGGTAGATGTTGTTCGGATCCGGCGGGGCCACCGGGACGTGGATGCCCTGCACCAGGCTCGGGGTGTGGCAGACGGTGCAGAGGTTGTCGTCGGCCTGCGGGCCGCCCACGTGGTTGCAGCTGGTGGTGCCGCCCATGGTGGTGCCCACCACCGGCTGGCCGGCGTTGACGTCGAAGCCGCTCCCCTGGCAGCGGAGCGCGCTCGCGCCGGTGAAGTCCACCGCGTCGTGACACGAGCCGCAGGCGGCGCGGTTCGGCCGGCTGTAGGCCTGGGCCCCCTGCGCGGCGTTCTTGTGGCAGGCGTCGCAGTTCCGCAGGTCCTGCGGGTAGGTGGCGGCGATGCCGTGGAACTGGTTGGTGGTCTTGATGTTCTTGCCGTTGTGGATCCGGTGCACGAAGACCGAGGCGTCGGCCGACGGGTTGGAGACGCGGCCCGGGTTGTGGCAGACGTCGCAGAAGGCGGCCTGGTTGCGGCCGCCGCCGTGGAAGGGCGAGTTGGTGGCGCCGGGGACGAGGCCGCCGATCTCGGGCTTGAAGCCGGCGTGGCAGGCGTTGCAGGCTGCTGTGGAGGCCACCTCGCGCTTCAGCACCGTGCCGCTCCCGGCCGGGATGAAGTCGTACTCCTGGTTCACGGCGGTGAAGGAGAGCGAGTCGTAGGGGTTGGTCACGTTGGTCTGGCGGGAGGCCTGGATCCAGACGACGTGGGTGTTGCTCGCCTTGGTCGGGTCGAGCGCCACCGAGGGCGGGAAGGTGTAGGTGTAGTCACCGGCGCCGGTGCCGTTCTCGACCAGCGTGCCCGCGTTGGCGGACGTCGGATCGAAGGCGGTCGGCTGCGCGGGGGTCCCGCTGTTCGAGAGCACCGTGTAGGGCAGCACGTTGCCCTTCGAGTCCTGGCTCACGTAGGCGATGGCGAAGCGGGGCTTGATCTGGGTGTTGATGGAGTAGACGTTGCCGGAGAGGTCGACCGGGTAGCCCCGGGAGTCCTTGGCGGTGAAGCGCACCGAGACGGTGTTGTCGGCGTTGACCACCGCGCCGCTGACCGCGAGCTGCAGGCCGGTGGAGGCGCTGCCGACGCCGTTCGTCCCGTTCGTGCCGTTCGTGCCGTTGGTGCCGTTCGTTCCGCTGGTACCGGCGGCGCCGCTGCTGCCGGCGGCGCCGGCCGCGCCGTCCTTCCCCGAGCACGCCGTGGTCGCGAAGGCGACCACCGCGATCAGGGCAAGCGCGCGGTGCTTGTGCGTTTGCATTGTCTGTTTTTCTCCGACGTAAGTGAGGGGCTGCTCGTCTGGCTGCACGCAAGGTGCGGCCCGCCGGACTGCTTATTTCGGGCCAGCCCGCATGGGTGACTGAAACGGTCGGTCCGCCGTCAGGCGCGCCCCGCGCCTGGGCGCGCAGGCTCGGCTCCCGTCGGACCCGAACCCAGGGCAAATTTCGGCCAGATTACGGGCGCGTTCTCGATTGTGACGATGGCGCAGCGCCCGCTCGCGCCTGCCCGCGGGGACCGGTCGCCCAAGTGTACCGATTTCATTGGCTTTTGCCGGCGACCGCCTGGGTGATAATCACCGCCGTCCGGCAGGGAGATGGGTGTAATGCCCCGCCTCCGGGTGAAGCCCGACCCCTCCTCTGAGGAAAACGAAGGGGGCGGACCCGGCGGGCCCGCCCCCTCGTTCACTTCACCTCGACCCCGTGGCTACTTGCCGTGGAACAGGGCCGTGTCGGCGATCTGGCCTGCGCCGTGACAGAGCGCGCAGGTCTCCGAGCCGCCGACCGGGAACGCACCGGGTACCCCAAGCACGTAGGTCCCGGTGGTGACGGTGCTGTTGGCGGTGAGCGGGCTCGGCACGATCGAGCTCGCGCCGTTCTGGCTCATGTGCGCCAGCGCCAGGGAGCTGCTGTGGCAGGAGGAGCAGACCGCGGCCACCTTGCTCACCCGGATGAACTGGGTCTGATCGGTGGTGTTGGAGTTGCCGACGGTGACGTCCTCCGTCAGCCCGATGTTGGCGCTCGGGATGGGGTTGGCGTCGGTGTGGCAGATGAAGCACTTGCCGACCGAGTTGCCCTCCGGCAGCGCCACGTCGCGGAGGTCGACGGGCCGCTTGCCGAAGCCGTAGACCACGATCCCCGGGGTGAAGGTCGGCACCGCGCCGGTGTGGATGGCGTGGACCATCACCGCGAGCTGGATCGACTGCTGGTCCCTGCCGTCGAGCGTCGACACGCCGCTCCGCTGCTGCACGTCGGTGCCCGAGGTGCTGTGGCAGATCACGCAGGCGTCGATGTTGTCGGTGCGGTTGTTGCCGTGGAGCGAGAGCAGCCCGTGGCACTTGTCGCACTTCGCGACGTCCACCACCTGCCGGCGCGCCACCGGCGCGGAGTCGGTGATGGCGAAGTTGAAGGTGGGGGTGGTCACCGGGTAGCGGATGCCGGTGGTGGTGCCGGGGTGGCCCTCGAGCAGCACCACGCCCGAGCCGGTGACGTTGGCCGGGATGGCCGTGGTGGCGGTGGCGGTGTAGGTGCCGTCGCCGTTCTTCACCACGTTGGTCGAGTTGAACACGCCGCTGTTCACGACGGCGATGTTGTACGGCTGGCCCGCCACCTGGCCGCTGCCGGCGTTGTTCCAGTTGTCACCGGTGCTGGTGGTCCAGCCGAAGGTCAGGAAGAGGCGGCTGTTGGAGCCCGCCTTCCAGAGCGGATCGGCGGCGAGGTCGAAGTTGGCGTTGTTGGCGGCGGGGTTGGTCACCGAGAAGGTGACCACCGGCAGCTGGCCGGGCGCGCCGTTGGTCACGCTCAGGAGCTTGTAGGCGGCCTTCTGGTTCGCCGGGGTGGGCGCCGCCAGGGCGTGGAGCTTGGTCACGTCGGCGACGTTCGAGCCGGCCGCGTGGCAGATGGCGCAGGAGCCGTCGGCGATGGGCGCGCCGCCGGTGTGCTTGGTCCAGCCGGCGGGGGCGGTGGCGTCGGCGAAGTCGGTCCGGTCGTGGCAGGACCCGCAGAACGCGATCGAGGGCTGCATCTTCCAGTAGTCGGACCCGGTGCCCGAGGCGACGTTGTGGCAGACGGTGCAGTTGCCGGTGTCCTGCGGGAAGGTGACGGCGGTGTAGTCGGTCCCGTTGACGATGATCTTGCCCGGGGTCAGCCCGACGACCGTGGAGCCGTCGAGGTTCTTGCCGGTCACGCTCGGCAGCAGCGACCCCTGGTGGATCTTGTGGATCATCACGCCCAGGTTGAGCGAGGTGGAGTTCTGCGAGGTCGGATCCGGGTCAGGCGTGCTCGCGTTGTGACAGGTCACGCAGTAGCCGACCGAGAGCCGCTTGGCGCCGTGGTGAGCGATCTGGTTGTGGCAGGCGTTGCAGGCGGCGTCGGCCACCAGCATCCGCGGATCCGAGGTCTGGAGTGCCCCGGTGGAGGGGACGAAGTCGGCGAAGCCGTCGAAGGCCGGCTTGGTGGTGCTCGGGTCGGTCGGGTTGTTCTGCAGGCCGAAGCGGGTGTCGGCGGCCGGATCGTAGGTCTCGGTCACCGCGGCGTTGGTGCTCACCGCGACCGGCTTCGAGAGGTCGGCCACGTAGGTGTAGCTGCAGGAGCCGTCGCCGTTGTCCTTGAGGGTGCCGGCGACCGTGTCGTGCGAGCCCTCGATGGTGGCCACCGCGACCGGCGGCGTGTTGATGAGCTTGTTGATGTAGCTCTTCCACATCTTGGTGCCGGGGTTGGCCGGGTCGTCGACCAGCTTGGCGACGGTGAAGTTCGGCGTGAAGGCCGCGTAGCCCCCGGCGTTGCCGGCGCAGGCGGCGACCGCGGTGGTCATGGCGGCGTCGCTGTAGAGCCGGTAGGTGATGGTCGGAGCGCCGCCGGTGGTGGCGGCGTTGGGGATGCTGACCGCGGTGATCTTGGCGTAGAGCCGGGCGGCGGTGCTCGAGGCGCTGGTGGTCGTTCCGGTCCCGCCCGGCCCGGCAGGACCCTGGGGCCCCTGGGCGCCGGTGGCGCCCTTGTCGCCTGAACAGCCGGCGACCGCGGCCGCCGCGACCGCAGTCGCGAGCAGGCGTGAAAGCGAATTTCTCGTCATGGTTGTCTCCCGCGAAGCGTTGAACCTTCGGCTCTCGCCAGCGATTCACTGACGGGCGGGCGAATTTTGCCACTTCGCGCCGATCGGTGGCGCTATTTCGACGAGCGCACCCCGAGCGAGCGGGTCAGCCGTGGAAGCTCCGCCCCAGCCGCGCCTGCTCGATCAGCAGGGGAGCAGGCTCGAAGCGCTCGCCGTGCCGCTCGCGCAGCCGCTCGAGCCGCTCGAGCAGCGCCGGCGCGCCGAGGGCGTCGGCGTAGCGGAAGGGTCCGCCCAGGAAGGGCGGGAAGCCGAGGCCGAAGACCGCGCCCACGTCCCCGTCGCGCGGGCTGCGCAGGATCCCCTCGCCCAGGCAGCGGATGGCCTCGTTGACGAGCTGCAGCGACACCCGCTCGGCGAGCTGGGCCCGGTCGAACGGCCGGCGGCGGCGGCCGCCCGGCAGGAGGTCGTAGGCGGCGGGGTCGACCTCCTTCTTCTTCCCGTCGTAGGTGTAGAAGCCCTTCCTCGCCTTGCGCCCGAGCCGGCCGTCCTGCAGGAGCGCCTCGAGCGCCGCCGGCGCGGCCATGCGCTCGCCGAAGGCGGCGTGCAGCACCTTCGCCACCTTCTGCCCCACGTCCACCCCCACCTCGTCGAGCAGGGTGATGGGGCCCACCGGGAAGCCGAACTCGGTGAGCGCGCCGTCGAGGTCCTCCACCCGCGCCCCCTCGAGCAGCAGGTGGGCCGCCTCGTTCATGTACGGAGCGAGGACGCGGCTCGTGTAGAAGCCCGGACCGTCGTTCACCACGATGACCGTCTTGCCCTGCTTCTTGCCGAGCGCCACGGCGGTGGCGACCACCTCCGGCGCGGTGCGCGCGGCGGCGATCACCTCGAGGAGCGGCATCTTGTGGACCGGGGAGAAGTAGTGCATCCCGAGCACGCCCTCCGGCCGCCGCGACGCCTGCGCGATCTCGCCGATGGGGATCGAGGAGGTGTTGGAGGCGAAGATGCCGGTCGGGTTCACCGCCTCGAAGGCGCGCAGCAGCTCCTGCTTCAGCGCCAGGTCCTCGAAGACCGCCTCCACGACCAGGTCCACGCGCTCGAGCCCCTCCCAGCCGGTGGTGGCGGTGAGCAGCCGCAGCTGCGCGTCGCGCTCCAGGCGATCGATCGAGCGGCGCTTCACCCGCTCCTCGAGCACGCCGCGCACGCCGGCGAGGCCGCGCCCCACGCCGGCGTCGTCCTTCTCGCGCAGCCGCACCGGCAGGCCGGCCGCGGTGGTGACGTAGGCGATGCCGGCGCCCATGAGCCCGCCGCCGAGCACCCCGACCCGCCGCACCGGCCGGGGCTCCACCGCCGGATCGTCGACCCCGCCGTCCTTCTTGAGCGCCGTCTGGGCGAAGAAGAGCTCGACGAGCCGCTTCGTCACCGGCGACACCGCGAGCTCCCCGAAGAGCTGCGCCTCGCGCTCCAGCCCATGGGCGAACCCCTTCTCGTAGCCGTGGCGCACCGCCTCGATGGCCTTCTCGGGCGCCGGGTAGTGCCCGCGGCTCCTCGCCAGCACCTGCTTGCGGGCCTGCCGGAAGAGCACCTCGCGGCCGAGCGGGTTCTCCTCCAGCGCCGCCTGCTGCACCGCCGCGAGGCCGTCCTGGCGCAGCTTCTTGAGGCCGGCCGGGTGCTGGCGCACCAGCGCCCCGGTGGCGAGCTCGTGCGCGCGCCGCACCGCGTACTCGCGCAGCAGCGGCGCCGGCACCACCTCGTCCACCAGCCCCAGGGCGAGCGCCTTGCGGGCCCGCACCGGGCGGCCGGTGAGGATCAGGTCGAGCGCGGCGGCGATGCCGACGAGCCGCGGCAGCCGCTGCGTCCCCCCGCCGCCCGGGATGAGGCCGAGCTGCACCTCGGGCAGGCCGAGCTGCGTCTTGCGGTCGTCGCTGGCGACCCGCCAGTGGCAGGCGAGCGCCCACTCGAGCCCGCCCCCGAGGCAGGCGCCGTGGATCGCGGCCACCACCGGCTTGCGGAAGCGCTCCAGCCGATCGAACCCGGCCTGGGCGGTGCGGGAGAGCGCCTCGCCCTCCACCGCGCTCTTCACCCGCTGCACCAGGTCGAGCTTCGCGCCGGCGATGAAGCCGTCCTTCTTGCCCGAGGCGAGCACCACCGCGCGCACCGTGTCGTCGCGCTCCAGCCTGCGGAGCACGGCGTCGAACTCGGCGCCCACGTCGGGCGAGAGGGTGTTCACCGCCTCGCCGGGCTGGTCGAAGCGGATCACCGCCACCACGCCCTCGGCCTCCACCGTGAACGCGCCCGTCATGCCCTCGTTCCCCTGCCGTGCAGGCATCATGGCTCAGGCCTCCGCCGCGTCGAGCACCACCGCCGCGCCGAGCGCGCCGGCGGCGCAGAGGGTGAGGAGCGCGTGCGCGCCGCCGCGCCGCTTCAGCTCCCGCAAGGTCTGGGTGATCATCCTGGCCCCGGTGGCGGCGAAGGGGTGGCCGAGCGCGATCGAGCCGCCGTTGACGTTGAGCCTCGCCGGGTCGACCTCGCCGAGCGGCTGCGCCCGCCCGAGCCGCTCCTCGGCGAACCGCTTCGAGGCGAAGGCCTGGAGGTTCGAGAGCACCTGCGCCGCGAAGGCCTCGTGCATGTCGACGAGATCCATGTCCTGGAGCGAGAGGCCGGCCCGCTCCAGCGCCACCGGCGCCGCGAAGGCCGGCCCCTGCAGCAGCTGATCGCGGGGGTCGAGCGCCGCGTAGGCGTAGGCGCGCAGGTAGCCGAGCGGGGTGATCCCGAGCGCCCGGGCCTTCTCCTCCGACATCAGGATGATCGCCGCCGCGCCGTCGGTGAGCGGCGAGGCGTTGCCGGCGGTGATGGTGCCGTAGCGCTTGTCGAAGACCGGCTTCAGGGTGGCGAGCGCCGCCGGGGAGGCGTCGTCGCGAACCACGTCGTCCCGGCTCGCCGCCCGCTCGTAGCGCGGCGGCACCGGCACGTGCATCACCTCGCCGTCGAGCTTCCCGCTCGCCCAGGCGTCGGCGGCCCGGCGGTGGCTCTGGTAGGCGAAGGCGTCCTGCGCCTCGCGGCTGATGCCGTTCACCTGGGCCATCTTCTCGGCGCTCTCCCCCATGGTGAGCCCGGTGGTCGGCTCCTTCAGCGCCGGCGGCACCGGCTGCAGGTCGCGCGCGCCGAGGTGGGCGAAGGCCTTCACCTTGTCGGCGAGGGTCTTCCCCCTGGAGGCGGCGACGAGCGCCTGCGCCAGGTGGCGCGAGGCGAAGATGGGCGCGTCGGAGAGCGACTCGGCGCCGCCGGCCACGGCGCAGCTCACGTGGCCGAGGGCGATCTGGTCGGCGGCGTCGGTGGCTGCCTGGATCGAGGTGGCACAGGCGCGCGAGACGGTGTGGGCCTGCACGCTGCGCGGCAGCCCGGTCCGCAGCACCACCTCGCGGGCGACGAGGGTCACCAGCGGCGACGGGACCACCTGGCCGAAGACCACCGTGTCGATCTCGGCCGGATCGACGCCGCTCCGGGCCACCAGCTCGTTCACGAGGAGCGCGCCCAGCTCCACCGCCGGGAGGTCCTTGAAGGCGCCGCCGGCCTTGAGGAAGGGGGTGCGCAGCCCGGCCACGATGGCCGCCCGCCGCCCGGGCCTCGTCTCCTTGCCGTTCATCATGTGAGGTCGCCTCGCATTGACTCAGGAATCAGCCCATTCCGACGCCCTCATGTAAGGGCCTTCGCCGCACCGCGTCAACGCCCTTTCAGGCTCCGGGAGGGACCTGACGAACGGCCGCTCAGGCGTCTGCCTCGGCCGGCGCACCGCCGGAGCGGGCCACGTCTTCCGGCCGGATCTTCCCGGGGTCGAGCCGCTGCACCTTCGCGGTCATCGACTCGAAGAGCGCGTCGAAGCCGGGCGGCTCGCCCTTCAGGAAGCGCAGCGGGTTGACCCGCGCCACCACGAACGCCTTGAGGTACGGCGAGGTCATCCCCCGCTCCTTGAGCCGCTCCACCGCCACGGCCACCGCGTCGTCGAAGGCGAGCACCACCCCCGCCCGGCGCTGCCGCTCCTCCATGGCCTGGGGGAGCCTGGCGGGGAGGAACGCGTCCACCCGCTTCAGGATCGGCTGGTAGGCGCCGCCGGAGAGCCGCCCGCGCTCCTCGTAGGCGAAGCCCAGGGTGACGAGCGCCGGCTCCTCCAGCTCGAGCGACAGCTCCTCCTCCTTGCGCTCCGGCTCGCGCGCGGCGAGGTCGCGGAGCATGCGCACCACCTCGAGCGACTTCTCGCGCAGGTTGTGGGCCTTCTCGATGTTGAGCGCCAGGATCTGGTAGGCCACCCGCCGCTCCGGCACGAGCAGCGCCAGCACCGCCCTCGCCCCCAGCTCCTGGAGCGCGGTGAGCCGGTGGCCGCCGTTGGGCGTCCAGTACTTTCCGTCCTCGCGCACCGCGATGATGGGGTCGAGGTAGCGGCGGGTCCGGTCCATGGCGAGCGTGAGCTTCCGCACGTGGGCGTCGGAGACGTCGCGCTGGAAGGGGGTGCGCTCCACCTTGGCCACCGGCAGGGCGCAGAAGAGGAGCGCGTGGCCGCCGAGCGGCTCGCGGTAGGCGGCGAGCACCGCACCACCGTCGCCCTCCACCTGCCGCGCCAGCTCGGCCAGCTCCGGCGGCGGCTCCGCGAGCCGGAGGTCCTGCGCACCGAGCTCGGTCGGCTCGAGCTTCACGCCCTTGCGGGCGCGCGGCTTGCCGCTCTTCGTCACCGGGCGTCTCTTCGCGGCCATCCCCTCATCTTAGGGTGAGCGCGCGAAACCTTTGCCCACCCGACGGGGTGGCCCTAATGTCTCCGCCGTGATCGAGGTCCGCGGGCTGCAGAAACACTATCGGGTGCACCGGCGCCAGGCCGGCGCCGCGGCGATGCTCAAGTCGCTCTTCCACCGCAGCTACGAGACGGTGAAGGCGGTGAACGGCATCGACTTCGCCGTCGGGGCCGGCGAGCGGGTCGGCTTCCTCGGCCCGAACGGCGCCGGCAAGACCACCACCCTCAAGATGCTCGCGGGGCTGCTCCACCCCACCGCCGGCCAGGTGAAGGTGGCGGGCTTCACCCCGCGCGAGCGCGAGGTGGCGTTCCTCAAGCAGGTGACGCTGGTGATGGGGCAGAAGCAGCAGCTCCTCTGGGACTTGCCGCCGGCCGAGACCTTCGCCCTCAACCGCGCGGTCTACGACATCCCCAAGGCGCAGTTCGAGGCCACGGTGGCGGAGCTGACCGAGCTGCTCGAGCTGCAGGACCTCGTCGGCAAGCCCTCCCGCCAGCTCTCGCTCGGCGAGCGGATGAAGTGCGAGCTGGCCGCGGCGCTGCTGCACCGGCCCAAGGTGCTCTTCCTCGACGAGCCGACCATCGGCCTCGACGTGTCGATGCAGGCCACCGTGCGGAGCTTCGTGAAGGCCTACAACGAGCGGTACGGCGCCTCGGTGCTCCTCACCAGCCACTACATGGATGACGTGGCGGCGCTCTGCCCCCGGGTCATCGTCATCGACCGCGGCCGCCTCATCTACGACGGCGACCTGCGCCAGCTCTCGCTGCAGGTCAGGCCCGACAAGCGGATCGTGGTGCGGCTGGAGACGCCGGTCGCGGCCACCGAGCTCTCGCGCTTCGGGGTGGTGGTCTCCTCGGACGAGGCGCAGGCGGTGGTGCAGGTGCGCGCCGCCGAGGTCTCGGCCGCGGTGTCGCGCATGCTGGCGGCGCTGCCGGTGACGGACCTCACGGTGGAGGACCCGCCGCTGGAAGAGGTGATGAGCGAGCTCTTCAGGAGCTCGCGCGAGGCGGCGGGGGGGTAGGCAGCGCGCCGGCCGCGAGGCCGAGGGCGCGTCCCGGGCGCCCCGGCGTGAACGGGCGCACCAGGTACGTGTACCCGAGGTACCCGAAGAGCGAGCGGACCCGCAGCGAGGGATCGATCCTGGCCCGGTGCTCGGCGTCGAGCGCGGGGAGGAGCGACCAGTGCACCCCCGGCTTCATGTGGTGGACGGTGTGGTAGCCGTTGTTGAATAGGAGCGCGTTGAGCAGCGGCGACACGAAGTTCCGCGAGTGATCCCACTGCGAGTACGAGTCGGTCTCCACGTGCTGCAGGAAGTTCACCACCTGGATGGCGAACAGCGCCGCCTGCTGCGGGATGAGCAGGAAGAGCAGCGCGCGCCGCCAGTCCACCGCGAACGCGGCGACCATGATCCCGAAGAAGACGAGGTACTCGGAGGCCGCCGACCAGAAGGCGGCGCGGTCGCGCCGCCAGAGGTCTCGCAGGAAGGCCTGGATGTCCCGGGTCTGCAGCGCGCTCGTCAGGGTCGGGTAGACGAGCAGCGCGAGCAGGTGGTTGCCGCGGAAGAGCTTCGGCGATCGCGAGCTGTCCCCCGGCCGGTTGTTGAGCTTGTGGTGCACCTGGTTGTGGGTCGGGACCCAGGCGACGGCGGGATAGCCGTAGAAGAGCGCGATCACGTAGCTCGTCACCACGTTCGCGGCGCGCGACCGCCAGATGGAGACGTGGTTGTGGTTGTGGCTGATCACCGCGGCGGTGAAGAAGAGGAAGAGCTGCAGGGGGTAGAGGACGGGGTGAACGCGCCCGCTGCTCCAGTTGACCGCGAGGACCAGGGCCGTCGCCGCGAGGTAGGCGAGGGTCCTGCGGTCGGAGCGGTGACGGAGCAGGGAGCTCCCGCGTGGCTTCCGCTGCCCTGGTTGGTAGCTCATTCGGCCGCGGCAGGACCTGCCGTCAGGCCGTGCCGACCAAAAGCTAGGCAGCCGGCCCGTGACCCGGCGATGGCCCTTGTGGAGCCGGCTGGCGCTCGCGCCCGACCGGCTCCCCCGCCGCGGCCACCACCCGGACCTCCGACTCCGGCCCGAGCTTGAGCCCGTCGCCGGAGGGCTCGACCGCGGTCACCTCCACCACGTCGCCGCGCAGCAGCCGCTCGAAGGCGCGGTTCCCCTCGTTCACGTGCTTCTCCTGGAGCGCGAGCCCCAGCCGGCCCTCGGGGCCGCAGCCCATGTAGCGCAGCCGCCCCTTCGACGGCAGCGGCTCGGAGACGATGCGGAAGAGCCTCGCGCCCGCGCGCACCGGCGGGGGCTCGGCCCAGGGCTCGCCCTTCGGAGCCAGCGCCAGGTAGCTCATCTTCACCGCCTCCTTGCGCAGCCCGGCGGCCCGGGCGAGCTCGGCCACCAGCGGCGGCGGCTCGATGGCCCGCTCGGCGTGGCACCAGTCGCTCTCCTTCACCCGCGCCGGGCAGGGGCCGCGGAAGAGGCAGGGGGCGCGCACCGCGAAGCCGCGCTCGACCGCGAGGTCGCGCACCTCGAGCAGGTGGCGCGAGGTCTCGCGCAGCGCCGGCTCGATCACCAGCACCGAGCCGCCGGGGCGGACGAGCGCCGCCGCCTCCTCGAGGAGCGCGGCGCGCTTCTCGGCCGCGCCCGCGCCCTGGAAGAGCTCGTTCACCACGTGGCCGAAGGTGACGGTGTCGAAGCCACGGGCGCTGCCGAGCTCCGCGAGCGGCCGGCCGCGGGCGGGGTTCCACTCCTTCGTCGTCAAGGGAACGTGGGCCGCCGCCGCCAGCGCCCTTGCGGTGGCGAGCGCGGGCGCGCTCCGGTCGCAGGCGGTCACCGAGGAGGCGCCGGCGTCCCAGGCGGCGAAGGCCACCGGCGCGGGGCCGCTGCCGAGGTCGAGCACCGCGCCCGGCCGGTGCGGCAGCTCGGAGATCGTGCCGCGCGCCTGGAGGTACGAGGTGGGCCAGTAGAAGAGCAGGTACGCGCCGAGCAGGTGCTGCTCGTCCATGTAGCGCGCGCCGGCCAGCTCGCGCTCTCGGGTGAGCCCCTTGGAGAGCCGCTCGACGGCCCGGGCCACCTCCTTGAGCTCGTCGGGCGCGAGCCGGTCCGGCGGCGGCTTCGGCCCGCCCGGGCGCGCGCCCCGCCGCCCGGCGCGCCAGACGGCGAGCAGGCGGGGGATCCAGCGGGCGAGGTCCTGGGCGGGAGAGGCCATGGCTCAGCCCGGCAGCGACTCGAGCGCCGCGGCGAGGTCGGCGATGAGGTCCTCGGGCTCCTCGATGCCAACCGAGAGCCGGATCACCGAGTCGGTGATGCCGGCGCGCCGCCGCGCCTCGGGGGTCATCGAGGCGTGGGTCATCGAGGCCGGGTGGGCGATGAGGCTCTCCACGCCGCCCAGGCTCTCGGCGAGCGTGAACCAGCGCACGGTCTTGAGCAGATGGTCCACCCGGGCGCGGCTCCCGTCCCTGAGCTCGAAGCTGAGCATGCCGCCGAAGCCCTTCTGCTGGGTCCGGGCGAGCGCGTGCTGTGGGTGGGACGCGAGGCCGGGATAGTGCACCTTCGCCACCGCCGGGTGGGCCGACAGGAACTCGGCCACCCGGAGGGCGCCGGCCTCGTGGGCGCGCATGCGCAGCAGCAGCGTCTTTAGGCCGCGCAGCACCAGGAAGCAGTCGTGCGGGCTCTGCGAGGTGCCGAGCAGGTTGTTCATGCTCTGGATGCGCTGCGCCAGGGCGGTCTGCCCCGGCGCCGCCACCACCGCCCCGCCGACCACGTCGCTGTGGCCGTTCAGGTACTTGGTGGTGGAGTGGACCACCAGGTCGGCGCCGTGCTCGAAGGGGCGCTGCATCGCCGGGGAGAGGAAGGTGTTGTCGACGGCGGTGAGGGCGCCGCGGGCGCGGGCCAGCTCCGACACGGCGCGGATGTCGGTGAGCCTGAGCAGCGGGTTGGACGGGGTCTCGATCCAGACCAGGCGCGTGTTCTCGCGGAAGGCGGCCTTCACGGCGTCGAGGTCGGCGAGGTCGAGGTAGGTGACCTCCAGCCCGTAGGCCGCCTTGGCGTGCTCGAGGGTGCGGAAGGTCCCGCCGTAGCAGTCCACCGTGCAGATGATGTGGCTGCCGTGCGGCAGCAGGTTCAGCGTCACCAGCACCGCGCTCATGCCGGTGCTGGTGCAGGTGGCGCCGGCGCCGCCCTCGAGCAGCGCGATGGCCTCCTCCAGCGCCGCGCGGGTGGGGTTGCCGCTGCGGGTGTAGTCGTAGCCGGAGTTGGTGCAGACGTCGCGGAAGGCGAAGGTGGAGGTCTGGTAGATGGGCGGCATCACCGCGCCGTACGCCGAGTCGGGCTGCACGCCGGCGTGGACGCACTGGGTGCCGAGCCGCGCGCCGGGGACGAGCGGGGCGCGCCGGGCCCAGCCGGCCTGGGTGGCCGAGCCGGCCGGCACGATGGTGAAGTGGTAGGCGGGGTTGCCGGGGATGTTGGGGTCGAGGTGGGCGTCGTCGGACATGGTGGTTCCTTGCTGCCGGGGTTGCGGCGCGGTCGGGTCAGACGAGGGGGACCTCGATCACGAGGCCGTCGTGCGCCACCGAGACCGCGTTGAACTCCTCGCCGGCCTGGGCCGAGAGCGGCGAGGGATCCTGATCGTAACGGGTGGAGAGGTGGGTCAGCACGAGCCGCTTCACGCCGGCCTCGCGGGCGATGCGCCCGGCCTCGCGCGCGGTGGAGTGCATGGTCTCGAGGGCCCGGTCCTGCTCGCCGTCGCCAAAGGTGGCCTCGTGGACCAGCAGGTCGGCGCCGCGCGCGGCCGCCACGGTGGCGGCGGTGGGGCGCGTGTCGCCCGTGATGGCGAGCTTGCGCCCGGGACGCGGCGGGTCGAGCACCTCGGCGGGGTGGATCACCCGGCCGCCCACCTCGACCGGCTCGCCGTGCTGCAGCCTCCCGAAGAGCGGCCCCTCCGGCACGCCGAGGGCGAGGGCGCGGTCGGGGTGGAAGCGGCCGGGGCGCTCCGGCTCCTCGAGCGCCCAGCCGACCGACGGCGTGCGGTGGTCGGTGGCGAAGGGGAGGAAGCGGCCGTCGGGGCGGTCGACCGCCTCGCCCGGCGCGACCTCGTGGATCCGCGCCTCGAAGCTGAACCGGTCGGTGCCGGTGAAGAGCATGGTCTCGAGGAGCTTCCGCGCCGGGCGCGGGCCGTAGAGGTCGAGCGGCTCCTCGCGGCCGAGCATGGAGAGGGTACGCAGGAAGCCGATGGCCCCGAGGTAGTGGTCGGCGTGGAAGTGGGTGAAGAAGATGGCGGCCACGTCGAAGCCGGTGCCGCAGCGGATCATCTGCCGCTGCGTCCCCTCCCCGCAGTCCACCAGGTAGTGCTCGCGCTGGTGGCGCACCGAGACGCCGGAGAGGTTCCGCTGGGCGGTGGGGGCGGCGGCGGAGGTGCCTAGGAAGGTGACGCGGAGCATGGGCGGGAGGATCCGGGGCCGGACAGCTTCGCACGGGAGGGGGGCCGGCTCCTAGACCCGGACCTAGGAGGAGGCGGAGGTGTAGTGACGGATCGACCGGCGCCACACGACCCGGGCGAAGACCCCGAAGGCCGCCGCGCCGGCCAGCGCCGCCAGCCCGCGCCCCGGGGCGAGGCGCCCGAGGAGCGCCTCCGCCGGGTAGGTGGTCATGATCGCGAGCGGGATCACGAAGGTGAAGACCAGGCGCCAGACGCCGCGGAAGACCGAGACCGGCCAGCGCGCGGCGTCGAAGATGGAGGAGAAGAGGAAGGAGAGGTTGTCGACCTTGACCACGAAGAAGGCGGCCGAGACCACCAGGATCCAGAGCGAGTAGAGGATCCAGGCGGCGCAGACGAGGAGCAGCAGCGCCGCCCCGACGTTGGCGGGCGTGGGCCAGCGGCCGAGCAGGTGGAAGGCCCAGCCGAAGATGGCGAGCGCGCCGAGGAGGTCGATGACGCGCCAGGGCTCGAACTTCGCGGTCGAGACCAGGAACTGCGCGTCGGCCGGCTTGAGGAGCACGAAGTCGAGGGTGCCCTTGCGGATGTGCTCCACCACGCTGGCGAGCGATGGGTTCACCGCGCCCTCCAGCACCCCCTTCATGAGCGCGAACCAGCCGATGACCACCAGCGCCTCCCCGAAGCTCCAGCCGGCCACCGACGGGCGGTGCTGGAAGAGCACCAGGAGCGGCACGAGCGACCAGAAGGCCCAGAAGACCCCGAGCAGCCCCTCCACCAGGAACTCGACCCGGTACTGCATGGCGACCGCGAGCGAGGCGCGGAACTGGACGCCGAGGAGCCGGAGGTAGCGCAGCATCCTTAGCCTCCGTAGGCCGCGAAGCGGCGGACGCCGGCGCGCCAGGCGCCGAGCGCGAGGCCGAACAGGACGACGATCCAGGTCCACTGCACCGCCAGGTCGCCGAGCGCGCGGGCGCGCCCCTCCAGGCCCACGAGCAGCTCCACCGGGAAGCCGAGCATGTAGCGGAAGGGGAGCACCCGCGCCGCCGCCCCCACCCAGCGCGGAAAGAGCTCGAGCGGGACGAGGTAGCCGGAGAAGACGCCGAAGAGGCCGAGCCAGAGGTCGAAGAGCGAGGAGGCCGACTCCACCCAGAAGGCGAGCGCGCCGATGACCGCCATGGCGAGGAAGGTGATGAGCCAGCCGCCTGCCACGGTGAGCGGGAAGATCGCGAGCAGCAGCGGGTCGCGGGTGACGTGGGTCTTGCCGACGGTGAAGAGCAGGAGCGCCACCACCGGGGTGGAGATGGCGAGCCGGAGCGGCATGGCGGCCACGTTCTCGCAGGCGTAGGCGAGCAGCGGGTGGACCGGGCGGAGCAGCCGGAAGGCGAGCGTGCCCTGCCGGATCTCCATGTTGAGCTCCCAGATGACCCAGGCGCCGGTCATGAGCCGCACGAAGAGGGTGGCGAGGTAGTAGGCGACGAACTCGCGCTGGCCGAAGCGGCCCACCGGCGCCTCGCGCGCCACCGCCGTCCAGAGCGCCAGCATCACCAGCGGCATGTTGGTGCTGAGGAGCCAGATCAGGAACTCGGCCCGATAGGCCACCGCCTCGGCGAGGCCGACGCGCAGCAGGGTGGGAATGGCACGGAGGGTGCGGATCACGGCGGCAAGGTATCTCAACCGTAGGACTCGCGCTTGATCCGGTCGCGCGGCACGCCGAGCTCGCGGAGCGCGGCCATCGCGGCCTCGAGGAAGCGGGGCTGGGGCGCCTCGCCGCGCTCGCGAGCGGCGAGCTTCTCCCAGGGGCCGATGCCCGGGCCGCAGGCGTAGACCAGGCACGCGGTCGGGTCGGGGATGAGCTCGCGCAGCAGCGCGGGGGTGATGCGGCCGTAGCGGAGCTCCGGGACGCCGGACGGAGCCCCCTCCCCGGCCCTCCCCCGCTGCGCGGGAGAGGGAGAGGTCTCGCGGGTGAGCGTGTGCACGACGCGCAGCCGATCGGGGTACGCCCGCGCCAGTTCGCGCAGCGGCTCGGCGAAGATGACGTCGCGCCGGGTCTTGTTCGAGTAGACGAAGGTGTGGCGCAGCCGCGGGTGGTCGCGCAGCGCGTGCTTCAGGATGGAGAAGTTGGGCACCGCGCCCGAGCCGGCGACGAGGTGCACGAGGTGGTCGGTCCGGTCCTCCACCCGCGCCGGCAGCACGTAGGGCCCGGTGAAGCCGACCACCTGGAGCCGCATCCCGCGGGTGGTGCGCTTCACCAGCAGCGGGGAGAGGAGCGGAGGGTATCTGGTGACGCCTCGCTGGTAGCGCTCCTCCTTCACCGTGATGGCGAGGTAGCGCTCGTGCGGCGCCGAGGCGAGCGAGTAGGCCCGCGCCGGCTCGCGGCGGCCCTTGACCTCCTCGAAGTAGTCGGTGAACCGCTCGAGCGCCTCGAACTGGTGCGGGTCGATGGTGAGGAAGTGGCCCGGCTCGTAACGGAGCCGGTCGTTGCCGGTGAAGAGCACGAGCGTGGCCGCGTCGTGGGTCTCCACCACCACCTCGGCCACCATCACCTCGAGCTCCTTGATGAGCTTGCGTGGCGCGGCGGCCTCGGGCTCGCCGGCCGGGCCGCCCAGCTGCGGGGTGGCGGTGGTGGTCTCAGTCACCCCGAAGACCTAACGGGCCTCGCGGGCGACCGCTCCTCGCCGCCGTTCGCCGGGCCGCCGGCCCCGAGGCGAGCGGGGCCAGGCTGCCGGGCGCCTCAGCCCTTTCCCAGCGGCCTCCCGCTGCGGCACCACTCGCCGTACGAGCCGACGTAGAGCGACGCGCCGTCGAGCCCGGCCAGCTCCAGCGCCAGCAGGGTGTGGCAGGCGGTGACGCCCGAGCCGCAGTGCACCACCAGGCGCTCGGGCGGCGCGCCGCCGAGGAGGTCGAGGTAGAGCTGGCGCAGCGCGGCCGCCGGCCGGTAGCGGCCGTCGGGGAGGAGGTTCTCCGCGTACGGGAGGTTGACGGTGCCCGGGATGCGGCCTGGCACCGGGTCGAGGGGCTCGACCTCGCCGCGCCAGCGCTCCCGGCTGCGGACGTCGAGCACCTTCCACGAGGGGTCGCGGGCGAGCCGCTCGACCACAGCGAGCTCGACGGTGGGGCGCCGCCAGCCGCTGAACGGGTAAGGAGGCAGGGCGGGGACCTCCGCCGGAGCAGAGACGGTCGCGAGGCCCGCTGCGAGGGCGGCCGGGAGCCCACCGTCGAGCACCGCCACCTCGGAGTGGCCGGACGCGCGCAGCATCCACCAGAGCCGGCAGGCCGCGTTGGCGCCGGAGGTGGCGTCGTAGACGACGACCCGGGTGTCCGCGCCGATCCCCCACGCGCCCAGCTGGGCGGCCCATCGCTCGGGCGAAGGGAGCGGGTGCCGGCCGCCGTTGGCCGGATCGAAGCCCGGCTCCGAGGCGGCGCTGAGCTCGACGTTCAGGTCGGCGTGGAGCGCGCCCTCGAGGTGTCCCTCGGCATAGGTGGCCGCGCCGGGGCGCGCGTCGAGGAGACGGAGGGGGCCGGCGAGGCCGGGCAGGGACTCGGGAGAGATGAGGGGGCCGAAGGGCATGGGATCTCCGGGGCGGGACGGGGGTCGCCGGATGCTACCCCGCCTCGAGCCAGGCCGCGTAGGCGTCGAAGCGGGTGTCCCGGCCGAGGAAGTCCCGCACCAGCGCCGCCGCCTTCTTGGTGCCGCCCGGCGCGAGCACCGCCTCGCGGTAGCGGCGCGCCGGCGCGGGGTCGAGCAGGGCGGCGCGGTCGAAGGCGGTGAAGAGGTCCTTCGCGATGACCATCGACCACATGTACGTGTAGTAGATGGCCGAGTAGCCGTCGAGGTGGCCGAAGGAGGCGTGGAAGAAGGTGCCGTCCACGTGGCGGAAGGGGGTGTAGCGCTCCTGCAGCTCGGCGACGACGGCGGTGGTGTCGAGCCCCTCGGGGTCGCGCTGGTGCAGCTCCAGCGAGAGCGCGGCGTAGAACATCTGCTGTCGCACCCAGAGCCCCTTGCCGTACTCGTCGGCGGCGCGCGCCTTCGCGAGCAGGGCCGCCGGGATGGGCTCGCCGGTGTCGAGGTGGCGGGCGAAGGTGGCGAGGGTGGCCGGGTCCCAGATCCACTCCTCGAGCAGCTGCGACGGCGCCTCCACGAAGTCCCACTCGGTGGCGACGCCGCTCTGCGCCGCCCAGCGGACGTGGCCGCCGAGGACGTGGTGCAGCAGGTGGCCGAACTCGTGGAAGAAGGTGCGCACGTCGTGGTGCTCGAGGAGCGCCGGCGCCGCGCCGGGGCGCGGGAAGTTGCAGACCAGCGCGCCTTCCGGCAGCCGCTTCCCGGCCACCCCGTTGCGGACCGTGAACTGGGCGTAGTGCTTGTACTTGCCGTCGCGCGGGTGCATGTCGAGATAGATCCGCCCGAGGGGGCGGCCGCCCTCGAGGACGTCGTAGACCTCCACCTCCTCGTGCCACGCCGGCGCCCCCGGGGCGCGGCGGTACTCGATCCCGAAGATGCGCGCGGTCACGTCGAGCACCCCCTGCTTGACCCGCCCGTACTCGAAGTAGGGACGCACCGACTGCGCCTCGAAGCCGTAGCGCTCCGCCTTGACCCGCTCCTGCAGGAAGGCCGAGTCCCAGCCGTTCACCTCGCGCGCCTCGGGCTCGTCGGCGCGCTTGCGCTCGAGGAGCTGGGCGAAGTCGCGGTGCATGCGCGCCTCGGCGGCGGCGCTGATCCGCTCGACGAACTCGGACGCCGCCTGCTGGCTGCCGATCATCTTGTCGGCGGTGGCGTACTCGGCCCAGGATGGGAAGCCGAGCAGTCGCGCCAGCTCGGCGCGGCGGGCGAGCATGCGCGAGAGGACCTCGAGGTTCGCCGGGTGGCCGCGCAGCCGGTAGAGCCGCCAGAGCCCCTCGCGCACCCGCGCGCTGCGGCAGTAGGTGACGACCGGCACGTAGTCGGTGTTGTCGGTGGTGAGCGTGACCTCGCCCTGCGGGTCGGGCGGGTGGGCGCGGCGGAAGTCCTCCGGGAGACCGTCGAGTTCCTCCGGGCGGACCGTGAGCCGGCGCACGTCGTCCTTGATGTTCCTTCCGAACTCCTGGCCGAGGCGGGTCAGCTCCTCGCGCAGCTCCTTCACCCGCGCCCGCGTCGCCTCGTCCTTGTCCACGCCGGCGCGGCGGAAGTCGCGCAGGCCGCGCTCCACCAAATAGCGGCTGGCCGGGTCGAGCCCGGCGGTCGGGACCGCCAGGAGCGCGTCGTAGAGTCCGCGGTCGAGCCCCAGCTCGGTGGCGAGCGCGTCCACCTCGATCTCGCAGCGCTCCGCCGCCTCGCGCAGCGCCGGGTCCGGGTGCACGCTGCGGCACAGGCTGGCCCGGGCGGCCGCCTCGCCGAGCTGGCCGAAGGCGGTGTCGTACCGCTCCAGCGCCGCCTCCGGGGAGAGCCGGCCGGCGGAGGTGCGGAACTCCTCGGCGGCGGCGCGGGCGAGGTCGAGGTCGGCGCGGCAGGAGGCGGTGAAGGCCTCGGGGGTGGATTCGAGCATCCGGCGGTTATAAGCGCGCGGCGGGGCGGCGGGCGGCGGATTTGCGCGGCGGAGCCGTGCCGATCCGGGACTGTTCGCACGACCCGAGCCCGGAGCGATCACCGTGCGCCGGGGTCATGGGACAGTGGAGTTGATCCTGTTCGTCGAGTCCTTCTCGCCGTGAGCGGAGGAGCGTCGTACGCGCCGTGCTCCCCGCCCGCGCGATCGCCTGCCTGGTCCAGCCGCCGCGGAACCCGTCGCCGGGCGGCCGAGGGGCGGAAGAATTAGAAGGTGAAGCGGGGCCCAGGATCCGGGGGCTCGAGATGGCGGCGCGTTTCCTCATTGCGGCACTGGTGCTCTCGACGATCACCGGCTGCGCCCACTACCGCAAGGAGCTGGACGATCATCCGCCCTTCTCGGAGCATTCCTTCCGGTACCATGACGTGGAGGTCCACTGGCGCGCGCAGGACCTCGGCGAGACCCTCCGGATCTCGGGGACGATCAGCAACTTGCGCTCCTTCTTCCTGCAGGACCTGGAGCTGACCGCTCGCCTCGTCGACTCCCGGGGCAAGGTCTTCGCCCGGGGAACCGCCTCCGACTTCCCGAGCTACGTCTCGCCGAGCACGACCGAGCCCTTCGAGCTGGCGATCTCCACGCCAGTGGGCACGAAGACGGAGCGGATCCGGTTCAGCTACTTCTACTGGCTCGCAGAAGGTGCGCCGGAGTTGAGAGGCCACGCGGACGTGCCCCACTTCGGGAGCTTCGACTCGCCCCCGTGACTCCGCGCCCCGCGTTACCTTCCCCGCATGCCCACGCTCCGTCTGGCCCTCGCCGCCCTCCCGTTCCCCGCCGCGCCCGACGACGCCGTAGCCCGCGCCGAGGCGGCCATCGCCGAGGCCGCCGCGGCCGGGGCGTCGCTCGTCGCCTTCCCCGAGTGCTACGTGCCGGGCTACCGCGCCCTGGGCGCGCCGGTGCCGCCCGCCGATCCCGCCTGGCTCGAGCGAGCCCACGCGCGGGTGGCCGCCGCCGCCGGCGGGGCGCGCGTTGCGGTCGCGCTCGGCACCGAGCGGTTCGTGGGCGGCAGGCTGCGCATCACGGTGCTGGTGATCGGTCCCGACGGCGCGGTGCTTGGCTGGCAGGACAAGGTGCAGCTCGATCCGAGCGAGGAAGCCCTCTACGAGCCCGCCGCCGAGCGCACCGTCTTCGCGGTGGGGGACCTCACCTTCGGCGTCGTCATCTGCCATGAGGGCTGGCGCTATCCGGAGACCGTCCGCTGGGCGGCCCGGCGCGGCGCGAGGCTGGTGCTCCACCCGCACTTCGGAGAGGCCGAGGCGGGCGCCTTCCGGCCCACGTCCTTCGCCGACCCGCGCAACACCTTCCACGAGGCGGCGGTGCTCTGCCGGGCGGCGGAGAGCACCATCTGGTTCGCGACGGTGAACTGCGCGAGCGAGGGGCAGCCCACCGCCACGGCCGTGGCCCGCCCCGACGGCACGCTCCACGCGCTGCAGCCGCACGGAGAGGCGGGGCTGCTGGTGACCGACCTCGAGCTGGGGCTCGCCACCGGCCTCTTGGCGGGGCGGCTGCGGACGGTGCCGTAGCCGCCCCTGCCGAGGAAGAGCCAGCCCCCTCAGATCTCGCTCTTGATCTCCCGCATCATGAGGTCCTGCACCGCCTGCTGCGCCGGGTAGCTCTCGTGCATGAGGCGGTGGACCATCGCGGTGATGGGCATCTCGACCTTGATCTTCTGCGCGAGCTCGTGGACGCTCCGGGCGTTGAGCACGCCCTCGGCGACCTGGCCGAGCTCCTTCTGGATCTCCTCCAGCTTCCTGCCCTGGCCGAGGCCGAAGCCGACCCGGCGGTTGCGGGAGAGGTCGGAGGAGCAGGTGAGCACGAGGTCGCCCATGCCGGCGAGGCCGGAGAGGGTGAGGGGGTTCGCCCCCTTGCGCACCGCGAGCCGCGTGATCTCGGTGAGGCCGCGGGTGATGAGCGCGGCGCGGGCGTTGGCGCCGAAGCCCATGCCGTCGGAGAGGCCGGCGGCGATGGCGATGACGTTCTTCACGCAGCCGCCGATCTCGCAGCCGGTGATGTCGAGCGAGGTGTAGGGGCGGAAGGTCTGGGTGTGGAAGGCCCCCTGCACGGCGCGGGTGATCCGCTCCCAGCGGCCGGCGATGGTCACGGCGGTGGGCAGGCTCTTCGCCACCTCCTTGGCGAAGGACGGACCGCCGAGGAAGCAGAGGTACGGGTGCATGGGGACGGGGAGCACGTCCTCCAGCACCTCGTTCATGGTCATGTGCGTCTCCACCTCGATGCCCTTGGCGGCGGAGACGATGGGCACGCCGGCGTGGAGGTGGCGCTTGGCCTCGATGGCGACCTGCCGGATGGCGTGCGAGGGCACCGCCAGCACCACCAGCTCCGCCCCCTCGAGCGCGCGGGTGAGGTCGACGGTGGCGCCGATGGCCGCCGGCAGCTTCACGCCGGGTAGATAGCGCGCGTTCTCGTGCTCGCGCGAGATGGCCTGCACCAGGCCGGCGTCGCGACCCCAGAGCGTCACCGGCACGCCCTTGCCGCCGAGGACGCTCGCCAGCGCCGTGCCCCACGAACCCGCTCCCAGTACCGTCGCGCGCATCTGTGCCTCTCCTTTGCGGCCATCTTAGGCGAAAGGGCACCTTCTACCCGATGGCCGAATGAACCAGGGCACCGAAAAGGTGGGGGCTCGCGCCGAGCAGCGCGATGGCGCGCCGGCGCAGGGGCGGGCGCCGCGACAGCGCCAGCACCAGCCGGGTGACCGCCTGGTAGCGGCGGTAGCGGGCCCGGGCCTCGCGCTCGTGGCGACGCAGCGCGGCACGGGTGGCGCCCCCGTCGAGCACCGCCGGCAGCTCCCGCGCGAGCGACAGCGCCGAGGCGAAGGCCAGCGAGAGCCCCTCGCCGGTGATGGCGTCGGCGTAGCCGGCTGCGTCGCCGAGGAGCACCAGCCGGTCGGCGCAGGTCCGGGACACCCGCTGCTCCAGCGGTCCGGCGCCGGCCGGCGCCGAGTCGAAGGGAGCGCCGGCGAGCCGGTCCTGCAGGGCGGGGAAGCGCGCCAGCAGCTCCTCGAAGGCGTGCGGGGCTTCCTCCTCGAAGAGCAGCGCCACCCCGACGCGGCCCGGACCGGCCGGGGTGACGTAGGCCTCGGCGCCGTCGGCGAAGTGGACCTCGACGGCGTCGCTCCAGGCGGCGCGGGCGAAGTGGCGGCGCACCCCGAAGCGGCGCCGGGCCGGGCCGGGGAGCAGCCAGCCCTCGCGCGCCCGCACCGGGGAGGCGAGGCCGTCGGCGGCCACCAGGAGGCGCCCGGCGCGCTGCCCCGCGCTCGAGTCCACCACCACCTCGCGGGGCCCCCGGCGGTGCGCGCGCACCTCGCACCCTTCGTGGACCGCGACCCCGAGCGCCCGCGCCCGCTCGAGGAGCGCCGCCGACAGCGCCGTGCGGCGCACCCCGAGCCCACCCGCGCCGCGGAGCCGCGCCTCCGCCCGCGCGCCGCTCGCGTCGAGCCAGCGGATGGAGTGGATGGCCGCGCAGCCTTCCGGGTCGAGGTGGGGGCGGACGCCGAGCGCCGTGAGGGCGGCGAGGCCGCGCGGCAGGATCCCCTCGCCGCAGGCCTTGTCGGCGGGGAGGCTGCGCCGCTCCAGCACCTCCACCGAGAAGCCCCGCTGCGCCGCGGCGATGGCGGCGGCGAGGCCGGCCGGGCCGGCGCCGATGACGAGGAGGTCCTTCACGGCGGGTCGCCGGGCCGGTGCGGCGCCGTCGGGGCGCGCCGCGCGCGGGCGTAGCCGAGCGAGGAGCGCGCGAAGGCACGGGCGAGCGCGAAGGCGTTGACCGGCGCGGGCGGCGCGAGCTCGCCCGCGAGCCAGCGCCGCAGCGCCTCGCCGCGCCGGAGCTTGCCGGAGGAGGTGCGCGGGAGCGTGCCGGGGGCGAGGAGCGCCACGGTGTGCGGGGAGATGCCGGTGCGCTCGAGGACGGCGCGGCGGACGGCCTCCTCCAGGGCGGGCGCTGGGATCGCGCCGGGGCCGCCGGGGGTACCCCCGCGCGAGCGCTCGACCTCGGCCAGGATCAGCAGCTCCTCGCCCTCCCCTCCCTCGGGCACGAACCCGAGCGCCACCGCGCACCCCGCACGGAGCCCGGCCACCCCGGCCAGGCTCGCCTCGAACTCCTCTGGCGCGCGGTTCGCGCCGCGCACGATGACCAGGTCCTTGGCCCGGCCGTGCACGTAGAGCTCGCCTTCATGGGCGAACCCCAGGTCGCCGGTGTCGAGCCAGCCGCCCGGGAGGGCCCGGCGGGTCGCCTCCTCGTCGCCCAGGTACTCCCGCATGAGCGACGGCCCGCGCACGAAGATCCGCCCGAGCCGGTCCTCCGGGAGCGGCGCGCCGCCCTCGCCGCGCACCTCCAGCTCCACGCCGGGGATGGGCTCGCCCACGCTCGCCACCTCCCGCGCGCCCGGCGCGACCACGCCGTCTCGGGCCAGCCGCGCGGGGTCGAGCCTGACCGTCGCCGGGGGCCAGTCACCGCGCGTGAACGTCACCGCCAGCGCCGCCTCGGAGAGGCCGTACACCGGCCGGAGCGCGCGCGGGTCGAGGCCGAAGCGGGCGAAGCGCTCCGCGAAGCGGCGCAGCACCTCCGCCGACACCGGCTCGGCGCCGTCGAGCGCCACCCGCCAGGAGGAGAGGTCGTGTCCTTGCAGCTCGGCGTCGGGGATGCGCGCCTCTGCATAGGAGTAGGCGAAGCTCGGCGCGGCGCAGACCGTGCCGCGGTGGCGGGCGACGGCGCGCAGCCAGAGCGCCGGCCGCGCCAGGAAGTGCTCCGGCGGGATGAGCACCGCCGGGCCGGGGTAGGAGACGGCGCTGAGCAGGCCGCCGATGAGCCCCATGTCGTGGTAGAGCGGCAGCCAGGAGACGAGCACGTCGGCGGGCGTCGGGCGCACCAGCGCGAGCAGCGCCGCCCCCTGGGCCGCCAGCGCCGCGTGGGTGAGCGCCACCGGCTTGGGATCGACCGTCGAGCCCGAGCTGAACTGCACCAGCGCGAGCGCCTCGGGGCCGACCTCGCGCTCGAGCGGCCCGCCCGCCGGCAGGCCGTCGAGGCCGCGGCAGCCGAGCTCCGGCCGCGCTCCGGCCACCGCCTCGCCGAGCAGACGCCGCACCGAGCCGGCGGCGAGGAGCAGCCGCGCCCCGGACACCTGGAGCATGCGCGCCGTCGCGGCGAGGTACTCCTCCAGCCGCCCGAGCCGCACCGGAGGGTAGAGCGGCACCGGCACGCCGCCGGCGAGGAGGACGCCGAAGAAGGCCGAGAGGAAGTCGGGCTCGGTGCGGTAGACCAGCGCCACCCGGTCGCCGGGGCGGACCCCGAGCCGCGCCAGCCCGCCCGCCACCTCGCGCGCCGCCTCTCGCACCTCGCGCCAGCTCCGGTACACCTCGCGCTCGCGCAGGTCGACGAAGGTGGCGCCGCAGGGGTGGCGCGCCGCCGCGGCCAGCGCGGCGTTCACCGTGAGGTGGCGCGGCGCCGGCGCCGGCGGGCCCTTCACGGCGAAGCCCCGCCGCAGTCCTGCTTCGCGACCACCAGCCGCGCCAGGTCGGCGAGGGTGCGCGCGCCGGCGGCGTCGTCGTCGGTCAGGATCACCAGGAAGCGGTCCTCCACCGCCACCGCCAGCGCCAGGAGGGCCATCGAGTCGAGCCGGGAGGCGAGCTCTTCGTCGGGAGACACCTCCGCCTCGAGCTTCAGCTCCTCGCGCGCGAGGCGGAGGATCTCGGCGGCGACGGTGGCCTCGCGCGCGGTCACGGGCGACCGGGCGCCGGACGGTCGCCCCCTCCCTGGCCCTCCTCCGCCCGGCCTCCGAAGGCCTCCGCCCACGCCGCCCCCAGCGCCCGCTCCTCCGCCGGGATGCGCACCCCCATGAGCGCCGCGTTGACGAGCGTCGCCGCCACCGCCACGATCCAGGCTCCCACCGCGAGCGGCAGGGCCGCGACCTCCACCGCCACCGCCAGGTAGTTCGGGTGGTGGAAGAAGCGGTACGGCCCCGCGGTCACCGGCGGCGCCCCCGGCGGCACCAGGATGCGCGTGGTCCAGCGCGGTCCGAGCGCGGCGATGGCCCACCAGCGCAGCCCCTGCGCGAGCAGCGCCGCCGCGATGGCCGGCAGCGCCACCGCCAGCCGCGGCCTCTCGCCGCCGGCGAAGGGCCAGGCGAGGCAAGCCGCGAGCAGCGCCGCGTGGAACGCCACCATGACCGGGTAGTGCCCACGCCCGGCCTCCACCGCCCCGGCGGCGCGCAGCCGCCGCGCGTTGCGGGCCGAAAGCCAGAGCTCGGCGCCCCGCTCGAGCGTGACCGCGCCAAGGAGCGCGATGCCCGGGAGCGCGTTGTTCACCATCGGAGCAGCACCAGCTCGGCGCAGAAGCCGGGCCCCATCGCGAGCAGGAGGCCGAGGTCGCCGGGCCGGGCCTCCCCGGCGTCGAGCAGCTCGCCGAGCACGAAGAGCACCGAGGCGGAGGAGAGGTTCCCGACCTCGGAGAGCGACCTCCACGAGCGGGCCAGCGCCCCCTCCGGCAGCTCCAGGGCCGCCTCGCAAGCCTGCAGCACCTTGGGCCCGCCGGTGTGGGCCACCCAGTGGCGGATGTCCCGGCGCGAGAACCCGAGGTCGCCGAGGAAGCGGTCCACGTCGCCGCCGAGGTGGGCCCGCACCTCCTGCGGCACGGAGGCGGCCAGCACCACCTTGAAGCCGGTCTCGACCACGTCCCAGCCCATCACCCGCTCGGTGTCGGGGTAGAAGACCGAGCGCGTCGCCAGCACCCGCGGTCCCGGGCGCGGGGCGCGCGCGGCCCCCTCGAGCACCGCCGCCGCGGCGCCGTCCCCGAAGAGCCCGGAGGCGACCAGGTTCGCCACCGAGAGGTCGTCGCGCTGCAGCGTGAGCGAGCAGAGCTCCACCGAGAGCAGCACCGACACCTCGCCCGGGAAGGCGCGGAGCGCGTCGGCGGCGCGGGCGATCCCGGTCGCGCCGGCCACGCAGCCGAGCCCGAAGATGGGGGTGCGCTTCACCGAGGGCTTCAACCGGAGCCGGTTCATCAGCCGCGCGTCGACCGACGGGGTGGCGATGCCGGTGACGCTGACGAAGTAGAGGTGGTCGACGTCGCCCGGCTCGAGGCCGGCGCGGGCGAGCCCGTCCCGGAGCGCCCGCTCCCCCAGGTCGACCGCGGCGCGGGTCCAGGCCTCGTTGCTCTTGGCGAAGGTGTCGAGCGCCGGGTACTCGGAGAGCGGGAGCGCCAGGTGCCGGCCGTTCACGCCGACCGCACGGTGAAGGTCCTCGAGCCGCCCGGCGTTGTGGTGCTGGCGCCCCCAGAGCTCCTTGAAGACCGCGATCAGCGTCTCTTGATCGACGTGGTGCTCCGGCAGGGCTCGGCCTACCGAGCGGATGACGGGGCACGGCGGGTGTTCGGCGGACAAGGGCTCTCCGGCGCGCGAGCGGAAGGTGCTGGTCCGGTCTTGCACCCCGGCGCGGCCGATGCAAGGTCCAAGCGGAGGGTCCGCCCTTCCCGGCGGCTCAGGAGCCGGCGGCCCGTCCGCCCTCGTCGTCCGCGGGCGCCTCGCCGCGCGCCTGCCGCACCATGCTCTTGATGAGCGCGTCGAGCTGGCGAACGGTGAGGGCGATGGCGTCGGCCGCCCGCCGCTCTCGCGACTCCGCCTCGGGCAGGAGCCGCTGCAGCCGCTCCGCCTGGAGCAGGATCACCTGCAGTGGATTGCGGACGTCGTGGGAGATGGTCCGGAGAAACTCGTCGTGGCGCCGCTGGAGGTCCGCGAGGGCGGCTGCGCTCCGTTCGCTGTCGTCCGACATAGACCTCCGCGAGCCCCTCCCGTGGCCCCCTCCTCGTAGCACACCTGTCCCAGGGTGTCCCTGCGCGCAAGCCCGTCTCGGGGTAGCCCCCGCTTGCCACGTTCCCCGCCGGTCTTACGTTCCGGGCCATGAGACCCGACAAGCTCACCACCAAGGCCCAGGAAGCGCTCCAGGAAGCTCAGGCGCTGGCGCGCCGCCGCGACCACCAGGCGGTCGACGCCGAGCATTTGCTGCTGGCCTTGCTGGAGCAGGGGGAGGGGCTGACCCGTCCGGTGCTCGAGAAGATCGGGGCCGACCCGCGCCTGGTGGCCTCGCGCGTCGAGGACGAGCTGCGGAGCGTCCCCAAGGTGCACGGCGCCGAGCCCTACGTGGCGAACCGGCTGCTGAAGCTCTTCGACCGCGCCGAGGACGAGGCGAAGAAGCTCAAGGACGAGTACGTCTCGAGCGAGCACCTGCTGCTCGCGCTCTCCGAGGAGAAGGGCGGCGCGGGCGAGGCGCTCCGGAGCGCCGGCGCCACGCCCGAGCGGGTGCGTGGCGCGGTCAGGGAGGTGCGCGGCGGCGCCCGGGTGACGAGCCCCGAGGCAGAGAGCCAGTACCAGGCGCTGCAGAAGTACGCCAAGGACCTGACCGAGCTCGCCCGCGAGGGCAAGCTCGACCCGGTGATCGGCCGCGACGACGAGATCCGCCGCACCATCCAGATCCTCTCCCGCCGCACCAAGAACAACCCGGTGCTGGTGGGCGACCCCGGCGTCGGCAAGACCGCCATCGTGGAGGGGCTGGCCCGCCGCATCGTCGACGGCGACGTGCCGGAGGGGCTGAAGGGCAAGAAGCTGCTGGCGCTCGACCTGAGCGCGATGGTGGCCGGGGCCAAGTTCCGCGGCGAGTTCGAGGAGCGGCTCAAGGCGGTGCTCAAGGAGGTCACCTCGAGCCAGGGCGAGATCGTCCTCTTCATCGACGAGATGCACACCATCGTGGGCGCCGGCGCCGCCGAGGGGGCCATGGACGCGGGCAACATGCTCAAGCCCGCCCTCGCCCGCGGCGAGCTGCACGCCATCGGCGCCACCACCGTGAACGAGTACCGCAAGCACGTGGAGAAGGACCCGGCGCTGGAGCGGCGCTTCCAGCCGGTCTTCGTGGGCGAGCCGTCGGTGCAGGACACCATCTCCATCCTGCGCGGCCTCAAGGACCGCTACGAGATGCACCACAAGGTGCGCATCCAGGACGCGGCGCTGGTGGACGCGGCGCGGCTCAGCCACCGCTACATCGCCGACCGCTTCCTGCCCGACAAGGCCATCGACCTCGTCGACGAGGCGGCCAGCCGGCTGCGCATCGAGATCGACTCCATGCCCACCGAGGTGGACGAGGTGCGCCGGCGCATCGGCCAGCTCGAGATCGAGAAGCAGGGGCTGCTCAAGGAGAAGGACGAGGGCTCGCGGGCGCGCCTGGCGCAGCTCGAGAAGGAGCTCGCCGGCCAGAAGGAGGAGTTCGCGCGGCTCAAGAGCCGCTGGGACTCGGAGAAGCAGGTCATCCAGGAGATCGCGCAGGCCCGGCAGGAGATCGACCAGCTCAAGAGCGCCGAGGCCGACGCCGAGCGGCGCGCCGACTTCAGCGCCGCCGCCGAGATCAAGTTCGGCAAGCTGCCGGCGGCGCAGCGCCAGGTGGAGGCGGCGCAGGCGAAGCTCGCCGAGCTGCAGTCGGGCGGCGCCATGCTCAAGGAGGAGGTGACGCCGGAGGAGATCGCCGAGGTGGTCTCCAACTGGACCCACATCCCGGTCTCGAAGCTCCTCGAGGGCGAGGTGGAGAAGCTCCTCTCCATGGAGGAGCGGCTGGCGCAGCGCGTGGTGGGCCAGGAGGAGGCGGTCCGCGCCGTCTCGGCGGCGGTGCGCCGCGCCCGCTCCGGCCTGCAGGACCCGAACCGCCCCATCGGCAGCTTCATCTTCCTCGGCCCCACCGGGGTGGGGAAGACCGAGACCGCCCGCGCCCTCGCCGAGTTCCTCTTCGACGACGAGCAGGCGATGGTCCGGCTCGACATGTCGGAGTACATGGAGAAGCACGCGGTGGCCCGGCTCATCGGCGCGCCCCCCGGCTACGTCGGCTACGAGGAGGGCGGGCAGCTCACCGAGGCGGTGCGGCGCCGCCCCTACTGCGTGATCCTCTTCGACGAGATCGAGAAGGCGCACCGCGACGTCTTCAACGTGCTGCTCCAGATCCTCGACGACGGCCGGCTCACCGACGGCCAGGGGCGCACCGTCGACTTCCGCAACGCCGTGGTGATCATGACCAGCAACCTCGGCTCGGAGGAGATCCAGCGGCTGGCGTCACGGCCCAACGCCGATCCCTCCGCCGTCCGCGACGCGGCGCTCGAGCACCTGCGCGGCGAGTTCCGGCCCGAGTTCCTGAACCGGGTGGACGAGATCGTGGTCTTCCGCCCGCTCGGCCGCGAGGACATCGGGCGCATCGTCGAGATCCAGCTCGGCAAGCTGCGCAAGCTGCTCCAGGAGCGGCGCGTCACCCTCGAGCTCACCGAGGCGGCGCGCGAGACGGTGGGCGACGCCGGCTACGACCCGGTCTACGGCGCCCGACCGCTCAAGCGGGCCATCCAGCGGCTCATCCAGGACCCGCTCGCCACCCGCATCCTGCGCGGCGAGTTCAAAGCTGGCGACCACGTGGTGGTGGGCGAGGGGCGCGGCGAGACGCTCGACTTCAAGAAGGGCGCGGCGCCGGCGGAGGTGGAGCCGACGGTGCACTGAGGACCTCCTCCCCTCTCCCGCGCAAGCGGGGCAGGGTCAGGGAGGGGGCTCGCCTGGCGTCGCGTGCTCGTAGAACACCTCCTCGAGGCACAACCCCTGCGGCGGCGCGGTAGCGCCGGCCAGGGTGCGGTCGCGCGAGGCGAGCAGCGCCGGGATGGTGGCGGGATCGCGCCTGCCGAGCCCGCACTCCACGAGCGTGCCCACCAGGTTCCGCACCATGTTCTTGAGGAAGGCGGTCGCCTCCGCCACCACCTCGATCGTGCCGCCGCGCTCGCCCAGCACCTCCAGCCGCCGCAGCTCGCGCACGGCGTGGGCGGCCTCGCAGTCCGAGGCGCGGAAGGCGCCGAAGTCGTGGCGACCGAGCAGCGGCCGCGCCGCCGCGCGCATCGCCTCCACGTCGAGCGGGCGGAACACCTGCCAGGCCTGCAGCCGGGTGAGCGGCGCGCGGGTGGGGAAGTTCTCGATGCGGTAGCGGTAGCGCTTGCCCCGGGCCGAGCGCCGCGCGTCGAAGCCGTCGGGCATGAGCGCGGCGTCCCGCACCGCCACGTCGGGCGGCAGCAGCGCGTTCATCCCCTTCACGTAGGCGCGCAGCGGCAGCGGCCGATCCACGGCGAAGCTCACCACCTGTCCGCGCGCGTGCACCCCCGCGTCGGTGCGCCCGGAGGCGGTGACCCGGCGCGGCGCCTTGTGCAGCGCCTCCAGCGCCCGCTCCACCTCGGCCTGGATGGAGGGGCCGTTCGGCTGCACCTGCCAGCCCGCGTAGCGCGTGCCGTCGTACTCGAGGATGAGCTTCACCACCGCCATGGAGGCGGAAGCTAGCACGGGCGCGGCCGGCCGGCGCCGGGGTCACTTGGCGCCGACCGGGCAGTAGGC
Organism: Anaeromyxobacteraceae bacterium; assembly: GCA_035656915.1. GTDB lineage: Bacteria > Myxococcota > Myxococcia > Myxococcales > Anaeromyxobacteraceae > Anaeromyxobacter_B. Next base: position 369,882 of record DASRRJ010000008.1, read on the forward strand.
GCCCGGCAGCGACAGCACGTTGTTGTCGCGGCGGCACTCGCCCACCACCCCCTGCCCGGTGCCGTCGTCGTTCAGCACCACCACCACCGTGGTGGGGGCCGAGGGCGGGCTCGGCAGGGGGATGACCACGCTCTCGAAGTTGCCGGGGGTGATGGCGCCGGCGGTCTTGGCGGTGGCGAGGAGCGGGCCGCCCGCCGCCCCCTGGTAGACGGCGATGGGCACGCCAGCGGTCACCAGCACCGCGCCGCGGTTCCAGACCCGCACCGTGAACTTGAGCGTCGCCGGGCAACCGGAGCGGTCGAGCGTCACGTCGTTGGCGGCGACGGCCTCCAGGTCGGGGGCCGAGTAGTCGGGGTTGCCGATCACGTTCATGCGGTAATTGTTCAGCCCCGGCACGGTCCAGTTGTTCTGCTCCGGCGCCGGGAGGCTCCCGTCCTCGTTCACGTTGGTCACGTGGTAGCTGTGCTGGTTCCAGACGGCGCGGGTGGAGACCCAGTGATCGCGCAGGTCCTTGAACACCGTGACGCCGTGGCGGCCCGAGCCCACGTGGTTGCCCCAGGGGCAGCTGATGTTGCAGACGCTGTTGGTGGCGACCACGATCTCGGCGCGGCCGTCCTTGTCCACGTCGGCGATCACCGGGTTCTCGTAGACGGTGCAGCTCGGGTTGGGCGACTCGAACTCGGTGGCGCCGGTGGTGCCGTCGTAGACGCGCGTGTAGCACTCGTCGCCGTAGACCACCTCCGCCTTGCCGTCGTGGGTGAAGTCGAAGACCGAGCTGCCGGTGACGTCGCTCATGTCCTGGGTCGGCTTCTCCCAGAGGATGGGGTTGGCCGCGAAGGGCTTGAAGACCCGGTAGGCGGCCCGCGCGGCGACGCCGATCTCGAGCTTCCCGTCCCCGTCGAAGTCGGCCACCGTGGGCGCGCCGCCGGCGCCGCCGTTGACCACCGTCACCGGCCCCCAGATCACCTTCCCCTGCCAGTCCTGCAGGCGGATCGAGAGCGTGGGCGGGTTGGGCGCCGGGTTGGGCATTCCGGAGACCACCACGATCTGCGGGTGGGCGTCGCCGATGAAGTCGGCCACCGCCACCGCGCCGTCGAGCTGCCCGTTGGGCCAGCCGGGCTTGGGCTGGCAGTTCGCGTCGTAGACCGCGTTGCCGGTGACGATGTCCGGCACGCCGTCGCCGTCGATGTCGGCCACCACCGAGAGCGGCCCGTAGCTGAGGTTGTTGCCGGTCCCGTACTGCCCCGTGCAGAGGAGCTTGCCGTGGGCGTCCACCACGCTCGCCCCCATCACCACCCGCGCCTCGGCGCCGCCGAAGTTGGCCACCGCCGGCGCGCCCCACTCCACCGGGATGCCCGGGACCTCCCAGAGGAACTTGCCGGTGTTGTCGAAGGCGATGAGCCCCTCGGTGGCGTGGTCGTAGGAGGGGGTGCCCGGGATCTGCGCCGGCATCCGCGCGGTGACGAACTCGGTGTTGCCATCGCCGAGGAGGTCGCCGGCGGCGATGGCGGCCATGCCGTTCACCGGGTGGTTCGGATCGCTCGACCAGAGGTCGGTGCCGTCGCGGCCGCTCACCGCGCGCATCCGGCCGGGCACCGCGTCCCCCGCGCCCAGGCCGTCGAGGATGGCGTTGAAGACCACCGCCGGCGGCGTGAAGGCGTCGCCGCCGCTCCGGCGCAGCGGGATGACCACCGGCGTCATCAGCACCTGCGCGTAGGCCGGCTGGTCGGTCGAGCCGGTCCACTGCCAGGCGACGCGCGGCGTGAACGGGCCGGGCGGCGGCTTGTAGCTGCAGGAGGGATCGGCCGAGACGCAGCTCCCGCCGAGGCAGAAGGTCTCGGGGCTGCAGGCCGGGCCGGTTCCGCAGCCCGCCGCGGGCGGAGTGGCGCCGCAGACGTTGCCCGCCTGACAGGTCTGGCCGGCCGGGCAGCAGACGCCGCCGCACGGCTGCGCCGCCCCGCAGCTCGCCAGGCAGGCGCCGGACGCGTCGCGCACCTGCCCCGCGGGGCAGCCGGAGTCCTGCGTGACGGCGCCACCCCCCTTGCAGCCCGCGAGCCCCCCCGCCAGGAAGACCCCTACCCAGATCCAGCGCATGCGCACCCTCCGCGACCGCCCGGCCGCCACCTGGACCGCTGCACGGCGTGGGCCACGCCCGGCCTCCACGCCACCGGCGCCGGAGTGGGAAGGGCGCTTCACATCGAAGGAAGATCCGTTCCGCCCGCGCGCCCTCCGCTCGCGCGGCAGGCCCCTGCCGGGCGCGCCGCGCCGTTGACCGTTCACGCCCGGCCGCGCTATATGGCTCGTTCAACTTTTTTTGAACTTTCCCCGGGAGGGGTCGCTTCATGGGCAGCTCCGAGCAGGCCATCCTCTCTCAGCTCGACTCCTCGGCGGAGCGCGGGATCCGGCCCGAGCGCGCCCAGGCCGCGCTGCAGCAGGTGCCGCGGCTGGCCGAGGAGCTGCTGGCGCTGGAGGAGCAGCTCACCCGCGCCACCGCCGACGCCGAGGAGACGCTGCAGGCCGCGGCCCGGCACCTGGTGGGCGCCGGGGGCAAGCGCATCCGGCCCACGGTGACCCTGCTCGCCTGTGGCGCCTGCGGCGGCGAGCTCTCGACGGCGGTGCCCTTCGCGGTGGCGGCCGAGCTCACCCACTCGGCGACGCTGCTCCACGACGACGTCATCGACGACGGCCCCATGCGCCGCGGCCAGCCGGCCTCGCGCGTCATCTGGGGCAACGCGGTCTCGGTGCTCTCCGGCGACTGGCTCCTCACCCGCGCCCTCGAGCTGGTCGCGGCCCAGCCGTCCCGCTCCTCGGCGCTCCCGAGCCTGCTCGCCACCATGCGGCGGCTGGTGGAGGGCGAGGTGCTGCAGCTCTCGCTCCGCGGCAGCTTCGAGGCCAACGAGCGCGACTACTTCGACGTGGTCGAGGGCAAGACCGCCTCGCTCTTCGGCTGGAGCGCCGCGGCCGGCGCCTACGCCGCCGGGGTGCGCGGCGAGGTGCCCGAGGCGCTCACGGTCTTCGGCGAGGGGATCGGCATCGCCTTCCAGCTGGTGGACGACGCTCTCGACTACGCCGCCGACCCGAAGCTGCTCGGCAAGCGGCTCGGCACCGACCTCATCGAGGGCAAGGCCACCCTGCCGCTCATCCGCGCCTGCGAGGCGGAGCCCAGGCTGCGCGAGCGGCTCTCGGCACTGGTCGAGGGGCAGGCGGACGCGGACGAGGTGGCGGGCGAGGTGATCGAGGCGGTGAAGCGCTCCGGCGGCGTGGAGGCCGCGCGCTCGATCGCCCGCGAGCACACCGGCCGCGCCATGGCCGCGCTGAAGCGCGTGCCCGACGGCGTGCACCGCCGCGCCATCGCCGAGGCGGCGCAGCACCTCACCGAGCGGGCCTTTTAAAGGGGACTGCGTCCCCTCCCCGCCGGCGGTGGGTCCCCTCCCCGTCGATCGTTCGAGCGGCGCTTCCGGCCCTACCGCTCCTGCCACTCCGGCTTGACGCGCGGGATGAGCCCGCGCTCGGCCGCCTCGTGGAGGAAGAGCGCCACCGCCTGGCGGCCCTGATCGCCGAGCTGGCTCGTCCAGTGGTTCACGTACATCCCGACGAAGGTGTCGGCCCGCTCGCGGTCGAGGCCGCGGGCGAACTTCATGGCGTGGTCGAGCGCCTCCTCGCGGTGCGACAGCGAGTAGTCGACGCTCTCGGCCATGGTCCGCGCGAGCTGCTCGCGGAGCTGGATGGGGAGGTCGCGGCGGATGGCGTTGAGGCCGAGCGGCAGCGGGAGGCCGGTGCGGCGCTTCCACCACTTGCCCAGGTCCTCCACCACCTGCAGCCCCTCCTCCTCGGCGGTGAGCTGACCCTCGTGGATCACGACGCCGGCGGCGACCTCGCCGCGCCGGGCGGCGTCGCCCACCGCCTTGAAGTCCATCAGCACCGGGGTGAAGACCGGCAGCCGGAGGGCGAGCGCCAGCGCGGCGCTGGTCCACCTGCCCGGGACGGCGACGCGCTGCCCGGAGAGCTCGTCCACCGAGCGGATGGGCGAGCCCTTGGGCACCACCACCGTCGGGCCGTAGTCGTCGCCGAAGGAGGCGCCGGAGTCGAGGAGCCGGTACTTGTCGGCGATGTACGCGTAAGCGTGCACCGAGATGGCGGTGATCTCGTACCGCGCCTCGACGGCCGCCTGGTTGAGCGTCTCGATGTCGGAGAGCTCCTCCACGAAGGAGAGCCCGTCGGCCTTCACCCCGCCGGACGCCAGCCCGTAGAACATGAAGGCGTCATCGGAGTCGGGGCTGTGGGCGACGCGCACGGTGGTGGTCATGGCGGCCCGTTATAGCTTTCAACGATCATTGAAACAAGGCCGGCGCTCTAGTAGGAATGGCCCTCCCATGGCCTACCGCTCGCTCTCCGAATTCCTCGCTCGGCTCGAAGGGGCGGGCGAGCTCGTCCGGGTGAAGGAGCCCGTCGATCCGGTCCTCGAGATGGCGGCCCTCGCCGACCGTGCCGCCAAGCAGGGAGGGCCGGCGCTGCTCTTCGAGAAGCCCTCGCGCGGCTCGCTGCCGGTGGCGATGAACCTCTTCGGCACCCGCCGGCGCACGAGCTGGGCCTTCTCCTGCGACGACTTCGAGGAGCGGGCCGAGGAGCTGCGGGCGCTGCTCAAGACCGCGCCGCCGCAGGGGCTCTGGGAGAAGCTGAAGCTCCTCCCCAAGCTCGGCCGGCTCGCCACCCTCACCCCCAAGCACCACGCCGACGGCCCGTGCCAGGAGATCGTGGACCGCGAGCCCGACCTCGGCCAGCTCCCGGTCCTCACCACCTGGCCGCACGACGGCGGGCCGTTCATCACGCTCCCGCAGGTGGTGACCCGCGACCCCGAGACCGGGCTGCGCAACGTGGGGATGTACCGGCTCCAGGTCCTCGGGCCGAGGCGGCTCGCCATGCACTGGCAGCTCCACAAGACCGCCACCGCCCACTACCGCGCCTGGCAGAAGCGCGGCGAGAAGATGCCGGTCGCCATCGGGCTCGGCGGCGACCCTACCCTCACCTACGCCGCCTCGGCCCCGCTGCCGCCGGGCGTGGACGAGTACCTCTTCGCGGGCTTCCTGCGCGGCGAGGGGGTGCCGCTCGCGAAGTGCGTCACCGTGCCGCTCGAGGTGCCGGCCGAGGCCGACCTGGTCATCGAGGGGTGGGTGGACACCTCCGCCCCGCTCGTCCGCGAAGGTCCCTTCGGCGACCACACCGGCTACTACTCGCTCGCCGACGACTACCCGGCGATGGACGTCACCTGCATCACCCGCCGGCGCGACGCCGTCTACCCGGCCACCGTGGTGGGGCCGCCGCCGGTCGAGGACGTCTGGCTCGGCAAGGCCACCGAGCGGCTCTTCCTCCCGATGCTGCAGATGGTCTTCCCCGAGGTGGTCGACATGGCCTTCCCGCCGGAGGGCGTCTTCCACAACCTCTGCCTCATCTCCATGAAGAAGGAGTACCCGGGCCACGCCAAGAAGCTCATGCACGGGCTCTGGGGCTCGGGGCAGATGGCCAACACCAAGACGCTGGTGGTGTTCGACGACGACGTCGACGTGCAGGACACGCCGCAGGCGGCCTGGCGCAGCTTCGCCAACGTGGACGTGAAGCGGGACCTCGTCGTCGTGGAGGGGCCCGTCGACGTCCTCGACCACGCCGCTCCCCATTTCGCCTTCGGCGCCAAGATCGGCGTCGACGCCACGCGCAAGTGGGTGGAGGAGGGCGGCCGCGAGTGGCCCGAGCCCTGCGTCCACCCGCCCGAGGTGGTGGCCCGCATGGACGCGCTCTACGACCGGCTCGTCCCGGGCGCGGCGCCGCTGCGGCGGCCGCGGATCCCGGTCTCGCCCGCCGCGTCCTGGACCCCGAAGCGCGGGAGCATCCTGTGAGCGTCTCCCCTCCCCTCCCCGGCGAGGCCGGCCGCGCCCAGGCGGTGCGGGCGATGTTCGACCGGATCGCCCCCACCTACGACCTCCTCAACCGCGTGATGACGCTGCGGGTGGACGTGGCGTGGCGCCGCAGCCTGGTTCGCGGCGTGCGGCTCGGCCCGGGCGACGCGCTCCTCGATCTCTGCGCCGGCACCATGGACGTGGCCGCCGAGGCCCGCCGCCAGGTGCCGGGGGCGCTGGTCATCGGGGCCGACTTCTCCATCCCCATGCTCTCGCGCGGCGCGCAGAAGACCGGGCTCCCGGCCGCCGGCGCCGACGCGCTCAGGCTCCCCTTCCGCGACGCCACCTTCGACGCGGTGACGGTGGCCTTCGGGGTGCGCAACCTCGAGGACCTCCCGGCCGGCATCGCCGAGCTCGCCCGCGTGCTGAAGCCGGGCGGGCGCATGGGCGTGCTCGAGCTCTTCCGCCCGCAGTCGGCCGGCACCCGCCTCTTCCACAACGCCTACAACCGCGTCGCGCTGCCGCTCCTCGGGCGCGCCATCGCCAAGGACCCGGGCGCCTACCGCTACCTCGTCGAGTCGATGGAGCGGTTCGTGCCCCGCCCCGAGTTCGAGCGGCTCTCCCGCGACGCCGGCTTCCGCGAGGTGGTGGGCGGCGGGCTCTTCCCCGGGGTCTGCGGGCTCGTCACGGGGGTGAAGGCGTGAAGCTGGTGGTGGCCGTCTCCGGCGCCTCGGGCGCCCCCTACGCGAAGCGGCTCCTCGACTTCCTGTCGACCGAGGGCGTGAAGCACGGGGTGGAGGCGGACCTGGTCTTCACCACCACCGGCAAGCAGGTCTGGATGCAGGAGATCGGCGCCGAGCCGCGCTACCCCTTCCGCGTCTGGAAGAACCACGACTTCACCGCCCCCTTCGCCTCGGGGAGCGCGCGCTACGACGCCATGTGCGTGGTGCCCTGCTCGGCCGGGCAGCTCTCGCGCATCGCCTACGGGCTGTCGGTGGACCTGGTCGGCCGGGCCGCCGACGTGATGATCAAGGAGAGGCGCCGCCTGGTGCTCTGCCTGCGCGAGACCCCGCTCTCGCTGGTGCACGCGCGGGCCATCACCGCGGTCATCGAGGCGGGGGCGGTGGTGATGCCCGCCTCGCCGAGCTTCTACTCGGCGCCGAAGGACATGGGCGAGCTGGTGGACACGGTGGTGGCGCGGCTGCTCGATCGGCTCGGGCTGCCCAACGAGCTGATGCGCCGATGGGACGGGCTCGCCCCGCGCGGCGCGGAACCGGTGGAGGACGCGTAGATGCTCTCGACACTCGCACACCGCGCGCTGGAGCGGGCCGGCCTCGGCCCCATCCGCGACAAGGTGCTCTCGAAGGAGCGGCTCGCCGAGGAGGACGCGGTGCGCCTCTTCGAGGCCCAGGACCTCGCCGCGGTGGGGGCGCTCGCGAACCACGTCCGCGAGGAGCGCCACGGCAACCTCGCCTTCTACAACCGCAACGTCCACCTCAACCCCACCAACGTCTGCGTGGCGAGCTGCAAGTTCTGCTCGTTCGCGCGGCCGGACGACAAGGAGGCCTCGGAGGGCTACACCTTCGGGCTCGAGGAGGCGGTGGAGAAGGTGCTCGCGCGCCGGCCGCTCGGGGTCACCGAGGTGCACATCGTCTGCGGCCTCCACCCCACCCTGCCGTGGGAGTACTACACCGAGCTGCTCCGCCGCATCCGCGCCGCCTGGCCCGAGGTGGCCCTCAAGGCCTTCACCGCGGTGGAGATCCACTTCTTCGCCCGGAAGTTCGGCAAGAGCTACGAGCAGGTGCTCGTGGAGCTCCAGGCGGCCGGGCTCGACACCATGCCGGGCGGCGGGGCGGAGATCTTCGCGAAGCGGGTGCGCCGGAAGCTCTGCGACGACAAGGCCACCGCCGAGGAGTGGCTGGAGGTACACCGCACCGCCCACCGGCTCGGCATCAAGACCAACGCCACCATGCTCTACGGCACCATCGAGACCCTGGCGGAGCGGGTGGACCACATGGCGCGGCTGCGGGCGCTGCAGGACGAGACCCAGGGCTTCCAGGTCTTCATCCCGCTGGCGTTCCACCCCGAGCACAACATGATCGGCAAGGCCTACCCCAAGCCGACCGGCTACGACGGGCTGCGCACCTACGCCGTCTCCCGGCTCTTCCTCGACAACTTCGACCACGTGAAGGCCTACTGGGTGTCGCTCGGCGAGCGCATGGCCCAGACCGCGCTCTCCTTCGGCGTGGACGACGTGGACGGCACGGTCCTCGAGGAGCGCATCTACCACATGGCCGGCTCGCACGTGCCGCAGGGCCAGACCGAGTCGTCGTTCCACCGGCTCATCCGGCTCGCCGGCCGCGTCCCCGCCGAGCGCGACAGCCTGTACCACGTCCTCAAGGTCCACGAGGCCTAGCTCCAAGGTCACCGCTCCATGTCAAAGATCCGCGCCGCCGCCGTCTCCTTCCTCAACGCCCGCCCGCTCACGGTCGGGCTCGAGGGCTCGGAGCGCATCGACCTCGTGCTCTGCGAGCCCTCCGCCGGCGCGGCCATGCTGGAGCGGGGCGAGGTGGACCTGGCGCTCCTCCCGGTGGGCGCCCTCGCCGGCAAGGACTACGAGGTGGTGCCGGGCATCGGCATCGGCGCCGACGGGCCGGTGCAGACGGTGCTCCTCGCCGGCGAGCAGTCGCCGGTGATCTGGGACGAGGTCTTCCTCGACACCGCCAGCCGCACCTCGGTGATCCTCTCCAAGGTGGTGCTGGCGGAGCTGGGCCGCTCGCCGAAGTTCACCCCCATGCCGGCCGTCGAGGGCATCGCCCTCGCCAAGGGGACCAAGGGCGCGCTGGTGATCGGCGACCGGGCCTTCGACGTGCACGCGCCGCAGGTGCTCGACCTGGCGCGCGAGTGGAACCGGATCTCCGGGCTCCCCATGGTCTTCGCCGTGTGGGCGGCGCGGCCGGGCGTGCTCGCGCCGGAGGACGTGGCCGAGCTGGCGCGGGCGGCGCACCAGGGGCTGGGGATGCGCACCGAGCTGGCGCAGGCCTTCGCCCGCGAGCGCGGCGGCGATCCCGAGAAGTACCGGCGCTACCTCACCCAGAAGCTGCGCTACGGCCTCGGCCCCTACGAGATCTCCGGCATGGAGGCCTTCCTGGCGCGGGCGGCGAAGCTCGGCTTCCTGCCCGAGCACACCCTCCGCTTCGCCGACGACCAGGTGAAGACCCGGCGCGCCCGGCGGGTGGTGTCGCTCGACACCGCGCTGCAGAAGGGCGCCGACGGCGAGCGGCTCGACGCCGACGAGGCGGAGCTCATCGACGAGCAGGCGCCGCTGCTCGAGCTCGGCCTCGCCGCCGACGCGCGCCGCCGGGCCCTCCACCCCGGGGACCTCGTCACCTACATCGTCTCGCGCAACGTCAACTACACCAACGTCTGCACCACCGCCTGCCACTTCTGCGCCTTCTACCGGCCGCGCGGCCACGCCGAGTCCTACGTGCTCTCGCGCCAGGAGCTGGCGGAGAAGATCGAGGGGACCATCGCGGTGGGCGGGATCGAGATCCTGCTCCAGGGCGGCCTCCACCCCGACCTCGCGGTCGAGTGGTACGAGGAGCTCTTCCGCTGGGCCAAGGCCAACTACCCCACCATCAACCTGCACGCTCTCTCGCCCGAGGAGATCTGGCACATCGCGCGGACGAGCGAGCTCTCGCTCGAGGAGACCATCGACCGGCTGGTGGCGGCCGGCCTCGACTCGATCCCCGGCGGCGGGGCGGAGGTGCTCGACGACGAGGTGCGCCGGCGCATCGCGCCGCTCAAGTGCTCGACCGACGAGTGGCTCACGGTGATGAAGGTGGCCCATCGGAAGGGGCTGCGCAGCACCGCCACGCTGATGTTCGGCGTGGGCGAGGAGGCCCGCCACCGCACCAACCACCTGCTCCGGCTGCGCGAGCTGCAGGACGAGACGCAGGGGTTCACCGCCTTCGCCTGCTGGACCTTCCAGCCGGAGAACACCCGGCTCACCCCGGGCGACAACAGCGCGCACGCCTACCTGCGCGAGAACGCCATCGCCCGCCTCGTGCTCGACAACGTCCCGAACCTCCAGTGCTCCTGGGTGACCATGGGGGGCGGGGTGGCGCAGGCGGCGCTGCACATGGGCGCCAACGACTTCGGTCAGGTGATGATCGAGGAGAACGTGGTCTCGGCCGCCGGCACCACCTTCAAGATGGACTCGGAGGAGGTGGAGCGGCACATCCGCGACGCCGGCTTCCGTCCGGCGCGCCGCAACATGCGCTACGAGATCGTGGGGGCCTAGTGGGCGTCCGGGTCGTCAGCGCGCCGTGGGTGCTGACGGGGCGGGGCTCCCCGACCGCACCCGCCGTGATCCCCGACGGCGCCGTGGCCCTCGACGGCGACACCATCCTCGCCGTGGGCCCGCGCGCCCAGGTGGAGGACCGCTTCGGTCCAGGCGAGCGGCTCGACGCCGTGCTCCTCCCCGCGCTCGTCAACGCCCACACCCACCTCGAGCTCTCGCACCTGCACGGCCGCGTGCCGGGCGGCGAGGGGCTCCCCCCCTGGATCCAGCTGCTGGTCTCCACCCGCCTCTCCGTTCCGGAGGAGGACACCGCCATCGAGGACGCCGTGGCCCAGCTCGGCCGGTTCGGCGTGGCGGCGGTGGGCGAGGTGACGAACGGCCTCGGCGCCCTCCCCTGGCTGGCGCGGGCCGGGGTGGCTGGCACGGTCTTCCTCGAGGTCTTCGGCTTCACTGCCCCGCGCATCGAGCGGGCGCTGGCGAAGGCGCGGCTCCTCGCGGCCGGCGCGCCGCCCCTCGGGCCCGGCCTGCGGCTCTCGGTCTCGCCGCACGCCGTCTACTCCACCCACCTGCCCGCGCTGGCGGAGCTGCTCCGCGCGGGCCCGGGCTCGCTCCACCTCGCCGAGGATCCCGCCGAGCGCCGCTTCTGCGCCGAGTCGACCGGCCCCTTCGCCAGCATGCACCGGTCGTTCGGCGTCTCCGAGCTGCCGCGGCTGGGGAGGAGCGCCGTCGCCGCCGCCGCGGCGCACCTCCGCCCGGAGACGCTGGTGGTGCACGTGGTCGACCTCGACGACGAGGACCGCGCGCTGCTCTGCGCGGCGGGCTCGACCGCCGTGCTCTGCCCGCGCTCGAACCTCCACATCGGCGGCCGCCTCCCCGACCTGGCCCGCCTGCTCGAGGCCGGCATCCCGCTCGCCGTCGGCACCGACTCGCTCGCGAGCAGCCCGTCGCTCTCGCCGCTCGCCGAGCTCGCCACCCTCTCCCGCGCCTGGCCGGAGCTGCCGCCGCTCGCGCTCCTGGCCCTGGCCTGGAACGGTGCCGCCGTGGGCGCGCCGGCGGTGGGACGGCTCGCCCCCGGCAGCGCCCCCGGCCTGCTCGCCGCGCCCATCGACCGCGAGGCGCTCGGCGAGGGCCCGTTCGACCCCGCGCGCTGGCTCCTCGAGGAGTTCGGCGCCGAGGAGCTCCCCTTCACCTGGCTCGCCCGCCACCGCCCGGAGCCCACCGCATGACGCAGCTCGCAGCCCTCTCCCGCATGGTGAAGCTGGAGCACTCGCTCTTCGCCCTGCCCTTCGCCGCGGCGGCGGTGGTGCTGGTGGCGCGCGACGCCCGGCTCGACCCGGTGCGCCTCGCGCTGGTGGCCCTCGCGGTGGTGGCCGCGCGCACCGCCGCCATGGCCATGAACCGCATCTCCGACCGCGGCTTCGACGCCGAGAACCCGCGCACCAAGAAGCGCGAGCTGGTCACGGGCGAGGTGAGCGTGGCCGGCGCGTGGGCGCTCCTCCTCGGCTCGGGGGCGGTGTTCGTCGGCGCCGCCGCCTTCATCTCCCCGCTCTGCGGGCTGCTGGCGCTGCCGGTGCTCGCCATCCTCCTCGGCTACTCCTACGCCAAGCGCTTCACCTGGGCGGTCCACCTCTGGCTCGGCGTGGCGCAGGCGCTCGCGCCCATCGGCGTGGCGATCGCCCTCACCGGCCGGGCCACGCCCGCGGCGGTGGTCCTCGGGCTGGGGGTCGGCGCCTGGATCGCCGGCTTCGACGTCTTCTACTCGCTGCAGGACATGGAGTTCGATCGCGGGGCCGGCCTCAACTCCATCCCGGCCCGCTTCGGCGTCGGCGGCGCGCTCGCCTGGGCGCGCGGGCTGCACCTCCTCGCCGCCGCCTGCATCGCCGCCGCCGGCCCGCTCGCCGGCCGGGGCCCGGGCTGGTACGTCGGCGCGGCCATCCTGGCCGCGGTGCTGCTCGCCGAGCACCGCCACGTCGCCCCCCGCGGAGAGCTCCACCCGGAGCGCATCGGCGTGGCCTTCTTCAACTACAACGCCTTCGCCTCGGTGGCCTTCGCCGCCGCGGCCCTCGTCGACCTGGCCCTGCGGGCCTGAGAGCCACCATGAGCCCCGCCACCGCCGAGCACGGACCCACCCGGACCTTCTCCCAGGCGGAGCTGGCGGTCGCCGACGCCGTCGGCGCGCTCATGGAGCTGTGGGGCTTCCGGCGGCAGCTGGGGCGGCTCTGGGCGGTGCTCTTCCTCTCCGAGAAGCCGCTCGCCGCGCCGGAGCTCTGCGAGCGGCTGCAGATCTCGACCGGGCTGCTCTCGATGAGCCTCGCCGAGCTGCGCGGCTGGGGGGTGGTGCGGCCGGTCGACGTCCCCGGCGACCGCAAGGAGCACTACGAGGCCGAGACCAACGTCTGGAAGATGGTGCGGCGGGTGCTGGCCGAGCGTGAGCACAAGGCGATGGAGGAGGCGCTCGCCGCGTTCGACCGCGCGCTGCGCGAGGTGAAGGCCGCCCGGATGGACCAGGATCCGGCGGTGCGCACCGCGGCGCGGTTCAAGGTGGAGCGGCTCGAGCAGCTCATGGCGCTCGCCCGCGCGGGGCTGGCGATGCTCGACACCCTGCTGCGCGAGGCCCGCGCCGACGTGGGCCCCCTGCGGATGCTGTCGGACCTGCTGGGCCGTCGGCGGTAGCGCCGCGCCCGCTCTCGCGGGTTCCCCCGAAGATAGGCTTCGCGAACCGCGTCCGTGGGAGCAGGATCTGGGCGCCATGATCGCGCTCGCCTCGAAGAAGACCCTCTTCGCCCTCGCGGGCCTCCTCGCCGCGGCGGGGTTCGCCTGCTCCTCCTCCACCCCCGGCCCGAGCGTGAACGACGCCGCCAGCCTCGACCAGGCCGCGGCGGCGCTCTCGACCAGCGTGGCGCAGTATCGACAGGCGGCCGCCGGCGCGGCCACCTCGGCCGACTGCCAGGCGATCCTGCAGCAGTACCTGGCGCGCACGCAGCCGATGGTGGCGCAGCTCCAGTCGACGTCGGGGAAGATGGACGACTACCTGCGCGGCGCCGGGATGCCGACGTCGGCCGACGTGAGCTGCGGCGGCCAGGTGATGGTCGACGAGATGGCGCACCACCAGGCGGTCGCCTGCGCCAGCGCCGACATGGCGGCCAACCACGCCGAGGACGAGCGCCACGCCGCGGCGATGCAGGCCTTCGCGACGCACGCGCAGATGCGGGCCGTGCAGGCCGGCGGGATGATGGGCGGCGCGGGCACGGGCGGCCCGGCGATGATGGGCGCCGCCGACGCCGGGTGGATGATGGGGTACACCGACGGCGGCTGGGCCCAGGCGGACGGCGGGGTGATCGGCTTCGCCGAGCCGATGCCCGGCTGCGCCTGGACCGGCGGCACCTGGCAGCCCCCCGACGGCGGCTACTGGATGGACGGCGGCTGGACCCTCGACGGCGGGCCCGTGCCGATGCCGATGGTGGACGGCGGCACCGTGATCGACGGTGGGCCGGGCGTCATGATGGACGGTGGGATGATGCCGTAGCGGGCCTCTGGCCTTTCGCCCCTTCAGCCAGCGACCGTCACCGATGCGGCTCCGGGTCGGCATCCGCGCCGTGCTCGCGGCAAGTCGCTTCCGTTTCTGATCTCTGGACGGTTCCGAAGCGCTCTCCCCGCGCACCTCATCGGGCCGCGGCGATCGTCACCGCACCCTTCACCGCGTTGCCGCGGCCCTTTCGGTGCAGGCGGCAGGCCCAGTTGACCGGAGTCCGTCCGCAGCTCCGGTGCCGCTGCGCGCGGCGCGGACACCTCCCCTGCGCCAGCGGAGCGAGGCCGCGCCCCGGCGGCGTTCCAGCGTTGATCTGCCTCTCCTCACCAACGACCGCGTCATCGCCGCCTGGGGCGGCGTGGACGCGATCTGGTGAGGAGCCGCTCGCCCCGGTTCAGCAGGGATACTTCTCGCCGTCCAGCACCGCGTCGGCGAGGAGCCGCTGGGCCTCGAGCAGGCCGGAGGCGTCGTACTTGGTGAGCCGCCGGATGCCGGCGAGGAGCATCGAGAGCTCGTCGCCCTCGGCCGAGCAGAAGGCGGCCTTGCGGGCGGCGCTGCCGATCCGCTCCACCGCGCCGAAGGCGAAGACCTTCACCGCGGCGGCCATGAGCGCGCGCTGCCGCTCGGGGAGCGCCACGCCCTTCCCGGCGCGCAGCACCGCGCTCTCCAGCGCGAAGATCTCGATGGCCACGTCGGCGAGCGCCAGCAGCACCTCCTGCTCGTCCTTGAGCGCGGCGCGGTACCTCTGCACCGCCGCGCCGGCCACCACCAGGAAGGCCTTCTTGAGCGAGGCCAGGGCCGCCTTCTCGGCCGCGAACGGCTTCGAGAGGTCGAGCTCGTCCGAGGGCGGCGAGAGCAGCGCCTCGACCGCCTTCATCACCTCGCGCTGCAGCGGGATCTCGCCCTTCATGGCCCGGCGCAGCAGCGTGCCCGGGATGAGGAGCCGGTTGATCTCGTTGGTGCCCTCGAAGATGCGGTTGATGCGCTCGTCGCGGTAGAAGCGCTCCGCCGGATACTCCTGGGTGAAGCCGTAGCCGCCGTGGATCTGCACCACCTCGTCGGCCACGCCGGACAGCACCTCGCTGCAGAACACCTTGGCGATGGCGCACTCGATGGCGTAGTCCTCGATCCCCTTCTGGTAGAGGTCGTAGTAGCCGGGCGCGTCCTTGGGGATGGCGGCGAGCCGCCGGTCGAGGAGCCCGGCCAGCCGGTAGATCACCGACTCGGAGGCGTAGACGGCCGCCGCGCCCTCGCCGAGCTTCTGCCGGATGGCGCCGAACTTCCCGATGGGCGTGCCGAACTGCTTGCGCAGGTTGGCGTACTTCGCCCCCTCGGCGAGCACGTGCTTGGCCGCGCCGGTGACCGCCGCGCCGAGCTTGAAGCGGCCCACGTTGAGCACGTTGAAGGCGATCTTGTGCCCCTTGCCGATCTCGCCGAGCACGTTCTCGACCGGCACCTTGGCCTCCTCGAGGATCACCTGGGTGGTGGAGGAGCCCTTGATGCCGAGCTTCTTCTCCTCCGGCCCCACCGTCACTCCCTCGAAGGTGCGCTCCACCAGGAAGGCGGTGAAGTGCTCGCCGTCCACCTTGGCGAAGACGGTGAACAGGTCGGCGAAGGCGCCGTTGGTGATGAACTGCTTCGTGCCCTCGAGCAGGTAGTGCTTGCCGTCCGCGGAGAGCCGGGCGGTGGTGCGCGCGCCGAGCGCGTCGCTGCCCGAGCCGGGCTCGGTGAGGCAGTAGGCCCCGATCCACTCGCCGCTGGCGAGCTTCGTCAGGTACTTCTCCTTCTGCGCCGCGGTGCCGTAGTAGACGAGCGGCAGGGTGGCGATGCCGGAGTGGGCCGAGTAGGTCACCGAGAACGCGCCGGCCGGCGCGATCTTCTCGGCCGCCAGCATGCTGGTGGCCTTGTCGAGCTCGAGCCCCCCGTAGGCCTCCGGCACGTCGATGGCGAGCAGCCCGAGCTGGCCCGCCTTGCGCATCAGCGCCACCGCGTGCCCGAACTCGTGCCGCTCCAGCGCCTCGGCCACCGGCCAGACCTCGTCCTTCACGAAGCCCTCGGTCGAGTCGCCGATGGCCCGCTGCTCCTCGGTGAAGTCCTCCGGGGTGAAGACCTCCGCCGGCGCCGTCTCGCCGATGAGGTACTCGCCGCCGCCCGGCTGCCTCGCCTCGGCCTCGCGCTTCGCCTCGGTGCTCCCCATCGCCTGCGCCGTGCTCGTGTTCGCCATATCAGGCCCTCTCGAAGACCGCGGCCGCGCCCATGCCGCCGCCGATGCACATCGACACCATCCCGTACCGCTCCTGCCGCCGCGCGAGCCCGTGCAGCAGGGTGGCGGTGAGCTTCGCCCCGGTGCAGCCCAGCGGGTGCCCAAGGGCGATGGCGCCGCCGCTCGGGTTCACCTTGGCCGGGTCGAGGCCGAGCGCCCGCACGCAGGCGAGCGCCTGCGCCGCGAAGGCCTCGTTCAGCTCGATCGAGTCGATCGCCCCCTGCGCCAGGCCCGCCAGCTTGAGCGCCGCCGGGATGGCCTCGATGGGCCCGAGCCCCATCACCTCCGGGGGCACGCCCCGCACCGCGAAGGAGACGAAGCGCGCCAGCGGCGCCTTGCCGGTGCGGCGCAGGAAGTCCTCGGAGACCACCAGCGCCGCGGCGGCGCCGTCGGTCATCTGCGAAGCGTTGCCGGCGGTGACGGTGCCGTTCACCTTGAACGCCGGCTTGAGCTTCGCGAGCGCCTCGAGGGTGGTGTCGGCCCGGACGCCGTCGTCGGCCTCCACCCGCTCGGTGGAGGTCTGGAGCTTCCCGCCCACCAGCGCCGCCGACTCGGCCTCCACCGCCACCAGCTCGTCCGCGAAGCGCCCCTCGGCCTGCGCGGCCGCCGCCTTGTGGTGGCTCGCGGCGGCGAAGGCGTCCTGGTCCTGGCGCGAGACCTGGTGCCGCTCCGCCACCAGCTCGGCGGTGATCCCCATCGAGGCGAAGGACTCGGGCCAGCTCGCCACCAGCGAGGGGTTGGCGCTGTACTTGTTGCCGCCCATCGGCACGAGGCTCATGCTCTCGGCGCCGCCGGCCAGGATGCAGTCGGCGAAGCCGGCCATGATCCGCTCCGCCGCGCTGGCGATGGTCTGCAGGCCCGAGGAGCAGAAGCGGTTCACCGTCTGCGCCGGCACCTGGTACGGCAGCCCGGCCCGGAGCGCCGCCACCCGCGCGAGGTTCATGCCCTGCTCGCCCTCGGGGAAGGCGCAGCCCAGGATGACGTCCTCGATCTCGAGCGGGTCCACGCCGGTGCGCTCCACCACGCCGCGGATGGCGGCCGCGGCGAGGTCGTCCGGCCGGACGTTCCTGAGCTTCCCTCGCCGGGCCTTGGTGCCGGGGGTGCGGTAGGCGGCGAGGACATAGGCGCTCTTCATTCGTCTCTCCGTGCGATGCGTCGTGGTCCGTCAGTTGCGCAGCGGCTTGCCCTTCTTCAGCATGTGCTGGATGCGCTCCAGGGTGCGGCGCTCGCCGCAGAGCGAGAGGAAGGCCTCGCGCTCCAGCTCGAGCAGCCACTCCTCGGTGATGGGGGTGCCGGCCGGCACGTCGCCACCGGTGATGACGCCGGCGATGGCCTTGCCGAGCTGCTCCTCGTACTCGGTGATGAACCCGCCCATGCGCAGGTTCCAGAGCTGGGAGGCGAGGCTCGCGGCCACGCTCCGGCCCGGCGCCGGCAGCGCGGTGGCGGCCACCTGCGGCCGGTAGTTGGCGGCGAGCGCCAGCACCCGCTTCTTGGCGTCGGCGACCAGCTCGTCGGCGTTCATGGTGATGCCGTCGCCCTGGCGCAGGTAGCCGAGCTCGCGCAGCTCGGCGGCCGAGGTGCTCACCCGCGCGGTGGCGATCTGCTTGAAGCTCTTGAAGATGAAGGGCGAGACGTCGGTCTCGTACCGCTCGGCGAGCCGGATGGCCCGCAGCGCCAGTTCCTTGGTGCCGCCGCCGGCCGGCAGCAGGCCGACGCCGATCTCCACCAGGCCCATGTAGGTCTCGGCGTGCGGGTTCACGCCGGCCGAGTGCAGGCAGACCTCGCAGCCGCCGCCGAGCGCGAGCTGGTGCGGCGCCGCCACCACCGGCACCTGGGCCAGCTTGAGCGCCAGGGTGGCCCTCTGGAAGCGCTTCACGGTGAGGGCGATCTCGTCGTACTCGCCCTCGGCGATGCCCATGGCCAGCAGGGCCAGGTTGGCCCCGGCGGAGAAGTTGGCGCCCTGGTTGGCGATGACCAGCCCGAGCCCCTCCTCCTCGGCGCGCCGCACCGCCCGGTGCACCATCGCCAGGATCTCGTTGCCGATGGCGTTCATCTTGGTGTGGAACTCGAGGCAGAGGACGCCGTCGCCGAGGTCGAGGATCGTGGCCCCGGCGTTCCGCTCCACCACCCCGCCGGCGCGGGCGACCAGCCCGAGGTCGAGCTGCCCGAGCGGCCGCGGCACCTCGCGCCAGCCGCCGCGGGCGAGGTCCAGGTACTCCGGCCGGCCGTTCTCGACGCGGAAGAAGCGCTCCACCCTGGCGAGCGCCTCCGGCACCTCCACCCCGTCCTTGCGCGCCCGGGCCGCGAAGGCGGCCGGGCCGATGGCGTCGAGCATCTCGAACGGCCCGAGCTCCCAGTTGAAGCCCCAGCGCATGGCCCGGTCGACGTTCACCACGTCGTCGGCGATCTCGGGGATGCGCCGGAAGGCGTAGAGGAGCGTGTCGCGCAGGTTGCGCCAGGCGAGCTCGGCCGCCTGGTCGGAGCCGGCGAGCACGGTCCTGAGCCGCTCGGCCGGATCGTCGAGCCCCTTGGTGGCCTCCACCGAGGCGAAGCGCGGCTTGCGCAGCGGCTCGTAACGCCCGGCGCGGTGGTCCCAGAAGAATTCGGCCGTGCCCGCCTCGCCCTTCTCCTTCTTGAAGAAGCCGGCCCTGGTCTTGTTGCCGCGCAACCCCTGCTTCACCATGTCGCGCAGGAAGTCGGGGAGCCGGAAGACCTCGCGCTCCTCGTCGGCCTCGAGCAGCCGGAAGGAGTTGTCGGCGACGTGGAGCAGGGTGTCGAGCCCCACCAGGTCGGCGGTGCGGAAGGCGGCGCTGCGGGGCCGGGCGGTGGCCGGGCCGGCGGCGGCGTCGGCCTCCTCCACGGTCAGGTCGAGCGCCAGCATGTGCTTCACCACGTTGCAGAGGGCGAAGACGCCGATGCGGTTGGCGACGAAGTTGGGGGTGTCCTTGGCGTGGACGATCCCCTTGCCGAGCCGGCGGTGGATGAAGCCCGCCAGGGCGGCGGTCACCTCGGGCGCGGTCTCGGCGCAGGGGACCAGCTCCACGAGCCGCAGGTAGCGCGGCGGGTTGAAGAAGTGGGTGACCAGGAAGCGGCGGCGCACCGCCTCCGGCAGGCCGCGGGCCATCGCCTCCACCGACAGGCCGCTGGTGTTGGTGGAGAGCACCGCGTCCTCGCGCAGGTGCGGCGCCACCCGCGCGAAGAGCCGCTCCTTCACCGCCAGGTCCTCGAGCACCACCTCGATGACCCAGTCGCAGTCGGCCAGGCGCGGGAGGTCGTCGTCGAAGTTGCCGACCTCCACCAGCGCCGCGTCGGCGGGGGTGAAGAAGGCGGCCGGCTTCGCCTGCTTCACCCGCTCGAGCCCGGCGGCGGCGGTGGCGGTCGGCGCCACGTCGAGGAGCAGCACCCGCAGCCCGGCGTTGGCGAGGTGGGCGGCGATGGTCCCGCCCATCACCCCCGAGCCCAGCACCGCCACCTTGGAGATCGGTCTCATCGTTCGGCTCCGTCGTTCGTCTGGTTGATCACGGTTGCGCCAGCTCCTTCAGGATCTCGCGGGCCACGATGAGGCGCTGGATCTGGTTCGTGCCCTCGTAGATGGAGGTGATGCGCACGTCGCGGGCGTAGCGCTCCACGGGGAAATCGCGCAGGTAGCCGTAGCCGCCCATGAGCTGCACCGCGGAGTGGCAGGCGCGCTCGGCGGCCTCGCTGGCGTAGAGCTTCGCCATGGCCGCCTCCTTGGCGTACGGCAGGCCGCGGTCCTTGCGGAAGGCGGCGGAGAGGAGCAGCAGCCGCGCCGCCTCGAGCTCGGTGTAGGCGTCGGCGATCATCCACTGCACGCCCTCGAACGAGGTGATGCGCTCGCCGAACTGCACCCGCTCCGAGGCGTAGCGGGTGGCGAAGTCCATGGCGGCGAGGCCGATGCCGAGGGCCAGCGAGCCCACGCCGATGCGGCCGCCGGCGAGCTCGGTCACCGCCACCCGGAAGCCGTCGTGCTGCCGCCCGAGGAGCGCCGCGCGCGGCACGCGGCAGCGCTCGAAGCGCACCTCGGTGGTGGCCGAGGCCCGCTGCCCCATCTTGTCCGCCTGCCGCCCCACCACCAGGCCCGGGGTGCCGGCGTCCACCAGGAAGCAGCTGATCCCCTTGCCGCGCGGGGCGGCCCGGTCGGTCACCGCCCAGACCACGAACACGCCGGCGTAGGGGGCGTTGGTGATGAAGCGCTTCTCGCCGTCGAGGACGAAGGCGTCACCGTCGGCCACCGCCTGGGTGACCATGCCGGCCGGGTCGGAGCCGGCGCCGGCCTCGGTGAGCGCGAAGCTCGCCGCCGGGTACTGGCCCGAGCAGATGCGCGGCAGGTAGGTGGCCTTCTGCTCCTCCGAGCCGACCGCCTGGATCACCTCGGCCACCATGTTGGTCACGGAGACGCTGGCGGCCGAGGAGGCGCAGGCGCGGGCGAGCTCGGTGAGGGCGACGGAGAGGGCGATGGTGCCGGCCTCCGCGCCGCCGTAGGTGCGGCGCACGTTCATGCCCATGAAGCCCTGGGCGGCGAGCTTGCCCAGGTTGCCGACGAAGGTGCGCCGGTCGAACTCGCGGTCGAGCCGCGCCGCGGCCGGCTCGAGCTCCGCCTGCGCCAGCTCTCGCGCCGCCGCCTGGATGGCCTTCTGCTCGGGGGTGAGGTCGAGGTCCATGTCGCGTTTCCGTGGCTTCAGGAGAGCATCGGGCGGGCCAGCCGGCGGAACGCTCCGGCGATCGGCGCAATCGCCTGCCATCAGGGCAGTTCCTGGCGGGGCCGGGACGGCTGGACCCGTCCGAGAGTTGTCATTTGCGGAACGCTTCGTTTCAATCCTGATACGCTGGAGCTGTTTCAGCTTGGAGGCCTCATGCGCGCCGTGACCGACCGCCGACCCATCGTCTGGGCCTTCAGCACCAGCAGGCTCCGGCAGGTCTTCGAGAGCGTGGCGCCGGCGTACGCCGACAAGGCGGAGGTGCGCGTCTTCGACACCGGCTTCGAGGAGGCGCTGCGGACCGCGCGCGAGCTCACCGCCCAGGGCGAGGAGGTGGACGCCTTCGTCGCCGCCGGCGCCAACGCCGCCTACCTGCGCGACCACGCCGAGGTGCCGGTCTCCTTCGTGCGGGCCACCACCCTCGACGCCCTGCAGGCGGTCGCCCAGGCGCGCCGGGTCTCGCGCCGGGTGGGCGTGGTCAACTTCCGCAAGGTGGTGCCGGGCCTGGAGCAGGCGCGCGAGTTCCTCTCCGGGCTGGAGGTGGCGCAGCGCCCGTACCTCACCCTCGAGGAGGCGCGCGCGTCGGTGGACGAGCTGGCGGCGGACGGCTTCGAGGTGATCGTGGGGACCGGCCCGGCCTGCGAGCTCGCCGAGCGGGCCGGGCTGCGCGGGGTGCTCCTCTTCTCCACCGACTCGGTGGGCGAGGCGCTCGACCGCGGCATCGAGATCGCCGGCATCGCCCGCGCCGAGGAGGCGAAGCGCGAGCGGGTGCTCGGCATCCTGGCCCACCTCGAGGAGGGCGTGGTCGCGGTCGACCTGGAGGAGCGCATCCAGTCGGTGAACCTCGCCATGGAGCGGCTGCTCGTCCGGAGCGCCCGCGAGCTGGAGGGGCAGCGGCTCTCGGCGGTCGCGCCGGAGCTCTCGCTCGCGCGGGTGCTCGAGACCGGCGCCGCCGAGCTCGACGGCGTGCTCCGGCTCGGCGGACGCACGCTGGTGGTGCACCGCCGGCCGCTGCGCGAGCGCGGGCTCCTCTCCGGCGCGGTGCTCACCTGCCAGGACGCGAGCGCCATCCAGCGGCTCGACCGGAGCGTGCGCTCGCAGCACCGGCCGCGCCGCTTCGTCGCCCGGCACCAGCTCGACGCTATGGTGGGGGCGTCGCCGCAGATGGAGCGGGTGCGCGCGCTCGCCACCCGCTACGCCCGCACCGACGCCACCGTGCTCATCACCGGCGAGAGCGGCACCGGCAAGGAGGTGGTGGCCCAGGGGATCCACAACGCCAGCACCCGGCGCGACCACCCCTTCGTCGGCATCAACTGCGCCGCCTTCCCGGAGACGCTGCTCGAGGGGGAGCTGTTCGGCCACGAGGAGGGGGCCTTCACCGGCGCGCGGCGCGGCGGCCGGCCCGGCCTCTTCGAGTCGGCGCACGGCGGCACCATCTTCCTCGACGAGGTGGGCGACGTCCCGCTCACGCTGCAGACCCGGCTGCTGCGCGTCCTCCAGGAGCGGCAGGTGCTCCGGCTCGGCAGCAACGACCCCACCCCGGTGGACGTCCGCGTGATCGCCGCCACCTGGCGCGACCTGCGCCAGGCGGTCGACGCCGGCCAGTTCCGCGCCGACCTCTACTACCGGCTCGCCATCCTGCCGCTGCACCTGCCGCCCCTGCGCGACCGGGGCGACGACGCGGCGGCCATCGCCGCCGAGCTGCTGCAGCGGGCGCTCCTGCGCCACGGCGTCCCCTCGGCCCAGCCGCGCGCCCTGGCCGCGCTGCTCCCCCGGCTGCAGCGCCACTCCTGGCCCGGCAACGTCCGCGAGCTCGAGAACGCGGTGGAGCGGGTGGCGGTGCTGTACGCCGATCGCGAGCCGGGAGCCCGAGTGGGAGAGGAGGAGCTGCGCGCGGTGCTGCCGGAGCTCTACGCCGCCGCGACCCCGCCGCTCCCGAGCGCGGTGGGGCCGGCCGTGGCCGACCTGCGCAGCGCGCGCGGCGAGCAGGAGCGGAGCCTCATCCGGCGGACGGTCGCCGAGTGCGGCGGCAACCAGGCCGAGGCGGCGCGGCGGCTCGGCATCGGGCGCTCCACCCTCTGGCGCAAGCTCAAGGCGAGGGCGTGAGCAGGCCCGAATCCCGCGCGCGGCCGCTCGCGCCTCGCTAGGCTCTCCCAGGAGGTGCGCCATGGGAGAGGTCGTCTACCGGTCCGAGGTCACCGTCGAGCGGGAGCAGGGTCCGCTCCGCCGCGCCCGCATCCCCGGGGAGCAGGCGCCGATCGCGTTCGGGGTGCACGGGGCGATCGCCGAGCACTACGGGCGCGCGCCCGGGAGCTACGACCCGCACGCGACCACCATCGACTACGTGGTCGCCGCCACCGGCGGCTGACTGGTCGGGACCTTCGGAGGCGCGCTGGAGGCGCGCCAGGTTCCCGCCGGGGACGGCCGGCTGGTGGGGCGCGTCACCGGGGAGGTGGAGCTCGAGGGGAAGGTCCTCGTGCTCCGGCGCGTCCACGTGAAGCTCGAGCTCCGCGCGGCGGCGGAGCACCGCGAGACGGCGGAGCGCGTCCACGGGTTCTACGCCGACTCCTGTCCGCTCTTCCGCTCGCTCAAGGCGGCCCTCGCCATCACCACCGAGCTGGTCCTGGTCTGAGAGGCCGCCCCACCTGGAGCAGGCACCCGGATGGCTCGTCCGCATGACGTGATGCGTCGAACCTCCGCGACTATTGGATGGGCGCGCCGCCGCGCCCGCGGAAGATCCGCGCCGCCCGGCCATCCCGGAGGATCTAGAGATGGACTTCGAGAACGAGATCGCGGAGCTCCGCCGCTGGTTCGAGAGCCCGCGGTTCGCGGGCATCAAGCGGGTCCACTCGGCCCGCGAGGTGGTCGAGCAGCGCGGCACCATCCGCGCCGACTACACCGTGGCCCGCGAGGCCGCGGACGCCTTCCACGCCCGGCTGCGCCAGCTCTTCGGAGAAGGGCGGTGCATCACCACCTTCGGCCCCTACTCGCCCGGCCAGGCGGTGGCGATGAAGAAGATGGGGATCGAGGGCATCTACCTCGGCGGCTGGGCCACCTCGGCCAAGGGTTCGGCGCGCGAGGACCCGGGCCCCGACCTCGCCAGCTACCCGCTGAGCCAGGTCCCCGAGGAGGCGGCGCCGATAGTCCGGGCCCTGCTCACCGCCGACAAGAACCAGTTCCACGCCCGCGCGCGCATGACCGAGGAGCAGCGCCGGGCCGCGCCCGCGGTGGACTTCCGGCCCTTCATCATCGCCGACGCCGACACCGGACACGGCGGCGACGCCCAGGTCCGCAACCTCGTCCGGCGCTTCGTCGAGGTGGGCGTCCCCGGCTACCACATCGAGGATCAGAAGCCGGGCGTGAAGAAGTGCGGCCACCAGGGCGGCAAGGTGCTGGTCTCCGAGGACGAGCAGCTGAAGCGCCTCTCCGCGGCCCGCTTCCAGCTCGACCTCATGGGGGTGGCGGGGCTCATCGTGGCCCGCACCGACGCCGAGTCGGCGACCCTGCTCGACGGCCGCGGGGACGACCGCGACCAGCCCTTCATCCTGGGCGCGATCAACCTCTCCCTGCCCACCTTCAAGGCGGCCTTCCTCGCCATCCTGCGGCGCTTCCACCGCGAGGGCGTGGAGGAGTTGAGCGGCCACGGGCTCTACGCGCTCTGCGAGGAGGAGTACGCCGCCGCCGACGCCTGGCTCGAGCGGACCGGCTTCGGCCCGGCGATCGCCGAGGCCGCCGCCGCCCAGCGCAAGGGCGCCCTGGCGGTCGACGCCGCGCTCGACAAGGTCTTCGACCGCTTCGTCGACGCCTGGCAGCAGGAGGCCGGCGTCTGCACCTACGCCGAGGCGGTGGGCAACGTCATCGGGTTCCGGCAAGCCGAGGGCGACCCGCCCTCGATGAGCAAGGAGGAGTGGCTGGCGTTCGCGCGCCGGGCCCCGTTCTACAAGGCGAGGGAGAAGGCGCGCGCCATCGGCGTCAACGTCAGCTGGGACTGCGAGCACGCCAAGACCCCCGACGGCTATTACCAGGTGCGCGGGGGCATCGACTACGCCATCGCCAAGTCGCTCGCCGCGGCCCCCTTCGCCGACCTGCTCTGGATGGAGACCAAGACCGCCGACCTCGCCGACGCGAAGCGGTTCGCCGACGCCATCCACGCCGAGTTCCCGGAGAAGATGCTCGCCTACAACCTCTCGCCCTCGTTCAGCTGGGACACCACCGGCCTCGACGACGAGCAGATGCGCCGCTTCCCCGAGGAGCTGGGGAAGATGGGCTACGTCTTCAACTTCATCACCTACGGCGGCCACCAGATTGACGGCCTGGCGTCGGAGGAGCTCGCCACCGCGCTCCGCCAGGACGGCATGCTGGCGCTGGCCCGGCTGCAGCGGAAGTTCCGGCTGCTCGAGTCGGGCTACCGCACGCCGCAGACGCTGGTGGGCGGGCCGCGCGGGGACGCCGCGCTGATGTCGATCTCCGGCCGCACCGCCACCACCAAGGCCATGGGGCAGGGCTCGACCCAGCACCAGCACCTGGTGCAGACGGAGGTGCCGCCGAAGCTGCTCGAGGACTGGCTCGACCTGTGGCGGCAGCGCCACGGGGTCCCGGGCAAGCTGCGGGTCTCGCTGCGGCCGCACACCGCCGGCTCCGACCTCCTCGAGCTGGCGCTGGTCTCGGCCGACGGCGAGCGGAAGCTCGACGTGATCTTCGCGAGCATCCACGACCGGCGCGGCCGGAGCATCCTCTCGGTGCGCGATCAGAACAACTTCGACCTCGGCCTGCGCCGCAAGCGGCTGATGACGCTGGTGCAGCTCTACCTCTTCCACCGCTACAAGGTCGACTCGGCGCACTACGTGACGCCGACCGAGGACAACGCCCGCCAGGCCGAGGGCATGAAGGCCGAGCGGCTCTTCAGCTCGGTGGTGCAGGAGGTCGGCGAGATCATCGTCGCCGACGTCGACAAGGCCCGGGTGAAGGAGCTGTGCGCCCCGGACCGGGCGGCGCTGGAGGCGCTCATCGCCGGGAAGTAGCGCGCTACCCCGCGAGCACCCGGGCCGCCGCCTCGCGCGCGCGGGCGGCGATCTCGCGCTCGTCGCCGCCGAGGAGCCGCCCCTCGCGCAGACGCACCTCGCCGTTCACCACCACCCAGGCGGCGGGGGCGCCGGCGTGGAGCAGCGCCAGGTCTCCGGGGGAGAGTTCCGGCAGCGGAACCGGCGGCCGCCAGTCGAGCAGCACCAGGTCGGCGGCGGCGCCGGCGGCGATCTCGCCCAGGCCGACGCCGAAGAGGCGCGAGGCGAGGTGGCCGCCGCCGGGCCAGAGCTCCTTCGAGACCACGTCGCCGTCGGCCGAGGCCCGGTGCTCGGCCCGGCGCAGGCACATGGCGGCCGCCAGCGCCTCGCCCGAGACGTCCGGGAAGAGGCCGTCGGTTCCGAGCGCCATGGGCGTGCCGGAGGCGGCCACGTAGCCCACCGGCGGGAACTCGCCGCCCCAGTAGAGCGCCGCCCGGGGCGTGAGCACCAGCCAGCTGCCGGTGTCGGCGAGCAGCGAGACCTCGCGGCTGGTGAGGGCCGCGTGCCGCGCCACCACCGCGCTCGGCCCGAGCCCGCCGCTGCTCCCGAGCAGCGTCACCGGGTGCAGCCCGCAGAGGCGGAAGGCGTGCGCCACGTCCTCCTCGTCCTCGGCCACGCAGGCGTGGAGGCCGTGGCGGCCACCCAGGTCGCCCGCCGCCTCGATGGTGCGCAGGTCGAGGCCGCCCAGGCCGTCGAGGCCGATCATGCCGCGCACCAGCGGGTCGGTCCGGGAGAGCGCCGCGAAGGCCGCGCCGGCGGCGAGCCCGGCCGCCCCGCCGCCGCGAGCGCGCCGATCGCTGGGTCCGTACGAGAGCACGGCCCGGAGCCCGACTCGCCGGACCCCGGCGCCCACCGCGGGGAGCGCCCGCTCCTCCTCGCCCGTGGCGCCGCGAACCAGGTCGAGCGCGCAGGTGACCCCCGCCTTGAGCGAGGCCAGGGCGCCGGCGGCGCTGAGCGCCTCGAGCGCCGCGGCGTCGAGCCGCTCCTCCACCTGGGCGCGGCGGAGCCGATACTCGGCCTGCGACTGCGGGCTCCTCGCCGGGACGCCGGCGAGGCGGCCGAGCGCCCCCAGGGCCAGCCGCGCGTGGGCGTTCACCATTCCGGGGACGAGCAGCCGGCCCTCGGCCGCCACCTCCCAGTCGTCCGGGCGCGGCGGGACCGGCGTGCCGGCCGGCAGCACGGCGGCGACGACGGCCCCCTCGACCACCACCGTCGCGCCCTCGAGCAGGGAGTCCGGGGCGGCGACCAGGGCGTCCTTGATGACGAGGCGGGGGAACATCGAGCCCGCCATCTTCACCCCGGTCCGGCGGCCGGTCCAGATCCGAGTTTTCGGGTATAAAGCGCCCCATGCTCTCACCGGAGATCCTGAAGAAGCTCGAGTCGATCGAGCAGCGCTACGAGGAGCTGACGGCGCTGCTCTCCGACCCGGCGGTGGCCGCCAGCGGCGACCGCTTCCGCAAGGTGGCGAAGGAGCGCGCCGCGGCCGAGCCGACGGTCGCCGCGCTGCGCGCCTACCGCAAGGCGCTCCAGGACATCGCCGACAACGAGGCCATGCTCGGCGAGAAGGACCCGGAGATCCGCGAGCTGGCCAAGGAGGAGCTCGCCGCGCTGCGCGCCGGCATTCCGGCGACCGAGGAGCAGCTCAAGTTCTACCTCGTGCCGCGCGACCCCAACGACGAGAAGGACGTGATCCTCGAGATCCGCGCCGGCGCCGGCGGGGACGAGGCCGGGCTCTTCGCCGCCGAGCTCCTGCGCATGTACCTGCGCTACGCCGAGCGCCACGGATGGAAGAGCGAGCTGGCCGACACCTCGCCCGGCGCCCTCGGCGGCATCAAGGAGGCGCTGGTCAACATCAGCGGCGACGCCGTCTACTCGGCCCTCAAGTACGAGTCGGGGGTGCACCGGGTGCAGCGCGTGCCGGCCACCGAGCAGCAGGGGCGCATCCACACCTCCACGGTGACGGTGGCGGTGATGCCGGAGGCGGAGGACATCGACATCCAGATCAACCCGGCCGACCTGGAGATGGACGTGTTCCGCTCCACCGGCTCGGGCGGCCAGAGCGTCAACACCACCGACTCGGCGGTGCGGCTCACCCACAAGCCCACCGGCGTGATCGTGAAGTGCCAGCAGGAGAAGAGCCAGCTCAAGAACCGCAACATGGCGATGCGCATGCTGCGGGCCAAGCTCTACGAGATGGAGCAGGAGAAGCAGAAGAGCTCGCGCGACGCCGCCCGCAAGAGCCAGGTCGGCTCCGGCGACCGCTCCGAGAAGATCCGCACCTACAACTTCCCGCAGGACCGGCTCACCGACCACCGCATCAACTACACGCGCCACAACCTGCCGGCGGTGATGGACGGCGACGTGCAGGACCTGGTCGACGCCTGCCGGACCTACTTCGCGGCCGAGGCGCTCAAGGAGGCCTCGCGGGGGGAGGAGCCGGCGCGGGAGAAGCGGGCGTAGTGACCGACACCTGGACCCCCCTCAAGCTCCTCTCCTGGACCCAGGGCTTCTTCGCCCGGTCCGAGGTGGACGCCCCGCGCCTCACCGCCGAGCTCCTGCTCGCGCACGCGCTGCGCTGCGACCGGGTGCGGCTCTACCTCGACTTCGACAAGCCGCTCGGCGAGCCGGAGCTGACCGCCTTCCGCGAGCTGGTGAAGCGGCGCGCGGCGGGGGAGCCGACCGCCTACCTGGTCGGCAAGAAGGAGTTCTACGGCCGCCCGTTCCGGGTCGATCGGCGGGTGCTCGTGCCGCGCCCCGAGACCGAGCTCCTGGTGGAGGCGGCGCTCGGGGCGCTGCCCGCGGGCGGTGCGGCGCTCGACCTCTGCACCGGCACCGGCTGCATCGCCCTCACCCTGGCGCTCGAGAAGCCGGGCGTGCGGGTCGCGGCGGTGGACCTGTCGCCCGACGCCCTGGCGGTGGCGCGCGACAACGCCACCGCGCTCGGTGCGGAGGTGGAGCTCCTCCAGGGCGACCTCTTCGCGCCGCTCCCCCCGGAGCGCCGCTTCGACGTCATCGCCTCCAACCCTCCTTACATCCCGAGCGGCGAGCTCCCCGGGCTCTCCCGGGAGGTGCGCCAGGAGCCGGCGCTGGCGCTCGACGGCGGCCCGGACGGCCTCGCTGTCGCGCGCCGGCTGGTGGCCGAGGCCCGGGCGCGGCTCGCCCCGGGCGGCACGCTGCTGGTGGAGCTGCACGAGAGCCACGCCGAGTCCCTGCCGGCGCTCTGCCGAGCGGCCGGGTTCGCGAAGGTGGCGCTCCACAAGGACCTCGCCGGCCTGCCGCGCTTCGTGGTGGCGGTGGTATAAGGGCCCGCCTTTCCGAGAGAACCAGAGAGATGGACAAGATCATCGTAGAAGGCGGCGTCCCGCTCCGCGGCACGGTCGCGGTCTCCGGCGCCAAGAACGCCGCCCTGCCGGTGCTGGCGGCGGCGCTCCTCGCCGAGGGCGACCACGTCGTCCACAACGTCCCCGACCTCGCCGACGTGCGCACGCTCGGCCGCATCCTGCGGCACATGGGCTGCGTGGTGGAGCGCGGCGAGGGACGCACCGTGCACCTGCGCGTGCCGGCCGCCCTCAACGCCGAGGCGCCCTACGACCTCGTCCGCACCATGCGCGCGAGCGTGGTGGTGCTCGGGCCGCTGCTCGCCCGCTTCGGCCGGGCCAAGGTGTCGCTCCCCGGCGGCTGCGCCATCGGCGCGCGCCCCATCGACCAGCACCTCAAAGTGCTCGGCGCCATGGGGGCGGAGATCGCCATCGAGCACGGCTACGTGGAGGCCAAGGTCCCGCGCGGACGGCTGCACGGCGCCGAGCTCATCTTCGACATCCAGACCGTCACCGGCACCGAGAACGCCCTCATGGCGGCGGTGCTGGCCGAGGGCGACACGGTGCTGCGCAACTGCGCCCGCGAGCCCGAGGTGGCCGACCTGGCCCTGGCGCTCAACGGCATGGGCGCCCGCATCGAGGGGGCCGGGCGCACCGAGATCCACGTCCGCGGGGTGGAGTCGCTGCGGCCGCTGCGACACACGGTGATCCCCGACCGCGTGGAGGCCGGCACGCTGCTGGTGGCCGGCGCCCTCACCCGCGGCGACGTGGTGGTGCAGGGCTGCGAGCCGGACCACATGACCGCGCTCCTCGAGAAGCTGCGCGAGACCGG
Organism: Anaeromyxobacteraceae bacterium; assembly: GCA_035656915.1. Lineage (GTDB taxonomy): Bacteria > Myxococcota > Myxococcia > Myxococcales > Anaeromyxobacteraceae > Anaeromyxobacter_B. The sequence continues at coordinate 399,795 of DASRRJ010000008.1, forward strand.
CGCGCTCGTCGACCCGGTCCCGGGCGGCCTGCGCGTGCGCGGCGAGGGGCGGCCGAAGGCGGTCACGGTCCGCACCGCGCCCCACCCCGGCTTCCCCACCGACATGCAGGCCCAGCTGATGGTGCTCGCCGCCGTGGCCGACGGCTCCTCGGTGATCACCGAGACCATCTTCGAGAACCGCTACATGCACGTGCTCGAGCTGCGCCGGCTCGGCGCCGACATCACCGTGGACGGCAAGACCGCGATGGTGAAGGGCGTGCCGCGCCTCTCCGGCGCGCCGGTGATGGCGAGCGACCTGCGGGCCTCGGCGGCGCTGGTGCTGGCCGGTCTCGACGCCTCCGGCCAGACGGAGGTGCAGCGCGTCTACCACCTCGACCGCGGCTACGAGCGGCTCGAGGAGAAGCTCGCGTCCCTCGGGGCGCGCATCCGGAGGATCTCCGCGTGACCGACCGCCTCCCGTCCAACCGCGAGCTCGCCAGGCGCGCCCGCACCGCGCTCGCCGACGGGCCGCTCCTCACCGTGGCCGTGCCCAAGGGGCGGCTCACCGAGGAGGCCTCCACCCTCTTCGAGAAGGCGCTCGGCGTGTCGCCCCGGGCGCTGCTCGGCAAGACCCGCAAGCTCTTCGCCGACGCGCCGGAGGTGGGGCTGCGCTTCATCTCCATCCGCGCCGCCGACGTGGCGAGCTACGTGGAGCACGGCGCCGCGCAGGTGGGCATCGTGGGGCTCGACGTGCTCCGGGAGGAGCCGCGCGACCTCTACGAGCCGCTCGACCTGGGCATCGGCCGCTGCGAGGTGATCGTGGCCCGGCCCAAGGGCGCGAAGCCCCTGCCGCGCGGGGTGGCTCCCCGGATCGCCACCAAGTACGTGAGCCTGGCCGCCGCCCACTTCGCCAGGAAGGGGCTGCCGGCCGAGGTCATCGCGCTCCATGGCTCGATCGAGGTGGCGCCATCGCTGGGGCTGGCCGACGCCATCGTCGACATCACCGAGACCGGGGAGACGCTGCGCGCCAACGGGCTGGTGATCGAGGAGTCGGTGCTGAAGGTCTCCGCGAGGCTGGTGGTGAACCGTGTCGCGCTCAAGCTCCACCCCGAGCGGCTGCGGCTTTTGGTGGCCGCCCTCCGGGAGGCGTGCAACCCCTCCCCCCTTGACGGTTGATCGACCCACACCTTCCCGCCTATCATCCCCCCGGTACCCCACACCCACACCCACACCCCTGCAGCTCCCAAGGTCCTAAAGGAGGACCGACGCCAGATGGATTGCCCTCGGTGCAACGTCGAGATGGCCGAGATCGCCGGAGATGAGAACACGGCCCAGCGCTGCCCCGACTGTGGGGGCATCTGGATCGATCCCGCCGACCTGAACCGCGTGCTGCTGCACCACAACCTGCGGGCGCTGTCGGCGCTGGGTGGCTGGGTCAACCCCGACGAGATCGCGGGCATGTGCCCCGCCTGCAACGTGGACCTGGTGGCGGTCGAGGGCGGGGAGCGCAAGTCCCTCCACTACGACAGCTGCGAGAGCTGCGGCGGGATCTGGCTCGAAGGGCCGGACGAGGACGAGATCGCCGAGAAGATCGAGTGGAAGCAGGCGGCCGGCGAGATCGTCACCTTCTTCAAGGCGTTCACGAAGAAGTAGGCGGCGCCCCCTCCCCGGCCCTCCCCCGCTCCTCGGGAGAAGGTGAGGGCCGCGGGGCGTCCCCGCTCACCACTCCCGGTCGTTCCGCCACGGGTACGCGGTGTTGGAGTAGCCGCGGATCTCCCAGTAGCCGCGGCGGTCGTGCGTGAGCAGCTCGATCCGCTTCACCCACTTCGCGCCCTTGTAGGCGTAGAGCTGCGGCGTGATCACGCGCGCCGGCCCGCCCAGCTCCGCCGAGAGGGGGGCGCCGCCGAGCTCGTGGACCAGCAGCACGTCGTCCTTCAGCACCTCCTCGAGCGGGAGGTTGGTGGAGTAGTCGTCGTAGGAGTGGAACATGACGTGCGTCGCGGCGGCGGCGGGGCGGGCGAGCGCGAGGAGCGTCGTGAGCGAGACGCCGCGCCAGCGGAGCCCCAGCACGCTCCAGCCGGTGACGCAGTGGAAGTCGGCGGTGCGCTCCTCCTGGGGCAGCGCCTGCAGCTCGTCGAATGTGAGGCCGAACGGCGCCTCCACCGCGCCGTCCACGGCGAGGCGCCAGCGGTCCCGAGGCACCGCCGGCACCCGGCCCAGGTCCATGGGGATGAGCTCGTCCTGCTCGCCCTGCTTCACCGGGAGCCGCGGCATGCCGTGGCCGTTCCGCGGCCCCTCACCCTGCGGCGCCGCGTCGGCGAGGGACGGGGTGGCGCGGATCTTGTCGGCGAAGCGCGCGAGGAGCGCCGCGCGCCCCTCCTCGATGCGGCGGGCGAGGTCGTCCATCAGGGGACTCTAACGCCGCCTTGACTCCGGTGGGCGTTCACGGCAGAAAGAGAGCCGTCGCGCGGGAATAGCTCAGTTGGTAGAGCATCAGCTTCCCAAGCTGAGGGTCGCCGGTTCGAATCCGGTTTCCCGCTCCAGACTCAAGGGCCGGACTTTCGAGGCGTTCTCGCCCGGGGTTCCGGCCCTCTTCTTTGGCGCTCCGGGACCGCGCAAGGTGGCCATACCGATGGGCCCTCCGCGCGGTCTGCCTGGGCACCGTCCCCTCCGACGCTCGCCACCGGTCACTCGGCGCCGCTCTTGCGACGCCGCCCGCCGGGATCCGATGCTATGTAGAACGGGGTGGAACCAGATGGAATACAAGAGCGTGAAGATCCCGAAGTGGGTCTACGTGAACGCCCTCGCAGCTCGGACTGATCTTCTGCGCCGAGGGCTGGATGCCATCCCCGCCGACGTCCGCGACCCACGGAACTGCCCGCGGTGCGGGTCGAAGATGGAGCCGCTCTTGGACGCGCCGGCGGTCGAGTGCGCCGCCGGGTGCGGCTACCGCCAGGACAGCATCGATGCCGCCGAAGGCGTCGGCCCGGGAGTGATCCTCGGCCTAGGCCTCGCGGCGCTGCTCGAGCGGCTCCCGAACAAGGAGCAGGCCCGCCCCACCCCCGCCCAGGTGAAGGCACGGGCCGCGATCGCCGGGATCCGGCGGACCGCCAAGGCGCGCGGGCTCCACAAGCTGACTGACGAGGAGGTCGAGTCGGAGATCAAGGCTGCGCGGCGGGAGCGCCGGACGCCTCGGGCGAAGCGACGGTGAGGATCGTTCTCGATACGAACGTGCTCGTGTCGGGGCTCCTCTCGCACGGAGGGCCGCCGAGCCTCAGGTTTTCTGATCCACGTGGATCGGGAACGTCGCTCTCGCTCGCGCCCTCGAGCTTGTAGGGGCGTCTCGGCGCGCGGTCGCTCAGGCCGCGGATTAGGTGGAGGCGGGCCCAGGGCGTCGGAGCCACCCCTCGGCTTCTGGTGCGGGCCGGGCCTTCACCTCACGGTCCGACGACCTCGACGAAGCCCTCGGCGCCCCCGCGCGAGCGGACCGGGCCGGCGCCCAGGTCGGCGCCGTCGCGGTACTCGCCGCCGAGCAGGATCGCGTGGGTGACGCGATCGACGGCGACCGAGAGGGCGCGCGCCGCGTAGGCGTACGCGCCAGGGCCCGGGAACGGCTGCAGCCCCTGCGCGCACCACGGCAGCCGAACCGGGCGGTGGAGCTCGCCGCTGGAGCCCCAGCTCGCGACCGCTTCGCAGACCTCGGGCCCGCCGTAGTAATGGGTCAGGATCGCGCCCGCGCCAGAAGCATCGATTCCCATGGCGTAGACGTCGGTCTCGCCGCCCGCCACCGCCGGAGGTGGAAGGTCGGACGCTGCCGGGGCACTGGGAAGGGGACCTGCTCACCGGGACCAACACGAGCCACATCGCGACGCTGGTCGAGCGGCACTCCAGGTACACGCTGCTCGTGAAGGTGGACAGCAAGGACACGGCGAGCGGGCTTCGGCCAGCGAGATCAGCGCGCCATCGCGACGATGTCGCTCGTCAGGCCGGCGCCTGCTTGCGCCCGAGCACGCAGGCGGCGGCCACGGGAGTCATCTCCAGGAGCTCCGTCCGCACCTCGGCGAAGCCTGCCGAGCGGAGCGCCGCCCCCATGCGCTCCGCCGCGACCCGGGCGTCATCCGCGGTCGCGCCGCGGTGCCTCGGCTGGGTGGTGAGCGCGATGAGGCCGCCCGGGTTCATGACGTCGAGCAACTGGGTGAGGACGCGCACCGGGTCCTTCCAGAAGCCGTAGACGTTCACGGCCATCACCTTGTCGAAGGATTCCGCGAAGGCCGGCAGGATCTCCGCCGAGGCGAGGAACAGCTCGACGCGGCCTGCCTTGACCGCCTTGGCGTTCCGACGCCTCGCCTGACTGAGCATCAGCTCCGAGTGGTCGATGCCGATCACCTTCCCCGCGCTCGCCAGCTCGGCGCCGCGAGTCAGGGCCAGCCCCGGCCCAAAGCCGATCTCCAGGAGGCGATCCCCGGGTTGAAGGTCGAGCAGGTCGAGGGTCCTGAAGCTCCGCAGCCGGTTCGACGGCCGGACCCGCATGATGAGCCCCGCCAAGGCGCCGAGCGGGCCGCTGGGCTTGCCGAACTGCCCGAGGATTGCGCTTCGCAGCTTGCTCATGACCGACCGCCCAGGGCTGCGCGCACCGTCCCCAAGGTCGCTGCCGCCTGCTGCAGATCGGCGGGGCCGCATCCCAGCTCGAGGCGCTGGAAGAGCTGACGCTCGCGTCGGATCATGCGGTCGATGGCCTTCTGGCCCTCCGGCGTGAGCCGGACCAGCGCGGAACGCCGGTGCGCCGGGTTGTCGGTGAGCGAGACCAGCCGGAGCTCGAGCAGGTCGTTGACGAGCGCCTGGATGTGTTGCCGGGTCACCTGCCGACCTCGCGCGATTCCCGGGACCGCCGTCGGCCCTTTGCGCGCCAGGTACTCCAGCACCCCGCGCATCCCGAGGGTGATGGACTCGCCCTGGTGCAGCCGCTCGGCAGCTTGCGCCATGATGTGCCACAGGAGCCTGACCTGATCGAGCAGCTCTTCCAGCGGAGGGGTCATGACAACTAACCTGTCATTATGACACCTGCCCTGTCAAGTGGTCAGCCGCCATCCCCGTCGTGCTCCGGTTCCACTTCGACCTCCCCCAGCGGGATCCGGACCAGGAACTCGGCGCCGGTGCCGCGTCCGTCACTCGCGAATAGAGCACGAAAGGATCGAGGCGCCACCGTAAGAGCCCCCGAGAGGACACCATGACGAGGACCGTTGCCCTGGCGCTCGTCTGCGCGTGGTCGTCCATCCTGTTCGCCTGCGGTGGCGGTGGAAGCATGGCGGGCGGCAGTGGCTCCGAGTACTGCGCCTACGTCGTTCCTCCTGGGGTGGTCCCGGAGCGCAAGCCGCCCCGGTCGGACCGCAATATGGAGTCGGACCGCGCGCAAATAAACGACGTGAGCGTCAAGGCACCTGTGAGCGCTCGTCACAGATCCGCCGGTGCGTCCTAGCGGCTCCCGCCCAACATGGTGGCCATCGCGAAGACTGACAGCGCCAGCAGTTGCCGTGATCCCGAAGGTTCGTCGAGCGTTACAACGCCGAGTTGCTGGTCGAGAAGCTGGGGCTCTACACGTGCAGCCTACCTGCTCGAGGTCACCACAAGAGGTCATCGGCGTCACCCATCCATCGGGATGGGCGCCGCCTTGATTGCCTCGACGTACTTGCGAGCGCGCGCTCGGGATCCGGATCGCGTCGGACACGCGGTGGTGCTCGCGCTCCCCGGCCCGGCAGATATCCGGCTTGCGGCTTGGACGCTATTTGTCTATCTAGCCAAGTAGCCATGCAGAGCGACGCCACCTACCAGTCTCGCGCCCAGATCCTGAAGGCGATGGCCCACCCGAGCCGGCTCAAGATGCTCGACGCGCTCGACGCAGGGGAGCGCTGCGTCTGTGAGCTGCAGGTCCTGGTCGGCTCGGATCTCTCGACCGTGTCGCGCCATCTCTCGGTGTTGCGATCGGCGGGGCTGGTCTCGTCGAGGCGGGAGCGCAACCAGATCTTCTACAAGCTGCGCGTGCCCTGCGTTCTGAAGACGTTCGACTGCGTCGAGGCGGTGCTCGAGGCGGACGCGAGAGAGGCGCGCAGGCGGCTCCGGAGCGGCTCATGACCGCGCCGGCCGCCGTCTCCCCGCCGGCGCCGGCCCAGAAGAGCGGCTGGTCGGGGGCCCAGGCTGCCTCGGCCCTCTGCCACGCGCTCGCGCTGGCGCTCTGGACGACGCTGTACTGGGTGATCGCGCCCGCCTCCGAGTGGCTGACGTACCATCTCCTCGGGCTCTCGCCCGGCTCGCGCCTCGCGAGCGCGGTGGCCTTCCTCCTCTTCGAGGTCCCGAAGGTCCTCCTGCTCCTCGTGCTGGTGGTCTTCCTCGTGGGCGTGATCCGCTCCTGGTTCACCCCGGCCCGCACCCGCGCGCTCCTCGCCGGTCGCCGCGAGTCGGCGGGCAACGTCCTCGCGGGCTTGCTCGGCATCGTCACCCCGTTCTGCTCCTGCTCGGCGGTGCCGCTCTTCATCGGCTTCGTGGAGGCGGGCATCCCGCTAGGCGTCACCCTCTCCTTCCTCATCTCGGCGCCCATGGTGAACGAGGTCGCCCTGGTGCTGCTCTTCGGCCTCTTCGGCTGGAAGGTGGCCGCGCTCTACCTCGGCACCGGCCTCGCCATCGCCATCGCCTCTGGCTTCGTGATGGGGCGCATGAAGCTGGGGCGCTTCGTGGAGCCGTGGGTCTACGAGCTCACGGTAGGCGCCGGGAGCGAGGCCGAGGAGAGGGTCTCCTTCGAGGAGCGGCTCGCGAAGGGACGGCAGGCGGTGCGCGAGATCGTCGGCCGCGTCTGGCCGTACGTCGTGGCGGGGATCGCGGTGGGCGCCGGCATCCACGGCTATGCGCCGGCGGGCCTGCTCGCGGGCGTGATGGGCCGCTCCGCCTGGTGGTCCGTCCCCGCGGCGGTCCTCATCGGCGTGCCGATGTACTCGAACGCCGCCGGCATCATCCCGGTGGTGCAGGCGCTGCTCGAGAAGGGCGCCGCGCTAGGGACCGTCCTGGCGTTCATGATGGCCGTCATCGGCCTCTCGTTTCCGGAGCTCGTCATCCTCCGCAAGGTCCTCCGGCCGCCGCTCATCGCGGCCTTCGTGGGCGTCGTCTCGGTGGGCATCCTCATCGTCGGTTACCTGTTCAACGCCGTGCTCTAGGGGGCAAACGTGAAGATCCAGGTGCTTGGAACTGGTTGCACGAGGTGCAAGCAGCTCATGGCCAACGCGGAGGCCGCCGCCGCGGCGACCGGCAGCGGCGCCTCGGTGGAGAAGGTCGAGGACGTGCGAGAGATCATGAAGTTCGGCGTCATGACCACCCCGGCGCTCGCGATCGACGGGAAGGTACGAGCGGCTGGCCGGGTTCTGTCCCCCACGGAGATCGAGGGGCTCCTCCGGTCATGAGCGCGCTCCCCAAGCAGCTTCGTCGCCTGGCGCTCCCGCTCCTGCTCGCCTCGATCCCCGCCGCCGCGGTCCCCGCCAGCCCTGCCCGCCTGCCCAGGCTCGTGGATGTCGGCGCAGGCAAGTGCATCCCGTGCAAGGCGATGACGCCCATCCTCGAGCAGATCCGGCAAGAGTATGCGGGGAGGCTGAGCGTCGAGTTCATCGACGTCTGGAAGAACCCTCGCGCGGCGGACCCGTACCGTGTCGAGATCATCCCGACCCAGGTCTTCTTCGACGCCTCGGGGCGCGAGGTGTCCCGGCACCAGGGCTTCATGTCAAAGGAGGAGATCCTGGCCCGCTTCAAGAGTGCCGGCGTGCCGCTCGCGCCTGCCACCCACTGACCCACGGGGCCGCACGTGCTCGAACGAATCCTGACCGGCATCGGCACGGCCGTCGCGGGCTCTCCCGGCGTGGCGCTCGCCGCGGCGTTCTCCTGGGGAGTGCTGAGCGTCCTGCTCAGCCCGTGTCACCTCTCCAGCATCCCGCTCGTGGTGGGCTACCTGAACGGCGGGGAGCAGCGCGGGTTCCGGAGGAGCCTCGCGACGTGCTCGCTCTTCGCTGTAGGAGTGCTCGCCACCATCGGCCTCGTCGGCGCGGCGACGTCGGCGCTGGGCCGCATGGCAGGAGACGTCGGCCCCGTTGGGAACCTGCTGCTCGCGGGGATCCTGGTCGCCATCGGCCTCGTGCTCATGGACCTCCTGCGCCTGCCCTGGGCCGGCGCCGTCCCGCAGGCCTGGCGGGCCCGCGGCCCTGCGGGCGCGCTCCTCCTGGGGCTCATCTTCGGCGCCGGGCTCGGGCCCTGCACGTTCGCCTTCATGGCTCCCGTGCTCGGGGTCGCTTTCCGGGAGGGCGGCGGCTCGTTCGGCTACGGCGCCTCGCTCATGCTCGCGTACGGGGCCGGGCACGCCCTCGTGATCGCGCTCGCCGGAGCCTCGGCAGACGTGGTCCAGCGCCTCCTCACGTCGCGAGTGGCCGGGTTCTCGGTGGCGCTCAAGAGGCTCTGCGGCGGGCTGGTGGTGCTCGCTGGCGGGTATCTCGCGTGGAGCACGCTGCCATAGTGAGCCACTGAGCCGGGCCTTTGCGCGCGCGCCGCAGCGCCCGAGGACGCCGCACTCCCCACGGTGCTCACGACTGCTCAGGTCGATCCCATGCAACGGCACCCGTGTCGATGCCCGGCTCGCCGCCCCTTCCCTCCCTCCACTGGTTGGTAACCGGGTGGCAGCGGTGTTGGCTCCATCATTCGCGGCATGCCCTCGGCCACGAACTCCGAGACCGCCCGCCGCGCATGTTGCCGGACGAGCGGAACCACCTCCTGCGTGTCGGCCGTCTCCGTGACGCGAACGCCGCCAGGGATGTCCGTGATCTGCATGTGAATGTGATCGTGGTTCTTGAAGATCTCGCGGAAGAGCGGGTCCATCTGATGGATCGGTCGCCCCTCCTCGATGCGCGACTTCATCTGCCAGACGTGCTCACGGATGAGCTTTGCGACCAGCGGGTCGTCGCTCGTCGTCATCGACTCGACGCCGTTGGAGATGTCCTTCACGGATCGCTTGATCTTGTCGTGCTCCGAGAGCAGGCCGTGGATGGTGCGCATGTCCTGCATCCCGCCGCCCATCATGCGGGCACCTGGCATGCCGTTCTCTCCTCCCATCATTCCGCCGTCACGTGAGCTGGCGTGAATGACCGTATGTTCAACCACGTTTGCTTGGGGCGTCGCCGCGAACGTCCGCGTCGCGACGGTGAGCCCGACCCCTACCGCGAGCCCCACCAGCATCTTTTTCGTGTTCATCTCGTCTCTCCTAGTGGTCCGACGGGCGGAACCCGACGTCGCCTGCGTGCCGATGACTCCGAGGAGGGATGGGCGACGACCGGCTACGAACGGGTGCACCGCGAGCAGATCGCCAGCGGTAGGTCCGCCCACTTCAACGTAGCTATCCGGCGTGGCGGTGCGGCGCGGGCATTTGCCCCGAGCGACCTGGCAGGCGCACCGTTGCCCTGGATCTCAGGTCACGAAGCGCAGCTTCACTCCGGATGGGAGCGCTCACCGTCCTCGGCGGCGCTGGTGAGCCTAACCGAGGCGCGAGCCTCCCCGGAAGTGCAGCACCGCTCGACGACCCGGGCACGGAAGTTCTCGAACCCGAACAAGGCGCCTCGAAAACCGCCGGGCTCGTCCGCCTGCATGGCTACGCAAGCCCTGCCCGCGTCAGGACGGTTCATGATCGCCCGTCGACTACCGAGCCCGCTTCCACACCACCTCGACCACCTGCGCGGCGATCGCCGGGGTTCGGTTGGTCCACTTCATCTCATCGCCGTCGATCGTGAAGTCTCGCTTCTGGTCGGCCCCGACCCAGTTTGGAAACGTGCTTGCCTTCGGGCGCAGCGTCAACACGCCCGCGCTCACGGAGTACGTGCCGAAGAAGGACAGCGAACCGGCGAGGACCGCCTTGTTCTCGTCGGGTGTTCCAGCTTCGCGCTTGTTGGCCTTGAACTTCGGGAGGTCGGGACGAGCGATCATCAGGATGAACCGGCCCCCCTCGTCCAGCATCATCGCGCCGAGCGGATGCTGGCCCAGCGGTTCGGTGGTCTTCCCGCCCTGGTGGGCCACCTCGGAGACGAGGGTCCAGGTGCCCACGACGCCGCCTTTCCGTGATGACTCCTGGGCGCGGGCCGCGTGAACCGCAGTCAATGCGAAGAGCACCGAGAGCGTGATCCTCGCCAGCGCCTTCCTGACCGCCCTGACCTGCGAGACGTTCGGCATCATCCGCCCTCCTTTGAGCTCGCATCATCCGGCGAAAGCCGGGACGAAATGACGACTGCGCTCTCGTAACCTGCGCGGCGAAGCGGGATCGCGTTCACGAGGGGCCTGCCACTCATCCAGAGTTGCCCCGAAGAACCTTCCCCTCCCCAGGCGGGATCTCCCTGAGAGTGGCCCTCGTTCCAAACGGGGGGACTCGACCAGCGCCGCGGTGGACGTGCGGCGGGATCTGGGTACAGGACCGCCTGCGCGGCGCTTGGAGCTCCCCGCCTCCAGGGCGGCGCCGCCCCAGCAGCTATCGCGGCCTCTCGAACGCCCGCCGGACCCGCTCGGCGCCAGCCCGGAACGCGCAGCCGTCGAGGTGGTCGTTCACGATCCCCACCGCCTGCATGAAGGCGTAAAGGGTGGTGGGCCCGACGAAGGTCCAGCCGCGCCGGCGGAGCTCCTTCGAGAGCGCCACCGACTCCGGCGTGGTCGCCATGCCCCGGAGCGTTTCCCAGGTGAGCCGCTTCGGGCGCGAGGCCGGCTCGGGCTCGAAGCGCCAGAAGTACGCCGCCAGCGAGCCGGCCTCGTCGCGGAGGTCGCAGGCGCGGCGCGCGTTGTTGATCGCCGACTCGATCTTGCCGCGGTGCCGGACGATGCCTTGGTCGGCGAGGAGGCGCGCCACGTCGCGGGCGCCGAAGCGGGCCACCTTCTCGACGTCGAACCCGGCGAAGCCGCGCCGGAACGCCTCGCGCTTGCGCAGGATGGTGAGCCAGGAGAGGCCCGCCTGGAACCCCTCCAGGCAGACCTTCTCGAAGAGCCGCACGTCGTCGGCGGTGGGCCTCCCCCACTCGCCGTCGTGGTAGGGCAGGTACTCGGGGGCGGACGCACCCCAGGAGCAGCGGAGCTTGCGGTCGGGGCCGGCGACGAGCCCGGCGCGAGGAGGGGTGGCCACGACCCTGCATCCTAACCGCGGCCGCCGATCCTCGCGCGCGGCGCTCGCCCCGGGTATCTTCGAGCGCCAGAAGATGCGACCGCGCCTCCAGCTCAGCGCCCGCCACGCCCGCGCGCTGCACCTCGCCGCACAGGGGCTGCTCGCGCCGCCGCGGAAGCGGGCCACCCGCGAGGACGTCCGCGGCGCCATCGCGCGCATGGAGCTCCTCCAGCTCGACACCATCCACGTGGTGGCGCGGAGCCCGCACCTGGTCCTCTTCTCGCGGCTCGGCCCCTACGAGCCCAGGTGGCTCGAGGAGCTGCTCGAGTCTGGCCGGCTCTTCGAGTGCTGGGCCCACGAGGCCTGCCTCGCGCCCATCGAGGACTACGCCCTGCACCGGCGGTACCTGGAGACGCGGGACCACTGGTTCATGAACCGGGCGCGGCGGCTCTTCCGCGAGGAGGGCGACGCCATGGGCGCGCTGCTCGCGCACGTGGCCGAGCACGGGCCGGTGAAGGCGGCCGACTTCAAGGCCCCGCGGCCGGCGCGCTCCGGCTGGTGGACCTGGAAGAAGGAGAAGGCGCTTCTCGAGGCGTGGTTCGCGCTCGGCGAGCTCATGGTCGCGCGGCGGGTGAACTTCCATCGGGTCTACGATCTGCGGCGGCGCGTCTACCCGGCCGCGGACTCGCTGGAGCTGCCCTCGGCCGCGGCGGCGCAGCGGGCGTTCGTCGAGCGGGCGGTCCGCGCGCTCGGCGTCACCCAGCCGCGCTGGATCCACGATTATTTCCGGACCCGGCCGCGCCTCGGGCTGACGGAGCTCGAGCCGCTCCTCCAGGACGGCACGCTCGTCCTCGCGGACGTGGAGGGATGGAAGGCGCCCGGCGTCGTCCACCGCGATCACTTGCCCCAGGCGGAGCGGCTCGCGGCGGGCGAGCGCGGGGCCACGCACACCGCGCTCCTCTCTCCGTTCGACCCGGTGGTCTGGGATCGCGAGCGGGTCGCGACCCTGTTCGGCTTCGACTACCGGCTCGAGTGCTACCTGCCGGCGCCGAAGCGCCGGTACGGCTACTACGTCCTGCCCATCCTCCGGCGAGGCGCGCTCGTGGGCCGGCTCGACGCGAAGGCGCACCGCGCCGAGGGGATCTTCGAGGTGAAGGCGCTGTACCTCGAGCCGGCGGTGCGCCCGAGTGACGCGCTCCTCCGCGACGTCGCCGGCGCCGTCGCCTCCTGCGCGAGGTGGCACGGGACGCCCGCGGTGCGGCTCGGCGCGACCGTGCCGGCGAGCGCGCGCGCCGCCCTGGCGGCGGCGGTTCGGGCTTCCGTGCGCAGTCGCCTCCCCCGCGCAGGATGACGCACCGGAGTGGCGCTCGCCCAGTGACGCCCCCTCGTCCGGCGTTCACTGCCGGCGCTCAACGTCTCTTCGCCCGCGGATGAAGCTGCAGGAAGGCGACCGCGGCGTCGCGGGCGCGCTCCCCGGCTTCGCGGGCGCTCGGTCGCTCGGCGACGCCCAGCAGCAGGCTCACCATCAAGTCGCGCCAGAGCAGTCCGATGAACTGCTCGGCGAGCTCGGCCGGGCGCCCTTCGAGCAGCCCGGATTCCCGAGCCCGGTCCATGATCCCCCGCAAGGCGGCGCGGCTCGCCTTGCGCCCCACGGCGTCGAGCGTCCGCGCCACCTCGGGCGCGTGGATGGCCTCGGCGATCGCCAGGCGAAAGACCGCCACGACCGCCGGGTCGCTGATCTCGCGGACGAGCCTCGCCCCGAAGGAGGAGAGCAGGTCCGTGAGCGCCTCGCGGTCGAGCGGCACGGGCAGCTCGGCTGGCACCTCCATCCGCGTGGCGCGCTCGGTGATGCAGGCGCTCAGCATCTCCTGCTTGTTGCCGACCCGCGCGTAGAGCTCTCGCTTCGAGACGCGCGCGCGGCTCGCGATCTCGAGGGTGCTGGTCGCGGCGTAGCCGTTCTTCATGAACGCCGCGAAGGCCGCCTCGAGGATGCGCCCGCGCACCGCGGCCTCGTCGCCGCCGTCCGGGTGCCGTGTCATCGACGCCTTGGTCATCGCCTCTCCCTTGACGCTGGTACCGTCGAGTACCATATTCAAGCTCGGCGGTACCGCATGGTACCACGACGCCCGCGGAAGGACCTCGCGGAGTGCCGCGACGGGGTCGGCGCAGGCGAGCCCTCTCGATGAAGCCGAGCCTCGTCGCCTGAACCTCCGGCCCCACCTGGTCCTTCGACCCAGGCGGCGCCGGGATCGAATGGAGGAGACGCTCATGGTGTCGCAGCTCTGCTTCTTCGCGAGCATCGCGTTCAGCCTCGTCGCGTGGGGGATCGTCACCGCCCGGTACGTCTGGCCGAAGCTTCGGCTCCGGCCACGGGTCGAGGCGTTGCGCCCGCTGCTCGTCCTGCACGGCTTCCGCTTCGTCGGGTTGGCCTTCCTCGTCCCCGGCGTCGTCTCGCCGGACCTGCCGCCTGCCTTCGCGCGCGCCGCCGCGTACGGCGACGTCACCGCCGCTGTCCTGGCGTTGCTCTCGCTCTGGTCGCTGCCGGGCGCGGCCGGGGTGGTCCTCGCATGGATCTTCAACCTCTGGGGCGCGGCCGACCTCGTGAACGCGTTCTACCAGGCCAACGCCTCGGGGCTCGTGGCGGGACAGCTGGGAGCCGCGTACTTCCTCCCGACGCTCGGCGTGCCACTGCTGCTCGTCACCCACGCGCTCGTCTTCCGGATTCTCCTGCAACGTCAGGGTGAGCCCGTCGTTCGGGAGAGCCTCCGGTCCGCGGCGCGCGCCACCCCCGCGCTCTCGCACGCGCCCTCTCCCGGGCAGAGCCGATAGTCGTTGCGCACCCGGCCTCCCCGGCGCTACGCCATGGGCCGTGGCTCGACCGCTCGTCCTCTTCGCCCCCGGGGCAGGCGCACCGTCCAGCTCGCCGTGGATGAAGGCCTGGGCAGGGCGCCTCGCGGCGCTGGGCGACGTCGTCCCGTTCGATTACCCGTACATGCGCGCGGGCCGCCGCAGCCCCGACCGGCTGCCCGCGCTCGTCGAGGCGCACCGCGCGGCGCTCGCCGAGGCGCGCACCGGCCGGCGCGGCCCGGTGGTGCTGGCCGGCAAGTCGATGGGCGGCCGCGTCGGGTGCCACCTCGCGCTGGAGGTGGAGGTGGACGCGCTCGTGTGCCTCGGCTACCCGCTGCGCGGCGCGCGCGGCGACCTGCGCTCCGAGGTCCTCCTCGCCCTGCGCCGCCCCATCCTCTTCGTGCAGGGGAGCCGCGACCCGCTCTGTCCCCTGGCCGCGCTCGAGGAAGTCCGCCGGAGCATGCGGGCGCCTTCGGAGCTGCACCTGGTCGAGGGAGGGAACCACTCGCTGCAGGTCGGGGCGCGGGCCCTGCGCGCGGCGGGCGAGTCGCAGGACGAGGTCGACGCGCGCGCGCTCGGCGCCATCGCGGCGTTCCTGAAAGCGCACCTCGCCTGAGAGGGTCGACCAGGACGCCCGTCCCGCGACCGCGCCGGATGGTGGGTGAACGGCGAGGCTCACCTCCTCCGGATCGCGTCGAGGCTCCAGGGCCCGGCGCCGGCCGCCGAGAAGTAGAGCCAGACGAAGCAGAACATGATCGCCGGGTGTCCCTGGTTCAGGACCGGCCAGAAGCCCTTCGGCGCGTGGCCGATGAAGTAGGCGACCGCCATCTCGCCGGAGAGCAGGAAGGCCACCGGGCGGGTGAACAGGCCGACGAGGAGCAGCGCGCCCCCGAAGGCCTCCAGCGCCCCGGCGATGCCCGGCAGCGACGCGAGGGACGCGGTGCCGCCGCCCGGCATGACGGCCGCCGGGAAGGCGAACAGCTTGGCCGTCCCGAACTGCATGAAGAGGAAGGCGGCGACGATCCGGAGCAGGCTGAGCAGGCGCGGCGCCAGGGTGGACCAGCGCGCAACCGGGTTCGAGGTCGTCAAGTTGCCTCCAAGGTGGCCGGGGAAGAGACCGCCCCCCGGTTGCATCTGGCGCGCCGGAGGCGAGGGCGCACGCGGTCGCAGCTCCGGTGCCCAAGAGGGGCACGGCGTCCGGGCGCAGTGCGGCCCGGCTCCCCTGCGTCGCGCCGAGCCTGCCCGGCCGATCGTGCGCAGAGTAGCGGCGCGCCCGCCAGAGCGCGTGGGCGCTTCGCATCAAGGAGGACGACTCGCGAGGAGGAAGGCACCGTGACGAAGACCCAGGCAGCGCTCACGACGGCCGAGCTCGAGACGCTCCGGAGGAAGCTCGAGGACGAGCGCCGCCGGATCTTGTCGGTGCTGAACCAGCCGCTCTCGGCCATGCCCCCGGACGAGCCACGCGAGCTCGAGGAAGCCGCCCAGCGCGGGTCGGAGCGGGACACCACGCTCGCCGTCGAGCGTCCCGAGCAGGCGCTGCTCGCGGACGTCGAGCGGGCCCTCGAGAAGCTGGACGCGGGCACCTACGGGCTGAGCGAGAAGACCGGCGCGCCCATTCCATACGAACGCCTCGCCGCGGTGCCATGGGCGCGCCACGGCGTGGACGATTGACCGGCGCTCGCGCCGGCCGGGACCGGGCTCACCGCAGGTCGGGCGGGGAGTAGTGCACCCGCGGCGACTCCTCTGGAAAGGCCTCGAGCGCCTCGGCCATCTCCCCGTCCACGTAGCACCAGCCCCAGTCCTCACCAGGCTCGAACGACTTGATCACCGGATGCTTGGTCGCGCGGTGATGGCCGGTCGCGTGGCGATTGGGCGAGTCGTCGCAGCAGCCGACGTGTCCGCAGGTCATGCAGAGGCGGAGGTGGACCCAGTCGTCCCCGCTCTCGAGGCACTCCTGGCAGCCGTGGGAGCTCGGGTGAACGGGTCCCGACCGCCGCTCGCCCAGGGTGCTGAGATGGTCGCACATGCCGCCTCCCGTGACCGATGACGGTAGGTCCTCCTTTCACTGGCTGCCTGCACGGCCGACAGGGTCTCCTCGGGCACTTCCCCCAGAGAGGGGCCTCCGAAGTGGGGCCCCGTATGGCCAGCTCGAGCCCGACCGCGGTCGCGCTGCCTTGCTAGGATCGACCCGGGAGGCTCCGGTGAATCCACCTGGCACACTTCGCCTCGCGATGCTGCCGTTGCTGCTCCTCTCCGCTTCCTGCGTCCCCTCCGAGATCCCGCCCCCCGCGAAGCCCGCCCCTCGCCCCCTCGAGATCGGCACGTTCTTCCTCGGAGGCGCCGGGTCCGCCGCTCCACCGGTCCTCTTCGAGCACTGGCGCCACCGCGCCCGCTACACCTGCCGCCTCTGTCACGCGGACCTCGGCTTCTCCATGACCCGCGGTGGCACGGGCATCACCGCCGCCACCAACGCCGGCGGGTACCACTGCGGCGCGTGCCACAACGGCAAGGAGCGCGCCCTCGACAAGGTCGCCTTTCCGGCCTGCGCCGACGGGCCGGTCGCTGCGGACTGCCTGCGCTGCCACGCCGGTGAGCAGCTCGCCCGCGAGGACGCGTTCGACCAGCGGCAGCGAAGGTACGACGAAGTCGTCCGGCAGCTTCCCCGCAGCGCCGCCGGCGGGATCGACTGGAGCCGCGCCGTGGAGGAGCGGCGCATCCGCCTGCTCGACTTCACCGAGGGCGCCTCGCCGGCGGGCAGGAAGCTGACGATGGACCGCGACGTGCTCTTCGACCTCCAGCGCGCCGGGGGGGTCGTCTTCTCCCACGCCACTCACGTGCGCTGGAACGGCTGCGAGCTCTGCCACCCCCAGCTCTTCCCGACCGACGCCAAGGCCTCCCTGGGCTACCGGATGCAGCGGCTCATCTCCGGCGAGCACTGCGGGGCTTGCCACGGGAAGGTGGCCTTCGCCCTGACCGAGTGCGACCGCTGCCACACCGACTCGCGGGGCGGTTAGTGCCCCGGCGCCGCCGCGGTCACTCCCGCTCGATGGCCTGGGCCGCGACGGCCAGCCCCTGCACGACCGAGTGGAAGTTCTTGAACTGCTCCATGCGCGCCGACGGCAGCCGGGCCCGGAGCTCGGCGGCGATCCGCGGCACCTTGGCCGTCCCGCCGGTGCAGCAGACGCTGGTGATGTCCTCGAGCCGCACCCCCGCCGCCTCCACCGTCTCCTCCAGGCAGCGCAGGATCTCGCCGACCTCCCGGCGGGTGGAGTCCTCGAACCCCGCCCGCGTGACCGGCTCGCGCACCTCGATGCCGGGGTAGGAGAACGCGACCTCCGCCTCGCGGCGCCTCGACAGCTGGCGCTTCGCGCCCTCGATCGCCTCGAAGAGCTGGAAGCCCTGCCCGTCCTCGACGAGCACCGCGAGCTGGTCCATGCGCAGCCGGTCGTCGTCCGAGAGGGACCACCGCCGCACGTCGGCCAGGAAGGCGGCGATGTCCCGGCGCTGCAGCATCGAGAGGTGCGCGGGCGAGCAGAGGTTCGAGACCACGCTCTGGGGCATCTGCAGGACGTTCTTGCCGAAGGGCGCGCGGTAGCGGACCTCCGCGCCGAAGTGGCGCGCCACCTGTGCCCGCATCACCGCGGCGTCGAGCGCGTCGCCGGCCACCGCCACCCCTCCCACCGCCAGCACGTCGCTCCGCTCCAGCGGCCGCGGGCCCACCCGCAGCACCGTGAAGTCGGAGGTGCCGCCGCCGAAGTCGCCGATGAGCGCCAGCTCGTCCCGCTGGGCGGCCGCGCCGAAGCTGCGCGCCGCCGCCACGGGCTCCGGCAGGAACCGCACCTCCTCGAAGCCCGCCAGCTCGGCCGCCTTCCGCAGCCGCCCCTCGGCGAAGGCGTCGTCCTCACCGTCGAAGTGGACCGGCCGCCCCAGCAGCGCGCGCCGCACCTCCACCCCGAAGTGCGCGTCGGCCCGGAGCCGCATCTGCCTGAGCAGCGCGCCGACCAGCTCCTCCGCGGACACGAGCCTCCCGCGGATGAGCGTGCCCCGGAACGACCGGGAGCCCAGGTGACGCTTGATCGATCGGAGCAGCCGCCCCTCGCCCTGGTGGTCGCGGAACGTCTGCAGCGCCTCCGCGCCGACGAAGAGGCCGCCCGCGTCCGGGAAGCACAGGATGCTCCGCAGGACGGTCGGGTCGCTCGCGAGCGGATCGAGCGGCACCGGCTCGAAGACGCGCTCCGGCCCCGCCGCCGCCAGGAGCGAGTTGCTCGTGCCGAAGTCGATGGCATAGCGGGTGGGTCGATCACGCATCGCGGTTCCTCCCCTGCCCGGTGGGCGGGGCGCCTGGAATGGCAGAAACCGCCCGCGCGCGCAACCCGCGCCGGGACCACGGAAAGGGACTTCGCTGCGACCGCGAGGCCCGAGGCGCCGCGCCAGGGAGCGGCCGCGCGGCCGCTCCCTCCGGCCGCTACGGCTTCGCCGGCGGCGCGAGCGCCTTCGCGAGGTCGGCGTAGAGCTGGTATCGCTCGCTCACCTGCCGCTGCGCCCCCGCCATGATCTCCGCGAACCGCTCCGGCCCCTGCTGCTTCACCTGGCGATAGCGGTTCTCGGTCTCCACGTACTGCAGGAGCGGGATGCTCGGCGCCGGCGAGTCGAGCTTGAGCGGACCCTCGCCGGCCGCGGCGCGGCGCGGGTCGAAGCGCAGCAGCGGCCAGTGGCCGGAGTCGACGGCGAGCCGCTGCTGGGCGAGCCCATTCTCCATCTCGATGCCGTGCGCGATGCAGTGCGCGTAGGCGATCACCAGCGAGGGGCCGGGGTAGCTCTCCGCCTCCTGCAGGGCCCGCACGGTCTGCGCGTCCCTCGCGCCCAGGGCCACCTTGGCGACGTAGACGTTCCCGTAGGTCATGGCGAGCAGGGCCAGGTCCTTCTTGGGCGTGGCGCGGCCGGCCACGGCGAACTTGGCGGTGGCGCCGGGCGGGGTGGACTTGGAGGCCTGCCCGCCGGTGTTGGAGTACACCTCGGTGTCGAGGACCAGGACGTTCACGTCCTTGCCCGAGGCGAGCACGTGGTCGAGGCCGCCGTAGCCGATGTCGTAGGCCCAGCCGTCGCCGCCCACGATCCAGACGCTCTTCTTCACGAGGTAGTCGGCGAGCTTCTCCAGCCGACGCGCCGCCGGCCGGTTCAGCTCCGAGAGCTTCAGCTTCAGGGCCGCGACCCGCTCGCGCTGCCGGGCGATGCCGGCCTCGGTCGACTGGTCCGCCTCGAGCAGCGCCCGCACCAGCTCCGCCCCGATGCCGGCCGACAGCCCCTGGACCAGCTCGCGCGCCTGCTCGGCGTGCTTGTCCACCGCGAGCCGCATCCCGAAGCCGAACTCGGCGTTGTCCTCGAAGAGCGAGTTGGCCCAGGCCGGCCCGCGCCCGTCGCCGTTCCGGCAGTAGGGGGTGGTGGGGAGGTTGCCGCCGTAGATCGAGGAGCAGCCGGTGGCGTTCGCCACCAGGGCCCGGTCGCCGTAGAGCTGGGTGATGAGCTTCACGTACGGGGTCTCGCCGCAGCCGGAGCAGGCGCCGGAGAACTCGAAGAGCGGCTCGAGGAACTGGGTCCCCTTCACGTCGAGCTTGAGCGCGGTCCGGTCCGCCTCGGGCAGACCGAGGAAGAAGGCGAAGTTCGCCGCCTCGGCGGCGCGCAGCGGCGCCACCGGCGCGAGGGCGAGCGCCTTGCGGCCCGGCTCGGCCCTGGCCGCGCCCGGGCAGACCTCCACGCAGAGGTCGCAGCCGGTGCAGTCCTCGGGCGACACCTGGACCGTGTACCGGGCGCCCTTCACCTCGGCGGAGCGGAAGTCCATGGCCTTGAAACCGGCCGGCGCCTCCGCCAGCGCCTCCGCCGGGTAGAACTTGGTCCGGATGGCGGCGTGGGGGCAGATGAGCGCGCACTTGTTGCACTGGATGCAGAGGCCGCTCTCCCAGACCGGGACCTCGGCGGCGATCCCGCGCTTCTCGTAGCGGGTGGTCCCGGTGGGCCAGGTGCCGTCGACCGGGAAGGCCGAGACCGGCAGGAGGTCGCCCTGCCCGGCCAGCATCACCGCGCTCACCCACTTCACGAAGTCGGGGGCGGAGTCGGGGACCACCGGCGGCCGCGGGGTGCCCGACAGCGTCCCCGGGACGGCCACCTGCTCGAGGTGGGCGAGCGTCGCGTCCACCGCCTCGAAGTTCTTGCGCACCACCTCGGCGCCCTTGCGGCCGTAGGTCTTCTCGATCGCCTTCTTGATGTGGGCGATCGCCTCCTCGCGCGGGAGCACCCCCGAGATGGCGAAGAAGCAGGTCTGCATGATGGTGTTGATGCGCCCGCCCATGCCGTTCTCGCGCGCCACCTTGAAGGCGTCGATCACGTAGAGCGTCAGCTCCTTGTCCACGATCTGCCGCTGCACCTCGAGCGGCAGGCGATCCCAGACCTGGTCCTTGCCGTAGGGGGCGTTGAGGAGGAAGGTCGCTCCTGGCGCGGCCGCCTCCAGCATCTCGAGCTTCTCGAGGAAGCCGAACTGGTGGCAGGCGACGAAGCTGGCCTTCGAGACCAGGTAGGCGGAGCGGATGGGCCGCGGGCCGAAGCGCAGGTGCGAGACGGTCACGCTCCCGGACTTCTTGGAGTCGTGAACGAAGTAGCCCTGGGCGTAGTTGTCGGTGTCCTCGCCGATGATCTTGATCGAGTTCTTGTTGGCGCCCACGGTGCCGTCGGCGCCCAGGCCGTAGAACAGCGCCCGGACCACGTCGGCCGGCTCGGTGTCGAAGGCCGGGTCGTGGCGCAGCGAGAGGTGGGTGACGTCGTCCCGGATCCCGACCGTGAAGTGGCGACGGGGCGCGGGGCGGCCGAGCTCGTCGTAGACCGCCTTCACCATCGCCGGCGTGAACTCCTTGGAGGAGAGGCCGTAGCGGCCGCCGATCACGACGAGGTCGCGCGGCGCCTCGCCCTCGCGGAGCGCCGCGACCACGTCCTGGTAGAGCGGCTCGCCCACCGCCCCCGGCTCCTTGGTCCGGTCGAGGACCGCCAGGGCCCGGGTGGTGCGGGGGAGCGCGGCGAGGAAGTGCGCCACCGAGAAGGGCCGGTAGAGGCGCACCTTCACCAGGCCCACCTTCTCGCCCTGGGCCACGAGGTGCTCCACCGCCTCGTGCGCCACCTCGGCGCCCGAGCCCATCACCACGATCACCCGCTCGGCCTCGGGGTGGCCGACGTAGTCGAAGAGGTGGTAGGCGCGCCCGACCAGCTCGCCCAGCTCGTCCATGGACGCCTGCACCACGTCCGGGCAGAGCTCGTAGTAGCCGTTGCAGGCCTCGCGGGCCTGGAAGAAGACGTCCGGGTTCTGGGCGGTGCCGCGGATGACGGGGCGGTCCGGGGTGAGGGCGCGGTCGCGGTGGGCGGCGATCTGCGCCTCCGGGACCAGCCGGCGCAGGTCGTCGTCGTCGAGCAGCTCGATCTTGGCCACCTCGTGCGAGGTGCGGAACCCGTCGAAGAAGTGGAGGAACGGCACCCGGCAGCGGAGGGTGGCGAGGTGCGCCACCGCGGCCAGGTCGTGCGCCTCCTGCACCGAGCTCGAGCAGAGCAGCGCGAAGCCGGTCTGCCGCACCGCCATCACGTCCGAGTGGTCGCCGAAGATCGAGAGGGCGTGGGTGGCGAGGGTGCGCGCGGTGACGTGCATCGCGAACGGGCTCAGCTCGCCCGCGATCTTGTACATGTTGGGGATCATCAGCAGGAGGCCCTGCGACGCCGTGAAGGTGGTCGTGAGCGCGCCCGCCTGCAGGGCGCCGTGGACCGCGCCCGCCGCGCCGCCCTCCGACTGCAGCTCGGAGACCACCGGCACCGTGCCCCAGACGTTGGTCCGGCCCTTGGCCGACCACTCGTCGGAGAGCTCTCCCATCGGCGAGGAGGGCGTGATCGGGTAGATCGCGATCACCTCGCTGAGGCGATGCGCCACCGACGCCGCCGCCTCGTTGCCGTCCATCGTCGCCATGCGCCGCTGCGCCATCTTGGTGCTCCTGCCCCCGCCGCGGCGGGGTGGTTCGGGTGAGACCCGCGGCGGTCCGCCTCGCTGGGCGGGCCGCCGCGGAGGGAGGGAAGCCGGGCGGCCGCGCTAGGCGGCCTTGTCGAGGGAGGCGCGCCCGGGCGGCCTGCCGACGGCCGCGGCCACGCCCGCGACCGCGACGATCACCGCCACCGCGGCGCCGAGCCACACCAGCCCCTCGGCGAGCGACGGCGCCGCCGCGCCCGCCGCGTTGGCGGCCCGCCCGTACACCGGGACCAGGAAGCCGAGCAGGTTGGTCTGCAGGAAGACCAGCGCCGCGATGACGGCGGTGAGGAGGACCGAGTGCTTGAGGGTGAACCGGAAGAGGTCCGACTCCTTGCCCACCAGCCCGACCGCGGCCGTGGCCACCGCCAGCGACTGCGGCGAGATCATCTTGCCGCACACGCCGCCGGAGGTGTTGGCGGCCACGGTGATCACCGGGTCAATCCCGAGCTTGGTGGCGGTCACCTCCTGGAGCTTGCCGAAGAGGGCGTTGGTGGAGGTGTCGGAGCCGGTCATGAGCACGCCCAGCCAGCCGAGGAAGGGCGCCACCAGCGGGAAGGCCTTGCCGGTGGCGGCGAAGGCGTTCCCGAGCGCGTAGGCCATGCCCGAGAAGTTCATGATGTAGGCGAAGCCGAGGATGAAGGAGATGGTGACGATGGGGAACTTGAGCGACCTGAGGGTCTGGCCGAAGGTCTCGAGCGCCACCCTGGGCGAGGCGCGCATCACCGGCATCGACACCAGCGCGCTGAGGAGGATCGAGGTCCCGGCGGCGGAGAGGACGGTGAAGCTCCAGGCCGCGGGCATCGGCTTGCCGCCGCGGAGCACCATCCCGTCCAGGCCCGGGATGGCGACCTTGACCAGCGCGAGGTGATCGAGGGCTGCCTTGATCGACTTGACGCCCCAGGCGCCGACGAACAGGGAGAGGATGATGAACGGAGCCCAGGCGCGGAACACCTGGCCGCCGGAGTAGCGGAGCTTCTCCTTGCCCTGGGTCCGGGCCTCGCCGGCGAAGCGCCACGACTCCTTGGGGTGCCAGAACTGCAGGAAGACGGTGAGCGCGACGATGCAGCTGATGGAGGCGATGATGTCGGGGAGGAGCGGGCCGAGGAAGTTGGAGGAGAGGTACTGCGCGAGGGCGAAGGAGGCGCCGGCCACCAGCGCCGCCGGCCAGACCTCGAGCCCGCGCCGGAAGCCGGCCATCAGGATCACGAGGTAGAAGGGGATGACCACGCTCACGAACGGCAGCGTGCGCCCCACCATCTGCGAGATGGCCATGGTGTCGATGCCGGAGACCTGGCCCGCCACCACGATGGGGATGCCGATGGCCCCGAAGGCCACCGGCGCGGTGTTGGCGATGAGGCACAGGCCGGCGGCGTAGAGCGGGTCGAACCCGAGCCCGACCAGCATCGCCCCCGAGATCGCCACCGGGGCGCCGAACCCGGCCGCGCCCTCCAGGAAGGCGCCGAAGGCGAAGGCGATGAGCAGCGCCTGCAGCCGCCGGTCGTCGGTGATCGAGGCGAGCGAGTTCTTGAGCACCTCGAACTGGCCGGTCTTGACCGAGAGGTTGTAGAGGAAGACCGCCGCGACGACGATCCAGGCCACCGGCCAGAGGCCGAAGAGCATCCCGTCGACGGTGGCGAGCACCGCCAGCTTCGCCGGCATGCCGAAGCCCACGATGGCGGTCGCCACCCCGAGGGCGACGGCCAGGATGGCGGTCTTGTGGCCCTTCATCCGCTTGATGGCGAGGGCCCAGAAGAGGAAGAACAGCGGCACCGAGGCGACCAGCGCCGAGAGCGCCACGTTGCCGAGGGGGTTGGTCACCATCGTCCAGGTCATTGGTTCTCCGGGGTCGGGAGCGGACATCCTCCCCGGGACCGGGCGCGACCCCGCCGTCGATCCGGGCGACCGGACGCACCGGCCGGCGTCCGGTCGGAAATGGCGGGTGAGCGGCGGCGCCGGGCACGCCTTGGCAAAGGGAGCAGGAACGTGGCACTCTGCCGCAGGCTCGGCGCGCGACCACGATCCCAGGCTGCCGCGCCCCCGCAACACACGACAGGCGCACGATTGAGGGCAGCAACGGGTATGGCGGCGCTGCTCCCGAGCGCTGGTTTCGCGCCACGCGGAGCCACCGACGCGGCCTAGCTTCAGGACATCTTTACCGGGTCCACCGGGACCAGGCGAGAGGAAGATCGATATGAGCGCGCGTATGACACGGCGTATCGTGGAGTGCCTGGCGTTGGCCTCGCTCCTGACCGCTTGCGGAGGAGGTGGTGGCCCCCCGCCCGCGGTGACCACGGTGCCCACCGGCATCTACTTCGGGACCGGCCACTTCACGGGCACGCAGACCATCAACGGATACACGTCGAGCTTCAACACCTCCCCTTACGTGCTCGGGTTCGTCACCTCGGCGGGACGATACATGCTCCTGTCATATTCCGCGGGGAGCCCCAACGTCGTGCGCAACATCGACAGCGGCTCGGGGAGCGCATTGAACGGATCGTTCACGTCCGGCAACAATCTGAGCTCGGACATGTACCCATCCGGCATCCCCATCTACAGCAATCAAGGCGGGGCGCTCTCCTCGAGCTTCGTGCTCAAGGCCGACGGGACCGGCCAGAGCATGACCGGAACGATCTCCTATGCTGGCACCCAGAATGCGTCGCTGTCCTTCCCGTTGGGCTACGTGGGGGGCGACACCGCGCCGGCGACGCTATCGGCCATCGCCAGGACCTATACCGGCGCCTTCTACGCAAACATCAATACGTCCGGCTTTGGCAACCTTCCGGCCCTGTCCTCCACCTTCACCATCTCGCCAGCCGGCGCACTGACTGGCACGGTCTCCTGTCCGCTGACCTCGACCTCTCCCGTTTCAGGGACACAGACGCCGTGCACCGTGTCCGGTACCGTCACGGCCCGTCCGGACCTGAACGCGTATGACGTCTCCGTCACCTTCGCCAACGGTTCATCCACCAGCTTCGTCGACGGATTCACCGGAAGGACGGCGACCGGCCTGGCCTACTACGACGCCACGAGCGGAAGCCTGATGCTCGGAGCGGTCGCTCCCGACAACACGACGTTCGCTTTCTCGAACTGACCCGAGGGCAGTCGTCGACGCGGTCCGTGCCGCCTCGGCGCCTAGAGCCCGAGCGCGGCCCGGAGCTTGGTCAGGTACCGGCGGCTCACCGGGACGGCCTTCCCGGAGCGGGTCTTGATCACCGCGAGCGAGTTGTCGGCCAGGCTGATCTCGTCGATCCGGTCCACGTTGACGAGGTACTGCTTGTGGCAGTGGAGGAAGCCGGCGCGGGCCTCGAGCACCGAGAGGGTCAGCTCGGTGAAGTACTCGCCCTGGGGGCTCACCACGTAGACCCCCGCCTCGCTCGACCGCACGAACTCCACCTCGCCCACCGGGACCAGCTTGATGGAGCGGCCGGCGAGGCAGGGGATGCGCGTGATCTCCGGCGCCGGCAGCGCCGGCCGGGGCGCGTCGCCGCGGCGCAGGCGCAGGCGCTCGACGGCCTTCGCCAGCCGCTCCGGCTCCACCGGCTTGAGGAGGTAGTCGACCGCGTTCTCGTCGAAGGCCTTCACCGCGAAGGCGTCGTGGGCGGTCACGAACACCACCTCCGGCGAGAGGTCCTCGTCGAGCATGGCGAGCAGCTCGAAGCCGCAGACGTCCGGCATCTGCACGTCGAGGAAGAGCGCGTCCGGCCGGTCCCGGCGCAGCGCGTGGAGGGCCTCGAGCGCGTTGCCGCACTGCCCCACCACCTCCACCTCTCCGGTGTCGCCCAGGAGCCGCGCCAGCTCCTCCCGGGCGAGCGGCTCATCGTCGACGATCAGGGCTCGGATCACGCGGCGCTCCCATCGCCCCCAGGCTACTCCAGCGCGTCCGCCAGCAGCTCGGCCGTGTGCCGGACCTCGACCCGGGCGCCGTCCTTGTCGAGACCGCCCCGAATCTGCATCAGGCAACCTGGGCAGTCCATCGCGACCAGGGGCACGCCCGCCCGCTTGATGCTCTCGACCTTGCGCCGCAGCATCGGGGCGGAGATCTCGGGGAGCTTCACCGAGTAGGCGCCCCCCATCCCGCAGCAGACGTCGGGCTCGAACATCTCCACCACCTCGAGGCCGGCCCGGCCGAGGAGCCGGCGGGGCGCCTCCGAGGCGCGCAGCGTCCGCTTCAGGTGACAGGAGTCGTGGTAGGTGAGCCGCCCGAGCCGCTCCCCGTCGGCGAGGGTGAGCCGCCCCTCCGTGACGAGCTGCTCGACCAGGGTCGAGAAGTCGACGGTTTTGGCCGCCACCGCCCGCGCCCGCCCAAGCCACTCGGTCCTGCCGACGCTCTCGAGGGTGGCCGCGAACTCGTGCTTCAGCGCCACCGTGCAGGTGGGGCAGGCCGAGACGATCCAGCGTACCTCCTCGCCGAGGAGCGCCTCGAGGTTGTCGGTGGCGTTCCTGGCCGCCGCCTCGTAGGCGCCGCTGTACCGCGCCGGCGCGCCGCAGCAGGTCTGCCCCTCGGGGAAGATCACCTCGACGCCGGCCCGGTTCAGGATCTTCACCACCGCCTCGCCGATCGCCGGGTAGGCGAAGTCGAGCAGGCAGCCGGCGTAGAGGGCTGCCTTCTCGGCGGCGGCCGGCTGCGCGATCTTCCGGATGGTGTCGCGGAGCGGCGCCGGCGCGATGGCGGGGAGGCTCCGCGACCCGGTCAGCCCGGAGAGGAAGAGCGGGAGGTGCCGGATGAGGCCGCCCTTCGCGAAGGGCTTCTGGGCCAGCGAGGCGGCGCGGAGCATGCCGTGGAAGAGGCGGCGGTCGTTCACCACCGCGAAGATCGCCTTCTGGAGCGCGGGCTGGCCCTGCTCCTTCGCCAGCCGGCGGCGGAGCTCGAGGATCAGCTCGGGGAGGTCGATCTTCCCGGGGCAGACCTCCTTGCAGCTCCCGCACTGGATGCAGAGCCCCTGGATCTCCTCCGACGCCTTCAGCTGGTCGAACCAGGCGGTGAGGATCGCCCCGATCCCGCCGGTGTAGGTCTTCCCGAAGACGTGCCCGCCCACGAGCCGGTAGACCGGGCAGACGTTCAGGCAGGAGGCGCAGCGGATGCACTGCAGCGCCTGCTTGAACCTGGGATCGGCCGCCATCTCGGAGCGGCGGTTGTCCATGAGGATGACGTGCAGCTCCCTGGGCGAGCCGTCGGCGCTCGGCGCCGCCCCGGAGAGGATCGAGACGTAGCTGGTGAGGAGCTGGCCGGTGGCGCTCTTCGGCAGGGCGGTGAGGATGGGGACCACGTCCTCGAACCGCTCGATGAGCTTCTCCAGGCCCACGATGGCCACGTGGATGCGCGGGAGGGTGGTGACCAGGCGGGCGTTGCCCTCGTTGGTGACCAGCACCAGGCTGCCGGTCTCGGCCACCGCGACGTTGGCCCCCGTGATCCCCATGTCGGCCTCGAGGAACCTGCCGCGGAGCTGCTCGCGGGCGACCTTGACCAGGCGCGGGATGTCGGCCGCGAGCCGCTCGTCGACCTCCTTGCTGAAGAGCTCCGCCACCTCCTCCTTGGTGAGGTGGATGGCCGGCATGACCATGTGCGAGGGGCGCTGGCCGGCGAGCTGGATGATCCACTCTCCGAGATCGGTCTCGCTCACCCGCAGGCCCGCCCGCTCGAGGTGGGCGTTCAGGTGGATCTCCTCGGAGGCCATCGACTTCGACTTCACCACCGTGCGGACGCCCTTCGCCCGCGCCAGGTCGGTGACGTACTCCCTGACCGCCTCGGGCGAGCCGGCGCGGAACACCTTGGCCCCGCCCGCCTCGGCCGCGCGGGTGAAGCGGGCCGCGAGCTCCTCGAGCCGCCCGGCCGCGTCCCCCTTCACCGCCGCGATGCGGTCCCGGAGCGCCTCGAAGTCGTAGCCCTCGTAGGCCTTGGCGCGGCTCGCCCGGTAGGCCTCGGAGAAGCGGCCCAGCGCGCCGCCCAGGTTCGGGTTCTCGAGGGCCGCCGCGATCGACGCCTTGAACGGCTTGCTCACGGGATCCTCCCCTGCAGATCGTCCACCACCACGATGACGAGGCGCGCCGGGCCGTGGACCCCGATGGTGAGCACCCGCTCGATGTCGGCGGTCCGACTCGGGCCGGTGACGAGCGCCAGGTAGCGGCTCCGCGCCGGGCCGAGGCGGGCGAAGAGCTCGCCCAGGTCGGCCACCATCCGGTCGGCCGGCACCAGGGCCACGTGGATCGCCGGCAGCGTCGAGGCGAGCCGCTGGGCCGGATCGTCGGCGGCCTGGGCGAGCGTGCCGGTGTTGGCGACCGCGAAGTCCATCTCGGTGACGCCGACCCGCGCCGCGGCGGCGGCCTCGCGCGTCACCTCGAAGGTGAGGCCGGGGACGCGGCGGGCGAGGGAGCCCTCGTCCAGCCCGGCGAGGAACGGGCCCTCGGCCCAGACCGCGCCCTCGCCGGCGCCCTCTCCCACGCCGGCGTCGCGCAGGACGCCGAGGACCACCTCGAGCGCCTCGGCGCGCGTGGCGACGCGGCGCACCTCGGCGCTGACGGCCTCTGCCCTGGCCCGGAACGTCTCGAACATGCGTCGCCCTCCTGGCGGCTACGGAGCGGGCATCCCACCACACCGCGCCGGGCGCGACGGGCGCCGTCGGGCCGACCGGGTCCCGGAGCGAGGCGAGTGGCCGGCGGCCCGCCGTGACCGGCGAGCCGCACGCTCGCGGCGGGGGGCGATTGCGGCGGCCCCGCGGCTGGGTCATGCTCGGCGGCGGCTGCGGGGGCCGGAGGACCGACGTGCGGATCATCATCTCGCTCATGGAGGCGATGTCGGTCTTCCTGGTCCTGTCCTACGTCTACTGCTCGTCGCCCGCCCTCCCCTCCCGGCAGGGCGGCCGGCTCTCGACCCGCGGCAAGCTCTCGGTCTACGTCTTCTTCTCCGGCATCTCGATCATGGGGACCTACCTGGGCATCGCGGTCCAGGGCGGCGAGGCCATCGCCAACACCCGCGCCGTCGGCTCGGTGCTCGCCGGGCTCATCGGCGGGCCGGCGCTCGGGGTCGCGGTGGGCGCGACCGCCGGGCTCCAGCGGCTCACCCTGGGCGGCAGCGCGGCCTTCCCGGGCTGCCTCGCGACCACCTTCGAAGGGCTCCTCGCCGGCGCCGTGCGCCTGGCGCTGCGCCGGCGCCCGGACCGGCGCATGAACTGGCGGACCGCGGCGGTGGTGACCGTCGTCGGGGAGGTGCTGCACCAGGGCTTCGTGCTCCTCCTCACGCGGCCCTTCCCGGAGGCGGTGGAGATCGTGAAGGCGATCGGCCCGGCCATGATCCTCGCGAACCCGCTCGGCGCGGCGCTCTTCATGGTCGTCTACCAGAACCGGCTCGAGCTCTTCGACCGGATCAGCGCCGCCTCCTCCGCCCGCGCCCTCACCATCGCGGAGCGGACGGTGGGGCTGATGGCAAAGGGCTACGGCCCCGAGGTCGCGGGCGAGCTCGCCGCCATCGTCCGCGAGGAGACCGGCGTGGGCGCGGTGGCCATCACCGACCGCGAGCGGCTGCTCGCCTGGAACGGGCTCGGGGACGACCACCACCACCCCGGCGCCGACATCCGCTCGCCCTGGACCCGGCAGGCGATCGGAACCGGCCAGGTGGCCTTCGCGGACGGCGTCCGCGACCGCTACGACTGCCGGCTCTCCAGCAGCTGCCCCGTGCACTCGGTGGTGGTGGTCCCGCTCCAGCTCGACGGCCACGTGATCGGGACCGTCCAGCTCTTCGAGGCCACCCGCCGCTTCCGCGTCACCAACCGCCGCCTCGGCGAGGGCATCGCCGCGCTCCTCTCCAGCCAGCTCGTGCTCTCGCGCTACCAGGAGCAGAAGACCCTGCTGGTGGTCTCCGAGCTGAAGCTCCTCCAGGCGCAGGTCGATCCGCACTTCCTCTTCAACTCGCTCAACACCATCATCGCCGTCACCCGCACCGATCCGGCGCGGGCGCGGGAGCTCCTCGGCCACCTCTCCCGGTTCTTCCGCAAGAACCTGAAGCGCTCGAGCGACATCTCGACGCTGGAGGAGGAGCTGGCGCACGTCCGCTCGTATCTGGAGATCGAGAAGGCGCGCTTCCCGGACCGGCTGGCGGTCGAGACCGAGATCGACGCCAGCCTGCTCCAGCTCCGGATGCCGACCTTCACGCTCCAGCCGCTGGTGGAGAACGCCATCAAGCACGGGCTCTCGAGGAGCCCCAACCCCGGCCGCGCCACCATCCGCGCCTACCGCCAGGACGGCACGGTCCTCATCGACGTCGAGGACGACGCCGGGACCTACGTCCAGCGCGACTGGCGGCAGACCGGGCTGGGCATGAAGATCGTCGACAAGCGGATCAAGAACCTGCTCGGCGAAAACTACGGCGTCACGGTCCACTGCGTCCCGCAGGAGCTGACCCGGGTCACGGTGCGGCTGCCGGCCGAGGGGCTCAAGGGCTGAGAGGGCTGGCCGCGGCGCCCGCCCCGCCGCCGGTCACCCCGCCTCCTCCGCCGCTCACCCGCGCGTCCCGGCCGCTCCGCCACCTCCTTCGCCGGGTCCTCCGGCCGCGTGCTCCACTCGCTCCCTGACCGGACCCCCACGGGCCCGGCGAACGGGATCGAGCGATGGACACCGGACGAGATCGGGCGGCGCTGCCGCCAGCCTATCGTGAGCTCCACCAGGAGCTGGCGCGGAGCCTCCCGGCGGAGCGGCTGATCTGCGATCCGCTGCGCACCTTCGCCTTCGGCACCGACGCGAGCTTCTATCGGCTCGTCCCGCGCCTCGTGGTCCAGGTGCGCTCGGCGGAGGAGGTGGCGCTGGTGCTGCGCGCGGCGAGCCGCCTCGGCCTCGGCTGCACCTTCCGCGCGGCCGGCACCAGCCTCTCGGGCCAGGCGGTGAGCGACTCGGTGCTGGTGCTCCTCGCGGGCGGGTTCCGGCAGGCGCGGGTCCAGGACGCGGGCCGCCGCATCGTCCTCGAGCCCGGGGTGATCGGGGCCGAGGCCAACGCGCTGCTCGCCGCCCACGGCCGGAAGCTCGGCCCCGACCCGGCCTCCATCGGCGCCGCCATGGTGGGCGGGATCGCCGCCAACAACGCCTCCGGCATGTGCTGCGGCACCGCCCAGAACAGCTACCGGACCATCGAGAGCGTGAAGGTGGTGCTGGCCGACGGCGCCCGGCTCGACAGCGCCGACTCGGCCTCGCGCGCCGCCTTCGCGCAGCGGCACGGCGAGCTCCTCGAGGGGCTGGTCCGGATCCGGGACGAGATCCGCGCCGACCCGGCGCTCGCGGACCGGATCCGCGAGAAGTACCGGATCAAGAACACCACCGGCTACAGCCTCAACGCCTTCGTCGACTTCGACGATCCCTTCGAGATCCTCACCCACCTGCTGGTCGGCTCCGAGGGCACGCTCGCCTTCCTCGCCGAGCTGACCTACCGGACCGTGGAGGACCACCCGCACAAGGCGAGCGCGCTGGTCCTCTTCCCCGACCTGGATCACGCCGCGCGCGCCACCCAGCGCCTCGCGGCCGCGGCGGCGGTCTCCGCCGCGGAGCTGATGGACCGGCCCTCGCTCCGGGCGGTGGAGGGCCGGCCCGGCCTGCCGGCGATCCTGAAGACCCTCCCCGCGGACGCCTGCGCGCTGCTGGTCGAGGCGCGCGGGGCGAGCCCCGCGGCCCTGGCGCAGCGGATCGCGGCGGCGAGCGACCTGCTGGCCGGGATCGCCACGCTCGCGCCGGTCCGGTTCACCGCGGTGAAGGCCGAGTACGAGGTGCTGTGGGACGTGCGGCGCGGCCTCTTCCCGGCGGTGGGCGCGAGCCGCCGCATCGGGACCACGGTGGTGATCGAGGACGTCGCGGTCCCCATCGCCCACCTCGCGCCCGCCACCGCCGCGCTGCAGCGGCTCTTCCGCGAGCACGGCTACGACGAAGGGATCATCTTCGGCCACGCCCTCGACGGGAACGTCCACTTCGTCTTCACCCAGGACTTCGCCACGCCCTCCGAGGTGGCCCGCTACCGCCGCTTCATGGAGGCGGTCTGCGAGATGGTGGTGAGCCTCGACGGCTCCCTCAAGGCCGAGCACGGCACCGGCCGGAACATGGCCCCCTTCGTGGAGCGGGAGTGGGGCGCCCGGGCCTACGGGATCATGAAGCGGGTCAAGGCGCTCTTCGATCCGCGCGGGATCCTGAACCCGGGCGTGATCCTGAACGGCGATCCGGACGCCTTCGTGAAGGACCTGAAGGCGCTCCCCCGCGCCCACGAGCTGGTGGACCGGTGCATCGAGTGCGGCTTCTGCGAGCCGAAGTGCGCCTCGCGGTCGCTCACCCTCTCCCCCCGCCAGCGGATCGCGGTGCAGCGCGAGATCGCCCGGCTGCGCGCGTCGCACGAGGACCCGGCGCGGCTCGAGCGGCTCGAGGACGACTACCGGTACCAGGGGCTCGACACCTGCGCCGCGGACGGGCTCTGCGCCACCGCCTGCCCGGTGTCGATCGACACCGGCAAGCTCACCAAGGTGCTCCGCGCCGCCTCCCAGGGGCCGCTCGCGAGGCAGGTCGCGGGCGCGGTCTCGGGCCACTACGCCGGCGCGCTCGCCGCCGCGCGGGCCGGACTCGCCCTGGCCGACGCCGCGCACGCCGGGCTGGGCGAGCGCGCGCTCGCCGGCCTCTCCCGTGGCCTGCACCGGGTCTCCGGCCGGCTGCTCCCGGTCTGGAACGCGGCGTTGCCCCGGCCGGCCCGCACCGGGCCGCTCGAGGACGTGACGCGCGGGCGCGGCCGGCGGGTGGTCTACTTCCCGGCCTGCGTCACCCGGCTCTGGGGGCCGTCCCGCGGCGCCGCCGACGAGCGCGCCGACACCGCCGCGGTGCTCTCCATCCTGGAGAAGGCCGGCTACGACGTCCTCTTCCCGCGCGACCTGGGGTCGCTCTGCTGCGGCCTCACCTTCGAGTCGAAGGGCTTCCCCGAGCTGGCCGACCAGAAGTGCGCCGAGCTGGAGCGCGCGCTGCTCGAGCGCAGCGAGGGCGGCGCCATCCCGGTGCTCTGCGACACCAGCCCCTGCACCCAGCGGATGCGGGCCCACTTCTCCGCGCCCCTCCGCGTCTACGAGCCGGCCGAGTTCATCCACACCTTCCTCATGGACCAGCTCCGCTTCGAGCGGAGGGCCGGCGCGGTCGCGCTCCACGTCACCTGCAGCGCCCAGAAGATGGGGCTCGCCCCCCAGCTGCGCGCGGTGGCCGAGGCCTGCGCCGAGCGGGTGGTGATCCCGCCGACCGGCTGCTGCGGCTTCGCCGGCGACCGCGGCCTCTCCGTGCCGGAGCTGAACGCCGCCGCCCTGGCCGGCCTGCGCGAGGCGGTGCAGGGCTGCGAGGCCGGCTACTCGAACAGCCGCGGCTGCGAGGTCGGCCTCTCGCTCCACGGCGGCATCCCCTACCAGTCCATCGTCCACCTGGTGGACCGCTGCACGGCCGCGCCGGCCGGGGAGAACCTCACGTGAACGTGCTCGTCCTCAACTGCGGCAGCTCCTCCGCGAAGTTCGCGGTCATCGACCCATCCGACGGGCGCGAGGTCGTCTCGGGCCTGGCGCAGCGGCTCGGAACCTCCACCGCCTCCCTCGACTGGAAGCTCGACGGGAAGAAGCACACCCGGCCCATCCCGGACGCGACCCACGACGCCGCGCTGCGCGCCGCGGTGGAGCTGCTCGGGACGCTCGGGCTCGCCGAAGGGATCGGCGGGGTGGGCCACCGGGTGGTGCACGGCGGCGCCGAGTTCTCGGGCTCGATGCTGGTCGACGAGCAGGTGGTCGCGCGGGTCGAGGCCTGCATTCCGCTCGGCCCGCTCCACAACCCGCCCAACCTGCTCGGAATCCGCCTCGCCCAGGAGCTCTTCCCCCGGCTCCCGCAGGTGGCGGTCTTCGACACCGCCTTCCACCAGACCATGCCGCCGCGGGCCTACCTCTACCCGCTGCCCTGGGAGTGGGCCGAGCGCCACCAGGTGCGGCGCTACGGCTTCCACGGCACCAGCCACCGCTTCGTCTCGCAGCAGGCGGTCCGGCAGCTCGGCCTCGCCCCCGACGACCACGGGATCGTGACCGCGCACCTCGGGAACGGGTGCTCCTGCACGGCGGTGCGGGACGGCCAGAGCCTCGACACGACCATGGGGCTCACGCCGCTCGAGGGGGTGATGATGGGCACCCGCTGCGGCTCGATCGACCCGGCGGTGATCGGCCACATGTCGCGCGCGCTGGGCGAGCCGGCGGAGCGGATCCTCGACGCGCTCAACAAGCAGTCGGGGCTGCTCGGGGTGTCCGGGCTCTCGAACGACATGCGGACCATCGAGGAGGCCGCCGGCCGCGGCCACGATCGCGCCCGGCTCGCCATCGACCTCTTCTGCTACCTGCTGGCGAAGTCCATCGCCGCCCTGGTGGTCCCGCTCGGCCGCCTCGACGCCCTCGTCTTCACCGGCGGCATCGGCGAGAACTCGGCCGTGATCCGGGCCGCCGTGGTCGCGCACCTCGGGTTCCTCGGGCTCACGCTCGATCCGGCCGCCAACGCGGTGAACGGCCGAGGTGCGACCCGCCGCATCACCCGCGAGCTCCGGCCCCAGGCCGTGGTGATGCCGACCAACGAGGAGCTGATGATCGCGATGGACACCGCCGATTTGGTGATCGCGTCGTCGCGCGCCGCCGCCTGAGCCGAGCCGCCGAACCCCGAGGGAACCATGCCCCGCATCCTCCTCGTCGCCCCCGCCGGCCGCCAGGTCGGCCTCACCACCGTCTGCCTCGGCCTGGTCCGCGCCCTGGACCGGCTCGGCGCCCGCGTCGCCTTCGCGAGGCCGCTCGCCGGCCGGGGCGAGGACCCCTCGAGCGCGCTCGCCCGGCTCGTCGCCCGCGTCGAGCCGCCCGCCCCCATCGCGCGGAGCGTGGCCGAGGAGCTGCTCGCGCGCGGCGACGACCAGACGCTCATGGAGCAGGTGGTGTCCACCTGCGCGCGGGCGGCCGAGGGCGCCGAGGTGCTGGTGGTGGAGGGGATCGTCCCCGAGGCCGGCCTCCTCTGGTCCTCGCGCGTGAACGGGCTGATGCTCAAGGCGCTCGACGCCGAGCTGGTTTTGGTCGGCGCGCCGCACGACGCCAGCCCGGCCGAGACCGCGGACGCCTTCGCCATCGCCGCGCGCGGCTTCGGGGTCGAGGGCGGCCAGGTGGGCTGCGTGGTGAACCGGGTCTGCTCCGGCACGCGGCCGCCGCGCGCCGACGGGGTGGAGCGGCTGGGCGGCGCCTGTGGCGGCTGCGGAGACGACCCGGGGCACGTCCCGCCGCTCGACCTCTACCGGAGCGCGCTCGAGGCCGAGCGGCTGCGCCCGCTGTCCGTGCTGCCCTGCCGCCGGGACCTCCTCGCGCCGCGGGTGAAGGACCTCGCCGCCGCGCTCGGCGCGGAGATCCTGCGCACCGGCGACTCCGACCGGCGCCGCGTGCGGGACGTCGCCCTGTGCGCCATGACCGTGCCCAACGCGCTCCACGCCTTCGCGCCCGGGACGCTGGTCGTGACCCCCGGCGACCGCAACGACATCGTCCTCGCCACCGCGCTGGCGGTGCAGGGCGGCCTGCCGCTCGCCGGGCTGCTCCTCACCGGCGGCCTCCGCCCCGACCCGAAGGTCCTCGACCTCTGCCAGGGCGCGCTCTCCACCGGCCTGCCGGTGCTGGCGATGGACGAGGGCAGCTACGCGGCCGCCAGCCGGGTGGCCGGTCTGGACCCGCGCATCCCCGCCGACGACGCCGAGCGGGTCGAGGCGGCGGCGAGCTTCGTGGCCGATCGCCTCGACGCCGCCTGGCTCGAGGGGCTGCTCAAGCCGGGCCGCACCCCGCGGCTCTCCCCGCCGGCCTTCCGGCACCGGCTGGTGGAGGCGGCCCGGGCCGTCCGGAAGCGGATCGTGCTCCCCGAGGGGACCGAGCCGCGCACCGTCGCGGCCGCCGCCATCGTCGAGGAGCGCGGGATCGCCCGCTGCGTCCTGCTCGGGCGGCCGGAGCAGGTGCGGGAGGTGGCGCGGAAGCAGGGCGTCTCGCTGCCCGCCGGCATCGAGATCATCGACCCGGCCGCGGTGGCGGAGCGGTACGTCGCGCCGCTGGTGGAGCGGCGCAAGGCCAAGGGGATGACGGCGGAGCTGGCGCGCTCGGAGCTCTCCGACCCGATCATGGTCGGCACCATGATGATGGCGCTCGACGAGGCCGACGGCCTGGTCTCGGGCGCGGTCCACACCACCGCGCACACCATCCGGCCTGCGCTCCAGATCGTGCGGACCGTCCCGGGCTGCAACCTGGTCTCGAGCGTCTTCTTCATGTGCCTCCCCGACCAGGTGCTCGTGTTCGGCGACTGCGCCGTCAACCCGAACCCCACCGCCGAGCAGCTGGCCGACATCGCCGTGCAGAGCGCCGACTCGGCCGCCGCCTTCGGCATCCCGCCGCGGGTGGCGATGCTCTCCTACTCTACCGGGACCAGCGGCGCCGGCGAGGACGTGGAGAAGGTCAAGCGGGCCACCGAGCTCGCGCGCCAGCTCCGGCCGGACCTGCTCGTCGACGGCCCGCTCCAGTACGACGCCGCCATCATGCCCGAGGTGGCCCGCCAGAAGGCGCCCGGGTCGAAGGTGGCTGGCCAGGCGACGGTCCTCGTCTTCCCCGACCTCAACACCGGCAACGTGACCTACAAGGCGGTCCAGCGCAGCGCCAACGTGGTGAGCATGGGCCCCATGCTCCAGGGGCTGGCGAAGCCGGTGAACGACCTCTCCCGCGGGTGCCTGGTAGAGGACATCGTCTTCACCGTGACGCTCACCGCGATCCAGGCGGGCGCTCCGCGGGGGTGAGTTCCGCCAGCAGCGCGCCGCCGCAGCGGACGTCGCCGCTCGAGCAGGTGGGTCCGGTAGAGCGCCTTCCAGCGAGGCCCAGCCTGGCGGCACCTGACCGCGAAGCAGGCACGGGCTGCCTGCCCTCCGGCACGCGTCGCGGCGAGGGGCCCGATCGCTCGCGAACTCTCGCTGGCCCAGGGCCGGATCCGGCGCCGGGCCCGCTGGCGCGGGGCGTGCAGCCGTTTCGTTCCGTGCCCCGACACGTCCTCCGCCGCCGGGATGGGCTCCTCGAGATCCGCGGGGCGCCGCACCGGCGCGTCCCATCCTTCGAGCTCGCGCTGCGCGCCGGGCTCATCGCCGCTCCCCTCGCCGTCTGTGCGGCCTGCGCCCTCGGAGGCGGGGGCCTGCTCTTCCTGTTCGCGGGCCTCGCCTCCGCGATCGCGCTCGGGCTGCGGTGCGCCGCCGCGCTCGAGCAGCCCGGCCTCGCCGAGGGCGCCCTCCCAGCCTCCGTCCGTCGGCTCGACGAGGCCCGGCGCTCCCGAAGCTAACCACGCTCCTCCACGCCGCACCGTCGACCGCGGGCGCGCGGCTCAGTCCTGCACGCCGTCCCAGCTCCCCGAGTACGGGATCGACGCGCACCCGGGAGCGCTCGAGAGCTCGGTCCAGAGCTCCTCCCAGCCGGTGCGCCAGCGCGGGTCGGTATGGCCCGGGTCGCCGATGACGAGGTGACCGACCTCGTGGACGAGCACGCTCTGCTCGACGCACGAAGCGAGGACCAGCTCCCAGCGCTCGGGCCAGTGGTACGCGATCCAGTCGCTCACCCAGATCTCGTCGCCGTTGTTGCAGCCGAGCGCGGTGCCGCAGACCCGGTCGCCGCCGAAGTGGACGGCGACGCTCGAGACGGGCTCGGAGCGCCAGCGCTGCGCCGCGAGCTGGATGGTCCGCTCGGTCCGGGCCTGCAGGTCGTGCTGCATCCAGGGCTCGGGCTTGCCGTCCACGCTCACGCCGCCCTCGCGCCAGCAGGCCGCCGCGACGCAGAGGAAGCCTCCCGCCGCGCAGAGCAGCGCCATGCGGAGCGCCGGTCCGAGAGGCCGGGCGCCGGCGCCGCTGCTGCCTGGGGCGAGCCCATGACCGCGATGCGCGGAGGTGGTCACGAGACCCACATGTCGAGCCAGGGGCCTGAGTCAGCGGCCGGAAGGGGTCGCGGCGGCGTCTTTTTCGGGGAAGCGGGGACCCGTCCGGCGGCAGACGTCCCGTGAGACGGGGACGGATTTGTGCGGTCCGTTCGCGTTGCCATAGAGT
Organism: Anaeromyxobacteraceae bacterium; assembly: GCA_035656915.1. Taxonomy (GTDB): domain Bacteria; phylum Myxococcota; class Myxococcia; order Myxococcales; family Anaeromyxobacteraceae; genus Anaeromyxobacter_B. The sequence continues at coordinate 437,931 of DASRRJ010000008.1, forward strand.
GTCGCGATCGGCCGGGGGCGACGGCTCCATGCGCGGCCGATTCGAACCATGGCCGAACCCCAGCCCGTCCGCGTCGCTCCCCCGACCCCTCTCCGGGAGCCGAGCAGCGCCGCACGCGCGGTCCCGGCGCGCGGGGTCCCGCCCTGGCTGGCCCTGCCCCTCTTCGCGGCCGCCACCTTCGCGCTCTGCCGCCTGGGCCTCCTGCTCACGCCGGGGCCGAGCCGCGTCGCCCTCTTCTGGCCTGCGGCGGGGGTGCTGGTAGGGGCGCTCCTGCTCACCCCACGCCGCCGCTGGGTCGCGATCCTCGCGGCCGCCACGCTCCCCATCGCGACCTTCAACCTGGCCGCCGGCCAGGCCCCAGCGGTGGTGGCCACCTTCGTCGCCGGCAACGCGGCGCAGGCCCTCCTCTCGGCCTGGATCACCCTGCGGCTCTGCGGCGGCACGCCGCGGCTCGCCAGGACGCGGGACGTGCTGACGTTCGTCGCGGTGGGGCCGCTGGCCGTGACCGGCCTCTGCAGCCTCGCCCCTTCGACGGCCCTGGGCGCCACCTACGGCCAGCCGCTCCTCGAGCTCTGGCCCTACCTCTGGGCCGGCAGCGGCCTCGGGCTGCTCACCTTCGGTCCCCTGCTCCTCGCGTGGGCCGAGCCGCCCGGGGAGCTCCAGCTCTTCGCCCGGCGCGGGGTCGCCGAGCTGCTCACCTTCGTCGGCCTGTTCGCCGCGGCGACCTGGCTCGTGTTCCTCGACCCCCGCGCGGGCCCGCTGGCGGAGGAGATCCTGCTGGTGCCGCTGCTGGCGTGGGCGGCGCTGCGCTTCGGGCTGCGGGGGGCCACCCTGGTCGGGCTGCTCGTGACCCTGGTCGCGCTGTCGATGACCGTCGCCGGCGCCGGGGTCTTCGCCCGGGAGGCCGTCGAGGCCGGCGTGCCTTCGCAGGGCTCGGTGGCGGCCCAGGTCTTCTGCGGGGTGGCGATGCTGACCCTGCTCTTCATCGCGAGCCTCGTCGAGGACCGACGGCTCGGGGCCGAGGCGCTGCGCCGGAGCGAGGAGAAGTACCGGCTCCTGGTGGAGAACCAGACCGACCTGGTGGTGAAGGTCGACGTCGAGGGGCGCTTCCTCTTCGCGAGCCCGAGCTACTGCCGCACCTTCGGCAAGGACGAGGAGGAGCTGCTGGGAAATGGCTTCATGCCGCTCGTCCACCAGGACGACCGCGAGCCGACGGCGCGCGCCATGGAGGCCCTGTTTCGCCCGCCGCACGCCGCCTACATGGAGCAGCGCGCGCTGACGGTGCGCGGCTGGCGCTGGCTGGCCTGGGCCGACACCGCCATCCTGGACGCGGCCGGGCGGGTGGTGGAGATCGTCGGGGTGGGGCGCGACGTGACCGCGCGGCGCCAGATGGAGGAGCGCCTGCGGCAGTCGGAGAAGCTGGAGGCCATCGGCCGGCTGGCGGGCGGGGTGGCGCACGACTTCAACAACCAGCTCACCGGGATCGTGAACGGCGCCGAGCACCTGCGCGGCGCGCTCGGCGGCGCGGACGCCGAGCTCCGCGGGGTGGCCGACCGCATCCGCGAGGCCGCGCTGCGCTCGGCGGCGCTGACCCGGCAGCTGCTCACCTTCGCGCGCAAGGAGCCGCCCCGGGCGGTGGCCGTAGACGTGCACCGCGCGGTGGAGGAGGTGCTGGCCCTGCTCTCGCACGGGATCGACAAGCGCATCGCGCTGCGCACCGAGCTCGCGGCGGCGCCGGCGCTGGTGCGCGCAGACCCCGACCGGCTGCACGCGGCGCTGCTCAACCTCGCGCTCAACGCGCGCGACGCCATGCCCCGGGGCGGGACCCTGACCATCGCCACCCGGCGGGTCGAGCTCGACGAGGCGCGCTGCGCCGCCCTCCCCTTCGACGTCTCGCCCGGCCCCTACCTCGAGGTCCGCCTCCGCGACACCGGCCAGGGGCTCAGCCCGGACGCGCGCGCGCACCTCTTCGAGCCCTTCTTCACCACCAAGCCGGTGGGGATGGGCTCGGGGCTCGGCCTCGCGGAGGTTTACGGCACGGTGACGGCGCACCGCGGCGCGGTCCTGGTGGAGAGCGCGCCCGAGCAGGGCACCAGCGTGACGCTGCTGCTGCCGGCCGCCGGCGCCGACGCGCTCGTCGCCCCCGCCCCGGCGCCGGCCGCGGCAGAGGCGCCGCCGCGGTCGCTCTGCGTGCTGGTGGCGGACGACGAGCCCAACGTCCGCCGCTCGCTCGGCCTGCTCCTCCGGACCTGCGGCCACCACGCGGTCGAGTGCGACGGCGGCCGGGCGGCGGTGGAGCGCTTCCGGGCCGCGCCGGAGGGGATCGACCTCGCCGTGGTCGACATGATGATGCCCGACCTCACCGGGCGGGAGGTCATCGCGGCGCTGCGCGCGGTGCGCCCCGGGCTCCCGATCGTCGTCTCCTCCGGCTTCAGCGCCAGCGCCGACCTCGACGCGCTCCGCGCCGAGGCGGGGGTGCACTTCCTCGAGAAGCCGTACACGACGGAGGAGCTGGAGCGGACCCTCCTCGCGGCCGCCGGGGCCGGGGCGTAGGCTCGCCGCCCGATCCAGGGTCGGCGCGAGGGGGGCTCGTCGCTCTCGCACCGCACCAGCAGCTCGCTGCCCGGCACGCGGGTGTCTCCGCTCAGGTTCGAGTGACGACCGGACCAGCGCGCGGCCTCCAGATGGGTCGCGGGGAAGGAGTGTGCATGGGGCGGCGGTTCTCCCACACGCAACCCCAACGCCCCCGAGGTCCTCGTGAGCCGCCACCTCCTCCTCGCCGTCACCCTCCTCGCCGCGCTGCCCGCGGCGGCCGCCGAGCCGGGCGCCAGCCTGGTCGGCGCCGGAGACGCCGGCCCGCTGGCGATCCTGGGAGTCGGCGCCGCGCTCGCCTGTCAGCTCTACTCGCGACGCAAGGAGCTGGCCGAGCGCCTGCCCCGCCTCCGCCTCGCCGAGCACCTGCACGACCTGCACCTGGGGGAGCGGTTCGCGTTCGTGCACCCGGCCCGCTCGTCCCGCCGGCGTTGAGGTTGCCGGGCAGCGGCGCGGCCGCACCTTGAGTACTGCCCGGCGTTCGACCGCTCCTCGCCGGACAGAGGTGCGCCCTGACGCCCGCTCCCCCTTCGCCGGCGCGCCGGCGCTCCCAGGTCACGCTCCGGACCGCGTTCACCGTCTGCTTCGCGGTGCTGCTGGTCGCCGCGCTGGTGTTCTTCCTCGTCCGCACCCGCGTGTCGCTCATGCTCACGCTCGGCAGCGCGCTCGCGGCGGTGGCGCTCGACCATGCGGCCGAGGCGCTGGTCCGCCGCGGCGTGCGGCGCGGCGTCGCCGTGGCGCTGGTGCTGCTGGTGGTGCTGCTGCTCTTCGTGGGGATGGCGCTCCTGCTGGTCCCACCGGTCATGGAGCAGGGACGGGCGCTCCTCGACGAGGCCCCGGTGCTCTGGCGAAAGCTGCAGCGCTCGCCCCTCTTCTCGGCGCTCGGGGCCCGCTCCGACCTCAAATCGGAGCTGCAGAAGGCGGCGCCGGCGGCCACCGGGGCGGTCTCGCCGGTGCTCTCCGCCATCGGTGGCTTCCTCTCGGCCGCGGGCGGGCTGCTCGCCTTCGTCTTCCTCGCCGTCTTCATGCTCGTCTTCGGGCGTGAGCTGGTCGCGGCGCCGCTGTCGGAGCTTCCGCCCGGCACGCGCGAGCGCTACCGGCGGATCGCCGGGAAGATCTACCGCTCGGTGGGCGGCTACCTGGCGGGGCTGCTCGGGATCTGCGCCGTGAACGCCACCCTGACCACCATCGCGCTGGCCGTCGCCGGGCTGCCGTTCTTCCTCCCGCTCGGCATCCTCAGCGGCACCTCCAGCCTGGTCCCGTACGCCGGGCCGCTGGTGGCCGGCGCGAGCATCACCCTGCTGGCGCTCGTGACCGGGGGGCTCTGGAAGGCGGTCGCGATCGCCGCCTACTTCATCCTCTACGGCCAGCTCGAGGGGAACGTGCTCGGGCCGCTCGTGTACCGCCGCACCGTCCACGTGAACCCGCTCGTCACGCTGCTCGCCATCCTCTTCCTGGCGGAGTTCATGGGAGTGATGGGCGCGGTGGTGGCGGTGCCCGCGGCGGCGGCGGCGCAGATCGTGGTGCGCGAGCTCCTGGAGATGCGACGCGAGCGGCTGGTGGGGACGCCGGGCGCCCTCCCGCCGCCGCCGGTCTCGTCCTAGAACGGCCCGGCGCGCTCACCCGCGCTGCGGCTCGAGGGCCACCACCTGCGCCGGCCGGTGGGTGGCCGCGGTCGAAGGCTCCGGCGCCAGGACGCGCGCGGACCGCAGCGCCAGCAGCGCGGCCTGGCTGTCGACCCGCGGCTCGCCCGGCGCCGGCGTGAGCCGCTCGTAGCTCGCGTCGGCGCGCATCAGGCGGGCCCGCACGTTGTCGCGCAGGTACGTCTCGAGGATGCCGTCGCGCACCTGGCGGACCAGCGCCGGGTCGAGCACCGGGAAGAGCACCTCGACGCGGTGGTCGAGGTTGCGCGGCATGAGATCGGCGCTGCCCAGGTAGACCTCCTCGGCGCCGCCGTTCTTGAACCAGAAGACGCGGCTGTGCTCGAGGAAGCGGCCGACCACGCTCTCGACCCGGATGCGGTCGCTCACGCCCGGGACGCCCGGCCGCAGGCAACAGATGCCGCGCACCAGCAGGTCGACCTGCACCCCGGCCTGGCTGGCGCGGACCAGCGCGTCGATCATCTCGCGGTCCACCAGCGCGTTCATCTTGAAGATGAGCCGCGCCTCTCGACCGTCGCGCGCGTGGGCGATCTCGCGCTCCACCAGGGCGGTGAGCCGCTCGCGCAGGTTGATGGGCGCCACCAGCAGGCGCTGGTAGTCGTGCTGGCGCGAGTAGCCGGTGAGGTAGTTGAAGAGCTCGGTGACGTCCTTGCCGATGTCCTCGGCGCAGGTGAAGAGGCCGAGGTCGGTGTAGAGCCCGGCGGTGACGGCGTTGTAGTTGCCGGTGGCGAGGTGGACGTAGCGGACCAGCCGCGTCCCCTCGCGCCGGATCACCAGCGCCACCTTGGAGTGGGTCTTGAAGCCGAGGAGCCCGTAGATGACGTGCACCCCCTCGGCCTCCAGCGCCCGCGCCCAGCCGATGTTGCTCTCCTCGTCGAAGCGGGCCTTCAGCTCCACCAGCACCGCCACCTGCTTGCGGTTCTGGCTCGCCTCGAGGAGCGCCTGCACCACCGGCGAGTTGCGCCCCACCCGGTAGAGGGTCTGCTTGATGGCGACCACGTTCGGATCGCGCGCCGCCTGCCGCAGGAACTCCACCACCGGGTCGAAGCTGTCGAAGGGGTGGTGCAGCAGGACGTCCTGTCGCCGGATGGCGGCGAACAGATCCTCCTCCGCGTCGAGCGCCTGCAGCCGCGCCGGGACGGCGGGGACGAAGGTGGGGAACTTGAGGTCGGGCCGCTCCAGGCTCGCCAGCGCCGCCAGGCCCGAGAGCGCCAGCGGCGGGTCGACCGCGAAGACGTCGAGCGGGCCGATCTCGAGGTTCTCGGCGAGCAGCTCTCGCAGCCGGGACGGCATGGAGGGGGTGACGTCGAGCCGCACCACCGAGCCGAAGCGGCGCTGGCGGACCCCCTGCTGGATGGTCTCGAGGAGGTCGGCCGCCTCCATCTCCTGCAACACCATGTCGGCGTCGCGGGTGACGTGGAAGGGGTGCACCTCCAGCACCTTCATCCCCGGGAAGAGCCGGTCGGCGTTGGCGGCGATGAGCTGCTCCAGCCAGACGAAGCCCTGGTGGTGCGGCTCGGTGCCGTCCTTCCGCACCACGCCGGAGGCGCGGCTCACCGGCACCAGCCGCGGCAGCGTATCCGGCACCTTGATGCGGGCGAAGCGCTCGGAGCCGTCGGAGCCCTCCACCAGCACCGCCAGGTTGAGGCTCAGGTTGGAGATGTGCGGGAAGGGGCGCCCCGGGTCGAACGCCAGGGGGGTGAGCACCGGGAAGACCATCTCCTCGAAGTAGGCGCGCGCCTGCGCCACCTCCTTCTCGTTGAGGGCCGGGTAGTCGAGGAGCTGGATGCCGGCCGCGGCGAGCTGCGGCACCAGCTCGTTGTGCAGGCAGTCGCTGAGGGCGCGGTCGAGCGCCAGCGCCGCGCGCCGGATCTCGGCGAGCTGCTGCGCCGGGGTGAGGCCGTCGGCGGAGGGCTCTCCGAACCCGGCGGCGAGCTGCTGCTTCAGCCCGGCCACCCGGATCATGAAGAACTCGTCGAGGTTGGAGGCGATGATGGAGAGGAACTTCACCCGCTCGAGCAGCGGGTTGGCGGGGTCGCGCACCTCCTCGAAGATCCGGTGCTGGAACTGGAGCAGGCTGAGCTCGCGGTTCACGAGCAGGGACGCGGCGCCCGGGGGAGCGGCGCCGCGCGGCGTCCCCGGTTCCTTCACCTCGAGATCCAGTTCCAAGAGTCTCCTCCCCGCCGATCCAATAGCCGGGAAGCAGGGGGGCGTCCAGAAGCCGGCCCTGGCGAGGCCCCCGTGCTGCCGTCGCTCTCCGGCCATGGGCTCAGGCTGGCGGCATCGAGTTGGCCTCTAGCGGAGCGGGTGGCGCCCGCTCCTCGGCGCCCGCCGCGCCGCCGTCGAGCTGTCCGGCGAGCCGCTCGACGGCGTCCTCGAGCCGGTCGAGCCCGCCAGCCAGCCAGTCGCGGCGCAGCCGGTCGAAGAGCGCGTCGCGCTCGCGGCGCACCAACCGGTCGAGCGCCAGCAGGCCGGGGCGGAGGTTGCGGCGCAGCTCGGCCCTGAGCCCCTCGTCGGCGCCATCGTCGGCGTAGACCATGGCGTGGAGCCGCTCGGACCGTTCCACCGCCGAGTCGCGCAGCGACTCCGCCAGCACGCCGGCGAGCACGTGCAGGTCGTGTAGCTCTCCGAGCACGTCCTGCAGCTCCTTGAGGAGGGCCACCGCGCCCTCGGCGTCCGCGCCAGGGTGGCCGCGCAAGGGCTCGAGCAGGTAGCGCAGCCGCTTCGCCTCGATTCTTGCCTTGTGGATCGGCGCCTCGTCGCCAGGCCCGGAGAGCGCCGACATCCGTTCCCTCAGCTGGGCCATCCGCTCGCGAGCCACCCCGGCCATCACCTGCGCGAAGCTCGGCTGCGGCCCGTCGTCGGCGAGGTGGCCTTCGAAGCGCTCCAGCTTTCCCCGCAGCCGGCCCACGAGTCGCCGGAACCGCGGCACCAGCTCGGCCCGCGCCGCGGCCTCCGCTTTGGTCCGGCGCGCCTCCAGTCGCTCCGAGAGCCACTCCACCGCTCCCTGGTGCCGGGCCCGCAGCTTGGGGCCGTGCTCGGAGAGCCACTCGAGCTCGACCTGGGCGTCGCGCGCGGGGTTGGTGGCGCGGGCGAGCTTCTTGAGCCGGCGGGCGCGGCGGCGGCGGCCTATCCCGGCGAAGCAGTCGTCGTAGCCCTCGATGGTGGTGCGCAACCGGCGCAGCGCCACCCGGAAGTCGTGCAGCGCCTCGGCGTCGTCGGGTCCGCCCACGGCGCCGGCCGCCTTCTCCGCCTGCTGGCAGAGGGCCAGCGCGACGAGGCGCGCTCCCTCCTCCGGCCGGCGGTCGAGGAATTCAGGATCGAGCTTCATGGCCGTCTCCCAACCCCAAAAGGTTTAGCGCGGAGCACGGCGAGCCGCCGTCGCCGGGTGGGGCCGACGCGGACCCCGGCGGGGCCGGTCACCGAATCGTTGCCCTCGCGAGCCCTGAAGGTCATGCCCGGACCGCAGCATGGCGACCGAAAGGATCTTCGACCCATGTCACGTGACATCCGCCCGTTTCGCCCAGAGGACTTCGCCCCGCTGATGGAGCTGGAGGAGCAGATCTTCGCCGCCGCCGGCGAGTCGGTGCTCGGGCCCTACTACGTCCGCCTCTGCTGCGAGTTCTTCGCCGACACTTGCTTCGTGGCGGAGGAGGACGGGCGGCTGGTCGGCTACGTGCTCTGCTTCGTGCGCGGGCGCGAGGCCTACTGCACCACGCTGGCGGTCGTGCCCGAGCTGCAGGGCTCGCGGGTGGCCTTCCAGCTGGTGCGCACCCTGGTGGCGGCCATCGCCCACCGCGTCGACTCGTGCTGGTTCACGGTGAAGGAGGACAACGCCGCCGCCCGCGCCCTCCACGCCGCCCTCGGCGCCCGCGAGCTGGAGGTCCGGCGGGACTTCTACGGCCCGGGGGACGAGCGGATCGTGTCGCGCATCGAGCGGGGCGCCTTCGAGCGGCTCCGCACGCGGCTGGAGCGGATGCGGCTCATCGAGCCCGAGACCGACGCCGCCGGGCGCGCGGCGTGAGCGGCGCCCTCGGCGGCGCCGTCCGGGCGGTGCGCCGGCTCGCCGGCACCGGCGTCCTGGCGGCGGAGGCCTCCAGGCGGCTGCGCCGCGAGAGCTCGCCCGAAGGCGAGCCCTCGCAGTCGCGCGCGGCGGCGCTGCACCAGATCTGCCGGGAGGTGCTGGCGCTGCACGGCCTGCGGGTGGAGGTCGAGGGATCCCCGCCGGCCGGGCCGGCGCTGCTCGCCTCCAACCACGTGAGCTGGCTCGACCCGCTGGTCGTCGCGAGCCTCCTGCCGTGCGTCCCCATCTCCAAGCTCGACGTGAGCGACTGGCCGGTGGTGGGCTCGCTGGCGCGCGGCCTGGGCGTGATCTTCGTGCGGCGCGGCGACCCGCGGAGCGGCGCGGCGGTGCTGCGCGGCGCGGCCGCGGCCCTCTCGCATGGGCTCCCGGTGCTCAACTTTCCCGAGGGCACCACGACCCCGGGGCGGGTGGTCCTCCCGTTCCGGCGCGGCATCTTCGGACTGGCGCGCCGCGCCGGCGTGCCCGTGGTCCCGGTGACGGTGCGCTGCGATCGCGCGGACCTCGCCTGGGTGGGCGAAGAGACCTTCCTGCCCCACTACCTGCGGCTGGCCGCCTCCCCGGGCTGCCGCATCCTCGTCACCTTCGGCCGCGCCATCGCCCCGTCCGCCCACTCCAGCGCCGACGCGCTGGCCCGGGCGGCGCGGGACCAGATCGCCGACCGCCTCGGAGAGCCGCATGTCGCAGCAGCCGGCGCTTGAGTACCTGCGCCACGGGCAGGTCCCTTTCTTCCGCCTCCCCCACGCGCCGCCGGAGGAGCTCCCCGCCGGGACCGGCGCCGCGCTCCTGGGCGTGCCCTTCGATGGAGGCACCACCTACCAGCCGGGCGCTCGCTTCGCGCCCTTCCACGTGCGGCGGGTGAGCGCGCTCGTCCAGGCGTGGCACCCCTGGCACCGGCTCGACGTGTTCGCCCGCCTGCCCTCGGTCGACGCCGGCAACGTGGTCTTCCCTCCCTTCCAGCCGGCCGCCATGCGCGCGGCGGTCGAGGCGGCCGTCGGCGAGGTGGCCCGGCGCGGCGCGGCGCCGTTCCTGGTGGGCGGGGACCACTCCATCGCCCTCCCGGCGCTCCGCGGGCTCTTTCGGGCCCACGGCCCCCTCGCGGTGGTGCACCTCGACGCCCACCTCGACACCAGCGGTCCCGAGGTCTGGGGCGAGGAGCACCACCACGGAACACCCTTCCGCCACGCGCTCCAGGAGGAGCTGGTGGCGCCGGGGCAGCTGCACCACGTCGGGCTCCGCGGCCCATGGGGTGGCCCGGAGGACGCCGCGCTCGCGCTCGCGCACGGGACCCTCTGCGCCGCCGACGAGCTGGCGGAGCGGGGCCCCGCGGCGGTGGCCGCGCAGCTGCGCGAGGCCATCGGCGCTCGCCCCGTCTACCTCTCCGTCGACGTGGACGCGCTCGACCCGGCGTTCGCCCCCGGCACCGGCACCCCGGTGCCGGGCGGCCTCACCTCGCGCGAGGTGCTGACGCTCTTGCGCGGGCTCGCCGGCGTGCGGCTGGTCGGGATGGACCTGGTGGAGGTCTGCCCCGCGCTCGACCACGCCGACCTCACCAGCCACCTCGCGGCGCACCTCCTCTACGAAGGGCTGGCGCTGGCCGCCGTCGGCTCGCGGCGCTGAGTTCGTCGACCTCCAGGGTGCGGACGAACCGCGCGCCCCACCCCACCGGGCGCGTGCAGGGAGAGGGCGCGAGGCGCCATCCTCGGAGGATGGCCCTCGCGCACCTCCATTCCGCGGTGGACGCCCTCGCCATGTGGAGCGAGGACCGGCTGGAGCGGCCGCCGCAGCCCTACCGCCCGGGCCCCACCGCGCCGCTCTCCTGCTTCGGGCCGCTCCCCCCGCTGCCGCCGGCGCCGGACGGAGCCGCGAGCTGGAGCTGCCCCTCGCCCCGCGCCCGCTCGCCCGAGGACCGCCTCTCGATCCGCTGCACCCCGGCCCGCGGCCCGCGCCGCGGCACCCTGCTCCTCGTGCCGCCGTGGAAGATCGCCAGCCCGCGCCTCGTCGCAGGGTACCGGCGGCTCTTCGCCGGCCTCGGGTGGGACGTCTGGCTCCACTGCCCGCCCCACCACCTCGAGCGGGCCGGCGGCGCCCGCAGCGGCGAGGGGTTCGTCACCCTCGACCTGGCGGTGCTGCGCGCCACCTTCGAGCAGCTGGTGCTCGAGCTGCGGCTGCTGGCCGCCCTGGCGGCGCCGCGCGGGCGGGTGGGGGTGCTCGGCCTGTCGCTCGGGGCGCTCGGCGCCGCGCTCGCAGCCACCGCCCCGGAGCGGCTCGACTTCGCCGCGCTGGTGGCGCCGCCCAGCCTCGAGGCGGTGCTGGCCGAGACGCCCATCGGCCGGCGCTACCAGCGGCTCGCCGCCGCCGCCGGGAGCCCGCTCCCGCAGCCGCCGGGGCTCCTCGAGGCGCTCGCTCCCTTCGACCCGGCGCGGCGGCGACCCACCGCCGGCCGGGTCTTCGTCGCCGCCGGCCGCTACGACGCCGTCTCCCCGCCGCGCGGGTCGCGCGCGCTGGCCGAGGCCTGGGGGGTGCCGCTCCGCACCTATCCCCGCGGCCACATGACGCTGCTCTTCCTCTGCCGCGCGCTCAGGCGCGACCTCGCGCTCGCGGCCAGCTGACCTCGCCCGGCCGCCCCGGGTCGCCCGCCCGGCCGCTTCACGGCCCGGTTGACTTTGCCCCTCCGCCCGGGTCAAGGAATCTCCATGCGCAGCGATCTCGTGAAGAAGGGTTTCGAGCGGGCACCCCACCGCAGCCTGCTCCGGGCCACCGGCCTCGGCGACGCCGACTTCGACAAGCCGTTCATCGGCATCGCCAACAGCCAGATCGACATCATCCCGGGCCACATCCACCTGCGCGAGTACGGCCGCATCGCCAAGGAGGAGATCCGCAAGGCGGGCGCCATCCCCTTCGAGTTCAACACCATCGGCGTGGACGACGGCATCGCCATGGGCCACGAGGGCATGCGCTACAGCCTGCCCAGCCGCGAGCTCATCGCCGACTCGATCGAGACGGTGATGAACGCGCACCAGCTCGACGCGCTGCTCTGCATCCCCAACTGCGACAAGATCGTGCCGGGCATGGTGATGGGCGCGGCGCGGGTCGACGTGCCGACGGTCTTCGTCTCCGGCGGCCCCATGCGCGCCGGGCACAAGAAGGACGGCACCCCCATCGACCTCACCACCGCCTTCGAGGCGGTCGGCCTGCGCGCCCGCGGCCAGATGACCGACGCGGAGCTCTACGAGATCGAGTGCGCGGCCTGCCCCGGCGCCGGCTCCTGCTCCGGCATGTTCACCGCCAACTCGATGAACGTCCTCTGCGAGGCCATGGGCTTCGCCCTGCCCGGCAACGGCACCGCCCCGGCGCTCACGCCCGAGCGCGAGGAGCTGGTGCGGCGCGCCGCGCGGCGGGTGGTGGAGATCGCGCTCGACGAGCGCTACCGCTTCCGCCGCATCCTCACCGCCGACGCCGTCCACAACGCCATCGTGGTGGACATGGCCATGGGCGGCTCCAGCAACACCGTGCTGCACCTGCTCGCCATCGCCCGCGAGGCCGGGCTGGAGCTCGAGCTGCGCCACATCGACGAGATCGCGCGCAAGGTCGCGCACATCGCCAAGATCGCCCCCTCGCTCTCCACCGTGCACATCGAGGACGTGCACGACGCCGGCGGCGTGCCGGCGGTGCTCCACGAGGTGGCGCGCCGGGGCGGGGTGGTGCGCACCGAGGCCCTCACCGTCACCGGCGAGACCATCGGCCAGCGCATCGAGGGGGCGCGCATCAAGAACCCCGAGGTGATCCACACGCTCGAGAACGCCTACTCCGACGTGGGCGGGCTGGCGGTGCTCTTCGGAAACCTGGCCGTCGACGGCGCGGTGGTGAAGACCGCCGGCATCCAGCCCTCGATGCGCCGCTTCACCGGCAAGGCGGTCTGCTTCGACTCGCAGGACGAGGCGGTCGCCGGGATCATGCACGGCAAGGTGACCCCCGGCACGGTGGTGGTGATCCGGTACGAGGGGCCGAAGGGCGGGCCGGGCATGCAGGAGATGCTCTCGCCGACGAGCCTCATCATGGGCATGGGGCTGGGCGAGAGCGTGGGGCTCGTCACCGACGGCCGCTTCTCGGGCGCGACCCGCGGCGCCTGCGTGGGCCACGTCTCGCCGGAGGCGGCCGAGGGGGGCAACATCGCCCTCGTCGAGGACGGCGACCCCATCACCATCGACGTGGAGTCGCGGGTGCTGGTGCTCGGCGTGGACGACGCCGAGCTGGCCCGCCGCCGCGCCGCGTTCCGGCCGCGCAAGCGGCTGGTGGCGTCGAAGTGGCTGCGCCGGTACGCGGCGCAGGTGACCAACGCGGCCAAGGGCGCGGTGCTGGAGGCCGAGTAATCCTGGACCCGGGTCCGGGCCGCGGCACCCATCGGGCGGCTCGCCTCGATGGGGGGCCGTGCACAGCTTGGGGGCTCACTTTTCCCCGAGCCTCCGATGACCTCTCCGACGCTGATCTCGCAGGCGCAGGCCTGGAGCGCCTTCGTCCACACGCTCGTGAACGCCTCGTCGCGGCTCCGCTCGGAGCGGCCGGCGCTGGGCGACTCGCTCGAGCGGCGGGGCGCGCTCGCCTGCGTCCTCTACCTGTGTGCCAGCCGCCCGCGGCTGAGCGTGCCGGTCGCGGGCCTGCCGGAGTTCCGCCGCGAGGCGGTAGAGCAGCTCATCCCGGCGGGCGAGCTGCTCCCCTGTGCGTCGGCGCGGGGCAGCGCCTTCGTGGCGCCCGCGATCCTGCTCGAGGCCGTGCTGCAGCTGCCGCCCGAGTGGCGGGAGCGGCTCCTGGAGGGAGACCCGGCGGCCGGGATCTGGGGCGAGTGGTCCGCGCGCGCGCCGGCGCCGCGGCCGCTCACGGAGGTGGCGGTCGAGCTGCTGGCGGCCGCGCCGGACCCCGAGGCCGCGGCCAGGCTGGCCCGGCGGCTCGCCGACGTCGCCCTCGGGGTGGGGCTCGAGGGAGTGGCCGCGCTGGCCCGAGGCGCGGCCAGGGTCGCGGGGAGCCAGGAGGCCGCGGAGACGGCCTCGCGCGCCTCATGACGCGTCCGACGGGCCGCGCCTACATGTGCTCCCCGTTGTGCTTGGCGCGGTAGATCTGCCGCGAGGTGCGGTTCTCCTCGCGGTTGACCTTGGCCCGCTCCGCCGGCGTGAGCTTGCCGCCGTTCCTGGCGCGGTCGCGACGGACCTCGCGCCGGATCCTGGCCTCCTTGCGCTCGAGCCGCGCCGTTTCGCGCGGCGTGAGCTGGCCCGACTCCACTCCCTCCGCGATGCGCTCCTGCTGGCGGGCCTGGCGGGCGTCGACCTCGCCGGCGAAGGCGGGGGCGGCGAGCCCGAGGATGAGGGCGGCGGCGGCGAGCTTTCCGAACGTGGTCGTCATGGCGTGGCTCCTGGGAGGGTGGACCGTCGAGAGAGGGACGCGACCGCTCCCTGCTGAATTCAACCCGGGCGCCCGCGCCGCGTTTCGCGCCGGGAGCCTCCCCTGTCCTCGGGACAGGCGCGGTCAGCGCCCCGCGGCGCTCCGGAGCCCCGGCGCCTCGTGCCCACTGCGCGCCACGTACTCGTGGTAGCCGCCGCCGTAGGGGTGCACCCCCTCCGCCGTGAGCTCCAGCACCCGGTTCGAGAGCGCCGAGAGGAAGCGCCGGTCGTGGGAGACGAAGAGCATCGTCCCCTCGTACCCCTGCAGCGCGCGCACCAGCATGTCCTTGGTGGCGGCGTCGAGGTGGTTGGTGGGCTCGTCGAGCACCAGGAAGTTGGGCGGGTCGTAGAGCAGCTGCGCCAGCACCAGCCGCGCCTTCTCGCCGCCGGAGAGCACCCGGCACTGCTTGTCGATCTCGTCGCCGGAGAAGCCGAAGCAGCCGGCCAGGGTGCGCAGGGAGCCGATGGAGGACTTGGGGAAGGCATCCTGAAGGCTCTCCCACACCGTCTTCTCGGGCGTGAGGAGCTCCATGGCGTGCTGGGCGAAGTAGCCCATCTTCACGCTCGCGCCCACCGTCACCGTGCCGTCGTCCGGCTGCGACTCGCCGGCGATGAGCTTGAGCAGGGTGGACTTGCCGGCGCCGTTGGCGCCCATGATCGCCCAGCGCTCGCCGCGGCGGACCAGGAAGTCGAAGCCCTGGTAGATCTTCCGCGCGCCGTAGCCCTTGGTGACGCCGGAGAGCTTGGCGACGTCCTCGCCCGAGCGCGGCGCCTGGCGAAACTCGAACTCCACCGTCTTGCGCACCTTGGGCGGCTCGACCTTCTCGATCTTGTCGAGCTTCTTCACCCGGCTCTGCACCTGGGCGGCGTGCGAGGCGCGGGCCTTGAAGCGCTCGATGAAGGCCAGCTCCTTCTTGAGCATCGCCTGCTGCCGGTCGAACTGCGCCTGCTGGTGCGCGTCGGCGATGGCGCGCTCCTTCTCGTAGAAGTCGTAGTCGCCCGAGTAGCTGTTGAGCTCGCCGCCGTCGATCTCCACCACCTTGGAGATGATCCGGTTCATGAACTCGCGGTCGTGAGAGGTCATGAGCAGCGCGCCCGGGTAGCCTTTGAGGAACTCCTCCAGCCAGATGATCGACTCGAGGTCGAGGTGGTTGGTGGGCTCGTCGAGGAGCATGGCGTCGGGCCGCATGAGGAGGATGCGCGCCAGCGCCACCCGCATCTTCCACCCGCCGGAGAGCGCGCCCACGTCGCCGTCCATCATGGCGTCGGTGAAGCCCAGGCCGGCCAGGATCTCGCGGGCGCGCGCCTCGAGCCCGTAGCCGCCCAGCTCGTCGAAGCGGGCCTGCACGTGGCCGAACCGCTCCACCAGCGCCTCGAGCTCGTCGGCGCGGGCGGGGTCGGCGAGCGCGTGCTCCAGCTCGGCCAGCTCGGCCGCCACCGCCGACACCGGCCCGGCCCCGTCCATGGTCTCGGCCACCGCCGAGCGCCCCCGCATCTCGCCCACGTCCTGGCTGAAGTGGCCCACGGTGACGCCGCGGTCGATGGAGACCTGCCCCTCGTCGGGCTCCTCCTCGCGGGTGACGAGCCTGAAGAGGGTGGACTTGCCGGCGCCGTTCGGGCCGACGAGCCCCACCTTCTCGCCGCGCTGGATCACGGCGGAGGCCTCGAGGAACAGGATCTGGTGGCCGTGCTGCTTGCAGATGGAGTCGAAGCGGATCAAGGCGCCGCTTCGTAGCACGACCCGCGCGGCCGGGCCAGCCGGGGTCGGGACCGGCCGCCCGATCGCTTCCATGACCCGGAAGCGGGACGCACCCCTCCTCGGCCCCCGTGCCAGCGCAGCACCCGCCGTGCGATGATGGTCGACGGAGGGCCGGGATGCCCGGGGGCGGTCCGCCGGCGAGACGGGAAGCGACGGGCGCGGTCACCACCGCGCGCCTCGACCTGCGCCTGCTGGCCGGCGCGTTCGCAGCGGTCGTGGCGCTCTTCTTCGCGGCCGACGCGGTGAGCGAGCGCTCCATCCGCCGGGTCGATGCCGCCTCCGACGAGATCGCCTTCAACACCGCGCCGAGCATCGAGCACCTGGCGGCCGTCCGCACCTGGGTGAGCCACCTCGAGTTCCTGCTGGGGCTGGCAGGCCACGGCGACGAGGGCGCGGAGGCGCTCGCGTCGACGCTGGCGCAGCTCGACGGCGAGGTGAACGCCTACCTCGCCCTGCCCACCTTCCGAGGCGAGGCGGAGCTCTGGCGCGAGGTCCAGCTGGCCCATGAGGCCTTCGACGGAGCGGTCCGGCGCGCGCTCTCGCGAACCAGCGGCGACGCGCCCGACCCCCCTCCCCTGACCGAGGTCTCGGCCACGGCCGATCGCCTCTCCGTCGCCGCCAGCCGGGCGCTCGAGTTCAACGCCCGGAACGGCCGCGCCCTGGCCCTCCGCATCAAGGAGGTGCGCCGCAACGCCTCCCGGATCCACTACGCGCTCAACACCGCCGCCGGCGTCCTCGCCTTGCTGGCGGCGCTCGTCATCCACAGGCACCTGCGCCGCTACCGGAGCCTGGTCGAGGCCCACGCGGCGGCGGAGCAGGCGCGCGGGAGAGAGCTCGAGGCCTTCGCCGGGCGCGCCGCCCACGACGTCCACAACCCCATCTCGGCCGCGCAGCTCGCCCTCTCGCTGGTGGCGAGGCGCGGCCTCCCCGATCCGCGCTCGGCGGAGCTGGTGGAGCGCGCCCTCCGGAACCTGACGCGGGTGCGGACGGTGGTGGAGGGGCTGCTCCAGTTCGCCCGCGCCGGCGCGCAGCCGCCGACCGGCGTCAGCGCCGACGTGCCGGCGGTGGTCGACGACGTCGCCGCGGGGATCCGCCCCGCCGCCGAGGCGGAGGCCATCGAGCTCGTGGTCGAGCGCGTCGAGCCCTGCCACGTCACCTGCGGCCCGGGCGTGCTGACGAGCGTCCTCTCCAACCTGGTCCAGAATGCCGTCAAGTACATGGGGCGCAGCGGGGGTACCCGGCGGATCACGCTGCGGGGCTTCACGGTCGCAGGCCTCGTGCGCCTCGAGGTCGAGGACACCGGCCCGGGGATCCCGCCCGAGTGGACGGAGCGGATCTTCCTCCCCTACGAGCGCGCCGGCGGCGGGGGTCAGGAGGGGCTCGGGCTGGGGCTCGCCACGGTGAAGCGGCTCTGCGACGCGTACGGCGGCCGGGCCGGGGTCCGCTCGACGCCGGGCCACGGATCGGTGTTCTGGATCGAGCTGCCGTCCTTCCCGCTCGCGCCGCGGCTCGGCGCCCCTTCGTAGCGGAGCGGGTGGGCGCTACCGCCGGCGCGGCGCGGCGCCGCCCCCCGCACCCGGCCGCCGCGCTCCCGCCGCCTCCTTCTTCGCGACGAAGACCACGTGCTTCTGCCCGCCGCTCTGGCGCGCCGGCACCACCTCCGCCCGCGCGGAGAGGCCGACGCGCTCGAGCCGCTCGAGGTACGCGGCGTCGGGCCCGGCCGACCAGACCGCCAGCACCCCGCCCGCCCGCAGCGCGTCGCGGCAGGCCTCCACGCCCTTGCGGACGTAGAGCTTCCGGTTGCCGGCATGGGCCAGCGCCGAGGGGCCGTTGTCGACGTCGAGCAGGATGGCGTCGTAGGCGCCCTTGGCCTCGGCGATGCGCCCGAGCACGTCGCCGAGCTGGAGCCGCACCCGCGGATCGTCGAGGGGCCGCCCGGCGAGGTGCGCCAGGTGCGTGCGGTTCCAGCCGGCCAGCT
Organism: Anaeromyxobacteraceae bacterium; assembly: GCA_035656915.1. GTDB lineage: Bacteria > Myxococcota > Myxococcia > Myxococcales > Anaeromyxobacteraceae > Anaeromyxobacter_B. The sequence goes on from DASRRJ010000008.1 coordinate 455,437, forward strand.
CGGGCGAGAGCTCGGTCACCACCACCTTGGCCTCCACCGGGAGCCGGTCGAGGAGCGCCCGCAGCGTGAAGCCGAGCCCGAGCCCGCCGAGCAGCACCGCCCGCCGGTGCTCGACCTTGCGCAGGGCCAGCGCCGCCAGCGCCTCCTCCGAGCCGTGCACGCGCGACGACATGAGGGCGTGGCCGCCGGCGCGCACCACCCACTCCTCGCCCCGGCGCGCCAGGACGAGCTCCGTTCCGTCGGGCGCGCGAGCGCGGTCCACCGTCTCCCAGGGCTGCATCGGGCGGGGTCTTACCACGCCTCCGGCCATGGGTGGCGCCCCGCCTCCCCGGCGCCGTGCGCCCTCGCGCCGGCGCGCCGTTGACCCCCGGGGCGGCCGGCGGTAGAGGCTCCCAATGGCCTCCACCGCCCTCACCTTCCAGAGCGCCGCCGAGCACCGCGCCTGGCTCGCCACCCAGGCCCGGCTGCCGCGGGGCTTCCGCGCCGGCACCGCCGCCCTCGAGTTCGCGCCGGTCGAGGTGCCCACGAAGCGGGGGCGGATGAACCTCACCCTGGTCGCCCTCGACCGGCCGAGCGCGGCCTTCGCCGCCGCCTTCACCCGCAACGCCTTTCCCGGCGCGCCGGTGCTGGTGGGGCGGCGGCGCCTCGCCGAGCCGCGGCTCGGCGCCCTGGTGGTGAACAACAAGGTCTCGAACGTCTGCGCCCCCGGCGGCGAGGAAGCGGCGGAGCGGATCTGCGCCGAGGCGGCGCGGCTGCTGGGGCTCGCGCCGGCCGAGGTGCTCCCCTCCTCCACCGGCGTCATCGGCTGGCGGCTGCCGGTCGAGCCGATGCTCTCGGCGCTGCCGGCCGCGGTGGCGGCGCTGCAGGGCGACAGCCTGCTCCCGGCCGCCGAGGCCATCATGACCACCGACCTCTACCCGAAGGTCCGCCGGGCCGAGCTGCCGGGCGGGGCGAGCCTGGTGGGCATCGCCAAGGGGGCGGGGATGATCGAGCCCGACCTCGCCACCATGCTGGTCTTCCTCCTCACCGACGCCGCGGTCCCGCGCCAGGAGCTGCGGGCGGCGCTCGCCGAGGCCAACGAGGCGAGCTTCAACTCCATCTCCATCGACTCCGACACCAGCACCTCCGACACGGTGGCGCTGGTCTCCTCCGGCGCCGGGCCGGCGGTGGAGGCGGGCGCCTTCCGCGCCGCGCTCCGCCAGGTGTGCCGCGACCTCGCCGAGGACGTGGTGCGCAACGGCGAGGGGGTCCACCACGTGATCCGGGCGCGGCTCTCCGGGGCGCCGGACTTCCGGGCCGCCCGCGCGCTCGGGAAGTCGCTCGTCAACTCGCCGCTCCTGCAGTGCGCCGTGGCCGGGAACGACCCGAACCTGGGCCGCATCCTCTGCGCCGTCGGCAAGCTGGCGGGCAGGGAGGGGATGCCGCTCGACCCGGCGCGGGTGCGCGTGGCCGTCGGCGGCGAGGTGGTCTTCGAGGGCGGCGCCATGCGGCTCGACCCGGCGAAGGAGGAGCGGCTGGTGGCCCACCTGCGCGCGGCCGAGATGTACGCGAGCGCACCGCCCCCCGACGGCCTCACCTTCAAGCCGCCGCACCGCCACCCGCCGCACGAGCGCTGCGTCGAGATCGCGGTGGAGCTGGGGATGGGCGACGGCGCCTGCGAGGTGCTCGGGGCCGACCGCACCCACGAGTACGTCACCGAGAACGCCGACTACCGGAGCTGAGGGCCTTCACAGGCTCTGAACGGCGCCGCGCGCGAGCTCCAGCTCGACCGCGCGCCGCTCGTGCCCCGGCGGCGCGTCCTCCGGCGGATGGGCGAGCCAGCTCGCCGCGATGCGGCCCAGACAGACGTCGAGCAGCTCGTGGCGGAAGCCGAGCTCCACCCGGGCACGGGTGGGGTCGAGGAAGCTCATCCAGGCGCCGCTGAAGGGCGAGAGCGCGAGCGGGTCGAGGCCGCTCGCGAGGAGCCGGTCCGAGGGGACCGGGACCAGCGGCGACGCCGAGCCCAGCAGGTCGCGGAGCCGCGAGACGAGCTGCAGGAGCGTGGGCGTCTCCTCCTGCGCCAGGTTGTACGCCTCGCCGAAGGTGTCGTGCTTGCCGGCGAGGATCGACAGGAAGCGGGCCACCTCGCCGCCGTAGACGTGGCGGAGGCGGTGGCCGCCGCCGTCGGGGAGGATCACGGGACCGCCGGTGCCGAGCCGCCACAGGTAGCGCTCGAGGCGGCGGTAGTAGTCGCGCTCGCCGTTGACCATGGGGACGCGCACCACGGTGGCCGGGAAGCCCCGCGCCGCGTGCGCCTCGGCGAGCGCGTCCTCGTAGGCGCGCTTGCCCACGCCGTACTCCCACTCGCGCAGGTCGGCGAGCCCCGCCGGGCGCGGCATCACCGGGCCGGCGTAGTCGCGCTCGCGCGCCGGGCGAGGCGCGTCCACCCGCACCAGGTAGACCTGCCCGGTGGAGACGGCGAGGTAGTGGCCGACCCGGCCGTCGAGCAGCGCCGCCGCCCTACGCCCGTCGTCGCCGTGGTAGCCGGCGAAGTCGAAGACGGCGTCGAAGCTCCGCCCGCGCAGCGCCTCGGCGAAGCCGGGGCCGGTGCGGTCGGCGCGGAGCTTCTCCACCTCCGGGCCGAAGGGGTCGGCGAGGGTGCCCCGGTTGAGCACCGTGACCTGGTGGCCGCCGGCGAGGAGCCGCCGCGCGAGCAGGTAGCCGACGAACCGGGTCCCGCCGATGACGAGGGCGCGCATGGCCCGGATTGTACCGTCAGATGACGCCGCGCGCCGAGAGCGCGTCCAGCTCCGCGCCCTCCAGCCCGAGGACCTCGGCGAGGACCTCGCGGGTGTGCTGGCCGAGCGTGGGCGGCGCCGCGGGAGCCGGGAGCGGCGCGTCGGCGAACCGGATGGGCGAGGCCACCAGCGGCACCCGGCCCGCGAGCGGGTGCTCGACCTCCAGGCGCATGCCGCGCTGGCGCACCTGCGGATCCTCGAACACCTGGGCCAGGTCGTTGATGGGCCCGCAGGGGACCCCGGCCGGCTCGAGCGCCTCGAGCCACTCGCGGCTGGTCCGGGCGGCGAAGAGCCGCTCCAGCAGCGGGACCAGCGCCGCGCGGTTCGTGACCCGGCCGGCGTTGGTGGCGAAGCGCTCGTCGCGCGCCAGCTCCGGCGCCCCGGCCACCTCGCAGAAGCGCGTGAACTGGCCGTCGTTGCCCACCGCCAGCACCAGGTGGCCGTCGCGGGTGGAGAAGCGCTGGTAGGGCACGATGCTCGGGTGGGCGTTGCCGAGCCGCGCGGGGGGGCGCCCGGTGGCGAGCCAGGCCTGCGCCTGGTTCGCGAGCATCGCCACCTGGACGTCGAGGAGCGCCAGATCGACGTGCCGGCCGCGGCCGGTGCGGTCGCGCTCGGCCAGCGCCGCCAGCACCGCCACCGCGGCGTACATGCCGGTGAGCAGGTCGGTGATGGCGATGCCGGTCTTCATGGGGCCGCCGCCCGGCGCGCCGTCGGGCTCGCCGGTGACGCTCATGAGCCCGCCCATCCCCTGGATGAGGAAGTCGTAGCCGGCGCGCTGGCGGTAGGGACCGGTCTGCCCGAAGCCGGTGATGGAGCAGTAGACGAGGCCGGGGTTCGCGGCCGCCAGGTCGGCGTAGCCGAGGCCGTAGCGCGCGAGGCCGCCCACCTTGTGGTTCTCGAGCAGCACGTCCGACCTCGCCGAGAGCCGGCGCACCAGCTCCTGCCCCTCCGGACGCGAGAGGTCCACCGTGACCGAGCGCTTGCCGCGGTTGGCGCAGAGGTAATAGGCCGACTCGGAGGTCTCGCGCCCCTCGGCGTCGCGCAGCCAGGGCGGCCCCCAGCCGCGGGTGTCGTCGCCGGCCCCCGGCCGCTCCACCTTGATCACCTCGGCGCCGAGATCGGCCAGCAGCTGGCTGGCCCACGGCCCGGCCAGCACCCGGGAGAGATCGAGCACCCGGAGGTGCGAGAGCGGGCCGGGTTTCGCGGTGCGAAACGTCATTCCAGAATTACAGCACAACCACGTTGACGGCGAAAGTCGGATCTGGAATCGTGGAACGCACCATGCCCTCCCCGCGCGCCCGATCCGCCGCCGCGCCCGCCCGCGCCGACCGCCAGTTCGTCGGCGCGCTGGCCCGCGGGCTCGAGCTCCTGCGCTGCTTCGGCGCCGGCGACCGCTACCTCGGCAACCAGGAGATGGCCCGCCGCACCGGGCTGCCCAAGCCGACCGTGTCGCGCCTCACCCACACCCTCACCGAGCTCGGCTTCCTGCGGCGCTCGCCCGACCGGAACCAGTACTGCCTCGGCACGGCGGTGCTGAGCCTGGGCTACTCGCTGGTGGCGCAGATGGACGTCCGCCGGGTGGCGCGCCCGCTGATGCAGGCGCTGGCCGAGTTCACCGGGGCCTCGGTGAACCTCGGGGTCCGCGACCGGCTGGGGATGATCTACGTCGACACCTACCGCAACGCCGCCACCTTCACCGTCCAGCTGGAGGCCGGCTCGCGCGTGCCGCTGGCGGTCACCTCCATGGGCCGGGCCTGGCTCTGCGGCGCCCCGGAGCCCGAGCGCAGGGCGCTCGTCGACGAGCTCCGGCGCTCCGATCCGTCCGACTGGCCGCGGGTCAAGAAAGGGCTCGACCAGGCGCTGCGCGATCACGCCGCGCAGGGGCTCTGCTTCTCGCTCGGCGACTGGCGCAAGGAGATCCACGCCGTGGCCGCGCCGCTGGCGCTCGGCGACGGCGGCGAGGTGCTGGTCTTCAGCTGCAGCGGCGCGGCCTTCCAGATGAGCCGCGACAAGCTGGAGCAGGAGGTCGGGCCGCGCCTGCTCAACCTGGTGGGCAACGTCCGCTCCGCCATGACCTGCACCTGACCGCCACGAGGAGGGCCGATGGCCACGTTCCAGGAGCTGACCGACTACATGGGCTTCCAGCCGCTCCTCACCGAGGAGGAGCGGCTGGTCCGCCGGGAGGCCCGGCAGTTCGTGAACGCCGAGATCCTGCCGGTCATCGAGCGCTGCGCGCAGGAGCAGCGCTTCCCGCGCGACCTGGTCGGGAAGATGGGAGAGCTGGGCTTCTTCGGCCCCACCCTGCCGGCGAAGTACGGCTGCGCCGGGCTCTCGAGCGTGGCCTACGGGCTGCTCATGTACGAGCTGGAGCGGGGCGACTCCGGCGTCCGCAGCTTCGCCTCGGTGCAGGGCTCGCTGGTCATGTACCCCATCTTCGCCTACGGCAGCGAGGCGCAGCGGGAGCGCTGGCTGCCGCAGCTCGCTCGCGGCGAGGCGATCGGCTGCTTCGGCCTCACCGAGCCCGACTTCGGCTCCAACCCGGCCGGCATGCGGACGCGGGCGGTGCGCGAGCCCGGCGGCAAGTGGCGGCTCAACGGCGCCAAGATGTGGATCACCAACGGCTCCCTCGCCGACGTGGCGGTGGTCTGGGCCCGCACCGACGACGGGATCCGGGGCTTCCTGGTGGAGAAGGGCACCCCGGGCTTCTCGGCGCCGGAGATGAAGGGCAAGTGGTCGCTGCGGGCCTCGGTCACCTCGGAGCTGGTGCTGGACGACGTGGTGGTGGACGAGGAGCGGAGCCTGCTCCCCGAGGCCCACGGCCTCAAGGCGCCGCTCTCCTGCCTCACCCAGGCGCGCTTCGGCATCGCCTGGGGGGCGCTCGGCGCCGCCGACGCCTGCTACCAGTGCGCCCTCGACTACGCCCAGAACCGGATCCAGTTCGACCGCCCCATCGCCTCCTTCCAGCTCCAGCAGGAGAAGCTGGCGTGGATGGTGACCGAGCTCACCAAGGGGCAGCTGCTGGCGCTGCAGCTCGGCCGGCTCAAGGACCAGCACCAGGCCACGCCGGCGCAGGTCTCCATGGCCAAGATGAACAACGTCGACGCCGCCCGCCAGATCGCCGCCCGCGCCCGCACCATCCTCGGCGCCAACGGCATCACCGGCGAGTACCCGGTGATGCGCCACATGGCGAACCTCGAGTCGGTCTACACCTACGAGGGGACGCACGACATGCACCTGCTCATCATCGGCGAGGCGGTGACCGGGATCGCCGCCTACCGGCCGTAGCCGCCCGCGCCCTTCCAGGGCTTCATCACCTCGAGCACCGCCGGACTTCGACAGGGAGCGCTCCATGAAGACCCCGTTCCTCGCCGCCGCGATCCTCCTCCTGCTCGCCGGCCCGGCCCGGGCCGCCCCGGTCCGCATCGGCGTGATCCTGCCCCGCACCGGCCCCGAGGCGCCCATCGGCGAGGAGATGGCCAACGGGATCAAGCTCGCGCAGGAGGACCTCAAGAAGAGCGGCCTCGACGTGGAGCTGGTCTGGGAGGACGACACCGGCAAGCCGCAGATCGCCATGAGCGCCATGGAGCGGCTCGCCACCCGCGAGCGCGTCTCGGGGGTGGTGGGGTCCTACACCTCGGCGAGCACCAGCGCGGTGGCGCGCATCGCCGAGAAGTACAAGGTGCCGCTGCTCGTGCCCATCTCGTCCAAGGACGAGATCACCATGCAGGGCCAGCGCTGGACCTTCCGCATCAACTCGCCGGCGAGCTTCTACGTCCAGGCCCTCCTCGACCTGGTGCACACCGTGGGTCACCCGCGGTCGGCGGCGCTGATCTACGAGGACACCGACTTCGGCAACTCGGCGGCCCGCTCCTTCAAGGCCGCCGCGTCGAAGCAGGGGATCGCGGTGCTCTACGAGGCGCCCTACTCGAAGGGCTCGCCCGACTACCGCTCGACCCTGACGCGCGTCCGCGCCCTCAAGCCCGACCTGATCTTCATGGTCTCGTACATCGCCGACGCCATCCTGCTCATGCGCCAGGCGCAGGAGATCGGGGTGCAGCCGCAGGCCTTCCTGGGCGCCGGCGGCGGCTTCAACCTCGCCCAGTTCGCGGCCGACCGGAGCATCTCGAACCACGTCATCACCAGCACCCAGTGGTCGGAGGACGTGCGCTGGCCCGGCGCCGCCGAGTTCGCCAGGCGCTACAAGGAGCGCTTCGGGCTCGACTCCTCGCACCACGGCGCCTGCAGCTACGAGTCGGTCCGCATCCTGGCCGAGACCGCGGTGCGCGCCCAGGGCGACCGCGAGCGGACCCGCGCCGGGCTGCGCGCCGGGAAGTGGTCAGGACTCCTCGGCGACGTGCGCTTCGAGGACTTCGCCGGGTTCACCAACCAGAACCACCACCCGATCCTGGTCCAGCAGATCTTCGACGGCCGCTACGAGCTCGTCTACCCGGCGAGCGTCGCCAACCGGAAGCCGGTCTTCCCCTACCCGGGCCCGAAGTAGCCGCGGGGTGGTGCCCGCCCCTGCGGGGGAGGCCGGCCAGGGCCCTGCCGTGCTAGGCTTTCCGCATGGTGAAGGCGCCCTGGTTCCGGCGAGCCGCGCAGCCCTCGACCCATTACCTGCCAGCCGGGCGCACCTCGCCCGGAGCGCTGGCCGCGGAGGTGGCGCGCGCCGCCGGGAGCCCGGTGGTCACCGCGCTGCTGCGGTCGCTGGGGAGCGCCGCCGCGGTCCTCGACCGGAACAGGCAGATCGTCGCGCTCAACGCCGCCTATCTCGAGCTCCTCGGAGTCGACGATCCGGCCGCGGCGCTCGGCCTCCGGCCCGGCGAGGCGCTCTCCTGCGCGCACGCCGGCGAAGGTCCCGACGGGTGCGGCACCGGTCCGGCCTGCGCGAGCTGCGGCCAGGCCGTCGCCGTGCTGATCGCCAGCCGCCTGGACCGGCCCGAGGAGCGGATCTGCCACCTGGCGCGCCGCTGGGGCGGCCGCGCGGAGGACCGCGCGCTGCGGATCCGCGTCGCGCCGCTCGAGCTCGACGGCGAGCCGTTCCTGCTCGCCTCCTTGACCGACGTGACCGAGTCGATCCAGCGGGCTCACGTGGAGCGGGTCTTCCTGCACGACCTCGCCAACCTCGCCACCGGGCTGCAGGCGGCGAGCGGGGTGCTGGGCGGTCCGGCCGGCGGCGACCTCGCCGTCTCCGACGTCCAGCTCCTGAGTCAGCAGCTCGTGGCCGAGGTGAGGCTCCAGCGGGCGCTCGTCGCTGGCGGGCCGGAGGCGTACGTTGCGGCCCGGCGCGCGGTCGGGCTCGCGGCCGCGCTCGACCTGGCGCGGCGCATGGTGGCCGGGCACCCCGCCGCCGCCGGCAAGACGATCGCGGTCGAGCCGGCGACGGAGAAGGTGGTGGTGGAGACCGACCCGGTGCCGCTCCAGCACGTCCTCGCCAACATGGCGCTCAACGCGCTCGAGGCCACGCGCGCGGGCGGCGTCATCCGGCTGACGGTCGCAGCGGACGCCGACTCCGTCGCCTTCCGCGTCTGGAACGCGGGGGCGATCCCGGCCGCGGTGCTGCCGCGCATCTTCCAGCGCCACTTCACCACCAAGCCCGGCGAGGGGCGCGGCCAGGGCACCTGGTCCATGAAGCTCTTCGGCGAACAGCTCCTCGGCGGGCGGGTGCGCTTCGCCACCTCGGCGGGCGACGGCACCTGGTTCGAGCTGACGCTGCCGCGCCCTCCTCGGGCCGGCGCCGCCTAGCGCTACCGCAGCCGGTGCGGCACGAAGCGGCTGCCGTCGTCGGTGATGCGCCCATCGGCCTCGCGGATGCCGATGCCGGCCGCCTCCCCCTGCACGAGCCAGCTCCCCACCACCGGCCACTTGCCGTCGTGGGGGCGCAGCGGCGCCAGCGCCTGGTAGACGAACCCCTCGCGGGAGAGGGCCGCGCGGGCGCCGCCAGCCACCTCCCGGCCACCCTCGAAGAGCGTCACCTCCGCCCCCTCGCGGCCGTAGAGCGCCTTGCGCGCGTAGTCCTCCATGCCGTGGGGGTCGAAGAAGGCGGGCAGGAGGTTCGGGTGGTCGGGGAAGAGCTCCCAGAGCACCGCCAGGATCCCCTTGCCGCTCAGGATGAGCTTCCAGGGCGGCTCGACGAAGGCGGTGGACGCCTCGGGGAGGTGGACGCCGAAGGGCTCGGCGAGGAGCCACTCCCACGGGTAGAGCTTGAAGAGGCTCGCCACCGGGCGGCCGTCGAGGTCCAGGAAGGCGCGCCGGCGCGCGTCCCAGCCGAGGTCGCGGATCTCGACGAAGCGGGTCTCGAGGCCGGCCTGCGCGGCGGTGTCCTGCAGGTAGCTCGCCGCCAGCACGTCCTCGGGCACGTCGAGCGCGCTGAAGTGGAGCGGCGCCTCGAGCCAGGGCGCGAGATCCTTCCAGCCGGCGACGAGCCGCTCGTGGATCGAGTTGAGCTGGTCGGCGCCCGGGGAGGTCTCCTCGAGCCAGCGCCACTGCAGCACCGCCGCCTCGATGAGGGCGGTGGGGGTGTCGGCGTTGTACTCGAGGAGCTTCGGCGGCCCGTCGCCGCAGGCGAGGTCCATGCGCCCGTAGATCGAGGGCGCGCCGGCGCCGTCGAGCGCGCTCCAGGAGCGCTCGATGAGCGGCACCGCCAGCTCGGGGAGGCCGAGGCGTGGGTAGAGCCGCTCGCGGATCACGTGCTCCACCGCCTCCAGGCAGCGCCCGTGCAGCTCGTTGGTGGCCGCCTCGATCCGGTTGGCCTCGGCGGCGTCGAGCTCGTAGCAGACCGACTCGTCCCAGTACGGGCCGTCGGCGGTGTGGATGGGGAAGCCGTCCGCCTCGAGCCGCTCCTGCCAGCCGGGGCGCGGGCGGACCTCCACCCGCCTCACGTGCCGCTCCCGTGGCCGGCAGCGCCGGCGTGTCCGGCGCCCGCGTGCGCCTCGCCGGTCCCGCCGAACCCGCCGCGCGTCACGCCCGCCTCGCCGCCCGAGGAGCGGAAGCCGGTCGATCCTCCGTACCAGCCCGAGCCGCCGTACCAGCTCCGGCCCCACCCCCAGCCATACCAGGGGCGGGCCAGGTAGACCCAGTGGTACCCACCCCCTGCCGGCACCGGCGCGGCTGGCCCGCCGTCGGCGCCATTCGAGGAGCTCCAGTCCGCGCCTGCCACCGCCGGGTGCTCGCAGTGGAGGTCGTCGGCGGGGCGCCCCTCGCCGTCCGCGCAGCGGCGCTGCTGGCGCGGCCCGCATCCGAGCGCCGCGGCCGCGGCGAGGAGCAGGGTCAGCTCCAGCTTCGCCGTGCGGCGCCTCACGGGTCGCAGACCGTCGCGCCGTTCTCGGTCCGGCACTTCTTGTCGGGCGGCCGGTCCGCGGAGGGGCGACCGGTCGCGAGGTCCACCGCGCGCTGGTAGAAGGTCTTGTCCGGCGGGGCGGGCGTCGCGGGGGCGGTCGCCGACTGGCCCTGGCCCTTGGCCTGGCCCTGGCCTTGCGCGGGCGCCTGGGCAGTCGCCTCGGCGGCCGGGGCCGGCTCCACGCTCACGACCCCCACGTTCGCGTCCACGCGCCGAGCCCGGCCGCGCGAGGCGGCGGGGATCTCGAAGCCGCGGCCGTAGTGCACGCCTCCCTCGCCATCCTCCCACGTGTAGACCGCACCCTCCTCGGTGTCGGGCCCCTTTGGCGCGGGCGGAGCCTCCGGCTCGGGCTTGCTCGCCGGGCGCGGCGTGGGAAAGTTGCCGCCATCGAAGGCGAGGGAGACCGTCCGCCCGTCGACCGTGCGGAACTTGACCGCCCTCCCGGAGTCGGCGTAGCGCGCCGGCTCCTCGGGCCCGCCAGCGCCGGCGAGCCACGAGAAGTCCTTCACCATGTGGCGGATTCGCGCCGCGGCCACCAGGTCGCCCGCGGCGACCGTGCGCACGAGCATGCCCTTCTCGAAGAGCATCGCCGCCACGGCGTCGGACCAGTCGGCGCCGGCGTGGTCCGGCAGGGGGTCGACGACCAGCAGACGCAGCCCGTCGGGCGAGGCGAAGTGCAGCTGGCTCTTCCTCGCGAGGCAGGCCGCCACCGACCAGAGCTCGGCGCCGCCGCGGCGCGCGGTGGCGCGGCAGCCGTCGGGGCCGCCGGTCTGCTCGACCACCGCGTCGCCGCCCTGCGACGCGGCGCGCCACCCCAACTCCGCGAACTCGAGCGCGGCGGCGCCCACGGGGGGCGCGGACGGAGTGGTGGACTCGCTCGCGGGGGCCGTCGTGGTGGGAGCGGGGGGGGCGGCGGGCTGGGTCGCGGCGGCGGGCTCCGCGGGGTGGCGGCGGCAGGCCGCCCCCAGCGTCGCGAGCGCGCCCACGAGGAGGACGGCGTGGCGGGAGGTCATGGACCGGCATGGTAGCAGCGTCACCGCTTTTTTCCTTCCGCTCCGCCTCCCCGTCACCTGGCCCGGTTACTAGCTTGACCCGCAGAGGCACGGCGGAGGGAGGATCCGGTGAGAGCGCTGGCGCACGTTTCGGACCTTCACATCGGGCGCGACGAAGCCACCGACGAGGCCGCGCGCCAGCTCTGCGCGGCCCTCCTCGACGCCGACGTGGATCAGGTGCTCCTCACCGGGGACGTGACGCATCGCGGCCGCGCCTCGGAGCTGCGCCGCTTCGAGGAGATCTTCGCGCCGCTCCTCTCGTCGGGGCGCCTCGTCACCGTGCCCGGGAACCACGACCGGATGGGCGACGACGCGGGCCGCGCGCTCATGGACGGGGGGCGGGTCGCGGTGGCGCGCCTCTCTGGGCTGTACACGGTGCGCGTCGACTCGACCGCGCCGCACAACCGCAACCTCATCCAGGGGCACGGCCTCCTCACGCCGGCCGACCTCGACGCGGTGAGCCACGCGCTGGCCGAGGCGCCGGCGGGCGCGCTGGTGGCGGTGATGCTCCATCACCATCTCATGCCGCTCCCCGAGGAGGACCTGGCAGAGCGGCTCGCGTCGTTCTTCGGTTGGCCCTTCGCCGCCGAGCTGCCGCTGGGGCCGGCGCTGCTCGAGACGCTGCGCGGCCGCTGTGACCTCGTGCTCCACGGCCACCGGCACGTGACGAGCGGCGCCGTGCTCGGCGAGCTCTCGGACCGACCGTTGCAGGTGCTGAACGCCGGGAGCAGCACCCTCACCCGGCAGGCGCGCATCATCGAGCACGACGGCGGGCGGATCTTGCGCGAGCAGTGGCTGGCGCTGCCGGACGGCGCCACCCCGGCCCTCGCGCCAGTAGCCGCCTGAGACGGTCGACCAGGACAACGGCCCTCGCGGCGCCGCCGAGCCCCCCGCAGGCAGGATCCCCAGCAGGGCCTTGGCCCGGGGGCCCCCGGCTGGCAGCTTACGTCCATGGCGGCCGATCGGAACCTCTTCCAGTGGAAGTCGCGGTTCGCGATCGGCGACGACCGGCTCGACGCCGAGCACCGCTACTTCTTTCACCTCATCAATGAGTTGCACCTCGCCATCGAGGCAGCGCGGGGAGAGCAGGTGCTGGGGGCCCTCTACAAGGCGCTCGAGGAGTACGCCCGGGTCCACTTCCGCGACGAGGAGGCCTACCTGGCACAGGCCGGCTACCCGGAGTTGCAGCAGCAGATCCGCGAGCACGGGAGGTTCCTTCACCACCTGAAGGAGCTGGCGCTGACCGGGCCGGGCGCGCTGGCGGCGCTGGCCTTCATGCGCGACTGGTTGGTCGAGCACATCCTGGGGACTGACCAGCAGTTCGTCCGCTGGCACGCGAACCGGGGGGCGCGCAGCCATCCATAGGGTGCAGAGTGCCTCGTGCCTCCCGACCGAGAGTAATCGTGCCTCCCGACCGAGAGTAATCGTGCCTCCTGCCTCCCGACCGAGAGTAATCGACGTCTCTTGCATTCCGCGGACACCCTGCAGGTCCTCGTCGCGCCCTTTTCGGCGATGCTCACGCTCTGTGTTGAGGGCGCGAGCAGCGACGGAGTTCAAAACACTAGGGAGCTCGCCGCCCATGGTGGCGGAAAGGCGCGCGTCAGCGTTGGGGGCCGACCAAGTAGTCGAGCCACCGTCTCCGGCGCTCGCCGGCATAAGGTCCGAAGGAGCCGCGAACTACGGTCGAGCGTGTCAGGCTGGCACAGCGCACCGGACGTGGTGATCGAGCCGGAGGTGGTAGGTGCCAGCCGGAAAGAGGGCGTCTCGAATGCCGGACCGGAGCTCTGCCAAGGCGACCCGATAGGCGTCCAGGAAGGCCCGCAGCCGGCCGATGGCCTCGATGCGCTTCCACTTGTCGCGCGCCGCGATGCGCGGGTTGAGCTTTCGCCTGGGCGCGCCGAGGGCAGGCCGGCTGAACGGCTTTTGGGCGAGCACGCGCGCGCGGCCGAGGAAGCGGCGGTCCGTGGAATAGGTCTGCTGCTGCGCCTCGGCCTCGGCCACTGCAGCGACCACGAGGCCCTGCAGTTCCTCGCGGGAGGAGAAGCCCGGCGGCAGAGTGAGCTCGAGCATGGCCGACTCCGGCATCGCTGGGCTGAAGAAGACCTCCGGACGAGGCGCGGCAACGGTGGCGCTGGCGAGGTGCTCGGGAGCCGACCAGAGTCCCGGCCACTCGCGCCCTGTGCGGACCAGGCCCGCGGAAATGGGATTCGCCAAGGTGTAGGCGATCTTGCGGACGATGTCGGAGGCATCGCCCGGGGAGACCGCGCTGTATGAGGCGTCCGCCGACCAGAAGTTCTCCCATCTCCCCAGGGAGGCGTTCACCGCGCGCGCGACGAGACCATCGAGGTACTGCATGAAGGCCGGCAGGTGCCCGTCGGCGTCGGTGAGGACGAGGTGGTAGTGGTTGGAAAGGACACAGTAGGCGTGAACCCGAACGCCATGCATTCGCGCCGCCAAGGCGAGGACATATAGGAAGATCGCGTTCGTGACCTTGGACGGTCGCAGGAAGAAGCGGCGCTCGGAGCAACGCCGGGTGATGAGGTAGGTGGTTCCGGGCAGGATCTGTCGCGGCGCGGTCATGGAGCGCCGCCAAGGCAGGAGGCGTGCCGAAGTCCGACCCTATTGAAACCGCCGACTTAGGCAGGCTGAGCTCGAAGAATGCGTCCGCCGTTCGGACCTGGGGTCCGCGCCTCACTTCTCTCGGTCGGGCTAAACTGGCCGGCCGAGCGCGCCGGCGATGACCCGCACCTGCGTCATCAGCGCCTCGAACTCGGGCGGCGTCAGCGACTGGTGTCCGTCGGACAGCGCCTTCTCCGGATGCGGGTGGACCTCGACGATGAGCCCGTCCGCGCCAGCGGCCACGCCGGCGCGGGCCATGGCCGGCACGTGGGGCCGCAGCCCGATGCCGTGCGAGGGATCGACCACCACCGGCAGGTGCGTGAGCTGCTTCAGCACCGGCACCGCGTTCAGGTCGAGGGTGTTGCGGGTCATGGTCTCGAAGGTGCGGATGCCGCGCTCGCAGAGCGCCACCTGGTAGTTGCCGCCAGCGAGCAGGTACTCGGCGGCCATCAGCCACTCCTTCAGGGTGGAGGAGGGGCCGCGCTTGAGCAGCACCGGCTTGCCGGTGGCGGCCACCTTCCGCAGCAACGAGAAGTTCTGCATGTTGCGCGCCCCGAGCTGGAGCATGTCGGCGTACTCCGCCACCACCGGCAGCGTGTCCGCGTCCATCACCTCGGTGACCACCTTGAGGCCGGTCGCCTCGCGCGCCTCGGCGAGGAGCTTCAGCCCCTCCTCGGCCAGCCCCTGGAACTCGTAGGGGCTGGTGCGCGGTTTGTAGGCGCCGCCCCGCAGCATGGTGGCCCCGGCGGCCTTCACCGCCCGGGCCGCCTCGAGGAGCTGCTCGCGCGACTCGACCGAGCAGGGCCCGGCCATCACCACGATGCGCGGGCCGCCCAGCACCACCCCGTCGCCGAGGTCGACGAGCGTGTCCTCCGCCTTCACCTCGCGCGAGACCAGCTTCCACGGCTGCGAAACGCGGATGGTGTCGGCGATGCCGGAGAGGCCGTCGAAGAGGACGGGGTCGAGCGGTCCCTTGTTGCCGGTGATGCCGATGGCGACGCGCTCGGCGCCGGGGATGGGGTGCGGCGTGAGGCCGAGTGAGCGGATCCGGTCGGCCACTCGCTGCACGTCGGCGTCGGTCGCGCTGGGCTTCATCACGATGAGCATGGCGCCGCAGTCTATCCCGCGTCGGCCTCCGCGGCACGCCCCCCGCGCTCCAGTTAAGTGGAGGGACATGCTCACCCGCCTCGGCGCCCGCCCGACAGAAGGCGATCTGGTCGATCTGCTCCTCGACTGCCACCAGCGCATCCGCACCTTCACCGACCTCGCGGCCCGGCTCGCGGCCGCCGAGCGCCCGTCCGCCGAGGAGGTGCGGGACGCCGCCGCGCGCGTCCACCGCTACTTCTCCGAGGCCCTGCCGCTCCACGCCCGGGACGAGGAGGAGTCGATCCTGCCCAGGCTGGAGGGGCGCGAGCCGGAGGTGGACCGGGCGCTGTCCCGGATGCGCGCCGAGCACGCCGTGCACGGCGAGCCGGTGGGGGCGGTGCTGGCGCTCTGCGCCGCGCTGCGCGACGACCCGGCGCGCCACGCCGAGCTCGCGCCGGCGCTCGGGGCCGCGGCGGGGGAGCTGCGCCGCCACTTCGACGGCCACCTGGAGTTGGAGGAGCGGGTGATCTTTCCCGCCGTCCGCCGCCTCCTCGACCCCGACGCGGAGGAGCGGGCGCGGGGCGAGCTGCGGGCGCGGCGCGCGCCGGACGCCACCCGCTGACGCGCGCGCCACGCCGTTCGACGCCGCGCTCGCGGCGCGCGGTCGCACTTGGTCCAGGGAGCGAGCTCGTCGCGACCGGTTCCGCGTGGCGCTCCGCTCCGCCCGCGTGTAGAAGCGGCTGGTGAACCTGCTCCTGCTCGAGGAGGGCGAGCTCGACGCCGCCGGCGAGGCCCGGCTCGCGGGCCGCCGCGCCCGCCACGCCGCCGAGGTGCTGCGCGCCGCGCCGGGCGCCACCGTGGCGGTGGGGCTCCTGGGCGGGCGCATGGGGCGCGGGCTGGTGCTCTCCGCCGACCCCGACGCGCTGGCGCTCCGAGTGACGCTCGACGCCGCGCCGCCGCCCCCCTCGGCGGTGGAGCTCCTGCTGGCCCTGCCCCGCCCCAAGATCCTGCGCAAGGTGCTCCAGTCGGCCGCCAGCATGGGGGTGAAGCGGATCGCGCTCCTCGGCACCTACCGGGTGGAGAAGAGCTACTTCGGCTCGCCGCTCCTGGCGCCCGAGGCCATGCGGGAGGAGCTCCAGCTCGGGCTCGAGCAGGGCAAGGACACCGCGCTGCCGGAGGTGCGGCTCTTCCGCTTCTTCAAGCCCTTCGTGGAGGATCAGCTCGACCGGCTCTTCCCCGGCTCCGCCCGCCTGGTGGCCCACCCCACCGCGGCGGCGCCGCTCGAGCGGCTCCCACAAGGCGGCGCGCCCCGCGTGCTCCTCGCCATCGGACCGGAGGGCGGCTTCACCACCTACGAGGCGGAGACCCTCGCGGCGCGCGGCTTCCTTCCCTTCTCGCTCGGCCCCCGGGTGCTGCGCGTCGACGCCGCCGTGCCCTTCGCCGTGGGCCAGGTGGAGCTCTGGCACCGGGCCGGAGGCGGGGCGTGACCGAGACCGCCGAGGGGCAGGGGCTCACCCAGACGCAGCTCGCGGTGCTGGCGGTCACCGCGGGCGTGAGCGTCGCGAACCTCTACTACCTGCAGCCGCTGCTGGCGCTGGTGGGGCGCGATCTCGGGGCCTCGCTCCGCGACCTCGGCGCCGTCTCCATGCTCACCCAGCTCGGCTACGCCGCCGGGCTCTTCCTCTTCGTGCCGCTCGGCGACGCGCTGGAGCGCCGGCGGCTGATGCTGGCGCTCCTCGGCGCGGTGACCTTCTCGCTCCTGCTCTGCGCCCTGGCGCGCTCCGTCCCGCTCCTCGGGGCCGCGTCCTTCCTGGTGGGCTGCACCACCGTGGTGCCGCAGATCGCGGTCCCGCTGGCGGCGCACCTCGCCCGCCCCGACGAGCGCGGGCGGGTGGTGGGGGCGGTGATGGGCGGGCTCCTGGTGGGCATCCTGCTGGCCCGCACCGCGAGCGGGATCGTCGGGGCCCACCTCGGCTGGCGCGCCGTCTACGCGCTCGCCGCGGGGGTGATGGTGCTCCTCGCCCTGGCGTTGCGGGCTCTCCTGCCGCGGAGCCGCCCCGCCGAGCCGGTGGGCTACGCCGAGCTGGTGGCCTCGCTCCCGGCGCTGGTGCGCGGCGAGCCGGTGCTGCGCGAGGCGGCGGCGCTCGGCGGCCTGGGCTTCGCCGCCTTCAGCGCCTTCTGGACCACGCTGGTGTTCCTGCTGGAGCGCCGCTTCGGCCTCGGGAGCCAGGCCGCCGGGCTCTTCGGGCTGGTGGGGGTGGCGGGCGCGCTCGGGGCCACCGTCACCGGCCGCTTCGCCGACCGGCTCCCGCGCCGCCGCATCGCGGCGGTGGGGCTCGTCATCACCCTCGCGGCCTTCGGGGTCTTCGCGGTGCCGGCCTTCGGGCTGCCGGGACTGGTCGTGGGGGTGCTGCTCCTCGACCTGGGGGTGCAGGTGAACCACGTCGCCAACCTCTCGCGCGTGCACGCGCTCCGGTCCGATGCGCGCAGCCGGTTCAACATGCTCTACATGGTCGCCTACTTCGCCGGCGGGGCGGCCGGCACCGGCCTGGGCGCGCTCGCCTGGTCCCGCTTCGGCTGGGGCGGGGTCTGCGCCGCCGGCGCGGCTCTCTGCGCGGCCGGGCTCGCGGCCATCCTGCTCCGGCGCGACCCGGCGCGGGCTACCTGAGCCAGAGCCCGCCGCCCTCGGCCGCCGGCTTCCCGAGCCGCCGCTCGATCTCCGCCACCCCGTCGTCGATGCCGTAAGGCTTCCCGTCCACCTCCAGCACGGGCGGCGAGCCGGCCCCGCGGGCCCGCGCGAGCCGCACGTCCTCCTCCACCGCGCGCGCGGCCCCCGTCGTGCCGGCGCAGCGCAGGAGCCGGTCGGGGTCGAGCCCCACCCGCACCGCCGTCACCCGGACGTCGGCCGGGCCATCCTCCTCGGCCCGGTAGAGGGCGTCCTCCAGCTCCCAGAAGCGCTCCTGCTTGCCGGCGCAGGAGGCGGCGCGCTCGAGCGGGCCGGCGGCGGCGGCCCGGTGCACCACCCGCAGCTCCTCGGCGTGCTCGCCCAGCACGCGGCGCAGCCGCCGGTGCGCGGCGCCGCAGGCCTCGCAGCCGTGGGCGTTCCAGAGGGTGACGGTGAGCTTCGGGTGGGCCGCGCCGATCCAGGGCGCGCCCTCCGCCTCGCCCACCCGGTGCCCGCCCGGACCGGTGCGCGGCTCGGCCCAGTAGTGCGGATAGCGGCTCCAGACGGCCGCCACCGCCACCGCCAGCACCGCCAGCACCAGCGCCGCCACCCGCGGCCTGCGCCAGGCAGCGTCGAGGTCGGCCCCGAGCGCGCTCCGGACGCCGCCCAGGCTGCGCGCCGCGACCAGCGCGGTGGCCAACAGCAGCAGGTTCACCGTCCAGGAGGCCATGCAGAGGATGCACCAGGAGTGGAGTACGAGCTCGCTCACGAGGGCCAGCGCCACCGAGCCGCACACCGCCGCGAAGGAGAGGAGCAGGAGCAGTCCGGTGGGCCAGCCGCGCCGCCGCGCCGAGAGCCCGGCGACCGCGAGCGCGCCCATGAGCCCGTATCCGAGGAGCCCCCAGACCGACACCGGAAGGCCCAGGAAGACCGACCAGGTGCTGCGCGCCACCGTGTCGCAGTTCACCGTCTCGCTGATCGAGCAGAAGCTCCGGTACCCCTGGCTCGCGTGCACCCGGTCGTGGATGTAGGTGAGGTCGCCCGCCACCCCCAACCCCGCGAGGCAGAGCAGGGCGAAGATCGCCAGCGGGCCACGGCTGGGGCGGGCGGCGCCGTCCTTGTTGGGCTCTCCCAAGTGCACCTACCTCCGACCGGGCGCGCCCATCCGCGCCGCAACGCTCGAAGATAGCAGCGCAACGGGGCTTCGTGCGCCGCCACGAACGCGCGCCGGCCAGTTCGGGGGCTGGTTCCCCGCCGGCCAGGCGATGGCCACACTCGCGGAAGGCGGGTCGGCCGCCCTGGGACCGCACAGCCGTCCCGCATGGGAACGACTCGGGCTCTCGAATGGTTTTCCCTCGGGGCGGCCGAGCGGGCGGGTAGGCGGTAGGTGCCGGGCGGCCGGCGGGGGTAGTATCGGCTCTCGTGGAACTGGAGGAAGGTGTGGCTGCTCCCAATGAATCGCGCGCCTCGGGCGCGCCGACGGGCTCGCAGAGCTTCGTGCAGCGGCTCTTCGGCCTGCTGTCTGCCAAGGTCGCTTCGCACAGCCTGCCGTCGCTCGACCTGCCGAAGTACAAGCGTCTCAAGCCCCTCACGCGCTCGCCGCTCTCCTCGTGGTGGCGGTCCTACCTGGCGGTCGGCGCCGGCGTGAAGCTCGAGGACTACCTGCGCTTCCGGCTGGCCCATTACCTGGGCGAGATCCCGGTGCCGGTCTCCGAGCTGCCCCTCCGCGTGACCGTGGAGCGGGGCAAGGTGGTGGTGAGCGAGGGCAACCCGAACGCCCCCGAGCTCAACGACCCGACCAGCGCCGCTGCCGAGGCGCTGCAGGCCAAGCTCGACACCGAGGGCTGGCTGGGACCCCTCATCCAGCTCGAGGGCCCGGTGGCGGGCCAGGAGCTCCACAGCGCCAAGGAGGAGCTCAACCGGCTCACGCAGCAGGCGAACGAGCAGGCGGTCCGGGTCGAGACTCTGCTCCGCGACCTCGACCAGGCCATCGCCAACGGGACCGCGGCGGCCCCGCAGGTGGTGGAGGCCACGCCCGAGCAGATGGGGCGCCCGCCGGTCCCGTCCGGCGCGGTGGTGGTGGCCATCTACGTCTTCTCCTCGCTCCTGCTCCTCGCGCAGACCTGGCAGTTCGCGGTGCCGTACCTCGCCGCCAGCGGCATCGACACCGTCCGGCTCGGCCTGGAGGTGAAGCGCAACCCGCTCGGCATCGTGCTCGGGTCCGTCTTCTCCCTCGGGGCCGCCGCCAGCCTCTTCGTCTTCGCCCACGTGGCGCTCCGGCGCGGGCTCGACCTCTACCGCGGCGAGGCCGACAAGCGCCGCCGGCTCTGGGTGGGGCTCGCCATGGGAGGCGCGTCGCTCCTGGCGTCGATCACCGCCTGGCTGGTCGGCTCGCTGCGCCCGTCCATCGAGACCGCCACGGCGCTCTTCCAGGGCGGCGTTCCGGCCAAGGCGGCCCGGCTCGCCTTCTTCCTCCTGGCGCTCATCGTCCCGCTGGCGGTGGCCTGCCTGCTGCTGCTCGCCGAGGTGCTCACCGCGAAGCGCGACGAGCTGCTGCGCGCGGCCCGGGCCTGGGACGTGGAGCGCTTCCGCACCCTCACCGAGCGGGTGCGGCGCGAGGAGCTGCTCGAGCGGGCGGAGCGCGAGCGGGTGCACCTCGAGGTGGAGCGGCAGGCCGCCCAGGCGCGGCTGCGCACGCTCAACCACCGCAGTGTGGAGGCGCGAAGGGCGGCGCAGGAGCTCGCCGAAGCGCGGCGGCTCGACCTGCGGAACCTGGCGGCGAGCCTGGTCTCGGCGCTCGAGAGCGAGCGGTACGAGTTCGTCCGCCAGGCGAGCGCCCGCGGGGTGCCGGCGCTGCTCGAGGTCGAGCCGCCGTCGCCCGCCCCCGAGCCGCGGAACCAGCCGCGGCGCGAGGCGCAGGTGTCGTCGCTCGCGAAGGCCTGAGGAGCGGCGGGGCGCGCCGCGCGCGAGGCCCTCACCCCTTCTTCTGCCCCGCCGCCTTCTCCCGGGCCGCCTTCTCGCGCGGCAGGAGCGCCGCCAGCGCGAAGCGGTGCGCGGGCACCTCCAGGCCGGTGTCGGCGGCCATCCGGACCACCGCGCCCACCTGGTCGAGCAGCTCCGAGGGGCGGCCCGCGGCCAGGTCGCGCTGCATCGACGCCGTCGACTCGGGCGCCAGCCGGTCGAACCAGGCGATGGTGCGCGCCTCGGCGTCGGCGGCGAGGTGCGCCCCGCGCGCGCGGGCGAGCGTGCCCACCTCGGTCACCAGCTGCCCGAGGAGCGCGCGGGTCTCCGGCGTGCCGCGCACCGCCCCGATGGGCGCCGCCGCGAGGGCGCCCGCAGCGCCGAAGGGATCGATGAAGAGGAACTTCTCCCAGGCGGCCGCCTCCACGTCCTCCTGCGGCCGCGCGTCGACGCCGGCGCGGCGCAGCACCTCGCAGAGCGCCTCCACCCGGGCGCTCCGCCCGCGCGGCCACTCGCCCACCTTGACCCAGATCGGCGGCCCGGCCATCCGGATCACCCCCGGGGCGTCGATCCAGGAGAAGACCGCGCAGAGCCCGCCCAGCACCGGCCCCGGCCAGAGCCCGCCGAGGAGCGTCAGCGCCGACTCGACGCCGTTCTGGAGCGGCACCACCACCGTGCCCTCGCGGACCAGCTTCGGGAGCCGCGGCGCCACCTCCGCCACCTGCCAGGCCTTGGTGGCCACGAAGACCGCGTCGGCGGGGGCGAGCGACTCGATCGAGTCGGTGGCCTCCACCTTGGCGGTGAAGCTCCCCATGTCGCCCTCGACGCGGAGCCCATGCTCGCGGATGGCGGCGAGGTGGGCGCCGCGCGCCACCACCGCCACCTCCTCCCCGGCCTGCGACAAGAGCCCGGCCAGCAGCCCGCCCACTCCGCCAGCCCCGACGATGACGATGCGCATGGGTCCATCCTATCGTGCCCGGGCGGCCCGTCGAGTCGTTCGGGAAGGGGAGGCGGCGGGCCGTTCGCGCTAGACTCCGCGGTCATGACCTTCGCCCTCCTGCTCGCGGCCCTGACCGCGGCCGCGCCGGCGCCGCGCACGCTGCGGGTCGACTACGCCCACGGCGGAGACGCCGCCGCCGAGAGCTTCGCCCTCGAGCGGCTGGTGCTCGAGCCCCTGCCCTTCCCCGGCAACCCGGCCCGACCGCTCGACGAGACCAACCTCGGAAAGTACCTCTTCGAGGTGCGGGACCAGGCCACCAACCGGCTCCTCTACTCGCGCGGCTTCGCCACCATCTTCGGGGAATGGGAGAGCACCCCGGAGGCGAGGAAGCTCCGCCGCAGCTTCTCCGAGTCGCTCCGCTTCCCCCGGCCCGAGCGGCCGGCGCAGGTCCTGGTGAAGAAGCGCGACGCCGCCAACGTCTTCCGCGAGGTCTGGTCGTTCCCGGTCGACCCCGCCGATCCGGCCATCGATCCCTCCCCACCGCCTTCGGCCGGTCCCCTCGTCGAGCTGCAGAAGAGCGGCCCGCCCGCCGAGAAGCTCGACCTGCTCATCCTCGGCGACGGCTACACCGCCGCCGAGCGCGGCAAGTTCGTGGCCGACGCGCGGCGGCTCGTGGAGGCGCTCTTCCAGAAGTCCCCGTTCAAGGAGCGGCGCGCCGACTTCAACGTCTGGGGGCTCTGTCCCCCCGCGGCCGAGAGCGGCATCTCACGCCCCTCCTCCGGCGTCCACCGGCGCAGCCCGCTCGGCGCGACCTACGACGCCTTCGGTGCCGAGCGGTACGTGCTCACCTTCGAGAACCGCGCCTGGCGCGACTACGCCTCCTGGGCGCCCTACGACGCGGTCGAGATCCTGGTGAACGGCCGCACCTACGGCGGCGGCGGCATCTTCAACCTCTACTCGACGGTGGCCTCCGACAGCCTCTGGGCCCCCTACGTCTTCGTCCACGAGCTGGGCCATCACCTGGCCGGGCTCGCCGACGAGTACTTCACCTCCGACCCGGTCTACGGCCCCGCGCCCGCCGAGCGGGTGGAGCCCTGGGAGCGGAACGCCACCGCCCTCGCCGACCCGGCGGCCCCCAAGTGGAAGGCCCTCGTCACCCCCGGCACGCCGGTGCCGACCCCGTGGCAGGAGGAGCGGTTCTCGATAGAGGCGCGCGCCTTCCAGGAGGAGCGCAAGAAGCTGCGCAAGGAGGGGCGGCCGGAGGCCGAGATCGACCGGCTCTTCAGCGCGCAGAAGCAGGCCGAGGAGAAGCTGCTCGGCGGCGACCGCTACGCCCGCGCGGTGGGCGCCTTCGAGGGCGCCAACTACGAGGCGCGGGGCTATTACCGCCCGCAGGAGGACTGCGTCATGTTCACCCGCGACGACGTACCGTTCTGCGCCGTGTGCCGCGCCACCCTGGACGAGGTGATCGACCTCCACGCCGGCGGGAGCCGCCGATGATCCGCGACGCCACCCTCGACGACCTGCCCCGGGTGGTCGAGATCTACAACGCCTCCATCCCCGGCCGGCTCGCCACCGCCGACCTCGAGCCGGTCTCGGTGGCCCAGCGCACGCCCTGGTTCCACGCCCACGATCCCGGACGACGGCCGCTCTGGGTGTACGAGGAGGGCGGCCGGATCCTGGGCTGGATCAGCCTGCAGGACTTCTACGGACGGTGCGCCTACTCCGGCACCGCCGAGGTGTCGATCTACGTCGCGCCGGAGGCCCGCCGCGCGGGGGTCGCCCGCACGCTCATGGCCGAGCTGGAGGCGCGCGCGCCCGGCATGGGCGTGAAGACCCTGGTGGCCTTCGTCTTCGGCCACAACGCGCCGAGCCTGCGGCTGGTGGAGGGATTCGGGTTCGAGCGCTGGGGCTACCTGCCCCGGGTCGCGAAGCTCGACGGGGCCGAGAAGGACCTCGCCATCCTGGGGAAACGGCTCGGGTGAGGCGCCGAGCGGGGCGCGGCGCTCACAGATCGCGGTAGCTCGCCGCCTCGTAGGTGCGGATGCGGGGTGGCTCGGCGAGCAGCGCGGCGACGGCCCGGTCGTAGGCGCGGAAGTGGGGCGTCTGGAAGTGCAGGTCCAGCGCCGCCTGGCTCTTCCACTCCTCCACGAACACCACCTCGTTCGGGTCCTCCAGCGACCGGTACGCCCGGTAGCTCGAGCAGCCGTCCTCCGCCCGGGAAGGCGGCGCGACCGCGGCGAGCAGCTCCTGGAAGCGCGGGAGCATCCCCTGCGCGAGCTTCAGCCTGGCGTGCAGCACGAGCATCCGTCCTCCGGGGCTCAAGAGCAGAACCGCTCGACCGTCTCCATGAGCACGTCGAGGTGCAGCGGCTTCTCGAGCGCGCCGGTGAGGTGCATCGCCGCGACCCGGTGCTCCAGCGCATCCGCCGCGCTGATGACCACGGTGGGCACGCTGGCCAGGGAGGGATCGGCGAGCTGGTTGCGGCGGAACTCGGCCCCGTCCATCACCGGCATGAAGAGGTCGAGCAGGATGAGGCGCGGCAGCCCGTCGCGGAGCCGCTCGAGCGCCTCCGCGCCGTTGCGGGCGGTGAGCACCTCGAACCCCTCCGAGGAGAGGATCTCCTCTACGGTCTCGCGGATGTCGATGTCGTCGTCGACGATGAGTACGTCGAACGAGGCGGGGCGAGGCCTTGCCCAGCTCTCCTGACGATGCGGGATGGAACCTTGCATGATTGGGCGCGCATCCAAGCACGATCGGGCGCCCCGCGCCATGGCGGGCGGCCGTCCGAGGGCGTCCCTGTTGGGCTATCGGCTGTCGAGCTCCCTTGGGAGGTCTACTTCGAAGGTCGAGCCCTCGCCGGGCGTGCTGTCGAGGTGCACGGATCCACCGTGTGCGCGGACGATCTGCACCACCATCCAGAGCCCGAGCCCGAAGCCGCCGTAGTGGCGGGTCGAGACCGCGCGGACGAAGCGGTCGAAGACCCGCGACTGGAACTCGCGCGGGATGCCGATGCCCTGATCGCTCACGATCAGGATCGCCCGATCCTCCTCGGCTCGCACCTGCAGCCGGACCGGCTTCCCGGCGCCGTACTTGACGGCGTTGCCGAGCAGGCTGGCGATCACCTGCTCCATCCGCGGGCGGTCGAAGCGACCTGTGACCGGCGCCGGCGCCGAGAGCCGCACCGTGCAGTGGTTGCGCTCGAGCTCCTCCCGCCAGCGCGCCAGCACGGTGCGCACCAGCTCCGAGAGGTCGAGCGGCTCGCGCGCCAGCTCGAGCGCGCCGGTGTTGACCCGCACCACGTCCGAGAATCCATCGATGAGCCGGGTGAGTCGCTCGGCCTGGCGCATGACCGCGTCCAGGCGCTTGGAGAACGCCTGGCCAGGCGGACCCGGGAGCGCGGCCGACTGGCGCAGCAGCGACTGGACCTGGAGCTGCAGCGCGGTGATGGGCGTCTTGAGCTCGTGCGAGGCGATGGCCAGGAACTCGTCGCGCGCCTGCACCGCCTCCTGCGCGCGCAGGAGCCGCTCGCGCTCGCCCTCGGCCCGCTTGCGATCGGTGACGTCGCGGGTGACCTTGGCGAAGCCCTGCAGCGTGCCGTGCTCGTCGCGAAGCGCGGTGATCACCACCGATGCCCAGAAGCGGGTCCCATCCTTGCGGACGCGCCAACCCTCGTCCTCGACCCGGCCGTCCTTCGCCGCCTGGGCGAGCTCCCAGGCGGGCTTGCCGCGGGCCACGTCCTCCGGGGGGTAGAACCGCGAGAAGTGGCTCCCGATCACCTCCTGGGCCTCGTACCCCTTGATGCGCTCGGCGCCCGCGTTCCAGGACGCGATGCGCCCGCTCGCGTCGAGCATGAAGATGGCGTAGTCGGTGACGCCCTCGACGATGCGGCGGAACAGGTCTCCGGGCACGATCGTCGGGCGGCCACCCGACTCGGCCATCCGGGTCGCGCCCGCAGGCTGAGACCCCGCGTCCATTGCATACTTAGGTAAGCCCCCCCTCCGGCGGGCGCATCGGCGCTTCGACTTCATGCCCGATTTTTCATTATCCGCGGCGCTCCCGGTCGGGTCGCGCGCCGGCGCGCCGCTATCGCTCCTCGCCCCCGGCAGGAACGGGCGAGGAGGGCGCGCGCCGACGTGGGCGCAGCCGGGGCAGTGGGTGGTGCGAGGCGCCGCTCCACCGGGAGACCCGGCGCTCCAGCGGCGCGTCGGCCTTGTTCTCCGGCTGGGCCGGGTAGAGCGTGAGGCTCCGGAGCGCCACCAGCGCCACCGCGACCGCGAGCATCATGGGGACGAGCAGGTCGTAGCTGCCGGCGAGCTCGGCCACCAGCACCAGCGCCGCCAGCGGCGCGTGGGCGATGCCGCCATAGAAGGTGCCCATGCCCACCAGCGCGAAGGCTCCCGGAGCGAGCCGCGGGTCGTGGAACAGCAGCGCGGCGGCGTGCCCGAAGGCGCCGCCCAGGAGGCCGCCGATCACCAGCGACGGAGCAAAGTCGCCGGCGGCCCCCCCGCTCCCGATGGTGAGGGCCGAGGCGACCAGCTTGGCGAGGCAGAGACCGGCCAGCAACGCCACCAGCTCCCAGCCGCGGGGCAGCGCCGAGCTGCCGGCGATGGCCGCCTGGGCCACGCCGTAACCGCCGCCGAACACCCCCACCCGCGCCGCCTCGGGGCCGTAGCGGGCCGCCAGGCGCCACGCCACCGCCGCCCCGAGCGCGCCCATGGCGAGCCCGCCCAGGGCGGGACGAGTCCAGCGCGGGACCGGCAACCGGGCCGACAGCCGCTGGGCCGCGGCCAGCGTGCGCACGAAGACCGCGGCGGCGGCCGCCACCGCCAGCGCCAGCAGCGCGTAGAGGGGCAGGTGGGCCGGGACGAAGGGGAACGGCGGGAGCCGGCCGAAGAGCGTGGTCTCACCGTAGAGCGCGATCACCACCGAGTAGGCCACCACGCTCGCGAAGATGGCCGGCACGAGCGCCTCGGCCTCGAAGTCGTCCCGGTACAGGAGCTCGGTGGCGAGCAGCGCCGCCCCCAGCGGCGTGCGGAAGACCGCCGAGATGCCGGCCGCGATCCCGGCCACGAGCAGGATGCGCCGCTCGCGGCGGGTGGTCGGGAGCACCCGCCCCACCAGCGCGCCGATGGCGCCCCCGATCTGCATGGTGGGCCCCTCGCGCCCGCCCGAGCCGCCGCTGGAGAGCGTGAACAGGGCCGCCGCCCACTTGAGCCAGAGCACCCGGCGCCGGACGCGCCCGCCGCGGTGGTAGGCGTGGATGACGGCGTCGCCCCCGCCGCCGGATGCCTCGGGCGCGAGGAAGGTCGTGAGGAGGCCGCTGGCGAGGCCGCCGGCCCCCGGCAGGAGCGCCAGCATCCAGAGGCGAGGGGCCCGCCCGGTCCCCTCGGCGAGGAAGGTCTCGCCGACGGCGCGGGCGGGGGTGTAGCCGGCGAGGCCGGAGAGGAGGAACCGCTGCGCCACCTCCAGCGACGCGAAGAAGGCGGCGCCGAGGAGCCCCGCGACGACGCCCACCAGCGCGGAGTGGAGCAGCACCCGACCCAGGATGGGGAGATCGAGCGGCGGCGCGGCCCGGCGGAGCAGCGCCAGGCTGCCGCGCATGGCGCGGCCGCCGCGTGCCGGGAAGTCGCGCCAGCCCGGCACCGGCTACGGCTTCCTGCCGCCAGGCGGCGGGATCTGGCCCGCCGCCTCCTCGCGCTCCTCCTCGCGGGCGATCTCGCCCGCGGTGAAGAGCTTGGCGCGCAGCTGGCGCTCGAAGGCCGGGTCGTTGCGGCGGATCCACTCCAGCACCATCGCCGCGTGCTCCTTCTCCTCGTCCCGGTTGTGCTCGATGATCCGCTTCAGCTCCGGGTCGCGGATGGCGTCGGCGCGTTGCTGGTACCAGTCGACCGCCTCGAGCTCCTCCATGAGCGAGGTGAGGGCGCGGTGCAGGTCGCGGGTCTGCGGCGTGAGCTCCTCGATGGGTTCGTGGTAGCCGGCGGAGTTGGCCATGGTCTTTCCTCCGAGTATGGACCCACAAGGGATGACGTTCCGCCAGGCCGCCCGCCAGCGCCCGATCCGGGAGCGCCCCACAAGAAAAGGCCCGCGGCGCTGGCCGCGGGCCTCGACCGCCCTCGCGACGGAGGGCGGAGCGTCGGGACTCGCGACCTAGCCGACCTTGCTCGCCCGCGCCTCGGCGACCGCCTTGGCGTAGCCGCGCAGCTTCGCCTGCAGGTGCGACTGCTGCTGGAAGAGATCGTGGATGGTCTCGTGGCCGGGCACGGTGACCGGGCTCTTGAAGAAGAAGCTGAGCCACTCCTGCGGCCCCTTCTCACCGGCGCGCTGCGCCAGGTCGGCGAGGAGGGCGAGGTCGACCGCCAGCGGGGCCGCCAGGATCGAGTCGCGGCACTGGAAGTTGACCTTGATCTGCATGGGGTAGCCGAGCCACCCCACGATGTCGATCGCGTCCCAACCTTCCTTGTTGTCCCCGCGGGGCGGGTAGTAGTGGATCGTGACCTTGTGCTTGATGTCGCTGTAGAGCGCCGGGTGCTTCTCGGGATCGAGGATGGTCTCGAGCACCGAGAGCTTCGAGACCTCCTTGGTCTTGAAGCTGGCGGCGTCGTCCAGCACCTCGCCGTCGCGGTTGCCGAGGATGTTGGTCGAGAACCAGCCCTGGAGACCGAGCAGGCGCGCGTGGAGCATGGGCGCGATGGTGGTCTTCATTAGCGTCTGGCCGGTCTTGAAGTCCTTGCCGCCGGTCGGGACGCCCTGGATCTCGGCCAGCTCGCGGAGCGCCGGGATGTCGGCCGAGAGGTTGGGGGCGCCGTTCATGTAGGCGAGGCCGGTCTTGATCGCCGCGTAGGCGTAGATCATCGACGGGGCAATGCTCGGGTCGTCCTTCTCGAGCGCCGCCTCGAACGACTTGATGGTGAGGTGGGCCGGTCCGACCTCGACGTAGACCTCGGTGGAGCCGGTCCAGACCATCACGCCGCGGCTGCACTTGTTCTTTTCCAGGAAGCCGCGGATGTCGGCGATGAGCGCCTCCGCCTGCTCCTTCTTGGTGCCCTTCTTGACGTTCGGGCCGTCGAGCCGCCGCACCCAGTCCTTCGAGAAGACCGCCGGCATGGGCTTGATGGCCTCGAGCTGCGGCTTGAGCTCGTTGACCAGGTCCTTGTCGAGCACCTTGGCCCGCAGCGCCGCCTCGTAGACGTTGTCCGGGATCGGATCCCAGCCGCCGAAGACGATGTCCTGGAAGGAGACGATCGGGAGCACGTCGCGGACGGCCGGGCCGTGGCCACCATCCTCGTCGAGCAGGTGGCCGAGCTGGGTGAAGCTGCCGATGGGCTGGGCCAGGCCGCGCTTCACGGCCTCCACGCCAGCGATCGCGGTGGTCGCCACGGCGCCGAGGCCCGGCATGAGAACCGCCAGCCGCTCCCCCTGGCGCTGCGGACGAATGATCGAGTTCTTTTGCATGTCACCCTCTGACGGTCGGAGCCTGCCCTTACCGGCGGGCACCCCATCTAGTCCCTTGAGGAAAAAGCGTCAACCGGCACGGCGGCTGGCGGCACGACGTGGCAAGGGGTTGCTGTTCGTGCAAGAAATGGCGGGCTCTCCAAAATCCGGCAGCGCCGGAACGTTCACCGGAAAACGCGGAGGGGACGCCGAGGCGCCGTCCTCCTGCCCGCCGGGCGACCGGCGTGGCGGACCTTTTACTCCACCCGAGCCCGCAACGGAAGATGGGCTAGAATCCGCCCGAATGGAGGGCGCTTGAGCGAGATCCTGGCAGCCATCGACGTGGGCACCAACGCGGTCCGGCTCGAGATCGCGCGGTCGCTCGCGGATCACAGCCTCGAGACCCTCCACACCGAGCGCGACCCCGTCCGGCCGGGCGAAGGGGTGTTCCTCAGCGGCAACATCCCGCGCCCGGTGGCCGATCGGCTGCTGGCTGCGCTGCGCCGCTACGGCGCGCTCTGCCGCCGCCACCGGGCCACCGTCCGCGCCGTCGCCACCTCCGCCGTCCGCGAGGCGCGCAACGGCCCCGAGATCGTGAAGCGGGCCAGGCGCGAGGCCGGGCTCGAGCTCGAGGTCGTCTCTGGCCGCGAGGAGGCTCGCCTCATCTGCATGGGCGTGCTGCAGGGCGCGCCGGCGCGGGCCCGCAACCTGGTGGTGGACATCGGCGGCGGATCGACCGAGGTGGCGGCCGCGCTGGGCGAGTCGCCCGAGAGCCTCTGGAGCGTGGCGGTGGGCGCCGTGCGCCTCACCGAGATGTTCGGCGCCGCCGACAAGGTGTCGCCGCAGCGGCTGGAGCTCATGCGCAGCTACGCCGCCGAGGCCTTCCGCGAGGCGCTGCCCAACCCCTTCCGACACCCGCGCACCGCCCTCGGGAGCTCCGGCACCATCAACGCCCTGGTGGCCTTCGCCGCCGAGCGCGGCGCCCGCCGCGCCTCCCTGCGCGAGGTGGAGCGGTCCGCCGAGGCCCTCGGCGCGATGCGGGGAGATCAGCGGCGCAAGCTCTTCGAGCCGAGGCGCGCCGAGATCATCGTCGCCGGGGCGGTGATCCTCGAGGCGGCGATGCACCACCTCGGCCTCGCCTCGGTCACCTCGGTCGACACCGGGCTGCGCAACGGCATCCTGGTCGACCTGGTGCGGCGCACCCTGCCCCCCAAGGCGAACCGCGACCAGGGGGCGCTCGCCGCCGAGGCGGCCATCGCCATGGGCCGAAGGCTCCAGTTCGACGAGCGCCACGCCTTGCAGGTGCGGCAGGTGGCGCTCGCCCTCTTCGACCAGCTGCCGGCGGTGCACGGGCTGCCCGCCCCCGTGCGGCGCATCCTGGAGACCGCCGCCATCCTGCACGACGTCGGCAACGCGGTGAGCTTCCAGCGCCACCACAAGCACACCTGGTACCTGGTCGCCAACGCCGACCTGCCGGGGCTCTCCGAGAAGGAGCGCGCCCTCGCCGCCCTCACCGCCCGCTATCACCGCCGCTCGGCGCCGGAGCGCCACCGGGCCGACCTGGCCGAGCTCTCCGACGACGAGTTCCAGGCGGTGCGGCGGCTCGCCACGCTGCTCCGGGTGGCCGACTCGCTCGACCGCAGCCACCACCAGCCCCTGCGCTCGCTCCAGGCGCGCAGCCGCAGCGGCATCGTCAAGCTGTCGCTCAAGGCGCGGGCGCCGCTCGACCTCGAGCTGTGGGACCTGGAGCGGGAGACGGCGCTCTTCCGGCAGGTGTTCCGGCGGAAGCTGACGTCCGAGGTGATCAAGGGGCGGCGCTGAGCGGCAGCGGGGGCCGTCGCCGCGCGGCGCGTCAGCCCTCCGCCGACGCCGCGATGAGCGCCTCGGCGTCGGCCGGCCCCTTCCAGCCCAGGACCGAGGGGTTCTTCTGCTCGAAGAAGACCGAGGAGAGGAAGAACTGCTGGATCTCCTCCCGCACCCGCTGCGGCAGGTCGTCCACCGTCTCGAGGTCGTCGCCGCGGCGGTAGCGGACCGGGAGCAGGATGAGCCGGTCGTTGCGGGTGCGGCCGTTGCCGTTCTTGCCGTCCTGCTCGAGCTCCAGGAGGCCGAGCGGGCGGCTGGGGATGACCACGCCCGGGAAGCTCGGCACGTCCCAGCAGAGGAGCGCGTCCACCGGATCGCCGTCCGGGGCGCGCGTGCCGGGGATGAAGCCCCAGTCGTAAGGGTAGGAGAGCCCGAGCGGGAGCGGTCGGGAGAGCCCCATCACTCCGAGGGAGGGGTCGTACTTGAGCTTCACCCCCGAGCCGCGGGGTGATTCGATGACCACGTGATAGCCCCCTTTGGGCGATCGCGAGGGGAGGCGATGAAGTTCCATCTGCCAATCCATGTGGCGGCCCGTCCGCGGTGTCGAGCGCGGAGGAATGGGCCACTCGGGGCGGAGCGCCTGGGGTGGAACTCCCCGGCGGAGCGCGCGGCGTCGGGACCGTGAACGCAAGTGCTTGATTTCAGGCAGCCACCGCCGCTGCCAGGCCTCGGCACGCGGCTTGTATTCTCATCGAGCGTCCGCGTGCACCACAGCCCGCGGCCCCAAGGAGATTACCCATGAAGAAGATCCTGAGCGCCATCGTCGCCGTCGCCTTCCTCGCCGTCGCCGCCCCGGTCGTTGCCGAGGAGCCCGCCGCCGCCGCCCCGGCGCCGGCCGCCGAGACCAAGACCGAGACCAAGGTCGAGAAGAAGGAGACCAAGAAGGCCAAGAAGTCGAAGAAGGCCAAGAAGGCCGCCAAGAAGGCCGAGAAGGCCGAGGCCGCTCCGGCCGCCGCCCCCGAGGCCGCTCCCGCGAAGTAAGTTCGCGAAGCAAGGCTTTACGAAGGCCGGTTCCGAGAGGAGCCGGCCTTCTTTTATTCGGGCCGGCAGGTGCTCCTTCTCCGGGGTTTTACCCGCCCCGCCCCACCAGTCGGATCGCCGGCGCCTTCACGAGCGCCAGCACCGCCGTCCCCGGCTCGAGCCGCAGCTTCTCCACGCTGCGGCGCGTCACCAGCGCGACCAGCGGAAAGCCACAGTCGACCGTCACCCGCGAGAGCGGCCCCTCGGGCACCACCGCGCGGACCGTCCCTTCGAGCCGGTTGCGGGCCGAGGTGGGAGAGCCGCCCGGCTCCTCCAGGATCACGTCCTCGGCCCGGAAGCAGGCGAAGCAGCGGCCTCCGGCGGGCGCCGGCCCCACCGCGGAGAGCTCGGCATCGCCGACCCCGAGGCGCACCAGGCCCTCCCCCTCCGCGGAGGCCTGGGCCGGCAGCACGTTCTCGGTGCCCACCACCGCCGCCACCTCGAGGTCGGCCGGCCGTGCGAAGACCTCCGCCACCGGGCCGCACTGGTGGATGCGCCCCTTGGCGAGGACCGCCAGCCGATCGCCCAGCGCCAGCGCTTCCGTCCGGTCGTGGGTGACGAGGAGCGCCGGGATCCCGATCGCCGCGAGCAGCTCGCGAAGCGTGGCCCGGAGCGCCTCGCGGGCCGGGACGTCGAGCGCCGAGAGCGGCTCGTCGAGGAGCAGGAGCCGCGGGCGCGAGGCGAGGGCGCGCGCCAGGGCCACGCGCTGCCGCTCGCCGCCGGAGAGCTCGGCCGGGCGGCGGTGGGCGAGGAGCGACAGGCCGAGCCGCTCCAGGGCCTCGCCGGCGGCCGCGGGCGGCGCACCGCGGGCCCGCGCTCCGTAGCGGACGTTGCCCTCCACCGTCAGGTGGGGGAAGAGGGCGGCGTCCTGGAACACGTAGCCCACCCCGCGCCGCTGCGCAGGGAGGTCCACGCCGTGGGCGCGGTCGAACCAGACCTCGCCGTCGAAGCGGATCACCCCCACGTCCGGCGCCTCGAGCCCGGCCACGCAGCGCAGCACGGTGCTCTTGCCCGCGCCGGACGGGCCGAAGAGCACGGTCACGCCCTCGGCCGCGGCCTCGAAGCCGGCCGACACCGCCGCGCCGCCGGGGAAGCGGCGGACCAGGTCTAGCGAGAGCGGGCCGGCCATTTCTCGAAGGCCCCGCGCTGCAGGCCGTAGGTGACCGCCAGCACCGCGAAGGAGAGGCTCAGCAGGAAAAGCGCGGTGCGGGCCGCGGCGGCGTACTCGAGCGCCTCCACGTGATCGAAGATGGCGATGGAGAGCGTGCGGGTCTCGCCCTGCAGGTTGCCGCCCACCATCAGCACCACCCCGAACTCACCCAGGGTGTGGGCGAAGGTCAGCACCGCGCCCGCCACCACGCCGCGGATCGAGAGCGGCAGGGTGACGCGGAGGAAGGTGGCGAGCCGCGACGCGCCGAGGGTCCGCGAGGCCTCCTCCAGCCTGTGGTCCACCGCCGAGATGGCCGCGGCGAAGGGCTGCACCGCGAAGGGCAGGCTGTAGAGGATGGAGGCGATGAGCAGTCCGTCGAAGGAGAAGGCGAGCCGGCGGCCAGTCACCCGCTCCCAGGCCTGGCCGAGCGGGCTCCGGGGCGCGAAGGCGAGCAGCAGGTAGAAGCCGAGGACGGTGGGCGGCAGCACCAGCGGCAGGGCCACCACCGCCTCGACCAGGAACTTGAGCCGCAGCCGGCTCCGCGCGAGCCAGGCGGCGAGCGGCAGCCCCAGCGCCAGGAGGGCGAGGGTCGTGAGCGCGGCCAGCTCGAGGCTGAGGCGGAGGGCGGCGAAGTCCAACCGGCTATCTCGGCGGGAGGGCGTAGCCGTAGCGGGCGAAGATCGCCTGGCCGTGAGGACCGCGGAGGAAGCGAGCGAAGGCCCGCGCCAGCTCGGGCTCGTGCGCCCGCGCCAGCACCACGCCCGCCTGGTCGATGGGGGAGTGCGCCTCGTCCGGCAGGATCACCTTGCGCCCGGCGGCGAGCGGGCCCGCGAGCGCCAGCGAGAGCGGGAGGATCCCGGCGTCGGCGGCGCCGCTCTCGGCGAACTGCGCCGCCTGCGCCACGCTCTCGCCGTAGACCAGCTTCGGCTTCACCGCGTCGAGGAGCTTCGCCCCCCAGAGCGCGTCCTCGGCCGCCTTGCCGTAGGGGGCGAGCTTGGGGTTGGCGATGGCCACCTTCTTCACCGCCGGCGACGCCAGCGCGGCGAGCCCGTCGCGCTCGATGGCCAGCGCGGAGCCCTTCGGCACCCAGAGAACCAGCCGGCCGAGCGCGTACAGGAACGGGCCGGTCCGGTCGGCGAGCCCCTCCTCCGCCAGCTTGCGCGGCTGCAGATCGTCGGCGGAGAGGAAGAGGTCGAACGGCGCGCCGGCGCGGGCCTGCGCGGCGAGGTTGGCGGAGGCGCCGAAGCTCGCCCGCACCTTCACCCCGGGCTGCTCCTCCTCGAAGGCGGCGGCGAGCTCCTCCATCGCCGGCTTGAGGTTGGCGGCGGCGGCGACGGTGAGCGCGCGCGGACTGGCCGGCTGGGCGGCGGCCGCGGGCCGCGCCAGGAGCGCGGCGAGCGCCAGGGCGAGGAGCGGGCGGGCCATCCTTCGACCATAGCCCCCGATCGTCCGGCTTTCCAGCGCGAGCGGAGGCCCGGCGTTGCGGCGCGGCCGGCCGCGCCCGAACTTTCTGGCCGGAAAGGAGCGACGACGATGCTCGAGGGCGTGATGAACGGAGGCGGGGTGATGAAGGACGCGGCGAGCTTGCCGGCGAGGATGGCGCTCGGGGCGAGCATGCTCTACCACGGCACCGGCAAGCTGCGCGCCGAGGGGCGGGAGCAGACCAGCCAGTTCATGGAGAGCGTGGGCATCACCCCCGGGCGCGGCTGGGCGGTCGCGACCGGCGTCGCCGAGACGGTGGCCGGCGTGCTGGCGGTGGCCGGCATCGCCACCCGCCCGGCGGCGCTGGCGGTGCTGGTGACGCAGGGCGTGGCGGTGTGGCGGGTCCACTCGCGCAACGGCTTCGACATCACCAAGGGCGGCTACGAGTACAACCTCGCGCTCATGGCCATCGCGCTCGGGCTCCTGGTCGCCGGGCCGGGCCGCTTCTCGGCGCACGAGGCGGCGGAGGAGCTCTCCTACGGACGCGGCCGGGCGCGGCGGGCGCTGCGCCGGGTGCGGCCGGGGAGCTTCACGCGCGCCCTCAAGTGGCTGAAGTGACGAGGCCCCCCGGGTGAGGGAGAGGGGCGATCCCCCCTCCCGTCCACCAAGTTCCGGCGAGCGTCGAGGCGTGGGCGGTGCTAGTCTCCCGCGCCTCGGCGCCCCCTCCGTGCGCGCCGGGTTGCCTCGGGCCTCGAAGGGTGGAAGCGACGCGTGGACAGTGACAAGGTGAAGCGAGAGGTCCGCGGCTGGGTCCTCACCATCCTGGCGGTGCTGGCGTTCCGCACCCTGCTCTACGAGGCGGTGTACATCCCCTCGGGCTCGATGATCCCCACGCTGCAGATCGGCGACTACGTCATCGTCGAGAAGTGGGCCTACGGGGCGCGGCTCCCGTTCACCGAGAACACCCAGGCCCAGTGGTCGTCGCCGAAGCGCGGCGACATCGTGGTGCTGCTGGCGCCCCCCGGCAACCCGCGCTCCGACGACCTCATCAAGCGCGTGGTGGGGGTGGCGGGCGACCGGGTCGAGATCCGCGACGGCGGCCTCTGGCTCAACGGCCAGCCCGAGCCGCGCCAGCGCATCTCCGGCCCGTGCGCCTACTGGAACAAGCCCGAGGGCGGCCCCTGGGCGGAGGAGCCCTGCATCGCCTTCGAGGAGCAGCTCGACCGGCACCGCTACGGGAGCTACTGCACGCCCGGCGCCTACTGCGGCGACGTCCCCGAGGTGGTGGTGCCGCCTGGGACGGTCTGGCTCGCCGGCGACCACCGCGACCACAGCGCCGACAGCCGGGTGTTCGGGCCGGTCCCCATTGGGCGCATCAAGGGGCGGGCGGTGATGGCGCTGGCGTCGTGGGGCCCGAGCGGGCCGCGCTGGACCCGGCTCTTCCACCGGGTGGACCGCTGACGGTCCCGGAGGCGGCGCCGCCCAGCGGCGCCACCACCCGGCTCAATAGCGCGCGTCCTCGGTCTCGATGAGGCGGTAGACCTCGGCTGCGTCGGCCGCCTCGAGGATGGCGGCGCGGAAGCCCGGGTTCTTGAAGAGCCGGCTGATCCGCGCCAGCGCCTTCAGGTGCGCGCCGGCGCTGTTCTCCGGCGCGAAGAGGGTGAAGAAGAGGTGGGTGGGCTTCCCGTCGATGGCGCGGAAGTCCACGCCGGGGCGGGAGCGGCCGAAGCTCGCGAGCAGCCCCGGCAGCCCGGGCACCTTCCCGTGCGGGATGGCGACGCCGTCCCCGATGCCGGTGGAGCCGAGCTTCTCGCGCTCGAGCAGCGTGTCGACGAGCTTCGGCGCTTCGAGCTTGTACGCCGCCGCGAGCGGCCGGCACAGCTCCGCGAGCACGTCCGGGCCCGACTGGCCCGCGATCTCGACGACGGCGTCGCTGCGGAGGAATTCGACGATCTTCATCTGGCGAGCCCCGAGGTGCGAGGAGACTTTTGGCAATCCCCCACCGATAAAGCAAGGGGAACGGGAGGGTCCGCGAAAGAGAACCGCCGCCCCCGGCAGACCAGGAACGGCGGCGTCCATGGGGCTTGCGACCCGGTCAGCTCGCCTGGGCCTTGATGAGCCCGAGGTTCCCGTCGTCGCGCCGGTAGACCACGCTGATGGTCCCGTCCTTGGCGTTCTGGAACACGAAGAAGTGCGAGTCGAGCAGATCGAGCTGCATCACCGCCTCGTCGAGGGACATGGGCTTCGCCTGGAAGCTGACGCTCTTCACCACCCGATCGCTCGGGTGCTGCTCGGCGCTGAAGACCTCGTGGCTGACCGCCACGGGCTCCACCGTCGCCGCGGCGGCCTTGTGGTTCTTGAGCTTCTCCTTGTGCTTCTTGAGCTGCTTCTCGATCTTGTCGGTGGCGGCGTCGATGGAGGCGTACATGTCCTCCGAGCGCGCGCGGCCCCGCAGCAGGTACGGCCCGGCCTTCAGGGTGATGTCGGCGTGATGGTCGAGGTTCTCCACGTAGAGGACCACGTGGGCGTCGCTCGCGTGGTCGACGAACTTCTGGATGTGCTGCACCTTCTCGCGCGCGTGCGCCTTGAGAGCCTCGGTCGACTCGATGTGCCGGAAGGTGACATTGACCTGCATGGAACGGCCTCCTGCTCGTTGTGGAGTCGCGTGGAACGCATCGGCCGCGGTGAGCGCCGCCACCTGCCGGTGGAGAGCGCCGCGCCGCGGCCGGTGAAGGACCTCTTGCAGACTGGGCGTCAGGCCCACGAAAAGATCGTAACAGACCTCCACGCGCCGATCACGGCTCGAGTTGCCCCCTTCGGGGCTAGAAATACTTCTTACGCTTCGAGCTTGGGAGGATCCCGAGCACCTCGCGGTACTTGGCGACCGTCCGGCGGGCGATCTCGATCCCCTGCCCCTTCAGGATCTCCACGATCTTCTGGTCGGAGTGGGGGTGCTTGGGGTCCTCGGCCGAGACGATCTGGCGGAGGTGGTTCTTGACCGCCTCGCTCGCGATCTCGTCGCCCCCGGTCCTGTTGATGGCCGAGTTGAAGAAGAACTTGAGCTCGTAGATGCCCTGGGGCGTGTGGAGGTACTTGTTGGTGGTGACGCGCGAGACCGTCGACTCGTGCATCCCGATGTCCTCGGCCACGTCGCGCAGGATGAGCGGCTTGAGGTAGGCGATCCCCTTGTCGAAGAAGTCCCGCTGGAACTTCACGATCGACTCGGTGACCTTGTAGATGGTCCGCTGCCGCTGGTGGATGGAGCGGATGAGCCAGACGGCGCTCCGCAGCTTGTCCTGGATGTACTCCTTGGCCTTGCCCGCCTGCCCGTTCTTGAGGGCGGCGCGGTAGGTGCCGCTGATGCGCAGCTTGGAGAGCCCGTCGTCGTTGAGGACGGTCACGTACTGGTCGCCCATCTTGTAGACGTAGACGTCGGGCGTGATGTACTGCGGCTCCTCGCCGGAGAAGGCGCGCCCCGGCTTGGGCTCGAGGTGGCTGATCACCTTGACCGCCTTCACCACCTCCTCGATGGAGATCTTGAGGTCCTTGGCGATGGCGCCGTAGTTCTTCGACTCGAGGTGCTTCAGGTGGCGCTCGATGATGGCCACGATCTCGGGCGTGTCGGCGTTGAGCGCGTCCACCTGGATGCGCAGGCACTCGCGCAGGTCGCGGGCGCCGACGCCGAGCGGATCGAAGGTCTGCACCCTGCGCAGCACCTTCTCGGCGAACTCCATTCCCATGCCCGACTCGAAGGCCACCCGCACCAGCGGGTCGCGGGAGGAGCCGCCGTCCTCCTCGCCCTCCACCGGCGGCATCTTGAAGTAGCCGTCCTGGTCGAGGTTGCCGATGATCAGCATCGCCACCTTCTCCTCGTCGGGAGAGAAGTTGGAGAGCCGGAGCTGCCAGGTGAGGTGATCGACGAGGTCGCCCTTCTTGGTCAGGGTGGCCTCGTACCCCGGCAGCTCCTCGTCGGCGAGCCCGCGGTTGGAGGGGGCGGTGTGGCCCTGCAGCTGGTAGTGGTCGAGGTACTGGTCCCAGTCGATCTCGTTGGCGCCCTCCTCGCCCTTCACCTCCTCGGCGCGCTCGGCCTCCTTGTGCACCGGCTCCGCCTCGGCCTGCTGCTGCTCGGCCGGGCTGGCGCCCTCGGCTCGCGACTCGTCCTCGCCCTCGCCCGGGTCCTCCAGGAGCGGGTTCTCGGTGATCTCGGTGCGGATGAGGTCGACCAGCTCCATGCGCGACAGCTGCAGGAGCTTGATCGCCTGCTGCAGCTGGGGCGTCATCACCAGCTGCTGGGTCATCTTGAGGTGCTGCTTGAGCTCGAGACTCATGGTGCGGGAGACCCTTCCACGGCATGTGCCGGATCCAGCTTGAAGCGCTCGCCCAGGTAGGCGGCGCGAGCGGCGGCGCTCGCGGCGATGTGCGCCGGCGAGCCCTCCTCGATGATCCTCCCGGCCGCGAGGATGTAGGCCCGGTCGCAGATGCCGAGCGCCTCGCGGACGTTGTGGTCGGTGAGCAGCACCCCGATCCCGCGCGCCTTGAGCGAGCCGATGAGCCGCTGCAGCTCCGCCACGGCGATGGGGTCGACGCCGGCGAACGGCTCGTCGAAGAGCACGTGGCGCGGGGACGCGAGCAGGCTGCGCGCCACCTCGGCGCGGCGCCGCTCCCCGCCGGAGAGCTGCTCGCCCAGGCTCTCCGCCACCTCCTCGAGCCGGAACTCCTCGAGCAGCGCGGCGGCGCGGGCCTCGCGCTCGGCGCGCCCGACGCCCAGCGCCTCCAGCACGGCGGTGACGTTCTGCCGCACCGTGAGCTTGCGGAAGATGGAGGGCTCCTGCGGCAGGTAGCCGAGGCCGAGCCGGGCGCGCCGGTGCATCGGCAGCCGGGTGAGGTCCTCGTCGCCGAGGAGCACCCGCCCCTGGTCGGCGGAGACCAGGCCCACGGTCATGTTGAAGCTGGTGGTCTTGCCGGCGCCGTTCGGGCCGAGGAGCCCCACCACCTCGCCCGGCGCGACCTCGAAGGAGACGCCGTCCACCACCCGGCGGCCGCGGTAGGCCTTGCCGAGCCCCTGGGCGCGGAGCGCCGGCCCGCTCACTTCGAGCCCTCCCGGGCGTGCTTCTTCCGGGTGGTCGGCTCGCCCGCGCCCGGCTTCTGGATCATCACGCCCTTGGCCCGGGTCATCACCGCCCGGTCCTGATCGAGGTCGTAGGTGAGCAGCTCGCCGCGCATGACCGACTCGCCGTCGTGCAGGACCGGGTGGCCCTGGCAGACGATCCGGCCCTGGGCGTCGTCGTAGGTGGCGACCTCGCAGGTGGCGGTCTTCACGCCCCGGGTGAACTTGACGTCGCCGGTGCAGACGGCGTGGCTGATGCGCCCCTCGGCGTCGTTGTCGGCGACCAGCCGGCGGCAGAGGAGCGTCGCGTCCTCGCGGGTGAGGGTGACGATGGGGCGGCCGACGAAGACCGCCCGCTTCTCCTTGTAGCGGTACTCGACCTCGTCGGCGGTCACGTGCACCGGCGGCGATCCGCCGGGCGGAGCGGTGCGGGCGGCGCTCGCGGCGAGCGCCAGGGACAGGACCGCGGTCCGGATCATCGGCCCCCGCCCTCCCCGGTCACGAGGCGCGCCCCGCCGCCGATGGTGAGCTGGCGGGTGGCCGGGTCGAGGGTGAAGCCCCGGCCGGCGAGCTGATAGCCCTTGCCGTAGACCGTGACCGGCTCGTCGCCGCGGAGCGTGCCGTCCCGGCTCGTGTAGCGGCCGGAGGGGGTCTCGATCCGCTCACCGGCCTGCCTGGCCACCAGTCCCCCCGAAGCGGCAAAGTCGTGCGCGCGCAGGCTGCCGGACATGTGGGTGGCCACGACGGTGGCCTCCGGGCGCCCCTCCGAGGGCGGGAAGAGCGCGGTCACGTGCTCGGCGGAGACGCCGGCGGCGCCGCGCGCCCAGGAGGCGTTCCGGGCGGTGCCCGAGACCTCGAGCTCCCCCCCGCGCCAGACGCGGAAGGACAGCTGCTCGAACTTGACCTCCGGTGTCACCTGACCAGCCTCCGCGTCGCGTCCAGGTCCGCAGCCGGTGCCGCCGGCCGCCGCGCCGACGAGGAGCGCGGCAGAGGCCACGGACGTCCAAATACCCTTTTTCAATAGCATTATTTGGCCCCGTCGATCCAGCGGCACAGCCCTTGCTAGCCACCCGAAACGAGCGACGAGCCCTAGGAGCCCGTCATCTCTCCCGTTTTCGGCATCGCATTTGCTTGGGGCTCCGTCGCGGCGGAGGAAGGGCGGGTCTTCCAGCGGTCGTGCATCCAGACCCACTCGCAAGGGTGGGCTCGGATGGCCGCTTCCAGGATGCGGGTGCACTCGAGCGTGATGCGCCGGACCTCAAGCTCCGCGTCGGCCGGGTCGGGATTGTAAGTGACCTCGGTCAGCTCGAGCACGTGGCCGGGCCGGTCGCCTGCGCGGTGACAGGTCCCAACCACCACCGGCGCGCCAAAGCGGAGCGCGAGGTCGCCCACGGCGCGGGGGGTGAAGGCCAGCCTGCCGAGGAACGGCACGAAGATCCCCTGGACCCGGGTGTCCTGGTCGATGAGGAGCCCCAGGGCCTTTCCCTCGCGGAAGGTCCGGATGAGGGCGCGGCCGGTGGAGGCGTCCTCGCGCCAGAGGGTGGTGACCCCGCCCTGGGCGCGGAACTCCTCGATGAGCGCGTTCACCCGCTCGTCGTGCCCGCGCCGGGCGATGACCGCGTTCGGCACGCCGGCCCGGGCGATGCGCCGGGCGAGGAGCTCCCAGTTGCCGACGTGGCCGGTGACGAAGACCACGCCCCGTCCCCGCGACACCGCCTCGTGCAGGAGCCGCTCGCCGTCGCCGGCGAAGGTGACGTACTCCTCGAGCCGCTCGTCGAAGGACCTGATGGCGACCACCTCCAGTGCCGCCTGGCCGAGGTGGACCAGGGCGGCGAGGGCGATCGCCTCGTGCTCCTGCAGCGGCTTCTCGGGGAAGGCGCGGGCGAGGTGGGCCAGCATCTGGCGGCGGGTCTCGCCGGCGAAGCGGAACGCGAGGCGGCCCAGGAGCGCGCCCACCGAGAGCGCCCACCCGAGCCGCAACCCCGAGAGGAGCCGGATCAGGGCGCCGAGGGCGGCGGAGCGGAGCCGCCGCCGCGTCCGCTTTTGCCAGGAGACCGACATCGCCGCGGAAGCTAGCACGCGGCCGGGGCGGGGGTGTACCGGGTGTTCGTGGGGTTGCGGCGACCCCGGCGCCGCGGGCGGGGTCAGTACGGCCAGGCGCCCTTGGCCCGCAGGAT
The DNA here is from genome assembly GCA_035656915.1 of Anaeromyxobacteraceae bacterium. Lineage (GTDB taxonomy): Bacteria > Myxococcota > Myxococcia > Myxococcales > Anaeromyxobacteraceae > Anaeromyxobacter_B. The sequence goes on from DASRRJ010000008.1 coordinate 497,049, forward strand.
GAGCTCGCAGAGCTCGCGCACCGCCCCCCGCCCGCCGGGCGAGCCGGCGAGGAAGTGGACCGCGGCGCGAACCTCGGGGCGGGCGTCCGACGGCGCCGCGGAGAGGCCCACGCGGGCCAGCAGCCCGAGGTCGTTCACGTCGTCGCCCATGTAGCCCACCTGCTCGTCCGCGAACCCGAGGCCGGCGCGGAGCTCCTCGTACGCGGCGACCTTGTCGCGCTGCGCGAAGACCAGGTGCTTGAAGCCGAGCTCCTCGAGCCGCCTGCGGGCGAGGCCGGGGCGGCCGGAGATGACGCCGAGCTCCAGGTGCGCGCGCAGGTGCACGATGCCGTGGCCGTCCTTCACGTCGAAGGCCTTCAGCGCCTCGCCCTGGTCCGAGTAGTAGAGCCGCCCGTCGGTGAGCACGCCGTCCACGTCGAGGAGGAGGAGCTTCACCTTCGCCGCGCGGCGGAGCAGCGCGGCCTGGCTCGCGGGGGAGGCGGTGCCACCCCTCCCTGTCCCTCCCCCCCTGCGGCGGGGAGGGGGTGGGTTCCCGAGGGCGGCCTTTCGAGGCGAGGTCGCGAGGCGGCGTGGGCCATCGGGCTCCCCCTCTCCCCCCCTGCGGCGGGAGGGCTGGGGAGGGGGGCGGATCCGCCGCCTCACCGCTGCCCCAGCGCCCTGCGGATGGCGATCACCTCCGCCAGCACCTGGTCCGCCTGCGCGAAGTCGAGCGAGTTGGGCCCGTCGCTCTTCGCCGCCGCCGGGTCCTCGTGGATCTCCATGAAGAGGGCGTCGATGCCGGCGGCCGCGGCGGCGCGCGAGAGCGGGGCCACGAACTGCCGCTCGCCGCCGGTGACGTCGCCGCCGGCGCCGGGGAGCTGCACGCTGTGGGTGGCGTCGAAGCAGACCGGCACGCCCAGCTCGCGCATCTGCACCAGGCCGCGCATGTCGACCACCAGGTTGCCGTAGCCGAAGCTGGCGCCGCGCTCGGTGAGGAAGACGTTCGGGTTGCCCGCCTCGCGGCACTTCTTCACCGCGTGGCGCATCTCCTTCGGCGCCAGGAACTGCCCCTTCTTGACGTTTACCGCCTTGCCGTGGCGGGCGCAGGCCATGACGAGGTCGGTTTGCCGGCAGAGGAAGGCCGGGACCTGCAGCACGTCCACCACCTTGCCGCAGGGCTCCGCCTGCCAGACCTCGTGGACGTCGGTGAGGCAGGCGAGGCCGGTCTCGCGCTTCACCGCCTCGAAGGCGGCGAGCCCGGCCTCGAGCCCCACCCCGCGGAAGCTCTTCACCGACGAGCGGTTGGCCTTGTCGAAGCTGGCCTTGAAGACCACCGGCAGGCCGTGTCGGGCCGCCAGCTCCTTCACCCGCCGCGCGTGGGCGAGCGCCTGCGCCGCCGACTCGATGACGCAGGGGCCGGCGACGAGCAGCAGCGGCTGCCCCTCGCCGACGTCGAAGCCGCCGACCCGGGCGGTGATCACCCCTGCTTCCCGACCGGGAGCTTGGTGACGGTGCCACCCTCCTTGGCGCGCCGGTCTCGCTGGGCGACCGCGGCCGCCACGAAGCCGGCGAAGAGCGGGTGCGGCCGGAACGGCTTCGACTTGAACTCCGGGTGGAACTGGCAGCCCACGAAGTGCGGGTGGCCCGGGAGCTCGATCATCTCCACCAGCCCGAGCTCGGTGTTGAGGCCGGAGAAGACCATCCCGGCCGCCTCGAACTGCGCCCGGTAGTCGTTGTTGAACTCGTAGCGGTGGCGGTGGCGCTCCTGGACGTTCTCGACCCCGTAGAGCTCGCGCGCCTTGGTGCCCGCGAGCAGCTTGCACGGATAGGCGCCGAGCCGCATGGTGCCGCCCTTGTCGGAGACGCCCTTCTGGGCCTCCATCAGGGTGACCACGGGGTGCGCCGTCTTCTCGTCGAACTCGAGCGAGTTGGCGTTCTCGAGGCCGAGCACGTCGCGGGCGTACTCGATGACCGCCATCTGCAGGCCGAGGCAGATGCCGAAGAAGGGGATCTTCTTCTCGCGGGCGTGGCGGACCGCCAGGATCTTGCCCTCGGTGCCGCGCACCCCGAAGCCGCCCGGCACCAGGATGGCGTCCACCTGGTCGAGCTCGGAGAGGTCGCCCTGCTCGAGCTTCGACGAGTCGATGAACCGGTGCACCAGCCGTACGTCGGTGGCGATGGCGCCGTGCACCAGCGCCTCGTTGAGGCTCTTGTAGCTCTCGTGCAGCTCGACGTACTTGCCCACCACGCCGATGCGCACCTCGCCCTTCTTCGGGTGCTTCACCTTCTCGACGATCTGCTCCCAGCGCTCGAGTCGCGGCGCCCGGCTCCAGATGTTGAAGAGCTCGGCCAGCTTATCGTCGAGCCCCTCGCGGTGGTAGACGAGCGGCACCTCGTAGATCGAGGAGACGTCGAGCGCGGTGAAGACCGCGGAGGTGTCGACGTTGCAGAAGAGCGCGATCTTGTCCTTCATCTCGCGCGAGATCTCGCGGTCCGAGCGGCAGAGCAGGATGTCGGGCTGGATGCCGATCTCGCGCAGCTCCTTGACGCTGTGCTGGGTGGGCTTGGTCTTGAGCTCGCCGGCGGCGGCGATGTAGGGCACGAGCGTGAGGTGGGCGTAGATCACGTTCTCGTCGCCCACGTCGTACTTCATCTGCCGGATGGCCTCGAGGAACGGCAGCGACTCGATGTCGCCCACCGTGCCGCCCACCTCCACGATGACGATGTCGGCCTCGCCGGCCGCCTCGCGGATGATGGCCTTGATCTCGTCGGTGATGTGCGGGATCACCTGCACCGTCTTGCCGAGGTACTCGCCTCGCCGCTCCTTCTGGATCACGGCGTTGTAGATGCGCCCGGTGGTGAAGTTGTTGCCGCGGGTCATCTTGGCGCTGGTGAAGCGCTCGTAGTGCCCGAGGTCGAGGTCGGTCTCGGCGCCGTCGTCGGTGACGTACACCTCGCCGTGCTGGAACGGGCTCATGGTGCCCGGGTCCACGTTGATGTACGGGTCGAGCTTGAGGTGGGTGACCGCGAGGCCGCGGTTCTCCATCAGCGCGCCGATGGAGGCCGCGGCGAGCCCCTTGCCGAGCGAGCTCACCACCCCGCCGGTGACGAACAGGTACTTGGTCTTCTTGGTCCTCTTCACCATGGGACTCCCCTTTCATCCCGGCCGGTGGCAAGGATGGATGCGGCGCGGGCCAGGTCCTCGGGCGTGTCCACGCCCAGCCCGCGGTAGTTCGTGCCGACCACGCGGATGCGGAAGCCGTTCTCGAGCGCGCGCAGCTGCTCGAGCGACTCCTCCTGCTCGAGCGCGCCCGGGGGCAGCGCCGCGAAGGTCTCCAGGAAGTCGGCCGTGAAGGCGTAGATGCCCACGTGGGCTCGGGCGAGGGGCGAGACGCCGCCCTCGCGCCGGTGCGGGATGCCGGCCCGCGAGAAATAGAGCGCGTCGCCCTGGCGGTCGCAGACCACCTTCACCACCTGCGGCCGCAGCAGCTCGTCGTCGTCGAGCGGCCGCGCCAGGGTCCCCATGGCGGCGCCGCTCTCCTCCATCGACTCCACCAGCGCGGTGATCGCCTCCGGCGCGATGAGCGGCTCGTCTCCCTGCAAGTTCACGACGACGTCGGCCCTCGGCGAAAGCTGCCGCGCCGCCTGGGCGACGCGGTCGGTGCCGGTGGCGGCCGGACCGGTGAGGATGGCCATCGCGCCGCAGCCCCTTGCCGCGGCGGCGATGCGGTCGTCGTCGGTGGCGACGGCCACCACGGAGACCCCACGCGCGCGACTGGCCCGCTCCGCCACGTGGCAGATGAGGGGCTTGCCAGCCAGATCCGCGAGGGGTTTCCCGGGGAACCGCACGGCTCCGAACCGGGCCGGAATGATGACGGCGACTCGTCTCAAACCGGGATCACTAAGTACGATGCCCGAGATCCCGCGTCAATCGCCCCCTGCCGATTTGCGCGGGCGGGCGGGCGGGCGGCAGGTGCGCGGCACTGCGGCGCGGCGCCCTCCCCCAAGGAGGACCCTCTCCGCACCGGCCCGCCGCCACTAAGGTTTCTGGCGATGCCGCTCGTCGTCCACGTGGTCGGTACCCGCCCAAACTTCATGAAGGTCGCGCCGCTGATGCGGGCCTGCGCCGCGCGCGGGGTCGAGCAGCGCCTGGTGCACACCGGGCAGCACTACGACGCCCGCATGTCCGACGTCTTCTTCCAGGACCTGGGGCTCCCCGAGCCGGACGTCCACCTGGGGGTCGGCTCCGGCTCCCACGCGTCGATGACGGCGCGCTGCATGCTGGCCTTCGAGGAGGCGCTCGCGCGCTTGCCACGGCCGGACTGGGTGGTGGTCCCGGGCGACGTCAACTCGACCCTGGCGGCGGCGCTGGTGGCGTCCAAGGCGGGGCTGCGCGTGGCCCACCTCGAGGCGGGGCTGCGCAGCTTCGACCGGAGCATGCCGGAGGAGCTCAACCGGGTGGCCACCGACCACCTCGCCGACCTGCTCCTCACCCCCAGCCCCGACGCCGACCAGAACCTGGCGCGCGAGGGGATCCCGGCGGCGCGGGTGGCGCGGGTGGGCAACGTGATGATCGACTCGCTCCTCGCCAGCCTCCCGGCGGCGCGGGCGCGGGCGGCGCCGGAGAAGCTCGGGCTCGCGCCCGGCGGCTACGCGGTGCTCACCCTGCACCGCCCCTCGAACGTGGACGAGCCGGCGGCGCTGGGACGGCTCCTCACCGCCCTGGCGCGGATCGCCGAGCGGGTCCCGGTGGTGTTCCCGGTCCACCCGCGCACCCGGGCCAGGCTGACGGACCCGGCGCTGGCGGGGCGCGCCGCCGCGCTGCGGCTGGTGGAGCCCATGGGCTACCTCGACTTTCTCTCCCTCACCAGCGGCGCCCGGCTGATCCTGACCGACTCGGGCGGGCTGCAGGAGGAGGCGACCGGGCTCGGCATCCCCTGCCTCACCCTGCGCGAGAACACCGAGCGCCCGGTCACGGTCGACGAGGGGACCAACGTGGTGGTCGGCACGGACCCCGAGCGCATCCTCCGCGAGGCGGCCGCGGCGCTCGACGGGAACGGCAAGCGGGGACGGCGGCCGGCGCTCTGGGACGGGCGCGCGGCGGAGCGGGTGGTGGACGCGCTGCTGCGGTGAGACGCGCGCGGCAGCTACTTGGAGACCTCGACCCTCGTCGCCCCCTGCCCCTCGCCGCGCCGCGGGATGGGCTGCAGCGTCACCCGCTCCTCCGCCGAGCCGCCGGCGGGGACCTGCACCGCCCGCGGCTCCGTGTCGAGGAAGCCGGTCTGGCTCACCCGCAGCTCGTGCCGGCCGGCCTCGAGCTGCAGCGTGAGGGGGGTCCGGCCGGCGGGGGCGCCGTCGACGGTGACCCGCGCGCCCGGCTGATCGGTGAGCACCCGCAGCTCACCGGTGGCCGAGGCGTCGCCGCGCAGGAGCCGCCGGGCCGCGGCCGCCACCTCCTGCGGCAGCCGGTGGGAGCCGATGGGCAGCTCCCTGGCCGCCTTCGCCAGCACCTGCTCGTCCTTCACCTGGACCAGCACCAGCCTCACGTCGTAGCTGGTGTCGCCCTGGGCGAGGTCGCCCCCGAGCACCTGGTCGACCCCGAGCAGCGCCGAGAGCGCCGAGAGGCAGTGGGCGTTGGCGCCGCAGGCGAAGAGCTCCGCGGCGCGCTCGCGCCCCAGCTGCCGCTCGATCCGGTCCGGCCCCATCACCTCGACGCTCCGCTCCGCCGCGACCTCGCGCGCGACCCCTTCCGCCAGCCGCCGTGCGGTGAAGGAGAGCTGCGGCGTCGCGCCGAGCGGGACCACCGCGAGCTGGGGCTGGGCGGCGCCCAGGAGCAGGGTGGCGAGGAGCGCGGGCGTCGTCATCCGAGCGGCAGCCTAGCAGCCGGGCGCGAGGCGGCCAATGGTATGTTGTCGCGCACATGGCCGAGGTCCGCGTCCGCTTCACCGTCGAGGAGAACTACGCCGGCTGGCGGCTCGATCGCTACCTGCAGGAGAAGATCCGCCGGCTCTCGCGGGCGCAGATCCAGCGGCTCATCGAGGAGCGGCTCGAGTGCGACGACGGCCGCTCCCTCAAGTCCTCGAGCAAGGTGCAGAAGGGGCTCAGCTTCGTGCTCCTCAAGCAGGCCGACCCCGAGCCCGACACCCCGCTCCACTTCGACGTGGCCCACGACGACGGCGCGCTCTTCGTGGCGCTCAAGCCGGCCGGGCTCCCGGTGCACCCCACCGCGCGCTACCACCACCACACCTTCACCGCGCTGGTGCAGGCCCGCTTCCCGGAGCGCAAGATCGACCCGGCCCACCGGCTCGACCGAGAGACCTCCGGGCTCCTCGCCTGCGGCGGGGCGCCCCAGCACACCGCCGCGCTGAAGCGGTCCTTCGCCCGCGGCGAGGTGCGGAAGACCTACCTCGCGCTCGCGCTCGGTGCGCCGGCGGACGACGGCTTCGAGGTGGACGCGCCGCTCGCGCTCACGCTGGCCTCGGCGGTGAAGGTGCGCATGCACGTGGACGCGGCCGGGGCCCCCTCGGCCACCCGCTTCGAGGTGCTGGAGCGGCGCCGCGCCCCCGACGGCGCCCCGGTCTGCCTCCTCGCCTGCCACCCCAGGACCGGCCGCCAGCACCAGATCCGCGCCCACCTGCACCACGCCGGCCTGTTCATGGTGGGCGACAAGATCTACGGGCCGGACGAGACCATCTTCGACCGCTTCACCAAGCGGGCGATGACCGCCGAGGACCGGGCGACGCTCCGGCTCGAGCGCCACGCGCTCCACGCCTGGAGGCTCACCCTCCCGCACCCGGTGACGCGCGAGCCGGTGAGCCTGGAGGCGGCGTGGCCGGAGGATCTGACGGCGTTCTGGGAGGGGTGCGGCTGAGGGTCCGCGAAGGCGGGAGCGAGGGCGCTTCGAGATCGCCCCTCGATGCACACCGCGAGGCCGCGCTCCTTCCCTCTCCCGCGAAGCGGGGGAGGGTCAGGGAGGGGGTGATCCGCTCAGCCGTCCCGCAGCGCCCGCGCGATCCGCGACCGCTGCTTCACCGCCTGCACGTAGAAGCGCTCGCGCAGCGCCTGGGCCTCGGGCTCGGAGAGGTCGCCGTGGCGGCCGCGCTCGACGGCGCGCCGCTCCACCGCCCGGGCCAGGCTCACCGCCGCCGCCACCGACACGTTGAGCGACTGCACGAGGCCGAGCATGGGGATGACGTAGCGGGCGTCGCAGAGGGCGAGCGCCTCCTCGGACACCCCGGCGTGCTCGTTGCCGAAGACCAGCGCCACCTTGGCGGCGAAGGAGAGCTCGGCGAGGGGCCGGGCCTGGTCGTCGAGGTGGGTGGCGTAGACGGTGAACCCCTCGGCCTTGAGGTGGCCGAGGCAGTCGGCGGTCGAGGTCCAGCGCCGCACGTCGAGCCACTTGTCGGCGTTCTGGCTGATCTTCTTGTTCCGGTCGTACGCCTTCAGCACGCCCTCGACCACGTGCACCTCCTGCACGCCGAAGGCCTCGCAGGTGCGCAGCACCGCGTTCACGTTCTGCGGATCGCAGAGCGCCTCGATCACCACGGTGAGGGTGCGGGTGCGGTTCGCCACCGCCCGGTCGATGCGCGCCTTGCGCTCCGGGAGCAGGAACTCGGCCTCCGCCACCGCGCGGCTCACCGCGCCGCCCTCGGCTTGCCCACCCGCTTCTTGGCGAGCGGCTTCTCCCCGGTCGCGCCGCCCCAGAGCACCCCCGCGACCGCGTCGAGGAGCGCGTCGAGCCCCTCTCCGGTCACCGCCGAGATGGCGAGCACGGTCGGCTTCACCTTGCGGCGCGCGAAGAGCTTCTGGAAGGCCTTCACCTGCTCGCGCGCCTCGGGGAGATCCTGCTTCGAGAGCGCCACGATCTGCGGCTTCCGGGCCAGCTCGGCCGAGTAGAGCTTGAGCTCGCGGTTGATGGCCTCGTAGTCGGCCTTGGGGCTGCGCCCCTCGCCCGGCGCCGACGGGTCGACGAGGTGCACCAGCACCCGGCAGCGCTCCACGTGGCGCAGGAACTGGTGGCCGAGGCCGGCGCCGGAGTGGGCGCCCTCGATGAGCCCGGGGATGTCGGCCACCACGAAGCTCTTCTCTCCGCGCCAGGAGACCACCCCCAGGTTCGGGGTGATGGTGGTGAAGGGGTAGTCGGCGATCTTGGGCCTGGCGCGCGAGATGCGGCTGATGAGGGTCGACTTGCCGGCGTTCGGGTAGCCGATGATCCCCACGTCGGCGAGCAGCTTGAGCTCGAGCTGGAGGTTCTTCTCCTCGCCCGGCGTCCCCGGCTCGGCGTACTTGGGCGCCTGGTTGGTCGAGGTGGCGAAGTTCATGTTGCCGAGGCCGCCCTTGCCGCCCTTGGCCACCACGAAGCGGTCGCCGGCGACGAGATCGGCGAGCACCTCGCCGGTGCCGAGGTCCTTCACCACCGTCCCCGGCGGCACCTTCACCTCGAGCGGCGCGCCGTCGGCGCCGTTCTGGTCCGAGCCGCGCCCCTTCTCGCCGTTGCGGGCCTTGTGCTCGCGGACGTAGCGGAAGTCGAGCAGCGTGGAGAGCTGCGGCTCCACGGCCAGCACCACGTCGCCGCCGTTGCCGCCGTCGCCGCCGGCCGGGCCGCCGCGGGGGATGAACTTCTCGCGGCGCCAGGCGACGGCGCCATCGCCGCCGTCGCCGGCCTTCACGTAGATCTGGACCTGGTCGACGAACTTCACGCTGGCACCACCTTCGAGACCGTCACCTGGGAAAACGCAAACGCCGCGGCGCCCCTGAAGGGCCCGCGGCGTCGCGTCGGCTGCTCTGCCAGGGCCCTAGGAGGCCTTGGGGAGCACCGAGACCACGCGGCGGTCGCCGCGCTTGGTCTCGTACTTCACCTCGCCGTCGATCGTGGCGTAGATCGTGAAGTCACGCCCCATCCCGACGTTGGCGCCGGGGTGGAAGAGCGTGCCGCACTGCCGCACGATGATGTTGCCGGCGAGCACCTGCTCGGAGCCGTACACCTTGACGCCGCGCCGCTGACCGGGAGAGTCACGGCCGTTGCGCGAGGAGCCCTGTCCTTTTTTGTGAGCCATTGCTTCTATCCTTCCTTGCGGCGCCTAGGCGCGGACCGCGGTGATGCGGACCTCGGTGAACGGCTGACGGTGGCCGCGCTTCTTCGTCCAGCCTTCCTTCTTCTTGCGGAAGTTGATCACCTTCTTGTGCTTGCCGTGGGAGACGACCTCGCCCTCCACCGCAGCGCCCTCGACGACCGGGCGGCCAACCTTGGCCTCACCCTCGCCGCCGACGAGCAGCACGTCGAACGTGAGCTTCCCGCCGACCTCGGCCTCGACCTTCTCCACCTTGAGACGGTCGCCCTCGGTCACGCGATACTGCTTGCCGCCGGTCCTGATCACCGCGTACATCGGATGCTCCTTGGATTTCCTTGGGAGTTTCGCCGTCCTGGCTACTACACGCGCCATGGCGCGACCAGGCCGGCCCTCCGGAAGGGCGGTTCTATACGATCGCCGAGCCGGGGCTGTCAAGGATTCCAGGCCCTTGATCGCCCGGCGGGGTGGGGTAGCCTGCCGGGCCATGCGAAAGCTCCTGTTGGCGTCCTCCCTCGCCCTCTCCACCCTCCCGGTGGCCGCGCGCTCCCAGGTGAGCGCCGGGATCAGCATCAACATCCCCGTCCCGACCTTCCAGATCCCGGTCGCGCCTCCCCTGGTGGTGGTGCAGCCCGGGGTGCAGGTGGTCGAGGGCTGCGATCACGAGGTCTTCCAGCACGACGACTACTGGTGGCTCCGTCAGAACGGCCGCTGGTACCGCACCCGCGATCGCCGCCAGGGCTGGGTCTTCGTGGAGGATCGCGCGGTGCCGGCGCCCCTCTACCGGCTCCCCCCCGGCCGCTACAAGCACTGGCGCCACGAGCAGTGGAAGGAGGCGCGCCGCGAGCGCCGCCAGGACGACAAGGAGCTGCGCCGCGATGAGAAGCGCGAGCGCAAGGCGTGGAAGGAAGACCGCGAGGAGGAGCACGGCCACGGCCGCGGGCACGGCCGGGGCCACGAGGACCGCGACTAGCCGGCCGCCTCCGGCCAGGTGAGCGAGGCCGGCTCCACCTCGTGGAACCGGCGGTAGTCGATGACGCGCACGCCGCTCTCGCCGAAGGAGAAGAGGTCCGCGAAGCGCTTCCCGAAGAGGATCTGGTCCGAGCGGTAGGCGTGGCGGGCGTGGACCGTCTGCCCCAGGCTCTCGTCGAAGCCGATGAGGGTGACGATGACGTCGGTCTCGTTCTCGCGGCAGAGCGCCTCGCTCTCGCCGTAGAGCGGGCTCTCCGGGGTGACGGGGTGGACCGCGGTCCACGACAGCGCGAACACCGGTGACTCCCGGCGGACGAGCGGCAGGTCGCGCATCCGCCGCACCCGCCGTCCCTCGGCGGTGGTCTCGTCCCGCACCAGGGTGACCCGCACCTGCGCCTCGACGATCTGGTCGGCGCGGGCATTCGCCATGCGCAGCAGCAGCGAGGGGATCCCGTCGTAGTCGCAGACCACCGCCACCTGGCTGAAGATCACCCGCGCGGTGGGGCGGGCGAACTTGGCGAAGAAGAGGCTGGTCATGAAGGCCAGGGCGAAGAGGCCGCTGAAGGCCTCCAGGGCCACGAGCACGTGGGCGCCCAGGGTGACCGGCGACATCTTCCCGTAGCCGATGGTGGCCATGGTCTGGATGCTGAAGAAGAAGGCGTCGGCGAAGGAGTCGGGGCGCGCGCCGTCGATCCCGCCGCTCAGGTAGTACCCGGCCGCGAAGGCGGCGTTCACGCCCAGGAAGACCAGCAGCGCCAGCCCGGCCAGCGTGGGCCAGGAGGCGGTGAGGAGGGAGTGGTAGACGTCGGCGAAGCCGCGGCCCGGCAGCCCCAACACCTCGATCTCGCGGCCGGCGCCGTACTCGGCGCGCACGCGGCTGATCCGCTCTCGACCGCTGCGCCTGCTCCCCCGGGACATCCCCTCCCTTTAGCCGGGAGGTGCCAGCCGCGCGAGCGCCGCCGCGAGGTCCCCCTGCGCCACCCCCCGCTCGGTGACGATGGCGGTGACCAGCGCCGCCGGGGTCACGTCGAAGGCCGGGTAACGCGCCGGCACGCCCTCCGGGGCGATGAGCGCGCCGTTGATCCGCACCACCTCGTCGGCCCCGCGCTCCTCGATGGGGATGTCGGCGCCGGTGGCGGTGGCGAGGTCCACCGTGCTCCAGGGGGCGGCCACGTAGAAGGGGAGCCCGTGGTGGCGCGCCAGCACCGCCAGCCCGTAGGTGCCGATCTTGTTGCAGACGTCGCCGTTGGCGGCGATCCGGTCCGAGCCGACCACCACGCAGGAGATCTCGCCGCGCTGCATGAGCCAGCCGGCCATGCCGTCGGTGAGCACCGTCACCGGGATGCCGTCGCGCTGCAGCTCCCAGGCGGTAAGCCGGGCGCCCTGGAAGAACGGCCGGGTCTCGTCGGCGAACACGGCGATGGGGTTCCCCGCCTCGACCGCCGCCCGCACCAGCCCGAGCGCGGTGCCGTAGCCGGCGGTGGCGAGCGCGCCGGCGTTGCAGTGGGTGAGCACCCGCGCGCCGCGCGGGATGAGCGGGGCGCCGAGCGCGCCGATGCGGCGGCAGGAGGCCTCGTCCTCGTCGCGGATGGCGTGCGCCTCGGCGAGGAGCGCCGCCGGCCCCTGGTCGAGCAGGCGCGACATGCGCCTCACCGCCCAGGCCAGGTTCACCGCGGTGGGGCGCGCCCCGGCGAGGAGGGTGGCGGCGGCCCGCAGCCGTTCGGCCGAGGCGCCGCGCCGGGCCTCCACCGCGAGCCCGTAGGCGGCCGCCACGCCGATGGCCGGCGCGCCGCGGACCGCCAGGGTGCGGATGGCGTCCGCCACCTCCTCGGCGGTGGTGAGCTCGAGCCACTCCTCCGCCGCCGGGAGCCGCCGCTGGTCGAGGAGCCGCACCCGGTCGCCGGCGTCGTCGTAGAGCACCGGGCGCAGCGGTTCACGGTGGGTCATGTCAGGGACCTCGCGCGCCCAGCACGCCGGCGGCGCGCAGGGCGAAGTAGGCCGCCGCGGCGGCCGAGAAGAGCGCGGCCGGCGTCCGGCCATCGCGCCAGAGGGCGGCGCCGATCGCCAGCCCGCCCGCGGCGAGCAGCCAGAGGAAGAGGCGCGAGGGCCCGCCCGCCGAGCCCGCGCCCGCTGGGCCTGCGCCCCAGCCCGCCCAGGCCACGGCTAGCCCCCCAGCTTCTTCCTGAGCAGCGCGTTGACGACGCCCGGGTTGCCCTTCCCGCGCATCTGCTTCATCACCTGCCCCACGAAGAAGCCCATCAGCTTCACGTTGCCGCCGCGGTACTTCTCCACCTCGGCCGGGCTGGCGGCGAGCACCGCGTCCACCGCCGCCTCGATGGCCCCCTCGTCGGAGACCTGCGCCAGCCCGCGGACCTTCACCACCTCGGCCGGCTCCCCGCCCTCGCGGAAGACCACCTCGAGCACCTGCTTCGCGCCCGGGCCGCCGATGGTGCCGGCGTCGAGGAGCTTCAGCAGCGCCGCCAGCCTCTCCGGCGTGAGCTTCCACTGCGCCGGGGCGAGGCCGGTCTCGTTGGCGAGCTTCGCCACCTCGCCGTTGAGCCAGTTGGCCACCTTCTTGGCCGCCTCCGGCCCCTGGCCGTACGCCGCCAGGGTGGCGTCGAAGAGCTCGGCCACCTCCTTGTCGGCCACCAGCAGGCCGGCGTCGTAGGCGGAGAGCTGCAGCTGCTCGCGGTAGCGGGCCGCGCGGGCGCGCGGCAGCTCCGGCAGCTCGGTCGCCAGCCGGGCGATGAAGTCCTCCTCGAGCAGCAGCGGCGGGAGGTCCGGCTCGGGGAAGTAGCGGTAGTCGTGGGCGTCCTCCTTGCTGCGCATCGCCCGGGTCTCGCCCTTCTGCGGGTCGAATAGGCGCGTCTCCTGCTGCACCTTCCCGCCCGCCTCCACCACCTCCACCTGCCGGCGCACCTCGTACTCCACCGCCTGCTTGAGGAAGCGGAAGGAGTTCATGTTCTTGATCTCGCAGCGCTGTCCCAGCGCCTTCTCGCCCCAGCGGCGCACGCTCACGTTGGCGTCGCAGCGGAAGGAGCCCTCCTCGAGGTTGCCGTCGTTCACGCCCAGGGTCATGAGGATGGCCCGCAGCGACTTGAGATACGCGACCGCCTCGTCCACCGAGCGCAGGTCGGGCTCGGAGACGATCTCGATGAGCGGGACCCCGGCGCGGTTGAGGTCCACCGCCGAGCCGCCGAGGGCGTCGTGCACGTTCTTGCCGGCGTCCTCCTCCATGTGGATGCGGGTGAGCCGGACGAGCTTCTCCCGCCCCTCGACCTCGATGGTGACCGCGCCGCCGAGGCAGATCGGCAGCTCGTACTGGCTGATCTGATAGCCCTTGGGCAGGTCGGGGTAGAAGTAGTTCTTCCGCGCGAAGACGCTCTTCTTCTGGATGGCGCAGCCGAGCGCGAGGCCGGTGCGCACCGCGAGCTCCACCACCTGGGCGTTGAGGCGGGGCAGCACGCCCGGCATCGCCAGGCAGACCGGGCAGACGTGGTGGTTGGGCTCCGCGCCGAAGGCGGTGGAGCAGCCGCAGAAGATCTTGGTCCGGGTGAGGAGCTGGGCGTGGACCTCCAGCCCCATCACCACCTCGAAGTCGGAGACCGGCATGTTCAGTCGATCCTTTTGCGAGGAGGTCTAGACGCCCGCCGGCGCCGGCAGCGGCCCCTGCTCGCGCTCGAAAGCGCGGGCGGCCCGGAGCAGCGTGGCCTCGTCGAACGGGCGCCCGACGAGCTGGAGCCCGATCGGCAGCCGCTGCGCCGGGTGCAGCCCGCAGGGCACCGACAGCCCGGGCAGGGCCGCCAGGTTGCAGGGGATGGTGAAGATGTCGGCGAGGTACATCTGCAGCGGGTCGTCCACCTTCTCGCCGAGCCTGAAGGCCGCCGTGGGCGTCACCGGACCGGCGACCAGATCGCAGACCTCGAAGGCGCGGTCGAAGTCCTGGCGGATGAGGGTGCGGACCTTCTGCGCGCGCAGGTAGTAGGCGTCGTAGTAGCCGGCGCTGAGCGCGTAGGTGCCGAGCATGATGCGCCGCTTCGGCTCCGGGCCGAAGCCCTGGTGGCGCGTCTCGGCGTACATCTCCCTGAGCCCGGAGGCCTTGGCGCGCAGGCCGTAGCGGACGCCGTCGTACCGCGCCAGGTTGGACGAGGCCTCCGCCGGCGCGATGAGGTAGTAGGCGCCGACCGCGTACTTCGTGTGCGGGAAGGAGACCTCCACCAGCTTCGCCCCGAGCGTCTCGTAGGTGGCGAGCGCGGCGCGGATCGCCTGCTCGACGCCGGGGTCGAGCCCCTCCTGGAACCACTCCCTCGGCACGCCGATGCGCAGCCCGGCGGCGCCGCCCTCCAGGCGGGAGAGGTAGTCGTCCACCGGGCGGGTGCTGCTGGTGGCGTCGCGCGGGTCGTGGCCGGCCACCGCGCCGAGCAGGAGCGCCGCGTCGGCCACCGTCTTGCCGAAGGGGCCGACCTGGTCGAGCGAGCTCGCGAAGGCGATGACGCCGTAGCGCGAGACGCGGCCGTAGGTGGGCTTCACCCCGACCACGCCGCAGAAGGAGGCCGGCTCGCGGATCGAGCCGCCGGTGTCGGTGCCGAGGGTGCCGAACGCCTGGCGCGCCGCCACCGCCGCGGCGCTCCCGCCGGAGCTGCCGCCGGGGGTGCGGGCCAGGTCCCAGGGGTTCCGGCAGGGCTTGTAGGCGCTGTTCTCGTTGGACGAGCCCATGGCGAACTCGTCCATGTTGAGCTTGCCGAGCGAGACCGCGCCCGAGGCCTGGAGCCGCTCCACCACGGTGGCGTCGTAGGGCGGCACGAAGCCCTCGAGGATGCGCGAGCCGGCGGTGGTCGGGACGCCCTTGGTGAGGAAGATGTCCTTGAGGGCGATGGGCACGCCGTCGAGCGGGCCGCGCGCATCGCCGCGGGCGCGGCGGGCGTCGGAGGCGCGGGCCTCCGCGAGGGCCCGCTCCGGGGTGACCGCCAGGAAGGCGCCCAGCCGCTCGTCGGTGCCGGCCACGCGGGCCAGGGCCGCCTCGCACAGCTCCACCGACGACACGCTCCGGTCCGCCAGCTCCGCCCCCACCTCGGAGATGGACCGCTCCAGCAGCTCCGTCGCGCTCACTCGATGATCCTCGGCACCTGGAAGGCGGTGCCCTCGCGCGCCGGCGCGTTGGCGAGCGCCGCCTCGGGCTCGAGCCCGGGCAGGGGCTCGTCGGGGCGCAGCGCCGCGGCCTCGCCGGCGGCGAGCGCGTGGGTCATGGGCTCCACGGCCGAGACGTCCAGCTCCTCGAGCAGCTTCACGTGGTCGAGGATGGCCGAGAGCTGGCCGGCGAAGAGCTCTTCCTCCTCGGGCGAGAGGCGGAGCCGGGCCAGGGAGGCGACGCGGCGCACCTCCTCGAGCGACAGCGACATGGGGTGGTTCCTCACTTCACCGGGTGCGTGGTCTCTTCCTTGAACCAGTTCAGGATCGAGCTCATCACCGGGTGCTTGACGTGCTGCAGGTGCTCCAGCTCGCCCTTGTCGAAGAAGACGCCGCCGCACGCGAAGCAGACGTCCACGTCGACCTTGCCGTACCTCACCTCGTTCATCGGCAGGCCGCACTTCGGGCAGTGCATGTAGTGGAGATCCTTGAGCCGCTTCAGCTCGGCGGCCGCGGTCTCCCGCTTCACCTGGAGGGCCATCCGCCGCATCTTCTCGGCGTCTTCCTTGACGAAGTACTCGTCCTCGGTCTGCGACGGCGTCGTGATTCCCCTGTCCGACATGTCACTCCTCGAGTGCCTGGATGGCGTTGCGCGCCGTGGTTGCCTCGTCGCCCTGCGGGTGCGCGGCGAGGTACCTCTGGTAATACCTCACCGCGTCCTCCTTGCGACCTTCATAACGGTAGGTCTCGGCGAGGCCCATGAGCGCTTCGCCGTCCTCCGGCTCGTGCGCCAGCGCCGCCCGGAAGCTCGCCCCGGCGGGCTCGTAGCGGGAGAGCTCGAGGTAGCACCAGCCGCGGCCGGAGAGCGCCTCGACCCGGGAAGAATCCTGGGCGATGGCCTTGCCGAAGAGGTCGAGGGCTCGCTTGAATTTGCCGTGGCTCCGGGCTCGACGGGCCTCGACGAGCAGGCTGGCGAGCGAGGCGTCGCCGGAGCTGGGGGCGACGGACGAGCGCGGGCGCGGGTAGGGCTGGGCCGCGGGCGCGCTCGCGAGCTGGACCGGCGGAGCGGTCGCCGGCCGGGTCGGGGAGGCGGGCCGGGGCGCCGCTGCTGCGGGCTGGGGTGCGGGCGGGCTCGAGGTCGTGGGTGCTGCCGGGGCGGCCGCGTCTGCGGGCAGGGCCTTCGCCGTAGGCTCGGAGGAGGACGCCCTCGAAGCTCCATCGGCGCGCGCGGGGCTCTGCGCCACCGCGGCGCGGCGCGTGACCTTGATCGCGGGCGACGCGGCGCGCTGCACCAGCACGTAGCCGGCGAGGCCGCCGGCCACCAGGGCCAGGACCGCGGCCACGGGCCAGCCGAGGCTCCGGCGCGGCCGCTCGGGGCGCTCCATGGCGGCATCGCCGGCCGTGGAGGAAGTCGCGGGCTCCGGCTCTTCGATGCGGCCGGCGCGCTCCGCCTCCAGCACCTCTCGCAGGCTGCGCGGCGCGGACGCGACGCCGAGCCGCCGCGCCAGCGAATCGGCGGCGGTGTCCACCGCGGAGGCGACGGGGGCCGGGACCGCCCGGGGCTCGTCGTCCGTCGCGGACCCGAGCGCGCGGGAGAAGGCGGAGAGGGTCTCGGCGTCCAGCGGCGCGCCGGGATGGCCGGCGGGAGCCCGGGAGAGACCGCCGGCGGCCTGGCCGGGAGCCGGAGCCGGCTCGGCCAGCCCAGGCTGCGCCCAGCGCGGATCGCGCTCCACCACGGCGGTCAGCCCGGAGCCCGAGGAGAGTGGAGGAGGAGGCGGGGCGAGCGGCGCGAGCGGCCTCACCACCTCCACGCCGGAGGGGCGCGGAGGAGGCGGGGGCGGGAACCGGACCGCGGGACGCTCCCCGCGCACGGCGTGGGCGACGTCATCGGGCGGAGCGGCCGGCGCTTCCGGCTCTGGCCGCTCCCAGTACGGCTGCTCCTCGGCCGGCGCGGGCGGCTCGGCGCCGGGCCGGGAGGTGGCCGGAGCCGAGGGCCCGGGCGGCTTGAAGAAGTCCGCCGGCGCGGGTGGGCTCGAGGGCTGCGCCTTGCGCTTGACCCGGAAGACGTGGCCGCAGCGGCAACGGACCGCCACCCCGGCCTCGGTGACGCGAGACGGTTCCAGGTCGTAGTCGGTCTTGCAGCGCTCGCAGCGGACGTGCATGTGGCTGAATTCCGAGGCTATCCCCGGTCGAGGCGGGCCGCAAGGACGCGGCGCCCGGCGCCAGCCGGAAAATGGCTTTTCGGCGCCCTCCCGATAGCATCGTGTATCGCTGGCCGCCGTCTTCGAAAAAGGCCACGCATCAGGAAGGGTTGGGCGATGGGCAAGGGGAAGAATCGCAAGGGAGCCGAGAGGCGGGGCGAGCGCGCCGAGGGCGGCGCGCGCGGCACCGGCATGAAGCAGGACATCGCCGCGGTCCTGCTCTTCACCCTCGGCCTGGCCCTGCTCCTCGCGCTCGCCAGCTTCTCCAGCCACGACGGCGAGTTCATCGACCGCGGGCTGGCCCCCGCCGGCAACCTGGTGGGCAAGGTCGGCCACTACGCCGCGCTCGGCCTCTACGGGGTCCTCGGCTTCTCCGCGCTGGTGCTCCCGGTCGCGATCTGCACCGGGGCGATCAGGCTGTTCCGCGCCGCCCCCCCGCGCCTCACCGCCATCGCCGCCGCCGCCTACGCGGTGCTCACCCTCTCGGTCGCCACGCTCGCCCAGCTCTTCGTGGGAACGGCCCGGCTCGCCAGCTTTCCGGCCGGTGGCGCGGTGGGCCGGGCCCTCTGCCGCAACGCCGAGGGGCTCTTCGGCGCGGTCGGCACCGCCCTGGTGGTGGGGGCCTGCGCGGTGGTGGCGCTGATCCTGGCCGCCGACCTCGACGTGGTGGCGGCCGCCGGCGGGCTCGGCCGCGCCGCCCGCTGGGCCGGGGCCTTCCTCTTCCACCAGACCCGCGAGGCGGTCGATCGCCACCGCGAGGCGGTGGCGGAGCTGCGCGAGGCCGAGGCGGCCGAGAAGGCGCGCCGCGCCGAGGACGAGGCGGCGGAGGCCGAGGCGGCCGCCCGCGCCGAGGCCGCCCTCGCGGCCGGCGAGGCGGAGGTGGCCGCGAACGAGACCCTGGCCGAGGACGACGACCCGGCCTGGGCCCGCGAGCTCAACGCCGCGCCGCTGCCGCCGGAGGAGCCGAAGGAGGAGAAGCCCCCGCGGCGGAAGAAGGCCGAGGACGCCTGCGAGTCGAAGCCGCTGGTGGTGGTGCCGCCGCCCGAACCGGCGGCCGCCGCGGCGCCGCCCTCGACCGCTCCCGCCGAGGCCGCCGCCGAGCCGGGCCGGCCCGAGATCGTCCTCTCGTCCGCCATGCAGGAGCGCAAGAAGAAGAAGGACAAGGAGGAGAAGGAGGAGCCGTCCTTCGCCTTCACGCAGTCGGGCGCGGTCTTCACCCTCCCCGCGCTCGGGCTGCTCGACAAGAGCGAGGTGGTCGAGAAGGAGGTGGATGAGGGCGGGCTGCAGCGTACCGCCGGCATCATCGTCGCCACGCTCAAGACCCACGGCGTGGACGGCCTCATCCGCCACATCCGCCCAGGGCCGGTGGTGACGCTCTACGAGTTCAGCCCGGTGGCCGGGGTCAAGCTCGCCAAGATCGAGAACCTGGACAAGGAGCTCACCATGGCCCTGTCCGCCACCCGCATCCGCATCATCGCGCCCATCCCGGGCAAGGGGGTGGTGGGCATCGAGGTGCCGAACCGCGACCGCGCCACGGTGTTCCTCAAGGACGTGCTCGAGTCGGAGACCTTCGCCCAGGCCGGCGGCCTGCTGCCGCTGGCGCTCGGCAAGAACATCGAGGGCATCCCCTACTGCGTCGATCTGCAGCGGATGCCGCACCTGCTCATCGCCGGCACCACCGGCTCCGGGAAGTCGGTCGGCCTCAACACCATGATCCTGTCGATGCTCTACCGGCAGACGCCCGACCAGGTGCGCATGATCATGGTCGACCCGAAGATGACCGAGCTCTCCATCTACGAGGACATCCCGCACCTGCTCCTGCCGGTGGTCACCGATCCCCAGAAGGCGACGCGGGCGCTGCAGTGGGCCGTGGACGAGATGGAGCGGCGCACCCAGATCCTGGCCGACACCGGCTCCAAGGACCTCAAGAGCTACAACGGCAAGGTGGAGAAGCAGCGCGCCCAGGGCGTGCTGTTCGAGGAGGCCGAGCTCGCGCCGGCCCCCAAGAAGCTGGTGGTGGTGGACGTGGCCGCCGGCGAGACCGAGGAGGAGGCCGAGGCCCGCGCCCGCGCCGGGTTCTTCGCCCCCCGCGACGCCGCCTCCATGGGGCAGCCGCCGGACGGCTTCGATCCCATCGAGGAGCCGCTCACCGCCACCGCCGAGTACGAGGATCCCACCGCGCCGCCGCCGGCCGACCCGGTGGCCGCCCGCGACGAGCGAAAGCAGCCGCAGAAGCTGCCCTACATCGTGGTGGTCATCGACGAGCTGGCCGACCTCATGATGACCGCGCCGCGCGAGGTGGAGATCTCGCTGGCGCGCCTGGCGCAGAAGGCCCGCGCCACCGGCATCCACCTCATGGTGGCGACGCAGCGCCCCTCCACCGACGTGGTGACGGGCATGATCAAGAACAACTTCCCGGCCCGCATCACCTTCCGGCTCGCCTCCCGCCACGACTCGGCCACCATCATCAACGGCCCGGGCGCCGAGAGCCTGCTCGGCGACGGCGACATGCTGGTGCTCACCGCCACCCAGCCCGTCACCCGCGTCCAGGGCGCCTTCGTCTCCGAGGGCGAGATCGAGCGGGTGGTCTCCTTCCTCAAGGAGCAGGGGCGGCCGGTCTACGATCAGTCGATCCTCAAGGCGCGCGACTCCGGCGAGGGGGCCGGCCGCGGCGAGGACGAGGACGACCCGGTCTACGACCAGGCCATCGACCTCGTCTCGCGCATGGAGGAGGTCTCGGTCTCGAAGCTCCAGCGAGAGATGCGGCTCGGCTACAACAAGGCCGCCAAGATCATCGAGCGCATGGAGCGCGAGGGGATCGTCGGTCCGCCCAACGGCGTGAAGCCGCGCCAGGTGCTGGTGCGGCCCATCGGCGAGGCGCGGGCCGAGACCAACGTGTAGCGGCCGGCCCGCTACCACCCGGCGGTTGCGCCTGCGCAGGGGGTGCGGATCATGCCATTCCGGGCGCGGGTGCGCCGCCGCTGGATGAGGTGGACGTCATGGGGATGGGGAGCGCGATGTTCATCTGGGCGGGGATCGCTCTGTACGCCGGCTTCCCGCTGCTGGTGGTGGGCGCCTACGTCCTCCTCGTGCGACCGGACGTGGATCGGCGGTGGCTCTTCGCTCTCGCTGGCGCGGGCGTGGTCCTTGGGGCGCGATCGGTTCTCGCTGCCGTCGCAGGGGTGATCCTGCTCCGAGTCCCAGCCGCGCGCGAACACGCCGTGGCTGCGCTCGCAGCGGAGCACGCCGCGGTCGTGCTCGTCGCGGTGCCGGCGCTCGGAGCCCTGGCGGGGGCGTTCCGGCGCAGACGCGGGGTACCCTCGCCACCGAGCGCATCCGCGGGAAGGCCCACGGCGCCAGGCGCACGAGAGCGCTAAGCGCGGCGGTCCGGGTTATGCTCCCCTCGTGCCCCTCTTCTCGAAGCGCCTCCCGCACGTCTTCCCTCGCAAGGACCTCGTCACCCTCATCGCCCCCACCTATGCGGCCGCGATGTCGGTGGAGGAGGAGGAGGCGCGCGATCGGCTCACCCAGGCGCTCGCCGTGCCGGAGGTCCTCGACGACCTCTACTGGGGGATCTCGGAGGCGCTCCACGATCAGCAGGGCCCCCGCACCAGCGAGGACGCGCTCATGGACCGCCTCTCCAAGGCGATGCAGGAGCGGGGCGGCAAGGTGAAGGCCGCCGAGGCCGGGCCGGCCCTCTCGGCGGTGCTGGTGCGGGTGAACCTCGAGCTCGGCCTCGCGCCCGAGGCCCTGCGGGCCACGCTCGCGTCGGACAAGGGCAGCGCCGCGCTCGACGCCGGGCTCAGGCAGCTCGGGGCACACCTCGTGAAGTCGCTGCTCCGCTGAGGAGCCGCTCCCCTTTTCGCGCGCTCGAGCGCCGCGCCGGCACGCCCTGGCCGGCGGGCGGCCTAGATGGTCCGGCCGACCCGGGCCTCGATCTCGCGGATGCGCGCCTTCAGCTCGTCCGGCAGCGGCTCGCTCCGGCGGTTCAGGAAGTCGTAGTAGACCATCACCGTGTGGCCCTCGGCGATGGCCTTCCCGGCGACCTCGAGCCGGTACTCCTGCACGCAGGACTTGTTGCCCAGCTTGCTGAAGCGGGCGCCGCAGCGGACGAGGTCCCCATAGCCCCCCTCGGCGAGGTAGCGGCAGAGGTTCTCGGCCACGACCAGGTTCTGGTCGCCGCGCTCCTTGCCGCCGAAGAGCGCGACCTCCTCGAAGTAGGCCACCCGCGCCTGCTCGAAGAACTGGAGGAAGACGGCGTTGTTGAGGTGGCCGAAGACGTCGACGTCGGAGAAGCGGACCTTCTCCTCGGTCACCACCGGATAGTCGCGCATGGTCTCCCTCCGCTCCTGAGCGTCCGCTACACCTTCATCTCGCGCTTCTGGAGCAGTCGCGCCAGGTTTCCGCGGTGCCTCCAGAAGATGGTGCCGCCGATGAGCAGCGCGCCCCAGGCCACCTCGGTGCCCCACCCGTGGAGGAGGATGGCGCCGCCGGCGCAGACGGTGGTGCCGACCAGCGAGCTCACCGAGGCGATGCGGGTCACCGCGAAGACCAGCGCGAAGGCGGCCAGCGCGGCCACCGCCGCAGGGGGCGCCAGCACCGCGAACACCCCCAGGCCGGTCGCCACCCCCTTGCCGCCCTTGAAGCGGAGCCAGACGGGGAAGCAGTGGCCGAGGAAGGCCCCCACCCCCACCAGCAGCTCGAGGTGCGCCGCCGCCGCGTCACCGTAGGAGCCGCGCAGCAGCGAGCGGGTCAGGATCATGGGCAGCGCCGCCTTGCCGGCGTCGAAGAGCAGGGTCACCACCCCGGCGAGCTTGCCGGCGGCGCGCGACACGTTGGAGGCGCCGATGTTGCCCGAGCCGACCGCGCGCACGTCCACGCCGGCGAAGAGCCGGGCCAGGATCAGGCCGAACGGGACCGAGCCCATGAAGTAGGCGAGCGCGACGAGCACGATGGTGGTGAGGAGCGGCGGATTCACGGCGACCTCCAGCGGGCGAGGCAGAGCCAGGTCCAGTTGACGGCGGCGAGCCCCACCAGGGCGGCCGCGAGCGCGCGCTGCGCCGGCGGCGGGGGCGAAGGGAGCGGGCGCCGCGCCGCCCAGGCGACGAGCGCGGCCAGGGCGAAGGCCCAGGCGGCGGCGGCGAGGAATGCGCCGAGCGGGCTCGCGGCCACTGCCCCCTGGAGGCGCCCGTGAGCCAGCCGCACGAAGGCGCGGGTCATGCCGCAGGTGGGGCACGGCCAGCCGGTGAGCGCCAGCAGCGGACAGCGCAGGTGCAGCGCGAGCAGCGGGAAGAAGCGCGCCAGCAGGAAGCTCGCCGCGCCCAGCAGGGCGAAGACCTCGAGGTGGCCAACGGGCCGGCGCTCCGCCACCGGCTACTCTCCCTGCGAGCTGATGGTGCCGAGGCCGGCCAGCATCGTGGCCACCGCGCCGCCGCAGCAGAAGCAGACGAAGCCGAGCGGGAGGAGGGCCGCCGCCGCCGCCTTGCCCGGCCCGCAGCGCTGCGCCTCGCCGAGCCCCAGGATCACCGCCGCCAGGAACCAGATGGCGGCCACCGGGTAGCCGCACACCGGCACCGCCTGCAGCACGAAGAGGCCGAAGGCGTAGCCCACCGCGGTGAGGGTGGCGTCGAAGCCGCGCGGGGCGGCGCGGAAGAGCAGCAGCAGGAGGTGCATCACGCCGGCGGTGAGGTAGAGCACGAAGAGCGCCGCCAGCGGCGCCATCAGCACCTGGACCAGCACCCCGGCGAAGGTGGTGCGCGACACCAGCGCGGAGACGAGCGCGTGGTCCACCCCGCCGCGGCCCTGCGGGATCTTCTTCAGCATCTCGTCGAAGAGGCCGACGGCGGCGCTGGAGACGAGATAGCCGTAGAGGGTCTGGAACCAGTTGCCCACCGTGAGCGCCACCACACCGAAGAGCACGGCGCTGCGGCTCTCGTTCACCCTCACGAAGCGGAAGAACTGCGCCGGGTCGAAGGCCACCAGCTTCCAGGTCTGGACGTAGGCGGAGAGGAAGCCGAGCCGGCGCCGGTCGACGAAGGGCGCGCTCCGCTCCCACCCGGCCGGCGGAGGGGCGACGGTGGCCTGGTGGGCACCGGACCAGCCGCCCTCGGAGGGCTGCGCGCCAGCGTGGCGGCCAGGAGGGGCCGGGGAGGGGGTCGGCGGCGGCGCGGTGGTCGGGGCCGGCTCGGCGCCAAAGCCCGGCGGCGGCGCGGGCGGCGTGCCCCAGCTCGGCGAGGAGGCGCCGGGAGCGGCCGGCGCCGGAGGCGGCGTGGGCGGCGGCGCGGCCGGCGCGTTCGGGTCCGAGAGCAGCACCTCCGAGCCGCAGTGGGGGCAGGTCTGGACCCCGAAGCGCTCGGTGGTGAAGGTGTTCTGGCAACGGGCGCAGCGCGCGAGCATGTGGCCGCCAATCTACACGGAGCGGCAGGCGGGGCGCCCGTGAAAACCGCGGCCCGATCGGTGCGCCGGAGGACTCGCGGGCCGTCAGTCCCGCAGGACCTTCACCTCGTCCATGTGCAGCGTCCCGCGGGTGCGGTAGATGGCGATGACGATCGCCAGCCCCACCGCCGCCTCGGCCGCCGCCACCGCGATGACGAAGAACGCGATGGCGTGGCCGGCCAGGTTCCCGTTCTGCCGCGCGAAGGCGAGGAAGGTCAGGTTGGCCGCGTTGAGCATCAGCTCGATGCACATGAAGACGATGAGGATGTTGCGCTTCGACACCACCCCGAACAGGCCGATGGTGAAGAGGATCGCGGCGAGCGCCAGGTAGTAGCTGGAAGGGACCATGGCTCAGATCCTCTGCTTGGCGACGACCACCGCGCCCACGATGGCCACCAGGAGCAGCAAGCTGGTGGCCTCGAAGGGCAGGAGGTACTGGGTGAAGAGCAGCCGCCCCACCGCCTTGACGGTGCCGAAGTCCTCGCCGACCTGCGGCATCATCCGCGGCCCGGCGGACAGGATGGCCCGGTAGATGACGGCGAAGACGCCCACGCACCCGACCACCCCGAGCCCCTGCATCACCTTCACCCGCGACACCCCCAGCACCTCTTCCTGCAGGGAGAGCAGCATGATGACGAAGAGGAAGAGCACCATGATGGCGCCGGCGTAGACCAGGATCTGCAGGAAGGCCACCAGGTGCGCGGTGAGCAGCACGTAGATGCCCGCCAGGCAGAAGAAGGCGCCCACCAGGCTCATGGCGGCGGTGATGGGGTTCTTGGTGACCACCACCCCGAGGCTGGCCGCGATGAGCGGCACGGTGAGAATCCAGAAGACTGCCATCTCGGCCTTGTCGCCCATCCTAGACCCTCATCTCCCCGACGACCGCCTCGCGGGACTCCTGCGTCAGGCCCCAGGCGTGGTCGCCGAACGGACAGCCACGGCCCTCGACGTGGGCCAGGAACTCCGGCTTGAACTTCTTGAGGAAGCTCTGCACCGGCATGGCGGCGGCGTCGCCGAGCGCGCAGATGGTGTTGCCCATGATGTTGCCGGTGAGCTGCTCGAGCCGATCGACGTCGGCCGCGCTGGCCTCGCCGTGCTCGATGCGGTGGAGGATGCCCTCCATCCACGGCGTGCCCTCGCGGCAGGGGGTGCACTGGCCGCAGCTCTCCTCCGCGTAGAACTTGGAGATGCGCGACAGGGCGCGGACGAGGCAGGTCGACTCGTCCATGACGATGACGCCGCCCGAGCCGGCCATGGTGCCGGCCGCCTTGAGGGCGTCGAACTCCATGGAGACGTCGATCTCGTGGGCCGCCAGCACCGGCGCCGAGCTGCCGCCGGGGATGACCGCCTTCACCTTGCGGCCGCCGACGACGCCGCCGCAGTCCTCCATGATGAGCTTCTTGAGGTTGTAGTGGACCGGCTTCTCGTAGACGCCGGGCCGCACCACGTGGCCGGAGACGCAGAAGAGGCGCGTGCCGCCCGACTTTCCGGAGCCGAGGGCGGCGAAGGCGGCGCCGCCGTGCTCCACGATCCAGGGCACGTTGGCGAGCGTCTCGACGTTGTTGATGATGGTCGGCTTGCCCCACAGGCCCACCACCGCCGGGAACGGCGGCTTGAGGCGAGGGTAGCCCTTCTTGCCCTCCAGCGACTCCATGAGGGCGCTCTCCTCGCCGCAGATGTAGGCGCCGGCGCCGCGGTGGACGTGGAGGTCGAGGGCGAAGTCGCGCCCCATCAGCTTCGGGCCGAGGATCCCGGCGGCGTAGGCCTCCTGGATGGCGTCGTGGAGGATCTGCGCCTGCTGCTTGAACTCGCCGCGGATGTAGACGTAGGCGAGGTGGATGTCGTTGGCGAAGCAGGCGATGGCGATCCCCTCGATGAGCTGGTGGGGATCGTGGGCGATGATGTAGCGGTCCTTGAAGGTGCCCGGCTCCGACTCGTCGGCGTTGATGCACAAGTAGCGGGGGCGGATGTCCTTGGGGAGGAAGGACCACTTGAGGCCGGTGGCGAAGCCGGCGCCGCCGCGGCCGCGCAGGTTCGAGGCCTTGACCTCGTTGACGATGGCGGCGGGATCCATCCCCAGCGCCTTCTCGAGGGCGCGGTAGCCGCCATCGGCGCGGTAGGAGGCGAGCGTGTGGCTGTCCTTCTTGCCCCAGCGCTGGGAGAGGATGAGGGTCTCGCTCACTTCAGGCCTCCGAGGATCTTCTCGACCTTCTCCAGCGTGAGCCGCTCGTGCATGTCCTCGTCCACCAGCATGGCCGGGGCGGTGCCGCAGGAGCCCAGGCACTCGACCTCGCGGAAGGTGATCCGGCCGTCGGCGGTGGTGCCGCCGTTCTCCACGCCGAGCTTCCGCTTGAGCGCCTCGAACATGCGGTCGGCGCCGGAGAGGGAGCAGCCGATGTTGGTGCAGAGCTCGACCACGTGCCGCCCGTGCGGGTGCGTCTCGAGCATGACGTAGAAGGTCGCGACCTCTTCGGCGCGCGCCGGGGAGGTGCCGAGCCGCTCGGCGCACAGGAACTGCACCGCCGGTGAGAGCCAGCCGAAGATCTCCTGCCCCAGACGGAGCGCGGGGATCATCGCCGCTGCCTTACGATCTTCCGGATACCGCTTCAGGATGAGACCCAGCTCGGTGTCGAAATGTGCCACCTGTGCGGGCGGCAGTTCCGCTACCAGTCTGGGCGACGTCTGGGTTGCGTCGGCCATAAAGCTCCGAGATGCCTGAAGAAAATGATCGGCGAAGCTAGTGTGCCCCCAGGAGGATGTCAAACCGTTTTTCGGGGGGTGTATATAGGGTAGGCCCCCAATGACGTCCTCCAATCAGCGCCGGGATCCCAGAGTCCCCCTCATTCTCCGGATCGATTACCCGGATTCCCCGGAATTTCGGGATGCTACGGAGAACCTGTCGGCCAGCGGCCTCTTCATCCGCACCGAGCGTGACCTGAAGCTGGGCGAGCGCGTCCCGCTGTCGGTCAGCTTCCCCGGCCTCCTCGAGCCGGTGGAGATCGAGGTGGAGGTGGTCCGCAAGCGCCAGGCCTCCACCGATTTCCCCAAGGGGCTCGCGGTGATGGTTCCAGAGGGGCGGGAGGAAGACCGGGCGAAGCTCTCCCTGCTCGCGACCGCTGCCCTCGAGGTCCCGGCGAGCCGCACGCACCCCTACCAGCTGCTGGTGGTGGAGGACAACCCGCTGGTGCTCGAGATGTACCAGCAGGCGATGCGCCGGATCGCGAGCGAAGGGGTGAACCTGCAGGTCGACTTTGCCCGGGACGGCCGGGAGGCCCTCACCCGGCTCGAGCGGCTGCCGCCGGTGGACCTGCTCATGGCCGACCTCTACATGCCCGGGATGGACGGCTTCGCCCTGGTGGCCTCGGCGCGGAAGCTCCCCGCCTGCGAAGGGATGCCGATCGTCGTCATCAGCGCCGGCGGCAAGGCCGCGCAGGCCCGCGCGGCGCCGCTCGGGGTGGACGTGTTCCTGCAGAAGCCGGTGAAGTTCTCCGACATCATCACCACGCTGCGCACCCTGCTGCGGATCGCCTGAGAAGGCGGGCCGCCTCGCGCCGCCTCAGAGCCGCTTGCGCATGCTGACGTGGGCGATGCCGGCCTCCTCGAAGCGATCGCCCTCGGGCAGGTAGCCGGCCCGGTCGTAGAAGGGCTGCGCGTGCACCTGGGCGTGGAGCACGATCTCGGCGAGGCCGCGCGCCCGAGCGAGGCGCTCCAGCTCAGCGAGCACCTTGGCGCCGATCCCGCCGCCGCGGCAGCGCGCCTCGACCGCCATGCGGCCCACCCGCCCCACACCCGGGGACTGCGTCACCAGCCGGCCGGTGCCGACGCAGGCGCCGGCCTCGTCGAGCGCCAGCACGTGGTCGGCGGTCTCGTCGAGCGCGTCGTACTCGAGCTCCGGCGGCACCCGTTGCTCCTCCACGAACACCCGCCGCCGCAGCTCGCGGCTGGCCTCCCGCTCGGCCGGCGTCTCCACCACCTTCACGCGCACGTTCATGGATGGCCATGGTGGCGGAAAAGGAAGAGGCCCGCCAGATCGCTCCGGCGGGCCTCCCGAAAAGCTGGCGTGGCGAATCGGCTACTTCTTCGCCTTCTTGTTGAACACGTCCTTGAGCGCCTTGGACGGGTTGAGCTTGATCGCCGTGCGGGCCGCGATCTTGATCTGCTCGCCCGTGGCCGGGTTGCGGCCCACGCGCGCCTTGCGGTCCACCAGCTTGGCGGCGCCCAGGCCGCCCAGCGGGATCTTGCCCTCGGCCTTGAGCCGCTTGGTGACGATCCCCTCGACCGCCATGAAGACCGCGCGCACCTGGGCCTTGGACAGCTGCGACTCCTCGGCCACCGCCTGGAAGAACTGAGCCTGCGTCATTTTAGGAAGCCCTCCTTACCCGCCCACGGGCGGCTATTGACTGCCCTGATATCGCTTTCGGATCCCCCCGTCAACTGCTCGTCCGTCGGAGATCCCTGCAAAATGGGGCGATCCGTGCGATCGGCCCCTCGCCGGCGGCGCCTCCGGAGCACCCTCAGTGTACGCGGAGGGCGAGCAGGAACTCCCCCAGGATGAGCAGGATCACCGCCAGCTCCATGAGCTGCCCGCGGCTGGTGTCGGCGGCGTTGCCGAGCAGGCCGTTCACGCCCGAGAGGAGCTGCTGCTTGCGTAGCACCGTCTCCTGCCAGGCGGGGAGGCGGAACCGCCGGATCGCGCTCTGCCACAGGCGCGCCAGGTAGAAGTCGCCGATGATCTTCACCGCGTTCTCGAGCCGCTCGGTCATCTCCGAGAGCTCGAGCAGCAGCGCCGCGGTGCGGCGCTGCAGCCGGCGGTAGCGGCGGGTGAAGACGTTCTGGAAGCGGCCCCCCGCCGCCAGCTCGTCGTAGATGCGCGAGAGGGAGCGGTCGAGGAGCGCGTCGTAGTAGCGCAGCTCGAGCAGGTGGGCGGTGGCGAACTCCAGCAGGTCGGGGATGTCGGCGACCCCGGAGGGCTCGAGCACGAAGGCGCTGTTCCAGTCCACCACCGCCAGGTCGTCGGCGAGGTAGCTGAAGCGGTGCTTGAGCACGTCCTCCCGCTCCCCCGCCGAGAGCTCGGCCGCGCTCACCTCGCCGAGTAGCAGCTTCGCCAGCGGCGCCTCCGCCACCAGCTCGTCGGCGCCCACCGGGGCCTCGAAGCTGCGCACGAAGAAGACCTGGTAGGTCTCGAGCCCCTCCCAGGCGTGCGGGCGCGTCAGGGCCGAGGCGAGGGCGCGGCAGAGCTCGTCGGCCTCCCGGCGGGCGGCGGCGTCGAGGGCCGGCGTGGGCGTCACCGACAGCTCCTCGGCGAGCGGCACCAGCTCGGGCAGCGAGGTGCCGGACGGGATGGGCAGGCGGTAGACCACGCTCACCACGCCGTAATCGTAGAGGTGGGCGGCGGCCTCGGCCGGGCGGGCGCCGGCCCGGAGCGGCACCGACCGCTCGCCGAGGGCGATGTGCAGCGGCGGGACCGGGATCTCCAGCGCGGTGGAGCCCTGGGCGGCCTCGAGCTTGAGCCGCGAGCGAGGCGCGGAGACGATGGCCTCCGCCCGCGCCAGGTCGATCTCGTCGGCGACGTCGAAGAGCCGGTACACGTGGAGCACGCCATCCTGCACGCGCCAGCGGTCGGCGGACCCGGTCACCCCTCGAGTGTACCGCGCCCGCGGCGGAGCGGGGGTCGCGGCCGGGGCGTCGCCCCCTCAGGCGCCGACGACGCGCAGCCCGGCGCCGCGCGGCTCGCGGCTCTCCGGGAACTTCACCAGGTACTCGCCGGTGAAGCAGGCGTCGCAGTAACCCTGCCGCGACTCCCCCAGCGCGCGGTAGAGCCCGTCCAGGGTGAGGTAGCCGAGCGAGTCGGCGGTGACGTACTTCGCGATCTCCTCCACGCTGTGGGTGGAGGCGATGAGCTCCTGCCGCGTGGGGGTGTCCATGCCGTAGTAGCAGGGCCAGGCCGTCGGCGGCGAGCTGATGCGCAGGTGCACCTCGCTCGCGCCGGCATCGCGGATCATCTTCACGATCTTGCGGCTGGTGGTGCCGCGCACCACCGAGTCGTCCACCACCACCACCCGCTTGCCGCGCAGCACGTCCTTGAGCGCGTTCAGCTTGAGCTTCACGCCGAAGTGACGGATCGACTGCTGCGGCTCGATGAAGGTGCGGCCCACGTAGTGCGAGCGCACCAGCCCGGTGGCGAAGGGGATGCCGCTCTCCTCGGCGTAGCCGATGGCGGCCGGGACGCCCGAGTCGGGCACCGGGACGACCAGGTCGGCGGGGACCGGGTGGGAGGTCGCGAGCTCGCGGCCGAGGGCGTGGCGCACCGAGTAGACCGACTTGCCGAAGAGGACCGAGTCGGGCCGGGCGAAGTAGATGTGCTCGAAGACGCAGCGCCCCTGGCGCGCCGGCGCCGCCTGGCCGGGGAAGAGCGGCTCGGAGCGCAGGCCGGAGCCGTCGATGACCACCAGCTCCCCCGGCTCGACCTCGCGGACGTACTCGGCCTCGATGAGGTCGAGGGCGGTGGTCTCGCTCGCCAGGACCCAGCTGCCCTTGAGCTTGCCGACGACCAGCGGGCGGAAGCCGAGCGGATCGCGCGCGCCCACGATGGCCTGCTGCGAGAGGAAGAGGATGGAGTAGGCGCCGGAGACGCGAGCCAGCGCGGCGCGCACCTCGCCGACCAGGCGCTGGACCGGATCGGCCGGGCCGGCGACGCTGCGGGCGCGCGCCATGAGGTGGACCACCACTTCGGTGTCGCTGGTGGTCTGGAAGATCGAGCCCGCCTGCTCGAGCTCGGCCCGGAGCGCCTCGGCGTTCACCAGGTTGCCGTTGTGCGCCACCGCCACCGCGCCGCCCGCGTACTGCACGGCGATGGGCTGGGCGTTGCGGACGTGGCTGGCGCCCGCGGTGGAGTAGCGGACGTGGCCGATGGCCGCGCCACCCTTCAGCCGGGAGAGCACCTCGGCGGTGAAGATGTCGGCCACGTGGCCCATCTCGCGGTGGGCGTGGAGCGTGGTGCCGTCGGTGGAGACGATGCCGGCCGCCTCCTGGCCGCGGTGCTGCAGCGCGTGCAGTCCCAGGTAGGTGAAGTTGGCGGCCTCGTCGGACTGGCCCAGGGACCAGATTCCGAAGACGCCGCACTCGTCCTTGAGCTTGTCATACACGGCGTCGTAAGCCATGGCGGGCGCGGAGTATAACGGTTGCCACTTGAAAAAGCTTCTCACCAGGGCCGCGGTGCTCGTGGGGCTGCTCCTCGCCGCGGTGGCAGCGATCCTCGGCGCGGGCTCGCTGCGCTGGCGCCCGACCGAGCGGGCGGGCGCGGCGCGCCCCGTTCGCGCGGCCGCCGGCGACGGTCCCCTGCTGGCCGGCGTCGCCGAGCTGCCGCTCTCGCCGGAGCCCGGGGCGCCGGTGGCCGGCTTCCCGCGGCTGCACTGGAGCTCGGCCGGCGTGCGGGATCCGCTGGCGGTGCGGGCGGTGGTGCTCTCCGAGCCGGGCTGCCAGGTGGCGCTCGTCTCGGCCGAGCTGCTGCTCGTGCCGGGCGAGCTCTCCCGCGCGGTGGAGGCCCGGGTGCGCGACCTGGGGCTCGACGCAGTGGTCGTCGCGGCCACCCACACCCACTCCGGTCCCGGAGGCTTCTGGGATAACCTCGTGGCCGAGGGGCTCGCCACCGGGCCTTACCACCGGCGCGCCTTCGAGGCCCTCGCCGACCGGATCGCCGCGGCGGTGCGGGCGGCGAGCGCGGCCCGCGAGCCGGCGCTGTTGTCGGTGGCGCGAGCGGACGCGCCCGAGCTCATCCACAGCCGCGAGTACCTGCGCCAGGTGGCGGCCCGGCTCACCGGCTTCCGGCTCACGCGGCCCTCGGGCGCGCTGCTCGCGCAGCTGCTGGTCTACCCGTCGCACGCCACGCTGCTCGGGCCGGACAACCACCTGCTCTCCGGCGACTGGCCGGGGGCGCTGATGCGGGCACAGCCGGTCCCCACCCTCTTCTTCCAGGGCGCGCTCGGCGACGCCACCCCGCACCTCGCCGACCAGGCGAGGCTGACGCCCGAGGTCTACGCCCGGGCAGTGGAGGCGCGCGTCTCGCGGCTGGCGTTCTCGCCCCCGGACCCTCGCCCGGCGCTGGCGCTCTCGTCGGTCCGGATCCCCCTGCCGCCGCCCGATCCGGCCGCGGCCCCTCCCCGGCTCCAGCAGCTCGCGAGGAACATGGCCTGGTCGGTCTTCCCGGCCGAGGCGGTGCTGACCGCGCTCCGGCTCGGCCCGCTGGCGCTCCTCTTCAACCCGGGCGAGCCGGTGATGGAGGTGGGGGAGCAGTGGCGGGCGCAGGCCGGCCCCGACGCGGAGGTGGTGTCGCTCGCCGGGGACTACGTCGGCTACGTCGAGACCCCGGAGCGGATGGCGCTGCGACACGGCGAGACGGAGCGGACCTACTACGGGCCCGGGCTCGCGGGGAGGCTCGGGGAGGCGGTGGCGGCGGCCTGGCGGGCGCTGCCGGTGGCGCGGGGGCGGTGAACGGCGGAACGCCGCGGGGTATGCCCCTCCCTGACACCTCCCCCGCGATGCGGGAGAGGGAAAGAGCGAGGCTGGGGGACCGCGCCGGGCAGGTCAGCGCGGCGATGGTGGGACGTCGGCCGAGAGCCAGCCCATGAACCCGGCGGCCGCGGCCAGCGCGACCGACGAGCCGGCGCTCACCCAGGCGAGGCGGCTGGCGCGGTCTCCGTCGTTGAGCGCGTCGCGGTAGCGGGTGGGATCGTTGCCGGAGACGAGCAGTCCATCGGGGCGCACCATGCCGTTCGCGCGGTCGTAGGCGCTGGAGGCGGCGAGTCCCTGCCAGGCGGCGACGCCCGCGAATCCCAGCGCCAGGGTGCCGGAGAGCCAGGCGGCGGGGCGCAGCCAGGTGGCGGGGGCAGCCGGGCGGAGGGGGACAGCGGCGGGGGTGGTCGGTGCGGCGAGGCCGACGGGAGCCGGGGCGAGCGAGGGCGGGAGCCGCGTGCGCGATCCGGTGGCGAGCTGCGGGGGCGCGGTGGCGGGAGTGGTGGAGGGAGCGGGAGCGGTGGGGGCGAGGTTGACGACGGCGGCCGCGGTGGGCGGCGCCCCCGGCGCACCACCGCTCGACGCGGCACGAGTGGTCGGGATTGGCCGCCGGGACTGGGGTGCCTCCGGCGCCGCCACGGGTTCGGGCGCGGGGACGCGGAGCGGCGCGGAGAGCGATCGGCCGGCGGGGGCCGCGCGGGCTCCGCCGCGCGCGAGCGCTGCGGGCGCGGCCACCACCTCCACGACCCCCTGCAGCGGCTGCCCCCGGAGCAGGAAGCTTGCGAGCGCGCCCACGCCGGCGCCCTGCGCCGCGCCGGCCGGGACCCGCACCCTCCCCTCCCGC
Organism: Anaeromyxobacteraceae bacterium; assembly: GCA_035656915.1. Lineage (GTDB taxonomy): Bacteria > Myxococcota > Myxococcia > Myxococcales > Anaeromyxobacteraceae > Anaeromyxobacter_B. The sequence continues at coordinate 530,186 of DASRRJ010000008.1, forward strand.
AGCAGCGTCCCGCGCCCCACGTCGTAGAGGGCGCCGGAGAGGTGAGCGCCCTCTCCGTCGTTCACGAGGCTGGCGGCGACGAGCCGCTCCACCCCCAGCGCCGCGCCGGCCTCACGCAGGACCTCGGCGCGCCCGGTCGGGGAGAGCGCCAGCCCTGGCCCGGACTCGAGCCGCACCGCGTCGGCGAACGCGAGGGCCAGGTCCACCTCGCGGTCCTCGGTCCGGAGGTCCACCGTCACGCCCGGCGCTCGCACGCCGCCGCTCGACCCCGCCACGCGGTAGCGACCGGCCGGGAGCGCGACCGTCGCCGGCGTGGCGCCGATGGCCTTGCCGTTCACGAACGCCGCCCCGGAGCGGCCGCCGCCGGTGATGGTGAGCCGGTGCAGCGGCCGGCCGCGCAGCTTCTGCCGGACCTCGTCGAAGACCCGCCGGTAGCTGGGCGAGTACTCGTCGGGATCCGGCGCGAAGCGCGGCTCCACGGCGAGCAGCTTCTCCATCGACGCGCGCGCCTCCGCCCAGTGGTTGAGCGTCCCCTCGGCGTGGGCCAGCCGCAGCACCGCCCGGGTCCACTGCTCGTAGGTTTCGGGCCCGGCCTGCAGCTTCTCCAGCTCCTCGACCACCGCACGCCAGATCAGGATGGCGCGCTGGTACTCGCCCGCCTGGTAGTCGGCAATGGCGGCGCCGGCCGCCCTGTCGAGCTCGGCGAGCCTCACCGCGGAGGGCTGGCCGAGCAGGCGGGACCGCGTCTCGGCGAGGTCGAGCACACCGACCGCCCGGTCGCGGCAGGCGGCGCGCAGCTGGTGCGTGAGCTCGGAGAGCTCGGCGCCGGGACCCGCCGGCGCTTCGCCCACCGCCAGCACGGCGACGCTCTGGTCCGCCAGCGCCGCGCCCGCCGGCACGGACGCGGCGAGCGCGAGGAGGAGCAGCGGCCCGCCCTTCACGGCCTCGGCCCCCGCGCGTTGCCGGTGTTCTGCGGGTCGTGGTGGGCCCGCGGCCAGGGCGCGGACGCGTCGAGCTGGCCGTCCACCATCACCGCGTAGAGGTTGCCGTCGCCGCAGCCGAGGAGGGCGGTGCTGAAGGCGCGCCCCACCTGACCGGGCGGCGTGTAGATGTTCGCCTCCCGCAGGTCCTGGCCGGCGGCGAGGTCGGTGGACCAGAGCACGGTGCCGTCGCCCTTGAGCCCCACCAGCTTCCCGGTGGCGGTCGGGACCAGGATCTCGACGTCGCCGCCGGAGAGGAGCAGGGGCGCGCGGGCGGCCCCGCCCAGGTTCGGCTCGACCGGCCAGACCTGGAGGCCGGCGGGCGTGTAGCGGTGGAGCACGCCGGCGTCGTCGCCGAAGATGATGTCGCCGTTGGCGGCGATCACGGGGGAGGAGGAGATGGGGGCGGTGGCCGCGACGATGTTCGCTGCAGGAATGCTGTTGCTGACGTTCAGGGTGCCGTCGACCCCGGCCGCGACGATTCGACCATCGCTTGTGATGGCGAGTGGGGCGATCCCGCCGGCACCAATGGTCGCCGTCTGTTGCTCAGTGAACTTCGTTGTGCCGAACGCATACCGATAGAGCTGCCCGAGGGTCGTCCAGCCAAATACCTGGCCGACCGAATCTATAGCAGTAGCGGCATCCATTGGGCCGGTCGGGCCAGTGGGTGCGCACTTGATAGCGATATCCGCAGCAAATGCGCTTCCGGTACTGGAGCCCGCAAACGCCAACTCCGGAGATTGCCAGCCAACAGAAGGCGCGTTCCGGACGGCGCCCCCCGTATCGCACCCCCTCCCCCCCGCCACCCCATTGAGAATCCCCGCCCCCGCAAGATCCACCGCGTAGACCCGCCCGTCCTCCGACCCCGCCCAGATGGCGCTCGCGCCGATGCTGGGCGGCGCCGTCACGAATTGGGCCGCCGCGCCGTACGCGGCCGCGAGGGTGAGCTGCCACTTGTCCGACCCGTCCTGGTTCAGCCCGATCAACTGCGAGAAGCTCCGCGACGAGCCGAGCACCAGGGTCCCGTCCTTCATCACCGCCGGCGAGGTGATCGGGACCTGGAGCTGCCGCCGCCAGCGGAAGCGGCCCACCGAGATCACGAGCGACTCGGTCCCCACGTTGCCGGCCGCGTCGCGCGCGGTGAGCACCACGCTCACCCCCCTGTCGTAATAGGGGAACGGCAGCTCCCGGAGCGGGATGCTGACGGTGTAGCCGGTGCCCGTGGGGGTGAAAGGAAAGCTGCGCGCATAGCCGTCGAGCTCCACCGACGCGCTGGCGCCGAGGAGCCGCGCGTCGACGATCTCCTGACGGATGGTCAGGGTGGAGTCCGGCCTGCACTCGCCGCCGCCGCAGTCGATGAGCCCTAGCAGCTGCCGCGGGGCCCAGGTGTCGACCACCACCGTCACCTGCTGGCTCACCTCGCCCCAGGGAGCCATCGCCGCCACCGTGAAGGTGAGCGGCGCCTCGGTCCGCTCGGGCGTCCAGAAGTCGAAGGAGTAGACGGTGGCGAGCCCGTCGGCCGCGCCGGGGATCATGGGGAGCACGGGAGTGTTCCGCGAGTTGCGCAGCTCCACCCTGGTCGGGAGCGGCACCTCCGCTGCAGCGCGCTCCACCCGCGCCTGGACGGTCACGAAGCCGCTCACCACGGCGCCGGACGCTGGCGCGAGGATGGTGACCCGATAGGCGTCGGCGCAGGTGAGCGCGGCGGTGCAGACCTGGCTCGCGGCGCACCCCGGCTGGCAGCCGGGAGCCGGCCCCGCGCCGCCGTCGGTTCCCGGGGTCGTGCCGCCGTCGCTCCCGCCGGAGTCGACGCCGCCGTCCGCGGCGCCTCCGCCCCCGTCCGGCTGGCCGCCGGCGCCGCCGCCGACCCCGCCGTCCGACCCCGCCGCGCGCGGCGCGCAGCTTCCGCCGGCGGCGCAGCGCTGGTCGGCAGCGCAGTCGGCGTCGCTGGCGCAGCTCCCGGGCGCCGCCGAGCGACCGCAGGCCGCCGCTCCCAGCAGCAGGATCAACGTGAAGCACGCGCGCATCGTTCCCCCCGTCTCGGTGTGGCTCGTGCCGCCCCGATTCCCCGTGCGAATGCGAAGGGCTTGCCAAGCGCAATCGCCCCGGCGACTCCGCAGCCGGACGCCAGACCGTCCGCGCCGCGGACCCTGGTCCGCGAAACGGACGGTCGCCGCCTTCCGACGACCGCGCTTCGGCCCGTTTGCCGTTGGTACGCCCCTCGCAAAGCGCCGAATGATGACTGACCGTCAATCGGCGCTTGATCTCACACTGTGGGTCAACGTATTTCGTCCGGAACGAATCGAGCAAGCAGAAAGGGAGCGCAACATGCAGAGTCCGGGGGGACTCCCGGCGCGCGCGTTCGCCGCGTGCCTCATCGCCCTGCTCACCGCCTGCGGCGGCGAGCACCGTCAACTGCGCGCTTGCCAGAAGGACTCCGACTGCGGCAGCGGCGCCTTCTGCGTCGCGTCGGTCTGCGCCGCCGACACCGCCCCGGCGGCCTCCATCTCGGGAACACCTGCCTCGGCCCTCATCGCCGGGCAGCAGGTGGTCTTCGACGGGAGCGGCAGCAGCGATCCCGACCCCGGCGACGCGGTGGCGAGCTACGCCTGGACCGTCACCGGAGGCGCCTGCGCCTCCGTCCCGGCCAGCAGCGCCCAGCCACGCCTCGACACCGTCTTCGGCTGCGCCGGCAACTACACCGTCGCGCTGGTGGTCACCGACTCGCGCGGACGGCCGAGCCCGCCCGCCTCGGTCACCGTGACCGTGGTCGCGGCAGGCACTGGAGCTGGCACGGCGGGCAACCCGAGCCCCTCCGCCGACCTGCCGCCGCCGACGGTGCTGGCCGCCGACGACCTCGCGGTGGACCACTCGTGTCAGGGCACCCCGGCCTCCTGCACCACCGTGGACCCCGGCGGCTCGCAAGTGCTCCGCCTGAGCGCGGCCGGCAAGGACGTGTTCGGCGCGCCGGTGGGCTACCACTGGAGCTACGAGCCGCCGCTGGAGCTGAACGGCCAGCCAGCCCCCAAGGTCGAGTTCCTCTCCGGTACGGACGCCGCCGAGGTGGAGGTGCGGATCAGCACCGCCGGGACGCCGCTCTCCGGCGCCTGGCGCTTCTTCGTCACCGTCACCGACGCCCGGAACAAGAAGGCGCGGGACGAGCTGGTGGTCACCGTCAAGGACCGGCCGGTGGTGGTGAGCGGGGGCGCGCAGCTCGCCCTGGCGCACCGCTACGACCCGGCGACGCGGCGCTACCTGGCGGAAGGCTCCGCCCCGGTGGCCTGGACCGATCCGGACAACGACGCCTTCAACATCACCTCGAAGCTCGAGTCGGCCCAGCCGAACGGCTGCGTCCTCACCGCGGCGCAGGAGCCGGGCGGCATGAAGTTCCGGATCGACTGCCCCAGCCTCATCGAGCTGATCGGCGCCGACGCCAAGCACGTGCTCGCCTTCACCGCCACCGACCCGGCGGGCAACACCGCCAGCGCGCGCTTCGCGCTCTCGGTCGCGGACCAGCCGCCCCTCCTCTCCTCCGATCAGGCCGCCGCGCTCCTCACCCCGCCGCACCGCTACGACCCGGTGACCCGGCTCTACTCGGCGGAGCTCTCGGTCGACCTCTCCTGGTCCGACCCCGACGGCGATCCGGTCTCGCTCACGTGGTCTCACGAGGCGGCCCGCGCCAACGGCTGCAGCCTATCACCGTCGCTCGCCGGCAACCGCGCCACGCTGCGCCTGGAGTGCGCCGACCTGAACGAGCTCGCGGGCGGCGACATCCAGCACGCGGCGGTCCTCACCGCGAGCGACGGCGGCGGCCAGACGGCCACCCTCCGCTTCCGCGTCGCGCCGCAGGACTTCCCTCCGACCATCTCGCTCGGGTCGTCCCAGTCGATCGGCCACCGGTACGACCCGGCGCGCCAGCTCTACACCGCCTCCTTCTCCACGCCGCTCTCCTGGTCCGATCCGGAGGGCGACCCGCTCACCGTGACCTGGAGCGACGAAGCGTCGCGGCCGAACGGCTGCGCCCTCGCCGCCGAGGTGGACGGCAGCGGCACCGCCCAGGTGCGGCTCGAGTGCGCCAACCCGCTCGAGCTCCTCGGTCTGGTCAATCGCGCGGTGGTCTGCACCGTCAGCGATGGCGGAGGGCGCTCTGCGGTCGCCCGCTTCCCCCTGACCATCGGCAACCAGCCGCCGGTGGTCACTGCCTTGCCCTCGATCTCGCTCGACCACCGCGTCGACCTGTCCGGCACCCCTCGCTATCTCGCCGAGGGGCCGTACTCGATCCAGGTCATCGACCCCGACGGCGATCCGCTGACGAGCCAATCCTACGTTGAGGTGGACGCCGCGTGGGCGCCCCACGCCACGGCGGCGGTGTCGGGGGGTTCGCTCCTGGTCCAGGTTCCGCTCGCGTATCCCGAAGAGCTCCGGCGCGGAGACGACTCCTCGCCCTTCAAGCTGGTCACCCTGGTGAACGACCCCTGGGAAAACCTCCAGGTGAGCACCGCGGTGCTGGTGAAGGACCGGGCGCCGGTCCTCACCACCAGCTCGCCTTCGCTCCTCCCGGTCATGCACCGGTACGACGGCGCGGGGTACCGCACCGATCCGGCGATCGCGTCGGGCGTCTGGGTCGATCCCGACGGCGATCCCATCCAGGTGACCGCCACCTCGAGCGGCCTCTGCAACCGGCTGGGACTGGTCGCCTCCGTGGCGGGCTGGCAGGTGACGGCCGCCTGCGAGCTCGCGTATGCCGCGGCGCAAGGCGGGCTCCCTCCGCTCGCGAACCTGGTGAAGCAGCACGCGGTCTCCTATGCGCTGCAGGACCCCTGGGGCCAGGGAGGAATCCAGTCGATCACCGTGAGCGTCCTCGACCGCGCGCCGGGCGGCTCGATCGGCTTCGCGAACTGCCAGCCGCGGCGCAACACCTGCCGGACCTATGACCCCGTCGTCGCCAACTACGAGGTCTGGACCGAGAGCATGGCCCCGACCTTCACCGCCACGCCGGTGGGGACCGACCCCGACGGCGACCCGCTCCAGGTCACCTGGCGAGCCAGCCAGCCGGACCCGGGCGTCCCCTCCGGCACCTGCTACCCGGTCGCTGGGATCCAGGCCACCTGCGCCGCCGGCGCCCCCTGCGCCTCCGTGGCGATGGCCGGCTGCGAGGTGCACGAGAGCGCGGGCAACTGCCAGCTGGAGCTGGCGGGCACGGCGGGAGTGGAGGTCACCGACGGCGTGGTCGGCATGAGCATCACCGCGGGAATCCCGAGCTGCCCCTGATCAGCCCGGGACCGGGCGCCGGGCTACTTCCGGCCGGCGCCCTTCAGCACCGCAGGGATCCCGGCCCGCCAGGCGCGCCCCAGCTCCGACACCGGGACGGAGAGCGCCCCCTGGATCTCGAGCCGGTCGCCACCGACCGCGCCGAGCTTCACGAGCGGCGCACCGGCCTCGGCGGCGAGCGCCTCGAGGCGCGAAAGGGCCTCGGCGGGCAGCGAGACCACGATCCGGCTCGCGTCCTCGCCGAAGAGGGCAAAGTCCTTGCGGAGAGCGAACGGAACACGCACGGCCGCGCCGATCCAGCCCGGCGCCACCCCCTCCGGCGCGGAGGCCATCATGCAGCACTCGGCCAGCGCCACCGCCAGGCCGCCGTCGGAGCAGTCGTGGGCCGAGGAGAGCAGCCCCTCCTGCACGGCGCGGCGCACCGTCGCCTGGACCGCCTGCTCGAGCGCGAGGTCGAGCGGTGGGACGCGCCCCGCCTCCACCCCGTGGCGGGCCGACAGGTACTCGCTCCCGCCGACCTCGCCTCCCACGGCGCCCACCAGCACCACCAGGTCGCCCGGGTTCTTGAAGTTCGAGGTGCAGCTCTGCTCCACCGGCTCGACCAGTCCGACCATGCCGACCGAGGGGGTGGGCAGGATCCCCTGCCCCTCGGTCTCGTTGTAGAGCGAGACGTTGCCCGAGACCACCGGGGTCTCGAAGGCGCGGCAGGCGTCGGCGAGCCCCTGCACGCACTCGGCGAACTGCCACATGATCTCCGGCTTCTCGGGGTTGCCGAAGTTGAGGCAGTCGGTGATGGCGAGCGGCTCGCCGCCCACGCAGGCGATGTTGCGGGCGCACTCGGCCACCGCGTGCATGGCGCCGAGCTTCGGGTCGAGGAAGCAGAAGCGGGAGTTCACGCCGACCGAGAGGGCGATGCCCTTGTGCGCGTGCTCCTCCTCGCCGGTGGCGAGCCGCACCACGGCGGCGTCGCCGCCGGGGCGCACCGCGCCCACGAGGCGCACCATGTGGTCGTACTGCCGGTAGACCCACTCCTTGCTGGCGATGGTGGGGCGCTCGAGCAGCGCGAGCAGCTCCTGCCCGAGGTCGGACGGCTCGGGGAGCGACGTCGGGTCGAAGGCCCGCAGCTCCTCCAGCTTCGCCATGGGGCGGCGCGGCCGGTCGTACTTGGGGGCGTGCTCGGTGAGCGGCTCGACCGGCAGATCGGCGACCACCCGGCCGCCGGAGATGACGCGCAGGTGGCCGGAGTCGGTGACGGTCCCCACCACCGCGACGTCGAGGTCCCACTTCTGGCAGATGCGCCGGACCTGGTCCTCCTTGCCCTTCTCGGCGACGAGCAGCATGCGCTCCTGCGACTCGGAGAGGAGCACCTCGTACGGCGTCATCCCCTGCTCGCGGCGCGGCACCGCGTCCACGTCGAGGTCGATGCCGTTCCCGGCCCGCCCGGCCATCTCGACCGAGGAGCTGGTGAGGCCGGCCGCGCCCATGTCCTGGATGCCTACCACCGCGTCGGTCTGGAAGAGCTCGAGGCAGGCCTCGAGGAGCAGCTTCTCCATGAAGGGGTCGCCCACCTGCACCGTGGGGCGCTTCTCCTCGGTGGAGGCGTCGAACTCGGCCGAGGCCATGGTGGCGCCGTGGATGCCGTCGCGGCCGGTCTTGGCGCCGATGTACATCACCGGGTTCCCGACCCCCACCGCCTTGCCGAGGAAGATCTTGTCGGCGGGGAGCACGCCCAGGGTGAAGGCGTTGACCAGGCAGTTGCCGTTGTAGCTCGGGTGGAAGGCCACCTCGCCGCCCACCGTCGGCACGCCCATGCAGTTGCCGTAGCCGGCGATGCCCGCCACCACGCCCTCGAGCAGGAAGGCGGTCTTGGGGTGCGAGGGGTCGCCGAAGCGGAGCGCGTTCATCGAGGCGATGGGGCGGGCGCCCATGGTGAAGACGTCGCGCAGGATGCCGCCCACGCCGGTGGCCGCGCCCTGGTAGGGCTCGATGTACGAGGGGTGGTTGTGGCTCTCCATCTTGAAGCAGACGGCGAGCCCGTCGCCCACGTCCACCACGCCGGCGTTCTCGCCGGGGCCCTGCAGCACCCGGGGCCCGCTGGTGGGGAAGTTGCGCAGGTGGATGCGCGACGACTTGTAGGAGCAGTGCTCGCTCCACATCACCGAGAACACGCCCAGCTCGGTGAAGTTGGGCTCGCGCCCGAGGTGCCGCTTCACCTCCTCGTACTCCGCGGGGGTGAAACCGTGACGGGCGACGACTTCGGGCGTGATCTCGCTCATGGGGGCGCGGATTCTAGCGCAGGTCGAGGGTCTCGCCCACGGCAGGAACGCGCACGCGCTCCGGCGGCAGCCCGAGCCGCTGGCGTTCGGCCTCGAGCCGGCGCGGCGGCTCGTCGAGCGGCTCGTCGGTGAGCTTGAAGGTGCCCCAGTGCATGGCCACGAAACACTTGGCGCCCAGGGCCTGGAACGCCGCCAGCGCCTGCTCCGGGCTCATGTGCTGCCGCTCCATGAACCAGGCCGGGTCGTAGGCGCCGATGGGGAGCAGGGCCGCGTCGAGCCCGGGGAAGCGCCGCCCGATCCCGGCGAAGCCGTCGAACAGGGCCGTGTCGCCGGAGTGGTAGACCGCCTGCCGGCGCCCCTCGACCACGAAGCCGCCCCAGAGCCGGCGGTTGGTGTCGGAGAGGCCGCGCCGGCTCCAGTGCTGGGCCGGGACGAAGGTGACCTTCACGCCCGGCGAGCGACCCACCACCGCCGACTGCCACCACCCGAGCTCCAGGGCGGCGAGACCCCGCTCCTCGAGCAGCGGCCGCATTCCCAGTCCGGTCACCACCGGCGCGCGGACCCGCTCGAGCGTCTCCAGGGCCAGGTGATCGTAGTGCGAGTGGGTGATCAGGACCGCGTCCACCGGCGGCAGATCCTCGATCCGGACGCCGGCGGGCGCGTTCCGGTCGAGGAAGCGCGGCCGGTCGGTGAGCACCGGGTCGATCAGGAGCGAGACGCCGTCGAGCTGCAGCAGGAAGCCGGCGTGGCCGAGCCAGCTGAGGCGGGCCAGTTCCCCCGGTGCCGGCGGCAGGGCGACGCGGGCGAGATCCACCGCGCGGTGGGGCACCGCGGCGCGTGCCGGCGAGCGCCGGCGACGGCCGAGCAGGCGATCGACCACCGCCCAGCGAAAGATCCGGGAGAACTGGGGCGGGCCGCTGCCGTCGAGGTTCACGAAGCGCCCGCGGGCGTCGCGCGGCTGGCGGAATTCGGGGTCGGCGGCCAGGGCTGTCACGAGCTCGACGGCGGGGGGCACGGGGCCATCCTAACCCTTCGCCGGCACCCGCGCCGGCCCCGCGAGCCAAGGCCCGCCGGGCATGGACCGAGCACGATCCCCGGCGTCCGGCCGACCGAGAGAAGTGCGCCGCGGCCTTCCCGGAGCCCGGCGGCCCGCTACAGCACGAGCACGAGCCGCGTCACGTCGTAGCGCACGTCGCCGGGCATGGAGACCGGCACCGGCTCCCCGGGCATGCGCAGCCGCTCCACCGCGCGGTTGTAGCCCATGGCCATGAGCGTCCTCAGGTTCACCACGTCGAGCAGGTTGTACTCGGCGAAGAGCCGGAGCGCGTCCCGGTCGCCGCGCTCCCAGGCGGCCCAGAGCCGGACGGCGTCGCGGCCGTCCACGCCGTCGAGGTGGCGGGGCCGGCCGATCCCCACCTCGTGCTCGAGGAGCTTCAAGCCTCCCTGGTGGCCGAGCCTTCGCCAGAGGTGGCAGAGGTCCACGTGCACCGGCGGCGGTCGCCAGCCTGGAAAGGCGCGCCGGAGCATGGGCACGTCGAAGGAGAGGCCGTTGAAGGTGACGAGGAGCTTCCAGCCGGCGGTGGCCTCCTGGAACTCCTCGAGGTCGCGTCCGCGCAGGAACAGGCGCGGCCCGTCGCGGTCGAGGATCCCGACGGCGGTGGGGCGCCCCTCGAAGTCGGTCTCGATGTCGAGGTAGCCGGCCTCGTCGGCGAAGAGCGAGAAGAGCCGCCAGCGCTCGCGCTGCGGCACCATCCCGGCGAGCGCGGCGGCGTCGCGCGCGGCCACGGCCGCCCGCGCTCCCTCCACCGCCGCCCGGACGCGGCCGTCGAGGCGCGGCGAGAGCACCACCTCGGGCTCGGCGGGCAGCAGGTCCCAGCCGGTGACGCCGCCGTCCCAGAGCTGCCGCTCACGGTACGGCCCGATGCCGGGCGCGAGCTGGAAGGTGGAGCGGATCACGAGCGGGGGCGGAGCTTACCCCGCCCCGGCCCCCTCCCCGCAACCTGCAGCGAGCCTCTTCCCTCTCCCGCGAGGCTGGGGAGGGACAGGGAGACGGCGCCATGGCGCTCAGAGCTCCCACGCGCTCCGCCACCCGCCGATCTCCTGCGCGTGGCGGAGGAACCCCTCGTAGAAGGGGTGGCGCGCCACGGTGGCGCCGTCCCCGACCACCACCAGCTTCTTGCGGGCCCGGGTGACGGCCACGTTCATGCGGCGCACGTCGGCGAGGAACCCCACCTCGCCCTGCTCGTTGGAGCGGGTGAGCGAGACCACCACCGCCTCCTTCTCCCGCCCCTGGAAGCCGTCCACGGTGTCCACCTCCAGCCCCTCGTCGAGCCTCTGCGCCAGGAGCTGCCGGAGCCGCTGCACCTGCGCGTCGTAGGGGGCGATCACCGCCACGTCGCGAGGCGCGACCCCGAGCGCCAGCACCCGCTCCACCTGCGCCGCCACCAGCTCGGCCTCGCCCGGGTTCTGCTTCGAGTCGCTCCCCTCCGGCGTCTCGTCCTCGAAGCCGCGGCCGGCGGTGTCGATGAACTCGAGCGGCCGGTCGTCGAGGGCGTGCCCCGCCACCGCCGGGTGGGCCCGCAGCCGCCCGCCGTAGAGCGCCTCCGAGGGGTAGCGCATGATGAGCGCGTTCATGCGGTGCTGCTCGGCCAGGGTCACCTTCACCGCGTCGCCGTGGAGCGCCGCCAGCCGCTCGAAGAGCGAGATCCCGAGCCCGCCCGCCTGCGCGGCGGCCGAGAGCACGGTGGGCGGGAGCTGCAGGTGGTCGCCGGCGAGCACCGCCCGCCCGGCGCGCAGCAGCGCCAGGTAGACGGCCGGCTCCACCGCCTGCGTCGCCTCGTCCACCACCGCCAGCGGGAAGCGGCGCCCGGCGAGCGGCGGGGCGTCGAGGCCGGTGAGCGTCGCCACCACCACCGGGGCGCGAGAGAGCACCTCCGCCTCCGCCCGGGCCTCGAGCGCGCGCGCCTCGGCGAGGAGCGCCCGCGCGTCCTTCTCGGACTGGCGCGCCTCCGAGAAGCGGCCCGGCCCCCGCCGCTGCTTGCGCTTGCGGGCGTCGCGCCGCAGCGCGAGCGCCTCGTCCACCAGGCCGGCGGCGATGCGGGCCGACTCGTGGGCGCCGACCCGGGCCTCCAGCGTGTGCGGGAGGAGCTGCGGCAGGACCCGGGCCGGGTGACCGAGCCGCACCCCGTCCACCCCCGCCGCGACGAGCCGCTCGAGCAGGTTGTCGGCGGCGAGGTTCGAGGGCGCGGCCGCCAGCACCTGCTCGCCCCGCGCCGCCGCGCGCCGGATCACCTCCACGAGCACGGTGGTCTTGCCGGTGCCGGGCGGCCCGTGCACCAGGGCGAGGTCCTCGGCCCGCTCGCAGAGGTCGAGGGCCTGCCGCTGCTCTGGGTTGAGATCGCGCGGCGGCGGACCGTCCAGGGCGCGGCCGGCGAAGCGCGGGGGCTCGCCGGACAGCACCGCGTGCCAGCGGCGCGCCTCCTTCTGCTCCCCCATGCGCCGCACCCCGCCGGCGAGCCGCTCCCAGGTGACCGGCGAGGGGAGGAGCTCCAGCACCACCCGGCCGTCGGTGGCCCAGTCGGGCGGCGGCTCGTCGAAGGCGACGGAGACGCGGGTGCGGCTGCGGCGCGCCACCACGCCCTCCGGCGCGTCGCTCCGCTCCTCGCGCCGGAGCCCCACCCGCACGATGGTGCCGACCCCGAGGCGCGCGCCGGCGAGCGGCTCGCCGCGCCCCTTCCCGAAGGTGACGAGCGCGCGGCCCGCCAGGCCCGACTCCTCGACCGCCTCCACGTCGAGGAGCGCCAGCCCGCGCGCCTCGCGCTCGGCGAGCGAGAGCCGGCCCCGCGCCTCGGCGTACCGGGCCCGCTCCTCGTCCCGCTCCGCCTGGAGCAGCTCCGCGAACCGTCGCAGCCGTCTCTCGAGCTCCACGTCCCTCCGCCCGGCGCGAGGGTCGACTCGCCGCGCCCGCCACTACTTGCCCGGATCCGGGGCGCGGTTCAACCGGCCGCCCGCGCCCGTGCCGCCTATGATGGCCGCGTGAGCGATCCCGAGGAGCCCTTCCAGCTCCCCATCGACGGCACCCTCGACCTGCACGCCTTCCGCCCGGCGGAGGCGGCCGCGCTGGTCACCGACTACCTCGACGAGTGCCGCGCCCGCGGCATCCTCGCCGTCCGGGTGGTGCATGGGAAGGGCACCGGCGCGCTCCGCCGCACGGTGGAGGCGGCGCTGCGGCGCCACCCCCAGGTCCTGTCCTTCGGGCCGGCCGGCGAGGACGGCGGCGGCTGGGGCGCCACGCTGGTGACCTTGCGCGGCGAGCCGGCCTTGGAGCGTTGACCAGGGAATCAGATCAGGTCGAGCTGCGAGGCGCTGGCCGCGGGGTGCTCCTCCATGTGGAGGACGGCGATCCGCCGGGCCTCGAAGCGCGCCTGGCGCTGGCGAATGGCGGTGGCGAGGGCCGCGCGCGCCGTCTCGACCTCGACGTAGATCTCCGCCACCTCGCGCCCGAGCAGCCGGTCCTTGCGGCGCAGGTAGGCCTCCTCGGCGGCGACGTGCTCCTCCTCGAGGTTCTCGAGCGCGACCGCGTTCTGCTCTTCGCGGTCGATGGCGCGCAGCGCCTGCTGCTGCCGCGCGCTGAGCCGCCGGATCTGGTCCACGAGCGTCATGCCAGGTCCTCGGGGCCGCCCGCCTTCCCCTCGCACCCTCGCCTGCGCCCTCGGCGGCCTCGCATGAAAGCTATGGGCCGTCCGCCCGCCCGCCAAGGGTCAACGTTCGTTCAAGTCAAGAAAACGACCGGCCTGAGCCCAAAAGAGCCGTCCGACGGCCGACGGAATGGCGGCTCAAGGAGCGGTGACGCGCGTGGGCTTCCTGGTCCGGACGGCGCCGGGCTGCGGCCGGTCCTTCGCCGGGCTGGCCGGGGGCCTCGCCACCGGGCGGGGCGCCACCATGTCGGCGATGGCCTTGAAGTCTCCCTCCACCGCCACGCCCCAGCCGTCGGCGCGGAACACCTCCCGGAGGAGCCGCTTGCCTTCGGGGTCGAGCGACATGCGGGCGAAGGCGGTGAGCACCGGCTCGAGGAGCCGCTCGTCGAGCTGGGGCCGCGCCGCGATGACGTCGTTGGGGATGTCGCCCGTCACCGCCACCACCCTGAAGTCGGCGACCGGCGGCGCGTCGGCGCACCCGCCCGCCTGCTCCAGCGCGCCCTTGGGCGGCACATCGCTGAAGGTGGCGCCGACCTCGACCGCGCCTCCCCGCACCGCCTGACAGACGGCGGGGTGATCGCCGAAGAACCGCTCCCCGGCGAAGAAGTGGTCCGGATCCTCCCCCTTGGCGGCGAGCAGCGCCCGCGGGAAGAGGTAGCCGGAGGTGGAGCTCTTCGAGACCCAGCCCACCTGCCTGCCGGCGAGGTCGGCGAGCGACCGGAGCGGCGAGTCGGCGCGCACGAAGAAGGCCGCCCGATAGAAGAGCTTGTCGGCCCGGCGCGCCTTCGCGATGGCGGTCACCTCCCGGTTCCGCTGGGTGGCGTGCACGAAGGCGAGCGGCGTGGTCCAGGCGAGGTCCACCTGGCCCCCGGCGAGCGCCGCCGAGAGCGCGTCGTAGTCGGGGAGGATCACCACCTCCACCTTGCGCCCCAGGGCCCTGGACAGGTGGGGGGCGAGGGCGGCCCGGGCCCGCTGCGCGAACTCGACGCCGTTCGGGCTCCCGATGCCGAGCGTGATGGTGGCCGCGGGATCGAGCGGCAGCAGGCCGGCGTACGGGTCGCCAGCGCGGGCGGGGGCGGCGAGCGCGAGCGCCAGGGCGACTGCGGCGGCACGGGAGGGAGCGGCCATGGATCCCGACTCTACTGTCGATCCCCACGGCGTTGAAAGATCCGCCCGCCGTCCCCTACTTGGAGGAATGAGAGTCACCATCCACGCCCACCAGCTGACGCCTCCCCGGGAGCTCGGCGAGTTCCTGCGCAAGCACGTCGTCCGTCCCCTCGGCCGCCTCTACGACAACGCCGCGGCGGAGCTCTCCATCCACCTCGACGACCCGAACGGCTCGCGGGGCGGGGTGGACCGCCACGCGAAGGTCACCTTCCGGATGCCGGGGACCCGCTCGATCCACGTGGAGAGCGTGCAGGACGACCTCTACAAGGCCCTGCTCGACGCCGCTGATCGGCTGAAGCGGCTGGTGCAGCGCCAGCTCGAGAAGCAGCGGACGCGCGCGCCACACCCGCAGCACCGCCCCCTCGGCCGCAGCTTCAGGCTGCGCGCGAGTCGGTCCGGAGAGACGCCGGACGGCGCCCCGTCCACGCTCTAAACATCCATAACCACACCGGTTTGCAGGACGCCCACGGCCGGGCGAGCAGGCGGGCGCCCGCTTGTCGCACGGCTACCCCGGCGCCCTGCCATCGGGCTCCTTTGCCTACAGGCGAGGACGCGCTATGTTCCGCGCCGCCTGGGGGCAGGAGGACTTTCGTGCTCGAGAAATTGATGCCGAGGTCGGACGAGTTCTTCGACGACTTCGAGAAGCAGGCCGCCGCCACGGTGGAGGGCACCCGCCTCTTCAAGGACCTCCTCGACGACTTCACGCAGGTCGAGGCCAAGTGCCAGGCCATCAAGGACGTGGAGCACCGGGCCGACGACATCACCCACCGCGCCTTCGAGCGGCTCCACACCCACTTCATCACCCCCTTCGACCGGGCCGAGATCCACCGGCTGCTGTCGCGCATCGACGACGTGCTCGACCTCACCGACGCCGCCAGCGAGCGGCTCGGGCTCTACGACGTGGGGACCATCATCCCCGAGGCCCGCGAGCTCGCCGGCGTGCTCCTCGCCGCCGCCCAGCGCATGCAGGAGGCGGTCCGCGGGCTCCGCAACGTCCGCGACCCGGCGGTCCTCGAGGCCTGCAAGGAGGTGAACGTCTGCGAGAACCAGGCCGACACGCTCCTGCGCGCCGCGGTGGCCCGCCTCTTCAAGAGCGGCGGCGATCCGCTGACGGTCATGAAGTGGAAGGAGATCCTGGACCTCATCGAGAGCGCCACCGACCGCGCCGAGGACGTCGCCAACGTGATCGAGGGCGTGGTCCTGGAGCACGCCTAGCGCCTCCGCGCGAGCCCAGGGAACCCAGACCAGGACATGCTCCTCCTCATCGTCATCGGGCTCATCGCCGTCGCGCTGATCTTCGACTTCATCAACGGCTTCCACGACGCCGCCAACTCCATCGCCACGGTGGTGTCGACGCGGGTGCTGGCGCCGTTCTACGCCGTCGTCTGGGCCGCCTTCTTCAACTTCATCGCCGCCTTCTTCGGCAGCCTGAAGGTGGCGAACACCATGGGGAAGGGCGTCATCCACTTCGACCTGCTCAAGGCGCAGGGGGTGGAGGCGGTGCTGGCGGTGATCTTCGCCTCGCTCTTCGGCGCCATCGTCTGGAACCTGCTCACCTGGTGGTGGGGGCTCCCCTCCTCCTCTTCGCACGCGCTCGCCGGCGGGATGATCGGCGCCACCCTCCCGGCGCTCGGGGCCAGCGGCCTCGTCTACTCCGGCATCGGCAAGATCGTCGCCTTCATCGTGCTCTCGCCGCTCATCGGCATGGTGCTCGGCACCATCAACATGCTGACGGTGTCCTGGGTCTTCCGCCGGGCCAGCGGCGGCAAGGTGGACCGCTGGTTCCGGCGACTGCAGCTGGTGTCGGCCGGGATCTTCTCGTTCAGCCACGGCACCAACGACGCGCAGAAGGTGATGGGCATCATCTCCGTGGTCCTCTACGGCACCATCTGGAAGGACCGGCCCTTCGGCGTACCGTTCTGGGTGGTGCTGCTCTGCCACGCCGCCATCGCCCTCGGCACGTTCTTCGGCGGCTGGCGCATCGTCCGCACCATGGGGCACAGCCTCACCAAGCTCCAGCCGGTGCACGGCTTCTGCGCCGAGACCGGCGGGGGCGTGACCATCCTCGCGCTCGCCCACCTCGGCATCCCGGTCTCGACCACCCACACCATCACCGGCGCCATCGTCGGCGTGGGCGCCACCCGCGGCACCCGGGCGGTGCGCTGGGGGGTCGCCGGCCGCATCCTCTGGGCCTGGGTGCTCACCATCCCGGCCTCCGCGCTGGTCGCCTTCCTGGCGTACGAGGGGCTCCACCTGCTGCGGGTGGTCGCCGCCGCGGCGCACTAGCGACCCGCGCCCACAACCCGCAACCCGCCGCCCGTCGGCGTGTTAGAGCTTGCAGATGGCTTCGGATCCCGACGCCGCGCTGATGCTGGCTTTCCAGAACGGCGACGAGCGGGCCTTCCGGACCCTCTTCGAACGTCACGGGCGCGCCATGGTCAGCTTCTGCCATCATTACGTGAGGGACGGCGCCCGGGCGGAGGAGCTGGCGCAGGACGTGTTCCTCAAGGTCCACCGCTCCGCCGCCCGCTACCAGCCCACCGCCCGCTTCCGGACCTGGCTCTACCGCATCGCCGCCAACCACTGCCTGAACGAGCTTCGCCGCGGCGAGTACGCCGTCCGGCGGGAGGCAGCCCCCAGGGACGGCGGCGCGGCCGAGCCGCTCGACCTCGACACCCTGCCGAGCGGCGGCGCCACCCCGGAGGAGACGGCCATGGGCGAGGCGCTGGCGGAGGCGGTGCGCGGGCTGCTGGCCCGGCTGCCGGAGAAGCAGCGGACCGCCTTCGTCCTCTGCCGGCTGGAGGGGATGTCCTACGAGGAGATCGCCGAGGTGCTCGAGACCAGCGTCTCGGCGGTGAAGTCGCTGCTCCACCGCGCCACGGTAGCCGCCGCCGAGGCGCTCGCTCCCTGGTCGGCCCCGGACGGAGCGGAGGTGCGCCAATGATCCGCCACCTGGAAGAAGAGCTCACCGCCTACCTCGACCGCGCCCTCTCGCCCGAGCGGACCCGCGAGGTGGAGGATCACCTCCGCGGCTGCGCCGGCTGCCGCGCCGAGCGCGACCGGCTGGTCAACGCGCTCCGGGTGCTCGCGGCGCTGCCGCCGCCGCCCGCGCCCTCCCCCGACTTCTCGCGCGGCTTCTACGCCCGGCTCGACGCCGAGCCTTCGGCGCGCCCCGGCCTCCTCGAGGTCTTTAGCCGGCCGCGCTGGCGCAACCTCGTCCCCATCGCCGGCGGGGCGGTCACGCTCGCGCTGGTGGTCGGCACCGTCGCCAGCTATCGGGCCGAGCAGGCCCGGCTCGCCCGCGGGCTCGATCTCTACCAGGACTACGAGCTGGTGGCCGGGCTCGACGCCGTGCAGGCGCCGGAGGACGTGGAGGTGGTGGGCCACCTCGACGAGCTGCCGGCGGGAGGGCGCCCATGATCCGCCGCCTCCTGCTGGCCGCCGCGCTCCTGCTGCCGCTCGCCCTCCCGGCGCGCGCCGACGACGTCCCCCCCGAGGCCCGCGCCCGCTGGGAGCAGCTCACCCCCGAGCAGCGGCAAGAGGCCCGCGAGAAGTACGAGCAGTGGAAGAAGCTCACGCCGGAGCAGAAGGCCGGCCTGCGCGAGAAGCTCGAGCGCCTCCACCAGCTCCCGCCGGAGCGGCGCGCCGACATCGAGAAGAACTACCAGGCCTTCCAGAAGCTCCCGCCGTCCCAGCGGCGCGAGATCCTGGAGCGGTTCGCCAGGTTCAACGAGCTCTCGCCGCAGCGGCGCGAGCAGCTGCGAGCGGCCTTCCACGAGATCCTGCAGTCCTCGCCGCGCGAGCGGGAGCGCTACCTCGAGAACCTGCGCCGCTGGCGGGAGATGTCGCCCTCCGAGCGCGAGCGGGCGCGCGAGCAGTGGCGTCAGCTCCGCGGCGGACACCGTCGCTGACGCTGGAGCCTCGGGGCGGGTAGACTGCCGCGCGTGAGACCCCTCCCGCGCGCGCTCGCAGTCGCCCTGCTCCTGCAGGCGCTCGGCACCGGGGCGCGCGCCGAGGAGCCGGTCGAGCTCACCCCGCGCTTCGCGCTCCACGGCCGCTTCACCGACCGCGAGAACGCGCCGCTGCAGGAGGTCCTCTACTCGCGCCTCACCCGCACCCTCCAGGTGCAGGAGTACCTGCGCCCGGTCGACTCGGCGCAGTGGCTCTCCACCTTCCTGCTCGCCGGGGTGGACGGCCACGCCGGCGACCACCTGCGCTTCGCGCTCACCCTCGACTCGGGCGAGCTGCGGGCGCAGTCCTTCCCGAACACCGCCGCGGTCTGCTTCACCGCACGCTCCCCCACCGGACTCGACACCGTGGGCGGCGGTCGCTGCGCCCTGGCGCGGACGGTGGTGGGCCTGCCGGAGACCCGGCTCGCCCCCGGCGTGGTCACCGCCAACGGCCGGCCGGTGGGCGACGAGGCGAGCCGCACCGGCTTCCTGCGCGAGGCCTGGGCCGGCGTGAGCTTCGGCCGCGCGGACTTCGCGAGCGTGCGCGCCGGCAAGAAGCGGTTCACGGTGGGCGACGGGTTCATCTTCGACGACTGGGCCACCGGCGTGGAGGCGAACCTCGACCTGGGGGCGATCGGGCCGAGCTTCGACCTCGGCTTCGCCGCCTTCCACCCCAGCCGCGACTTCCCCTGGCTCGACGCCATCTCGCCGCTGCTGGTGCTGCGCGCCGACTGGCTCCCGTCGCTCTTCGAGCACGCCGGCGTCTTCGCCGCCTTCTACCGCGATCGCTCCGGCAACGTCGCCGAGCTCTTTCGCGGCGCCAACGTGGAGACCTCGGCGGTGCGGCTCCAGGGGCTGGCCGAGGGGAGCGCCGCCTACGCCCGCGAGTCCCAGACCCTGGCCGGCATCCTCTCCGGCCTCGCCACCGGGGACGCCACCCTCTTCTGGCTCGGGACGAGCGGCGCGCTGGCGCCCGGCCGGCACCAGCGCATCAACTGGACCGCGGCGCTGGTGGCCGGCAACCTCCAGCTGCAGCTCCCGGCCGGGAACGGCGCCGACGCCATCCCCTCCCAGGTGAGCGCCCGGGTCTTCGGGCAGCTCTTCTCGGCGCGCTACCAGCGCGAGCTGTGCCGGGACGTGTCCGTGGGCGGCTCCTTCCTCTTCCTCTCCGGCGACGTGCCGCCCGCCGAGAAGGCGCGCCTCGGCGAGGGCGACCGCTACGGCGGCTTCCTGGGCGTCTCGCCCTACGTCACCGCCACCAACATCTTCTTCCAGGGCGGCGTGTCGGAGAGCTTCGCCGCCCGGCAGGCCACCGCGCCCGGCGTGAACGGCCGCGGGGTGATCGCGCCCGGCGTGAATGTCGGCTGGGATCCGAGCGTCCACTTCGGCGTGGACGCGCGCGCCGCCTGGCTCTTCGCCCCGCAGGCCGGGCCCTACGGCGGGCAGAGCTACGGTCCGGAGGTGGACCTCGAGCTCACCTGGTCGCCGCTCGACTGGCTCACCTTCGCCGCCGAGGGAGACGTCCTCGTCCCCGGCGACTTCTTCGGCGGCGGCTCGCCCATCACCAAGGTGGTGCTGGGCGTGGACGTGGTGCCGCGGTGAGCCGGCCGGCGGCCCTCCTCGCCTGCGCGCTCGCGGCCGGGCTGCTCCTCGCGCACCCCTGGGCCGCCGGGGCCGACACGCCGGACGGCGGCGGAGCCACCGACGGCGGCCACCCGCCGGCCCAGGAGGAGCGCGGGAAGCCCGAGCCGAAGCGCGAGCGCACCGACCACGCCGCGCCCGATCCCGACGCCGAGCTCATCCGCCACCTGGAGGAGATCCAGCAGCTCGAGCTGCTCCAGCACCTGGAGCTGTTCGACGAGAAGGCGAAGTAGGGCCTCCCGTCACCCCCGCGAGGCCAGCATCCCGCAGGCGGCGTGCTCGTCCTGCCCTCCCGAGTAGCGCCGCACCACCGGCTGGCCGGGCAGCTCCCTCGCGAGCGCGTCGCGGAAGACCCGCCACTCCTCCGCCGTGGGCGGCCGGAAGCGGCCCGTGGCGTCGTTCACGTCGATGGGGTTGAGCCGCACCGGGATGCCGGCCAGCAGCCTCCCCAGCGCCGCCGCGTCCTCCTCGCCGACGTTCACCCCCGCCATCATCACGTACTCGAGCGTCACCCGCCCGCGCGCCGCGGCGTGCTCGCGCACCGCCTCGACCAGCTCGTCGAGGGGGTAGCCCTTCTCCACCGGCATGAGCGCCGCCCGCTTCTCGGCGATGGCGGCGTTGAGCGACACGCAGAGCCGGAACTTGTGGGCCTCCCGGGTGTAGCGCCGGATCATCGGCGCCACCCCGGCGGTGGAGATGGAGATGCGCCGCTGGTCGATCCGCCCGCCGGCCGGATCGCAGAGCGCGTAGGCGGCCGCGAGCACGTTCTCGTAGTTGTGGAACGGCTCGCCCTGCCCCATGAAGACCGCTCCGGTGATGGGCCGGGCGCTGTCGGCCCGCAGGTGGAGGAACTGCGCCACCATCTCCCAGGAGGCGAGTGAGCGGGTCAGCCCCATGCGCCCGGTGGCGCAGAAGGCGCAGCCGAGCGCGCACCCGGCCTGCGAGGAGAGGCACATGGTGTAGTGGGTGTCGAAGAGCGGGATGCGCACCGCCTCCACCTTGGCGCCATCGGGGCAGCGGAAGAGGTACTTGCGAAAGCCGTCCCTGGCGTCCACCACCGCGTCGCAGGCGAGCGCGCCAGGCGAGGACGACCGCTCGGCTTGGTCGAGCACCTCGCGCCGCACGTTGCGCGCGCCGCGCAGCCCCTCGCCGCGCCCCACCACGGCGCCGAGGATGCGGCGCGCGTCGGCGAGGTCGATGCCGAGCAGGCGCGCGAGGGCGCGGCTGTCCTGTCCCTGGAGGTGGAGCACGGAACCCTTCTAACCCGGAGCGGGCCGGCTCACCCAGCGGTTGCCGGCGAGGAGGAAGCGCCACTCCTTCTCGGCCCAGAGGCCGGCGTAGCCCACGTTGACCCGCCGCGCCGCCACGATCGCCTCGCGCGGCCGGGGCGCGTCCTCGACGAAGAGCGACGGGCCCTGCAGGTCGAGCCCGTTCTCGGTCTCGCGGCGGATGGCGAGGGCGCGGCAGAGGTTGCCGGGGCCGCGGGTGGAGTGAAGGCAGCCCTCCACCGGCTCGCCGGCCCGGAGCAGCACCGCCGCCGGGTGGCCCTCGTCGCCGGTGACCACGTTCATGCAGTGGGACAGGCCGTAGATCAGGTAGACGTAGGCCACCCCGGGCGGTCCGAACATGATGGCGGCGCGGCGGGTGGGGCCGAAGCGCGCGTGGGAGGCCTGGTCGCGCGGGCCGTGGTAGGCCTCGGTCTCCACGATGCGCGCGGCGCGGCGCACGCCGCCGTCCACGTGCACCAGCACCTTGCCGAGCAGCGCGCGGGCCACGGCGCGGGTGTCGCGGCGAGCGTAGAAGGAGCGCGGCAGGATCACGGGGGCGAGGGTACGCCCGCCCGCCGCCCCGCGAAAGCGTTGGCCAGTCCGGGCGCGCTCGCATAGAAAACGACCTTCAATGCGCCGCGCCAAGATCGTCGCCACCCTCGGACCCGCCAGCCAGGACCTCGACACCATCCGCAAGCTCCTCGAGCTCGGGATGGACGTGGCCCGCCTCAACTTCTCCCACGGCAGCCACGAGGACCACGCCCAGACCCTCGATCGGATCCGCGCCGCCTCGCGCCAGCTCAAGAAGGCGATCGGCGTCCTGCAGGACCTGCAGGGCCCGAAGATCCGCACCGGCCCGCTCGAGGCCGGCAAGGCGGGGGTGACGCTCGAGAACGGCAGCGAGCTCACCATCACCACCGCGGGCGAGGTGGTGGGCAACGCCCACCTCGTCTCCACCACCTACGAGTACCTGGCGCAGGACGTCCGGCCGGGCGATCGGCTGCTCATCGACGACGGCCTCATCGAGCTGCGCGTCCTCGCCACCGACGGCGTCGCCGCCCGCTGCGAGGTGGTCGAGGGCGGCTGGCTCGGCGAGCACAAGGGCATCAACCTGCCGGGCGTGGCGCTCCGCACCCAGGCGCTCTCCGAGAAGGACAAGAACGACCTCGCCTTCGGCATCTCGCACGGCGTGGACTTCGTCGCCCTCTCCTTCGTGCGCTCGCCGGACGACATCGCCCTCTGCCGCCGCGAGATGGAGAAGGCCGGCCGGGTGGTGCCGATCATCGCCAAGATCGAGAAGCCGGAGGCCATCGAGCACATCGACGCCATCGTGGAGGCGGCCGACGGGATCATGGTCGCCCGCGGCGATCTGGGCGTGGAGATCCTGCCAGAGCGCGTGCCCTCCATCCAGAAGGACGTGGTGCGCCGCGCCAACGCCGCCGGCAAGCCGGTGATCGTCGCCACCCAGATGCTCAACTCGATGATCGAGCACAGCCGGCCCACCCGCGCCGAGGCCAGCGACGTCGCCAACGCCATCTGGGACGGCGCCTCGGCGGTGATGCTCTCCGGCGAGACCGCCAGCGGCCGCTACCCGCTCCTGGCGGTGCAGATGATGGACCGCATCGTCCGCGAGACCGAGGAGAACCTCACCCAGGCTTACTACCAGCGCTTCGAGGAGCCGGCCGGCCCGGCCAGCTTCCCGGCGGTGATCGCCGCCAGCGCCTGCCGGGCCGCCGAGGACGCCGCGGCGGTGGCCATCTGCTGCTTCACCCTCTCGGGCAACACCGCGCGGCTGGTCGCCCACGGCCGGCCGCACGTGCCCATCATCGCCTTCTCCCCCGACCAGGCCATCCGGCGCCGGCTCTCGCTCTACTGGGGCGTGGTGCCGAAGGTGATGGAGCCGGTGGTGAACCCGGACGTGATGAGCGACATGGTCTCGGAGCGGCTGCTGCACGAGGGCCACGCCGCCGCCGGCGACCGGGTGGTGCTGGTGTACGGCTCGCCGCTCGGCATCCCCGGCGCGACCAACTCGCTCCGGCTCCACCAGATCGTCCCCGCGGCCACGCCCGAGCCGGCCGAGGAGTAGCGCCCGACGGCGGCCGGCGGTAGATCCGCCGTCATGGACATCGCCGCCCTGCAGCGGACGCTTCGCGAGGAGCGACTCGACGGCTGGCTCCTCTACGACTTCCACGGCCAGAACCCGACCGCGCGCGACGCGCTCGGCCTCGCCGGCCACATGCTCACCCGGCGCTGGTTCTACCTGGTGCCGGCCGAAGGGCCGCCGCGGCTGCTGGTCCACGCCATCGAGCTCGGCAGCTTCCCCGAGGACGTGCCGGGCGAGCGCGCCGCCTACAGCTCCTGGCAGTCGCTCCGCGCCGGGCTGGAGGGGCTGGTGGCCTCGCTGCGTCGGGGGCCCCGGGTGGCGATGGAGTACTGCCCGCTGGCCGCCATCCCCAGCCTCTCGCGCGTCGACGCCGGCACGCTGGAGCTGGTGCGCCAGCTCGGGGTCGAGGTGGTCTCCTCGGCCGACCTGGTGCAGCGCTTCCTCTGCCGCTGGACTCCGCACCAGCTCGCCAGCCACGTGCGGGCGCTGCGGGCCATCGACGACGCCAAGGACGCCGCCTTCGAGCAGATCGCCCTGGCGCAGCGGAGCGGCAAGGAGATCACCGAGACCGCGGTGCAGCGCTTCCTGGTGCAGGAGTTCGCCCGCGCCAGGTTGCAGACCGACCACCCGCCCATCGTGGCGGTGAACGGCCACGCCGCCGATCCCCACTACGAGCCCTCGGACGCGCGCCCCACCCCGGTGCGCAAGGGCGACCTCGTGCTCATCGACCTGTGGGCCAAGGGCGAGAAGCCGGCCGACGCCTACGCCGACATCACCTGGGTCGGCTTCTGCGGCGATCGGCCGCCGCCGAAGGCGGAGGAGATCTTCCGCGTCACCGCCGAGGCGCGCGACGAGGGGCTGGCCGCGCTCCGGAGCGCGTGGAGCCAGCAGAAGGTGCTCGCCGGCTGGGAGGTGGACCGGGTGGTGCGCGACCGCATCGCCTCGCACGGCTACGGCGACCGGTTCCTCCACCGCACCGGCCACTCCATCGGCGCCTCCAACGTCCACGGCGACGGCGCCAACCTCGACGACCTCGAGACCCACGACACCCGCCTGCTGGTGGAAGGGCTGGCCTTCTCCATCGAGCCCGGCATCTACCTCGCCGACGAGGGGCTCGGCGTCCGCAGCGAGATCGACGTGGTGATGACGGCCGACGGGCCGCAGGTCTTCTCCAAGATCCAGGAGGAGCTGGTGCGGATCCAGTGAGGTCCCGCTACACTCCTCGTGCGCCGGCCCCGCGCGAGCCGCCGGCGACCCACCGATGAGCGCCACCTTCCCCGGCCTGCCCTCCCCCCCGCCGCCGCCGGACCCGGTCCCGGCCGCGGCAGTGGTGCTCTGGCGAGAGGGGCCACACGGTCGGGAGGTGTTCTGGGTTCGGCGCGGCGAGCCGCTGCGCTTCGCCGGCGGCTTCCACGCCTTCCCGGGCGGCCGGCTCGACCCGGCAGACGCCGCCATCCCGGTGCGCGGCGCCGCCGCCGAGGCCGCCGCCATCCTGGCCTGCGCCTGCCGCGAGCTCTTCGAGGAGACCGGCGTGCTCCTGGCCCGCGGCGCGGAGCGGGTGCCCGGCCCGGCGCGCGAGGCGGCGCGGCGCGCGCTCCTCGGCGAGTCCTCGGAGCGGCTGGCGAAGGCGGGTCAGCCGGTCGTCGGGCAGCGCCCGGAGCCGCTTCCTCCCACCCGCGGCGGGAGTGGCCGGGGAGGTGCCCACGCGCCGGCCCGAGACGCGGGCCTCTTCGCCGACTTCCTCCGCGAGCAACGCCTCGCCCTCGACGCGGCGCTGCTGACCCGCGCCGGCCGCTGGATCACCCCGCCCTTCCTCCCGCTGCGCTACGACGCGCATCTCTTCCTCTCCGGCCTGCCCGAGGGCGAGGCGCCCGAGGTCTGGCCCGGCGAGCTCTCCGGGGGCGAGTTCATCCCGGCGGCGGAGGCGCTCGCGCGCTGGGCCCGCGGCGAGGCGCTGCTCCATCCGCCCAACCTCTGGGCCATCACCTGTCTGGCGCGAAACGCGCCGGCCCAGGCGGTGGAGGCGATGCGCCGGCCGCCGGAGTGCCGCGAGCACGTCTCCTCTCGCATCGAGTTCCAGAAGGGCGTCTTCCTGTGCGCGCTGCGCACCCCGACGCTCCCGCCCGCCACCCACACCAACTGCTGGCTGCTCGACCTCGGGGACGGCGGGCTGGCCCTCGTCGACCCTGGCTCGGGCGACGCCGCCGAGCTGGCCCGCCTCGACGCGCTCCTCGCCCACCTCTCCGAGGAGGGGCTCCGGCCGCGCGAGCTCTGGCTCACCCACCACCACCCCGACCACGTGGGCGGGGTCCCCGCGCTGCGCGCTCGCGGGCTGCCGCTCCTCGCCCACCCGCGCACGCTCGCGCTGCTGGGCGAGCTCGGGCGCGGCGGCACCCCGGTGGAGGACGGCGCGCTCCTGCACGACCGCTGGCGCGCGCTCCACACCCCCGGCCACGCCTCGGGCCACCTCTGCTTCCAGGACGAGCGCTCGCGCGCCCTGCTCTGCGGCGACATGGTCTCGACGCTCTCGTCGATCATCATCGATCCGCCCGACGGCGACATGGGCGAGTACCAGCGGCAGCTCTCGCGCCTCCTCGCCCTCGCGCCGCGCACCCTCTTCCCGGCGCACGGCTCGCCCGCGCCCAACGGCGCCGCGAAGCTCGAGGCGTACCTCGCCCACCGGCAGGAGCGCGAGGATCTGGTGCTCGCCGCGCTCGACCCGCCCGCCGCCCTCGCCGAGGTGACGGCGCGCGCCTACCCCGACGTGCCCAGGCTGGCGCTGCCGGTCGCCGAGCGGAGCTGCCTCGCCACCCTGCTCGAGCTCGAGCGCGAGGGGCTGGCGGCGCGGGACGGCGAGCGCTGGAAGCACGGCTGAAGGGGGTCACGGCGCGCTGCGGATCTCCTCGTGCTCCATCCGCCCCAGCTCGCGGCCGCCCTCGTCCCACGTGGTCCAGCGACCGCACTGGATGCCGTGGCAGTAGCGCCCCTCCACCCGCTTCCCGCCGCCGGGGAAGAAGGTGGAGAAGCGGCCGTGCAGGATCCCCTTCTCGTAGCCCGCCTCCTCCGCCGGCTTCCCGTCCTCGAACCAGACGGTCCAGCGCCCCTCCTTCTCGCCGTCGCGCCAGTCGCCCTCGCGCGCCTTCCGGCCGTTGCGGTGGTACTCGACGAAGTGGCCGTCGAGCCGGCCCATCTTCCAGCTCGACGCGCTCTGCGGGCCGCCGTCGTCGTACCAGCTGCGCTGCGGGCCGTGACGCTGTGGGCGCCCGGCGTCGTCGGGCTTCTCGCACCACTGCTCCTGGCCCTCGGGCCAGGCGGCGCCGGCGAGGGCGGCGCCGGCGGGGCAGGCGAGGTCCGCGGCCGCCCCGGGCAGCGGGAGGGCGAGCGCGAGGAGCAGCGCCGCCGCCCTCACGGCAGCGCCTCCCGCGCCGCGCCCGCGCCCGCGTCGTGCGCGACCAGCCAGTCGCGCACCGGCCGGAAGACCTCCTCCGGCGCGTGCATCCCGAAGAGCAGGTCGGAGTGGCCGTAGTCGCAGGCGTGCCCGCCGGCGACGCCGATCTCGAGGTACCCCTTCTCGCCGCCCCAGAGCGCCAGGCCGGCCCGCACCACCGCGGGCGGCGCGAGCTTGTCGGCGCGGGCGGCGACGAAGAGCGCCGGCTGCCGGCAGCGCGCGAGGAGCGCGCGGTAGTCGGCGGAGCCGTCGGCGGCGGCGAACCGATCGTGGTCGGTCCAGTCGCGGAACTGGCGCAGCACCCCCCGCGGCATGTCCTCCACCACGTTGGCGAGGATGCGCCGGAACACCGGCCGCGACACGTTGCGGCCGTTGATGGCCACCTCCGAGATGGGCGGGTGCCAGAAGCCGGAGAAAGGGGCCAGGCAGCGGGCGAGCACGCGATCGGTGCGGGCGAGGAGCCGCAGGGCGAGCCGCTCCACCGCCAGCAGCCGCCGCTGCGCGCCGAAGTGGGTGGGCCCGGCGAGCGCCACCACGCCGGCGAGCCGCTCGGGGTAGCGCGCGCAGGCCGCGAGCCCGAGCAGCGCCCCCTGGCTGTGGCCGACCCAGAGCACGCGCTCCGCGCCGGTGACGCGGCGGACCGCATCGAGCGCCGCCGGCACGTCCTCGCGCAGGTAGGTGTCGAAGCTCCAGTCGCGCGCCGCGCCGGGGCGCGCCGGCCGCGAGTCGCCGTGCCCGCGCAGGTCGAGCGCGAAGCAGTCGAAGCCGGCGGCGGCGAGGAAGGCCGACAGCGACCAGCGGACGAGGCCGAAGTCCATGGCGCCGCGGTTGGCGGCGAGCCCGTGGCAGAGGAGCACCGGCGTGGCGCGGGGAGCGGCGCGCGGCCGGCGGCGGGCGAGCGCCAGCCGCCAGCCGTCGCCGGTCTCGGCCCGCACCAGCTCGTCCTCGCCCGAGGGCAGGCGGAAGCGCCAGCTCCAGAACAGGTAGTGGAGCCAGGTGGCGAGGGCGAGCGCCGCGGCGGCGGCGAGGACGAGGGCGGCCTCTCTCATGATCGCTCCCAGTCTAGCGGGTCGTGGCCTGGCGGTTGCAGCGGTTCCCGCTTCCAGGGGCGCCCCCGCAAGACTGCGGACAGGGGCCCGCGAATGTACGAAACTCGGTCAGCCGCGTGCGCGGTTGGCAGGCAGAGAACCTTGACCCCGTCCACAGCGCCAGCGTAGCGTCCGGATCCACACCGCCAACTCCCAGTCCGAGGTGAGCCGTGAAGAAGGTCGAAGCCATCATCAAGCCGTTCAAGCTGGACGAGGTGAAGCAGGCGCTCTCCGAGGTGGGAGTGGCCGGCCTCACCGCCACCGAGGTGAAGGGCTTCGGCCGGCAGAAGGGGCACACCGAGCTCTACCGGGGCGCCGAGTACGTGGTCGACTTCCTCCCCAAGGTGAAGGTGGAGGTGGTGGTCTCCGACCAGCTGGTCGGCCGGGTGGTCGAGGTGATCGAGCGCGCCGCCAAGACCGGCCGCATCGGCGACGGCAAGATCTTCGTGGTGCCGGTCGAAGAGGTCATCCGCATCCGCACCGGCGAGCGGGGCGAAGAGGCGCTCTAGTCCTGGCGCGTCCTCCCAAGCTCCCCGCGTTGCCGGCGGCGCTCGCCCGCGCGGCCCTCGATTCCCTGGGCGACGCCGTGGTGGTGGTGGGCGCCGACGGCGGCGTCCTCCACCTCAACCCGGCGGCGGAAGAGCTCTTCGGGCGCAGCCGCGAGCGGGCGGTGGGGCTGCCGGCGCGCACCCTCCCCGGCGGCGCCCAGCTCGCCATGCTGGCGGAGCGGGTGCGCACCTCGCAGGAGGGGTCGCGCCTCGACTTCCCCGCCCCCCACGACAACGGCATCTCCATCGGCGCGGAGGCGAGCCCCCTCTTCGACGGGCCCACCTGCGCGGGCGCCGTGGTGGCGCTGCGCGTGCCGCGGCAGGGGGAGCGGGCGCTCGACTTCGAGGCCTTGGCGGCCGGCCTCGCCCACGAGATCAAGAACCCGCTGGCCGGGCTGCAGGGCTCGGCGGAGCTGCTGGCGCGCGAGGCCGACGGGCCGGCGCGGCAGTACGCGCTGGTGATCGCGCGCGAGGCGAAGCGGGTGGACGGCCTGGTGCGCGAGCTGCTCGACCTGGCCCGGCCGGCGGCGCTCGCGACCCAGTCGGTCAACGTCCACACGGTGCTGGGGGACGTGATCCTGCTGGCGCGGGGCATCCCCGGAGCCGACCCGGTCCGCTTCGTCCAGCGTTTCGACCCCTCCCTGCCGCCGGTGCAGGCCGACCAGGAGAAGCTCACGCAGGTGGTGCTCAACCTGGTGCGAAACGCGGTGGAGGCGGTGACCGGCAGATCGGCGCCCGAGGTGGTGCTCGAGACCACCGTCTCGTCGCTCCGTCTGCGCGCGGCCGGGGGGCGGAGCCGGCCGCTGATGCGCCTCTCGGTGCTCGACAACGGGCCCGGCATCTCCGACGCGATGATCCCGCGCCTCTTCACCCCGTTCGCCACCAGCAAGTCGCACGGCACCGGGCTCGGGCTCGCCATCTCCCGGCGCATCGTGGAGGCCCACGGCGGGCGAATCGACGTGAAGAACCGCCACGGCGGCGGCGCCGAGGCGAGCGTGTACCTGCCGCTGGACATCTAGGCCCGTTCACGCGAGGTCGATGAGGACCACCTCGGCCGGCCCGCCCACCGCCCGGAGGCGGAGCGCCTCGGCCCCGGTGATCCTCCCCTGGTCCCCTTGCCCCAACCGGGTACCTTCCAGCTCCACCGCCCCCTCGGTCACGAACAGGTACTGCCTCCTCCCAGGCACGGCGCGGTGTTGCACCTCCGCCTCCGGCACCAAGGTGCCCAGGTAAAAATCAACGTCCTGGTGGATCTTCAGCTCGCCGGGGCCGGGGTCGCCGGCCACCACCCGCTGGAGCCGGCCGCGCCGGTCGGCCCGCTCGAACCGGCGCTGCTCGTACCCAGGCGTCAGACCAGGCGTGTCCGGCAGCACCCAGATCTGCAGCAGGTGGGTGGCCTCGGTCTTGCTAGGGTTCCGCTCCGAATGGGATATTCCGGTACCCGCCGACATGCGCTGGACGTCGCCCGCCTCGAGGAGGGCGCGGCCGCCGGAGCTGTCCCGGTGCTCCAGCGCCCCCGCCAGCATCACCGTCACGATCTCCATCTCCCGGTGCGGGTGGGTGTCGAAGCCGGAGGCGGCGGCGATCCGATCCTCGTTGAACACCCGCAGCGCGCCGAACTGGACGTTGTCCGGGTCGTAGTAGTGGTCGAAGGAGAAGTGCCAGCGGGTGTCGAGCCATCCCTCCTTGAAGCCGTAGCGCTTCTCCGCTGGAACGAGGGCGAGCTCCATCGCCCTTCCCTAATCACCTCGCCTGGGCCGCGCCTCGCGCCGGCGGAGGCCTGAGAGGACGTGATGCGCAAGGTTCTCATCGTGGACGACGAGCCGAGCGTCCGCTTCGTGCTCGCGCGCACCTGTGAGCGGGCGGGAGTGCCGTTCCTGGAGGCCGGCAGCGCCGAGGAGGCTCGCCAGCGCCTGGACCAGACCGGCACCCGCCGCCCCGACGGCGTGGGGCTGGTGCTCCTCGACGTGCGCCTGCCCGGCGATGACGGGCTCAAGCTGCTCGGCGAGCTCTCGGCCCGCGCCGACGCGCCTTTCGTGGTGGTGATGACCGCCGAGGACACCATGCGCTCCGCGGTGGAGGCGATGAAGCGCGGCGCCGCCGACTACCTCGGCAAGCCCTTCGACCTCTCCCGCGTCGAGAAGATCGTCAGGGATCTGGCCATCGGGCCGGAGGAGCCGACCCGCGACGAGGAGCACCACGCCAACGGGCGCGCCGAGGCCGGCCTGACGCCCCTGGAGCCGCAGCCCGAGCCGCGCCACTACCGCGAGATCGCGCTCCCCGACACGCTCATCGGCCGCTCCCCGGCGATGGTCGAGGTCTACAAGGAGATCGGCCGCGTCGCCCGCACCGAGATGACGGTGCTGCTCATGGGCGAGAGCGGCACCGGCAAGGAGCTGGTGGCGCGCGCCATCCACGCCAACTCCGCCCGCGCCCGCGGCCCCTTCATCACCGTGAACATGGCCGCCATCCCGCGCGACCTCATGGAGAGCGAGCTCTACGGCCACGAGAAGGGCTCCTTCACCGGCGCGGTGGATCGCCGCCCCGGCAAGTTCGAGCTCGCCACCGGCGGCACGCTCTTCCTCGACGAGATCGGCGAGATGCCGGTGGAGCTGCAGGCCAAGCTCCTGCGCGTCCTGCAGGAGCGGGAGGTGGACCGCGTCGGCGGCAACCGGCCGCTCCCGGTCGACGTGCGCATCGTCGCCGCCACCAACGCCGACCTCGCCCGCTCGGTGGAGGAGGGCCGCTTCCGGCGCGACCTCTACTACCGGCTCGCCGTGGTGCCCATCCGGCTGCCGCCCCTGCGCGAGCGAGAGGGGGATGTGATCCTGCTGGCGCGCAACTTCGTCACCAAGTACGGCGAGCAGCTTCGCGGCCGGCCGGTCACGCTGGCGCGCGACGCCGAGGGGCCGCTCCTCGCCCACTCCTGGCCCGGCAACGTCCGCGAGCTGCAGAACGTGGTCCAGCGGGCGCTGCTCAAGCTCTCCGGGCACCGGCTCTCGGCGCGCGACCTCGTCGGCTTCCTGCCGGCGGCCGGCTCCTCCGACCGCGGGCTCACCGGCCTGGTGGAGGCGCTCCTCGACGGCCCGGCGCCGGAGGGCGGCCGACACACCGCCGCGCTCGCCGCCGTCGAGGGGCCGCTCATCGCCGCCGCGCTGGCCCGGACCCACGGCAACCAGCTCCGCGCCGCAGAGCTCCTCGGGATGAACCGGAACACCCTGCGGGAGCGGATGCGCGCGCTCGGGATGAAGCCGCGCTAGGGCGCTGTTTCAACGACCTCCGGCGGGTCCGGACTGCTCGTTACGCGAGCAGCCGAGTGCTCGATCATCGAGCAGCGATCCGACCCGGAACAGCCTGCCCACGGGGCATTGTGGGCATTCCACCGTGGCACATGCCGTGCTAGACGATCCGGCCACGCAACCCCTCTGACCCCAGGAGACACTCCAGAGATGGCGAACCTCACTCCCAAGCAGGTCCTCGCGTTCGCGGCCGAGAAGAAGGCCGTGATGGTCGACCTGAAGTTCATGGACTTCATCGGCCTCTGGCAGCACTTCACGATCCCGCTCGGCGAGCTCTCGGAGGACATCTTCGAGGAAGGGCTCGGGTTCGACGGTTCGTCCATCCGCGGGTGGCAGGCGATCCACGCCTCCGACATGCTGGTGATGCCGGACGCCTCGACCGCGACCATCGACCCCTTCATGTCGGACGTGACGCTGTCGCTCATCTGCAACATCGTCGACCCGATCACCAAGGATCCGTACTCGCGCGACCCGCGCAACATCGCCATCAAGGCGGAGAAGTACCTCAAGAGCACCGGCATCGGCGACACCGCCTTCTTCGGCCCGGAGCCCGAGTTCTTCATCTTCGACGAGGTCCGCTACGAGAACACCGTGAACGGGTCGTTCTACAAGGTGGACTCGGTCGAGGGTCAGTGGAACACCGGCCGCGAGGAGGCCGGCGGCAACCTCGGCTACAAGCCCCGCTACAAGGAGGGCTACTTCCCGGTCGCCCCCACCGACAGCCAGCAGGACATCCGCTCCGAGATGTGCCTCCTCATGGAGCAGGTCGGAATCAAGGTGGAGCGGCAGCACCACGAGGTCGCCACCGCCGGCCAGGCGGAGATCGACATCCGCTTCGAGTCGCTGGTGAAGTGCGCCGACAACCTCCAGTGGTTCAAGTACATCATCAAGAACGTCGCCCGCCGCCACGGCAAGACCGTGACCTTCATGCCGAAGCCGCTCTACGGCGACAACGGCTCGGGCATGCACACCCACCAGTCGATCTGGAAGAACGGCAAGCCGCTCTTCGCCGGTGAGAGCTACGCCGGCATGTCCGAGCTGGCGATGTACTACATCGGCGGCATCCTCAAGCACGGCCCGGCCCTCGCCGCGCTCTGCAACCCGTCCACCAACAGCTACAAGCGGCTGGTGCCGGGCTTCGAGGCCCCGATCAACCTCGCCTACTCGGCCCGCAACCGCTCGGCGTCGATCCGCATCCCGATGTACTCGCCCTCCCCGAAGGCGAAGCGCATCGAGTTCCGCACCCCCGACCCGAGCTGCAACGGCTATCTCGCCTTCGCCGCCCAGCTGATGGCCGGCCTCGACGGCATCGAGAACAAGATCAACCCCGGCCAGCCGCTCGACAAGGACATCTACGGCCTGACGCCGGAGGAGCTGAAGGAGATCTCGAAGATGCCGGGATCGCTCGACGAGGCCCTCGAGGCGCTCCGCCACGACCACAAGTTCCTGCTCAAGGGCGACGTCTTCACCGAGGACGTGATCGAGACCTGGATCCAGTACAAGTACGACAAGGAAGTGACGCCGGTCCGCAGCCGCCCGACGCCGCTCGAGTTCTCCCTGTACTTCGACATGTAGTCCGCGGCGGGCCTCCCGCAGGTCCGCGCTCGAGACGGCCGCCCCCTACCGGGCGGCCGTCTCTTTTTTTCGTCCGGAGCCGCCTCAGCGCGCGAGCGCGCGGGCGAGCCGCTCCACCCCCTCGCGGAGCCTCGCCTCGTCGCTGTTGCTGAAGTTGAGCCGCAGCGTGTCCCGCCCCTCGCCGTCGGCGTGGAACTCGCCGCCCGGGACGAAGGCCAGCCCCTCCGCGAGGGCGCGCTCGAGGAGCGCCGCCGCGTCGACCCCGCCCGAGAGCCTGGCCCAGACGAACATGCCGCCCGCAGGCCGGTCGAACGAGAGCGCGCCGCCGAGCCGCTCCGACAGCGCGGCGCAGAGCGCGTCGCGCCGGGCGCGGTAGGTCCGGCGCAGCCGGTCGAGGTGCGCCGGGAACGAGGGGTGGCCGAGCAGCCGGAAGACGAGGTGCTGCCCGAGGGTGTTGGTCTGCAGGTCGGTCGCCTGCTTGGCGAGCACGAAGCGGCGCACCAGGGCCTCCTCGCCCGCGAGGAAGCCCACCCGCAGCCCCGGCACCGCCGTCTTGCTGAAGCTGCCGAAGTAGACGAAGCGCTCCCGGGGCAGCCCGAGCGACACCGCCGCCGGGGGCGGCGCGTCGTACCAGAGCTCGCGGTAGGGGTCGTCCTCCACCAAGAGCACGTCGGAGTCGGCGAGCGCCGCGCGCAGCTCGGCGCGCCGCCGCTCCGGCACGCAGAGGCCGCTCGGGTTCTGGAAGGTGGGGGTGAGGTAGAGGAGCTTGGGCCGCCGCCGCAGCGCCGCCGCGAGCGCGTCCGGCAGGATCCCGTCGGCGTCGCCGGGGAGGAAGGTCACCTTGGCGCCGAAGAAGCGGAAGGCCTGCAGCGCGCCCAGGTAGGCCGGCGTCTCCACCAGCACCTCGTCACCCTCGTCGAGGAAGAGCTTGGCGACGAGATCGAGCCCCTGCTGCGAGCCCTGGGTGATGAGCACGTCGTCCGGCGCGAAGGTGCCGGGCGGGAAGGGCACGCCGGCGGCGATGCGCGCCCGCAGGCCGGGGTGCCCCTCGGTCTCGCTGTACTGCAGGGCGCGCGGCCCCTCCTCCTCCAGCACCGCCCGGGTGAGGTCGGCGAGGAGCTGGCACGGGAAGAGCTCCGGTGCGGGGAGCCCGCCGGCGAAGGAGATCACGTCCGGCCGGGAGGTGACGCGCAGGATCTCGCGGATGGCGGAGCTGCGCAGGCCGTCGAGGCGCCTCGAGTAGCGTGGGGTCATGGGACGGCCAGTGTAGCGCCTCGGGCGCTCCCCGGCGTCCGCGCATCGACAGCCCGGCGGGGGCGCGCTACAAGCGATCCGCCGTGCCCGACCTCCGCGACTTCCTGCGCCGGCAGCTCGGCGGCCTCCCGCGCGCCTACTGGGCGCTCTGGGCCGGCGCGCTGGTGAACCGGCTCGGCACCTTCGTGGTGCCCTTCCTGGCGCTCTACCTCACCGGAGCGCGCGGGCTGCCGGCCGCGGCGGCGGGGCTGGTGATCTCGCTCTGGGGGCTCGGCGCCATCTTCGCCTCGGCGCTGGGCGGCTGGCTCGCCGACCGCGTGGGGCGGCGCGGCACCGCGGTGAGCGGCCTCGCGCTCGGAGGCCTGTCGGTGCTGGCGCTCGGCTTCGCCCGCGGGCTGCCGGCCATCGCCGGCGCGACCTTGTTGGCCGGGTTCCTGTCGGAGCTCTACCGGCCGGCGGTCCAGGCGGCCGTCGCCGACCTCGTCCCCGACCCGGCGGCGCGGGTGCGCGCCTACGCGCTCCAGTACTGGGCCGCGAACGTGGGCGTTTCGATCGCCCTCGTCGTGGCGGGCCAGGTCGCGAAGCTGAGCTACCTCGCGCTCTTCGCGGCCGACGCCGCGACCACGGTGGCCTTCGCGGCCATCCTCTGGAGGTTCGTGCCGGAGACGCACCCAGGGCTGGCGGGGGCGAGCGCGGCGGCCGCGCCGGAGCCGGGGCCGGGCTCATCGGGCCCGCGCGCGGGCGGTCCCCTCGGCGACCGCGTGTTCGTGGCCTTCCTGGTCCAGAACTTCTTCTTCGCCTTCGTCTTCTTCCAGCACCAGGTGGCGATGCCGATCGACATGGCGGCGCACGGCCACTCCCCGGCGACCTTCGGCCTGGTGACCGCCCTGAACGGCGCGCTGGTGGTGCTCCTGCAGCCGTTCGCCGGGCGCTTCGTCGCGCGGCTCGACCCCTCGCGCGCGCTGGCGGTGGCGGGGGTGCTCACCGGGGCCGGCTTCGGGCTCTTCGCGGTCGCCACCTCGGCGGCGGGCTACGCGGCCGGCGTGGCGCTCTGGACCGTGGGAGAGATCTTCGGCCTGCCGGTGGCCGCGGCGCTGGTGGCGGCGCTCGCGCCGGCCCGCGCGCGCGGCCGCTACCAGGGGGCCTACGCGAGCACCTTCGGCCTCGCCGCCTTCGCGGCGCCGGCGGCCGGCGGCTGGGCGCTCCGCCACCTGGGGGCGCCGGCGCTCTGGGCGGGGTGCCTGGGCACGGGGATCCTCTTCGCGGCCTCGCAGCTCCTCGCAGGGGGCGCGCGGCGGCGGCGGCTGGCGCCGGCGGTCGGCGCCGGGGTCGACTGAACGCGCCGCATCACCCGTACCGCTTCGCCTGCTCCTCCCCCGCGAGCACCCGCCGCGCGCCCTCGGCCAGCGCGGCGAGCTCGTCCTCGCCCGGGTAGAGCTTCACCGGCGCGATCCACTCCACCCGCGGCCGGATGGCGCCTACCAGCGCCGGCTCGTTGACCGCGCCGCCGGTGAGCAGCACCGCGTCCACCCGCCCCTCCAGCACCACCGCCATCTCGCCCACTGCCTTCGCGAGCTGGTAGGCCGCCGCGTCGAGCACCAGCGCGGCCAGCGCGTCCCCCTCGCGCGCGCGCCGCGCCGCCTCGCGCACGTCGCGCGTGCCGAGGTAGGAGTGGAGCCCGCCGTCGCCGAAGAGCCGGCGGCGCACCGCGCCCTTCTCGGCGCCCGGCGCGAAGCAGAGGTCGATGAGCGCGGTGGCCGGGATGCCGCCGCAGCGGTCGCCCGAGAAGGGCCCCTCGTCCTGCGGGTTGACCACGTCCACCAGCCGCCCGCCGCGCAGCGCCGCCAGCGAGGCCCCGGTGCCGAGGTGCGCCAGCACCAGCCGCAGCTCCCCGAGCGGCCGCCCCACCGCGCGGGCGTGCCGCCGCGCCACCGCCCGCATGTTGAGGGCGTGGCACAGGCTGGTCCGCTCCACGCCGGCGAGGCCGGACAGGCGCGCCACCGGCTCGAGCTCGTCGAGCGAGACCGCGTCGGCCACCAGCGCCGGGCAGCCGTGCTCGGCCGCGAGCTCGGCGGCGAGGAGCGCCCCCAGGTTGGCGGCGTGCTCGCCGCGCGGGCCCGAGGCGGCGTCGCGCAGCATCGCCTCGTCCACCAGGTAGGTGCCGCTCTCCATGGGTCGGAAGAGGCCGCCGCGCCCCACCACCGCCGCGAGCTGCCCGCGCGCCACCCCGGCTTCCGCCAGGAAGGCGCGCGCCGCCGCCGCGCGCAGCGGCCGCTCATCGGCGACGCGCGCGAAGCGGGCCAGCTCCGGCTCCTCGTGCCGCACCACCCGATCCGCGAGCAGCGCCTCGCCGCGGAAGAGCCCGAGCTTGGTGGAGCCGGCGCCGGGGTTCACCGCCAGGATCAGCGGCGCGCCCGCCCGGCCCACCTCGCCACCCCCGCTCACGCGCCACCCCGCGCCACCAGCACGCCCAGCGCCAGCGAACAGAGCTTGTCCATGCTGCCCTCCGCCCGCGAGGGGATGAGCACCGGGGCGCGGGCCCCCTCGACCACGTGCGCCACCCGCCGCTCCGCGAGCCAGGTGAAGGCCTTGCCGAGCGCGTTGCCGGTCTCGATGTTCGGCACCACGATCAGGTCGGCCCGGCCGGCCGCCGGATGGAGGATGCCCTTGGCGCGCGCCGCGCCCGGCGAGAGCGCGCCGTCGAGCGCCACCGGGCCGAAGACCTCGCACCCCTCGAGCTCGCCCCGCTCCGCCATGGCCGCGAGCGCGGCGGCCTCGCCGGTGTGCGGCATGGCCGGGGTGGGGGTCTCGATGGCGCAGAGCAGCGCCACCCGCGGCCGCTCCACCCCGAGCCGGTGGAAGACGCGCACCGCGTTCTCGAGGATGCGCCGCTTGTCCTCGAGCGACGGCGCCACGTTGAGGCCGCCGTCGGTCACGCCGAGGAGCCGGGCCTCGCCGCCGGGGGCCTCGGTGACGAGCACGTCGGAGAGCAGCCCCGGCCCGCGCAGCCCGTGCTCGCGGTCGAGCACCGCCTTGAGGAGCTGGGCGGTGGAGAGCTTGCCCTTGAGCACCAGCTCCGCCCCCTCCCCGCGCACCAGCGCCACCGCGCGGCGGGCGGCGCGGTCGAGGTCGGGCTCGTCCACCAGGGTGTAGCGGGCCGGGTCGGCGCCGAGGGCCTCGAGCTCCGCGGCGATGGCGGCCCGGGCGCCGATGAGCACCGGCTCGACGAGCCCGCGCGCCTCGCCCTCCAGCGCGGCGCCGAGGGCGGTCCGCGAGTCGGCCCCTGGCACCACCACGCGGCAAGGGCCGAGCGCCGCCGCCCGCTCCACCAGCTCCCGCATGCTCCGGATGGCCGCCATGGACTCCTCCTAGCCGCTCCCGGAAGGCGCCGCTCCCGGCGCGGGGCCGGGCCGGGCCCGGGCGTCGAAGACCGACCGGGCGGCGGTGGCGCCGATGACGATCGCGCCCCCCGCCAGCGTGGGCAGCCCCGGCCGCTCGCCGTGCACCATCCAGGACCAGATCGGGTTGAGCGCCGGCTCCACCAGCAGGAGCAGCGAGGCCTCGAGCGCGCGGACGTGGTGCACCCCGCGGCCGAGGAGCAGATAGGCGAGCCCGATCTGCACCACGCCCAGGAAGAGGATCGCCGCCCAGTCGAGGGGGCGCGCCGGGCCGAGCGGGAGCGCCGCCGGCAGGCAGGCCAGGAACGCCAGCGCGTTGCCGAGCACCACCGCCGAGAGCGGACCGCCGCCGCGGGGATCGGCGGCCGCCCAGCGCAGGCCGATGATGGTGAGGGCCCAGGTCACCCCGGACGCGGCCGCGAGCACGTTGCCGCGCAGCGGGTCGGGGGCGGTGCGGAGCGGAGCGTCGGCGCCGACGAAGAAGAGGGCCATCCCGGCCGCCACCAGCACCATGAAGGCGAGGTCGGTGCGCCCCACCCGCTCGCGCAGCAGGAGCGGGCCGAGGAGCAGCACGTAGAGCGGCGCGGTGTCCTGCAGGAAGATGGCGCTCGCCGAGGTGGTGAGCTTGTTGGCGGAGACGAAGAGCGTGAGCGTGGCGGCGTAGGCCACCGCCACCAGCGCGCTGCGCCGCCCGAACCCGCGCCGGGCCTCGGGGATGAGGAGCAGCAGCGCCGCGGCCGCCACGCCCGAGCGCAGGCTCGCCACCTGCCAGGACCCGAGGCTGGTGGCCTTGATGGCGGCGCCGCCGGTGGAGAAGAGCAGGGCGGCGAGGACGATCTCCAGGCGGGCGCGAGGGGCGGGCTGCACGGAGCGCAGCATCGCACGCCGGCGCCGCCGCCGGAACCGCTCGCTCGGAGGCCACCTGCTATGCTCCGCGCCTCATGCCCGACGCGCCCGCCCTCGCCATCGCCCCGCCCCCGGCCGTGGGCGATCCCGCTCCGCGCGCCCCCGCCGGGAAGCCCACGCGCCTCGCCGCCGGAGCGCTCTGCGCGGTCGCCTCCGGCCTCTGCTTCGGGGCCCTCCCCGTCTTCGCGCGGGCCGCCTACGCCGCCGGCGCCGACACCCAGACGCTGCTCCTGCTCCGCTTCTCCTCGGCGGCGGCCTTCATGTGGCTGGTGGTGGCGGTGCGCCGGCAGCCGGTGCCGCGCGGCCGGGCCCTGCTCACGCTCGCCGGGATGGGGGCGCTCGGGTACGCCGGCCAGGCCTTCTCCTACTTCACCGCGGTGAGGCTCGGCTCGGCCGGCCTGGCGGCGCTGCTGCTCTACCTCTACCCGGCGCTGGTGGCGCTCCTGGCCCGGGCGGTCTTCCACCACCCGCTCTCGAGGCTGCAGCTCCTCGCCCTCGCGGCCGCGCTCGCCGGCAGCCTCCTCACCATCGGCAAGGCGGGCGAGGGATCGGCGGCGGCGGTCGGCTTCGGCCTGCTCGCCGCCTTCATCTACGCCGGCTACATTCTCACCGGCAGCCGCCTGCCGGAGCGCGTCGGAGCCGCCGCCTCGACCGCGGTGGTCACCAGCGCCGCGGCGGTGGTCTACGGCGCCATCGCCTGCGCCCGCGGGCTCAGGCTCCCCGCCACCGCCGCCGGCTGGGGCGCGGTGGCCGGCATCGCCGTGGTCTGCACCGTGCTCGCCATCGGCCTGTTCCTCGCCGGCCTGGAGCGGATCGGGCCGGTGCGCGCCTCGGTCTACTCGACCGTGGAGCCGGCCTGCACGCTGGTGCTGGCGGCGCTCTTCCTGGGCGAGCCGCTCACCGCCTCGCGCCTCGCCGGCGGGGCGCTGATCGTCGTCGCGGTGCTGCTCCTGGCCCGGGCCGACCTGCGTCCGCCGGTGGCCCCCGACTCCGCTTGACCGGACGAGCGTCTGCTATTAAGGAGGCGCGCATGAACTTCACAAAGACCGTCCTCCTGGCCGCCGCGCTGGTCGCGGCCGGCGCCGCCCGCGCGGCGCCGAAGCAGACGCTCACCGTCGGAACCGAGGGCTCCTACGCCCCGTTCACCTTCTTCGACGCCAGCCACGCCCTCACCGGCTTCGACGTCGAGGTGATGAAGGAGGTCGGCAAGCGCGCCGGCCTCGAGGTGAAGTTCGTGCCGACCCCCTGGGACAGCATGTTCCTCGCGCTCGAGTCGAAGAAGTTCGACCTCGTGGCCAACCAGATCGCGAAGACCCCCGAGCGCGAGAAGAAGTACGCCTTCACCGACGCCTACCTGATCTCGGGCGCCCAGGTGATCGTGCGCGGCGACCGCAAGGACGTCGCCGGCCTCGACGACCTCAAGGGCAAGCGGGTCGGCACCGGCGTGGGCAGCAACTACTCCAAGCTCCTCGAGGAGTACAACAAGACCCACTCCCCCAAGATCGAGATCAAGTACTACGAGGGGAACCTCCCGGTGGTGCTGCAGGACATCGTCGCCGGGCGGCTCGACGCCACGGTCAACGACCGCCTCACCGCCGGCTACAACGCCAAGCAGATGAAGCTCGACGTCAAGGTGGTGGGCCAGCCGGTGGAGCTCGTCCCCTCCCACTTCGTGGTCCGCAAGGACGCCGCCAGCCAGGCGCTGGCGAAGAAGGTGGACCAGGCGCTCGCGTCGATGAAGCAGGACGGGACGCTGGAGAAGCTCTCGCGGACCTGGTTCGGCGCCGACTACACCAAGTAGCGTGCAGCCCCTCCTCGACTTCCCATTCATGTGGGAGGCCGTGCCCGACCTCTTGAGGGTCGTGCCGGTCACCCTGCAGATCACCGCGGTGTCGCTGGTCCTGGCCCTCCTGCTGGGGCTGGCCACCGCGCTGGTCCGCATCTACCGGGCGCCGGTGCTCTCGCAGCTGGCGGCGCTCTACGTCTCCTTCATCCGCGGCACGCCGCTGCTGGTCCAGATCTACCTCTCGTACTACGGCCTCCCCAAGGTGCTGAACTGGCTGGCGGAGCGCTACGGCTGGACCGGCCTGGACGTGAACGGCATCCCGGCCATCGCCTTCATCTACTTCGCCTTCACCATCAACGTCGGGGCCTACTCCTCCGAGACCATCCGCGCCTCGATCCTGGCCGTCGACAAGGGGCAGCTCGAGGCGGCCCTCTCCATCGGCATGACGCCCTGGCAGGGGATGAAGCGGATCGTGCTGCCGCAGGCGCTCGCCGTCGCCCTGCCGAGCTTCGGCAACACCGCCATCAGCCTGCTCAAGGACACCTCGCTCGCCTTCCTCATCTCGGTGGTCGACCTGATGGGCGAGGCCAAGATCGTGGGGGCGCGCGGCCTGCAGTTCTTCGAGGTCTACATCGTGGTGGCGCTCTTCTACTGGGTCATCTGCATCGTCATCGAGCGCGGGGTGGCGGCGCTGGAGAAGCGGGTGCGGCGGTTCGAGGGGGCGCAGCCGGCATGATCGAGGTGCGCGGCATCCGCAAGGCCTTCCACCGCACCCAGGTGCTGAAGGGGATCGACCTCGCGGTCCCGAAGGGCGAGGTGGTGGTGATCGTCGGGCCGAGCGGCTCCGGCAAGTCCACCCTGCTCCGCTGCATCAACTTCCTCGAGCGGCCCGACGCCGGCACGGTGCTGGTGGGCGACCTGCTGGTGGAGGCGGCCCGCGCCACCCGCGCCGAGGTGCTGCGGCTGCGCCGCGCCACCGCCATGGTGTTCCAGCAGTACAACCTCTTCCGCAACAAGACCGCCCTCGAGAACGTGATGGAGGGGCTGGTGCAGGTGAAGGGGCTGCCGGCGCCGCTGGCCCGCGAGCGCGCCGCGCAGGTGCTCGCCAAGGTGGGGCTCTCCGACCGGCTCTCCTACTTCCCCTCCCAGCTCTCCGGCGGCCAGCAGCAGCGGGTGGGGATCGCGCGCGCGCTCGCCATGGACCCGGAGGTGATCCTCTTCGACGAGCCGACCTCGGCGCTCGACCCGGAGCTGGTGGGCGGGGTGCTGGCGGTGATGAAGGAGCTGGCGCGGGAGGGCATGACGATGGTGGTGGTGACCCACGAGATGAGCTTCGCCCGGGAGGTGGCCGGCAAGGTCGTCTTCATGGACGCCGGGCTCATCGTGGAGGAGGGCACGCCGGTGCAGGTGTTCGAGCACACGCGCGAGGAGCGCACGCGCCAGTTCCTGCAGCGGGTGCGCCGATGAGCGAGGCGGCCGCCCCGGACATGATCCGGATCGAGGGGCTGGTGAAGACCTTCCCCGGCGCGGGCGCGCCGGTGCCGGTGCTGAAGGGCGTCTCGCTCTCGGTGCGCCGCGGGGAGATCTTCGGCATCATCGGCCGCAGCGGCGCCGGCAAGAGCACCCTCATCCGCTGCGTGAACCTGCTCGAGCGCCCCACCTCCGGCCGGGTCCTCGTCGGCGGGCAGGAGATCACCGCGCTCTCGGGGGCGGCGCTGCGGGCCGAGCGGCGCCGCATCGGGATGATCTTCCAGCACTTCAACCTGCTCTCCTC
The DNA here is from genome assembly GCA_035656915.1 of Anaeromyxobacteraceae bacterium. Taxonomy (GTDB): domain Bacteria; phylum Myxococcota; class Myxococcia; order Myxococcales; family Anaeromyxobacteraceae; genus Anaeromyxobacter_B. Next base: position 572,616 of record DASRRJ010000008.1, read on the forward strand.
GCGCACCGTGCTCGAGAACGCCGCGCTCCCGCTGGAGCTGGCCGGCGCCCGCAAGGAGGCCATCCGCGAGGCGGTGCTGCCGCTGCTCGAGCTGGTGGGGCTCTCGGGCAAGCTCGGGCGCTACCCCGCGGAGCTCTCCGGCGGCGAGAAGCAGCGGGTCGGCATCGCCCGCGCGCTCGCCTCGCGCCCGGAGGTGCTGCTCTGCGACGAGGCCACCTCGGCGCTCGATCCCGAGACCACCCGCTCCATCCTGGCGCTCCTCAAGGACATCAACCGCCAGCTCGGGCTCACCATCGCGCTCATCACCCACGAGATGGCGGTCATCAAGGAGATCTGCGACCGGGTGGCGGTGCTCGACCGGGGCGAGATCGTGGAGCAGGGCCGGGTCTTCGACGTCTTCACGGCGCCGCAGGCCGAGGTGACCCGCACCTTCCTGCAGGACGTGATCGACCGCGCGCTGCCGCCGCGGCTGGCGGAGCGGCTCAAGGCCGGCGCCCGCGGGCGCGGCAACCCGGTGATCCGGGTGATCTTCACCGGCGCCCGCGCCCACGACCCCATCATCTCGGAGGTGGTGCGCCGGTACGACGTGCTGCTCAACATCCTGCAGGGCAGCATCGAGTACATCCAGGACGCGCCCTACGGGAACCTGCTCGTCGAGGCCATCGGCTCCGACGAGGCCATCGCGGCGGCGCTCGACTACATCCGCAGCAACCACCTCGGGGCGGAGATCCTCGGACATGTCGCAGGCGATGCTTGAGCTCCTCTGGGACGCGCTCCTGGAGACGCTCCTCATGGTGGGCGTCTCGTCGCTGCTCTCGGCCGCCGCCGGGCTGCCGCTGGGTGTGCTCCTCCACGTCACCGGCCGCGGCCAGCTCCTCGAGCACGGCCCCCTGAACCGCGTGCTCGGCGCGGTGGTCAACGCCGGCCGCTCGGTGCCGTTCATCATCCTGCTGGTGGCCATCATCCCCTTCACGCGCCTGGTGGTGGGGACCTCGCTCGGCACCGCCGCCGCCATCGTGCCGCTCACCGTGGGCGCCATCCCCTACGTGGCGCGGCTCGCCGAGGCGGCGCTGCGCGAGGTGGACCACGGGCTCGTCGAGGCGGCGCAGGCCATGGGCGCCTCGCCCAGGCAGATCGTGCTGAAGGTGCTCATCCCCGAGGCGCTCCCCGGCCTGGTGGCCGCCTTCACCATCACGGTGGTGACGCTGGTCGGCTACTCGGCCATGGCCGGCGCGGTGGGCGGCGGCGGGCTCGGCGACCTCGGCATCCGCTACGGCTACCAGCGCTTCCAGCCCGAGGTGATGATCGCGGTGGTGGTGGTGCTCATCGGGCTCGTGCAGGGGCTGCAGAGCGCCGGCGACCGCCTCGCGCGCCGGCTCGACAAGCGGCGGGTGCGGCAGGAACAGCGGTAGCGGGCGCCGGGCGGAAGGCGCCCCCCCCTGACCCTTCCCCGCTTCGCGGGAGAGGGAAAGAGCGAAATGAGAGACGCCCGCCGCCGGCACGGAGGCCGGGGCGGGCGCGGAGGGAACGGGAGGCTCGGCGCGGCCTAGAAGCCGGGAACCACGACGCCCGGGTACTTCTTCAGGATCCAGCTCTTCACCTCGGGCGAGTGGTACGCCGCGATGAGCTTCTTCACCCAGGGCTTCTCCTGGTCGGCCTTGCGGATGACGAGCACGTTCACGTAGGGGGAGTCGGCCGACTCGCGGGCGATGGCGTCCTTGGCCGGGTCGAGCTTCCCCTGGATGGCGTAGTTGGTGTTGATCACCGCCGCCTCCACGTCGGGGAGCAGGTGGGGGAGCTGCGCCGCGTCGGCCTCGACGATCTTGAGCTTCTTCGGGTTCTCGACGATGTCGGCCGGGGTGGGGCTGATGCCGCTGCCGGGCCTGAGCTTGATGAGCCCCTTCGCCTGCAGCAGCAGCAGGCCGCGGCCGCCGTTGGTCGGGTCGTTGGGGACGGCCACCTTGGCGCCCTTCGTCAGCTGGTCGAGCGACTTGAGCTTCTTCGAGTAGACGCCGATGGGGAAGACGATGGTGCGGGCCACGCCGACGATCGGGAAGCCGCGGTCCTTCACCTGCTGGTCGAGGTAGGGCTGGTGCTGGAAGGAGTTGATGTCGAGGTCGCCGGCGACGAGGGCCGGGTTCTGCTGGGCGTAGTCGGAGAGCTCGAAGACCTTGAGCTCGATCCCCTCCTTCGCCACGAGCTTCTTCACCAGCTCGGCGATCTCGGCGTGCGGGCCGTTCTCGACGCCGAGCTTGATGGTCTCGGCGGCGCGGGCGTGGGGGGCGAGGCCGAAGGCGGCGAGCGCCAAGGCGGCGAACAGGGTGCGGCGGAGTGCGGACGTCATCGCGGGTGCGTTCCTTTTTGAGTTGGGGCGGACGAATCCTGCATAGCGGACACCCCTCCTGTCAAGCGGATGTGACGGCAACGCCGCGCGATTCACCCAAAGGGACGTCCGTCATGACGGAGGCGTCGACGTCGTACCCTCGGAAGAGACCCGCGCCCGCGGCCTACCGCCGCGCCAGGAACCCCCGCAGCCGCTCCACCGCCACTTGCAGGTTCTCCATCGAGGTGGTGTAGGAGACGCGCAGGTGCCGCTCCGGCAGGTGCCGGCCGAAGTCGAGCCCCGGCGTCAGCGCCACCCCGGCCCGCTCCAGGATCTCGAGCGCGAAGGCGAAGCTGTCCGCCGCCAGCCCGGCGCAGCCGGCGTAGAGGTAGAAGGCGCCGTCCGGCACCACCGGCAGCTCGAGCCCCAGCTCCCGCAGCGCCGGCAGCAGGAAGTCCCGGCGGGCCTGGAGCTCGCGCCGGCGCCCCTCCAGGAGCTCGAGGGTGGCCGGCTCGAAGGCCGCGAGCGCCGCCTGCTGCGCCACGTTGGAGGGGCAGATGTAGAGGTTCTGCTGCAGCTTCTCGAGCTCGCGCACGTACTCCGGCGGCGCCACCAGCCACCCCAGCCGCCAGCCGGTCATGTCGAAGTACTTGGAGAAGCTGTTCACCACGAAGACCCGGCCCGGCAGCTCGAGCGCGGTGCGCGCGTCGTGGCCGTAGGTGAGCCCGTGGTAGATCTCGTCCACGATCAGGGCGCCGCCGCGCCGCGCCGCCAGCGCGGCGATCTCGCGCAGCCGCTCGAAGTCGATGCTGGTGCCGGTGGGGTTCGCCGGCGAGGCGATGAGCGCCGCCGCGGTCCGCTCCGTCCAGTTGCCCTCGAGGAGCTCGGCGGTGGGCTGCCAGCCCGTCTCCGGCCCCACCGGCAGGCAGCGCGGCTCGCCCCCCACGAAGCGGATGAACTGCCGGTTGCAGGGGTAGGAGGGATCGGCCATCAGCACCTCCTCGCCCGGCTCGACCAGCACCCCCATGGCGAGGAGCAGCGCGCCCGAGCCGCCGGCGGTGACCACCACCCGCTCCGGCGACACCTCCAGGCCGTACCGCGTGGCGTAGAACCGCGCGATCGCCTCGCGCAGCGCGGGCAGCCCCAGCGCCTGGGTGTAGGGCAGGCTGCCGCGCGCCAGCGCCCGCGCGGCGGCGTCGAGCACCGGCTGCGGCGTGGGGAAGTCGGGCTCGCCCACCTCCATGTGGACGATGGAGCGGCCCGCCGCCTCGAGCTCGCGCGCCCGCGCCAGCACGTCCATGGCGTGGAAGGGCTCGATGGCGCGCATGCGGGACGCGAGCCGCGGGGGGGTGGGGCGATGGGTCATGTCGGCGGTTCCTTACTGGCGCAGCGCGGGGAGGAGGAGCTTCAGGGAGAGCGCGACCAGCGCCGCGCCGGCGGCGAGGTCGATGAGGCGCGAGGCCCGCTCGTAGAGGGCCTGCGCCCGCGCGCTGGAGAGGCCGAGCGCGACGCTCGTGTACCAGGTGACCGACATGGCGATGACCGCCGACAGCACCACCGCCCGCTCTGCGCCCGGCACCCCGGGACCGAGCATGGCGCCGAAGATGCCGAGGAAGAAGACGACCGTGTGCGGGTTCGAGAGGTTGGTGAGGAGGCCGCGCCCGAAGGCCCCGCCGCGCTGGTCCGCCGCGGCCGCGCCATCGAAGCGGGCGCCCGGGCGCAGCAGCGCCAGCTTGAGCCCGACGAAGCCGAGGTAGAGGCCGCCGCCCACGGACACGACCCGGAGCAGCCCCGGCGCGCCGGCCACCAGGGCGGAGAGGCCGAAGAGGCTGGCGGTGGCGTAGAGGGCGGTGCCGAGCGCCACCCCGAGCGCCGTGCGCGCACCCTCGCCCCGGCCCCCGGCGAGGCTGCTGCGGGCCACCACGATCACGCTCGCGCCGGGGGTGACGGCGGCGGCGCCATAGGCGAGGAGGACCGGGAGGACGCGGGCGGCGGAGGTGGGCACGGGGGGCGGGGATTATAGACCCGGCTGCGAGATGGTTCGACGTGGCGAGGTCACGGGCGAGTAGCGGCGCGGCTGAATTCGCGCTCCACGCGTGCTACGACTGGTCACCTGCCTGGAGCCGACCGTGATCGTCGCCCCGCACCTCTTCTTTCCGTTCCTCCTGGCCGGCCTGGCGCTCAACGTCACGCCGGGCCCGGACATGCTCTACGTGCTCGCCACCGGCTCGCGCGCGGGGCGCAAGGGCGGCGTGCTCGCGGCCTGCGGCGTGGGAGCGGGCTGCGCGGTCCACACCTGCGCGGCGGCCACCGGGCTCTCGGCGCTGCTCGTCTCCTCGGCGGCCGCCTTCACCGCCGTGAAGTGGGCCGGGGCGGCCTACCTGGTCTACCTCGGCGTGAAGGCCATCTTCGCGCCCGCCGGGCTCGCCGCTGCGCCGGACGACGCCCCGGCGCCGGACGAGCGGGTCTTCCGCCGCGCCCTGGTGACCAACGTCCTCAACCCCAAGGTCGCCATCTTCTTCCTGGCCTTCGTGCCCCAGTTCGTGGACCCGAGCCGGGGCCGGGTCCCGCTCCAGTTCCTGGTCCTCGGGCTCTCCTTCTGCGTGAGCGGCACCCTCGTGAACGCGCTCGTCGGGCTCGCCGCCGGACAGGTGCGGCGGGCGCTGGCGGCGCGGCCGCGCTTCGCCCAGACGCTCGATCGCGTCACCGGCGCGGTCTTCGTGGGGCTCGGGCTGCGGCTGGTCTTCCAGCCGCGGACGTAGCTGGCAGGCGAGCAGCCGTCCGGCACCCGGGCTGCACTCCGGGCATACCCTTTTGTGATATGTGCCGGCGCGCATGTCTGCTCCCTCCGCCCCCCGCCGCCGGCTCTCCCCCACCCACCAGATCCTGATCGGCCTCGTCGCCGGCGTCCTGCTCGGCTGGCTCTGCCCGAGCTTCGCGGTCACGCTCAAGCCGGTGAGCCAGCTCTTCCTGCGGCTCATCAAGATGATCGTGGGGCCGCTCATCCTCACCACCCTGGTGGCCGGGCTCGCCGGCGCGGGCGGGAAGATGGCGGGGCGGGTGGGGCTGAAGGCGCTCCTCTGGTTCGAGGCGGCCACCACCGGCGCCCTCTTCATCGGCCTCGCCGGCGCGCACCTGGTGCAGCCCGGCCGCGGCGTCGGGCTCGCCGTCGACGCCGCCAGCGCCGGCAAGCTCGCCCACGCCAAGGGCGCGGTCGAGTTCCTCCTCGAGGCCTTCCCGACCTCCATCTTCGACGCCCTGGCCCGCAACGACGTCCTGCAGATCGTGATCTTCAGCACGTTCCTGGGGCTCGCCATCTCCGCCGCGGGGGAGAAGGGCGTCCGCCTGAAGGAGCTCGCCGAGTCCGGCGCCGAGGTCATGTTCAAGGTGGTCGGCTTCGTGATGCGCTTCGCGCCGTTCGGCGTCGGGGCCGCCATGGCCACCACCCTCGGCTCCAAGGGCGTGGGCGTGCTCATCCCGCTGCTCAAGGTCGTCGGCACGCTCTACGGCTGCCTGCTGGTCTTCTTCGCGCTGCTCTTCCTGGCGCTCCGCCTCCTCACCCGCGTCCACGTCCCGACGCTGCTCTCCGCCATCCGGGAGCCGGCGCTGGTGGCCTTCACCACCACCTCCTCCGAGGCCGCCATGCCGCGGGCCATGGAGGCGATGGAGCGGCTCGGCGTCCCGCGGGCCATCGTCGCCTTCGTGATGCCGGCCGGCTACTCCTTCAACCTCGACGGCTCCACCCTCTACCTCTCGGTGGCGGTGCTCTTCGTGGCCCAGGCGGCCGGCGTGCACCTCTCCTTCGCCGAGCAGCTCGCCATCATGGGCACGCTGATGCTCACCACCAAGGGCGTCGCCGGCGTGCCGCGCTCCTCGCTGGTGGTGCTGGCCGGCGCGCTCACCGCCTTCCACCTGCCGCTCGAGGGCGTCGCCATCCTGCTCGCCATCGACGAGATCATGGACATGGGGCGGTCCTGCGTGAACGTGGTCGGCAACTGCGTCGCCACCGCGGTGGTGGCGAGCTGGGAGGGCGTCATCCCCGCCGGCGCCGCGCTGCTCGGCGGGCCCCGCCTGGCCCCGGCCGCCGAGCCGGCGCCGCTCGACCGCGCCGCCGGCGAGTAGACCTGGGCCGCGGGTCACCTCGGCCCGCGCTGCGCCCCCGCCAGCCGCCCGGCGATCCGGCCCACCAGCCTCACCGCCCCCTCGACCCGCCCGCTCCAGGGCTCGCCGCAGGAGAAGCGGATGCAGCTCGCGTGGACGTGCCCCGCCGAGAAGACGTGGCCCGGCGCGATGGCCACGCCGCTCTCGTGGGCCCGGGCGTGCAGCGCGAGCGCGTCCACCTCCGGCGGCAGCTCCACCCACAGGAAGCAGCCGCCGCGCGGGCGCGAGACGCGGGTGCCGGCCGGGAACGAGGCCGCCACCGCCGCGCCGACCCGGGCCACGTTCTGCTCCAGCCGGGCGCGCAGCGTGCGCAGGTGGCGGTCGTAGCCGCCGTCGGCCAGGAACTGCACCAGCGCCTGCTGCGCCGGGGTGGCGGTGGCGATGCTGGTCGCGAACTTGAGCACCTCCACCCGCTCGCGCCAGCGGCCGCCCGCCACCCAGCCGATGCGGAAGCCGGGCGCGAGCGTCTTGGAGAAGGAGCCGCAGTAGAGGACCGTGCCGTCCTGGTCGAAGGCCTTGGCCGGCTTCGGCCGCGCGGGCGCGAAGGCCAGGTCGCCGTAGACGTCGTCCTCGATGAGCGGGATCTCGCGCGCCGAGAGGAGGCGCACCAGCCGCTCCTTGGCGGCGTCGGGCATGCAGCTGCCGAGCGGGTTGCTGAAGGTGGGCACCGCCAGCACCGCCGCCACCCGGTGGAGGTCGAGCCGGCGCGAGAGCTCGTCCACGTCCATGCCGGTCTCGGGGTGACAGGGCACCTCCAGCACCCGCAGCCCCAGCGCCTCGAGCACGAGGAGCGTGCCGTAGTAGCAGGGCGACTCGACCGCCACGGTGTCGCCGCGGTTGGTGACCGCGAGCAGCGCGAGCTGGATCGCCTCGGTGGCGCCCGCGGTGACGAGCAGGTCGTCCTCGCCCAGGGAGCAGCCCGCCGCCACCGCGCGCTGCGCCACCAGCCGCCGCAGCGCGCGCAGCCCCGGCGGATAGGCCAGCTCCACGCCGCCGGCGACGGCCCGCCGCGAGGCCGCCGCGAGCGCCCGCGTCAGCGCCGCGGTGGGCAGGAGGTCCGGCGCCGGGGTGGCGGTGCCGAGGTGGACCAGCGAGGGGTCGCCGGCGGAGTGGTAGAGGTCGGCCACCAGCGCGCTCATCCCGTCGAGCGGCGAGGCGCACTCCTCCGGCGGCGCCGACGGCCGCGGCACCGGCAAGGAGGAGCGCGCCCTCACGAAGAAGCCGGAGCGCGGGCGCGCCTCCACCAGCCCCGACGACTCGAGCTGCGCCAGCGCCTGCAGCACCGTCGAGGCGGAGGCCCCCTCGTCGGTCCGCAGCCGCCGCACCGACGGCAGCCGTTCGCCCGGGGCCAGCGTCCCGTCCTCGATGGCCTGCGCGAAGCGGCGGGCGATGACCTGGTAGCGGGGGATCTCGGCCGCTTCTTCGCGGAGAGGAGCGGTTCGCTGCTCGGCTGGATGCGCCATGGCCCCCTTTTAGCACACACGGATCAGATCCGCATCTGTACCGGTAACAGATCGCTTCGTCTGTATCTGTACCGGAACCCGATTCGGGGCTAGGGTCCGGACCATGACGACGCACCTCCTCTCCCACGGCATCCCCGCAGTCCGTCCCGAACAGCAGAACCGCGCGGTCACCTCCGGCACCGTCGAGCTCGCCGAGGGAACGGCCTGGAGCGCCCGCGGCCCCCGCCGCGGCGTGGCCATCCGCTGCGAGCGCGGCACCGTCTGGATCACCGTCGAGGGCGACCCGGAGGACCACGTGCTCGCCGCGCCCGGGGTGTTCGAGACCCATGGCCGGGGCCGCGTGGCGGCGCAGGCCCTCGAGCGGGCCCGCATCACCGTCCTGCCGAGCTGAACCGCGAGTAAAATCGGCAGGTAGCGTCGCGGCGGCGCTTGCGTAGAGGCGGCCGGGGACTATGCTCCCGCGGCGATGGGTCGCCTGGCTGAAGAACGCTTCGCTTCCGACTGCACCATCCTGGTGGACGGTCACCCGATCCCGGCGCGCGCCGGCGAGCGGGTGACCTCGGCCCTCCTCGCCGCCGGGCAGCCGCTGTTGAGCCGCAGCGCCAAGTACCATCGGCCGCGCGGCCCGTTCTGCCTCGCCGGCTCCTGCTCCTCCTGCCTGGTGCGAGTGGACGGGGTCCCGAACGTCCGCGCCTGCCAGACGCCCTGCCGCGAGGGGCTGCGCGTCGAGACCCAGAACGCGGTCGGCGGGGCGGCCCACGACCTGCTCGGCGCCATCGACTGGCTCGCGCCGCACGGCATCGACCACCACAAGGTCGCCACCTGGAACCAGCTCGTGAACCGGGTGGCGGTGAGCGCCTCCCGCAAGCTGGCCGGCCTCGGCCTCCTCCCCGACGAGGTCCCCGCCCCCTGGCCCGAGGCGAGCGACGAGCGCTTCGAGGCGCTGGTGGTCGGGAGCGGCCCGGCCGGCCTGGGCGCGGCCGAGGCGCTGGCCCGCGCCGGCAAGAAGGTGTTCCTGGCCGAGCGCGAGCCGGCCCTGGGCGGGCGGCTCCGCTGCCGGCTCGACCTCGCGGAGGACCCTCCGCTCGAGTGGGCCGGCGAGGTGGCCGAGGCGGTCCGGCGCGCCGGCGGTGAGGTGGCCCGCGGCGCGGCGGTGATCGGCCTCTGGCCCGGCGAGGGCGAGGCGACCGCGGCGGTGGTCCAGGCCGGCGAGCCGCCGCGGATGCGCCGGGTGCGCGCGGCGCGGGTGGTGCTCGCGAGCGGCAGCTGGATCCAGCGCCCGGTCTTCGAGCGGAACGACGTGCCCGGCATCCACGCGGCGCGCAGCCTGGCGGTGATGCTGGCCGAGGACGGGGTGCTCCCCGGCGAGCGGCTGGCGGTGCTGGGGCGCGGCCCCGAGGCCGAGGCGGTGGCGGCGCGGTTCGCCGCCGCGGGCCTGGCGGTGGAGCGGCTCGACGGCGAGATCGCGACGGCGCGCGGCCGCAACCGGCTGAGCGGGCTCGACCTCGCCGACGGCCGGCGGGTGCCCTGCGACGCGCTGGCGGTGGCCACCGCGCGGATGCCGGCGGCGGAGCTGGCCCGCTCGGTGGGGGCGCCGCTCGAGCTCGACCCCGAGACCGGCGCCTTCCGCGTCCGGCCGGGAGCTGGGGGCGCGGTGGCGCCCGGGATCCACGCGGCCGGCGAGGTGACCGGCCCCTGCAGCGCCGCCGAAGCGGCGAGGGCCGGCCGTGAGGCCGGGGAGGCGGCAGCCCGTGGCTAGGACCTTTCTCTGCACCTGCGAGGACGCCACCGTCGAGGACGTGCGGCGCGCCTTCGAGAAGGGCTACCGCGACCTCGAGTCGGTGAAGCGCTACACCGGCATCGGCACCGGCCCGTGCCAGGGCAAGACCTGCCTCGCCATCGCCGCCCGCGAGCTGCTCAAGCTCGGCGCGACGCCGGGCGAGGTGGTGCCCTTCACGGTGCGCCCCCCGCTCCACCCCACCCTCTTCGGCGCGCTCGCCTCGCTCGATCCGGAGGCCCTGCCGATCGACGAGGGCGTCCCGCGGCGGCCGCCGGCGGTCGAGCGCCCGCGCCCCTCCGGCCCGCTGCCGGCCAAGGCGCAGGTGGTGATCGTGGGCGGCGGCATCATGGGGCTCGGCCTCGCCTACAACCTCTGCAAGCGCGGCATCACCGACGTGGTGCTGCTCGAGCGCGGCTTCCTCACCGGCGGCGCCTCCGGCCGCAACGGCGGCGGCGTCCGGGCGCAGTGGACCACCCCCACCATGATCCGGCTGGCCCAGCGGTCGCTCGACATCGGCGACTCCTTCGCCGCCGAGATGGGCATCAACACCTGGTTCCGGCGCGGCGGGTACCTGTTCCTCGCCCCCACCCCGAAGCAGGTGGAGCGGATCGAGAAGAACGCGGTGATCCACGCCGAGAACGGGCTGCGCACCCGCGTGCTCACCCCGGGCGAGGCCAGGCAGGTGGTGCCGGAGATCGACGACACCCGGTTCCTCGCCGCCTCCTGGAACCCCGACGACGCGGTGGTCTTCCCCTGGCCGTACGTGTGGGGCTACGCCTCGCGGGCCGAGGCGCTCGGGGCCAAGGTGCGGACCTTCACCCGCGTCACCGGCTTCGAGAGCGAGGGCAAGCGGCTCACCGCGGTGAACACCGACCAGGGCCGGATCGCCGCCGAGGTGGTGGTGAACGCCGCCGGCGCCTGGAGCAAGGAGCTGGCGGCCCTCGCCGGGGTGAAGCTCCCCAACGAGCCCGAGCGCCACGAGATCCTGGTCTCGGAGCCGCTCAAGCCCTGGCTCGGCCCGCTGGTCTCCAACCTCGGCAACGGGCTCTACTTCTCGCAGAGCCTGCGCGGCGAGATCGTGGGCGGCATGGCGGATCCCAAGGAGCCGAAGGGGCTGCACATGGGCTCCACCCTGCGGTTCCTCTCCCGCTTCTCCCGCGCCCTCACCGAGATCATCCCCCGCACCGCTGGCGTGAAGGTGATGCGCCAGTGGGCCGGCTGCTACGACGTCACCCCCGACAACAACCCCATCCTCGGCGCCGCCGGCTACGACAACTTCCTGCAGCTCAACGGCTGGGTCGGGCACGGCTTCATGATGGCGCCGGCGGTCACGGAGCTCATGGCCGACTGGATGGCGGGCGACCCGCCCGACGAGATCTTCACGCGCTTCACCCTCTCCCGCTTCGAGCGCGGCGAGACCGCGGGCGAAGACTTCATCATTGGTTAGAGTACCCGTCCCAAGGCTTCACGGAGGCAGACCATGTCGTTCGGCAACTTCCGCATCCCCGCGCCCCACAACGAGCCCGTGCTGGGCTACGCCCCCGGCTCGCCGGAGCGCCGCGCCCTCAAGGCCCGCATCGCCGAGCTGTCCGGCGAGGAGCTCGAGATCCCGCTCGTCATCGGGGGCAAGGAGGTGCGCACCGGCAAGCTCGCCGAGGTGCGCGTCCCGCACCGCCACGCCCAGCGGCTGGCCCGCTTCCACCAGGCCGGCGCGGCCGAGGTGGAGGCGGCCATCGCCGCGGCGCGCGAGGCCCGCCGCGGCTGGGCGGCGCTGCCCTACGAGGCCCGCGCGGCGGTGTTCCTCAAGGCGGCCGACCTGCTCTCCGGCGGCTGGCGCCCCACGCTGAACGGCGCCACCATGCTCAACCAGTCGAAGACGCCCTACCAGGCCGAGATCGACTCCTGCTGCGAGATCGCCGACTTCTGGCGCTTCAACGCCCGCTTCGGCGAGCAGATCCTGGCCGACCAGCCGCTCAACTCGCCCGGCGTCTGGAACCGGGTCGAGTACCGGCCGCTCGAGGGGTTCGTCTTCGCGGTGACTCCGTTCAACTTCACCTCCATCGCCGCCAACCTGCCCACCGCCCCGGCGCTGATGGGCAACACGGTGGTCTGGAAGCCGGCGTCGAGCACCGTCTACTCCAACTGGTTCGTCTTCAAGCTGCTGGAGGCGGCCGGCCTGCCTCCCGGGGTCATCAACTTCGTCCCCGGCTCCGGCCGCGCCGTCGGGGACCCCGTGCTCGGAAGCCCCGAGTTCGCCGGCATCCACTTCACCGGCTCCACCGCGGTGTTCCAGGGGATGTGGCGGACCATCGCCGGCAACCTGCCCCGCTACAAGGGCTACCCGCGCATCGTCGGCGAGACCGGCGGCAAGGACTTCATCTTCGCCCACCCCTCGGCCGAGGCGGACGCGCTCGCCACCGCCCTCTGCCGCGGGGCCTTCGAGGCGCAGGGGCAGAAGTGCTCCGCCGCCTCCCGCGCCTACGTGCCGGAGAGCCTCTGGCCGCGCGTGAAGGAGAAGCTGCTGGCCCAGGTGGCGTCGATCAAGATGGGTGACCCGGCGCAGGACTTCTCGGTGTTCATGGGCGCGGTCATCGACCGCGGCGCCTTCGACACCATCAAGTCCTACCTCGAGCTCGCGAAGAGCTCGCCCGACGCGAAGGTGCTCGCCGGCGGCAAGTGCGACGACTCGGTCGGCTTCTTCGTCGAGCCGACGGTGGTCCAGGTCACCGACCCGCGCCACCGGCTCATGCAGGAGGAGATCTTCGGGCCGGTGATGACGATCTTCGTCTACCCGGACGCGAAGCTCGCCGAGACCGTGGCGCTCTGCGACACCACCAGCCCGTACGCGCTCACCGGCGCGATCTTCGCGCAGGACCGCGCGGCGGTGGAGGAGCTGGCGAGCGCGCTGCGCGACGCCGCCGGCAACTTCTACGTCAACGACAAGCCGACCGGCGCGGTGGTGGGCCAGCAGCCCTTCGGCGGCGCCCGGGCCTCCGGCACCAACGACAAGGCCGGCTCGATGTGGAACCTCATCCGCTGGGTGTCGCCGCGCACCATCAAGGAGAACTTCGCGCCGCCCACCCGCATCGAGTATCCCCATCAGGCTCCCGGCGAATAGCCCGATTGCGCTTCGCCGCATCGCGGCAATCGCGCCAGGTGGGTCGGCGGCGCAGATGTGCGAATTCGTCCTTCCAGGGCGATGCGTGATCATGTGAAATGCCGGCTCCCTCTCTCCTCAAGGAGAACCGCATGAGAAAACTGATTGGACTCGCGCTGGCGCTGTGCTTCCTGGCCTCCGGCTCCGCGCGCGCCGCGGACACGATCAAGATCGGGCTCCTCGCCCCCATGACCGGCTCCTGGGCCAGCGAGGGCCAGGAGATGAAGAAGAACGTCGAGCTGCTCGCCAAGGAGCAGAACGACAAGGGCGGGGTCAACGGCAAGAAGCTGGAGGTCGTGGTCGAGGACGACGGCGGCGACCCGCGCACCGCCTCGCTGGCGGCCCAGCGGCTCAGCACCAAGGGCGTGGTGGCCGTCATCGGCACCTACGGCTCGGCGGTGACCGAGGCCACCCAGAACATCCTCGACGAGGCCGGCATCGTGCAGGTGGCCAACGGCTCCACCGCGGTGCGGCTCACCGAGAAGGGGCTCAAGTACTTCTTCCGCACCTGCCCCCGCGACGACGAGCAGGGCAAGGTCGGCGCCGCGGCCGTCCAGAAGATGGGCGCCAAGCGCATCGCCCTGCTCCACGACAGCTCCGCCTACTCGAAGGGGCTCGCCGACGAGATCAACACCATCCTCAAGGCCAAGAAGGCCAACGTGGTCTTCTTCGACGCCCTCACGCCGAAGGAGCAGGACTACTCGGCCATCCTCACCAAGCTCAAGGCCGCCAAGCCCGACGCGGTCTTCTTCACCGGCTACTATCCGGAGGCCGGCCTGCTCCTGAAGCAGAAGAAGCAGATGGGCTGGAACGTGCCCTTCATCGGCGGCGACGCCATCAACAACCCCGACCTGGTCAAGATCGCCGGCAAGGAGGCCGCCGCCGGCTTCGAGTTCCTCTCGCCGCCGGTCCCGGCCGACCTCGACACCCATGAGGCCAAGGCCTACCTGGCCGACTACCAGAAGACCTACGGCGGCGCCCCGGCGTCGATCTACGGCGTGCTCGCCGGCGACGGCTTCCGCGTGGTGGTGAAGGCCATCCAGGAGACCAAGAGCACCAAGGCCGACGACATCCGCGGCTACCTGGTGAACAAGCTCAAGGACTTCCCCGGCTACACCGGCAAGATCTCCTTCAACCAGAAGGGCGACCGGGTCGGCGAGCTGTACCGGGTCTACAAGGTCGACAAGGCCGGCAACTTCGTGATGCAGAAGTAGTCGCACCGCAAGTCCCGGGGGCGGGTCCCGCGCAGCCGCGGGGGGCCGCGGGGCCCGCCCTCTCTTTCGCCTGACCAGAGCCCCCATGGAGCAATTCTTCCAGCAGCTCACCAACGGCCTCGCCGTGGGGGGCATCTACGCGCTGATCGCGCTCGGCTACACCATGGTGTACGGGGTGCTCAAGCTCATCAACTTCGCCCACGGCGACCTGTTCACCTACGGCGGGTACCTGGGGCTGACGCTCCTCACCTCCTTCCTGCTCCAGGACCGCCTGGGCGTGCTGGCCGGCGTCGGCATCCTCACGGTCATGGTGATGGGGCTGGTCGGGATCATGGGGGTGGTGCTGGAGCGCGCCGCCTACCGGCCGCTGCGCGAGGCCCCGCGCCTCTCGGCGGTGGTCTCGGCCCTGGGCGCCTCCATCTTCCTGCAGAACGCGCTGATGCTGATCTACGGCGCCCGCGTCCAGACCTACCCCGAGGACATCCTGCCGCAGACCGCGGTGAGCATCCTCGGGCTGCAGATCCCGCTCATCCGCATCCTGGTGGTGCTCGCCTCGCTGGTGATGATGACGGCGCTCTACCTCTTCGTGCAGAAGACCAAGATCGGCACCGCGGTCCGCGCCGCCGCCATCGACCAGGGCGCCGCCCGCCTCATGGGCATCGACGTGAACCGGGTGGTGTCGCTGGTGTTCCTCATCGGCCCCGCCCTGGGCGGCTCGGCCGGCCTGCTGGTCGGCCTCTACTACGGCCAGGTCAACTTCACCATGGGCTGGGTGTACGGCATGAAGGCCTTCACCGCCGCCATCCTGGGCGGCATCGGCAACATCCCCGGCGCCATGGTGGGCGGCCTCCTCCTCGGCGTCATCGAGGCCCTCGGCGCCGCCTACCTCTCCATCGCCTGGAAGGACGCCATCGCCTTCTGCGTCCTGATCCTGATCCTCATCGTCCGTCCCACCGGGCTCCTCGGCGAGCGCGTCGCGGAGAAGGTCTAGCGATGAGCCGCAAGCTGCTCGCCGGCTACGCCGTGGTGGCCGTGCTCATGGCCCTGGCGCCCCGCTTCCTCGACGCCTACTGGCTCGACGTGCTCAACAGCGTGGGGCTCTACTCGCTGCTGGCGCTGAGCCTCAACCTCATCCTCGGCGACGCCGGGCTCTTCAACATGGGCCACGCCGCCTTCTACGCGGTCGGCGCCTACACCGCGGCCATCCTCAGCACCCGGGTGCAGCTGCCCATCCTCTACGCGGTGCCGCTGGCCGGGCTGGTGGCGGCGCTCTTCGCGGCGGTGGTGGCGCGCCCGGTCATCCACCTGCGCGGCGACTACCTGCTCATCGTCACCATCGGCATGGGCGAGATCGTGCGCATCGCCCTGGTGAACGACGTCTTCGGGCTCACCGGCGGCGCCAACGGCATCTTCGGCATCGCCCGCCCGGTGCTCTTCGGCCACAAGATCAAGCGGCCGGAGGAGTTCTTCTATTTGATCTGGGCCTTCGTCGCGGCCACGGTCTTCCTCTTCCACAGGCTGGAGCAGTCGCGCTTCGGCCGCGCGCTCAACTACCTGCGCGAGGATCCGGTGGCGGCCGAGGGCAGCGGGGTGAACACCGTCCGCTACAAGCTCATGGCCTTCGTGCTCGGCGCCGCCTGGGCCGGCATGGCCGGCAGCATCTACGCCGCCAAGATGACCATCATCTCCCCCGAGTCCTTCAGCTTCTGGGAGTCGGTGGTGCTGTTCCTGATCGTCATCCTGGGCGGCTCCGGCTCCATCCCCGGGGTGCTCCTCGGCGCGGCGCTGGTGGTGGGGCTGCCCGAGATCTTCCGCGGCTTCGCCACCGCCCGCATGCTGGTCTTCGGCCTGGTGATGATGGTGATGATGGTGGTGCGGCGGCAGGGGCTCCTCCCCCTGCGCCGGGTGCGCTTCAAGCCCTCCGACGTGGCGAGGGCCGAGGCCGAGCGGGCGGCGGCGGCGCGGGTGGAGGTGTCGCCGTGAGCGCGCTCCTCGAGGTCCGCGGCATCACCAAGACCTTCGGCGGCCTCACCGCCGTCGACGACGTCTCCTTCGACGTCGCCCAGGGATCCATCGTGGGGCTCATCGGCCCGAACGGCGCCGGCAAGACCACCACCTTCAACCTCATCACCGGCAACTACCGCGCCGACCGCGGCACCGTCACCTTCGACGGCCACGCCCTGGTCGGCATGCTCACCCACAAGATCGTGCAGTTGGGCGTCGCCCGCACCTTCCAGAACATCCGGCTCTTCCAGCAGCTCTCGGCGCTCGAGAACGTGCTCGCCGGGCGCCACTGCCGCACCCGGGCCGGCCTCTTCTCCGCCATGTTCCGCCCCCCCTGGCAGCTGCGGGAGGAGCGCGAGGCGGTGGCCCGATCCCTGGCCGAGCTCGAGTTCGTCGGGCTGCGCGACCGGCCGCTGGAGGAGGCGCGCAACCTCTCCTACGGCAACCAGCGCAAGCTCGAGATCGCCCGCGCCCTCGCCACCGAGCCCCGGCTCCTGATCCTCGACGAGCCGGCCGGCGGCATGAACGAGCAGGAGACCGATCAGCTGGTGGAGCTCATCCGCAAGATCCAGGAGCGGGGGGTCACCGTGCTCCTCATCGAGCACGACATGAGCCTGGTGATGCGCGCCTGCGAGCAGATCGTGGTCCTCGAGTACGGCGCCCGGATCGCCGGCGGGACGCCGGCGGAGGTGCAGAAGGACCCCAAGGTCATCGAGGCCTACCTCGGCACGGAGGAGGAGTAGCCATGTCCGAGCCCATCCTGGAGGTCCGCGACCTGCGGGTGAAGTACGGCAACGTCGAGGCGCTGCACGGCATCGGCCTCACCGTCCACCCCGGCGAGATCGTCACCATCCTCGGCGCGAACGGCGCCGGCAAGTCCACCACCCTGCGCGCCATCAGCGGGCTGCTGAAGCCGTCGGGCGGCGAGATCCGCTTCGAGGGCAAGCCGGCCCACACCGTGCCCGCCCACGACCGCGTGAAGCTCGGCATCGCCCAGTCGCCCGAGGGGCGGCGGGTCTTCGGCACGCTCACCGTGCGCGAGAACCTGATGCTCGGCGCCTTCACCCGCTCCGACAAGGTCGGCATCGCCGAGTCGCTCGCCTGGACCTACAAGCTCTTCCCGGTGCTCGAGCAGCGGCGCGACCAGCTCGCCGGCACCCTCTCCGGCGGCGAGCAGCAGATGCTCGCCATCGGGCGGGCGCTGATGGCGAAGCCGCGGGTGCTGCTCCTCGACGAGCCCTCGCTCGGCCTGGCGCCGCTCCTGGTGAAGGCCATCTTCCACGCCATCCGCGAGGTGAACCAGACCACCGGCCTCACCGTGCTCCTGGTGGAGCAGAACGCCCGCGCGGCGCTCAAGCTCGCCCACCGCGGCTACGTGATGGAGGTGGGGCGCATCGTCCTCGAGGACAGCGCGGCGGCGCTCATCGCCGACCCCAAGGTGCAGGGCGCGTACCTGGGGGGCAGGAAGTAGCGGAGCGGCGGGCAGGGAGAGGCCGCGGGGAAGCGGCCGGCTCTCCCCTCTGGTCCACCCCGGGCCACGCTCCTTCCCCTCTCCCGCGAAGCGGGGGAGGGACAGGGAGGGGGCTGCCAGGGCCGCAGACTTCCCCCGCAAGGATCGGATGGCCCCGCTGACACGGGGGACGTACCTCTTGGCCATGCGCGCCGCTCCCTCCCGCCGGGCCGTTCCGCCTCCTCCCCCGCCCTCCCCCGACGACGCCCGCTGGCAGGCGGTCCTCTCCCGCGACCGCGCCGCCGAGGGCGCCTTCGTCTACGCGGTCCGCACCACCGGGATCTACTGCCGTCCCACCTGCCCCTCGCGCCGGCCTCGGCGCGAGAACGTCTCCTTCCACGCCACCCCCGCCGAGGCGGAGCGGGCCGGCTTCCGCGCCTGCCTGCGCTGCGGCCCGGACGCTCCGGCCCCGGCCGGCGGCGAGGCGGTGGCCCGCGCGGCCGCCTTCCTCTCGGCGCACCCCGAGGAGCGCACCACCCTCGCCGAGCTGGCCCGGCGGGTGGGGCTGAGCCCCTTCCACCTGCAGCGCACCTTCCGCCGCGCCACGGGGCTCTCGCCGCGGGCGTACCAGGAGGCCGCGCGGCTGGCGCGGTTCAAGGCCGAGGTGCGGCGCGGCGCGCCGGTGGGGCTCGCCACCTACGAGGCGGGCTTCGGCTCGAGCCGGGCCCTGTACGAGAGCGCCCGGGACGGGCTGGGGATGACCCCCGGCCGCTATCGGCGCGGCGGCGAGGGCGAGGTGATCCGCTTCGCCACCCTGCCCTGTGCGCTCGGGCGCCTCCTGGTGGCCGCGACGGAGCGGGGCGTCTGCGCCGTCTCGCTCGGCGCGGCCGACGGCCCGCTCGAGGCGGAGCTGCGCGCCGAGTTCCCGCGCGCGGAGCTCGCGCGCGACGAGCACGGGGTTTCGCCCTGGGCGGCGGCGGTGCTCCGCCACGTCGAGGCCGCCGGCGCGCCGCCGCCGCTCGACCTGCGCGGCACCGCCTTTCAGCTCCGGGTCTGGCAGGCGCTCCGCGAGATCCCGCGCGGCGAGACCCGCTCCTACGGTGAGGTGGCCCGGACGCTCGGCGCCCCCGGCTCCGCCCGGGCCGTGGCGCGCGCCTGCGCGTCGAACCGGGTGGCGCTGGTGGTGCCGTGCCACCGGGTGGTCCGCGGCGGCGGCGAGGCCGGCGGGTACCGCTGGGGCGCGGAGCTCAAGCGGCGCCTCCTGGAGCGGGAAGAGGCCCGGCGACGCTGAGGCGCGCCGCGTGGCCGCCCCTCCCCTGCCCTCCCCACCAAGGTGGGGAGGGAGAGGCCTCCTTCCCCTCTCCCGCGCAGCGGGGGAGGGACAGGGACGGGGTGGCGGCCCGACGCTAGATCAGCGACGCCGGCTCCACGAACGACAAGGAGAGGCTCTCCGCCACCGGCCGGCAGGTGAGCTTGCCGTCGTGCGTGTTGAGCCCGGCCAGGAAGCCCGGGTCGGAGGCCAGCGCCTTCTTCCAGCCCAGGTTGGCGAGCTTGAGCGCGTACGGGAGCGTGGCGTTGGTGAGCGCGATGGTGGAGGTGCGCGGCACCGCGCCCGGCATGTTGGCCACGGCGTAGTGGAGCACGTTGTCCACCAGGTAGACCGGGTCGGCGTGGGTGGTGGCGTGGGTGGTCTCGAAGCAGCCGCCCTGGTCCACCGCCACGTCCACCACCACGCTGCGCGGCTTCATGAGCGCGAGCATCTTGCGGGTGACGATGCGCGGCGCGTGGGCGCCCGGGACCAGCACCGCGCCGATGACCAGGTCGGCCTGCGCCAGCGCCTCCTCCACGTGGGCCTCGCTGCTCCAGAGCGTGTCGATGCGGTTCCCGAAGATGTCGTCGAGGTAGCGGAGCGTGGGGAGGCTCTTGTCGAGGGCGGTGACGCGCGCCCCCATGCCGGCCGCCACCTTGATGGCGTTCAGGCCCACCGTGCCGGCGCCGAGCACCACCACGTTGGCGGCGGGCACGCCGGGCACGCCGCCCATGAGCACGCCGCGGCCGCCGTTGCTGGCCTGCAGGTAGAAGGCGCCCACGTGAGCCGCCATCCGCCCCGCCACCTCGGACATCGGCGTGAGCAGCGGCAGCCGCCCGGCGGCGTCGGTGATGGTCTCGTAGGCGACGCCGGTGATCCCCTTCTCGAGGAGGCCGCGGGTCTGCTCCGGGTCGGGCGCGAGGTGCAGGTAGGTGAAGAGCACCTGCCCCACGTGCATGGCGGCGATCTCCACCGCCTGCGGCTCCTTCACCTTGATCACCAGCTCGGAGCCGTCGAAGACCTCCTGCGCGCTCCGGACGATGGTCGCGCCGGCCGCCTGGTACTCGGCGTCGGGGAAGCCGCTCCCCTCGCCGGCGCCCTTCTCGATGAGCACCCGGTGCCCACCCGTCGCCAGCGACCGCGCGCCGCCGGGGGTGAGGCCAACCCGGTTCTCGTTGACCTTGATCTCCTTGGGGCAGCCGACGTTCATGGTCTCTCTCCGCGTGGGGTGGAGCGGAAGCTCCGCTGGCCATCCGAGTATGCGAGAACGCGCGCCGTGTCCACCCGGACGACCGGGCGGTCCCCGCTCCGATCGGGCCGCCGGCGACGCGGTGCGCTAAAAGGCGTGGGAGGACTGTTACGCTTCGTGGGCAGCCCCTCCTGACCCTTCCTGCGCGGCGGGGAGGGAGGGCGGAGCGGAAGGGACGACATGGCGGAGAAGTCGGCAGGCGGCGTGGAGCGGGTGCGGGCGGCGCTGGCGGAGCGCGGCCTCGGTTGCGAGGTGAAGGAGCTCGCGGCCAGCACGCGCACCGCGCAGGAGGCGGCCGCGGCGGTCGGCTGCGAGGTCGCCCAGATCGTGAAGTCGCTGGTCTTCCGCGGCGTCGCGAGCGGGCGGCCGGTGCTGGCGCTGGTGAGCGGCGCCAGCCGGGCCAGCGAGGCGCGCCTCGCGGCGCTCGCCGGCGAGCCCGTGGCCCGGGCCGACCCGGCCTTCGTGCGCGAGCGCACCGGCTTCGCCATCGGCGGCGTGGCGCCGCTCGGCCACAAGGAGCCGCCGCTGGTCTTCATCGACCGCCAGCTGCTCGGGTTCGAGGTGGTCTGGGCGGCGGCGGGCTCGCCGAACGCGGTCTTCGCGGTCGCGCCGGGCGAGCTGGCGCGGGTGACCGGGGGCGAGGTGGCGGACCTGGTGGAGGGCTGAGGCCCTACAGATCGACGCCGGGGCCGGGGGTGGCCGGCGGCGTCCGCGGCTCGGGGCGCGGCGCCGGCGCGGGCTGCTCGGGCGCGGGCGCGCCGGGGGCCACCTGCTCCGGCTCCGGCGCGGCCTCACCGGCGCGGTACTTGATGGCGGTGCCGGCCACCAGCGTGTGGCCGTAGGCGTTCATGACGAAGTTGCGGGTGACGATCACTGCGTCGGCGCCGAGGCGGCAGGCCGACTCGCGCAACGCCTCCTGCGCGCCGGCGCGCGGCGGCGACGAGACCTGCGAGGAGAGCTCGGCGAGCTCGTCGTAGGAGCGCGGCGGCGCCTTCGAGAGGAACTCGAGCGGGCAGTCGGCGGGCCGGGGCGCGGCGGTGACGCCGGAGCCCGAGGGCACCACCTTCACCGCGCCACAGCCGGCGAGGGCCGTGGCGAGGGCGAGCGCTGCGGCGCGGGTGGTCAGCCTCATGGGTCGCTCCGTGGGTCGGTGAGTCGGGTCGCGACTATAGCGGAAAGCGGCGAGGGTCGAGCGCCGGCGCAGCCGCGCCCTGGGATATGGTGCCGGGGGATGCCGCCCGTTTCTCACTCCTGCTCGCGCCGGCGCGAGTTCCTGGCCGGCTGCCGCGACGAGCTCCCCATCCTGCTCGGGGTCGCGCCCTTCGGCATGATCTACGGCGCGCTGGCGCTCGGCGCCGGGCTGCCGGCCTTCACCGCGCAGGCGATGTCCTCGGTGATCTTCGCCGGCTCCGCCCAGTTCATCACCGCCCAGCTGGTCCGCGAGGGCACCCCCGCGGTGGTGGTGGTGCTCACGGTGCTGGTCGTGAACCTGCGCCACGCCCTCTACAGCGCCTCGGTCGCGCCCTACGTGCGCCACCTGCGGGCCGGCTGGAAGGGGCTCCTCGCCTACCTCCTCACCGACGAGGCCTACGCGGTGATCATCGCCCGCTGCCTCCGCGACGGCGATCGGACCGAGGTCTCGCCCAACCGGCACTGGTACTTCCTCGGGGCCGGGATCACGCTCTGGGGCTGCTGGCAGGCGACCACCGGCCTCGGGATCTTCCTCGGCGCGCTGGTGCCGGCGAGCTGGAGCCTCGACTTCACCCTGCCGCTCACCTTCATCGCCCTGGTCTTCCCCTCGCTCAAGGACCGCGGCGCCTTCGCGGCGGCCCTGGGCGGCGGCGGCATCGCGGTGCTGGCGTTCGGCCTCCCCTACAAGCTCGGGCTCATGCTGGCGGCGCTGGGCGGCATCCTGGTGGGCATCGTGGCGGAGCGCGAGGCATGAGCTGGCTCGCCACCTTCGCCGCCGCCGGGCTGCTCACCTTCCTGACCCGGCTCTCCTTCATCGCCCTGCTCGGCCGGATCGAGGTGCCGCCGCTCCTCTCCCGCGCGCTCCGGCTGGTGCCGCCGGCGGTGCTCTCGGCCATCATCCTGCCGGAGCTGGTGATCCGGCACGGCGGGCTCGACGTCTCCTTCCGGAACCCGCGCCTCCTCGCCGGGATCCTGGCGGCCGGGGTGGCGCTCTGGACCCGCAGCGTCCTCGCCACCATCGCCGCCGGCATGGCAGCGCTCTGGCTGCTGCAGTACCTGCTGCGCTAGCGGCAGCCGGGACCATCTCCGGCCGGCGGCGCGCCAAAAAGAAGGGGCGGCGATCCGAAGATCGCCGCCCCGGCCGCTCCCGAGGGAGCGCTTCTCCGGACTAGAAGAAGTTGTAGTGGAACGTGCCGGTCACGCGGTTCTGGTGACCGTACTCGCCCGTGGCGGACGCCGTGTCGAACGTCTTGCGGCGGGCCCAGCCGTACTCGAGGCCGAACTCGGCGTTCTTCGCGAAGGTCCAGAAGGTGTTCACGAAGGCCTGGTCGATCCGCTCGTTGTCGGCGGTGCCGAACACCGGCTTGCCGCCGAAGTCCGGGTTCTTCACGAAGGTCTGGCTCCACACGAGGTTGGAGCGGAACTCGGGCGTCCAGACGTGGGTGAAGCCGGCGTGGTAGGCGGCGGCGTCGACGAGGGTCAGGTCGCTGCCGGTGTCGACCGCGATGGCGCCCTCGGAGAGGCCGACGTTGAAGATGTAGCGGCCGATGCCCGTGCCGCCCACCGCGTGGAGGACCAGGGTGTCGCCGCCGAGCTTGATGGCCGCGGAGGCCGCGCCGCCGAAGCCCTGCTTACTGTAGCTCGAGCCGTTCGGATCGAGCTTGCCGCTCGGCAGCGCCGGAGCGCGCTTGTAGTTCATGGTCACGCCGCGCACCGAGGCGCTGCCCCAGGCGCCGGAGAAGCCGAGGTTGGCGGTGAAGTCCGGGATGGACTGGAACTTACGGATGTTGTCCGAGCCGGCGTAGTCGTTGCCGTCGGTGCCGGGGCTGTTCTCGGCGGCGACCGCCAGGCTGACGCCGGGGGCGAGGCCGAGGGTGTAGCGGATCTGGGGCTGGCGGATCAGGGCGATCGAGCCCGGCCCGTTGAAGTCCACCACGTCGGGGTAGGTGTTGAGGTCGAGGAAGTTCGACCAGGTCTGGCCGACGAGCAGGCCGCCTGCCGTGCCGTAGGCCTGGCGCAGGCGGAAGAGCACCGAGTTGGTGAAGCTCTGGCCGGACTCGAGGTTGGCGGCGTTGAAGTCGCCCTCGAGCTTCACGCCCACGTCGCCGATCTTGGTGGGGGTGTGGGTCTCGATGCCGAAGCGGCTGGTGCGGGCGGTGAGGTAGAGCTGGTTCTTCTTGACCCGGGCCTCGGCGTCCTTGTCGAGCGGGATGTTGGAGGAGTGGATCGCCCAGTCGTTGCCCTCGACGTTCGGGTCGCGCCCGGAGAAGTCGAAGGTGGTGTCGAGCTGGACGTAACCGTAGAGCTTGATGGTCGAGTCGGTGCCCGGGACCTTGAAGACGCCGGGGGCGTCCTCGGCGCGGGCCGACCCGGAGAGGGTCAGGCCAAGCACCGCGGAGAGTGCGATGAGCTTCGTTCTGGTCATTCCGTGGTCTCCCCTCCGGTGCTGCCGGAGGTGCTGGTGGGAAACTGCCATTGCGAATACAGCACAATGGAATGGCACAAGGTACCAGCTTCTTTCGCCAGGTCTAGAAAATGCGCCGCGGGCCGCATTGACCCGGCCGCGATCTCTCCGCACCCTCCGTGAACCACCAAAAGCACGTTTCGGGCCGGCGCTTGCCCAAAGGACGCCCACTGTTTGCCTGCAGTACGGGCAGCGGACGCTCCAAATGGAGCCGGCGCGCTGCAAACGTCCGCTTAATCGATCTTGCTTCGTTGACTGAGCGGGATCTCGTGCTAAGGACTAGCGGTTTCCCCACTCTTGGAGGACTTCCATGAAAGCTCTGCGCGCTTTGGCGATGGCCACCCTGGCCCTCGCAGTGGTTGGTTGCCAGAAGAAGGAAGAGGCGGCTCCCGCTCCTTCGGCGTCCGCAGCTCCCCAGGCCGCCGCCCCCGCCGGTGACAAGATCCTCCTCGGCGTCGTCGGCTCCATGAGCGGCAACGAGGCCACCTTCGGCGACTCGACCGACAAGGGCATCCGCCTCGCCGTCGACGAGCAGAACAAGAAGGGCGGCGTCAAGGGCAAGCAGCTCGTGGTGAAGACCCTCGACGACCAGGGCAAGCCGGAGGAGGCCGCGGTGGCCGCCACCCGGCTCGTCACCCAGGACAAGGCGACGGTGCTCCTCGGCGAGGTGGCCTCCAGCCGCTCGCTGGCGATGGCCCCCATCGCCGACTCGAACCAGGTGCCGATGATCTCGCCCACCTCGACCAACCCCAAGGTCACCAAGGAAGGCGACAAGACCCGCCCCTACGTGTTCCGCGTCTGCTTCATCGATCCCTTCCAGGGCACGGTGATGGCCAAGTTCTCGCGCGACACCCTCAAGGTGAACAACGTCGCCATCCTCCGCGACGTGGGTAACGACTACTCGGTGGGCCTCGCCGACTTCTTCTCCAAGAAGTTCCTCGAGCTCGGCGGCAAGATCGTGAGCGACCAGAGCTACAAGGCCGGCGACCAGGACTTCAAGGCCCAGCTCACCGCCATCAAGGGCAAGAACCCCCAGGCGATCTACGTCCCCGGCTACTACACCGACGTGGCCCTCATCGCCCGGCAGGCCCGCGAGCTCGGCATGAAGCAGCCGCTCATGGGCGGCGACGGCTGGGACTCCTCGAAGCTCTACGAGATCGCCAAGGGCGCGCTCGACGGCTCGTACTTCTCGAACCACTACACCCCCGAGGATCCGTCCCCGGTGATCCAGGAGTTCGTGACCAAGTACAAGGCCGCCTACGGCTCCGTCCCCGACGCCCTCGCCACCCTGGGCTACGACGCCGCCAAGGTCGCCATCAACGCGCTCGAGACCGCCAAGGACCTCACCGGCCCGTCGGTCCGCGAGGCCATCGAGCAGACCAAGGGCTTCAAGGGCGTGAGCGGCGTCATCACCCTCGACGCCGACCACAACGCCGTCAAGTCCGCGGTGGTGCTCGGCATCGACAAGAACGCCGCCAAGTACGCCGCCACCGTCAACCCGTAACTGCCGCACGAGGAGGTGGCGGGCCGGTCGCGGGGCCGGCCCGCCGCCTCCGGCCTCGCCCGCCACCCCCGGCGGATGCTAGATAGAGATCCCGTGACAGAATTCCTCCAGCACCTCGTGAACGGCCTCTCGGTGGGGACGATCTACGCCCTCATCGCCCTCGGCTACACGATGGTCTACGGCGTCCTCAAGCTCATCAACTTCGCCCACGGCGACGTCTACATGGTCGGGGCGTTCTCCGGCCTCTACCTCGCCCGCGGGCTGGGGGTGGACCAGAGCCCCTCCCTCTTCAAGGCCCTGCTGGTGTTCGTGGGCTCGATGCTGATCTGCGCCGCCCTCGGCGTGATCATCGAGCGCTTCGCCTACCGGCCGCTGCGCCACCAGCCGCGCCTCACCGCGCTCATCACCGCCATCGGCGTCTCCTTCCTGCTGGAGTACGGGTTCCAGCTGCCCCCGATGGTCCAGGGCGGCGTCCCGTTCCCGCCGGGGCCGACCCCGCGCTTCTTCCCCGAGCCCTTCCCGCGCGTCGACTTCGAGCCCTTCGGCGTCCACGTGAGCAACTACGACATCGTCTCCCTGGCGGTGGCGATCGGGCTCATGTTCGCGCTCCAGTTCGTGGTCTACCGGACCAAGTTCGGCACCGCGATGCGGGCGGTCTCCTTCGACTCGGGCGTGGCCGGGCTCATGGGCATCAACGTGAACCGGGTCATCTCCTGGACCTTCGCGCTCGGCAGCGGCCTCGCCGCCGCCGCGGCGCTGCTGGTGGCCGGCTCCCGGCCCACCATCAACCCGCTCATGGGCCTGCTCCCCGGCATCAAGGCCTTCGTGGCCGCGGTCTTCGGCGGCATCGGCAACGTCCCCGGCGCCATGGTGGGCGGGCTGGTGCTCGGCCTGGCCGAGGAGTACGTGGCCGGCTACGCCCTCTCCTCCTACCGGGACGGCATCGCCTTCGCGATGCTGATCCTGGTCCTGCTCTTCCGCCCCGCCGGGCTCTTCGGGCGCGTCCGCGCGGAGAAGGTGTAGCGTGGGTCACCTCAAGCTCGTGTTCCGCTCGCTGCTGCCGTTCCTCCTCGCCCTGCCGGTGCTCTGGGCGGCGACCGCCGTCCTCGCCCACTTCGAGATGTGGTCGTTCCAGTACATCCTCATGATGGCGTTCATCGACGTCATCCTGGCGGTGTCGCTCAACGTGGTGAACGGCTTCACCGGCCAGTTCTCGCTCGGGCACGCCGGCTTCATGGCGGTGGGCGCCTACACCGCCGCCAAGATCACCGTGGCGATGCGCGGGATGGACGTCCTCGGCCTCCCGCCCGGCGTGTCCGACCAGGTGGTCTTCTCGGCGGCGCTCGTCGCCGGCATGCTCACCGCGGCCGGCGCCGGCTTCCTGGTCGGCATGCCCTCCCTGCGGCTCCGCGGCGACTACCTCGCCATCGTCACCCTCGGCTTCAACGAGATCATCCGGGTGGTGATCGAGAACACGCCGTTCCTCGGCCAGGCCACCGGCATCTCCGGCCTGCCGCGCCGCACCACCCTCGTCTGGGTGGGCATGGGCGCGGTGGCCACGCTGGTCATGGCCCGCCGGCTGGTCGGCTCCACCCACGGCCGCGCCCTGCTCGCCATCCGCGAGGACGAGGTGGCGGCCGAGGCCATGGGCGTCGACACCACCGGCTACAAGGTGCGCGCCTTCGTCATCTCCGCGGCGTTCGCCGGCCTCGCCGGCGGCCTGCTGGTGCACCTCATCCAGCTCTGCACCCCGCGCTCCTTCACCTTCGTGAAGTCGATCGAGGTGGTGGTGATGGTGGTGCTCGGCGGCCTCGGCTCGGTCACCGGCTCGGTCATCGCCGCGTTCGTCCTTCGCTTCGGCGTCGAGGCGCTGCGAGAGGCCCAGCAGTACCGCATGGTCCTCTATTCCATGTTGCTCATCGTGCTGATGCTCACCCGCCCCACCGGCCTCTTCGGCACCCGCGAGATCTGGGACCTCTTGCCGCGCCTGCGGCGGCGCCGGGCCGAGGGAGGTGCGCAGTGAGCGCCCCCGTCAGCGAAAACCCGGTCCTCGAGGCCCGCAAGGTCACCATGCAGTTCGGTGGCCTGAAGGCCCTCTCCGAGTTCGAGCTCGACCTCCGCCCGCGCGAGCTGGTGGGCATGATCGGCCCGAACGGCGCCGGCAAGACCACCGCCTTCAACGCCATCACCGGCGTCTACGCGCCCACCTCGGGCGACGTGCTGGTGAGCGGTGAGCGGGTGAACGGCCAGCGCCCCTACGCCATCTGCAAGAAGGGGATCGCGCGGACCTTCCAGAACATCCGCCTCTTCAAGGACCTGACCGCGATCGACAACGTGCGGGTGGCCTGCCACCACCGGCGGCAGGCCGGCTTCACCGCGGCCTTCATCCGCAGCGCCGCCTCGCTGGCCGACGAGCGGAGCATCACCCGCCGCGCCGAGGAGTACCTGGCGGTGATGGGGCTGGCCGACCGCCGCGACGAGCTGGCGCGCAACCTCCCCTACGGCGAGCAGCGCCGGCTGGAGATCGCGCGGGCGCTCGCCACCGGCCCCAAGCTGCTCTGCCTCGACGAGCCGGCCGCGGGCATGAACGCCTCGGAGAAGGTCTCGCTCCTCGAGCTCATCCGCAAGATCCGCGACGACTTCGGCCTCGCCATCCTCATCATCGAGCACGACATGCGCGTGGTGATGGGCGTCTCCGAGCGGCTCGTCGTCCTCGACCACGGGATCATCATCTCGCGCGGCACGCCCGAGAAGGTGCGCAAGGATCCCAAGGTCATCGAAGCCTATCTCGGCGACGCGTACCTGGCCGAGAAGCACATCTCCGTTCCCGGAGAGGGCGCGTGAGCGAAGCCATCCTCAAGATCAAGGATCTGCAGGTCAACTACGGCGCCATCGAGGCGCTCCGCGGCATCTCCCTCGAGGTGCCGGAGCGCCAGGTGGTGGCCCTCATCGGCGCCAACGGCGCCGGCAAGACCACCACCCTGCGGGCCGTCTCCCGCATGCTCCGGCCGGTGGCCGGGTCGGTGACGTTCCAGGGTGAGGAGATCACCCGGCTGCCGCCGCATGAGATCGTGGCCCGCGGCCTGGCGCACGCCCCCGAGGGGCGCGGCATCTTCCTGAACCTGACGGTGCAGGAGAACCTCGAGCTGGGCGCGTTCCTGCGCAAGGACGCCGACGGCATCGCCGAGGACCTGGAGAAGTTCTACGGCCTGTTCCCCATCCTCAAGGAGCGGCGCCATCAGGTGTCGGGCACCCTCTCCGGCGGCGAGCAGCAGATGCTGGCGGTGGCGCGCGCGCTCATGAGCCGGCCCAAGCTGCTGCTGCTCGACGAGCCGTCGCTGGGGCTCGCGCCGCAGGTGGTGGAGCGCATCTTCCAGGTGCTCCGCGACATCTCCGGGGCCGGAGTGGCGCTGCTCCTGGTGGAGCAGAACGCCCACAAGGCGCTGCAGATCGCCCACCGCGCCTACGTCCTCGAGACCGGCGAGGTGGTCATGCAGGGCACCGGCAAGGAGCTGCTCGCGTCGCCCGAGGTCCGCAAGGCCTACCTGGGCGAGTAGCGCCGGAGGCCCGATGAACCTCACCGAGTCGCTCCTCGGAGCGCTGCGCGACCACGGCGCCCGGCAGATCTTCGGGATCCCGGGCGACTTCGCCCTCCCCTTCTTCCGCGTCATCGAGGAGTCGGGGATCCTCCCCCTCCACACCCTGTCGCACGAGCCGGCGGTGGGGTTCGCCGCCGACGCCGCGGCGCGGGTGGGCCAGGGGATCGGGGTGGCGGCGGTGACCTACGGGGCCGGCGCCCTCAACATGGTGAACGCGGTCGCCGCGGCCTACGCCGAGCGGTCCCCGCTGGTGGTGCTCTCGGGCGGCCCGGGCAAGGGCGAGGCGGGCTCGGGCCTGCTGCTGCACCACCAGGCCCGCACCCTCGACTCGCAGTTCCAGATCTTCCGCGAGATCACCTGCGACCAGGCCCGGCTCGACGACGCCGCCCGCGCCCCCGCCGACGTGGCCCGGGTGCTCGCGAGCTGCGTGGCCCGCTCGCAGCCGGTCTACCTCGAGCTGCCGCGCGACATGGTCGCGGTCCCCTGCGCCCCGGTGGTCCCGCTTCCGCCCGAGCCGTCCGATCGGGCGGCGGTGGAGGCCTGCGCCGACGAGGTGCTGGCGCGGCTCTCGCGGGCGCGCTCCCCGGTGCTGATGGTGGGCATCGAGGTGCGCCGCTACCGCCTGGAGGACCGGGTGGCGGAGCTGGCGCGCCGGCTGGGCGTGCCGGCGGTGACCAGCTTCATGGGCCGCGGGCTCCTCTCCGGCGCCGACGCGCCGCTGCTCGGCACCTACCTCGGCGTGGCCGGCGAGCCCGGGCTGACGCGGCTGGTGGAGGACTCGGACGGCCTGTTCCTGCTCGGCGAGATCGTCTCCGACACCAACTTCGGCGCCTCGGAGCGGGCCATCGACCTGCGCAAGACCATCCACGCCTGGGAGGGCGAGGTCACCCTCGGCTACCACGTCTACCGCGAGGTGAAGCTGGGCGACCTGGTCGACGCGCTCCTCGCCCGGACCGAGCCCACCACCCGGCACTTCGCGGTGACCCGCCCGGTCTACCCGCGCGGCCTGGTGGCCGACGAGGCGACCATCGCGCCGGCCGACATCGCCGCCGCGGTGAACGACCTCATGGCGACGCACGGCACGATGCCCATCGCCGCCGACATGGGCGACTGCCTCTTCACCGCCATGGACGTGGACCAGACCGAGCTGGTGGCGCCCGGCTACTACGCCACCATGGGCTTCGGGGTGCCGGCCGGCTTCGGCCTGCAGGCGGCCACCGGGCGGCGGCCGCTGGTGCTGGTGGGCGACGGCGCCTTCCAGATGACCGGCTGGGAGCTCGGCAACTGCCGGCGCCACGGATGGGACCCGATCGTCATCGTCTTCAACAACGCCAGCTGGGAGATGCTGCGCACCTTCCAGCCGCAGTCGAGCTTCAACGACCTCGACGACTGGCGCTTCGCCGAGATGGCCGCCGGGATGGGCGGCGACGGCGTGCGGGTGCGGACCCGCGCCGAGCTCCAGGCCGCCCTCGCCCGCGCCGCCGCCACCCGCGGGCGCTTCCAGCTGGTGGAGGCGATGATCCCGCGCGGCGTGCTCTCGCCCACGCTCAAGAGCTTCGTCGAGGGCGTGAAGCGGGTGGCCGCGGCGAAGTGACCGGCCTCACCGCCCGGAGCTGCTGTCCGAGCTGCTGTCCGAGTCCTCGTCGCTGTCCTCGTCGGTGTCGCTCGAGCCCGCGCTGCCGGTGCCCTGGCTCCCGGCCCCGCCGTCGGCGGTGCTCCGGGGACCGTGCGCGCCCGGCTCGTGGGCCTGCCTGCCGGCGCGGTTCTGCTCCTCGTCGCGGCTGCTCCCGGTGCCGCCCGGGCTGGCGGTGTCCTCGCTCGAGCCCGAGGCGCCGCCCGCCCCACCCGCGCCCCCGCTGCCGGCGCCCGCTCCAGCGCCGCCCGCGCCCGCCCCACCGGATCCGGCGCCGCCGGCGCCCTGTGCGTAGGCGGAGCCCGCCCCGAGCAACCCGAGACACGCGATCACCACCGCCACCTTGCGAAGCCTGTGCATGCGCCCCTCCAGCTGAAAGGCTGCGCACCGGCCTGCAGGCCGACAACGGCGGCCCGCCCTCCACGGCGGCAGGCGACCGCCCGCTACTCGCGCGCCGGCACCGGCCAGGTGCCGACCACCGCGCCGCCCACGATGAGCGCCATGGCGACGAGGGCGACGCCGCCGAGCCGGCCGGCGCCGACCACGGTGATGAGGACCGTGGAGAGCAGCGGCGTGAGGTAGGCGAGCGTGCCGATGACGCGCGGATCGCCGCCCTTGAGCGCCCGGTCCCAGAGGTAGAAGGCCGCGCCCATCGGCCCGAGCCCGATGAGGAGCAGGAAGGGCAGCTGTCCGAGCGTCGGCAGGTAGCGCGGCTCGAAGAGCGCGTGGCAGCCGAGCGAGAGCAGCCCGGAGACGAGGCAGAAGCTGGCGATGGCCGAGGTGGGGAAGCTCCCGAGCCGCTTGCTCAGGAGCGAGTAGGTGGCCCAGATGACCGCCGCCGCCACGGCCAGCAGGTAGCCCGTCAGGCCCTCGCGCGCGAAGCCGAGGCGGCCGCCGGTGACCAGCAGCCCGGCGCCGGCGAACCCGAGCAGCGCCCCGGCGAGGTGGCGCCGGCCGAGCCGCGCCCCCTCGACGAAGAACGGGCTCAACACCACGATGAGGAGCGGCCAGAGGTAGTTGAGCAGGTTGGCCTCGACCGGCGGCGCCAGCCGCAGCGCCAGGAAGAGGCAGAAGTGGTAGGCGAAGAGGCCGTAGACGCCGAGCAGCAGCACCGCCGGACGCACCGCGAGCGGACGCAGGCCGCGGAGCCCGCAGAGCGCGCCGAGCAGCAGCGCGCAGCCCACCAGCAGGAACGGCGGCACCGCCCGCAGCTCGAGCCCCAGCACCGCCAGCGTGCCCCACAGCGCGATGGCGCCGAGGGCGTCGAAGGTGGCGCGCCGGGCGGTGGTCACGCGCCCGTCCCGGCCGCGGCGGCCGCCGGCCGGCGCGCGCGGGAGAGCGCCTCCGCGGTGTAGATCACGAGCGAGATCCAGATGCACCCGAAGGCGATGGCGTGGTCGCGGGTGAAGACCTCGCCGAAGGCGAAGACCGCGATGAGGAACTGCATGGTCGGGTTGAGGTACTGCAGCAGGCCGATGGTGGAGAGCCGCAGCCGCTGCACCCCGTTGGCGAACCAGATGAGCGGCACCGCGGTGACCACGCCCGACGAGGCGAGCAGCGCGCTCCGCCCCGGCTGGTGGCCGAAGTGGCCGGCCCCGGCGAGCCCGAGGTAGACGAGGTAGCCGAGGGCGAGCGGCGCCAGCACCGCCACCTCGGCGAGGAGCCCCGGCACCGCGTCCACCCGCACCTGCTTGCGGATGAGCCCGTACATCCCGAAGGTGAGGGCCAGCGCCAGCGCGATCCAGGGCACGTGCCCGGCGCGCACCACCAGCGCCAGCACCCCCGCGCCGGCCACGCCGACCGAGATCACCTGGAGCCGGCTCAGCGTGTCGCGCAGGAAGATCACCCCGAGGAGCACCGTGACCAGCGGGTTCACGAAGTAGCCGAGGCTCGCCTCGAGGACGTGCCCGGCGTTGACCGCCCAGATGTAGGTGAGCCAGTTGAGCGAGATGAAGATCGCGCTGCCGGTGAGCGTCGCCACGGTGCGGGGCGCGCGCAGCTGGCGGAGCGTGTCGGCCCAGCTGCCGCGGACCGTGACCAGCAGCGCCACGAAGGCGGCCGACCAGACGATCCGGTGCGCCAGGATCTCGAGCGCCGGCACCCCCTTCATCGTCCGGAAATAGGCCGGGAAGAGCCCCCAGAGAAGGTACGCGGCGGCGGCGTAGGTCACCCCGGCGACGGCGCGGGCGCGCTCTGGCGTTCTGCTCATCCTCTCCTCCGGACCCGGGCGCCGCTCGCGACCGGACCGGCAGTAGTAGCGGACTTGCCACTCGCGCGAAAGGCCCCGTTTACCGGCCGCGGTCGCCGCCTCTGCGGTAGCTTGGCGGGATGTCGCTGCGCCGGGACTTCTCCCTCTCCGCCCTGGTCGCCGGGTTCGTCACGGTGCTGGTCGGCTACAGCAGCTCGGCGGCCATCGTCTTCCAGGCCGCGCGCACCTCCGGCGCCGGGCCAAGGGAGATCGCCTCCTGGATGCTCGCCCTCGGCGTCGGCATCGGGCTCACCAGCGTCGGGCTCTCGCTCCGCTACCGCGTCCCGGTGGTCACCGCCTGGTCCACCCCCGGCGCGGCGCTCATCGCCACCAGCGCCGCGGGGCTGCCCATGTCGGCGGCCATCGGCGCCTTCGTCGTCTCGGGGGCGCTGATCCTGCTCTTCGGCGTCACGCGCTGGTTCGAGCGCGGCATGGAGTACATCCCGGTCTCGCTCGCCTCGGGGATGCTGGCCGGCGTGCTGCTCCGCTTCGGGCTCGACGTCTTCACCTCCATGCGGACCCAGCTGGCGCTGCCGCTCGCCATGTTCGCGGCCTACCTGGTGGGCCGGCGGCTCTGGCCGCGCTGGGCGGTGCTGGGGGTGCTGGCGCTCGGCACCGCCCTCGCTGGCCTCCGCGGCCAGCTCGACCTGCACGCGTTCCACCTGACCCTGGCGCGGCCGGTCTTCACCGCGCCCACCTTCACCCTGGGAGCGCTGGTGGGGCTCGCCGTCCCGCTCTTCGTGGTGACCATGGCCTCGCAGAACGTGCCGGGGGTGGCGGTGATGCGCGCCTCGGGCTACGGCGACGCGCCGGTCTCGCCGCTCGTCACCTGGACCGGCGCCGCCACCCTGCTCCTCGCCCCCTTCGGCGCCTACGCCCTCAACCTCGCCGCCATCACCGCCGCCATCTGCATGGGGCGCGAGGCCCACGAGGAGCCGGGGCGGCGGTACGTGGCGGCGGTGGCGGCCGGCGTCTTCTACCTGTTGCTGGGCCTCTTCGGCGCGGCGGTGGGCGCCCTGTTCGCCGCCTTTCCCAGGGAGCTGGTGGCGGTGCTGGCCGGGCTGGCGCTGTTCGGCACCATCGGCAACGGCCTCGCCGCAGCGCTGCGCGACGAGCTGCAGCGCGAGGCGGCCCTCATCACCTTCCTGGTCACGGCCTCGGGGGTGACGCTGCTCGGCGTCGGCTCGGCGTTCTGGGGGCTGGTGGCCGGCGTGGCGGCGCTGCTCGTGCTCCGGCGCACCTGATATATGTTGCGGGCGATGCCCAAGATCCTGGTGGTGGACGACAATCAGGAGCTCCTCGCGCTCCTGGGGCGGCTCATCTCGGCCGAGGGCTGGGAGCCGCTTCTCGTCGACCGCGGCAAGGCGGCCATCGAGGCCATCGCCGCCGCGCGGCCGGCCGCGGCGGTGGTCGACGTGCTGCTCCCCGACATGATGGGCTACGACGTGGGGGCCTGCTGCAAGAACGCCGGCGTCCCCTTCGTCTTCGCCACCGGCGTCTTCAAGGGCGCCCGCGCCTCGCAGGAGGCGCGCGCCCAGCACGGGGCCGCCGACTACTTCGAGAAGCCTTTCGACGGCGAGAAGCTGATGGCGACCCTGCGCGGGCTGCTGCCGCCGGAGGCGCCCGCGCCGCCCGCCGCGCCCGTCGCCCGCGCCGCCCGGGTCGCGGCCGCCCCGATCCTCGTCGCCCCTTCGATCGCCGCGCCGGTCATCGCCGCCGCGCCGCCACCCCCCTTCGACGGCGACTTCGACGTCGAGGTGGCGGTCGACTCGGAGGAAGAGGAGCCGGCGCCGGACGACGCGCCGCTCCCCTCCGAGGGCGAGCTCCGGGACAACCTCCCCGAGCTGCTCACCGCCTTCTACCTCGCCCAGCAGACCGGCGAGCTGACGGTGCAGCGCGGGCAGGTGAAGAAGACCGTCTTCTTCGAGAAGGGGCTGCCGCGCTTCGCCATCTCCAACCTGCGCGCCGACCGGCTCGGGCCGTTCCTGGTCCGGGTCGGCAAGCTCACCGAGCAGCAGCTCGGCGAGGCGGCGGAGATCGTGGACGTCACCCGCCGGCGCATGGGCGAGGTGCTGGTGGAGCTGGGGCACCTCGAGCCCGACGAGAAGGCCTACTACGTGGGCCAGCAGGTGAAGGCGATCATCTACACCATCTTCGGCTGGGAGGAGGGCGCCTACCGCTTCCACTTCACCGCCGCCCGGGAGGGCGAGGAGATCAAGCTCGACCTCCACCCGGCGTCGATCATCCTGCGCGGGGTGAAGCGGCTCTACCGGAGGGAGCGGGTGCTGCGCCTCCTGCCCGACGGCGCGCGGCTCGCCCCGGGGCGGGCGCCCATCTTCCCGCGCGAGGAGCTGTCTCTCGCCGCCTGGGAGGAGCAGCTCCTCGCCCGGGTGACCGGCCCACGCGCGGTGGCGGAGCTGGCGGGAGAGAGCGTCAAGCCGACCGACGAGGTGCGCGCCACGCTCTACGGGCTGGTGGCGGCGCGAGCGCTCGAGCGGCGCTGAGCGGCCGCCCAGGAGAGCCTCGCCGTCGCCGCTACCCGGCGGCGGGTGTGGCCGGTCAGGTGGTCGGATCGCTCCCCACCGCCAGCGGCGGGATGCGCGCCGCCAGGGCCAGGTGGGCGGGCGTGCGGAGCGCGGCGCCCACCGAGCGCGGGTCGGGCGGCGGCCCGGCCCAGCCGAGGAGCCGCTCGACCCGGGCGCGCGCCTCCGCCAGCCGCTCGCCCGCGACCGCGCCCTGCTCCACCGCCGCGCGCGCCAGGTCGATGGCCCGGTGCTGCAGGGCGGGGGTGTGGCAGACGAGGAGCTGATCGACCCCGGCGCCGAGCGCCAGCGGCACCGCCTCCTCGAGCGCGAAGTGCTGCGCCACCGCCTTCATCTCCAGGTCGTCGGAGACCACGCAGCCCTGGTAGCCGCAGGCCTCTCGCAGCAGCCGCAGCACCGGCGCGGAGAGCGTGGCCGGCAGGCGCGGGTCGAGCCGCTCGAAGACCACGTGCGCGGTCATCACCGCCGCCACCCCCGCCGACGCCAGCGCCTGGAAGGGCACCAGCTCCACCGCCTCCAGGCGGGCGAGGTCGTGGGGCAGCCGCGGCAGGTCCCGGTGCGAGTCCTGGCTGGTGTCGCCGTGGCCGGGGAAGTGCTTGGCGCAGGCCGCCACCCCGGCCGACTGGAGCCCGCGGGCGAGCGCCGCGCCGAGCCGCGCCACCTCCCGCGGCTCGCGCGAGAAGCTGCGGTCGCCGATGACCGGGTTGGCGGGGTTGGTGTCGACGTCCACTACCGGGGCGTAGTCCTGGTCCACGCCGGCGGCGCGCAGCTCTCGCCCGAGGAGCGCCCCCACCTCGAAGGCCAGGGCCTCGTCGCCGGTCTGCCCCACCGCGCGCATGGGCGGCAGCTCGGTGAAGCCCTGCGGCGCCCGCAGCCGCGCCACCCGTCCGCCCTCCTGGTCGATGGAGATGAGCAGCGGTCGGCCGGCGGCGCGCTTGAGCGCGGCGGAGAGCTCCGCCACCTGCTCGGCGTCGCGGACGTTGCGGCCGAAGAGGATCACCCCGCCCACGCCGCGCCGGACGAGCTCCAGCACCTCGGGGCTGGGGCTCGTCCCCTCGAACCCCACCACGAACAGCCGGGCGATCTCCTGGTCGAGCGACGGCACGCGCGCCCCGCCGGTCAGGCGCCCTCGATGCGCATCCCCTTGGGGATCACCACGATGCCGCTCTCGGTGACGTGGAAGCGCTTGCGGTCCTCGTCGAGGTCGTAGCCGATGGAGGTGCCGGCCGGGATGTCGACGTGCTTGTCGATGATGGCGCGGCGGATCCGGCAGTGGCGGCCGATGTTGACGTTCTCGAAGAGGATCGAGTCCTCCACGAAGGCGTAGCTGTTGATGCGCACCTTGGGCGAGAGGATGGAGTGGTGCACGTGGCCGCCGGAGATGATGCAGCCCTCCGAGACCAGGGTGTCGGTGGAGAAGCCGACGCGCCCCTCCCGCGCGTTGTTGAAGACGAACTTGGCGGGCGGGTAGTTGTACTGGATGGTGTAGATGGGCCAGCGGTCGTTGTAGAGCGAGAAGACGGGGTCCACCGCCACCAGGTCCATGTTGCACTGGTAGTAGGCGTCGAGGTTCCCGACGTCGCGCCAGTAGCCGCGCTCCTTGAAGCTCTGTCCCGGCACCTCGTTCTTCGCGAAGTCGTACACGAAGACCCGCTTGCGCGGGTACATCGAGGCCACGATCGACTTGCCGAAGTCGTGGGCGCTGCTGGGGTCGCCGGCGTCGCGGACGATCTCCTGCACCAGCGCCTCGGTGCCGAACAGGTAGTTTCCCATCGATGCCAGGCAGCGGGTGGGATCCCCGGGCATGGTCTTCGGCTCGCCCTTCGGCTTCTCCACGAAGCCGATCATCCGCCCGTCCTCGTCCACCTCGATGATGCCGAACTCGCTCGCCTCCTCCTTGGGGATGGGGATGGCGGCCACGGTCAGGTCGGCCCGCTTCTCCTGGTGGAAGTCGAGCATCAGCCGCACGTCCATGCGGTAGACGTGGTCGGCGCCGAAGACGAAGGTGTAGTCGGGCTCCTCGTCGGTGATGATGTTGAGGTTCTGGTAGATGGCGTCGGCCGAGCCCTCGAACCACTTCGGCCCCACCCGCATCTGCGCGGGCACGATCTCCACGTACTCGCCGAGCAGCGGGGTGAGCCGCCAGGCGCGCTGCACGTGGGTGTTCATCGAGTCCGACTTGTACTGCACCAGCACCTTCATCTGCAGCACGCCGGAGTTGGCGAAGTTGGAGAGGACGAAGTCGATGATGCGGTAGCGTCCGCCGAACGGGACCGCCGGCTTGGCGCGCTCACGGGTGAGCGGATCGAGCCGGCGCCCCTCCCCGCCGGCCAGGATCATCGCGAGAACTTTTGCCATGGGTGTGTGCCGCCTCCGTCCGCTCCCGACTGTCGCCCACCTCACCCGAGGTGGCAAGAAACGGACGGGACGCCGCGTCCCGTAACTGTACGAGCTTGGGGCGAGGCGCTCACCCGCCCATGTGGGGTTGTCTCGCGGTGAGGAGCGGGCCGCCTGCCGCGCCTCCGCCCGCCTCAGCGGCTGGCGCGCAGCAGCGGCGCGTGGGCCGCCTCGTGCGCCAGCAGCCAGCGCTTGGCGTCGAGCCCGCCTGAGTAGCCGCCCAGCTTGCCCCCCGCCTGCACCACCCGGTGGCAGGGCACCAGGATGCACACCGGGTTGCGCCCGTTTGCGGCTCCCACCGCCCGCGCCGCGCCGGGGCGCCCGAGTCGGGCCGCGATCTCGCCGTAGGTGCGGGTCTCGCCGAAGGGAATGCCGACGAGCTCCTCCCAGACCGCCTTCTCGAAGGCGCTGCCGTGCAGATCGAGCGCCGGCAGCCGCGGCGCGCGCCCGGCGAAGTAGTCGTCGAGGGCCGCCAGCGCCCCCTCGACGTGGCGCCGGGTGAGCGCCGAGACCGGCGGGCGGGCGGGCGCGCAGGCGCCGAGGAGGAGCGCGCACACGCCCTCGTCGCTCGCCTCCACGGCGAGCGGCCCGAGCGGCGAACGGTAGCGGGCGAGGGCGGTCATGGCCCGGAGATTCTACGCCTCGCGGGCCCGCCGCGGCAGCGCCTCCACCAGCCTGGGCGGCGCGCCGAACCGCGCCAGCACGGCGGCGATCTCCTGGTTGACCAGCTTGAGGAGGTCGGCCTTCTCCCGGTACGGCAAGAAGGCGCTCTTGAACCCGGAGACGATGAGGGTGCAGAGGTCCTCGAGGGTGAAGCCCATCTCCCGGTGGGCGATGCCGAGCTCCTTGGTGATGCTGGTGTCGGTGATGAGCCGGTTGTCGGTGTTGATGGTCACCCGCAGGCCGAAGTCGAAGTAGAACTTGAGCGGGTGGCTCTTCATGTCGGCCACCGAGCCGGTCTGGACGTTGGAGGAGGGGCACATCTCGAGCGGCACCCGGTGGTCGTTGATGTAGTTGAGCAGGTCGCCGTTCTCGCGCAGCCGCACGCCGTGGCCGATGCGGTGGGCGCCGCAGTAGTGGACCGCCTGGGCGATCGACTCGGGGCCGAAGGCCTCGCCGGCGTGGATGGTGACGTTCACGTTGTTGGAGAGGATCAGCTGGAAGGCGGCCTGGTGGTCCTTGGAGGGGTGGCCCTCCTCGGCGCCGGCGAGGTCGTAGCCGACCACCCCGCGGTTCTTGTAGGCGACGGCCAGCTCGGCCAGCCGCAGCGAGGTGGCGGGGTCGATGTGGCGGATGCCGCAGATGATCACGTTCGACTTGATGCCGGTCTCGCGCTTGGCGGCCCGGAGCCCCTCGAGCACCGCGTCGACGATGGTGGTGGGCTTGAGGCCGAGGCGGGTGTGGAGCACCGGGGCGTAGCGCACCTCGAGGTACTTCACGTTCTCGCGGGCGGCGTCGGTGGCGAGCTCGTAGGCGGAGCGGTAGAGCGACTCCTCGGTCTGCATCACCGAGAGGGTGACGTCGAAGGCCTCCAGGTACTTCTCCAGCGAGCCGGTGTTCTGGCCCATGTGGATGGCCTGCGCGAGCCCTTCGGGCGTCTCGGCCGGGAGCCGCACGCCCTGCTTCTGCGCGAGGTCGAGGATGGTCTCGAGGCGGAGCGAGCCGTCGAGGTGGCAGTGGAGGTCGGTCTTGGGGAGGGCTCGGAGCAGCTCTTCCGTGACCTCGGGGAGCGCGCCGGGCTGCGGAGTGGGGGTCGCCATGCCCTAGTATAAAGAAGGCGCGCGGGCGCCGCGAGCGGCTATCGTAAGGCCATGTTCGCGCACGTCGGAGCGTTCCTCGTCCGCTGGGCCGCCTCGGCGGTGGTGCTGATGCTCGCGGTGGGCTGGGTGACGCCAGGGAACCCGCGGAACACCTTCGGGACCGCGCTCCTGGTGGCCTTCTTCCTCTCGGCGGCCTGGTACCTCACCCTCGCGAAGTTCCTCTGGTTCCTGCTCCTGCCGTGGCTGCTCTACGTCGTCGTCTGGCTGGTGACGGTCGCCTTCGCCTACGGCGTGGGGTTCGGGCACGCGCTCCTCATCGCGGTCGCGCTGGCGATCCTCTCCTTCCTGGTGTCGCTGGTGTTCGGGGTGCGGACGCTGTAGCTCACCCCGGCCTGAGGAACCTCGCGAGCACCCGCTTCTCGCCGGCGCCGAAGAAGGCGACGGTCACCTTGGCCTCCGCCCCGACGCCGTCGCAGGACTTCACGATCCCCTCGCCGAGCGAGGCGTGCACCACCCGGGCGCCACGCGCGAAGGGGGCGCCGACGACGAGGCTGGGGCTCTGGTCGTAGGAGTAGTCGATCTCGGTGTCGCTCCGAGCCGCGGCGGGCCGGCGCAGCGGCGGGGCGGCGCGCGGGGCCGGCCGCTGTGGCTGGAAGCCGTCGGCCTCGTCGAGCTCGATCACCGGCTCGCCGGGGAGGGCGCCCGGGTGGTGCCGGATCACCGGGCCGGCGAGGGCCGGCGCGCGCGGCGGGGCGCGGCCGGGAAGCCCGAACAGCTCGGGCGGGAGGTCGCCCAGGAAGCGCGAGGGCTCGGTGGCGCGGAAGCTCGGGCCGTTCTCGCTGAAGCCCATGCGCCGGCGCGCCAGCGACAGCGTCAGGAGCTTCTTCGCCCGGGTCATGCCGACGTAGCAGAGCCGCCGCTCCTCGTCCTGCGCGGCTGCCAGCTCGGCCGGACCGTCGTCGGCCCAGGGGCGCTCGTAGGGGAGCGTGCCGTCTTCCATCCCGGCCATGAAGACGGCGTCGAACTCGAGCCCCTTGGCGGCGTGGAGGGTCATGAGCGCCACCCGCCCCTCGGGCGTGGGGGCGTCGGCGTCGCCGAGGAGCGCGAGCTGCTCCAGGAAGCGGGCAACCGGCGAAGGGAGCTGCTCCTCGGGGTCACGCGGGGGCGGCTCGCCGGCGTGCGCCTCGTCGAACTCGCGGGCGGCGGCGACGAGCTCGAGCAGGTTCTCCACCCGCTCCACCCCCTCGTCGCTCCCCTCCGCCCGGAACTTCTCGATCATCTCCGAGCGGGTGAGCACCTCCTGCACCGCCACCCCGGCGTCGAGCCCGCCGACGTCGCGGTGCAGCCCGGTGATGAGGTCGTGGAAGGCGGCCAGCGCCTTCCTGGCCGCCGGTTTGAGCTCCGAGATGGCGTCGCGGTCGCCGAGCGCGTCGACGAGCGGCAGCTCCTTCACGGCGGCGTAGGCCCGCAGCCGCTCCACCGTCTTCTCGCCGATGCCGCGCGCCGGCCGGTTGATGACCCGGGCGAGGTCGAGGTCGGAGCGGGGGTTGAGCGCGAGGCGCAGGTAGGCGGCCGCGTCCTTCACCTCCGCCCGCTCGTAGAAGCTCTGGCCGCGGACGATGACGTAGGGGATGCGGGCGCTCCGCATGGCCGCCTCGAGCGGGCGCGACTGGGCGTTGGTCCGGTAGAGGACGGCGATCTCGTCGAGCCGCACCCCCTCGGCGCGCAGCCCGGCCGCGGCGCGGGCCACCTTCTCGCCCTCCTCGTGCTCGTCCTGCGCCACGAGGAGCCGGAGCGGCGCCCCGCCCTCCTGCGCCGTCCAGAGCTTCTTCTCGCGCCGGCGGGCGGCCTTGGAGATGACGGCGTGGGCGGCGTCGAGGATGCGGCTCGTGGAGCGGTAGTTCTGCTCCAGCTTCACCACCCGGGTGCCCGGGAAGGTCCGGTCGAAGTCGAGGATGTTGGAGACGTCGGCGCCGCGCCAGCGGTAGATGGCCTGGTCGTCGTCGCCCACCACGCAGACGTTGCGGGACTGGCCGGCGAGCACCTTCACCAGCTCGAGCTGGATGGCGCTGGTGTCCTGGAACTCGTCCACCAGCAGGTAGCGGAAGCGGCTCGCCCAGCGGCGGGCCAGCTCGGGATCGGCCTCGAGGAGCTTGAGCGGCCGGAGCAGCAGGTCGCCGAAGTCGACCGCGCCGGCGCGGGCGAGCTGCTTCTCGTAGCGCCGGTAGATCTCGAGGGACGCCTGCGCCTCGACGTCGTATTCGCCTGGCTTCACCGCGCCCGGCAGGTGGCCGGCGCTCT
Organism: Anaeromyxobacteraceae bacterium; assembly: GCA_035656915.1. Lineage (GTDB taxonomy): Bacteria > Myxococcota > Myxococcia > Myxococcales > Anaeromyxobacteraceae > Anaeromyxobacter_B. Next base: position 614,366 of record DASRRJ010000008.1, read on the forward strand.
TCCAGCGGTCGATGCGGCTGAGGACGGCGCGCGGGCTGAGCCGATCGTCGTCGAGGCCGGAGGCGGTGAGCTCCCCCTTCACGAGGCGCAGCTGATCGTCGTCGTCGTAGATGGCGAAGTCGGGCGGGAGCCCGGCCCGGGCGGCCTCGCGCCGGAGGAAGCGCGCGCCGAAGGCGTGGAAGGTGCTGAGCCAGAGCTCGCGCGCCTGCGGCCCGAGGAGCGCCTCGAGCCGCTCGCGCATCTCGCCGGCGGCCTTGTTGGTGAAGGTGACGGCGAGGACGTGCCAGGGCATCACCCCGCGCTCGGTGACGAGGTGGGCGATGCGGTGGACGATGACGCGGGTCTTGCCGGAGCCGGCGCCGGCGAGCACGAGGAGCGGCCCCTCCCCGTGCAGCACCGCCTCGGCCTGGGCGTCGTTCAGGTCCTGGAGCAGGTCGGGCGCCATCGGAGGCGCAACATAATCCATTCGCGGACGCGTGGCTCCGGTCGGGGCCACGTGGCCACCCGTCGCGCTACCAGCCGGCTGGCGGAGCCGGGGCGCCGTAGGCTGGCGGAGCCGGGGCACCGTAGGCCGGCGGAGCCGGCGCGCCCACCGGCCCGCGCTCGGGCCCGACCATCGCCCACTCCGGCGCCTCGGTGGGCACCGCGGTGAGCTCCACCCGGAGCGCGCCGCCGCGCACCACCACCCGGCCGCGCCGCAGCAGCTCGCCGAGCCGCACCTGCACCGCCCCGAGCTCGCGCGCGAAGGCCGGCTGCAGGACGCGGAGCGAGATGGTCCGGTCGTCGTAGCCGTTCGCGGCCACCACCACCCCGGCGTCGGGCGCCGCGTAGAGGGCGCGCCGGGGCGGGCCGGCGATGCGGCGGCCGCCGAGCTCGACCACGGTCACCAGCTCCGGCACGTTCTCCGGCGGCACCCCGCGCGCCACCTCGACCGCGGTCTGGAGCGCCGACGGATCCTCGCCCTCGAAGGCGCGATCCGCCGCCCGGGCCCCGATCATCACGGCGTCGAAGACCGGCGAGCGGCCGCCCACCCAGGGCTGTCCGTCGGGCCGCGCCGGGCGGATCAGCAGCGAGCGGACCCGCACGGCGAAGCGGCGCACCCGCACCGACTCGAGGCCAACCGCCGCGGCGCCGCCGGGGTCCACCCCGAGCGCGACCGCCGCCTGGTAGCCCCGCGCCGCGCGCGCCCAATCGCGGGCCTGCGCGCCGGAGTCGCCCTCGCGCATCGCCGCGGCGTAGCGCGCCAGGGTGGCCGCGCGGCCGCCGGGCCTCACCCGCGCCGCCGCGGCGAAGGCCCCCTCCGCCTCGGCGTAGCGCCGCTGCCCCAGCAGCCCGTCGCCCTGCCCCTCGAGCCGGGCCGCCTCGGCGGCCTGCGCCTGCGCCTGCTCGGCCCGCACCGCCGCGAGCCGCGGGCGCACGCCGCCGTCGACCTCGGCCGCCGCCTCGAGGAGCGCGATGGCCTCCGGGTACCGGCGCGCGCGCCGCAGCCCCTCTGCCTGGTCGACCGCCCCCGCCACCAGCGCCTGCTCGCGCCGCAGCGACTGCTCCCGCACCCCGCCATCCTCGGTGACCGCCCGGGCCCCGGCGAGCAGCCGCAGCCCGCCGGCGAAGTCGCCCTGGCGCGCGGCGTCGTCGGCGCGCTGCAGCCGGAGCTGGCCGAGGCTACGGCCGGCGTCGCGGCGGAACACCGCCACCTCGGCGTTTCCGGGGTCGAGCCGGAGCGCCTCGCCGGCCTCCGCGTAGGCGCACTCCCAGTCCTGCCCGGCGGCGCAGGCGCGGGCGCGCGCCGTCGAGGTCCGGATCGCCGCGGCGCGGGCGTCGCTCCAGCGCGCCCTCGCCTCGGTGTTCGAGGGGTCGTCGCGGAGCGCCTCCCCGTATTCGCGCTCGGCCGTCTTCCAGTCGCCGGTCGCGGCGGCGCGGTCGCCCAGCTTCTGGGGCGAGGCGCAGGCAGCGAGCGCGAGGAGCAGGAGGGTGAGCGAGGCGGCAGGCGAGCGGCTGGTCATGCCGCACGGTAGCAGCCGGGCGCGCTTCCGCAAACGTGAGGTGGAGTCCGAGAGCGATCGCGCAAGTCCTGCGGGCGCGGGGGTCGAGTCGGGGGAGGTGGATGCGATATCATCGCCGCGTGCTGCCAATCGAGGCAAAGGTCGCGGCCTCGCTGGCCGCCGGGGATCTCCACGCCGCCGCGGAGGAGGCGATCCGTGGATTCGGCCCGAAGATCCTGGGGTTGCTGAGAGCCTCGCTCCGCGACGAGGATGTCGCCGCCGACGCCTTCTCCCTCTTCGCCGAGAACCTCTGGCGCGGGCTGCCGGGATATCGGGGCGACGCATCCCTCCGTACCTGGTCTTACCGGGTGGCCTGGAACGCGGCGCTCACCGTGCGCGGCGAGGGTTGGCGGCGACTCGGGCGTCGGCTCGACACCACCCACGCCGGCCGCCTCGCGGAGGACGTCCGCACGAGGACCGCGGTCCGGGTGGAGCGGCAGCTCCTGGCGGTCCGCCAGCTCAGAGAGGGGCTCACCGCGGAGGAGCAGGTGCTGCTCACGCTCCGGCTCGATCAGGCGCTCGCCTGGGAGGAGATCGCCGAGGTCCTCTCCACCGAGGGCCACCCGGTCCAGCCCGCGGCGCTCCGCAAGCGCTTCGAGCGGCTCAAGGACAAGCTCGGGGCGCTGGCGCGCGCCCGGGGATTGCTGGAGTGACGGAGCGGACGGCCGATGCCGGGAGGCGCGCCTCGGCGCTCTCGCGGCTCCTCGCCGAGATCGCCAGCGTCGAGGAGGCCGAGCTGCCGGACCGCTTCGCGCCCGGGCTTCCGGCCGGGGCCGCCGTGGGGCGCTTCCTGGTCCTGCGCGAGATCGGCCGCGGTGGCTTCGGAGTGGTCTACGAGGCGCTCGACCCGGAGCTGGCGCGCCGGGTCGCCCTCAAGGTCCTCCGGCCGGGGAGCCGGGTGGCGCCGCGCGGCGAGGAATGGGTCCGGCGCGAGGCGGAGGCGGTGGCCCGGCTCAACCACCCGGGGATCGTCACCCTGCACGACTTCGGCAGGGCCGACCAGGGCGCGTACCTGGTCTTCGAGCTCCTGCGAGGGGAGACCCTGGCCGAGCGCCTGGCCCGGGGGAAGGTGCCGCTCGAGGAGGCGCTCGCGATCGGCGGCGCCATCGCCGCGGCGCTGGCCCACGCGCACCGGGCCGAGGTGCTCCACCGCGACCTCAAGCCGGCCAACGTGTTCCTCTGCGCCGGCGGCGGGGCGAAGGTGCTCGACTTCGGCGTGGCGCAGCTCTTCGGCCGCGGGAGAGAGGCGAGCGGCGGCACCCCGGCGTACATGGCGCCGGAGCAGCGCGCCGGCGGGCCCGTGGACGCCCGCGCCGACCTCTACGCGCTGGGCGTGCTGCTCCATGAGCTGCTCGCCGGCCCGCTGCCGCCGGGGGAGGCCGGCGAAGCTCAGCCCGGACTTCCGCGGCGGCCGCGCGCCTCCAGTCCCCCCGAGCTGCGCCAGCTGGTCGGGTCGCTCACGGCCGCGGCGCCGGACGCGCGCCCCTCCAGCGCCGGCGAGGTCGAGGCGGCGCTGGGCCGGATCGCCGAGAGCCGGGCCGGTCGCGGCCGGCGAGGCGCCCTCGCCGGGCTCGCGGCGCTGGCGCTGGCCGCCCTGGCGTTGGCGGGCTGGGCGCTCTTCGGCTCGCGAGCGGAGCCGCGCGAGCGGCTGCCGGCGGTGATCGCCGACGGGGAGAACCTGACCGGCGATCCCGATCTCGACCGGATGGGCGACCTGCTCGGGCTGCTGCTCGCTCCGTCGCGCCGCGTCGAGCCGCTCGCGCGCGGCCGGCTCGACGCCATCGCCCGCCGGGCCGGGCTGCCCCCGCCGGCGAGGCTGGACGACGCCGCCGGACGCAAGCTCGCACGGCTCGCCGGCGCGGGCGTGCTCCTCGTTCCCTCCGCCCGGCGGGATGGGGAGCTGATCCGGGTGACGCTGAAGGCCGTCTCGCCCGACGACGGCCGGACGCTCTTCGCGATCGAGGAGCAGGCGCGCGGGAAGCCAGCGCTGCCGGCGGCCTTGGACCGGCTCATGACCGCGACGCGGGCCCGCCTGCGGGAGCGGAAGGAGGACCTCCGCGACACGCCCACCCGGCTCGCCCGGATGGCCACCGGCGATCTGACCGCCTTCCGGCACTACCTCGAGGGGCTCGATTGCGCGGAGCACCCGTCGGGCGGCGCGCTCATGACCGCGCTCGCCCGCTGCGGTCCCCATTTCGACCAGGCGATCGCCCTCGACCCCGAGTTCGCGCTGGCCCACTACCAGCTCGCCACGCTGCTCGGCGCCGAGGGCGCGGTGCCCGCGGAGGTGCGAGCGCACATGGCCGCGGCGCTGTCCGGGGCCGACCGGCTCTCGCGTCGCGACGCGACCCTGATCCGCGCCTTCCAGGCTCACGTCGAGGGGCGCGACGACCTGGCCGAGGCTGCCTACGACCAGCTCGTGGCCGCGGCGCCCGATGATCGGGAGGCGCTCTACCAGGCTGGCGACGTCAGGTTCCACCGGGGCGAGCTGGCCGGCGCCATCCCGTTCTTCCAGAAGGCGCTGTCGCTGCAGCCCGGCGCCGAGTGGCCGCTCGAGCACCTGATGGAGTGCTACGCCGTCACCGGGCGGAACCGGGAGCTCTCGGCGATGGCCAAGGAGCTGCGCGCGCTCCCCTCCACCCCGGAGCGGTCGCGGCTGCTGGTGCGCGCGCTCGCCTGGCTCGGAGAGCCGCGCCAGGCGGTGGAGCAGGCCCGACGAGCGGTGGCCGAGGAGCGGGGGCCGGCCGCCGAGGCCGATCTCTGCACGGCGCTCCTGGCGGCGGGCGAGCTCGCGGAGGCCGAGGCGGTGGCGCGGCGGCGCTCCGACTTCGCGGCGCCGGGCGGCCGCGCCTGGCTGACGCTCATCTCGGTCCTGATGGCCGAGGGGCGCGACCGGGAGGCGTCGCGCCTCCTCGTCGAGCTGCCCCGCCGGGTGGACGGGCTCTCCCCGGTGCTCGTGCCCTTCTTCAAGGCCGCCCTGGCGACCGGAGCGGGCGATCCGGCCGCGCTCTGGCGCGAATCGGCCAGGGTGGTCCAGCTCGTCCAGGCGGGGGTGGGCGCCGACCGATCGCTCCTGATCGCTCCCGCCGTCCAGCTCGCGCTGCGGGGGGAGCCGGCGCGCGCCCGCGAGGTCTCGTCGCTGCTCCCCGCGGGCACCACCGGCCGAGCGGAGGCGGAGGCGCTGCTCCGCTGGAGGTCCGGCGACGCCGTCGGGGCCGCGGCGGCGCTCGTGGCCCTCGAATCCACCGATCCCTGGCCCGAGCAGGCGCTGGCTCCCGCCTACCTGCTGGCGGAGGTCCACGCCTCCCAGGGCGAGTGGCGCGAGGCGGCGGCCGCGGTGCGCCGGTACCAGCGGCTCTGGCCGCGGGGCTTCGTCCGGAGCTGGGTCGGGCCACGCGCGCTCTACCTCTCGGCCCTGGCGCACGCCAGGCTCGGGGACCGGGCGACCGCCCGCGCCGAGACGGCGCGGCTGCTGGGGCTGCTCGACCGCGCGGACCGGGGCCTGCCGCTCCTGGGCGACGCGCGACGGCTCCAGCGGGAGCTGCGGCACCGGGGGTGACGGTCCCGGCCGGACGAAGCGCGGGACCGCTCGCCGCGGGTCGGCGAGTGCCATCGGCGGCCGCTCCGTTATAGATTCCGCCCACATGGCATCGCCCGTTCGCATCGCCGCCCTGGGAGGACTGGGCGAGGTAGGCATGAACTGCACCGTGGTCGAGTGCGACGGCCGCATCGGCGTCGTCGACTGCGGCATCCTCTTCCCCAACGAGAACCTGGGGGTGGACCTCATCGCGCCCGACCTCTCCTGGCTCGAGGAGCGCAAGGAGCGGGTGGGGGCGATCTTCGTGACCCACGGCCACGAGGACCACATCGGCGCCCTCCCCTTCCTGCTCCGCAAGGTGCGGGCGCCGGTCTACGCGGCGCGCTTCGCGCTCGAGCTGCTCCGCCACCGCTGCGCCGAGATGGGGATCGAGGCGGACCTGCGCGAGGTGAAGCCGGGAGACGTGCGCGACCTCGGAGAGTCCAGCCCGATCCAGGTCGAGTTCGTCTCCGTGACCCACTCCATCCCCGACCCCTGCGCCCTCGCCATCCGCACGCCGCAGGGGGTGGTGGTCCACACCGGCGACTTCAAGATCGACGAGACGCCGGTGGGGGGCCGCGGCTTCGACCTGCGCCGCTTCGAGGCGCTCGGCAAGGCGGGGGTGCGGCTGCTGCTCTCCGACTCCACCAACGCCGAGCGGCCGGGGCTCTCGCTCTCGGAAGCGGCGGTGGCGCCCGGGCTGGCGGAGGTCTTCGGGCGCGCCGAGGGGCGGATCTTCGTGGCCTGCTTCGCCTCCAACATCGCCCGCATCCAGCAGGTGGGCGCGGCGGCGCGGGCCGAGGGGCGGCGGGTGGCGCTGCTGGGCCGGGCCATGGACCAGAACGTCCGGCTCTCGCGCGACCTCGGCTACCTCTCCTTCGCCGGGTGGCAGGGCTGCTCGGTGGAGGAGGCGCGCGAGCTGCCGCCCCGCGAGCTCTGCGTCATCACCACCGGCACCCAGGGCGAGCCGCGCAGCGCCCTCTCCCGGCTGGCGCGCGGGGAGCACCCGGAGCTGCGCATCGACCCCGGCGACACGGTGGTCCTCTCCTCGCGCCACATCCCCGGCAACGAGCTGGCGGTGGGGCAGGTGGTGAACGACCTCTGCAAGCGGGGCGCCGAGGTGGTCTACGAGCGCGGGCCGCGCCTGCACGTCTCCGGCCACGCCTTCGAGGAGGAGCAGCGCCGGCTCATCCGGCTCGTCCGACCGGAGCGCTTCATGCCGGTGCACGGCGAGTACCGCCAGCTCTCCCGCCACGCGGCCCACGCCGCCGCCGAGGGGGTGGCGCACCGGCACCTGCTCCTCGACGGCGAGGTGCTCGAGCTCTCGGACGACGGGGCGCGGGTGCTGCCGGAGAAGCTGCCGGTGGGGCGGGTCTACACCGACCGGGAGGCGCTCGCGGGCGAGGACATGGGCGCGCTGGTGGTGAAGGATCGGCGGCTCCTCGCCGAGGCCGGGCTCTGCACCGTGGTGCTGGTGGTGGACAAGGCCACTGGCGAGGTGGTGCGCGGACCGGATCTCTTCGCCGTGGGCGTGGCCGGGTTCGAGGGGGCGGAGGCCGAGCTGCGGGGAGAGGCGCTGCGGGCGCTCCAGGAGCTCAGCCCGCAGGCCCGCGCCGACGTGGCGGAGGTCCAGGAGGCGCTCCGGGTCTCGGTGCGCCGCTTCTTCCGCAAGGGCGGCGGGCGGCGCCCGACCGTGTTACCTGTGGTGCTGGAACTCTGAGGAGGGAACGCCGGCATGCCCAGCTTCGACATCGTCTCCGAGCTCGATCTGATGGAGGTAGACAACGCCTTCAACCAGGCGCGCAAGGAGCTCGCCCAGCGCTTCGACTTCAAGGGGACGAGCACCGACCTGGAGCGGGACAAGGACGGGGGCATCCTCGTCAAGGCCAACAGCGAGGGGCGCTGCGAGGCGGCGCACCAGGTGCTGCTCGAGAAGCTGGCCAAGCGCGGCGTGCCGCTCGAGGGGCTCGACCCGCAGAAGCTCGAGCCGGCGGCCGGCGGTCACGTGCGCCAGCTCATCAAGCTCAAGAAGGGGATCAAGGTCGAGGACGCCAAGAAGATCGTCGCCATGGTGAAGGAGAGCGGCCTCAAGGTGCAGGCCAGCATCCAGGGCGACGCGGTGCGCATCAGCGGGAAGAAGAAGGACGACCTGCAGGGCGTGATGCACGCGGTGCGGGCCAGGAACTACCCCTTCCCGATCTCCTTCCAGAACTTCAGGGACTAGCCGGCCCCTGCTCGATCACCCCGCAGGCGATGCGGGCCCCGGAGTTGCCGGCCGGATCGGTCTTCTCGTCGTCTGGCGCGGCGTGGATCACGAGCGCGGTCCCGCCCGACTGCAGGAGGGAGGCCGGACCGCTGCCGAGGGTCACGTCCTTGACCGTGACCAGCTCGCGCGCCCGACCGTCGGCCTTCACCTCGAGGTTGTCGAGGTCGCCGGCGTGCATGCCCTTGGGGTTGTGGCGCCCGTGCTGCTTGCCGGCGGGGTTGAAGTGCCCACCGGCGCTCTTGAAGTCGGGCGGGTCGCACTTGCCGACCGCGTGCACGTGGATGCCGTGCTTGCCGGGGGGCAGGTTCGCCACCATCAGCTCGAGCTTCACCCCGCCGTCCTCCTGGATGAGCTTGGCGGTCCCGACCTCCTGGCCCTTCGAGTCGACGAGGCGCGCGCGGGCCGGGGGCTCGGCGAGGGCGGCGAGCGGAAGGAGCGCGGCGAGGGCGAGCGCGGGACAGGGGTTCATTCGGATCCTCCTCCGAGGTCGGGCTGACGTAGCCGGGAGGCCGCCGGGCGGCCGCGGGCAAGCGGGGCGCCGGAGGCCCACCTTCAGGCGGGCCCGGGTGGCGCGCTCCCGGAGCCGACCACCTCGGAGACGGCCGCGGAGAGCTCCTCCGCCGTCCAGGGCTTGGGCAGCGCGCCCGCGAAGCCGTGCCGCCGGTGATCGGCCATCACCGGCCCGCCGGAGTAGCCCGACGAGGCGATGGCGCGCACGCCAGGGTCGAGCGCCTGGAGCCGCGCCAGGGCCTCGACCCCTCCCATTCCTCCCCGCACGGTGAGGTCGAGGATGGCGAGGTCGAAGGGGCGCCCGTCCGCGCGCGCCCGCTCCCAGAGCGCCACCGCCTCCTCGCCGTGCGCCGCGCCGTCCACCTCGCAGCCCAGCGACGAGAGCGCCCTCGCGAGCGCCCGGCGGATGAGCTCCTCGTCGTCCATCACCAGCACCCGGGCTCGAAGCTCCCGCGGAAGGTCGGCGCGGGCCGCGCTCGCGGGCCGCTCGCCCGGCCGAGCCGGCAGGAACACGTCGAACGCGGTCCCCGCGCCGGGCCGGGAGTGGACCTCGACCTGCCCGCCGTGGCGCGCCGCGATGGAGTGGGTGACCGACAGCCCCAGCCCAGTCCCGCGCCCCTTGGTGGAGAAGAACGGGTCGAAGATGCGGGACACCAGGTGCTCGGGGATGCCGACCCCGTGGTCCACCACCCGCAGGCGGACGTACGGACCGGGCCCCAGCGGCCCGCGCCGGCCTTCGAGCCGCAGGTTCTCCAGGGAGACCTCGACGGCGCTGCCGTCGGTGCTGGCCTCCACCGCGTTCAGCACCAGGTTGTGGACCAGCTGCGAGATCTGCCCGGGATCCGCCTCCACCGGCCAGAGGTCCGCGGCGACCTCGCAGCGGCAGGTGGCGTTCGTCCCGCGGGTGGCGAAGAGCGCGGAGTCGCGGACCACCTCCCCCAGCTCGAGGAGGGACTTCACCGGAGCGCCCCCTCGCGAGAAGGTCAAGAGCTGCCGCGTCAGCGACTGGGCCCGGCGCGCCGCCTCCTCGGCCTCGCGGAGCAGCTCCTCCCGGGCGCTCGGGTCGGCGCTCGCGAGGGAGAGGTTGGCGAGGATGCCGGTGAGGAGGTTGTTGAAGTCGTGCGCGATGCCGCCGGCGAGGACGCCCAGCGACTCCAGCCGCTGGGTGCGCAGCAAGGTCTCCTCTGCCCACTTCCGCTCCGTGATGTCGATGAGGGAGCCGTCCACCCCCCGCCGCTCCGGGTCGCGCCGCAGCGACGCGAGGCAGGTCCGCACCCCGCCCTGGCGGTTCAGCACCCTGCACTCGAGGTCCTTGACGGCGCCCTCGGCGTCGAGCCGCCGGAAGAGCTCGTCCCGCTCGGTCGCGTCGGCCCAAGGAATCTCCGCTGGCGTCTTCGGCGCCTCCTCCCTCCCGCGGCCCAGGATCTTCAGGAACTTCTCGTTCACCTCGAGGCCGCCGGTGGGCTCGAGCCCGGCCCGGAACATGCCGACCTCGGCGTTCTCGAAGAGGAGCCGGTACTTCGCCTCGCTCTCCCGCAGCGCCTCCTCGGCGCGCCGGCGCTCGGCGACGTCGGCGGCGAGCCTGGCGTTGGCCTGGTTGAGCTCGACGAGGTTGGCGTGGAGCTGCTCGGTGCGCTCGGCGACCGTCCGCTCCAGGCCGGCGTTGGCGCGGCGCACCTCCTCCTCGGCGGCGGCCTGGGTCTCCCAGGCGCGGGCGAGCCGGAAGGTGCCCAGGCCGACGAGGCCCAGGAGGAACGCCGCCACCCCCGCGAGCTTGCGCCACACGGCCCACCGCACGGCGTCGAGCGCGGCGCGGGGAACGTGGGCCGCGGCCTTCCAGACGTACTGCCCCGGGAGCACCGCGCCCCGGCTCGGCGAGGCCCCCCCGGCGGCGCCGGTGCTCGACCGCTGCCCGACCAGGAGCGGGTGGATCGTCTGCCAGGTCCAGAGCCCACTCCACAGCCGCGCCTGCCCGGCGTCGGCCGAGCGGAGGAGCGCCCAGGCAGCCGGATCGCGCGTCGCCAGGGTCTCGTCGGGCCGACCGAGCATGAAGCCCCACTCCTCCTCGCGGCGCGGGCTCCGCAGCCAGTACCCGTCGCCGTTGAGCAGCGCGACGTGGTCCGCCACGCCGGCGGTGGCCGCGGCGAAGGCCTCCAGCAGATCGGCGCCGCGGTAGTTGAGGATGAGGACGCCGCGCTTCTCGCCGCGCCGGTCGGCGACCGGGGTGGCGAGGCGGATCATCGGCCGGTGCGGCTCCTCGACCCGGTCCCGCTCGACGTTGAGGTCGAGCGGCGACACGAAGACCTCGCCAGGGGCGAGCCGGAAGCTGTCGCGGAAGAAGTAGCGCCGGCTCTTGTCCTGGAGCTCCGCCGGCGGGACCACCGTCGGAAGGCCCTCCACGACGTCCACCCGGACCACCTCCTGGCCGCGCGCGTCGAGCCAGCGCACCTGGTCGTAGACGCCCTTGCTGCGCGCGAGGTTGGCGAAGTCCATCGCCAGCCGGTCGAGGGTCTCGGGCGTGGGGCCCTCGATCGCCTCGCGCAGCGCGCGCGAGCCGGCGAGGAAGCGGAGGTCGGTGGTGGCGCCCTCGAGGTTGCGCGCCAGGGCGCCCGCGCCGAGGCCGACGTAGAGCGCCTCCTGGCTCTTCAGGCGCGCGAGCTCGCGCTCGGTCTCGCCGCGGCCGTAGAGGACCGTGCCCGCCACCACCAGGAGGGCGAGCGGCGCGAAGAGGCGGGCGAACGATGGGTGCGTCGGCGAGGCGCTCGCCGTCGACATGGATCCCCCCAGGGACGACTTGCCTTCCCGACGCCAAGCGTCGCACGCGAGGGATCACATCGCAAGCGGGGCTCCAGGCGGGCGAACGGTTCCCGCTTCCAAGGGGTGGTATCGGCCCGCCCCGCATTGCGATCGGGGGCGCCGACCTGTTAGATCCGCCGCCCTCATGAGCACCCGCGTCTACATGCACACCCTCGGCTGCCCCAAGAACCGGGTCGACAGCGAGGTGATGCTCGGCACCCTGTCCGACGCGGGCTACCGGCTCACGCAGGAGCCGGCGGAGGCCGAGGTCATCGTCGTCAACACCTGCGGCTTCATCGAGAGCGCCAAGGAGGAGTCGATCCAGGCCGTCCTGGCGATGACCGAGCACCGGCGCGAGGGGCGCTGCAAGCAGCTCGTGGTCGCGGGCTGCCTGACCCAGCGCTACCACGAGGAGCTGGCGCGCGAGCTGCCCGAGGTGGACCACTTCGTCGGCACCGGCGCCTACGCCGACATCGCCCGCATCGTCGGGGACGCGCAGGCGAAGCGGGTGATCGTGCCCGACCCGGACTTCGTCCACGCCGCCACCACCCCCCGGGTGAACTCGCTCCCCTCGCACACCGCCTACCTCAAGATCGCCGAGGGCTGCGACAACGCCTGCGCCTTCTGCATCATCCCCAAGCTGCGCGGGCCGCAGCACTCGCGCCCGGTGGACGACGTCCTGGCCGAGGCCGAGGCGCTCGCCGCCCAGGGGACGGTGGAGCTCTCGCTGGTGGCGCAGGATCTCACCGCCTACGGCTACGACCTCCCCGGCAAGACCCGCCTGCACCACCTCCTGCCGGAGCTCTGCAAGGTGGAGGGCGTGCGCTGGATCCGGCTCCATTACGCCTACCCCCGCGACTTCCCCGACGCGCTCATCGACGTGATGGCGCGGGAGGAGAAGATCGTGAAGTACCTCGACATGCCGCTGCAGCACTCCTCCGACCGGCTGCTCCGGTCGATGCGCCGCGGCCGCGACTCGCAGTTCATGCGCGACCTCCTCGCCAAGCTGCGCGCCCGGGTGCCCGGGATCGCGCTGCGCACCTCGCTCATCGTCGGGCTGCCCGGCGAGGCCGAGGAGGACTTCCAGGACCTGCTCCGCTTCGTGGAGGAGCAGCGCTTCGAGCGGCTCGGGGTCTTCGAGTACTCGCGCGAGGAGGGCACGCTCGCCGGCGAGATGCCGGACCAGATCCCCGAGCCGGTGAAGAAGGCCCGCTTCGCCGCGGTGATGGAGCGCCAGCAGGAGATCGCCCACGCCCACCAGCAGGCGATGGTGGGTCGGCGGCTGGAGGTGCTGGTGGAGGGCGCGAGCGAGGAGTCGGAGCACCTGCTCGCCGGCCGCCACGCGCAGCAGGCGCCGGAGATCGACGGCGTGACCTACGTGAACGACGTCGCCGACGGCGGCGGGGCGGTCTACCCGGGGCAGCTCGTGACCCTCGAGGTGACCGAGGCCGGCGACTACGACCTCGTGGGCAAGGTGGTGGCGCGCGGGCCGAGGCCGGCCGAGAAGCCGCTCGCGGCGCGGAAGGCGCCGAAGGGGAGCGGGCTCAGGGTCCTCTCCTGAGAATCCTCTCCTGAGCGGCCTCCCCGCGTGTAGAAGGCACCGTGGCGCGCCGGATCTGGCGCGTCCTCTTGGTCCGGGAGGGCCGCCGTGAAGTCGCCGCTCTTCTTCCTCGCCGTCGCCGCCCTCGGGAGCGTCACCTACCACCTCGGGCAGCGGACCAACTCCGCGCGGGTGAACCCGATGGTGCTCCTCATGGCCCTCTATGCGGTGGCGTTCCTCCTCTGCGCGGTGGCCGCGCCGCTCTTCTCCGACGGCGGCCGCGCCTACGCCTGGTCGCGGGAACTCGTGCGCTGGCCGGTGCTGCTCCTCGCCCTCGGCGCCGTCCTCATCGAGATCGGGTTCCTGCTCGCCTACCGCTCCGGGGCGATGATGCAGTGGTCCGCGGTGGCCGTGAACGGCGCGGCGGCGCTGCTGCTGGTGCCGCTCGCGTGCCTGGTGTTCCGGGAGAGCTTCTCGGCGCAGCGGGCGATCGGGATCGCGCTCACGCTGGCGGGGTTGGGGCTGGTGACGCGGGGGTGAGGTCGTCCCCTGGTCCGCGCTCCGCCCGGCCCGCGACGACCGCGATGGTGGCGATCATCGTCACGACGTGGCGCTCGCCCGCCGGGCTCTCCGCGTGGACCTCGCCGGCGCAGACGGTGAGCGACCGGCCGCGGCGCAGCACCCTCGCGCTCGCGCGCATGCGGTCGCCGGCCGCGGGCGAGAGGAAGTTGGCCTTGTACTCGACGGTGAGCACGCCCGCGCCGGCCTCCGCGAGGGTCATCGCCGCGTAGCCGCAGGCGCTGTCCACGATGGCCGTGACCGCGGCGGCGTGGAGGTACCCGTGCTGCTGCGTCAGGTCGTCCCGGAACGGCAGGACGATCTCGACCTCGCCGGGCTCGACCCGCGTCAGCTCCGCGCCGATGGTACGCATGAAGGCCTGGCGAGCGAAGCTGGCGCGGACGCGGGGGGCGAAGTCTGGGTCGAGTGGCTCGTGGTCCGGCATCCGGTCTCTCCGTCGGGAGTGCAGCCGCTCCGGAACGACGCGCGCATGAAAGCTGCCGCCCGGTCGCTGCCATGGCAAAGGAACGATACGCCTGAGCTGCGAGCGACGCGCTCCAAAGCGCACGTGTCGGCCTGACAGGCCCGGCGGCGCGGGGAACGGGTCATCGACGTGACCACCGCCACCGTCAAGGACGGCCCATCCCCGCGGGGGCGGGGAACGGAGGTTGAAGCTGCTCCGGTCGCGGCTCTCCTTCGGCTCATCCCCGCGGGCGCGGGGAACGGGTGTTGGTGCCCATGCTGGCGCTGTTGAGTTCCGGCTCATCCCCGCGGGCGCGGGGAACGGCCGCCCGGCCGCGGTGGTGGTGTCGATGGCCGCGGCTCATCCCCGCGGGCGCGGGGAACGGCATGTGCTCCCCCCTCAGTCAGTCGGCGTCCCCGGCTCATCCCCGCGGGCGCGGGGAACGGTACCTGGCGAAAAAGCACCCGCGCTACGTGGCCGGCTCATCCCCGCGGGCGCGGGGAACGGGCCGTCATGGTGGTTCCGCGAGGTACGGTCGACGGCTCATCCCCGCGGGCGCGGGGAACGGGAGAGGTGAACCAACAATGTTCGCACCTGCGACGGCTCATCCCCGCGGGCGCGGGGAACGGAGCTCGGCGAGCACCTACCCGTGCGCAGAGGGCGGCTCATCCCCGCGGGCGCGGGGAACGGGGCGGCTACGTCGCCACGCCGACCATGTGTGACGGCTCATCCCCGCGGGCGCGGGGAACGGTGCCCTTCGAGCTCTTTCGGGCCGGGGCCGTACGGCTCATCCCCGCGGGCGCGGGGAACGGGCTCACCCCGTCTCGATCCCCCTGTTGGCACGCGGCTCATCCCCGCGGGCGCGGGGAACGGTGCTGGGCGGGCCCGCGCGGCGGCTGGGCGTACGGCTCATCCCCGCGGGCGCGGGGAACGGCGCCGTGTGCGCCTTCCCCTTGGGATTGCGCGCGGCTCATCCCCGCGGGCGCGGGGAACGGACGCTCCGCCGGCTGGATGGGCGCGGGAGCTACGGCTCATCCCCGCGGGCGCGGGGAACGGATGCCCTCGGCCGAGAGCACCTGGGTCTCGACCGGCTCATCCCCGCGGGCGCGGGGAACGGGGACCGACCAGCACCGTGCTCCTCGCCAGCCTCGGCTCATCCCCGCGGGCGCGGGGAACGGCGGGTTCCTGGCGCACGCTTCCCGCCTCGCCGCGGCTCATCCCCGCGGGCGCGGGGAACGGTTTGCCCGCGCTGTCGCCTTTGCGGGGATGGGCGGCTCATCCCCGCGGGCGCGGGGAACGGATCACGCCCGCTTTCAATCGGGAAGGGCGCCGCGGCTCATCCCCGCGGGCGCGGGGAACGGCGCGCCCACTCATCCGGCATGGCGTCGAGGAGCGGCTCATCCCCGCGGGCGCGGGGAACGGACCGACGCGAAGAGGACCGACAGCAACCGCAGCGGCTCATCCCCGCGGGCGCGGGGAACGGACATCGCCCAGGACGAGAGCAACGCCATCGTTCGGCTCATCCCCGCGGGCGCGGGGAACGGTCAACAAGGAACAGCAGAAGCTGATGGATAGCCGGCTCATCCCCGCGGGCGCGGGGAACGGGTTCTCTAGCGTGTCGTCCGAGACCCGGGCGCCGGCTCATCCCCGCGGGCGCGGGGAACGGGCCGAGGAGCCGAAGTTCACGCCCTGAATGATCGGCTCATCCCCGCGGGCGCGGGGAACGGTTCCGCTCCTCGTGCAAGGCGTCTGCCCACCGCGGCTCATCCCCGCGGGCGCGGGGAACGGGGCTTTGACGACATGATTTACCTCCCCCTCGCCGGCTCATCCCCGCGGGCGCGGGGAACGGGACTTGCAGAGTGAGGCGAGCGATTCGATGACCGGCTCATCCCCGCGGGCGCGGGGAACGGCTAGCCTAGTTTTACGAATCCGTCAAGCCCCTACGGCTCATCCCCGCGGGCGCGGGGAACGGTACAGCGGACCCCTCGTTAGTGTCGATGCGATCGGCTCATCCCCGCGGGCGCGGGGAACGGGAGCCCGTGGGGCTCCTGGGACTCGACAGGCCCGGCTCATCCCCGCGGGCGCGGGGAACGGGTGAGCCTCGCGGCGCAGCGCTCCCGGCTGGAAGCGGCTCATCCCCGCGGGCGCGGGGAACGGTCGCCCGTGCCCATCTTCGACAGGTCGAAGGTCGGCTCATCCCCGCGGGCGCGGGGAACGGCGGTCACCACGGGCGGACTCCCCCTCGCCCGGCCGGCTCATCCCCGCGGGCGCGGGGAACGGCCCAACGCCGCGCTACAGGTCATCGACAACGCCGGCTCATCCCCGCGGGCGCGGGGAACGGACAGGAACCCTCCAAGGGCGACGACCTCGCCGCGGCTCATCCCCGCGGGCGCGGGGAACGGTGGGGCTTCAACAACCGGCTCTACCGGCCGGCGGCTCATCCCCGCGGGCGCGGGGAACGGGCGCTCAACGAACTCTCGCCGCAGGGGCCGGGCGGCTCATCCCCGCGGGCGCGGGGAACGGTCACCGGCTCCCCGGCCTCGGATGGCCCGGTCCGGCTCATCCCCGCGGGCGCGGGGAACGGGCCTCGCTCTTGGCGTAGGAGTCGGCGATCTGCGGCTCATCCCCGCGGGCGCGGGGAACGGCAGTGGAAGTCGGAGAAGCGCCAGGCCACGCGCGGCTCATCCCCGCGGGCGCGGGGAACGGCCGGCGGCCCCGTTGTTCACCCAGGCGGACTTCGGCTCATCCCCGCGGGCGCGGGGAACGGGTCGTCACCCATGTGCCGGCGGCCACCCCCCACGGCTCATCCCCGCGGGCGCGGGGAACGGCGGTCACCACGGGCGGACTCCCCCTCGCCCGGCGGCTCATCCCCGCGGGCGCGGGGAACGGCGAGCGAACTCGGCCTCCTTGACCCCCAGGTACGGCTCATCCCCGCGGGCGCGGGGAACGGGCGCGCGATGCGCCCGGGAGCGGCTGGCGGGCCGGCTCATCCCCGCGGGCGCGGGGAACGGGCGACCTCCCCGCCGTCCGCCATCTTCCGGGGCGGCTCATCCCCGCGGGCGCGGGGAACGGGCCTTGGTCAACGGGTGCCGCTTGCACTCCGTCGGCTCATCCCCGCGGGCGCGGGGAACGGGCGGCCGTCGCGGCCTCGCCCGATCCAAACTTCGGCTCATCCCCGCGGGCGCGGGGAACGGTCTACCCAGCTCGTGAAGTGCCGCGACGACGGCGGCTCATCCCCGCGGGCGCGGGGAACGGAGCGCGAGGAGGCCAAAGAAGACGACGAGGAGCGGCTCATCCCCGCGGGCGCGGGGAACGGCGTGCTCTCCTCGAGGGCCGGCGGCATTGAGCCGGCTCATCCCCGCGGGCGCGGGGAACGGACCGGGCCATCCGAGACCGGGGAGCCGGTGATCGGCTCATCCCCGCGGGCGCGGGGAACGGGCCGCCACGGGCGCGCATCGAGCGCTCCCACCGCGGCTCATCCCCGCGGGCGCGGGGAACGGATGGCCTACGACCCCGCGATGATGAGGTGGATCGGCTCATCCCCGCGGGCGCGGGGAACGGAAGAATGCGCTCTTCACGTCGAGGTCGTCCAGCGGCTCATCCCCGCGGGCGCGGGGAACGGTGACGCGCGAGCGCCGCCAGGATCGTCTCGGTCGGCTCATCCCCGCGGGCGCGGGGAACGGGATGTGATAGGGAGGAAACCATGGCCAACACCCGGCTCATCCCCGCGGGCGCGGGGAACGGCGCGCCAGGATCGGCGCTCCCCAGCCGTGCGCCGGCTCATCCCCGCGGGCGCGGGGAACGGGCGCCCTGGTCCGCGTCGAGGCGGGCCCGCGCCGGCTCATCCCCGCGGGCGCGGGGAACGGGCACCCATGATGGCTTCGACCTTGGGGGCCAGCGGCTCATCCCCGCGGGCGCGGGGAACGGGCAGCACGGCACCTGGGAGGCGCGGGCCCGGTTCGGCTCATCCCCGCGGGCGCGGGGAACGGGCCTTGTCCTTGCCCTTGGCGTCGGCCGCGGCCGGCTCATCCCCGCGGGCGCGGGGAACGGCGGTTCGGCTCGACGGCCTGGATGATCGGGATCGGCTCATCCCCGCGGGCGCGGGGAACGGACGGCCTGCGAAACGTCGTCCGGGCCCAGGAGCGGCTCATCCCCGCGGGCGCGGGGAACGGGAATTCTTCGTGGACGGCGCCGGCCAGGACCTCGGCTCATCCCCGCGGGCGCGGGGAACGGCCGGCCGAGCACCTTGTTGGCACCCATGATGGCGGCTCATCCCCGCGGGCGCGGGGAACGGATCCAGGACCCCCGCTAGCCCTTCCGGTTCAGCGGCTCATCCCCGCGGGCGCGGGGAACGGTCGCCCAGCCCGGTCCAGCCCGGGAGCTTGCACGGCTCATCCCCGCGGGCGCGGGGAACGGGGCCCACAACTGGTCGCGCAAGGCGCGCACGCCGGCTCATCCCCGCGGGCGCGGGGAACGGAGTCCACCATCCGAGCCGCCACACGAAGGGCTCGGCTCATCCCCGCGGGCGCGGGGAACGGGAGACCGGCCGCATGAAGTCCATGCCGGTGGACGGCTCATCCCCGCGGGCGCGGGGAACGGCTGCAGGTCGGCGAGTACTACCTGGCGAGCTCCGGCTCATCCCCGCGGGCGCGGGGAACGGGCGGCGAGGAGGTGGTGCGGGAAGTGGGGGTTCGGCTCATCCCCGCGGGCGCGGGGAACGGAACCACCACCGCACCCGCGAGAGCCACAACGGCGGCTCATCCCCGCGGGCGCGGGGAACGGGCGGCCCGCGCCAAGGGGCACCCGGAGCTCGTCGGCTCATCCCCGCGGGCGCGGGGAACGGGGGGCCGCCGGCAGAGTCATCGACACATCCGCCGGCTCATCCCCGCGGGCGCGGGGAACGGCCCTTCGCGCCGGCTCGCCTCGTCGGCGAGGTCGGCTCATCCCCGCGGGCGCGGGGAACGGTCCACACCGACCGTCCTCGAGGTCGACGCCTACGGCTCATCCCCGCGGGCGCGGGGAACGGGCCTGGCCCCCCACGCTCCCGTTCGCCTGCACCGGCTCATCCCCGCGGGCGCGGGGAACGGACCCAGGCGAGGACGCAGCTCTTGCCGGGGCCCGGCTCATCCCCGCGGGCGCGGGGAACGGGGCAGCACGGGTCTGGTAGAGGTCCCCATCACCGGCTCATCCCCGCGGGCGCGGGGAACGGTTCACCCAGTTGGCGAGGCTGCCGGGGATGGCCGGCTCATCCCCGCGGGCGCGGGGAACGGTGTACCGGCACGATTTCGTAGCCGTCCAGGTACGGCTCATCCCCGCGGGCGCGGGGAACGGGTCCGAGGCCCGCGTCAAGGAACTGGAAGGCACGGCTCATCCCCGCGGGCGCGGGGAACGGACAACTGCACGTTCTGTTCGGTACCCAAGCAGCGGCTCATCCCCGCGGGCGCGGGGAACGGCCGAGGTTCGCGAAGACGCCGCCGCGGTCGACCGGCTCATCCCCGCGGGCGCGGGGAACGGTCGTCCGAGAGCGCGGCCTTCGCCGCAAGGTGCGGCTCATCCCCGCGGGCGCGGGGAACGGGAGGTTGCTCATGGCCCGATCACCGTGATGAGCGGCTCATCCCCGCGGGCGCGGGGAACGGGCCTCCTCGCCGAAGATCCATGCCGTGACCATCGGCTCATCCCCGCGGGCGCGGGGAACGGCTCACCGCCGAGCTGATCGCGTCCTTGAACAGCGGCTCATCCCCGCGGGCGCGGGGAACGGGTCCTTGGAGACGATGCCGTGCATCCGCAGCTCGGCTCATCCCCGCGGGCGCGGGGAACGGTTCATCGCGTCCGAGAAGGACTCGGAGATCATCGGCTCATCCCCGCGGGCGCGGGGAACGGAGCCAGGTCTCGGCCGCCATCAGCTCAGAGACCGGCTCATCCCCGCGGGCGCGGGGAACGGTACGTGGTCCGCACCCAGACGCTGCGCTGCGCCGGCTCATCCCCGCGGGCGCGGGGAACGGAGCCGGTAGATCTCCCGGGCCTGCACCTCAGTCGGCTCATCCCCGCGGGCGCGGGGAACGGTCCGGCTGGCCATCGATCCCGATCGCCACCAGCGGCTCATCCCCGCGGGCGCGGGGAACGGGCGCCGTCCTGGGGCCCCGCCGCGCCCCGCAGCGGCTCATCCCCGCGGGCGCGGGGAACGGACTTCCTCGAAACGTTTGAGATTCTATGAGGTTGATGTCAAAGAGCCAACCTACCGACGAATCATCCCTACGCCCGTTCAGCCCCGCTTGACCTGGCGGCGGGTCGCGGTCGGATCCAGCGGCGCCCTCTCTGCCAGAACCACCTCTGGCGCGAAGGACACGAGGGTCAGGCCGTCGAAGTCCACCGGCACTCGCCGGTTTGCTCCGGCCGTGGCGATGTCGAACCCGGACTCGTTCGAGGCGCTCCAGGCCGCGACGGCGTTGCCGCCTTCGAGCCCGCCTTCCACCTGCTCCCAGAGCATCTCCCGAACCCGCTTCGAGACGTCGCCGACGTACACCCCTGCCCTCACCTGCAGGAGCCAGCACGCAAGCCGACCGCGCAGCCGGTCAGGGACGTTCTCAACTACGATGACCAGCATCGCCCAGCCCTCCCTTGTCCTGGATGGCTGGTGGAATCTGGCCGGAGGCCGCAGCCGGGCGCTCGATCCCGCCCGCCTCGAGGATCTCCTCGATGAGCGGAATGAGCCGCTCGAGCAGCCTGGACTGACGGAAGACGTCGCGGCACGCGAGCCGGACAGCGCGCTCCGGATCGAACGGAAGCTTCGCCGCCTGCGCGAAAGCCACCGGTACCACGGTGTCGAACTTCACGACGTCGCCGACGTCATAGACGAACGAGAGCGGCTTGCCGGTGTGGATGAAGCCGATCGCAGGCGCGTACCCGGCGGCCAGCACGGCTGCCTCTGTGATTCCGTAAAGGCAGGCTGTCGCCGCGCTCAGGCATCGGTTCGGGATGTCGCCTGATTCCCAGGTGGACGCATCGTAGTCACGGTGCACCCACTCCACACCGAACTTGCGCGCGAGCTGCTTGTAGGTCTCCCGGACGCGCGCACCTTCGATGCCACGGAGCTGCTCGACGCTCCGTTTCGCAGGCGGCTCCTCCCCGAATCGGAGCGCGTACATCTTGCGAACGACCTTCAGTCGAAGCTCCTCATCCAGCGCGAGCCTCGCCTGGCACAGGAGCCGGTCACTCCGCGCGCCACCGGGCTGACCGGCGGCGTAGAGCCGGACGCCCGCCTCCCCCACCCACACGAGGAGCGTACCGACCCTGGCCGCGAGCGCGATGGCCGCGTGAGACACCCGCGTTCCCGGCTCGAGCATGATGCAGGCTACGCTGCCCACCGGGATGTGCGTCCGGATCCCGTTCTTGTCCACGAGCACGAACGCGCCGTCGAGGACGTCGAGGTTCCCGTACTCCAGGAACACGAGCGAGACCCGCTCCTTGAGTTGGATGGGTCCCGGCGGGGGGAGCACTCACGCCCTCCGAAGCAGCATCAGCCCGCAGCCGAAAGCCTTCTGGGGCCCGAACCCCTGCCCCACCCTGGCGAGGAAGGACGTCGGGTCGGTCACCTCGAGGACGCCCTCGAAATCGAGGGTGCTGAAGCGGATGGGCCGCTCTCCTCGCCGGAGGAGCCGGTGCTGTCGATACCCGCCCACACGCAGGGAGGGGCGCTCCCGGGCCTCGAACAGCCCATCGTCCGCGAGCTCCTCGACGGTGGTCGTGGCGAGCCGGAAGCCGCCGCGCTCGCCCTGCGAAGCCAGCCATGCCGTGCCCGCGTCCCGCGCCAGGAGAGGCTCGGGCGGCACCGGCCGCCCCTCGGCCGCGAGCCGGGTCGCCAGGTCCATCACCACGTCGTGCCGGTGAACCTTGCGATTCTTCCGGTCAGGGAGCCGCTCGCCCCGCCTCACCACCGGGCTCGCGCGGAGCCGGAACGCGAGCCGCTGTCCCGCCTTCAGAGCCGGCGCGAACTCCTTCGACTCCACCCGCCAGAGACCGTCCGCCGCTTCGACGGGCCGCTCGGCCGAGAGCACGAGGAAGCTGGGCTGGCGGGAAGTGTCTTCCGCTCGATAGAGGAAGTCGCGCTCATGATCGGGCGAACGCGAGAGGAGTCGCCAGAGCGCCTGGTGGGAGCCGTAGGGGCTCGACACTTCACGCCAGAACGCCTCGTGCTCGGCGGCGCGCTCCCCCAGCTCAACCCTGCTCAGGAACATGGTTCCCTCCCTTTGGCGCCGGGTTCCAGGCCTGCTGGTGTTCCTCGCGCTCGGTGAATTGCCAACGCGATCGGCTCAGGACGCGATCGCGACGCCGCACTGTCTGATCGGGCGACAGGTCCGCCCAGGCGTCTTCCCACTGCACGGTGGCAGCACCGCGGCCGGTCGCGAGCAACAGAGCGAGAAGCTCGTCCGTGCCGAAGCGCGCCAGCGACATGGCGGCGACCGGGTTCAGCGCCTCGACCGTCTGCGGCTCGAGCGGCACGTCCAGGGGGCAGCTTTTCCGTCCCAGGTACGGCACGAACGCCGGCCGGCGAAGCGCTTCCTTCATCTGCTCGAGCGACCAGATCGATGTGCTCGCCCCCGAGCGCGCCCAGAGCGCCACGGTCCAGAGCGCGTCGAGCCGGTACTGCCGGCTGCTCAGCAGCGTGTCGAGCTCTGACCGCCCGAAGGCGAGCTCCGCCTTCCTGGTGGACGGGCGATGCCAGGGCGCCCGCCGCCTCCGCGCCTCCCGCTCGTCGGCACGAAGCAGCTTCTCGCTCGGTCCTTGCGCCGTATGGAAGTCGACCAGGAGCTGACCCGGGGAGTCGGTGCGCGACGCGAAGCCAACCCCAGCGTCCAGGGCCCCCCAGCCGTCCGCGTCGTCGCGGCGCACGCCGAGCGCCGCCGCCACGAGCCCCAGCACGGCGGAGCGGCTGGGGTGCGGCGAGGTCGGGCGCCGTTCGCCAACGGCGACGTCGCCCCACGAAGCGAGCGGGCCGTGTAGCCGGAAACAGAGGAACGAAGCCATGGCTCAGGGCGCCGACAGGAAGTCGAGCAGCGCGGCCTTGGTGCCCACGCCTGCGGAGACGTCGAAGAAGTTGGACGCCGCCGAGTCTCCGTAGACGCGATCGAGCTGCTCCCGCGTATGTTGCAGAGCCGCGATGCCGGACGCGAGGAGGTCGTCGCCGGCGACGGGGCGCAGGAAGGAAGAGGCCAGCGACCGTGGCTGCGCCGTTCCCTTCTCGGCCAGCGCGAAGTGCGCGCGCGAGCGCGCCGCGAAGCTGTTCTGCTTGCCGTTCGGGGCGACGGTGAGGCACGCCTCTCCGAGCGCCCGCAGCGTCCGCGCGACCAGCGCCTCGTCGCCTCCGAGGTGCTCGGCGAGGAGCCCGCGATCGATGCATAGGTAGTGGTAGAGCACCGCCGAGGCGAACTCCTGGGTGCCCACGTGGCCCGCGCCCGCCTCCTCCTCGGCCCCCTTCAGGTCGTCCACGGCGGTGAAGTAGTCGTCCTCGAGCGCGACCTTGTGGATGGAGATGGCGTGCGCGACCTGGCAGGCGGCCTCGACGTTGAACCTGGGCTTGGCCGCCAGCATCCGGCCGAAGAGCGCGATGTCCGCGGCGCCCTTGCCCACGCCGAGCAACGCCTCCAGCTCCTCCTTCGAGGGCTCGCGCTTTTCCTCGGCGAGCCTCGCCGCCAGCACCTCGAGCTGCTTCTTCTCCTCGGGCGTGATGTGGGCGAGCTGCTCGGTCCGGAGCCCTGAGTCCTTCACCGCGCCGAACACCTCGGCGAGCTGGCTTGCCACCTTGGCCGCCTGCTCGTCGCCGAGACCCTTGGTGAGCACCGGCTTCACGAGCTCGCCGAACCGCTTGGTCCTGGTGCCGAGGTGCTCCGCGAGCTCCGACTCGAAGACGTCCGAGGTGCGCCACGCGCGCTTGAGGCTCTGGGAGCTCACCCGCAGCCGCTGGCTGCCGCCGAACAGGGCGGTCTTGGGGCGACCGAGGTCGTCGCGGTTCAGGTTCGAGGGCGCGTAGGGCGTGAGGAAGTGCAACTGCACGAAGGTGGTCATCTGGCTCTCCGGTATCGGCGCTGTAGGGGTTCGGTGCTCGGATCACTTCTTCTCGGGGATGGGCGCGGCTTCGTAGAAGTCCTGCGCCCACCGCGTTCGGGTTTGCTCGTTCCAGCTCATGAGGTCCTTCACGAGCCGATCCACCGAGGCACAGCGGTCGAGCTGGCGGACCACCCGGATGACCTCGCGCATCAGGGCCTCGGGGTCCGCCTCGCGGAGGATGTGGCGGAAGCGGCTGTCGCCGACCGCGGACCCCTGACCCTCGGCTCTCGGGGACCCCATCTGGCGGGCCAGGGAAGCCTCCTGCGCGGGCTCCCGCTCGACGTGCGACAGGATCGCGGCCAAAGCCGCGACCCGACGCGCATCGCCCTCGCGGAGTCGCGAGCCGAGCCGGCGCAGGAGGGCGTGGTACGCCGGCGTGAAGGCCACCTCCGCCGGAGTGCCGCAGCGCCGCAGCTCGGCTCGACCGGCGCGGTCCTCCTCGAGCGACTTCCACCAGCGCCACGCGCTCGACCGCTGCTCCGACTCGGGCGCCTGGGCCACTTGTTGCTCACTCATGAACGCTCTCCTGGGTGTTGCGACGACCCGCGCCCCTTCCGCGCGATGCCTTCGCTTTTGGTTGCGATGGTGCTACGAGCCCGAGCGACTTCCTGAGCTTCGCCGCGCCTGGGCTCGTGAACTGGACGAGGCTTCGGCGCGCCAGGATCACGCGCCGGAGATCGGGTGCCGCCAGGTCCGCCGAGGCGTCGGTGAAGCGAGCAAACAGCGCCAGGGCCGCGGCGTGCAGGCTCGACAACCAGGCCTCCTTGGGCGCGTCGGCGGTCCTCCCTGCTTCGAGCTCCGCCTTGAGCGCCTGGACAGTGCGGAAGAAGGCCGGCTCGGTGGCGGACCAGAAGGCTGGGCTGACGCGCCTCGATACCGTCGAGAAGTCGAGATCACTGGGACGATCGCTCCAGGCAGCTCTCAACTGGCTCACAACCGTCGACCTGACTTCCTCGGCGACACCCACCAGCGACTGGACCTGCTCCGACCATTGGGCCTGCAAATGGTCGTCGATCCTCACTAGCGGCGTCTCCGCTGAGCACCACAGCAGCGGCTTCATGCTCTCCATGGCGTAGCCGAAGCTCGCCAATCGCGGAGCCCGCAGCAGTTGGGATCTCCTGGTTCCCAGGAAGTGGGCGACGACTTTCGGGCACCGTGCTGAGGGACTGACGCAAGCGATGAGCGGCCACTCCCGATAGCTGATACCCTCCTCGGGCGTGAGCAGCGGCAGCCACGGCTCGCTTTCCGACTTTCTTTTGTAGGCAGCCAGCGGGTGAAGTAGGCCGTCGTACCGCATCCCGACGGTCGCGGTCCGGAGCCCGATCCAGGATGGCTGGCGCGAAGAGTACACGGCACAGGCCGTCGTTCCTTTTTCACTGAGAAGCACGCGCCGGGGGAGCGCCCAGTAGGCATGGCTTGGATGAACTTCCGCGCTGGAGATGGGGCGCCCCGTCTTCTTGTCGGCTCCCCGGATCTTGCCCAGCCAAGGAAATAGGCTCTCGTCGCAGCAAGCCGTTCGGCGTTCGGCGAAGCTCTCCAAAGGCAATACATTCGCCCATGCCGTGGCCCAGAGCCCGTCCGCGACGATGACAGCCGAAAGCGCGGACCCGCCTCTCAGGCTGGTGAAGTGGCCCCCACCGCCGCCCCCGCCTGAAGGAGCGTGCGCTTGCAGCAGGTACACAGCTACCGCAACCGCGGGATCAGACAATGCCGCCACCTCGCCTGCCTTGGCGAACAGACTCGGACCATCATCTATGCTTTCCTCACCCGCCCTGCTGATCAGTAAGTAACCGATCGGCTTCGGCTTGGAGTTCCCAGCGTTGAGCGAAGAGTCCTGCATGAACCTCGGCCCATCTCCGTCCAGGAAGAACGCCTCCCTTACCGTGTCGAGCCGCGCCTTGAGCTGAACTACGGTCGGAGCGCTCTCGAGTTCCTCCTCCCACTTCCGCTCGGTGGCCGGCGCCGCGGCGGTCTGCAGGAGGCCGATGAGGAACTCGAGCAGCGCCCCGTCGAAGTCAGGCCGGGGGCTCGCGATGCGCAGCGGTGGATCGTCTCGCTCGACGATCTGGGCAGGGGCGATCATCTCCACCTTGCCGCTCTGGCGGAGCACTGGAATCCAGCGTTCGTCGATCAGGTTGTAGGCCACGTGCTCATGCTCCTTGGACGACGGACAGCCCGCGGACGGGCGAGTAGAGGATCCGCACGGCTACCTCGCGGAGGCTCTCGGGGGGACCGCGCTCGGCCACGGCGTTGCCGGCCCAGGTTCCATCTCGTTGCGGTCGCAGCAGCACCGTGACCACGTCGTCGGCCAAGAACGGTTGGTCCTGTTCGACCTTCGCGATGAGGTCGGCGTCATCTGGTGATGGATGCGCCACGAGCCGGCGTGTGACGCTCAGTTGGCTGAGGGGCCAGCGAAGATCCGCCGACACGTCGTCGAACCAGGGCGTGAGCTCCTCCGCACGAGCGAGGCGCACCGTGACGGTAGGCTCTCCGAGGCGGGTCGGCGTGCGCGCCTCGCTCGACCAGTCCGTTCCCTGCCGCAGGTACCCGAGATCGAGAGAGACGACCGCGTTCTGGGCCACGCCCGCCTGGCCCATCTGTTTCCCGATGGCCTGATTGGCTCTAGCTTCCAGCGCGCGCGGCGAATCGCTCGAGCCAAAGACGGCCTCGACGAGCTCGCGAGCTTCGGCGGGGAGCGCGAGGCTGCAGCGCCGCTCGAGCTCGCGCAGCGTGCGCCAGAGGACCGCGGGGTCGGGATAGACCATCGCAGTGCGCTGGAAGGGCGCGGCCAGCCATGCGGGCGGCGGGTCCTCGCACCAGGCCGGCGCGAGGATCTCCAGCTCCGGCGGCTCCCGCTCGAGGTCGCCGCGGGCGTGCCGCTGCAGCCGCCCGGCGCGCTGGATCAACCGGTCGATGGGACAGACGTCCGACACGAGCACGTCGAAATCTACGTCGAGCGACTGCTCGACGACCTGCGTCGCCACTACGATCTGGCCGCTCCTGCTCGTCGGCTCGCTCCCCACGCCGAAGCGCGCGAGAACGTCCGCCTCTATGCGCAGCCGGTCACCGAGCGCGAAGCGCGCGTGGAACAGCGTGACGGCGGTTTCGCCGAGCTCGCCCGCTAGGAGATCGCGCGCCTCCGTCGCGTCCGCCACGCTGTTCCTCACCCAGCAGGCGCACCGACCGGCGCGGGCCACCTCAGCGAGCCGCGCGATCACCTCCGGCACCGACCGATGGAAGCGAACCGGGAGCGTGCGCGGCGCTCCTCGGCGTGGCGCCACCGGGCGCTCCACCACGCCGCCCGTGGACCAGGCGGTGAGCAGCGGGTAGTCCTGCGTCTCCGGAAGCCCGCGGCCTCTCTCCCCGGCGCCTTCCGCGAAGGCCGCGGCGAGCCTCCTCCGCTGATCCAGCGGCAGCGTCGCGCTCAGGAGGATGGCACTGCCTCCGAGGGTTGCGTGCGAGCGGAGCAGCCCACAGAGCACTCCGAGCATGTAGGAATCGCAGGCGTGAACCTCGTCCACCACGAGCACGTGGCGGTGGAGGCCGAGGAGCCGCAGCGCAGCGTGCTTGCTCTGCAGCGCCGCCAGGAGCGCCTGGTCGATGGTCCCGACGCCCAGCTCGGCCAGGAGCGCCTTCTTTCTTCCGTCGGCGAGCCAGGCGCTCGCGGTCGCGGCCGCTTCCTCCTCGCCCGCCGGCGCGCCCGTGGCCGCCCCCTGGCCCAGCGCGATGAGGTCGTGACCGGTCAGGCGTGGCCCGCTGTGGGTGAGGAGGTAGGAGGGCTGGCCGTCGAAGAGCTTCTTCAAGAGCGGCCCGACCCGGCCGTGCATCGCGTTGGCCGTCGCCATCGTCGGCAGCGCGAAGAAGATTCCGTCTCCGCGCCCTGCATCAAGGAGGCGCTGGGCGAGGACGAGGGCAGCCTCCGTCTTGCCCGACCCAGTCAGGTCCTCGAGCACGAAGAGCTGCGGTCCGGCTGCGATCGCGATGCTCGACGCCGCTTCTTGTAATGGGCTCGGGCTCTCGGCGATCGAGGGGAAGAGCCCGCCGATGCCCGTGTAGGGGCGCGGGACGCTCCGGCCGAGGCCACTGTGCTCGACGGCGCGCACGGCCGCGTCCCTGGCGCGCGGCCAATAGGACGCTAGCGCCATCTCGCCAGGCTCGGGGTGGAAGAACTCGTGATTCGACCCGATCCAGTCGCACAGGATCGCGAAGCCGGCCAGCCACCAGGAGGAGCGGCGCATCCGGGCGAGTTGCTCGTCGAAGTCGTGCTCCGACCCGCGCAGCGACGTCGGTGAGAGGAGCTCGCGGGCTGCAAGCGCGAACGCCGCGGCGTCGCGGCGGCTGCGGTGCGCCGCGTGAAGCTGGAGGATGCCCGGGCCGAGCGCGCCTTCTTGGGGAGGCTTGCCATGGTGCCCGAGGATCGCCGCCATCCACGGCTGAAGCAGGTCTCCCATGTCTCTGTGCTTGACGGTCCCGGTGGGGAGCTCGACCCGATGGAGGTCCGTGAGCAGCGCGGCCTCTTCCTGTGCCGGTCGGAGCGCGGCCCAGCTCCGCCAGAGCTGATAGCCAAGGCTGGAGTGGTGGACGGCGCACTGCCGGGGGGGCCGGCCGCCCTGCAACTGCCGGACGAGGTCCTCGCGCAGGTCCTGAAACGGCTCCGCGAACTTGCCTAGATCGTGCAGCGCGAGCAGGAACGGTAGGACGGAGCGGAGGTCCTCGGCACGAAAACCCGAGAGCTGCGCGATGCGCGGCAGGAGAGCCCGGTCGCGATCCAGGAACTCGGCCGCGACCGCGGCGACGTCCAGCCCGTGGTAGGGGAGCAGGTGGACCCTCTCATTCCCTGCCGCTCCGGCCTTTCCCCAGTAGTCGAAGAATCCGCTCAAGAATCGCCCCTCCGGAAGCTGGAAGAGGCTACCTCAGGGTCCGGACACACCAAGGAATCGGCGGGCGAATTTTGCTGTACGTGCGTGGTTCACTGGAAGTGGCGGGAGCGCTTCCGTCGTGAAACCAAGTGATTGGGGTACTACGGCAGCGGAAGGGGAGAAGACCGGGCGGTCGGCGCCGCCTACGGGGGTCGCACCGGCTCTCACGCTAATCCGTCAGGCCGCCCTCCGCGCCACCACGCTCTCGAACTCCTTCACCCGCCCGTCCGGCGAGGGGAACGAGCCCGCCTTCGACAGCAGCAGCTCCCACCCGGCGAACCGCTCCTCGAGCTCGCCCTTGCGGAACAGGTACCCCTCCGTCCCACCGAAGACGTCGAGGAAGGTGGTGCCCTGCACGAGCACGGTGGCGGCGAGCACGCCGCCGGGCGCGACCACGCTCTGCAGCCGCGCCAGCAGCTCGTGCGCGCGCGGCTCGGGGAAGAACATCAGGATCCCGATCGCGGCCACCGAGTCGAACAGGCCCTCGGGCCGGTACCCGGCGAGCTCGGCGCGCACCGCCTCCACGGGCAGCTTCTCCGCAGCCGCGGCCCTTCGGACGCGCTCCACCGCGGTCGGGCTCCCGTCCACGGCCACCACGGTGCAGCCGCGGCGGGCGGCCTCGAGCGAGAGGTTGCCGAGCCCGCAGCCGAAGTCGAGGAGGCGGCCGTTGAGGTGCGGCAGCGCGTCCTGCTCGAAGGGGTTGAGGGCGTACTCGCCCTGCGCCACCTGGCGCTGGAACTGCCGCTCGAAGAACTCTACGGAACCGGGCATGCGGGCCTCCCTGCTGAGAGGGAGCCTAGCCGCGCCGAAGCGGTTCGGCAGCGGGACTTCGCGGCCGCCGCCGCCCCCTCCCCAGCCCTCCCCCGCTGACGCGGGAGAGGGAGAGTCAGCTCGGCACCGCCGGGCCTCGCGCCTCGCCCCGCTGGCGCGGGAGAGGGAGATGACGGCTCGCTCGCCCTACTCCCCCATCGCTCGCCCGAGCGCGATGCGCGCCCCGGCGTAGGCGTAGCGGGCCCGCGCCAGGTTCTGGCGCGCGGTGGTGAGCGCCGACTGGGCGTCGAGGAGGTCGGTGGTGGTGGCCGAGCCGGCGCGGACCAGCGCGTCGGTGACGCGGTAGGCCTCCTCGGCGCTGGCGATGGCGGTGCGGGCCACCTCCACGGCGTTGCCGGCGGCGCGGGTCGAGGCGAGCCGCGCCGAGACCTCGTTCTCCACCCGGTCGCGGGCCTCCACCGACTGCGCCGCGGCGGCGTCGGCCTGGGCGCTGGCGGCGCGGCGCGCGTACCACTTCGCGCCCCAGTCCCAGATCGGCCAGTCGGCCTTCACCCCCACGAAGCCCGAGTCCTTGGGCTGGAACGCCTGTCCGCTCACGTGCAGGTAGGCCGCCTCGGCGCTCACCTCCGGCAACAGGTCGAGCCCGCGCGCGGTGGCGCGCCGCCCGGCGGCGTCCTCGGCGTGGCGCGCGGCCTCGAGCTCGGGCCGCTTCGCCAGGGCCGCCTTCACCGCCGGCTCGAGCTCGGGCGGGGCCGCGGGCTCCGGCAGCCCCGGCTCGGCGAAGTCGACCGGCGCGTAGGGGCTCTCGCCGATGGCGATGAGCAGCCCCGCCTTCTCCGACTGCTCCTGCGCCTCCGCCTGGATCACCTGCTGGCGGGCGTTGGCGAGCGCGGTCTCGACGCGCAGCACGTCGGCGTTGGTGAGCACCCCGGCGGCGAGGCGCGCGCGCGCCACCTCGAGCTGCTCCGAGAGCTGCGCCACCGAGGCCCGCGAGATCTCGCCGAGCGCCCGCGCCTCGTAGAGCCGCAGCAGCTGGGTCCGCACCGCCTCGCGCACCGCCGCCTCGGTGGCCCGCGCGTCGGCCCGCGTGGCGTCGGACTGCGCGCCCGCCGCGGAGAGGTCGGCGCCGAGGTGCAGGAGCCCGAGCAGCGGCTGGCCGGCGGAGGCGACGAAGGTGTTGGTGTCCTGGTCGCGGGCGACCAGCGCCACCGGCGCGCCCGGGATGGGGAAGGCGATGGTGAAGGGGCTGTCCCAGTGCTGGAACTCGTCCGAGACGTTCACGCCGGGGAGGAGGTGACCGCGCAGGCTGTTGGCCTGGGCCTGGGCGCCGTCCGCGCGGGCGCGCGCGACGCGCAGGGCCGGGCTCTTGTCGAGGGCGCGGCGCACCACCTCGTCCTCGGGGAGGCGGGGGACGGCGGGGTCCTGGCCTGGAGATCCGCCCCTCCCCGGCCCTCCCCCGCCGGGCGGGAGAGGGGAAGAGGGCCCCGAGGGAGAGGTGGCCTCCGGAGCGGCGGCGGCGCGGAGCGGCGGAGCGGAGAGCAGCGCCGCCAGGGCGGCGACTCGGGTGAGCGTGCGCATGGTGGACGGGCCGGCTCCTACTTCGTGTAGACGGTGACGTCGGCGGAGAGGCCGGCGGCGAGCTTCACCTCGGGCGGCTTCTCCCAGGCGATGCGCACCGGCAGGCGCTGCACCACCTTCACGAAGTTGCCGGACGCGTTGTCGGGCGGCAGGAGCGCGAAGCGGGCGCCGGTGCCGCCGGAGAGGCTCTCCACCCGGCCCTCGAACTTCTTGCCGGGGAAGGCGTCCACGGTGATCTCCACCTTCTGCCCCGGCTTCATCCGGCCGATCTGCGTCTCCTTGAAGTTGGCGAGCACGTAGCTCTTCGCCGGGACGAGCTCGATGACCGGCTGCCCCGGCTGCACGATCTGCCCCTCGTGGACGCCGAGCTTCGAGACCACGCCGTCCTCGCTCGCGAGCACGCGGGTGTAGGAGAGCTGCAGGTCGGCGAGCTTGGCCGACGCCTGGGCGCCCTGCACCCGCGCCCGGGCCAGCTCGGCGGCGGCGTGGGCGGCGGCGAGCTGGGCGCTCACCGGCCGGCTCTGGGCGAGGCGCCCCCGGGCCTCGCCCACCCGCGACTCGGCGGCCCGCTTCCCCTCCTCGGCCGCGCGGACCTGCGCCCGCGCCTGCGTGAGCGCCGCCTGGGCGGAGTCGTCGGCGGCCTGGGCGTTGTCGAGCGCCTGCTGCGGCACCGCGCGGGCGGCGAGGAGCTGCTTCGCGCGGGCCAGGTCGAGGCCGGACTTGCGGGCGTCGGCCTCGGCCCGGACCAGCCCGGCGCGCGCCGCGGCCACCTGGGCGTCGGCGTTGGCCACCGCCACCGAGGAGCCGGAGACCGCCGCCTCGGCGGTGGCGAAGCCGCCGGTGGCGGTGGCGCCGGAGACCCGCTCCTGCGCCTCGGCCGCGTCGGCCTGGGCCTGCGCGATCCGGAGCTCGGCGTGGGCCTGCGCCGCCCGGGCCTCGTAGTCGGCCGGGTCGATGGCGAGGATCAGGTCGCCCTTCTTCACGGCCTGGTTCTCGGCCACCGACACCTGGAGCACCTGGCCGCCGACGCGCGGCGCGGTCGGGACCACGTCGGCCTCGACCTGGGCGTCGTCGGTGTTCTCCTGGCCGGCGGTCAGGAACAGGTAGAGGCCGAGCCCCAGCAGCACCGCGGCGGTGAGCGCCCCCAGGATGAGGAAGGGCTTGCGCCGGTCCTTCTTGCCCGGCTCGGGCGAAGGCGCGGGGGTCGCCTCCACCGGGCGGAGCGGCTCCTGGCCGCGGGGGGCGTCGTCGGGGATCGGGTGCTGGGCGGTGTTTTTCATGGTCACATCTCGACGTGCACGGCCTCCGCCGGCCCGCCGTGGGCGGGGGAGCGGAGGAACCAGAGGAGCGGCAGCACCGCCATGAAGACGATGCCGGCGATGAGGAAGACCTTCTCGAAGGAGATCACCATGCCCTGCTGCTGGACCGCGCCCGAGAGCGCCTGCAGGGCGGCGGCCTTGGCGCTGGCGACGTCGTAGCCCTTGGCCTGGAGCGCCGCCTGGATGCCGGCGAGGCGCTGCCAGGTCTGCGGGTTGGTCTCGGCGACGTGGGCGGTCACCGCGGCGGTGGCGATCTTGCCGTGGTGGGTGATGAGGGTGGCGAAGACCGCCAGCCCCACCGACCCGCCGATCTGGCGGAAGAGCGAGTTGAGGCCGGTGGCGTCGCTCATGAGGTGGCGCGGGATCTTGGAGAGCGCGACGGTGGTGAGCGGCACGAAGAGGAAGGCGAAGCCGATCCCCTGCACGGCGATGGCCCAGATGACGTCCTGCTGGCTCGAGGCGAGGGTGAGGTGGCCCTGGAACCAGTTCCCGAGCGAGACCATCACGATGCCGAAGCCGACCATGAGCCGGGGCGAGACGTGGTTGTAGAGCTTCCCCACGAACGGGGTGACCACCATCATCACCAGCGTGCGCGGCATGAGCGCCAGGCCGGACTGGGTGGCGGTGAAGCCGAGCAGCTCCTGCATGAAGAGCGGCAAGAGGAACATGTTGGCCATCAGCATGGCGAACATCACCGCGCCGATGACCGTGCCCGAGCCGTAGACCTCGTCCTTGAAGAGGCGCAGGTTGACCACCGGCACCCGCGCCGTCAGCTCCCGGGCCACGAAGAAGACCAGCGAGACGATGGCCACCAGGAAGGAGGCGGTGATCCCCCGGTCCTCGAACCAGTCGTTCCGGGCCCCCTCCTCGAGGAAGTACTGCAAGGTGGCGAGCCCCACGAACATGAGGGCGATGCCGACGTAGTCCACGTTCTTCCGCTGCGCGGCGGCGAGGGCGTGGTTCTGCTCCATGATCTCCGGATCCTCGTGGACGAAGCTGTAGACCATGAACATGCCGAGCAGGCCGATGGGCACGTTGATGTAGAAGATCCAGGGCCAGCTGTAGTTGTCGACGATCCAGCCGCCCAGGGTCGGGCCGATGGCCGGGCCGAGCATCACCGCCATGGCGAAGACCGCCATGGCCATCCCCTGCTCCTTGGGCGGGAAGGTCTGGCGCAGGATGGCCTGCTCGGTGGGCTGGAGCGCGCCGGCGCCGAAGCCCTGCACGGCGCGCCAGAAGACCAGGGTCCAGAGCGAGTGGGCGGTGCCGCAGAGCACCGAGCCGGCGATGAAGAGCGCCAGGCAGGACATGTAGACCCGCTTCTGCCCGAACATGCGCCCGAGGAAGCCGGTGAGCGGCATCACCACCACCGTGGCGATGACGAAGCCGGTCGAGATCCAGGTGACCTCCTCGATGGTGGCGCCGACCGCGCCGCGGATGTGCGGCAGGGCCACGTTCACGATCGAGATGTCGATGGCGCCCATCAGCGTCCCGAAGGAGACCGAGAGCGTCACCAGCCACTTGTTCACCTGCGGGCGCGGCGCGGCGGGGCGGCTCATCGGTGACCTCCGGCGCCGTGCAGGAAGAAGCGGGCGAGCCGGGGCGCCTCCTCGAGCCGGGGCGGACCGCCGGTGGCGAGGAGGTCGCGGAGGAAGAGCCCGCGCAGGATGTTGGAGAGGAAGGTGGGGAAGAGGTCGGCGTCCTCGGCGCGGAGGGCGCCCTGCGCCACCCCGCGCGCCACCAGCCGCTCGGCCAGCAGGTGCAGCGCCTTGAGCCGGAGCCGCTGCGGCTCCGCCGCGCTGGGGGGCCGGCACAGCCCCGCCTCCTCCTGGGCCAGGATGGCGAAGAGCCGGAAGTGGGCCTGCTGGTGCTCGAGCACCTTGGCGAAGAAGCGCTCCACCTGACGCTTGAACGGCTCGTCGACCGTCGATTCGGCCTCGGAGAGCCGCTGCTCGAGCTCGGCCGCGCTGGCGTCGAGCACCGCCTGGAGCAGCGCGTGGCGGTCGTCGAAGTAGTTGTAGATGGTGCCGACCGCCACGCCGGCCTGCTCGGCGATCTCCTCCATCCGCGCGGCGCCGATGCCGCGGTCGGAGAAGACCCGCTCGGCCGCTTGCAGGATGGTGGCCCGGGTAGCCTGGCGCACGCGCTCGCGCATCGGCTGCACGGCCGCCTCATTTCGTGAATTACGATTCATCGAATGAGGATGATCTACAAACGGACGGCGCCCGGCGCAAGTGGAACCTGCCGGAGCCCGGGCGCGCCGGGGCCGGGAGACGGCCGGACGGGCGGCTCAACGGCCGGGCGCGGCGATGCGGCGCACGTCCTTCGGCAGCCGCAGCTCGAACTCCGAGTCCTTCAGCCCCACGTTGCGGCGGAGCCCCTCGAAGCGCACCTCGTTGACGTTGCCCGACCCGTCGACCACCCGGGTGGCGGCGACGTCCCCCGCCGCGTCCACCACGAGCGCGATGCGCGCCACCCGCCCGTCCGGCTGGCGCGGGGTGAGCACCAGCTCCCCTCCCTCGCCAAGCGACGGCTCGAACTCCTTCTCCAGGCTCCCCTTGCCGAGCAGGAAGGCCACCGCCGCGCTCATGGCGGTGGCGTCGAACCGCTCGTCCACGTAGGCCTGGTTCGCCTCGGGCTCGTACTGCACGAGGCGGCTCCCGGACACCGCGACCGTCTTCTTCGCCGGGCTCTCGTAGTCCCACCGCATCTTGCCGGGCTTCTTCACCCGCAGCTCCCCTCGCGACACCTGGCTGCGGCCGAAGGCGGCGTAGCTGTAGGTCTGGACGAAGCGGGCCTCGAGGTCGCGGGTGCGCTCGTAGGCCGCCTGCACCCGGGCGGCGAGCTGGTGGGCGTCGGGGGCGGGGGCGGCGGCGAGCGCCGCGCAGAGGAGGAGGGCGGTCGGCATGGCGTCTATCTAGCAGACGGGGCCGGGACCGGCGCATTCAACCTCCCGCCGGCTGCCGCCGCCGCGCCAGCAGCGCCCCGGCAATGAAGGCCCCCACCGCGAGCGGCAGCCCCCGCAGCGGCGCGCGCTCCCGGCCGGCGGCCCGGGCCCGCGCCCGCGCGGCGGCGTCGCCGGGCAGCGGCCGGCCCGAGGGCGCGCGCCCGGTCTCGGCCTCCGCCTCCTCGCCGGGGGAGGCGCTCGGGCCGGAGTCGGCGAGCCGCTTCGCCCCGGCCCGCTTCCCCTCCTCGGAGCGGTGCTCGATGACGGCGTTGGCCTGCGCCCCCAGCAGCATCACCAGCGTCGAGATCCACATCCAGAGCAGCAGGACGATGATGCCCCCCACCGAGCCGTAGGTGGCCTCGTAGGAGCCGAAGTGCGAGACGTAGAGCGAGAAGCCCCACGACGCGATCACCCAGAGGACCACCCCGACCACCGAGCCGGGGGTGATGAACTTGAAGTCCTGCTCGACGTCCGGCAGGGCGTAGTAGAGCACGGCCCAGAGGAACATCATGATGAGCCCGGCCACCGGCAGCCGGGCCCAGACGAGCGCGGTGCCGAGGGGGCCGCCGATGGCTGCGGCGATGGGCGGGGTGACGATCGCCACCAGGGCGGCCACCAGCGCGAGCAGGCCCGAGACCAGCGTCATGAGGAGCGCCAGCCCGCGGGCCTTCCAGAACGGCCGCTGCTCGGTGACGCCGTACACCGTGTTGAGCGCGTGCATGAGGGCGGTGACGCCGCCCGAGGCGGCCCAGAGCGCCGTCACCGCGCCCACCGAGAGGAGCCCCACGCTCGGTGAGCTGGCGATGGAGCGGATGCGGTCGCCCAGCAACTTCGTCACCTCGGCGGGCGCGACCCCGGCGAGCGAGCCCACGAGCTGCTCCGCCTGCTGTGGCGAGATGATCAGGCTGGCGAGCGACAGCAGGAAGAGCACGAAGGGGAAGAGCGCCAGGATCCCCGAGTAGGTGACCGCGCCGGCCACGTCGGTGATCTGGTTGCGCGAGACCTCGCCCTTCACCGCACCGAAGAACTCCTTCCAGCTCATGCCTGCGCCGGGCAGCTTCACGGGGCACCTCCCCCCGCCAAGGTGCGTCCGTCGGCGCGCCGGCGGGAGCCTGGGGACCGCCCAGGTCCGCCTCGCGGGCGGCCGGACGGGCGCCCCTGTCCCCTCGACACGGCTTCCGCTCGGTCGGCCGCGACCACAGTTTTTGGAGCTGAAAGGAGCGCTGCTGAGGGCGCCCCTGCAAAAGGGAGGAACACCACATGAAGCAGCTCACCGCGCTCCTCGCCGCCGCCGGCCTCGCGCTCGTCGCCGCGCCGGTCTTCGCCGAGGACGAGAAGACCGAGACCAAGACCCAGGTCGAGACCAAGGACAAGGCCGACGGGACCACCGAGAAGAAGGTGGACAAGAAGATGAAGCACAAGAAGAAGGGGATGAAGACCTCCAAGAAGCACGTGGAGGACAAGACCACCACCGACGCAAAGGGCAACGTGATCGAGCACGAGCACACCGAGAAGTAGGCGGGGCCCCCCGCGCCGCCGGCAGTCCTTGACGTTTGCCGGCGGCGCGGCGATCCTCCGCCCCTCGATGCGCTCTCTCGTCCTCCCCGCCGCCGCCGCCCTGCTCGCCCTCGCCGCCTGCGGCAAGTCGCCGTGCGAGGAGCTGGGCAACCGGATCTGCAGCTGCGGGACCTCGAGCACCACCAGCACCTACGGGAGCACCTTCGACCCGAGCAACGTGGTCCTCGACACCTGCAACAACGCGGTGAAGACCCAGCTCGGCAGCAGCTCCCCCTCCGGCGCCGACGAGCAGGCGTGCCAGGGGTTCCTCGCCACCTGCCCGGGCGCCGGCACCGCCGGCTTCTGCGCGCAGCTCCAGACGGCGCAGGGCAAGGTGAACTGCGGGATGTCGTACTCGCCCGCGCCGTGAGCTAGCGCGGGCCGAGGTAGCGCCCGAACCCGGTCACCGAGCCCTTGCGCGCCGCGCCCGGCCAGGGCGCGAGGAAGCGGTGCGTCCGGCCCTCCCCCTCGGCGCGCACCCGCGCCCGGAAGGCGGCCGGCACCTCCCCGTCGTCCAGCACCAGGAACGGCTCGCCCGGGCGCGGCGCGTCGCCCCACACGTCGAGCTGCGAGGGGCGCTCGGCGGTGAGCCCGAGCCGCCTCCACCCGGCGTAGAAGGCGAGCTCCCCGGCGAGCTGGTAGCTCGACGCGTAGACGAAGGGGGCGGCGGCGTCGCAGCCCACCTCGGCGCAGGCGCGGGCGGCGGCGGCGCGCGCCTCGGCGGCGAAGGCGCGCCAGCCGTGGAACCGCTCCGCGGCGGCGGTGCCGGCGAGGAGCACCGGGCGCCGCTCCTCCTTGCCGAAGGCGGCCACCAGCACCAGCCCGAGCGCCAGCGAGAGCGCCAGGAGCCGCCGCGCCAGCGGCTCGCGCAGCTCGCACAGCCCCGCCCCTGCCGCCGCGCAGAGGAGCGGGTAGGCGAGCGAGGGCCAGTTAACCTCCACCGGGCCGCGCAGCGCCGACCAGGTGGTGACGAGGAGCGGCAGGAGCGCCGCCGCGGCCAGCCGCTTCTGCGCCGAGGTGCGGGCGCGGACCAGGAAGGCGATCCCGAGCGCCAGCGCCACCGGCCCCGCCCCCACCAGCTGGCCGCCGACGTACTCGCCGAAGCTGCGGACGCTGGCGCCGTGCCCGAAGCCGTGGTGGAGCTGGAAGCGGAGCGAGTCCCAGCCGTGCGCCGCGTTCCAGCGGAGCACCGGCAGGAAGAGCGCCACCGCGAGCGCACCGCCGAGCCAGGGCCAGGGCCGGCGCAGCTCGCGGCGCAGCTCCGGGTCCCAGGGGACGAGCAGCACCAGCGCCGGCGCGAGGAGCGCGGCGGTGTACTTCGAGAGCAGCGCCAGCCCCACCGCCAGCCCGGCCCAGAGCCAGCTCCGGCCGCGCGCCCGCGCCAGGAGCCAGCCCGCGGCCGCGTAGGCCGCCTCGGCGGGCGCGTCGGGGAGGCAGAGCGCGCCGGTGAGGGAGAGGAGCGGCGCCGCGGCGGCGAGGAGCGCGCCCCAGGCCGGCGCGCGCGGATCGTCCGAGAGCTCGCCTGCGCAGAGCCCGGCGAAGAGCACCGCCAGCCCGCCGCAGATCACGAAGGGGAGCCTGAGCCAGGCCTCGGTGCCCGAGAAGGAGGTGCCGAGCGCCGCCAGCCACGCCACCATGGGCGGGTGGTCGAAGTAGCCCGCGGCGAGGCGGCGCGACCAGAGCCAGTAGTAGGCCTCGTCGGAGTAGAGCTCGAGCCCGCCGGTCATGAGGCCGCGGGCCAGCGCCGCCAGGGCGGCCACGGCAGCCACTTGGAGGAGCGCGCGGCGGGTCACGCCGTCATCTTAGGGGTTTTTCGAGCCGCGTCGGCGGCGTGATAGAAAGCGGACCGTGAATTTTCGCGAAGCGGCAGAGCGGCGCGTCCTGATCTTCGACGGGGCGATGGGGACCCAGATCCAGGGCGAGGGGCTGAAGGCCTCCGACTTCGGCGGGCAGGACGGCGCCAACGATCTCCTCACGCTCACCCGGCCCGACCTCATCGAGGCCATCCACGGCCGCTACTTCGCCGCCGGCTGCGACGTGGTCGAGACCAACACCTTCGGCTCCTCGCGCCTCAAGCTCGACGAGTACGGGCTCGGCCACCGCACCTACGAGGTGAACTTCCGCGCCGCCATCCTGGCGCGGCGGGCGGCCGAGCGGCACGCCACCGCCTCGCACCCCCGCTTCGTGGCCGGCTCCATGGGCCCCACCGGCATGCTGCCGTCGGCCTCCGACCCGGCGCTCTCGGCCATCACCCCCGACGCCCTCGAGAAGATCTTCGCCGAGCAGGCGCGCGGCCTCGTCGAGGGCGGCGTGGACGCGGTGATCATCGAGACGCAGCAGGACATCCTCGAGCTGCGCGCCGCGGTGCTGGCGGTGGACGCGGTGCGCCGGGAGGCGCTGCGCGACGTCTTCGTCATCGCCCAGCCCACCCTCATCGACCAGAACGGCCGGATGCTGCTCGGCACCGACATCGCGAGCGCCCTCGCCACCCTGGAGCGGCTGCCGGTCGACGCGGTGGGCCTCAACTGCTCCACCGGCCCCGCCGAGATGCGCGAGAGCGTGCGGCTGCTCTGCGAGCGCTCGAGCAAGCTCGTCTCGGTGCTGCCCAACGCCGGTCTCCCCGAGAACGTGGACGGCAAGGCGGTGTACAAGCTCTCCCCGGCGGCGCTGGCCGAGGCGCTGGCCGGGTTCGTGACCGAGCTCGGGGTCGACCTGGTGGGCGGCTGCTGCGGCACCACCCCGGCCCACATGCGGGCGGTGGTGGAGCGGCTGGCCGCGCTCGACGCCCCGCGCCGCAAGCGCCCGCGCCCGCTCCCGGTGCTCTCCTCGGCCATGAAGGCGGTGCCGCTCGACCTGCAGCCGCGGCCGCTGGTGGTGGGCGAGCGGGTCAACGCCCAGGGCTCGCGCAAGGTGAAGGAGCTGCTCCTCGCCGACGACTACCCGGGGCTCCTGCGCATCGCCCGCGACCAGGTGGAGTCGGGCGCCCACGTGCTCGACCTCTGCGTGGCGCTCAACGAGCGCGAGGACGAGGCGCACCAGATGCGCACCCTGACGCGGCTCTTCGCGCAGGCCGTCGACGCGCCGCTGATGATCGACTCGACCGAGGCCGACGTGGTCGAGACCGCGCTCAAGAACTACCCGGGGCGCTGCATCGTCAACTCGATCAACCTCGAGAAGAGCGGCGAGCGGGTGAAGAAGGTGCTGCCGCTGGTCCGGCGCTACGGCGCGGCGGTGGTCGCCATGACCATCGACGAGAAGGGCATGGCGCAGACCGCCGAGCGCAAGGCGGAGATCGCGAAGCGCACCGTGGCCGTCGCCGCGGAGTACGGGGTCCCCGAGGACGCGCTCTGCTTCGACGCCCTCACCTTCACGCTCGCCACCGGCTCGGCCGAGTACCGGCACAGCGCCGTCGAGACGCTGGAGGGGATCCGCCGCATCAAGGGCGAGCACCCGGGCGTCTTCACCTGCCTCGGCGTCTCCAACGTGAGCTTCGGCCTCGCCAAGCCGGCGCGCGAGGTCCTCAACTCGGTCTTCCTGTACCACGCGGTCCAGGCGGGGCTCGACCTCGCCATCGTGAACCCCAAGGACCTGCGCCCGTACCCGGCCATCCCCGAGGCGGAGCGGGCGCTCGCCGAGGACCTGGTCTTCGACCGCCGGGACGACGCGCTCCAGCGCCTCATCGAGCACTTCGCCGGCAAGGCCCCCGAGGCCGCCGCCACGGCCGAGGACCTCTTCGCCGGCAAGACCAGCGAGGAGCGGATCCACCTGCAGATCCTCCACCGCCGCCCGGAGGGCATCGAGGCGCTCATCGACGAGGCCCTGCACCGCCACGCCGCGGTCGACCTCCTCAACTCGGTGCTGCTCCCGGCCATGAAGGACGTGGGCGACCGCTTCGGCGCCGGCGAGCTGATCCTCCCCTTCGTGCTCCAGTCGGCCGAGGTGATGAAGCGCGCGGTGGCGCACCTCGAGAAGTACCTCGACCGCGTCGAGGGGGTGACCAAGGGCAAGGTGGTGCTCGCCACCGTCTACGGCGACGTCCACGACATCGGCAAGAACCTCGTCAAGACCATCCTCTCCAACAACGGCTACACCGTCTTCGACCTCGGCAAGCAGGTGCCGGTCGCCACCGTGATCGAGAAGGCGGTGGAGGTGGGGGCCGACGCCATCGGCCTCTCGGCGCTGCTGGTCTCCACCTCGAAGCAGATGCCCTACTGCGTGGAGGAGCTGGCGCGGCGCGGGCTCGAGTTCCCGGTGG
Organism: Anaeromyxobacteraceae bacterium; assembly: GCA_035656915.1. GTDB lineage: Bacteria > Myxococcota > Myxococcia > Myxococcales > Anaeromyxobacteraceae > Anaeromyxobacter_B. Next base: position 655,568 of record DASRRJ010000008.1, read on the forward strand.
TGATCGGGGGCGCCGCCATCAACCGGCGCTTCGGCTACCGCACCCACTTCCAGCAGGACGGGAAGCCCTACCCGGGCGGCGTCTTCTACGCGCGCGACGCCTTCGAGGGGCTGGAGATCGTGGAGGCGCTCACCAACCCGGAGAAGCGGGCCGCCTTCCAGACCACGGTGCGCGAGAAGGCCGTCGCCAACCGCGACTCGCCCGCGAGCGGCGCCCCCCGGCCGCGCGCCGAGCCGGCGGGGCGGCGGCTGGTGAAGCCCGCGGCCCGGGTCCCGGCGGCGCCCTTCCTCGGGCGCAAGGTCGTCCCGGAGGGCGAGATCCCGGTGCGGGAGCTCTGGCCGCACCTCGACCTCGACGAGCTCTTCAAGCTGCAGTGGGGAGTGAAGCTCAAGGGCGAGGAGTACCGGCGCGCCATCGCCGGCGAGTTCGGCCCCAAGCTCGCCGCGCTGCAGGCGGAGGTGGAGCGAGAGGGCTGGCTCACGCCGCGCGTGGTCTACGGCTACTTCCCCTGCCACGCCGACGGCAACGACCTCGTGCTCCTCGACCCGGCCTCGCGGCGGCAGGAGCTGGCGCGGCTCAAGTTCCCGCGCCAGGGCGAGGACTCCTTCCTCTGCCTCGCCGACTACTTCCGCGAGGAGCCCGGCTCCGACGTCTGCGCCCTGCAGGTGGTGACGGTGGGCCAGGACGCCTCGCGGGTCGCCCACGAGCTCCAGGAGCGGGGCGAGTACACCCGCTCGCTCTTCCTGCACGGCCTCTCGGTGGAGGCCGCCGAGGCGCTCGCCGAGCTCTGGCACCGGCGCGTGCGAGCCGAGCTCGGGATCCCGGAGGGCCAGGGCAAGCGTTACTCGCCCGGCTACCCCGCCTGGCCGGAGCTCACCGACCAGCGCCAGCTCTGGCGCGTGCTCGACCCCGAGGCGGCCATCGGCGTCTCACTCACCGAGGCCGACCAGATGGTGCCGGAGCAGAGCACCTCGGCCATCGTGCTGCACCACCCGGACGCGGTGTACTACACCATCCGCTGAGGTCCCGCCGGGGGAGCGGGGAGCCTCGGAACTACAAGAAACTTTCGGGTCCGGCGGGTTCCGCGGCGGTACCGGGGGGTCGCGCCCCTCCGTTTTCGCCGTCTTTGCGCCAGATCAGGAGTGGCACCTTCATTGCTACCGCGGCCAGCCATGGCCCGAGCCCTCCTCACGTCCGCAGCCGCCCTGGGGCTGCTCCTCGCGCCTGCCCTCTCGCGCGCGGCCGAGGCGGAGCCGGTGCAGCTCCCGGCGGTCCTGCACCTCTCCGAGGCTCTCGAGCTCTTCCGCACCCGGGGGCTCGACCTCCTGCTCGCCGACGCCGCGGTCCTCTCGGCCGAGGGCGACGTGGCCGCCGCCGGGGCCATCCCCAACCCGGCGCTCTCCGCCTCGGCCGGCAAGTCGCTCGGCTGCCAGAGCGACGCCTGCCGCCAGCTCGCCTTCAGCGTCGGCGTCTCCGACCAGTCGGCGATCGAGGACTCGCTCTCCGGCAAGCGCGGGCTCCGGCTCCGGGTGGCGCGGGTGGGCCGGGAGATCGCCAGGCTCTCGCGCGCCGACGCCGAGCGCACCGTCGGCTTCCAGGTGAAGTCGGCCTTCGTGCAGGTGCTGCTGGCGCAGCGCGCCCTGGCCTTCGCCAGGGAGACCGCCGCCGCCTCGGCCCACATGCTCGAGCTGCAGCAGGTCCGCGAGCAGGCCGGCGCCATCTCCGAGGCCGACCTCGCCCGCGTCGAGACGGCCAAGCTCGAGACCGACCAGGCGGTGGACCAGGCGGCGGGGACGCTCCGCACGGCGCGCGCCAATCTCGCCTTCCTGGTCGGCGTCCGCGCCGCGGTCCCCGACATCGAGGCCCGCGAGCCGTCGCTCGACCGCGGCGCGCCGCTGCCGAAGCTCGAGGGCGCCACCTCCGACGCCCTGGTCGACGCGGCCCGCGCCCACCGGCCCGACGTGCAGTCCGCCGCGAAGGGCAGCGAGAAGGCCGAGGCCAACCTGGCGCTGCAGAAGCGGCTGCGCTTCCCCGACCTCTCGCTCTCGGCCACCTACGCGCAGCAGGGCACCGGCGACACCGCCATCACCCCGCCCACCCTCACCTTCGGCGTCGCGGCGCCCATCCCCCTCCTCTACCGGCAGGAGGGCGAGATCCGGAAGGCGGAGGCCGACGTCCGCACCCAGGACCTCTCCGGGCGCAAGCTCGACGCCCAGGTGCGCTCCGACGTGGAGTCGGGCCTCGCCGGCTACCGCAGCGCGCGGGCGCTGGTGGACCGGATGGAGGGGCGGCTCCTCGACCGGGCCCGGCGCGCCCGCGACCTCGTCCAGATCCAGTACCAGAAGGGCGCGGCCTCGCTCCTCGACTACCTCGACGCCGAGCGCACCTTCATCGCCACCCAGGTCGAGTACCTGAACGACCTCACCGCCCTCTGGACCAGCGTCTTCCAGCTCGAGCAGGCGGTCGGGACGGAGCTGCGCCCGTGAGGCGGCCCGCGCTCGCCGCCGCCCTCCTGGCCCTCGCCGCCTGCTCCCGCCGCGGCGGCGAGGAGGCCCGCGCGGCCGACGACGTGCTCTGGGTGACCCCCGAGGCGACCCGCGCCGGCGCGGTGCGGGTGGTGGACGTGAAGGAGCAGGACTTCGCCGAGCCGGTGGTGGCGCCGGGGCGCGTGGCCTTCGACGACCTCCGCGTGGTCCACGTCTTCTCGCCCGTCACCGGCCGGGTGACCCGCGTCATCGCCAACCCGGGCGACCGGGTCGCGAAGGGCTCGGCGCTGCTCAACCTCGCCTCCCCCGACGCCGGCAGCGCCTTCGCCGACCTGGTGAAGGCCGAGGCCGACCTGGCCGCCGCCGCGCAGGAGCTGGCCCGCCAGCAGCGCATCTACGCCGCCCACGCCGGGCCCAAGCGCGACCTGGAGGCGGCCGAGGACGCAGAGCTCAAGGCGAGCGCCGAGCGCGCCCGCGCCGCCGAGAAGGCGAAGCTCCTGCAGGTCGGGCGCGGCGAGGCCGTGACCCAGGAGTACACGCTCCGCAGCTTCATCGAGGGGCGGGTCATCAGCCGCGGGGTGAGCCCGGGCATGGAGGTGCAGGGGCAGTACTCGGGCGGCGGCGGCGCCGAGCTCTTCACCATCGGCGAGATCGACCGGGTGCTGGTCCTCGCCGACGTGGCCGAGGCCGACCTGCCGCGGGTGCGCCCCGGCGCGGCGGTGGAGGTGCGGGCGGTGGCCTACCCGGGCCGGACCTTCGCCGGCAAGGTGGACTGGATCGCCGACGCGCTCGACCCGGCGCTCCGCACCGCGCGGGTGCGGGTGTCCTTGCCGAACCCCGACCGGGCGCTCAAGCCCGAGATGTACGTCACCGCCCGGATCGCCACCGTGGCGGAGCGGCGCCTCGGGGTGCCGGAGGAGGCGGTCACCCGCGCCGACGGCCAGCCCTTCGCCCTGGTGGCGGACCGCCAGGACGGCGACGGGCGCATCGAGTTCAAGCGACGTCGGCTCCGGCTCGCCGGGACCCGCGCCGGCGCCTGGCTGGCGGTGGCCGACGGGCTCTCGGCCGGCGATCGGGTGGCGATCGAGGCCCGGCCGGTCCGGGCCGCCAGCGGCGCCGGCGAGGCTCGGCTCGGCGAGCGGCAGGCCGAGGCGGCCGGGATCCGCACCGCGGTGGTGGCGGCGCAGGACGTGGCGGGCGCGCTGCAGCTCGCCGGCCGGCTCTCCTTCGACGACCGGAGGGTGGCCCACGTCTTCTCGCCGGTCACCGGCCGGGTGACGCGGGTGCTGGCGCCGCTCGGCGCCCGGGTGCGCAAGGGGCAGCCGCTCCTGGCCCTCGCCTCGCCCGACGTGGGCCAGGCCCTCTCCGACCTCGCCAAGGCCGAGGCCGACCGGGTCGCCGCCGAGCACGAGCGCAAGCGTCAGCAGGAGCTGGTGGCGGCCCACGCCGGCGCGGTGAAGGACCTCGAGGCGGCGGAGGGGGCCTTCAAGAAGGCCCGCGCCGAGGAGGAGCGCGCCCGCGCCCGCACGCGCCTCCTCTCCGCCGGCGACCTCGACCGGGTGACGCAGGAATACCTGCTCCGCAGCCCCATCGACGGCACGGTGGTGGCGCGCGCCGTGAACCCCGGGCTGGAGGTGCAGGGGCAGTGGTCGGGGGCCCAGAACGCGCCCGAGCTCTTCACCGTGGGCGAGCTCGACCGGCTCTGGATCCTGGCCGAGGTGTACGAGCAGGACCTGCCGCTGGTGCGGGCGGGGCAGCGGGTGGAGGTGCGCTCGCCCGCCGCGCCGGGCGAGGTCTTCCGCGGCGCCGTGGAGTGGGTGTCCGACGCCCTCGACCCGGTGCAGCGCACCGCCCGGATCCGCTGCGCCCTCGAGAACCCCCGCCGGCTCCTCAAGCCCGAGATGGTGGAGCGGGTGACGGTCTCGATCCCGGGGCGCAGGCTGGTGTCGGTGCCGCGCGAGGCGCTGGTGCGGCGGGGCGACGAGACGGTGGTCTTCGTCGCCACCGCCAGGGACGGCGAGCTGCGCTTCCGCGAGCGGCGGGTCAGCGCCGACGAGGAGCGGGCCGAGGGTCAGGTGCCGGTGCTCTCCGGGCTCGCGCCCGGTGAGCGGGTGGTGGTGGACGGAGCCATGTTCGTGATGGGGATGCTGTGATCAAGCGGCTCGTCGCCTTCTCGCTGGAGAACCGGGCCCTGGTGGCCGCGCTGGCGCTGGTGCTGGTGGTGGGCGGCCTCTTCGCCTTCCGCCGGCTGCCCATCGAGGCCTACCCGAACCCGGTGCCACCGCTGGTGGAGGTGATCGTCCAGCCCAACGGCTGGAGCGCGGAGGAGGTGGAGCGGTACGTCACCATCCCGCTCGAGATCGGGCTCTCCGGCATGCCCGGGCTCGACCACATCCGCAGCCAGTCGCTCTTCGAGCTCACCGACGTGAAGTGCTACTTCGGCTGGGGGACCAAGTACGCCGAGGCGCGCCAGGAGGTGATCAACCGGCTGCAGTTCATCCAGCTCCCGCCCGGCATGCAGGCGCAGATCTCGCCCTGGAACTCGGTGGGCGAGGTCTTCCGCTACACGCTCGAGGGCAAGGGCTACGGCCTGCGCGAGCTCAAGACCGCCGAGGACTGGATCCTGGAGCGGCAGTTCAAGCAGGTGCCGGGGGTCATCGACGTCACCAGCTTCGGCGGCGAGACCAAGGAGTACCACGTCGAGATCGACCCGCTGCGGCTCAAGGCCCGCGGCGTCACCCTGGCCCAGGTCAACGCCGCCATCGCCAACGCCAACCAGAACGTGGGCGGCCAGCGGCTCACGGTCGGCCAGCAGGCCTACACCATCCGCGGCCTGGGCCTCATCCGCTCCCTGCGCGACATCGAGGACGTGGTGGTGCTGGAGCAGAAGGGCGTGCCGGTGCGGGTGCGCGACGTGGCCACGGTGGCGGAGGGGCGCGCGCCCCGGCTCGGCGTGGTGGGCCACGACGGCGACGCCGACGTGGTGCAGGGCACGGTGCTCATGCGCTACGGCGAGGAGACCGAGAAGACGCTGCAGGGCATCTACGGGCGGCTCGAGTACATCCGCAAGAACCGGCTGCTCCCGCCGGGGATGGAGATCCGGCCCTACTACGACCGCAAGAGCCTCATCGCCGTCACCACCCGCACGGTGATGGAGAACCTGCTGGTCGGCATGGGGCTGGTGTCGCTGGTGCTGCTGGCCTTCCTCGGCAGCGTGCGCGCCGCCCTCATCACCGCCGTCAACATCCCGCTGGCGCTCCTCTGCGCCTTCGTCGGCATGGTGGGCACCGGCACCCCCGCCAACCTCATCAGCCTGGGGGCGGTCGACTTCGGCATCGTGGTCGACTCGACCGTGATCATGGTCGAGAACCTGATGCGGCACCTCGGCAGCCACGGCCACGGCTCGATCCTGGAGCGCATCCGCGGCGCCGCCGGCGAGGTGGGGCGGCCCATGGCCTTCTCCACCCTCATCATCGGCATCGCCTTCCTGCCGCTCTTCACCATGACCGGCGTCTCGGGCGTGATCTTCTCGCCCATGGCGCACACCTACGCCTTCGCCATCGGCGGGGCCATCCTGCTGGCCCTCACCTTCACCCCGGTGCTCATCTCGAGGTTCGTGCCGGCCGACGAGGAGGAGAAGGACACGGTGGTGATGCGGGCCTTCCAGCGCGTCTACCACCCGCTCTTCGAGCGGGCGCTGCGGCGGCCCTGGCTCGGCGCCGCCGGCGCGCTGGCGGCGGTCGTCGCCTGCGTGGCGCTCTTCCCGCTCCTCGGCTCGGAGTACATGCCCAAGCTCGAGGAGGGGAACTTCTGGATCCGGGCCACCCTGCCCACCTCGGTGTCGCTGGAGGAGTCGGGGCGGCGCGTCGGCAAGATGCGCGAGATCCTGAAGCGCCACCCGGAGGTGGTGACGGTGATCTCGCAGCTCGGCCGCCCCGACGACGGCACCGACGTGGCCGGGTTCCAGAACATCGAGCTCTTCGCCCCGCTGAAGCCGTTCGGCGACTGGCCGCGCGGCCTCACCAAGGAGAAGCTCACCCACCGGCTCTCGGAGGAGCTCGCCGAGTCCTTCCCGGGCGTGGTCTTCAACTTCTCCCAGTACCTCTCCGACAACGTGGAGGAGGCGCTCTCCGGGGTGAAGGGCGAGAACAGCGTCAAGGTGTTCGGCCCCGACCTCGAGAAGAACGAGGCCGCCGCCGACGCCATCGTGGAGGTGATGGAGAAGGTGCGCGGGGTGAAGGACCTGGGCATGTTCCGCTCGCTCGGGCAGCCCACCATCCAGATCGCGCCCGACCGGCAGCAGTGCGACCGCTACGGCCTCAACACCGGCGACGTCTCCGCCATGGTGCAGGCGGCCATCGGCGGGCAGGTGGTGACCCAGGTGTACGAGGGGGAGAAGAACTTCCCGCTCACGGTCCGCTGGCAGGAGCCGTTCCGCAACAGCGTCTCCGCCATCCGCCAGATCCAGGTCGCCTCGCCGGACGGCAGCCAGATCCCCATCGGCCAGCTCGCCGCCATCAGCCGCGAGAACGGCCCGGCCATCATCTACCGCGAGGACGGCAGCCGCTACTCGCCGGTGAAGTTCTCGGTGCGCGGCCGCGACCTCGGCTCCACCATCGTGGACGCGGAGCGGCGCATCGCCGAGAAGGTGACCCTGCCGCCGCTCACCCACCTCGACTGGGCGGGCGAGATCAACGAGCTCAAGGACGCCATGGGGCGCCTCGCGCTCGTCATCCCGCTCACGCTGCTCCTCATCGGCTTCCTGGTCTACACGGCGGTGAGGAACGGCATCGACACCGCGGTGGTGCTGATCTCCATCCCGGTGGCCTGCGCCGGGGGCCTGCTGGCGCTGCTCGTGACCGGCGAGAGCTTCTCGGTCTCGGCCGCCATGGGCTTCGTCTCCATCTTCGGCATCGCCATCCAGGACGCCATCCTGGTGGTCACCTACGCCCAGCGGCAGTGGGCCGACGGGCTCTCCCTGGAGGAGGGGGCGCGCGCGGCGGCGCTGCAGCGCTTCCGGGCGGGCCTCATGACCACCCTGGTGGCAACGCTGGGCCTGCTGCCGGCGGCCCTCTCGAACGGCATCGGCGCCCAGACCCAGAAGCCGCTCGCCATCGTGGTGATCGGGGGCTCGCTGGCGCTGGCGCTGCTCACCCGGCTGGTGCAGCCGCCCCTGCTGGTCTTCGCCCACCGCGCCCTCGGCGGGGGCCTCACCCTGCAGCCCCGGCGCGCCGAGCACGGGGATTGAGCCAGCGGCCGGTCGCGATGTAGACAGCTGTGCGCTTCGCCAGCACAATGACCCCATGCTGATGCCGCGGGTCACCCGCCGCGCCTTCGAGGAGAAGAACAGGCTGGTCATCGACGGCCTGCGCGGGCTCACCCCCGAGGACCTCGAGGTGTGGCAGCAGGGGCGCGACTGGCTCGCCTCGCGGGCGCTCGACGTCAAGGACGGCGCGGCGCGGCGCCGCCACCCGCGCGCCCGCGTGGCGGTGCAGGCCCACCTCGCCGGCTACGGCGGGGCCTTCACCGACGACCTCGGCTTCGGCGGCGTGGCCCTGCGCACCCACCGCAAGCCGCCGCTCAAGCGCGGCGACCAGGCCTACGTGCGGCTGCGCCTCTCGCGCCACTCCATCTACCTCTCCGGCCGCGTCAGCTGGAGCGACTCCGCCCGGCTCGGCATCGTCATCGACGGCATCCACCCGGGCGACGAGCGGCTCCTGCAGGCGGTGGTCTGCGAGAAGCTCCTCCACCGGTGGGACGAGCTGAACTGATCGGACGGGGTTTTCCACCGCCGTCCACAGCGAGATCACCGGATTTCCACCGCCTATCCACGATGATGGCCGTCGGGGTGCGCTGCTACACTCCGCGCCTTCATGGCACAGGATGACCTCGCGCGCCGGACCCCGCCTCCGCCGCTGCAGCTCCCGGGCGGCCTCGACCTGCCGCACAACCTCGAGGCCGAGCAGGCGGTCCTGGGCGCGCTCCTCATCGACGAGACCGCCTTCGACCAGGCGGCCCCGATCATCAAGGAGAACGACTTCTACCTGCTGGCCCACCAGCACATCTACGCCGTCTGCGTGGAGCTCTCGCAGCAGTCGAAGGCGGTCGACCCGGTGCTCGTCCAGCAGCGGCTCGACGCCAAGGGGCTGCTCGGCGCGGCGGTCCCGTCCGACCTGGTCTTCACGCTCTTCCGCGGGCTCGGCACCGCCGGCAACGTCGCCCACTACGCGGCGGTGGTGGCCGACCTGGCCCGGCTGCGGCGGATGATGATGGCGGCGCAGGGAGTGGTGGCGCGCGGCCACCGCGCCGGCGACCGGGTGGGCGACTTCCTCCAGGAGGCGCAGGCGGAGATCGCCGCCGCGGCCGAGGGCTCGCGGGCGAGCACGCTGCGCACCGTCAACGAGGCGGTAATGGTGGCGCTCGAGAAGCTCGAGGCGGTCCACAAGCGGGAGCTCGAGGGCAAGTCGCACATCACCGGGGTGCCGGCGGGCCTCCCCTCGCTCGACGACAAGACGCTCGGGTTCCAGCCCGGCGCCCTCATCATCCTCGCGGCCCGCCCATCGGTGGGAAAGACGGCGCTGGCGCTCAACTTCGCGGCCAACGCGGCGGTGAAGAACGAGAAGCGGGTGGCCTTCTTCTCACTGGAGATGCCGTCCGACCAGCTGGCCATGCGCCTCCTCGCCGCCGACGCCAAGCTCGACTCGGAGCGGGTGGCGAAGGGGAAGCTCGCCCAGCACGACTGGGACAAGGTGGGGCTCTCCGGAGAGCGGGTGGGGCGCGCCCGCATCTGGTTCGACGACAACTTCGTGCTCTCGCCGCTCGACCTCCTCGCCAAGTGCCGCAAGATCGCCCGCGAGGCGGGCGGGCTCGACCTGGTGGTGGTCGACTACCTCCAGCTCATGACCGCCCCGGCCAGCAACCGGCAGGGCCAGTCGCGCGAGCAGGAGATCGCCACCATCAGCCGCGGCCTGAAGGCGCTCGCCAAGGAGCTCTCCTGCCCGGTGATGGCGCTCTCGCAGCTCAACCGCGCGGTGGAGAAGCGCAAGGGCGAGCGGCCGGTGCTGGCCGACCTCCGCGAGTCGGGCGCCATCGAGCAGGACGCCGACATCGTCATGTTCCTCCACCGCCCGGAGCCGGAGAAGGAGGAGCAGGAGCAGCACATGAACTCCGACGTGGTCGACGTGGAGCTCGTGATCGCCAAGCACCGCCAGGGCGCGCTCGGGATCATCCCGCTGGTCTTCTTCCGCAAGTACACGCTCTTCGCGGAGAAGACGCAGCACTCGGGGGGGCAGGGATAGGCTGGCGCGCCGGGGCGCCGCTCGGGCACACTCGGCCTCCTCGAAGCATCCCCCTCCCCACCGCGTGGGGAGGGCCGGGGAGGGGCGACCACCAGGCCCCCTTGTTCCCGCTGCCCCCGTTCCCGCGTGCCGCCAGGGGACGCCCGCTGCGCTCCTCGCTCCGTCGGCTCCGCCAGTCGCGGATCGCCCAGCGGCCTCGCGGGCGCAGAGCGCTCGACCCCGCTGCGGCGCCGACTCTGCGACGGCGCTCGGCTCCGGCCCTGGCGTTTGTCCTGGAGACGGCGTTGCCGTCGTGTCACGCGGTCCGATGAGCGCCGGCGGCCCGACTGCGCTGCGGTGCTCGGAGCATCCCCCGGCGGCTGATGTCGAAGCGGTGCGGTTCCGGGGCGAGGTGCAACGAGAGCGATGCCGGCCGTCACCTGCCCAGGGGAGAACGCCGAAGCCTCAGCCCGCGGGACGAAGGTCCTCGTAGATTCGCCGCACGAGCTCGCGGAACGCGGCATCCTCGAAGTCCCGCTCGTTCAGGTACCGCGTTGCGATCTTCTCGTTCTTGTCGAGGCGGTCGACGACGGCGTCTCGCAGCTTGGCCTTCATCGCGAGCGAGAAGCCGTCGAGCGGGTTTGCGCCCGCCCACTGCTGGACCTGTTCGTCCGCCGTCGCCTCGGCGATGACTGAATCGAAGAAGAGCTGGTCGGCCCGGGTGAAGTCTGTCCCGAAGCGGTCGTTCAGGATCTCGATGATCTCGGAGAGCTTCACATCCTCCGACTCCGACCGCTTGGTGCCGGCCTCGGTGGGGCCGTAAATGGGTGCCTCCTCACCCGCTTTCATCGCGATGGTACCGTCCCGCACGAGGTCGAGGCGGTAGTAGGCGAGCACGGTCTCGGCGTCGAGCTTCAGCGGCGCCTTCTTCGGGTCCGGCGGGAGCCTTGCCTCCAGGAAGCGCCCGAAGGTGTAGAGCTTCTCCAGATCGGGGTCGGTGAACGGCAAGATCTGCGAGAGGAATGCGTACAGGCGAACGTAAGCGCCGAGGGCGACGCGGAACTCGTCCTGGGCCTCGGGCTCGAGGGCCTTGAAGCGATCCACCGCCGGCGCCAGGTACCGGTACATCTCGGCGTGATCGGCCGTCGTCTGCGTCTTCCTGGGCCTGTAGAAGACCCTGCAAAAAGACTCCACCTCCGAGGCCGTGTAGGTCTGGTGGCCTTCGAGCTGGTGCTGGAGCTTGTAGAGGTTCTGCGGGTCAGCCGTCTCCGAGACGGTGGTCTGCTCGTAGTAGGGCTGGAACGACCGCCGGATCTCCTCCTCGTCGTTCACGAAGTCGAGGACGAAGGTGTCTTCCTTGCCCCGGCAGGTTCGGTTGAGCCGGGAGAGCGTTTGCACCGCCTGGACGCCGGAGAGCCGCTTGTCCACGTACATGGTGTGGAGGAGCGGCTGGTCGAACCCGGTCTGGTACTTGTTGGCGACGAGCAGCACGTTGTAGGCGCCCGATGCGAACTCGGCCGGGAGCTGCTTCTCGCTGATGCCGCCGTTCATCCCCGGCTCGGTGAAGCGCGACCCCTCGATGTCCGGGTCCTCCACCTCGCCCGAGAACGCCACCAGTACGCCGACGTCGGTGTAGCCCTTCTCGGCGATGTACCGGTCGAAGGCCTGCCGGTAGCGGACGGCGTGCAGCCGCGAGCCGGTGACCACCATCGCCTTCGCCTTGCCGCCGATCTTTTGCTTCACCCGGCTACGGAAGTGCTCGATCATCACCTCGGTCTTCTGGGCGATGTTGTGGGGGTGGAGCGAGACGAACCGGGCGAGCTGCGCGGCCGTCTCGCGCTTGGGCACCTTGGGGTCATCGGCGCTCGCCTTGAGCAGCTTCCAGTAGTTCTTGTAGGTCGTGTAGTTCTGGAGGACGTCGAGGATGAACTCCTCCTCGATGGCCTGCCGCATCGAGTAGAGGTGGAAGGGCTGCGGCTTCCCGTCCTCGCCCTTGCGGCCGAAGACCTCCAGGGTCTTCGCCTTGGGCGTGGCGGTGAAGGCGAAGAACGAGAGGTTCTTCTGCCGGCCGCGTGACTCCATCACCTTCTGGAGGACATCGTCCGCGTCGTCCTCCTGGGTTCCGCCCTCGTTCGCGGTCTCGGCCTCCGCGACCGCGAGCTGGGCTTCCTGGGGGGTCGCCGTCTCGGCGGCCCGGGCGCGAAGGACCTCCTTCAGCTTCGCAGCCGACTCGCCACCCTGCGAGCTGTGCGCCTCGTCCACGATGACGGCGTAGGCCCGGTTCGGCAGCTCGGCGATCTTGGCCGCCACGAACGGGAACTTCTGGAGCGTGGTGATGATGATCGGGGTGCCCTTCGTGAGGGCCTCGGCGAGCTGAGTCGAGTTGTCGTCGATCTTCTGGACGACCCCGTCGGTGTGGTCGAACTGGTAGATGGTCTTCTGGAGCTGCGCGTCGAGGACGCGCCGGTCGGTGACAACCACCACCGACTGGAAGACCCTCGCATCGTCCTTGTGCAGCTCGGCCAGCCGGTAGGCGAGCCAGGCGATGCTATTCGACTTGCCACTGCCTGCCGAGTGCTGGATGAGGTAGCTGTTGCCCGGTCCTTCTACCCGGGCCGCCGCTTCCAGCTTCCGCACGGAGTCGAGCTGGTGGTAGCGCGGGAAGATGACCGTCTCGGTGGTCACCTTCTTCCCCGCCACCTGCTTCTCCTCGGTGGCGACGTGCATGAAGCGGGCAAGGATGTCGAGGAAGCTGTCCCGCGCCCAGACCTCCTCCCACAGGTAGCTGGTTTTGTAGCCGGCGTTCACCTCGGGGTTGCCGGCACCGGTGCCGCTGCCGCTGTTGAACGGCAGGAAGAAGGTGTCCTTCCCCCGGAGCTCCGTCGCCATGTAGACGACGTCGGGGTCCACGGCGAAGTGGACCAGCGCCCGCTTCTTGAACTGGAAGAGGGGCAGCCGGGGATCGCGATCGGACTTGTACTGCTCGATGGCGTGGTTGACGTTCTGGCCGGTGAGCGGGTTCTTGAGCTCCACCGTGGCGATGGGGAGCCCGTTCAGAGAGAGCACCATGTCGAGCGACTTCTCGCTCGCTGGGTCGAACTTCACCTGCCGCGTCACGGTGAGGCGGTTCTTGCCGTAGTGCATCACCAGATCCGGGTTGAGCCCGTGGCTCGGCTTGAACGACGCGACCCGGAGCAGCTTCCCCATGAACTTGAAGCCGTGGCGGAGGACGTCGAGCGTGCCCTGATGGTCGAGCGCCTTCACCAGCCACTCGATGATCGTCTTCTCGACGCTGGCGCCGTGCTGGCTGGTGAGCTCTCCCCAGACCTTGGGTTGCGTCTCGGCGATGAAGTCGATCACCAGGCCGGCATCGAGAGCGAGCGTGCGGTCGAAATGATCGGGGCTCCCCTTGTGCCAGCCATGGCCCAGGAGGTGCTCCTCGATGGCGTCCTCGAAGGCGCGCTCGATGTGCTGGGGCATCTCGGTCACTCCTTGGTGGCCGGTGAGAGGGCGCCCTGGGCAGCCCGGTAGGCCTGGTCTGGATGGCGAGGCGTCTCGGGGAACTTCCGGACGAGAAGACCCTGGGCCGCCATCGGTGACAGGTGCCGATCCCTCAGCTTGTCCAGGTCGAAATCGAGCCAGTCAGCTAGCTCGCGCGGCTTTCGGAACTCCCCCTCGCAGAGGCGAAGGATGGCTGCCCGGAGGGTCGGCGTCCTGGGTCTACGCCCCAGGCTCTCGAGAAGGGCCTCCAGCTCGGGGGGGAGCCCTCGCTTGCCTGCTCTGAGCACCCCCCGATCCGATGGGAGCACCCCCCGATCCGACCCGAGCACCCCCCGGTCCGCGTTGAGCACCCCCCGATCCGCTCCCCCGGGGCCGGCGACTGCTCTCCCGTCGAGGACGTAGTAGGCGCCGCCCCGCTGGTTCTCCATCCGGAGGAGGCCGTGGGCCCTGAGCCCGTGCAGCTCACGCCGGGCGGCGATGGGGTCGAGGTCGGTGACGTCGCGGAGGGACGAGTTGCGCACCTCCCCGGTTCGCCTGGCGATGACGAGAGCCTGGGCCTGGGCGTCGGAGAGCGCCAGAGCGGCGAACCCCTGGAGCCACTCCGTCTCCTCGGGGCCGAGAAGGTTGTGGAGCCAGAGGGTGGCGACGAAAGTGTCGCTCCGCCGGTCCGACTGGAAGAAGGGCGGGGTGAGCCCGGCCATCTTCATCGCCCGCTTCATGGCGGCGATCCCGGTTCCCTTGTTCTCGGCGAGCCGCATCTCCCTGAAGACGTCGGCGAGGCGCGGATTGCGTGAGTAGGAGCCCGGGTCCCCGAGTCGTTCGTCGTCGACCAGGGAGTGACCGGGGTTCCGGACCTCAATCCGGTCGTTGAAGCGGAGGATCTGGACCGCGCTCTGGGTCCGGTAGCTCCGGTGGGTCAGGGCGTTGACCAGCACCTCGCGGAGAACGGACTCCGGGATGGCGAGCTTGTCCTTCCGCTCCGGAGAGCCGGGCTCCAGAGCGAAGGTGCGCGGGAGGTCGTCGCTCACCGCGGCGTATGCACGCCGGAAGGCCGCCAAGAGGGGGGCGCGGATCTCCACGGTGTCGAAGCGCCGATCCGGCTCGGGAACCCACGTCGTCCCGGGGATGCGGACGTAGTCGACGCGGAGGGCCGGGAAGAGCCTGCGGAGGGCGAGGGCCTTGCCGAAGAGGAGCACGCCGGCGACGGTGACGGCGAGGGAGCCCTGGCGGCGAACAGCCCCGCCGAGCGAGAGGACCAGCTCCTCGTCGGTCGCGTCGCGCAGCTCGGTCCCGGGGTTGATCGAGAGGAGCCCGCGCCGGTAGCCGGCGATCACCTCGGGATCGAGGTCGTCCATCGCCGCGTCGCGGACGATGGTGTCCTCGCAGGCTTCTCCCACCGCGGCGCCGAAGAGGGCCCGCAGGTCGTCCTCGGTCGCCCCCTGGTCGGTGCCGCCGATCCGCCGGAACGAGCCCCGGTGCATGCCTCGGGCAGCGATGAAGACGGGCTTGTCTCCGGGCGCCGCCTCGGGAAAGACCGCCGCAACGACCGGGTGGCCCTCGACGACCTCCTGGATGATCCTGGGGCGGAGCGGCCGATTGAAGGCGGTGGCGCAGACCGACGCCAGGTCCGAGGCGAGCTTCCCCGGGTCCGACACGCCGGTGACCGCGAAGCCATCGTTGGTTTCCGTCAGGCCGAAGAGGAGGGTGCCGCCCCCGAGCCCGGGTTCGTTGGAGAACGCGGAGATGGTCTCGAGGGCGCTCTTGCCTAGCTCGTCCTGGGACCGCTTGGCCTCGACGCCCTCGCTCTCGTCCACCTCGTTGAGGTGCTGAATGAGCGGGGCGATCTCGGAGGACATGGCCGGACCCGCAGTCTACTTCCCCGGCGCAAAGCTGGGTGGGGAGAAGGGCATGGGGCAGGGCGGCCTCAGGCGACCTGCTGGGATGCGACGTAGCGCCTGCCCGGTGACTGCGGCGGAGATGAGGGCCTGGCGGTACTCCGCTAGCAGTTTCATCTCCGCCTCGATTGACGCGCAGGTGCGAGCGATAACCGCGACTTCCGCATCAAGGTTAGCGACGATGGCGCGCTGCTCTTCAAGCGGCGGCACAGGAAACGTGAAGTTCACGGCATCGCTGATGTTGAACTGCTCTTGAGCCGCGCCGTACCGCACCGCCTCGACCTGGCACCGCCCGATCCGACTATTCATCGCGTAGCAGAGCCACTGTGACTCAAACGACGCAGCCTGACGAACGATCATTATCGACGCACAGTTGCATCTATCTAGTGCCTCTGGAATGACCGCCGTAACCCCCGGTGCGCCGACGCGGACAACGACGAGATCACCGGTGCGCAGCATGGACTTCGCGAGTGTGCCGTTGCTTTCCTCGCTGATGCGCCTGACGCCTTCCAGACCGAACTCGCCCTCGCGAACGTTGTTGCCGAAAAGAAACGGTACGCCCTCGTCTGCGAAGTAGTGCGACGGGTTCACCACGACGCCCACGCACTGCCGCGGGGAGATGAACTTGAGCCGCCTCACAGCCCAGTGAGCTGGGATGTATTCCGCGAGCCACGGTAGCCCGGAGTTCTTCGTGCGAGCTGACGGGTTCAGACCCGAAATGATGACTGCGGTAGTGAGGGTAAGCCGCTTCTCGTCGAGCAAGGAGAGCTGAGCCCGTCTCTTGTCGATGAGCGCGTCAATGGCAGCCGTCTGGCGATCGAGGAAGTCGGCGATGGCGCGCTGCTCTTGGATATTCGGGCACGGCACCATGATCTGCCCGATGAAGTCCCAGTCCGCACGGGGCATCTTCGCGCCGAACGTAGACGAGTCCACGAGCTTCACAAGTGGTTTCGAGAGCAGCAGGTACTTCAGGAACCCGGGCAGCAGCCGCCGGGATCGCAGGACCAGCAACTCCGAAGTGCAACGGCCAGGACCAGTCGCCTGATGGACCTTCGCAAGGTATGGCCGGAGCTTCCCGAAGAGCACGTCACCTTGTTCGAACAAGCTGGACTGCCCCTCGGCCACGACGGTCGACTCCACCTCAACGAGGCGGCCTGTCCAGTCCAGGGCTCAACGTGCTCCAGCCCGATGTAGGGCTGCTCTGTCGACGCAGTCTTCGCGTTCACGAGGACGACGGCTCGCTTCAGTCGCAGCACTGGCCAACCGGGACAAAGCGTCGTCCACGGAAGCAGGCCGTAATCGACAGACGCGCGGGACGCCGTCATCCCAGCACCTCCCGCAGCATCCCCTGGATCTCCCCCTCCAGCTTCCGGATGCCGGCCTCGATCTCCGCGAGCGGCCGCAATGGGATGAACTTGTAGAAGTGGCGCGTGAACGGGACCTCGTAGCCGTCCCTCGTCTTCGTCTCGTCGATCCAGGCATCAGCGACGTGCGGCTTCACCTCTCGATCGAAGTACGCCTGGATGCTCTCCTTCCGCGGCACGTTCTCGTAGTCGCGCAGGTCGGCGTCGGGCTCGGGGTTCCCGTCCGCGTCGCGACAGACCTCGGCCTCCTCATCGCGCTCGCCGAGCGCGGCGAGGATCGCCTTCCGCAGCGGCGCGGGCACCTTGCCGGCGGGCTTGAGCGCGGCGTCGAGCGCCGTTTCGAACGCGCTCCGGCTCTTCCACACGCGCTCCGCGCCGAGCCCCTCCAGCGCCAGGCGGATCCTTCCTTGGAGCGCGCGCCCTTCGGCAACCTCTTGCTCCCCCGCCTTCCCCTTCTTCTTCGTGCGAACGAGATCCTGGAACGCCTTGGCGTACTTCCCCGCGTCATCGAGGGCGAGCGCGATCCGCTCCGGCGTCGCCTGGAAGCTGAGCCTGAGCGGGCGCTCCACCACGATCCGCCGGTAGCCGAAGTCATCGCTGTCGAAGATCTTCGACCGCTCACTCTCCTTGAACTCGCCGTAGAGCTTCACGATCTCGTCGATGCTGGCCTGGGAGAGCTCGTTCCGCTTGTTGCCGAGGCTCTTCCGCATCTTCTGGAAGAGGTCCACGGCGTTGATGAGCTGGACCTTGCCCCGGCGCGCCTCGGGCTTCCGGTTCGTGACCACCCAGACGTAGGTGCTGATCCCAGTGTTGTAGAAGAGCTGGTCGGGCAGGCCGACGATGGCCTCCAGCCAGTCGTTCTCGACGACCCAGCGCCGGATCTCGCTCTCGCCCGAGCCGGCGTCGCCCGAGAAGAGCGGCGAGCCGTTGAAGACGATGGCGAGCCGGCTGCCGCCGTCCTTCACCGGCTTCATCTTCGAGAGCATGTGGAGCAGGAAGAGCGTGGACCCGTCGCTGATGCGCGGCAGCCCCGGGCCGAACCGGCCCGAGAAGCCCTGGGTGTCGTGCTCCTCCTGGATGACCTGCTGCACCTGCTTCCAGTCCACGCCGAAGGGCGGGTTCGAGAGCAGGTAGTCGTACTTCTCTCCGACGTGCCCGTCCTCGCTGAAGCTGTTGCCGGGCGTGATGTTCCCAGGGTCCTGACCCTTGATCATCATGTCGGCCTTGCAGATGGCGAAGGACTCGTCGTTGAGCTCCTGGCCGAACACCTCCAGCTTCGCCTGCGGGTTCAGCTCGCGCAGGTACTCCTCGGCCACCGACAGCATGCCGCCGGTGCCGCAGGCCGGGTCGTAGAGCGAGCGGACGATGCCCGCCTTGCGGAGGGCATCGTCGTCCTCGAC
The DNA here is from genome assembly GCA_035656915.1 of Anaeromyxobacteraceae bacterium. Taxonomy (GTDB): domain Bacteria; phylum Myxococcota; class Myxococcia; order Myxococcales; family Anaeromyxobacteraceae; genus Anaeromyxobacter_B. The sequence goes on from DASRRJ010000008.1 coordinate 673,491, forward strand.
GAAGAGGAGGTCCACCATCAGCCGGATGACCTCGCGCGGAGTGAAGTGCTCTCCGGCGGTCTCGTTCGACTGCTCCGAGAAGCGACGGATCAGCTCCTCGAACACCTGCGCCTCGGTGGACGGCCAAAACCGGCCAGTCGTGGACGTCTCAAAACCGGCCAACGGAGCTGAGGACTCGGGACGTTGACGAAGGCGTGAGGGCTGTGGCCCCTCGCCGGGATGGCCAACGTCTTGAGCGACGAGAAA
>DASRRJ010000009.1:0-41199 GCA_035656915.1 Anaeromyxobacteraceae bacterium
TTTCTCGTCGCTCAAGACGTTGGCCATCCCGGCGAGGGGCCACAGCCCTCACGCCTTCGTCAACGTCCCGAGTCCTCAGCTCCGTTGGCCGGTTTTGAGACGTCCACGACTGGCCGGTTTTGGCCGTCCACCGAGGCGCAGCGCAGCGAACCATCGAGCAACGATGGGGCAGGACCCGCTGTGAAGCCTCCGCCAGCGGCAGCAATCTCACCCGTTCGGGACTTCGCGCGCTGACCGCCCGCGTTTCTTCCTGGTCGACTTCAGCGCTCGTGGATCGGCCACGCTCGTCGGGCGCCGCGCAGGGGATGGCCGAGGAGCGGAGGCGGCGCGGGACTCGGACCGGACCACCTGGGCGGCAGCCGCCGTGCAACGGGCGTGACGGCGCATCGCGCCGGCGCGCACGGCGTTGCGGCGGGGCCGGGCGCGCAGCCTCCGCCCGCTGGTCAGCGCCGGCGAGGGCCCCCGCAGAGCCGAGCACCGCAGCGCCGTCCCCGGAGCGGCGCCCCGGCAACCCCGCCTCGGCAACCCCGCCCCGGCACTCCCGCCCTGGCCCCCGCCTCCCTCATCGGCGCCTTCGACTGCCCCAACCGCTCCGCGCCCCCGCGCAACCGTCGGAGAGGAAGCGGCCGCCCGAGGCCCGACAAACGGCCCCCCTCCTACAGCCTGTTGAGGAACACCGGCAGCCCGCGCTTGTTGGCGTAGTTCGGCCGCAGCCGGCCGACGTCGTACATGCTCTCGATGTCCACGTGGCGGGGCCCGAGCTTCGGGTCGGGGATGGGCACGAGATCGTACTTCCCCTCCACCAGCGCCGACATGAGCCCGCTCTGCCCCTCGATCACCGCGTCGAGCGCCATGGTGCCGTAGGTGGACGCCACCAGCTTGTCGATGAAGTCGGGGTCGCCGGAGCGCAGGTCGTAGGTGAGGTCGGAGACGATGGTCTCCTCGCCGGTGCGCTTCTTGATCTCGTCGCTCAGCGACTCGGCGACGCTCGCCTTCTTGCGATGGCCGTAGGCGTCGGGCTCACCGTACTCCTGCACCTGGTAGCCCTCCCACTGCGCGCCCTCGCTCAGCACCACCAGCGCGTAGTTGCTCGGGTTCTTGCGCTTGTCCTCGCGCAGGAGCGAGATGAGCTGCTCCAGGTTGGCCTTGTACTCGGGGATGAGGCAGCGGATGGAGGTCACCCAGGCGGCGTAGAGCGCGGTGAAGCCGGCGTCGCGCCCGAAGACGCGGAAGATGCCGATGCGCTCGTGCGAGCCGATGGTGGTGCGCTGCCGCTCGATGGCGGCCATGGCGCGCGTCATCGCGGTCGAGAAGCCGATGCAGTACTCGGTGTTGCGGACGTCGTTGTCCATCGTCTTCGGGATGGCGATCACCTTGGCGCCGAGCTGGTGCAGCCTGGCCGCGTAGCTCAGGGTGTCGTCGCCGCCGATGGCGATGAGCTGGTCGATGCCGAGCCCCTCGAGGTTGGCGAGCACCTGCTCGCTCATGTCGTAGACGGTGCTGGTCTCGCCGCCCTTGGTGCTCTGCGCGCTCGGAAAGGCCTTCCCCTCGAGGTGCTTGGGGAGCTTCTTCATCTTCGAGGGGTTGGTGCGGCTCGAGTGCAGGAAGGTGCCGCCGGTCCGGTCGATGGTGCGGGTGTTCTCGCGCGTCAGCGGCAGGACGTAGCGGGCCTTGCTCTCCGGGCTCGAGAGGTCGAGGTGGGTGAGCCCCTCCCAGCCGCGGCGGATGCCGGTCACCTCGCACTCGTGCTCGTAGCCCCGGTAGACCACGCTCTTGATGATCGAGTTGAGGCCCGGGACGTCGCCGCCGCCGGTGAGGATGCCGATGCGCTTTTTCGCCATCCGACGTTTCTAACCGGCGCCGCGGCGCTTGTGCAGTTTTGTGCGGCCCCTCCCCGCCCCGGCGCTTGACCGCCCGCGCGCCGCTGCCCGAGCATGACCCCGCCCGTGGCCCACGACCCCTACGCCTCACTCCGCTTCCCGGAGTACCGCGCCTTCCTCGCCGCCATGGCGGCGGTCTTCGTCGCCACGCAGGTGCAGAGCGCCGTGCTGGGCTGGCAGGTCTACGCGCTCACGCGCGATCCGCTCTCGCTCGGGCTGGTGGGGCTCGCCGAGGCGCTGCCGTTCCTCCTGCTCACCCTCCTCGGCGGCTGGGCCGCGGACCGGTTCGACCGCAGCGCCCTCTCGCTCGCCGGCCTGGCGGCCGTGGGCGGGAGCGGTGCCTGGCTCTTCGCCCTCTCCCTGGGCGCGCCCCGCTCGGCGCTCCCCTTCTACGGCGCGCAGGCGCTGGCGGGGCTCGGGCGCGCCTTCTTCCGCCCGGCCTCGGTGGCCCTCGGCACCGAGCTGGTGCCGCGCGAGCACTACCACAACGCCGCGAGCTGGCGCTCCTCGGTGTTCCACGTGGCGATGGTGCTCGGCCCGGCGGCCGGCGGCGCCCTCATCGCGCTCGGCGGGCCGCGGGTGGCCTACGCGGTGGTGCTGGGCCTGAGCCTCGCCGGGCTCGGCACGCTGGCGCGGGTCGCGCCGCGCCCGCGGCCGGTCGCGGCGACGCCGCCCGGAGCCATTGCCGACGAGCTCGCCGACGGGGTCCGCTTCGTCTTCTCGAGGCCGCTGCTCCTCGGCGCCATGAGCCTCGACCTCTTCGCCGTGCTCTTCGGCGGGGCGAGCGCGCTCCTCCCCATCTTCGCCAGGGACGTGCTCGGGGTGGGCGAGGTGGGCTTCGGCGTGCTCCGCGCCGCGCCGGCGGTGGGCTCGGTGCTCACGTCCTTCGCGCTGGTGCGCTTCGGGGAGCTCCGGCGCGCCGGCCGCACGCTGCTCTGGAGCGTGGCCCTCTTCGGCCTCACCTGGATGGCCTTCGCTCTCTCGCGCTCCTACGCGCTCTCGCTCCTGCTGCTCGCGCTGGGCGGCGCCCTCGACAACGTCTCGGTGGTGCTGCGCAGCACCCTCGTCCAGACCTTCACCCCGCAGGAGAAGATGGGCCGGGTCTCGGCGGTGAACAGCTTCTTCATCGGCTCCTCCAACGAGCTGGGCGCCTTCGAGAGCGGCCTCGCGGCGAAACTCCTCGGCACGGTGCCGTCGGTGGTGTTCGGCGGCGCCATGACCCTGGTCACCGTGGGGCTGGTGGCCTGGCGGGCTCCGTCGCTGCGGCGGCTCGGCCGCATCGCCCCCTGAACCGGCGACCCTCGATCGCACCGGGCCACCGCGGCGAACGTCGCGTGCGGCCGCGCGGCGCCCGAATTAGGACCGGCGGATGCACCGGACCCTCCTCCCGCTGGCCTTCGCCACGACCCTCGCTCCCTTCGCCGCCCAGGCCGCACTCCAGACCAGGGCCGTGGAGTACCGGCAGGGCGACACCGTCCTCGAGGGCTACCTCGCCTGGGACGACGCCGGTCCCGCCAGGAAGCCGGGGGTGCTCGTCGTCCACGACTGGACCGGCGTCGGACCCTACGTGAAGCGACGCGCGGGGGAGCTGGCCCAGCTGGGTTACGTGGCCTTCGCCGCCGACGTCTACGGCAAGGGGGTGCACCCGACCAACCCCAAGGACGCGGCCCGGGAGGCCGACCGCTACAAGGCCGACCGGAAGCTGTTCCGGGCGCGCGTCCTGGCCGGCCTGGCCGAGCTGCGGCGGCAACCGAACGTGCAGACGGACGCGGTGGCGGCGGTCGGCTACTGCTTCGGCGGCACCGCCGTGCTCGAGCTGGCCCGCGCCGGCGCCGACGTGCGCGGGGTGGTGAGCTTCCACGGCGGGCTCGACGCGCCCGACCCGGACGACGGCAAGAACATCAGGGCGAAGGTGCTCCTGCTGCACGGCGCCGAGGACCCGTTCGTCCCCGAGGCGCAGGTGCGGGCGGTGGAGGAGGAGCTGCGCAAGGGCGGCGTGGACTGGCAGCTGGTGAAGTACTCGGGGGCCGTCCACGCCTTCACGATCCCGGAGGCGGGGAGCGATCCCTCCAAGGGCGCCGCCTACGACGCCCGCGCCGACCGCCGGTCCTGGAGGGCGATGCGCGACTTCCTCGACGAGCTGTTCCGCTAGGGCGCACGCCGCGCTGGCGCGGCGCCCCCGGCCGGTGCGATAACTCGTCACCTCTTCGCAAGGTTGAGGGTCATGGGACGCATCTTCGAGACGCGCAAGGCCACCATGTTCGCCAGGTGGAACAAGATGGCGAAGACGTTCACCCGGATCGCCAAGGAGATCGCCATCGCCGTGAAGGCGAGCGGTCCCAGCCCGGAGAACAACCCGGCGCTCCGGCGCGCGCTGCAGAACGCGCGCGGCGCCAACATGCCCAAGGACAAGGTCGAGGGCGCCATCAAGCGGGCCAGCGGCCAGGACCAGAAGGCCTACGAGCTGGTGCTGTACGAGGGCTACGGCCCGCACGGCGCGGCGCTGGTGGTGGAGACAGCCACCGACAACGTGGTCCGCACCGTGGCCAACGTCCGCATGCACTTCAAGAACAACGGCGGGAACCTCGGCAACACCGGGAGCGTCGCCTTCCAGTTCCAGAAGATGGGCGTCTTCCGGCTGGCCCCGGAGGGGATCGACCAGGAGGCGCTCGAGCTCGAGCTCATCGACCACGGCCTCGAGGAGATGGGCGAGGGCACCGGCGAGAAGGGCGAGAAGCAGCTCGTCATCCGCTGCGCCTTCACCAGCTTCGGGCAGATGCAGGCGGCGCTCGAGGAGCGCAAGCTGCCGGTGATCTCGGCCGAGTCGGAGTACGTGCCGCAGACCCCGGTGCAGCTCCCCGAGGAGCAGGCGGCCGAGGTGCTCAAGCTGGTGGACGACCTCGAGCAGGACGAGGACGTCCAGAAGGTGTTCCACAACCTCGCCTGAGCCAGGGGCGCGGCGGAGACGTGATGGACGACGCGCGCCCGGCGCGCTCACCCTGGATCGGCTTCTCCGCCGTGGCGGTCGGCACGGTGATGTCGACGCTCGACGGCAGCATCGTCAACGTCGCCCTGCCGACCATGCGCCGCGAGCTCTCCGCCTCCATCGGCGGGGTGCAGTGGATCATCGCGGCCTACCTGCTCACCATCAGCGCCACGCTGCTCACCGCCGGGCGGCTCGGCGACCTCTTCGGCCACCGCCGGGTCTTCGTCGGCGGGGTGCTGCTCTTCACCACCGGCTCGGCCCTGTGCGGCCTCGCCCCGGCGCTCCCGGCGCTGGTGGCGGCGCGGGTGGTGCAGGCGCTCGGCGCAGCAGCCACCATGGCCATCGGGCCGGCGGTCCTCACCTCCCTCTTCCCGCCCTCGCAGCGCGGGCGCGCCCTCGGCGCCAACGCCAGCGTGGTGGCGCTGGGGCTCACGCTCGGGCCGCCCATCGGCGGCTTCATCGTGCAGCACCTCTCCTGGCGCTGGCTCTTCCTCGTCAACCTGCCGGTGGGGCTCGGGGGCGCGCTCTGGTCCAGGGTCACCCTGCCCGCCGCGCCGGCCGATCCGGGGGCCCGGTTCGATCGCCAAGGCGCGCTCCTCATCGCCCTCGCCGTCTCCGCCGCCGTGGCCGGCGTGCAGGCCGCGCCGACCGCGCCGACGCGGGCCGCCGCGCTGGCGCTCCTGGCCGTCGTGGGCGGCGCGCTCCTCGTCCGGCGCGAGCGGCGCGACCCCTCCCCGCTGGTCGACGCGGCGCTCTTCCGGAGCCGGCTCTTCTCCGCCGGGCTCGCGAGCGGGCTGCTCTCCTACGCGGCGCTCTTCTCCTCCACGCTCCTCACCCCCTTCTACCTGGCGCAGGTGAAGGGGCTCGGGGCCCGCGACCTGGGGCTGATGCTCACCGCCGTCCCGGTGGCGCTCTCCCTGGCCTCCTCGATCTCGGGGCGCCTCTCCGATCGGATCGGCTCGCGCGCACTCTGCCTCAGCGGGATGGCGCTCGTCGCCGCCGGCCAGGCTGGCCTCTCCCTCGCCGGACGCGACACCGGGCTCGGCTCGGTGGCGGCGCGGCTCGCCGCCTGCGGCTTCGGGATGGGGCTCTTCCAGCCGCCCAACAACAGCGACGTGATGGGGACCTTGCCGCGCGCCCGCCTCGGCACCGGCGGCGGCCTCCTCGCCGAGGCCCGCAACCTGGGCATGGTGCTCGGGATCTCGCTCTCGCAGGCGCTGTTCCACGCCTTCGGCGGCGAGGCCTCCGGGGACGCCGCCTTCCTGCGCGGCTACCGCGCCGCCTTGCTCGCGGGGGCCGGCGTGGCCCTCTCTGCCGGGCTGGTGTCGCTGGTGCGCGGCGCCCGGCCGCCGGCGCCCGAGGCCGCCGCGAGCGGACGGGCAGCGGCGCCCCCGTCCTGAGGACAGGGGCGCCCGCGCCCGCGCCGGCTACTGCACCGTGCCGGCGACGCCCGGCGCCCGCACCGAGCCGCGACGGGCGTTGATGGTCACCGCGCCCGCGCTCACCCCGGTGACGACGCCGTTCTTCGAGACCCAGGCGATCGACTTGGCGGTGCTCGACCAGCTGCACTGCCGGGTCACGTTGGCGGTGCTGCCATCGGAGAAGGTTCCGGTGGCGGTCAGCGCCACCTTGCCCTTCACCGCCACCGTGAACGGGCTCGGGGCGATGACGAGGTTCCAGAGCCTGGCGCTGGTGACGGTGAGCGTCGCCGACCCCATCTGCCCGTCGAGCGCCGCCTTGATGTTGGCGGTGCCGATGGAGAGGCCGGTGGCGAGCCCCGGGCTGGAGCCGGAGGTGTAGACCGTCGCCACCGCGCCGTTGCTGCTCGTCCAGACCGCCTGGGCGGTGACGTCGCGGCTGCTTCCGTCCGTGAAGGTGGCGGCGGCGTGGAACTGCAGCTGATAACCGGCCGCGATGGTCGCGGTGGCCGGCGTGACCGCGATGGCCGTGACCGCGGCCGCGGACACCGTGAAGGTCGCCGCGCTGCTCGCGCCGAGCGCCGCCGCGGTGATGGTCACGGTGCCCTGCTTCAGCGCCGAGACCAGCCCGGCCGTGGCCGGGTCGTTGGAGACCGAGGCCAGGGTCGGGTCGGAGGAGCTCCAGGCCGCCTGCGCCGTGAGGTCCTGGGTGCTCCCGTCGGTGAAGGTGCCGGTGGCGGTGAGCTGCTGGGAGAGCCCGGCCGGCACCGAGACCGTGGGCGGCGCGACCGCGATGGAGACCAGCGTGGCCGGCGTCACCGCGAGGTCCAGCGTCCCCGAGACGCCCGCCACCGAGGCGGTGACCGTGGCCGGCCCCACCTCGGCGCCGGTGGCGAGCTCCTGCCCGCCGGCGGCGGAGAGGGTCACGGCGGCGGCGCTCGAGGACCAGGCGGCCTGCGCGGTCAGGTCCTGTGTGGTGCCGTCGGAGTAGTTGCCCTGCGCGGTCAGGGTGACGCTGGTCCCCTTGGCGAAGGAGGTCACGGTCGCGAAGACGTCGATGCCCTGGAGCGCCACGGCGGTGACGGCGAGCGAGGCCGAGGCGGTCTGCGCCCCGAGGGTGGCGGTGACGGTGGTGGAGCCCTGCCCCACCGCGGTCGCCAGCCCGGCGCCGCTGATGGTGGCGACCGCCGGGTTTCCGGTGGTCCAGGAGACCTGGCTGGTGAGGTCCTGCTGGGTGCCATCCGAGAAGATCCCGGTCGCGGCGAACGGAAGCTGCACGCCGATCGGGATGGTCTGCAGGTCCGGCCCGACCGCGAGCGCGTCGAGCACCGCGCTGGTCACGGTGACCGTGGCCGAGCCGGTGAGCCCGCCGGCGGCGGCGGAGATGGTGGCGGTGCCCGGGGCGACGCCGCTCACGGCGCCGGCGGCCACGGTGGCCACCGAGCCGGCGGAGGAGGTCCAGGCGGCGCTGCCGGTGACGTCCTGCTTCGAGCCGTCGCCGAAGAGCAGGTAGGCGGTGCAGGCGGTGCCGGTCCCGCTCGCGAGCGTGAGGCTCGCGCAGGAGACCGAGACGGAGCTCGCCGCGGCCGGGGTCACCTGCAGCTGCGCCGTGCCGGAGACGCCCTGCGCCGTGGCCGTGACGGTCACCGCGCCGGCCTTGACCCCCTTCGCCGCGCCGGCCCCGGTGAAGATGGCGACGGAGTCGTCGGAGGACGACCAGGTCGCGGTCGAGGAGACGTCGGCGGTGGTGCCGTCGGAGAAGAGCGCGGTGGCGGTGAAGGCCTGGGACGCGCCCGCCGCCACGCTGGCCGTCGCCGGGGCGATCGCGATCGAGGTGAGCGTCGCCGCGCAGGCCGCTCCCGTACAGCTCTGGCTGCTGGTGGTGGTCTTCGCCTTGCTCCCGCCGCCGCAGGCGAGCGCGAGCACCGCGAGGGCGGCGAGCCCCCAGCGCGAGGCAGAGCCAACGGTGCAACGAGCGTGTGCGGCCATGCGACCCCCCAGCCACGTGGCGTTCAGTGTCATGCAAGGAGGTAGTACACCTCGCAGGATGTGCCCAGCCGTGTGTCCGTGGGATGCGAGGTGAACCTACAGCCGCAAATGGGTGCCGATGTGCGCCTTTCGGCGCAGCCGATATCGCTCAACACTCGGGGAGGCCGACCGAGAGCTCCTGGGCCTCCACGGTGATCGCGAGCCCGCCGCGGGAGGTCTCCTTGTACTTGGACTTCATGTCGGCGCCGGTGTCGCGCATGGTGCGGATCACTTGGTCGAGCGAGACGAAGTGCCGGCCGTCGCCCGGCAGCGCCAGCCGCGCCGCGTGGATGGCCTGCACCGCCGCGGCCGCGTTCCGCTCGATGCAGGGGATCTGGACCAGGCCGCCGATCGGATCGCAGGTGAGGCCGAGGTGGTGCTCCATGGCGATCTCGGCGGCGTTCTCCACCTGCGGCGGCGTGCCCCCGAGCAGCTCGCAGAGCGCCCCCGCCGCCATGGAGCAGGCGCTGCCCACCTCCCCCTGGCAGCCCACCTCGGCGCCGCTGATGGAGGCGTTCTCCTTGTAGAGCGCGCCGATGGCGGCCGCGGTGAGCAGGAAGCGCGAGAGGTCGGCGTCCTCCGCGCCCGGGACGAGGTGGCGGTAGTAGTGCATCACCGCCGGGACGATCCCGGCCGCGCCGTTGGTGGGCGCCGTCACCACCCGACCGCCGCCGGCGTTCTCCTCGTTCACCGCCAAGGCCCAGAGCGTGACCCAGTCGAGCGCCGCCAGGGGATCCTGCTCCGCCTGCTCGGACCGCTCGCAGAGCCGACGGTGGAGGAGCGGCGCGCGGCGGGGCACCCGGAGGCCGCCGGGGAGGATCCCCTGCGCCGCGAGTCCGCGCCGGACACAGGCCTGCATCTCGGCCCAGAGCCGCTGCAGCCCGGCCTCGACCTCCTCGTCCGGGCGCGCCGCGCGCTCGTTGGCCCGCATCACCCCGGAGACGGGGAGCCGCTGCTCGAGGCAGTGGCGCAGCAGCTGCTCGCCGGAGTGGAACGGGAACGGCACCCGCAGCTCCGCGCCGCGCTCCTCGCCGACGCCGCCCTCGGTCACCACGAAGCCGCCGCCGATCGAGTACCAGACGCCCGAGTGGAGGGGCTCCCCGGCGGGGCCGAAGGCGGTGAAGCGCAGGGCGTTCGGATGGAAGGGCAGCGGCCGCCGCTCGAAGGAGAGGTCCTCGGCCGCCCGGAAAGGCACCGGCTGCTCGCCGAGCAGCGAGAGCGACCTGGCGGCCTCCACCGCGGCCACCCGCGCCGGGGCGCTCGCGGCGTCGACCTCCTCGGGAGTCTCGCCGAGCAGCCCGAGCACCACCGCCCGGTCGGTGCCGTGGCCGCGCCCGGTGGCGCCGAGCGAGCCGTGGAGCACCACCTTCAGCGCGGCCACCCGCGGCAGGAGCCCCGCGGCGCGCAGCTCCAGGGCGAAGAGCCGCGCCGCGCGCATGGGCCCGACCGTGTGGGAGGAGGAGGGGCCGATGCCGGGCCGGAAGAGGTCGAAGACGCCGATGCGCATGGGGAGCGCTCATATACCGTGCCCCGGCCGGCCGGGCATCGCGCGGCGCGGCGAGCGGGCGCTCGCGCCGTCGTGCCTCTCCCCTCATGCCCGCGCGGTCGCCCGGAGCGCGGAGTTAGGAAGGCGACAGAGGAGGGAAGCCATGAAGGACTTCCACTGCAGGGACGCCGGGATGAACTGTGACTGGGTGGCGCGCGGCAGCTCGAACCAGGAGGTGATGGATCAGGCGAGGACGCACGCCCAGCAGTCGCACGGGATGCAGCTCTCGCCCGACCTGACGAAGAAGGTCGAGGGGCTGATCCACGACGAGACGAGCGAGGAGCACCGCCGGTCGATGGCGAAGCACTGATTGAGGGACGGCTGGTGCCCGCCTCGCGGCCGCACCCTTTTCGCGAGGCGTGGCACCAACCCCCCATGAGCTTCCTGTCCTGGCTGCCCTTCGGCCACGTGCCCGAGACCTCGGCGGAGGGTCTCTCCGCCGCGCTCCGCCGCGACCCCCCGCCGCAGCTCGTCGACGTCCGCACGCCCGCCGAGTTCGCCGCCGGCCACCTGGAGGGCGCGGTGAACGTCCCGGTCGGTTCGCTCTCGGCGCGGCTCGACTCCCTACGCCTCGACACCCGGCGCCCGGTGGTGGCCATCTGCCTCTCCGCCCACCGCAGCGCGCCGGCCGTGCGGATGCTGCGACAGGCCGGGTTCGACGCAGCGCACCTCGCGGGCGGGATGAACGCCTGGCGCGCCGCCGGGCTCCCCGAGGTACGAGGCTGAACATGCACGACTTCCTCCTCTTCGCCCTCTTCGTCGCCGGCTGGTTCGCGCTCCAGACCTGGATCCTGCCACGGATGGGCGTGCCCACCTGAGCGGTACCGCGGCCCCAGGCTGGGGCCGAAAAGCGCGAGGAGCCAGGGGAGCGGCCGGACGGTGACGGGCGCTGCTCGTAGAGCGGGCGAGGCCGCCCGCGCGCTGGGGCACCCCATCCTTCCAGACCCTTCCTCCTCGACCCGGGGTCCCAAGGGCAGGGGGAAAGAGCCATGAAGAGCCTCGCAAGGCAGCTCGGGTCGATGGCGCTGGCCGTCGCGTTGACGCCTCCGCTCGCCGCCGCGGCGCGGGGAGGGCCAGGCCGCGTCTACGATCCGGGGACCGTCACCACGGTCCGGGGAGAGGTCCTCGAGGTCCAGCGCGTCGCGGCGCCGGGGGGTGAGGGCGTCCACCTGATCCTCGCGGTCGGGTCGGAGCGGCTCGCCGTCCACCTCGGCCCGGCGTTCTACCTGGACCGCCAGGAGCTCAAGCTCGCCAAGGGCGACCAGGTCGAGGTGAAGGGCTCGCGGGTGACGCTGCGGGGCGCGCCGGCCCTCATCGCGCAGGAGGTGCGGCGAGACGGCAAGGTGCTGGCGCTGCGGAACGAGGCGGGCGTGCCGCTCTGGTCGCGGCAGCGGGCGGGGCGGCTCTAGGGCGCGTACGTAAGCTACAGCAGGCCAGCCTCGATCGCCCCGAGGCTGGCCGCGCCCACCACCAGCCAGAGCAGGACGCCGAGGAGCAGCGGGCGCGGACCGAGCGCGCGCAGCGCGTCGCGGGACAGGTTCGCGCCAATGAGGAAGAGCACCAGCACGAGCGCCCTCTTCGCGGCCTCTGAGGCGAGGTGACCGGCGGCATGGAGCCCCGGCACGAAGGTGGCCGCGGCCGCGAAGAGCACGAACCCGAGAATGAACCAGGGCTTCGAGGCCGGGCCGCGCCGCCGCTCCCGCCGCAGGAGGCCGAGCGCGAGCGTGACCGGCACGATCCAGAGCGCCCGCGCCAGCTTGATGGAGGTCGCCACCTGCAGCGCCTGCTGCCCGTACTGCAGGCTCGCCCCCACCACCGAGCTGGTGTCGTGGATGGCGAGCGCCGCCCAGACGCCGAAGCGCCCCTGGTCGAGGCCGGCCCAGTGGCCCACCGGCGGGAAGATCAGCAGGGCGATGCCGTTCAGGAGGAAGACGGTGGCGAGCGACACCGAGACCTCGTGCTCCTCGGCCTCGAGCACCGGCGCGGCGGCGGCGATGGCGCTGCCCCCGCAGATGGCGGTGCCGACGGTGATGAGCAGGCCGGTGTTGCCGCGGACGCGCAGCCACCGGGCCAGCAGCCACCCCGCCGCGAGGCAGCCGGCGATGCTCACCAGCGTGTAGCCGAACCCGCGCGCGCCGGTCGCCAGCACCGCGAGCAGGTCCATCCCCCCTCCCAGCCCGACCACCGCTGCCGGGAGCAGCACCTTGGCGATGCGCCGGGTGCGCGCCGCCCAGGGGTTCCCGAAGGTGAGCGCCAGGCCGATGCCGGCCAGGAGCGCCGCGCCCGACGAGACCTGAGGCAGGAGGGCCGCGGCGGCGCCGGCCGGGACGAGCAGGTGGCCGGGGCCGAGCCGCGCAGCCGGAAGCGGCGCGGCGAGTTGGACCGGCGCCTCCCGCGGGGGCGCGCCGTCCGTGACGGAGCTGCGGTCGTCGGTGCGCTTCGGTGCGTCGAGCATCTCGGCTCCGGTGGGGACCGGCGTTAGAGCCACCTACCCCCTCGAAGGGTTCACGCTCTTCCCGACTGCGACGCGGCGTCGCCGACGACGGAGGGGCGGGGGTGAAGGTCGCGCCCCGACCTGGCTCACATCAGCGCGCCCAGGCAGAGGGCGGTGCCACGAGGAGGCGGCCAGGCCCCGGTCAGACCTGCCCAGCGGCGACGAAGATGAAGCGGAGCGCGAAGCCGCCCGCGAGCACGAGCAGCGGCGCGAGCGCGGTGGCGCGCAGGTTGAGCGCCGTCTCCAGCGCCTCGAGCAGGAACGGCACCGCCAGCCCGGCGATCACCACCAGGCTCCAGAACGACGCGGTGAAGGGGCCGCCCAGGAGCAGCCCCGCCGCGTCCTTTCCGGCGGCGCCACTGGTGGCGAGGCCGACGAGGAACAGCAGCAGCACCGCCAGCTCGACGGCGATGGCGACCTGGTCGAAGCGGGTCACGCGGTGACGCTCCTCCTCCGAGAGCCGGAAGAGCAGCACGAAGGCGGCGCCGGAGGACAGGCCGGAGACGAGGAACAGCGGGCCGAGCAGCGCCGAGCTCCAGAGGGCGCGCGCGCCGAGGGTCGAGAGGAGCACGCCAGTGTAGAGGCCGAGGCCGGCGCCGAGGACCAGGTTGGCCCGCAGGAGCAAAGGCCGGTAGCGCAGCGCGACGGCGCGCAGCGGCGCGAGCGCCGGCCAGGACAGCTCGCCCTCCTCGAGCCCTCCCAGCGCGACCAGCAGCGACACCGGCATCATCACCACCAGGATCCAGGCGCCCCAGCTCATGGGCGAGGTCCAGCGGAAGGCGAGGTAGAAGCGCCAGGCGTGGAGCTTGTACGAGAGGTCGAGGAAGAGCGCGCCCATCCCCAGCGCCACCAGCCCGGCCGGCGCGAAGGCGAGCCACCGCGCCGCCCGGGAGGGCCTCGCGCCGCCGAGGGCCAGCCAGGAGGAGAGCACCATCCCGCCGGCGGCCACCCCGCCGAGGAAGAGGTAGACCGGGATCTCCCAGCCCCAGATGTGCAGCTTCGGATCGATGAGGTGGCTGTATCGGGCGACGTCGAGCTCGTTCATGGGATCACCCTGGGCGCTGCGCGTTCCGTGCTCGGCTCACGCGAGGAAGAAGACCTGCGGCCGGTTCCCGCTCTCCTCGCGAAGCACCGCGTACCGGCGACTCCGCAGCAGGCGCGACACCGGGCTCTCCGGGTCGGCGAGGTCGCCGAAGGTGAGCGAGCGGGTGGGACAGGTCTCGACGCAGGCGGGCGCCTTCCCCTTCGCCACCCGGTGCAGGCAGAAGGTGCACTTGTCCACGTAGCCGGCAGGGTGGACGTAGCGCGCGCCGTACGGGCAGGCGGCGATGCACGCCTTGCAGCCGGTGCACTTGTTCCGCGCCACCGCGACGATGCCGCCCTGGGCGACGTGCGACGCGCCGGTGGGGCAGGCGTCCACGCACGAGGGCGCCGCGCAGTGGTTGCAGCGCTCGGAGCGGATCTGCATCGAGAGGTCGGGGAAGACGCCGTGGACCTCCTGCGCGATCCAGTCGCGGAAGCCGCCCTCCGGGACGGCGTTCTCGGTCTTGCAGGCGATGACGCAGCCGTTGCAGCCGACGCACCGCACGGTGTCGACCGCCATGGCGAAGCGGGCGCTCACGCGATCCTCCCCACCGGCTCGAGCCGGACGAAGTTGACGCTCATACCGGTGCCACCCATGATCGGGTCCACCTTGTAGCGGGTGACGAGCTCGGCATCGGAGGCGCCCTTCCCGTGGGCGTAGCGGAGCCGCTTCGCCCCCTGCCCCCAGCCGTGGACGAGGAAGACGCAGTCGTCGCGGATCCGCTGCGTCACCTTGGCGCGCACCGGCCCCGAACGCGCGCCGTCCTGGTTCACCAGCCAGACGCGCTCGCCGTTCCGGAGCGGTCCGGGGAAGCCGGGCAGCGCCTGGGCGGCGGCAGCGCTCACCCAGACCTCGTTCTCCGGGTAGGGCTCGGCGAGCAGCCGGTTGTTGACGGTGCGGCCGAAGGTGTGGGTCGGCGCGCGCCCCATGAGCAGCCGGAAGTGTCCCGCCGGCCCCTCCTCCTGCGGGACGTACTGGGGCAGCGGATCGAAGCCGAGCCGCTTCAGCTCCTGGCTGTAGAGCTCGATCTTCTTCGAGTCGGTCCCGAGGTCGATGGGGAGCCCCTCCTCCTCGCAGACCGGCCCCTTCTTGCCGAGCACCACGCCGCGCCGCCGCGCCTCGGCCACATCGTGCCGGGCCAGGGTGAGCCGCGCGTCCACGTACTCGCGGGCGTCCTTCCACGGGAAGTACTCGGCGAGGCCCACGCGCCCGGCCAGCTCCTTCGCGATCCACCAGCCCGGCTTCGACTCGTGGAGCGGCGGCACCGCCTCCTGGCGCAGCGCCAGGAACGGCTCCCGCCACGGGGGCGCGAGCACGTCGTCCTCCCGCTCGAGGTAGCTGCACTCCGGCAGCACCACGTCGCTCCAGCCGCAGATCTCGGCCGGCAGCACGTCGATCGAGACCAGCAGGTCGAGGTTCTGGATGGCGTCGATGGTCTGCTTGCGGCTCGGGAGGGCCTGGATGAGGTTGCAGCCGTAGACCATCCAGCCCTTGAGGTCGTAGAGCGCGTGGCCGGGGGTGGCGGCGTCGCAGAGACCGGAGGCGATCACCTCGCCGGCCACCGGGTAGCCGCCGTCCCGGGGCTTGTCGGCCGCCCCCTTGCCGCCGTGCGGCAGCTCCTTCGTCATCCGGTACGGCGGGAGCCCCATCTTGTTGTAGGTGAGGTAGCCGCCGCGCCGGCCCCAGCTCCCGAGCAGCGCCGCCAGGATGGCCATGGCGCGGGCACGCTGGGTGTCGTCGCCGTACCAGGTGGTGTGGCGCCCGGGGTGCACGAGCGAGGCCGGTCGCGCCGCGGCGATGAAGCGGGCCGAGTCGCGGATGAGCTCGGCCTTCAACCCGGTGATGGCGGCGGCCCACTCCGGCGTCTTCCCGGCCACGTGCGCCTTGAGCTCCTCGAGGCCGTTGGCGTGCTGGGCCAGGTACTCGGCGTCGTACCGCTTCTCCTCGAGCAGCACGTTCATCCAGGCGAGGAGGAGCGCGATGTCGGTGCCCGGCTTGATGGGGAGCCAGAAGCGCGCCTTGGAGGCGGCGACCGAGAAGCGCGGGTCCACCACCACGAGCTGCGCCCCGTTGCCGATCGCCTCGGCGAGGTCCTGCACCTGGGTGTTGTGCATGTTCTCGCCCAGGTGGCTGCCGATGAGCGTGATGACCCGCGCGTGGGCGATGTCGATCGGCTCGGGCGAGCCGAGCGGGGTGCCGTAGGTGAGGAGGTAGCCGGCCTCGCGCGGCCCGCGGCACTGCGCGTAGGAGGGCGCGCCGACGTTGGGCGAGCCCCATGCCTTCATGAAGTGCTTGAACCAGGTGCCGCCCGAGCCGTGGCTGAAGAGCGCCAGCGCCTCCGGCCCGTGCCGGCGCCTGAGCTCGAGGAGCCCCTCGCCCACCTTGTTCAGGGCGGCGTCCCAGCTCACCTCCTGGAAGGCGTCCTCGCCGCGCTTCTGGGTCCGGACGAGCGGCCGCTTGAGGCGGTCGGGGTCGTAGAGCAGCCCGGTCGCGCCGGCGCCGCGCGGGCAGAGCCTGCCCCGCGAGAGCGGGTGGTCGGGGTTGCCAGTCACCTTGGTGACCCGCCCGTCCTTCACGTGCGCCAGCACCCCGCAGCCCCAGAAGCAGAGCTCGCAATACGAGGCGACCACGCGATCGCCGTCGGTGCCGGGATCCTCGACCCGGTTCCGGTCGAGGCCCCACCAGCGGCTCGCCAAGCCGGAGGCGACCGCGCCTCCGGCCACGGCGGCGCCGCCGATCTGGATGAACTGCCGGCGCGTCAAGGCCACTGGACGCTCCTTCCTCTGGGGTACATGCGCGGGTGGACCACCATGGTTCCCTCTTGCGCGTGGCGTGCCGGTGCCGGTTCGCGTGGAAGGGCGGCCACTTGCGCCCGCCAGGCCGCTGCGCCGCGACGCCCCGTTTCAGTCCGCCTGCGACGCCGCGTCTCCCCGTGAACCGCTTCGTCGCAGGCGGGCTCCCACGCATTGGGAGGGAACCCCGCATGTCCCCGAACTGCCCCACCGACCCGCACCAGATCGCCTTCGCCGCCGTGAACGCCGCCTTCGGCTCCTTGGGCCGCGTCTGCATGGCGCTCGACGGCCAGTTCCGGGTGCGGCACGCCTCGAACCAGCTCGACGCGCTCCTCGGAGAGGGCGCCGCCGCGCGCCTGTGGGGCGAGCCCATCGAGTCGGTGCTCGGGCCGGAGCTCTTCGGGCCCGAGGGGCCGCTGCGGCAGGCGCTCCTCGCCGGCGAGAAGCGCGAGGGGTGGCGGGCGCTGCTCCGCACCGGCCAGGAGTGGCGGCTCCTCTCGGTGACCGCCGTGCCGCTGCAGCACGATCCCCAGGGCATCTGCGACCCCAACGCCGTCTACCTGGTGGTGCTGCGGCCGTCGGAGAACGACCCGGTGCAGTCGGTGGGGCCCATCGCGGGCAGCGGCGTGGTCTGCCGCTCGGAGGCCATGACGCGGGTCTTCCGCCTGGTGCAGACCCTGCAACACGGCGACGCCACCGTGCTCATCACCGGCGAGAGCGGCACCGGCAAGGAGGTGCTGGCGCGGATGATCCACGCCCACTCGCCGCGCCGGAACGGGCCCTTCGTGGCGGTGAACGCCGCCGCCCTCCCGGGCGAGCTGCTGGAGAGCGAGCTCTTCGGCCACGCGCGCGGCGCCTTCACCGGCGCGGTGCGCGACCGGCCCGGCCGCTTCGAGTCGGCGCAGGACGGCACCCTGTTCCTCGACGAGGTGGGCGACGTGCCGCTCCACCTCCAGGTGAAGCTGCTGCGCGTGCT
This sequence comes from Anaeromyxobacteraceae bacterium, assembly GCA_035656915.1. Lineage (GTDB taxonomy): Bacteria > Myxococcota > Myxococcia > Myxococcales > Anaeromyxobacteraceae > Anaeromyxobacter_B. The sequence continues at coordinate 17,205 of DASRRJ010000009.1, forward strand.
GCAGGAGCACACCTACGAGCGGGTCGGCGACGACAAGTCGCGCCGCACCAACGCGCGCATCATCGCCGCCACCAACCGCGACCTGCGCCGCGCGGTGACGGCCGGCAGCTTCCGCGAGGACCTCTACTACCGGCTCCGGGTCTTCCCGGTGGAGCTGCCGCCGCTGCGCGCGCGCCGCGAGGACATCGAGCCCATGGCGCGGCTGCTGCTGTCCCGCACCGGCGCGCGCACCGGCCGGGAGCTGCGCTTCTCCCCCGACGTGCTCAGGGCGCTCCTCTCCCACGACTGGCCCGGCAACGTGCGCGAGCTCGAGAACGCGCTCGAGTACGCCGCCACCGTCTGCCGCGGGCAGACGCTCCAGCCCGAGGACCTGCCGCCCGAGGTGCTCGGCGGGGCCTTCTGGCCCGAGCCCGCGGCGGCCGCGGCCCCACCCCTCCCACGAGCCGCCGAGGCGGAGGGGGCGCTCGACGAGCGCGCGGTGGTGCAGCAGGCGCTCTCCGCCCACCGCTGGAGCCGGGCGGAGACCGCCGCGGCGCTCGGGATGAGCCGCAGCACGCTCTGGCGGCGCATGCGGGCCCTGGGGCTGGACTGATCGCCGGGCGCCCTGCCCCGGACCCCCGACCGCCGCGCCGGGAAGCTCGCGCGCGACCGCCGGACATCGTCTAGTGTGACCCGGTGACTCCGGGAATCCTCGCGCTCCTCGTCCTCGCGGCCTTCGCGGCCGGCGTGGTGGACGCGGTGGCCGGCGGCGGCGGCCTCGTGACCCTCCCGGCGCTCATCGCCACCGGGCTGCCGCCGCACCTCGCCATCGCCACCAACAAGGGCCAGGCGGTCTTCGGCGTGCTCGCCTCGTACCTGCGCTTCCGGCGCGCCGGCATGATCGAGGCCGAGCGGGCCAAGGTCGCCTTTCCCGCGGGGTTCGTCGGCTCGCTCGCCGGCGCCGGGCTGCTGCTCCTCGTCAGCCCCCAGGCGCTCAAGCCCATCGTGCTCGGGCTCCTGGTGGCGGTGGCCGCCTTCCTCGCCTTCCGCCCACCCACCGCGCCCCGGCCGCGGGCCCGACCGCTCCCCAAGCTCCCCACCGCCGCCGCCATCGCCCTCGTCGTCGGCTGCTACGACGGCTTCTTCGGCCCGGGCACCGGCACCTTCCTCATCGTGGCCTTCGTGGCGCTGCTCGGCGACGGGCTGGCGCAGGCCTCGGCCTCGGCCAAGGTGGTCAACCTCGCCTCCAACCTCGCCGCCTTCGCCCTCTTCGCCTGGCGCGGCACCATCCTCTGGCAGGTGGCGCTTCCCATGGCAGTGGGCCAGATGGGCGGCAGCTGGGTGGGCGCCCACCTCGCGGTGAAGCGGGGCGACGCCTTCGTGCGCAAGGTGGTGCTGGCGGTGGTGGTGGCGCTGGTGGCGAAGCTGGGCCGGGATCTGCTGGTCCGCTGATCGAAGGAGGGAGCTTTCCCCACCGGGTCGACGCGCGCCCGCCCCGTCCGAGTCGCTGCGCCGCCGCAGGGGCTCTGCTAGGCATCGTGGTCTGACGCTCACCGTCGGTCAACCGAAAGGGTCCCCCATGAAGCGCCTCGCCCTCGCCGCGCTGCTCGCCTCGGTCGCCCTCCCCGCCTTCGCCCGCGCCCCCAAGACCTACCAGGTCACCGGCCCGGTGCTGGAGGTGGCCGACGACCTCATCGTCGTCCAGAAGGGCAAGGACAAGTGGGAGATCGCCCGCGGCGCCGACACCAAGGTCACGGGTGAGCTCAAGGTCGGCGCCAAGGTGACGGTCGAGTACCGCATGAGCGCCGCCACGGTGGAGGCGAAGGCGGAGAAGGCCAAGAAGAAGTAGGCCATGCTCTGGCCGCGCGCCCTGGCCGACCGGCTCGGCCTGCGGTACCCCATCTTCCAGGCCCCAATGGCCGGCGGCCCCTCCACGCCGGCCCTGGCGGCCGCGGTGTCGGAAGCGGGCGGGCTGGGCGCGCTGGCCTGCGGCTACGTCTCGGCCGAGCAGCTTCGCGCCGAGGTGGCGGAGGTCCGCCGCCTCACCGACGCTCCTTTCGCGGTGAACCTCTTCGTGCCCGAGCCGCGGGGCTGGCCGCCCGCGCCGGAGGCGCTCGCCGCCGCGGCCGCGGCGCTCGAGGGCTACCGGCGCGAGCTCCGCCTGGGGCCGCTGGAGCCGCTGCCGGCGCCGCCCGACTTCGAGGCGCAGCTCGCGGCGGTGCTGGAGCTGCGGCCTCAGGTCCTCAGCACCACCTTCGGCGTGCTCCCTCCCGCGCGGGTGGCCGCGCTGCGCGCCGCAGGGGTGGTGGTCATGGGCACCGCCACCACGCCGGCCGAGGCGCGGGCGCAGGAGGCCTCCGGGGTGGACGCGGTGGTGGCGCAGGGGGCCGAGGCGGGCGGCCACCGCGGCGCCTTCCTCGCTCCGGGCGAGCGGTCGCTCATCGGCACCCTCGCGCTCGTCCCGCGGGTCTGCGACGCCGTGCAGGTGCCGGTGGTCGCGGCGGGCGGGATCATGGACGGGCGCGCCATCGCGGCCTGCCTCGCCCTCGGCGCGGGCGCGGTCTCGCTCGGCACCGCCTTCCTGGCCTGCGCCGAGAGCGGCGCCGCGCCGCGGCACAAGGCGGCGCTGCGGGAACGCGCCGGCGAGGACGCCACCGCCCTCACCCGCGCCTTCTCGGGCAAACCGGCGCGCGGGCTCCTGAACCGCTTCATGACCGAGCAGGCCGGGAGCGCCGCGGTGCTGGCGTATCCGGCGCAGAACCAGCTCACCGCTGCGCTCCGGCGGGAGGCGGCAAAGCAAGGGCGGTTCGACCTCACCAGCCTCTGGGCCGGCCAGGGAGCGCCGCTCGCCCGCGGAGGCCCGGCGGCGGAGCTCTTCCACGAGCTCGTCGAGGAGACCGAGGCCATCGTCCGGCAGCTCCACGGCTGACGCCTCCAGTCGAGTCGCGAAATATTTGCGCGCCGCGCGGGGCGTCGGGCCGGCCGCGCATTCGCTAAAGGCGAGGTACAATCGCCCTTTAGCCATCAGCAAACGCCCGGTCCGGCAGTTGCAGAACGACAGCCCCCGCGCGCATGCACGACCGCTCAACGACCGGCAAGAAGCGCCACCCTCCCCGAACGGGGATCTTCTTCTGCCGCTGCGGCCCCAACATCGGCGCGCTGGTGGACCTGGACCGCCTCGCCGCCGAGGCGTGGCCGGCCGCTCACGTCTCGATCCAGCCCATCCTCTGCTCCGAGGACGGAAAGCGCGCGCTCGCGTCGAGGGCGCGAGAGGCGCGGCTCGATCGCGCCGTCATCGTCGCCTGCTCGCCGCGCGAGCACGAGGCGACGTTCTGCACGGCGCTCGAGACGGCGGGGCTCGATCCGGCGCTGGTGCAGGTGGTGGACGTGCGCGAGGCGCGCGAGTGGCTGGGCGGCGAGCGCGAGGACGCGACCCGCGCGGCGCGGAGCCAGATCGCCGCCGCCGTGGCGCGCGTCGCGCTGCACGAGCCTCTCCCGCGCGCCGAGCTCGACGCCTGCCTCGACGTCCTCGTGGTCGGCGGGGGTCCCGCCGGGCTCTCCGCCGCGCTCGCGCTCGCGCAGGAGGGTCGGCAGGTGATCCTGGCCGAACGGGAGCACGCCCTCGGCGGGGCCGCCGCGCGCCTCGACCACCTGTTCCCGTCCGGCAAGTGCGCCAGCTGCGCGCTCACCCCCGCCATCGACGCCGTGCTCCACCACGAGCGCATCAGGGTGATCACCGGGGCGACCTTGATGGGAGCCCTCGGGAGCCTCGGGCGCTTCGTGGTCCAGCTCCGGATCGAGCCGCGCGGGGTCGACGCCGAGCTCTGCCTCGGCTGCGCCGAGTGCTCCATCGCCTGCCCGGTGCAGGTCCCCGCCCGCCCCGGCGCGGTGGCGCGGACCGCCATCGGCGTCCCGTGGCCCGGGGCGATCCCGCACGCCGCCGCCATCTACTGGGAGAGCTGCCTGCTCACGCAGGGCAAGGAGTGCGACCGCTGCGCCAGGGCGTGCGCCGCCGGCGCGCTGCGCTTCGACGAGCGCCCCCTGCTTCGGGAGGTGCGCTGCGGCGCCGTGGTGCTGGCGACCGGCGCGAAGCCCGGCGCGATCACGCCGACCCCCGGCCTCGTCGGCACCTGGGATCTGGAGCGGGCGCTGGCGCGAGAGGCCGCCGGACAGGGTCCCGCGCTCGCCGACCCGGCGCCGCGCACCGTGCTGCTCGCGCCCGCCCCGGGCGCCCATCGCGACGGCGACCTCGGCCGCCTGGAGCTCCTGAAGCTGGCCGGGCAGCTCGCCGCCAGGCTCGAGGGCGCGCACGTCGCGGTCGTGGGCGCGTGCCACCGCGCCGCCGAGGCAGGGCCGGTGGCGGAGCGGCTCGCCGCCGCGGGGGTCGAGCTGCTCGACGCAGGGCTCGCCGCAGCGCCGGAGCCGCGGGACGGGCGCGTGCGGGTGCCGCTCGAGGGCGGCGGCGCGCGCGAGGTCGACCTGCTGGTCCTCCATCCGCCCTCCGAGCCCGCGCCGGAGATGGCCGACTTCGCGCGCCGGCTCCGGCTCGGGCTCCGCGACGACGGCTTCGTGGACGACCAGCCCTCCATCTTCGAGCCGGTCTCCACCGCCGTGGCCGGGGTCTACGCGGCGGGGGCCGTGGCAGGTCCGCGCCCGGCGGCGGCGGCGGCGCGGGACGGCGCGGCGGCGGCGGGGAGGATCCTCTCGACCCTCTCCCCCTGGGCGCGGGTCACGGTGGAGGGGCGCGCGGCGCAGGTCGACCTCGAGCGCTGCGCCGCCTGCGGCAGCTGCCGCTCCGCCTGCCCGCACGGCGCGCTCCGGCCCGGGGCCGACGGGCGACCGGAGATCGACGCCCCGCTCTGCCGCGCCTGCGCCTCCTGCGCGGCAGCCTGTCCGACGGGCGCCATGATCTCGCCCCACTACACCCGCGAGCAGCTCGGCGCCGAGCTCGAGGCCCTCCTGACCGCGCCCCCCGCGCTCGCGGGGGAGCCGTCCGCGAGCGCCTCCCCGGGCGCGCTCGCGATCGACACCTGCGGCCTGCCCTGCCCGCATCCGGTGTTCGTCCTCGCCAACAGCACCGTGGCGGTCGCGCCCGGAACGGTGGTCGAGATCTCCGGCGACTGCGAGACCTTCGAGGGCGACGTCCGCCGATATTGCCAGCGGCAGAAGAAGCCGGTGCTGGCGGTGAAGGGCATCCCGCCCCGCCTCACCATCCAGATCCAGTTCTAGTCCACGAACCCGCCCATGGCCTTCTCGCCCAGAATCGTCGCGTTCCTCTGCGAAGGCTGCTCGCAGCACGCCGCCGACCTCGCCGGACGGGAGCGCCGGGGGTACCCGCAGGCGCTCCTCCCCATCCGCGTGCCCTGCTCCGGGAGGATCGACCCCGGGCTCGTGCTCCGCGCCTTTCGCGGCGGCGCCGAGGGAGTGCTCGTGGCCGCCTGCCACCCGCAGGACTGCCGGCACGGCGGCAGCAGCGCCGCGGAGGCGCGCTGCGCCATCCTGGGCCGCCTCCTCGAGGCGCTGGGGATCGAGCGGGCGCGGCTTCGCTTCGAGGGGATCGGCGCCAGCGAGGCGGAGCGGTTCGCCGCGGTGGCGCGCGACATGGCCGCGACCGTGAGCGCGCTCGGCCCGCTCGACTACGCGCGGCGGGCGCTCGGGCGCGACCCGGCCTCCCCGCCCGCGGAGAAGGCGCCGCGGCGACGCCCCTCGCGCAGCACCCACAGGCTGCCGCGCGTCGCCATCCACTGGAACGCCGCGTGCGGCGGGTGCGACGAGGCGATCCTCGACGAGTTCCCGGACCTCTCCGGCCTGACGGAGCGCGCCCAGCTCGTCTACTGGCCGCTGGCGATCGACGGCCGCCGGGCCGACGTCGAGCGGCTGAAGGACGGCGCGCTCGACCTCGCGCTCGTGAGCGGCGCGGTCCGGCTCCAGGAGGACGCGGAGTGGGCCGTGCTCCTGCGGCGGAAGGCGCGCCGCCTCGTCGCCCTCGGCGCCTGCGCCGACACGGGCGGCGTGGTCGGCCTGGGCAACCTCGCCGGCGCGGCGGCGATCGCGCGGACGGCGAGGTCCGGAGCGGTGCGCGCCAGCCCGGCCTCGGCGCGCGAGCCGGCCCCGCTCCTGCCCATGGCGCTGCCCCTCTCCGAGCTGGTCCCGGTGGACGCGGTGATCCCGGGCTGCCCTCCGCCGCCGGAGGTGCTCCGCGCCGCGCTGGAGCGGCTGCTCGCCGACGAGGTCCCGGCCTACGAGGTGCTCGCGCCGCCGCGCGCGCTCTGCGAGACCTGCCCCCGGCGCGCCACGCGTCCGGAGCGTCCGGCCCTGGTGGAGCTGCGCCGCCTCGCCTCCCACGCGCCCGACCCGGAGCGGTGCTTCCTCGACCAGGGACACCTCTGCCACGGCCCGGCCACGCGCCAGGGCTGCGGCGGCTCCTGTATCGCGGTCAACATGCCGTGCCGCGGCTGCTCCGGAGCGCCGGAGGGCGCTCCCGAGCCTGGCGCGGCGATGATCGGCGCCGTCGGCGCGCTGCTCGCCGCGGGTGGACTGGAGAGCGCCTCACTGGCGGGGGGGCTCGCCGACGTGGCCGGAAGCTTCTACCCGTACGGCCTCGCCGCCGCCACCCTGCCCGAGGCGCTCAGGAGCGAGGGGGAAGAGGAGGGAGGGCCATGACCCGACGGATCGTCCTCGACCCGGTGACGCGGCTCGAAGGGCACGCGCGCATAGAGATCGAGCTCGACGAGGCCGGTGAGGTGGCGGACGCCCGGGTGGTCATCCCGGAGCTCCGCGGCTTCGAGCGCTTCTGCCTCGGACGCGCCGCCGAGGAGATGCCGCGGATCACCGCCCACGTCTGCGGAGTGTGTCCCGCGGCGCACCACATCGCCTCCGCCAAGGCGCTCGACGCGCTCTACGGGGTCACCCCGCCGCCCGCGGCGCGCAAGGTGCGCGACCTCTACTACCACCTGTTCCTGCTCGAGGATCACGCGCTGCACTTCTACTATCTCGGCGGGCCGGACCTGCTCGTCGGGGGCCCCGACGCGCTGCGCTCGATCGCCGGCGTGGTGGCGCGCCTCGGCCAGGAGGTCGGGCGGCGGGTGGTGGAGGCCCGCCGCGCCGCGCGCGGGATCATGTCCGAGATCGCCGGGCGCGCCGGGCACCCGGTCTTCGCGCTGCCGGGGGGGATCTCGCGCCCGCTGCCGGCCGCGACCATCGCGCGGGCGCGCGAGGCGGCGCCGGGGCTGGTCGACTTCGCGGCCTACTCGCTCGACCTGTTCGACGCGGCGGCCCGCGAGGGCGCGGCCTGGCGCGCCGCCATCGACGACGAGGCCTTCCAGGCCCGCACCCACTACGCGGCGCTGGTCGGGCCCGAGGACGAGGTCAGCTTCACCGGCGGCACGCTGCGGGTGGTCGATCCCGACGGGCGCGAGCTGGCGCGCTTCGCCCCCGAGCGCTACGAGGAGCACATCGCCGAGACCCTCGAGCCCTGGAGCTGGGTGCGCTTCCCCTACCTCTCCGCGAAGGGGTGGAAGGGGTTCGTGGACGGTCCCGAGAGCGGCGTCTACCGGGTCGGGCCGCTGGCGCGCATCAACGTCGCCGCGCGGATGGCGACCCCGCGGGCGGAGGCGGCGCGGGCGCGGATGCTCGAGGCCCTGCGGGGCCGGCCGGTGCACGCCACGCTCGCCTTCCACTGGGCGAGGCTGGTGGAGGCGCTCCAGGCGGCGGAGATGGTGGAGCGGCTCGCGAACGACCCGGAGCTCGGCGAGGCCGACGTGCGCCGGATCCCCGAGGCGGCGCCGCGCGAGGGGGTGGGCGTGGTGGAGGCGCCGCGGGGCACGCTCATCCACCACTACCGGACGGACGAGCGGGGGCTCCTCACGGGGGTGCGGCTCCTCGTGGCCTCGCAGCAGAACGGCGCGGCCATGCAGCTCACGGTGCGCCGCGCGGCGGCGGCGCTGGTGCGCGGCGGTCGCGCCGAGCCCTCGGCGCTCGACACCCTCGAGATGGCCTACCGCGCCTACGACCCGTGCAACGCCTGCGCCTCCCACGCCTTGCCGGGCGAGATGCCCATGGAGGTGATCGTCCGGAGCGCCGGCGGGGCGGTGGTGCAGCGGCTCTCGCGGCGGATCGACCGGGAGCCGTCGGAGTGAGCTCGCCGATCCTGGTCCTCTGCCTCGGGAACCGGCTCCGGCGGGACGACGGGGTGGCCTGGCGCGTCGCCGACCTCCTCGAGCGCGATCCCCCGGCCGGCGCGGCGGTGGTCCGGACCAGCCTCTCGGGGCTGAAGCTCCTCGACGAGATGGAGGGCTTCGAGCGCGTGGTGCTGGTCGACGCGATCCAGTCAGGCCGCCGCGCGCCGGGGACGGTGCTCTCGTTCGACGCGGAGGAGCTGCCGCGCGCGCCCGGACCGACGCCGCACGTGCTGGGCCTGTCGTCGTCCTTGACCCTGGCGCGCAGCCTGGGCGCGCCGGTCCCGGGCCGAGTGGACGTGGTGGCCGTGGAGATCGCCGACGCCTCGACGTTCGAGGAGGGGCTCACGCCCGAGGTCGAGGCGGCGCTCCCCGCCGCAGCACGCGCGGTCTTCGAGGCGCTCGCGCGCCTGGCGGCGGAGGAGGCCTCGGCGCGCGCCGCTACTCGGTCTGGCTGATCGTCCAGAAGTCGGACGACAGGCCGGTGGTCTCCAGGTAGGCGTACGGCAGGGTGAAGTAGCCGCCCTGCCCCCAGCCGCTCCCCCAGGAGTTGCGCACCAGGAAGCGCTGGCTCGCGTCGTCGTAGCCGGCCGCGACCACCGCGTGCCCGCCGAGCGCGTGCTCCTTCGGCCCAGGCAGGTTCGCCACCCCCGTGCGCGCCACCTCCGGGGACTCGAAGCCCTCGTAGACGGCGAAGCCGAAGACGAACGGGAGGCCGCCAGCCAGGCAGGCCCTCATCTGATCGAGCGAGCGCGTCACGCGCTTGTAGCGCAGGACCTGGAAATCGGTCGCCACGCGGTAGCAGGAGTCCGGCGGCCGCTCCGCGAAGTGCGCCGGGTCGTACGGCCAGTCGCCGCTGCGCGGCGGGACGCTCCGCTCCGGGCAGACCCCCTGCTTCGCGACGCACTTCAGCCCGTCGCGGAGCATCGCCCCGCTGTCCTGGCCCACCGTGCCTTCGATGACCCGCTCGTTGAAGTAGATGAAGAGCCGGGACGGCAGGAAGTCGGCGAGCCGCTCCTTGTGACGCGCGAACTGGAAGGCGGCGGCGACGGCGTTCGCGGTGCAGCTCCCGAGCTCGCCCTGATCGTAGGGCGCGGCGAAGCCCGGCCGGAGATCCACCGCGCGAGGCAGGCGCGCCACCGCCTCTCGAGGAGCGCTCCAGGAGAGGTCGCGGTGATCGGGCAGATCGGGCAGCCAACCGTACCGCTTCACTCTTCGAGGACGTGGGGTCGCCATGGCCCGAGCTTTCCCCGAACTCCACGCTGAGTGCAACGGAAAAGCCGGCGGTCCCCGCGAGTCGCAATCCGATGGTCCCTGGATCGGCGACACCCGACCGCATCAGTCCACAATTCAGTCCCGCGCTGACTGTGGAATCAATACGCGTTTATTTGCTTGACCTGCATCACTCCGAGAAGACTGGTCCACCGGCTGCACCCCGCGTCATCATCGGAAATATCTGATGTTTTCGCAACGCACCACCATTTCGAGTGACTCTTGATCGCGGCCAAGTGGACTCGCGCCCGATCGGTTGCTTTTTGGGACCGGAAAGCTAATCTGCGAGCCCACGGAGGTAGGGCTAATGGACAATTCGAGCTCCGGGGACAATCTTCTCGCCCGGCTGGAAGCGAAGGGTGTTTCCCGTAGAGACTTTCTGAAGGTCTGCACGATCGCGGCAGGTGCGGTCGGTCTCCCGGCCTGGGCCGGCGAGAAGATGGCGGACAAGGCGGCTGGGGGAACCAAGCCTTCCGTCATCTGGCTGCACTTCCAGGAGTGCACCGGCTGCACCGAGTCGCTCCTGCGGACCAGCCACCCGGCGCTCGCCGAGGTGATCCTCGACCTGATCTCGCTCGACTACCACGAGACGCTCTTCGCGGCGGCGGGCCACCAGATCGAAGAGGCAATGGAAGAGGCCATCAAGGCCAACAAGGGCAAGTACATCCTGGTCGTCGAGGGCGCCATCCCGCGCAAGGACGGCGGCATCTACTGCCAGGTCGGCGGCAAGAACGCCATCGACACCCTGAACCGCGTGGCCGCCGACGCCGGCGCCATCATCGCCCTCGGTTCCTGCGCCAGCTTCGGCGGCGTGGCCGCGGCCGAGCCGAACCCGACCGACGCCACCGGCGCCCCGATGATCCTCAAGGGCAAGACCGTGGTGACGCTGCCCGGCTGCCCGGCCAACCCCTACAACCTGCTCGGCGTGGCGCTCCAGTTCGCCACCTTCCACACGCTGCCGAAGCTCGACAAGCTCGGCCGCCCCGAGTTCGCGTACGCCCGCACCATCCACGAGGACTGCCCGCGCCGGCCGCACTTCGACGCCGGCCGCTTCGCGCAGAAGTTCGGCGACGACGGCCACCGCGCCGGCCACTGCCTCTACAAGCTCGGCTGCAAGGGACCGGCGACGCACGCCAACTGCTCGCTCCTGCCCTTCTGCGAGGTCCCCGGCGCCTGGCCGGTGGGCATCGGCCACCCCTGCGTCGGATGCACCGAGCAGCAGGTCGCCTTCCGCGTCCCGCTCCACACCACCATCGACGTGGAGCGCCCGACCGCCCCCGGCACCTACCCGGCCATCCACCCCGACCACAGCGTGGTGGCCCCGGCCGCCGTCGGACTGGGCGGCCTCGCCGTCGGCGCCATCGTGGGCGCGGGCTTCATCGCGAGCAAGAAGCTCACCGCCGAGTCGGAGAAGCACGAGGAAAGGGAGTAGGCCCCATGCGCATCTCCCGTCGATCCCTCCTCAAGGGGGCAGCGGCCGCCGGTGCAGCCGGCGCCGTCACGGCCCTCGCTGGAAAGGCGGAGGCCCGTGAGCCGCACCCACCGCTCCCCGACGCGGTGGGCATGCTCTACGACTCCACCCGCTGCGTGGGCTGCCGCGCCTGCGTGACGAAGTGCAAGGAAGCCAACAAGCTTCCCTACGACGCGCAGGCCGCACAGGGCACCGAGAAGGCGGTCTACGACGTCCCGACCGACCTGAACGGCACGACCAAGAACGTCATCAAGGTCTTCAAGGACGGCGAGAAGTTCGCCTTCATGAAGCAGCAGTGCATGCACTGCGTCGATCCTTCCTGCGTCTCGGTCTGCATGATGGGCGCCCTCCACAAGGAGGGCAAAGGCAAGTTCAACTACTCGAACGAGAACCAGGGCACCGGCATCGTCCTGTACGACAAGGACACCTGCGTCGGCTGCCGCTACTGCCAGATCGCCTGCGCGTTCAACGTCCCCAAGTTCGAGTGGTTCACGCCGGTGCCGCAGATCGTGAAGTGCGAGCTCTGCAAGCACCGCGCGGACAAGAACAAGGGCGGCGCCTATGCGCTCGCGAACCCGGCCTGCTGCGAGGTCTGCCCCCGCGAGGCCGTGGTCTACGGCAAGCGGGAGGAGCTCCTCAAGGAGGCGAAGCGGCGCCTCGCCGCCGAGCCGAAGAAGTACAACGGCAAGGTCTTCGGCGAGACCGAGGGCGGCGGGACCCAGGTGCTCTACCTGGCCGGCGCCGGCGTCACCTTCAAGGACCTCGGCCTGCCGGAGCTCCCGGAGGAGTCCGGCGCGGCGTTCTCGGAGCACGTCTCGCACGCCCCGTACCTCGCCGGCCTCACGCCGATCGCGCTGTACGCCGTCTCGGCCTTCGTCATCAGCCGCAACCAGAAGAAGGAAGAGGCGGCCGAGCACCATGAGGAGGGCAAGTAGATGAGCGCCCACGAACATCCGCAGGCCATCGGGGGGAAGATGCTCGACCCCCTGATGAAGACGCTCCTCTCCCTGTTCGGCCTCTCCGCCCTGGTGATGGTGTACCGGTTCTTCACCGGCATCGGCCCGGTCAGCAACATGACCGATGGCTACGCCTGGGGCATCTGGGAGCCGATCAACGTGGTGGTCTTCACCGGCATCGGTGCAGGCGCCTACTCGGTCGGCCTCCTCTGCTACCTGCTCAACAAGGGCAAGTACCACGGGCTCGTCCGGCCGGCCGTGCTGGTGGGCGCCATCGCCTACTCGCTCGGCGGCAGCTCGATCCTCATCGCGCTGGGGCGGTACTGGAACGCCTTCTGGCTCGCCGACGTGCCCATCTGGAACCTCAGCTCCGCGCTCCTCGAGGTCGCCGTCTGCGTGATGGCGTACGTCACCGTGCTCTGGGTCGAGGTCCTCCCCGCCCTCCTCGAAGGAGCGGCGGCGAGCCAGTCGCCTTACTGGTCGAGCTTCGGCAAGAAGTGGGGGCCGCGCCTCCAGAAGGCGATGCCGTTCATCATCGCCCTGGCGATCGTCCTCCCCACCATGCACCAGAGCTCGCTCGGCGGGCTGATGCTGATCGCCGGCACCAAGGTGGACCCGCTGTGGCACACCTGGGCGCTCCCGCTGCTGTTCCTGCTCTCCTGCCTCTCGATGGGCTACGGGACGGTGGTGGTCCTCACCACCATCCTCAAGGCGGCCTGGAAGGCGAAGCACGACCAGGTCCTGTTCGCCCAGTTGTCCAAGGTGAACGCCGGCCTGCTCTTCGCCTACGTCGCCATCCGGCTCGTCGACATCGCCGCGCAGGGCAAGCTGCGCTACCTGGCGCGCCTCGATCACCACCTGTTCTTCTTCCTCCTCGAGATGGCGCTCTTCCTCGCGCCGGCCTTCATGTTCCTGTCTGCGAAGGTGCAGCGGAACCCGGGCCGGCTCTTCGGAGCCGCGCTCATGGCCGTGGCCGCCGGCGCGCTCTACCGCGTCGACACCTACCTGACCTGCTACGACGCCGGCGCTGGCTGGGAGTACTTCCCCTCCATCGGCGAGACGGTGGTCACCATCGGCATGGCGTCCATCGGCATGGCGGTGTTCATCTTCATCGCGAGGAAGTTCCCTGTCGTGGTCGTCGACGACGCCCACGGTCACTCCAACGTCGGCGCCGGCCAGGTCCGGACCGCTGCCAGCCGTTAAAGGTGCTCAAATGAGTCAGCGAATCACCATCGATCCAGTCACCAGAATCGAGGGGCACCTCCGCATCGACGTCGAGGTGGAGGGGGGCAAGGTCGCGAAGGCGTGGTCCACCGGGACCATGTGGCGCGGCATCGAGGAGATCGTGAAGGGGCGCGACCCGCGCGAGGTGTGGGTCTTCGTCCAGCGCATCTGCGGCGTGTGCACCACCGTGCACGCCATGGCGTCGGTGCGCTCGGTCGAGAACGCCCTCAACCTCGAGGTCCCGCTCAACGCCCAGTACATCCGCAACCTGATCGTCAGCGCCCACTCGCTGCACGACCACATCGTCCACTTCTACCACCTGTCGGCGCTCGACTGGGTGGACGTGGTCAGCGCGCTCAAGGCCGACCCGGCCAAGGCCGCGCAGATCGGGCAGAGCCTCAGCTCCTGGCACCTCAACAGCGTCCAGGAGCTCTCCGCGGTGAAGGCCAAGCTGGAGGGCTTCGTCAAGGCCGGCCAGCTCGGCATCTTCACCAACGGCTACTGGGGCCACCCGGCGATGAAGCTCCCGCCGGAGGTGAACCTCCTCGCCGTCGCGCACTACCTCCAGGCGCTCGACGTCCAGCGGAAGGCCAACCAGATCGTCGCCATCCTGGGCGGCAAGACGCCGAACATCCAGAACCTGGCCGTGGGCGGCGTCGCCAACGCCATCAACCTGGACAACCCGGCGACGCTCAACATGGAGAAGCTGTACATGGTGAAGGACCTCCTCGACGAGGTCACCACCTTCGTGCAGCAGGTCTACTTCCCCGACGTCTGCGCCGTGGCCGCCTTCTACCCGGACTGGCTCGGCTACGGGAAAGGCGTGAACAACTACCTGGCCGCCCCCGAGCTCCCGCTCGACACCAAGGGCACCAGGTTCGCGCTCCCCGGCGGCACGCTCATGGCGGGCGACCTCAAGTCGCTCAAGCCCATCAGCGCCTTCGGCGACGACTACTTCAAGAAGAGCGTCACCGAGGACACCGCCCGCGCGTACTACGCCAACTCGGCCAACTCCCTCCACCCGTGGAAGGGCGAGACCAAGCCCTCCTTCGACGGCAAGTGGAACCCCGAGGGCAAGTACAGCTGGGTCAAAGCGCCCCGCTTCGACGGCAAGCCCATGCAGGTGGGCCCGCTCGCCGAGGTGCTGGTCGGCCTCGCCGCCGGCAACGAGCCCATCACCCGCTGGGCCGTGAAGTGCCTCGAGGTGGCCGGCTCGATCGCCAAGGTGAAGCTCACCCCGGCGGTGCTCGAGTCGACCCTGGGCCGCCACGCCGCCCGCTGCATCCGCGCCGCGGTCATGGCCGAGCAGGCCCAGGCCCAGTGGAAGCTGCTCATGGAGAACGTGGGCAAGGGCGACACCACCACCTACAACGAGCCCCACTTCCCCAAGGGCACGGTCGAGGGCGTCGGCTTCCACGAGGCGCCGCGCGGCCTCCTCTCGCACTGGTGCGTCATCACCGACGGCAAGATCGCGAACTACCAGTGCGTGGTGCCGTCGACCTGGAACGCCGGCCCCCGCGACGAGAAGGGCGTCATGGGTCCCTACGAGCACTCGCTCGTCGGCAACCCCGTGGCCGATCCCAAGAAGCCGCTCGAGGCGCTCCGCACCATCCACTCGTTCGATCCCTGCCTCGCCTGCGCCATCCACACCGTGGACGGCGAGGGCAACGAGATCGCCCAGGTGAAGGTGCTGTAGGCCGCCGCTTCGCTCCGACGACGGAGGGCCGGGGCGCTTCGCCTCGGCCCTTCCATTTTACGGGGCATGCTGCCCCGCCCCGCCGGCGGAGCCGTCGGGGCCCCACCCCCCGCTCGGCGGGGCCCTTGCGCTTCGCCTTTGGCGAAGCTCTCCCGCCCTGGAGGGCCTTGCCCTCCCCAGCTCCGCTGGGACCCCTCCATAATGAGGTTCGCATGGCCCGCATCCTGGTACTCGGCATCGGCAACGTGCTCATGGGCGACGACGCCCTCGGCTCCCACGTCATCAAGGAGCTGGAGGCCCGCTACGACTTCCCGGAGGAGGTCTCCCTCATCGACGCCGGGACGCCCGGCGTGGACCTCACCGCCTACATGGCCGGGCACGAGGTGCTGCTGGTGGTCGACGTGGTGCGCGCCAAGGGCCAGCCCGGCGAGCTCCGCTACTACGACCGGGCGAAGCTGCTCGAGAAGGCGCCGATCGTGGCCATGAGCCCGCACGAGCCGGGGCTGCGGGAGGCGCTCCTCACCGCCGACTTCATGGGCGTGGCACCGACGGAGGTGAAGCTCATCGGCGTCATCCCCGACGTGGTGGACCTGGGCGTTCGCCTCTCCGAGCCGGTTCGCGCCGCGCTGCCGCGCGTCCTCGACGAGGTGGTGGCCGACCTCGCCTCCCGCGGCGCCGCGCCGACTCCCCGCGACCCGCCCGGCAAGCCCGACCTCTGGTGGGAGACGCCGCGCGGGATCTGATCCGGGGGTCCGTTGCCTGCCCCCCGAGGGGGCTGCTAGTCTAGGTTCCCGAGGCTGGACGGGCGGTTACACGCTGAGTGCCGGTCGCGCCAGCATGCCCTCTCCGTCCGCACCGTCCACGCCGAGCGCAGCGCCCGAGGGGCGCCGCATCGTCGTCCGCGGCGCGGTGCAGGGCGTCGGCATGCGGCCGTTCGTCTTCCGGCTGGCGCAGGCCACGGGCGTGCGCGGGCGCGTGCGGAATGACGCGCGCGGCGTGACCGTCGAGGCCTTCGGCGCGCCGGCCGAGCTCGACGCCTTCCTGGCCCGGCTCGCCGCCGAGAAGCCGCCCGCGGCCCGCTACGACGCCGTCGAGGTCGCCGCCATCCCGGCGGAGCCCGCGGTCGACTTCCGCATCGTCGAGAGCGAGGGGGCCGCCGCCTCGAGCGAGCTCCGCGTCTCCATCCCCGCCGACCTCGCCACCTGCCCCGACTGCCTGCGCGAGCTCGCCGACCCCGGCAACCGTCGCTACCGCTATCCGTTCACCAACTGCACCGGCTGCGGCCCCCGCTTCACCATCGCCCGCGGCGTCCCCTACGACCGGCCGCTCACCACCATGGCCTCGTTCCCGCTCTGCGCCGAGTGCCGGCGCGAGTACGAGACCCCCACCGATCGCCGCTTCCACGCCGAGCCCAACGCTTGCCCGGCGTGCGGGCCGCAGCTCACCCTCCTCGCGCCGGCCCCCTCCCCGACCCTCCCCCGCTGCGCGGGAGAGGGAGAACCCGAGGAGAGCCCCGCTGCACACCCTCCCCGCTCGTGCGGGGAGGGCTGGGAAGGGGCGGCCACGAAGCCCCTCCCCGCCGTGATCGCGGAGCGGGACGCCGCGCTGGTCCTCGCCGGACGCGCCCTGGCGGAGGGGAAGGTCCTGGCCGTGAAGGGGCTCGGCGGCTTCCACCTCGCCTGCGACGCCACCAGCGACGCCGCCGTCTCCAGCCTGCGCGCCCGCAAGCACCGCGAGGAGAAGCCCTTCGCGGTGATGGTGCCCGACCTCGCCGCCGCCGAGCGGCTCGCGCACCTCGGCGACGCCGAGCGCGCGCTGCTCGCCTCGGTGGAGCGCCCCATCGTCCTCGTCCGCCGCCGCGTGCCCTCCCCGCTCTCCACCGGCGTCGCCCCCGCCACCCCGCTGGTGGGCCTGCTGCTCCCCTACTCGCCGCTCCACCACCTGCTGCTCGCCGAGGCCGGCCGGCCGCTGGTGATGACGAGCGGCAACCTCTCCGAGGAGCCGATCGCCTACCGGAACGCCGAGGCGCTCGAGCGGCTCGGCGGCATCTGCGACCTCTTCCTGGTGCACGACCGCGAGATCGAGACCCGCTGCGACGACTCGGTCGCGCGCGTGGTCGCCGGCCGCCCGCTGGTGATGCGCCGCTCCCGCGGCTACGTGCCGCGGCCGGTGCCGGCGCCGCTCCGCTTCGACCGCCCGGTGCTCGCCTGCGGCGCCCACCTCAAGAACACCTTCTGCATCGGGCTCGGCGACGCCGCCTGGCTCGGCCCGCACGTCGGCGACCTCGAGAACCTCGAGACCACCGAGAGCTTCGAGGCGGCGGTGGCGCGGCTGGAGCGGTTCCTGGAGACCCGCCCGGCGCTGCTCGCCCACGACCTCCACCCCCAGTACCTCTCCACCGCCTACGCGCTGCGGCGCGCCGAGGAGCTGGGCGTGCCCGCGGTGGCCGTGCAGCACCACCACGCCCACGTCGCCGCCGGCATGGCCGAGCACGGGCTCCAGGGCCCGGTGCTCGGGCTCGCCTGGGACGGGACCGGCCACGGCCCGGACGGCGCCTCCTGGGGCGGCGAGCTGCTCCTCGCCACCTACGCCAGCTACGAGCGGCTCGCCACGCTGCGCCCGCTCCCGCTGGCCGGCGGCGACGCCGCGGTGCGCCAGCCCTGGCGCGTGGCGCTCGCGGCCCTCGACGACGCCTTCGAGGGCTCCCCGCCGCTCGACCGGCTGGCGCTCTTCCGGGAGGTGCCGCCCGCCGAGGTGGAGGTCGTCCGCCGCATGATCCGCGGCGGCCTCAACAGCCCGCTCTCCCACGGCGCCGGCCGCTGGTTCGACGCGGCCGGCGCGCTCGCCCTCGCACGTCCGCGCGCCCGGCACGAGGGGCAGGTGGCGGTGGCGCTGGAGGGGGCAGCCGACCCGGCCGAGCGCGGCCGCTATCCCTTCCAGCTCGACGAGGCCCATGAGCCCTGGGAGCTCGACCTGCGCCCCACCGTGCGGGCGCTGGTGGAGGACCTCCTCGCCGGCGCCGCGCCCGGGACCGTCGCGGCCCGCTTCCACGAGACGCTCGCCGCCGCGGCCGCCGCGCTGGTGCGGCGCGCCGCCGCGCTCCGCGGCCCGCTGCCGGTGGTGGCGAGCGGCGGCTGCTTCCAGAACGCCCGGCTGGCCGAGCGGCTGCTCGGCCAGCTCTCGCCTGGATTCGAGGTATACCTGCACGGCCAGATCCCACCCGGCGACGGCGGGATCGCGCTCGGCCAGGCGATGGTCGCGCGCGCGAGGGCGCAATCGCAGTCGCAGTCGAACGAGCCCGGGCCGCGCCCCGGCAGCTGGAGGTCGTGAAATGTGTCTCGGCGTTCCCGGTAAGGTCCTCGCCATCGACGGCATGAACGCCACGGTGGACTTCTTCGGCGTGAAGAAGGAGCTGCGGCTCGACGTGGTCGACGAGCCGGTGTCGGTGGGCGACTACGTGCTCAACCACGTCGGCTTCGCCATCCGCCGCATCCCGCACGAGGAGGTAGGCGAGACACTGGCCATGTTCGACCAGATCCTGAAGGACGTGGCCGCCGACGACCTGATGGCCGCCGACGTCCTCGGCGAGATGGCGGCCGGCAAGGAGAAGGCGTAGATGGCCGCCCAGGAGCAGCTGCTCGCGCAGCTCAAGTTCCGCGATCCCGAGAAGGCCCGCGCGCTCGCCGCCGCCCTGCAGCGCGAGGTGGACGCCATCGGCCGCGACGAGATCACCGTCATGCACGTGTGCGGCAGCCACGAGCAGTCGATCGCCCGCTTCGGCATCCGCGCCCTGCTGCCGCGCCAGCTCTCGCTCATCATGGGCCCGGGCTGCCCGGTCTGCGTCACCGACGCGCCCGAGATCGACGAGGGCGTGGCCCTCGCGAAGCAGGGCTGCCGCGTCCTCACCTATGGCGACATGCTCAAGGTGCCGGGCACGGTGAAGTCGCTCGGCGACGCCCAGGCCGACGGCGGCAAGGTGGACATCGTCTACGGCGTCGAGCAGGTCATCGAGATCGCGAACGAGCACCCGCTCGAGGAGGTGGTCTTCTTCTCGTCCGGCTTCGAGACCACCGCCGTGGCCACCGCCGCGGCCATCCTGCGCGGCCTGCCGAAGAACCTCTCGATCCTCTCGTCGCACAAGTACGTGCCCCCCGCGATGGAGATCGTGGCCGGCATGCCCGGCTCCAAGGTGGAGGCCTTCCTCGCCGCCGGGCACGCCGCCATCATCACCGGCTGCGACTGCTTCCGCCCCATGGCCCGGAAGTACCGGATGCCGATCGTGGTCACCGGCTTCGAGCCGCTCGACGTGCTCGCCGCCATCCTGAAGACGGTCGAGATGATCCGCCGCGGCGAGCACGACGTCGCCAACTGCTACCCGCGCTGCGTCACCGGGCCGGGCAACCTGCCGGCGCAGAAGATGCTCTGGCAGGTGTTCGAGCCGGTGGGCGGCCAGTGGCGCGGCATCGCGGTCATCCCCGACGGCAACCTGCGGCTCAAGGCCGAGTTCGCCGCGGTCGACGCCCGCCGGCGCTTCGACATCGACCTGAAGGGCCTGTGGGACTACGCACCGCGCCAGCTCGCCGACCGCTGCATCTGCGGCGAGATCATGGCCGGCTTCAAGTCGCCCAAGGACTGCGCGCTCTTCGGCAAGGAGTGCCTGCCCGAGTCGCCGGTGGGGGCCTGCATGGTCTCCTCCGAGGGCACCTGCAAGATCTGGCACCAGTACGGCGGCGTCCCCGATCTGAAGGAGGTGGGCTAGATGTCCGCGCCAGGTCCGGGCGACCGGGTGGGGCTGCGCCACGGCGCCGGCGGGCGGGCCATGCGCCGGCTCATCGAGGAGGTGTTCCTCGGGCTCGGCGACCCGGTGGTGGACGGCGTCGGCCTCGCCGCCATGGACGACGGCGCGGCCATCCGCGTCGGCGACCAGTGGGTGGTGATGACCACCGACAGCCACGTGGTCCACCCGCGCTTCTTCCCCGGCGGCGACATCGGGCGGCTCTCCATCTCCGGCTGCGTCAACGACCTCGCCATGATGGGCGCCACCGAGCCGCTCGGGCTCACCTGCGCGGTGATCATCGAGGAGGGCTTCCCGCGCGAGGAGCTGGAGCGGATCCGCGACTCGATGAAGCAGGCCTGCCTCGAGTCGGGCGCCAACATCGTCACCGGCGACACCAAGGTGATGGGCAAGGGCGAGGTGGACGGCATCGTCCTCAACACCGCCGGGTTCGCGGTGACGCGCCGGGTGGTCACCGACGCCGGCCTGCGCGCCGGCGACAAGCTCATCGTCACCGGAGCCATCGGCGACCACGGCATGGCGGTGATGACCCGCCGGCACGGGCTCGACATCCAGGGCGACCTGCGGAGCGACGTCGCCCCCATCAACCGGCTCGTCCGCGCCGCCCTCGACGCCGGCGGCGACGACGTGGTGGCGATGAAGGACCCCACCCGCGGCGGCGTGGCCTCGGTGCTCCACGAGTTCGCCGAGAAGGGCAAGGTCGGGGTGCTGGTGCAGGAGCAGCACCTGCCGGTGCACCCGGAGGTGCGGGCCGCCGGGGAGATGCTCGGCATCGACCCGCTGGTCGTCGCCAACGAGGGCAAGGCGGTGATCGGCGTCCGCGCCGCGTCGGCCGAGAAGGTGCTGGCGGCGCTGCGCGCCCACCCGCTCGGGCGCGAGGCGGCGATCATCGGCGCGGCGATCGCCGAGCGGCCCGGCCAGGTCATCGTGGACACCGGCTTCGGCCGGCGGCTCCTCGCCGAGATCGAGGGCGAGCCGCTGCCCCGGATCTGCTGATGCACGAGTACTCGCTGGTGCAGGCGGTGGTCGAGCGGGTCGAGCGGGAGGTCCAGAAGCAGGGGGCCCTCGCCGTCCACGCGCTCACGGTCTCGGTGGGAGAGCTCGGCGGCGTGGACCCCGAGCTCTTCCGCACCGCCTTCGAGACCTTCCGGCAGGGGACGGTCTGCGCGCAGGCGACGCTCGCGGTGCGCGTGGTGCCGGCCAGCTGGAGCTGCCCGGCCTGCGGCCAGGCCATCGAGAAGGGGGCGGTGCTCCGCTGCCCCGCGTGCGATCTGCCCGCGAAGATGGGCGAAGGTTCCGACGGATTGACGCTCGACCGGATCGAGCTGGAGGTGCCCTGATGTGCACGACCTGTGGCTGCG
This sequence comes from Anaeromyxobacteraceae bacterium, assembly GCA_035656915.1. Taxonomy (GTDB): domain Bacteria; phylum Myxococcota; class Myxococcia; order Myxococcales; family Anaeromyxobacteraceae; genus Anaeromyxobacter_B. The sequence continues at coordinate 38,136 of DASRRJ010000009.1, forward strand.
GTGACACCGAGCTGGTCCCGGTGGAGCTGCACGACAAGATCCTGGCCGGCAACGATCGCCGGGCGGCCCACAACCGGGAGCACTTCCTCGGCCACGGGGTCCTGGCGCTGAACCTCATGGGCTCGCCCGGCGCGGGCAAGACGGCGGTGCTCGAGGCCACCAGCCGCTTCGCCGAGGGGCGGCTCAGGCTCTCGGCGGTCTCGGCCGACCTCGCCACCGACAACGACGCCCGCCGCCTCGAGAAGGCCGGCATCCCGTCGAAGGCCATCACCACCTTCCAGGCCTGCCACCTCGACGCGGCGATGGTGCACCACGCGCTCGACGGCTTCCCCTGGGACCGCTCCGACGTGTTCTTCATCGAGAACGTGGGCAACCTCGTCTGCCCGGCGATCTACGACCTCGGGCAGGCAGCCAACGTGGTGGCGCTCTCGGTGACCGAGGGCGAGGACAAGCCGCTCAAGTACCCGGTGATGTTCCAGAAGGCCGACCTGGTGCTGGTCACCAAGTGCGATCTCGTGCCCCACCTCGACGTCGACCTGGCCCGGATCGACGACGCCCTCTCCCGCGTGATGCCGAACCCGAAGGTGCTGCGCCTCTCGGCGCGCAGCGGGGAGGGGATGGCCGAGTGGTTCGCGTGGCTGGAGGAGCAGCGCCGGCCTATCGTGAAGTGGAAGGGAGCGCACATGCACGCCCACACCCACGAGCACGCCCACTCGCACGAGCACCGGCACGCCGACGGCACGGTGCACAGCCACCCGCACGCGCACGCCCACGAGCACCCGCACGACCACGGCCAGGGCAAGGCCGAGGAGCACCAGCACGAGGCCGAGGCCGGGCACGCCCATGACCCGGCCGAGAAGCACGAGCACCAGCACTAGGACGACCCCGTGTGCGGCGCGCGGCGCCGTCGCGCCTCCCCTGGCGCGCGCGCCGCGCCCCTCCCCCCCTACGCCGGCAAGCTCCGCGCCCGAGCCGTGAGCGCGGCGCTGGCACGTTCCGTCGCGCCGTGAGACGCGGCGTCGCGCCGCGCCGAGACGCCGCGTCGCGCGCACCGTTCGGGCGCGGCCCAAGTCCTCGCAATCAGGCCCCAGTTCCGGGGCACGCCCCCTGCAAGTCCCTGCGCCATGCGGTCCGCGGAAGGCGGCCCGGGCACACCCACCCGGTCTCGCTTCTCGACTTCACCGTTCTGTCTCCGTGGTGCCCGTCACACACAGATGAAGAGGACAACGAATGCGTAGACTTCTCGGAGCACTCCTGGTGGTGAGCCTGGCGCTGCCCCTGTCCGCCCTCGCCGAGGACAAGGACCAGCAGCAGAAGATCGACTCGTTGACGAAGGAGGTCGAGGCGCTCAAGCAGCGCGAGAAGAAGCTCGAGGAGAAGTCACTCAGCAAGTGGCTCACCATCGGCGGCGACTACCGCTTCCGCTTCGACTCGCTCAAGGGCGACGTCCCGAACTACTACCAGTACATGGGCCCCACCGCGATGCCGGTGGCGGTGCCCGGGTACAGCCCGAAGAACGACACGCTCATGACCAACCGCTTCGGCCTCAACATCAAGGCCAAGGCGACCCAGGACGTGACCCTCACGTCCCGGCTGCTCATGTACAAGACCTTCGGCATGGAGACCGCCCAGGCCACCAACGCGGGCTTCTTCGCCGACCGCGTCTCCATCCTGGACGGCACCATCGGCCACGTGCCGCTCGACAACACCCTCCGCGTCGATCAGGTCTACGCGACGTGGAGCAACATCGGCGGCCAGCCGCTCTGGTTCTCCGTCGGGCGCCGCCCCTCCACCGGCGGCTCCCCCACCCACCTCCGCCAGGACAATGACCGCCCCGGCAACGGCGGCGTCCCCGGGCTGCTGGTCGACTACGCCTTCGACGGCATGACCATCGGCTACGCGCCCGAGATCGACTTCCTCCCCGGCGCCTACGGCAAGGTCTGCTACGGCCGCGGCTTCGAGGCCGGCTACAGCAGCAAGAACAGCCTGAGCGACACCGACATGCTCGGCTTCCAGCTCATCCCGGTCGACACCGACCCGATCCGCATCGACTTCCAGTACAACCGCGGCTTCAACATCTTCGACAACCCGAACAACGTCGGCAAGCAGCTCGGCGACATCGACTGGTTCGGCGTGGGCCTGCTCAGCACCCTCAAGCAGATCGGCCCCGGCACCCTGAACTCGTTCGCCAGCGGCGGCCTCAGCATCACCCGCCCGAACGGCAACCACGCCCTGCTCGACGGCGCCGGCTCGCCCGACTCCGGCGCCGGCCTGCTCGTCAACGGCCCCGACACCAGCAGCCACACCGGCTGGTCGGTCTACGCCGGCCTCCGCTACGACCTGCCGACCGGCACCAAGATCGGCGCCGAGTACAACCACGGTTCCGAGTTCTGGATGCCCTTCGATCCGGCCGCGGACGACATGTGGACCAGCAAGCTCGGCACCCGCGGCAACGTCTACGAGGCCTACCTGATCCAGGAGCTGCCGCTCCAGCCGATCTCCTCGTACAACGCCAAGACCTTCATCCGCTTGGGCTACCAGTACTACGACTTCACCTACACCGGCAGCAACAACTGGGTCGGCGCTCCGGTGAAGGTCAGCGACCTCGCGGCCAGCCCGATGAACGCCCAGATGTTCGCGCCGCTCAAGTCGGCGCACGACATCTACGCGACGTTCGAAGTGAAGCTGTAGTCAGCAATCCAGGAGGAGCAACGCCATGAAGAGAGCAGCCGCAGTCGTCCTCGCCGCAGTACGCGTCATGCTGGTCGTCCTCGCCCTGGGCGGCGTCGCCCGCGCCGAAGACACCAAGATGGTCGGCGTCATCACCAAGATCGACATCGCCGGACAGGAGGCCAAGGTCGCCACCGCCACGCTCCGAGACGTCAAGAGCGACAAGACGGTGGAGATCACGGTCCACGACGACCTCACCCTCGACAAGTTCAAGGATCACCGCATCAACGAGGGTGACGAGATCCGGTGCCGCTACGAGGTGAAGAAGGGCAAGAACGTCAGCACCTACTTCCGGAAGACCGCCGGCTGTTGAGGCGAGCTGGCGCCGCGGGCC
>DASRRJ010000010.1:0-14222 GCA_035656915.1 Anaeromyxobacteraceae bacterium
GGTGTTCATCCCCCTGACCGTCGGCGGCGGCGTGCGCACGGTCGAAGACGTGCGCCGGCTGCTGAACGCGGGCGCCGACAAGACCAGTTTCAACTCCGCCGCGATCGCCAATCCGGCGGTCATCGACGCCGCTTCCACGAAGTACGGCTCGCAGTGCATCGTGGTCGCAATTGACGCCAAGCGGCGTCACGGCGACGATGCGGTCCAGCGCGGACCGGGCTGGGACGTCTACAGCCATGGCGGCCGGCGTAACACCGGGCTCGACGCGGTGGCCTGGGCCACGGAGATGGCGCGCCGCGGCGCGGGCGAGATCCTGCTCACCAGCATGGACCGCGACGGCACGCGCAAGGGCTACGACCTCGAGCTGCTCCGGGCGGTCACCGGCGCGGTCACCATCCCCGTCATCGCCTCCGGTGGGGCCGGGTCCCTGGAGGACGTGGCGGCCGGGCTGGAGGTGGCCGACGCCGCGCTCGCCGCCAGCATCTTCCACGACGGCGAGCGGACGGTGGGCGAGGTGAAGCGCTTCCTCGCCGGACGCGGCATCGAGGTGCGGCCGTGCTGAAGCTCGCCCCCGGGGCCCTCGACGGGCTCAAGTACGACGAGCGCGGGCTGGTGCCGGTCGTCGCCCAGGAGGAGGACGGCACGGTCCTCATGCTCGCCTGGGCCAACCGCGAGGCGCTCGACGCCACCCTCGCCACCGGTTATGCGCACTACTGGTCGCGCAGCCGGCGCGAGCTGTGGAAGAAGGGGGCCACCAGCGGGCACCTGCAGGAGGTGACCGGGGTTCGCATCGACTGCGACGCCGACGCCGTCCTCTATCTCGTCCGGCAGACCGGGCCGGCCTGTCACACTGGCAGTCGCAGCTGCTTCTCCTGAAAGGGACAACCCAATGGCAGACGAACGTTTCCTGGCCCGCCTCTGGGCCACCATCGAGTCGCGCAAGGCCGACGAGGGCGCCAGCCACAGCTACACCCGGCAGCTGCTCGCCAACTCCGCCAAGATCCGGCGCAAGATCGCGGAGGAGGCCTATGAGGTCAACGAGGCTCACCAGGGGCTGGTGGACGGAAAGGACTCCAAGGATCACCTTGCCCACGAGGCCGCCGACCTGCTCTACCACCTGTTCGTGCTGCTCGCCTCGGCCGACGTGACGCCCAGCGAGGTCTACGCGATCCTGGAGCGGCGCCACGCCCCGGTGGGCGCCACCCCCTCCACCGGGGGGAAGAACCCTTGACAGGGCGGGCCCTTGTCCGTTAAACGGGCGCGTCTGTCCACCCAACGCGAGCCGGGCGCATTCCGCCCGGCTCCTTGCCTTTTGCAGCCCCCACGTAACCCGCTCGATCGAGGAATTGAATGACCGGAGTGCGAGTCAAGGACGGCGAGTCCTTCGAAAACGCCATGAAGCGCTTCAAGAAGCAGTGCGAGAAGGCCGGCATCCTCTCGGAGATCCGCAAGCGCGAGCACTACGAGAAGCCGAGCGTCAAGCGCAAGAAGAAGGCGCTCGCCGCGAAGAAGCGCGCCATGAAGAAGGCCCGCAAGTCCTACTAGCCGGAAGAGGGGGCGGCCCTTGGCGCTCAAGCAGCAGCTGGACGAGGATCTCAAGGCGGCGATGCTTCGGAAGGACGAGCTCGGGAAGAGCGTCCTTCGCATGCTGAAGAGCGCCATCAAGTACCGCGAGATCGAGGTCGGCGGCGCGGGCGCCTCGCTCGACGACGCCGGCGTGCTGCAGGTGATCGCCTCCGAGATCAAGCGCCGCCGCGACTCGGTGGAGCAGTACCGGGCCGGAAACCGGGCCGACCTTGCCGACAAGGAGGACGCCGAGATCGTGATCCTCCAGCGCTACCTCCCGCAGCAGCTCACGCCGGAGGAGCTGGCCGCCAAGGTCGACGCCGCCGTCGCGGCGGTGGGGGCCAAGGGGCCGAAGGACATGGGCGCGGTGATGAAGGCCCTCCTCCCCGAGGTGCAGGGCCGGGCCGAGGGGAAGGCGGTGAGCGACCTGGTGAAGCAGAAGCTCGCCGGGAAGTAGCGGAGGGCGCGCCGAGCGCGGATGATCCCGGACGCCGTCATCGAGGAGGTCCGCGGGCGCGTGGACGTCGTCGCGGTCATCGGCCGGGCGGTCGAGCTGAAGAGGTCGGGCAGGACGTGGAAGGGCTGCTGCCCCTTCCACGGGGAGCGTACGCCGAGCTTCCACGTGTACCCGGAGGACAAGCACTTCAAGTGCTATGGGTGCGGCGAGGGGGGCGACGTCTTCAAGTTCCTGCAGAAGCTGCAGGGCAAGGAGTTTCCGGAGGTGGTGCGGCAGCTCGCGGCCGAGGTGGGAGTGGAGATCCCCGACCGCGAGGAGGACGGCGCCGAGCAGCGCGAGCGGCGCCGGGAGCGCAAGGAGGCCCTGGCGGCCTGCGACGCCGCGGCGCGCTACTTCGCGGCCCGGCTCGCGAGCGAGCACGGGGCCGAGGCGCGGCGGTACCTCGAGGAGCGAGGCACCTCCGAGGAGATGGTTCGGCAGTTCCGGCTGGGAGTGGCCGGCGGCGGCTGGAACGATCTCGCGCCCCGGATGGTTTCGAAGGGTGTGGGAGAAGCGGCGCTGAAGCTCGCCGGCCTCGTCGCGGAGCGGGACGGGGGGAGGACGTACGACCGGTTCAGGGGACGGCTCATGTTCCCCATCGCCGGGCTGGACGGAGAGGTGATCGGGTTCGGCGGCCGGGTGCTGCCGGGCCGTGACAGCGAGCGGCTGGCGAAGTACATCAACTCGCCCGAGTCGCCCGTCTACAAGAAGAGCAGGGTCCTCTACGGGATCGACCTCGCGCGCGAGGCCATCCGAAAGACCCGGAGCGCCGTATTGGTGGAGGGCTACTTCGACGTGATCGGACTGCACCAGGTGGGCGTCAAGAACGCCGTCGCCGTGTGCGGCACCGCCCTCACGCCGGAGCACCTCGAGCTGCTCGCCCGCTGCGACTGTCGCGAGGTGGTGGCGCTCTTCGACGGCGACGCCGCCGGCGCGGCCGCCCCGGCGCGGGCCGCCCAGGCCATCCTCCCCTCCGGCATCTCCGGCAAGGTGGCGATCCTCCCCTCCGAGCAGGGCAAGGTCGATCCCGACGAGTTCGCGCGCGCCAACGGCCGCGCGGCGGTGGAGGCGCTCCTCGCCTCGGCCACCCCCCTCACCGACTTCCTCATCGAGCGCGCCGTGACGGCGCACTGCGACGGCGCCGGCGCCGACGCGGCGGTGGAGCAGAAGCTGGCGGCGGTGCGCGAGCTGCGCCCCTTCCTCACGGCAGTGCCGGCCGGTCTGGCCCGCTCGGTCTTCGAGGAGCGGGCGGCGCGGAAGCTCGCCATCGACCCCGGGCTGCTCGCCGCCGAGGTGGAGAAGCCCTCGCAGCCGACGCGGGGGCGCGCGGTGGGGCCCGGCCCCGAGGCCGCCGGCGCTCCGGCGGTCCCCGTTCGCCCGCCGCCCGAGCCCCCCCGACGCCCCGGCGCGCGGGCGATCACCACCCCGGCGGTCGACGCGCTCGGGCTGCTCGCCTCCTTCCCCGGCCTCGCCGCCGCGGCCGACGAGGAGGCGCTCGCGGAGCTGTTGCCTGCCGGGCCGGCCGAGGTGGTGCGGGCCCTGGTCCGAGGCGACCTCGCCGGCGAGGCAGCTCCGGCGCGGCTCGAGGGGATGCTCTCGGCGAGCCAGCTCAACCGGGTGCGAGAGCTCCTGGGCCCGGCCCGCCCCGAACCGAGCGCCGCCGAGCGCGAGCTCCGGCGCGCGGTGGTGAAGGCGAAGGTGAGGCAGCTCGAGCGGCGCATGGAGGAGGTGCAGGGCCAGGTGGCCCGCGCCGGCTCGCCCGCGCCTGCCGAGCTGGTGAGCGAGAGCCTGGAGCTCGCCGCTCGCTTCAAGGACATGAAGAAGCGCCTGTCCGTGCTGGAGCGAGGATGAAAGGCGCCTTCCGAAGCATTCTTGGGAAGTTGGGCGGGCTCACCCGCCGCGACCCCGTTACTAAAGCCGTTCGCGAGAAGGCGGAGGACCCGAGCCACATGACGACGTCGAAGCCCCACGCCGCCAAGAAGATCGCCAAGAAGGCACCCGAGAAGCACGCCGCGCCCAAGGCGAAGGCGAAGCCCGAGAAGGTGGTCGCCCGCCCGCCCGCCGTCCGGGCGCGCGGCGAAGGGCAGCCCGGGAAGGCGGTCCACAAGGCGCACGACAAGGCGAGCCACGCGGACAAGAGCCACGCCCACAAGGTCCCGCCGAAGGCGCACGAGGCCAAGGGCCACGAGGCCAAGGCGCACCCGAAGGCGGAGGCGAAGCACGCCGAGCCGAAGGCGGCGCTCCACGTGGAGAAGAAGGGCGAGAAGGCCAGGCGGCACGACGGCGAGGAGAAGCGCCACCCGGCGCCGGCCAAGGAGTCCGAGCCGAAGCTGCGCCGCCCGGTGCCCGGGGCGCCCGACGAGGAGGCCGAGGAGGACGGCGAGGTCGAGGTCGAGGCGGCCGAGCCCGACGCCGACGAGGCCGAGGAGGACGTGGAGGTCGACGCCGGCGAGCTCTCCGAGCGCGCCGCGGTCAAGGCGCTCATGGATCGCGGCCGCGAGAAGGGCTTCATCACCTACGACGAGGTGAACGACGCCCTGCCCGACGCGGTGAGCTCCGAGCAGATCGACGACGTCATGTCGATGTTCGGCGAGCACGACATCGAGGTGGTCGACGACGCCAAGAAGATGAAGCTCCCGGACAAGCCGCCGGAGCCGGAGGCCAAGACCGAGGAGGAAGAGGAGAAGAAGGAGGAGGAGGACCCCGGCTACGGGAAGTCCAACGACCCGGTGCGCATGTACCTGCGCAAGATGGGGTCGGTGTCGCTCCTCACCCGCGAGGGCGAGGTGGAGATCGCCAAGCGCATCGAGGAGGGCGAGAAGGAGATCCTCGCCTCGGTGCTCGGCAGCTCCATCGCCATCCGCGAGATTCTCGACCTGGGCGAGCGGCTGCGGAAGGGCAAGATCCGGGTCCGCGAGATCATCAAGGACGCCGGGGACGAGAACGCCGCCGAGCAGGAGGAGGAGGCCGAGATCGAGGAGGAGGCCGCCGCCGCCGAGGGCGAGGCCGCCGAGGGCGAGCCGGGCGCCGAGGCCGCTCCGCGCATCCCCCGCGAGGAGGAGCGCAAGGTCGAGCACGTGCTGAAGCACATCGACCGGATCCAGAAGCTCGGGAAGGACATCGAGAAGATCAAGCAGGCGCTGGAGGGCCCGAAGAAGCTCTCCGACCCGAAGCGCAAGGAGCTGCGCGGCGACATCAAGGCCATCGAGGGCCAGATGATCGAGCACCTCGAGGCCATCCAGCTCTCGAAGAAGCAGATCGACCGGATCGTCCTCAAGCTCAAGGGGCTCATCAAGCGCGTGGAGGAGAGCGAGCGCGAGCTGCTCGAGTGCGAGCGGCGCGCCGGCGTGCCCCTCAAGGATCTCAAGAAGGGGCTGCGTGAGGCGCGCAACGACGACGCCGCCCGCCGCAAGCTCGCCAAGAAGCTGTCGGTGAAGGCCGAGGAGATGGAGGACATCGACCGCGCCGTCCGCACCGCGCTGCGCAAGATCCTGCGCGTGCAGGAGGAGGCGCAGGTGCCGGTGGAGGAGCTGCGCCGGACCTACCAGGCCATCAGCGACGGCGAGCACAAGGCGGAGCGCGCCAAGACCGAGCTGGTCGAGGCCAACCTGCGCCTGGTGGTCTCGATCGCGAAGAAGTACACCAACCGCGGCCTGCAGTTCCTCGACCTCATCCAGGAGGGCAACATCGGCCTCATGAAGGCGGTCGACAAGTTCGAGTACAAGCGCGGCTACAAGTTCTCGACCTACGCCACCTGGTGGATCCGGCAGGCCATCACCCGCGCCATCGCGGACCAGGCCCGCACCATCCGCATCCCGGTGCACATGATCGAGACCATCAACAAGCTCATCCGCACCAGCCGCTACCTGGTGCAGGAGCTCGGCCGCGAGCCCACGCCGGAGGAGATCGCGGAGAAAATGGAGCTGCCGCTCGACAAGGTCCGCAAGGTCCTCAAGATCGCCAAGGAGCCCATCTCGCTCGAGACGCCCATCGGCGAGGAGGAGGACAGCCACCTCGGCGACTTCATCGAGGACAAGGCGATCGTCTCGCCGTCCGACGCGGTCATCAACATGAACCTGGCCGAGCAGACCAGGAAGGTGCTCGCCACGCTGACGCCGCGCGAGGAGAAGGTCCTGCGCATGCGCTTCGGCATCGGCGAGAAGTCCGACCACACCCTCGAGGAGGTGGGCCAGGACTTCGAGGTGACGCGCGAGCGCATCCGTCAGATCGAGGCCAAGGCGCTGCGCAAGCTGCGGCACCCGAGCCGCTCCAAGCGGCTCAAGAGCTTCGTGGAGAACTAGGGGTGGCCTTCTTGCCGTGTATGATGGAGCTTCCGCGGGCCGAGGGCCCATAGCTCAACGGCAGAGCCGTCGGCTCATAACCGATCAGATCCAGGTTCGAATCCTGGTGGGCCTATTCGTCGTCACGCGGGTAACCTGAGGAGGAAGTCGCTTTGTCGTTGCGTGAGAAGCTGAAGGCACTGGAAGAGCTGCAGCAGATCGACCTCGAGATGAACGCCGTCCGCGCCGACGCGGAAGGGCTGCCGGCGCGCCGCGCCGAGCTCGAGGCCAAGGTGTCGGAGGCGCAGCGGGCCTACGAGGCGGAGAAGGCGCGCCTCGAGGACAACGAGCGCGAACGCCGCCAGGTGGAGTCGCTGCTCGCGATGGAGCGCGACAAGGTGAAGAAGTGGGAGGGGCGGCTCGGCGAGATCAAGACGCCGCGCGAGTACGCCGCCCTCTCGCGCGAGATCGACATCGCCAAGAAGACCAACGAGACCCAGTCCGAGCAGCTCAAGACCCTGGCGGCCTCGGCCGGCGCCATCCGCGCCGCCCTCGACCAGCGGGCCGAGGAGCTCTCCGAGCGCGAGATGGCCACCCAGTCGGATCGGGAGGGCCTCGAGCGGCAGGAGTCCGAGCTGTCGAAGCGGCTCCAGGAGCTCGAGGCGCGCCGCGGCGACGCCGCCACCCGCGTCGACGCCGTCCTGCTCGGACGCTACGAGAACATCCGCCGGCGCCGCGCCGGCATCGCGGTCTCGCCGGTGGTGGGCTCCACCTGCACCGGCTGCAACCGCAACATCCCGCCGCAGCTCTCCATCGTGCTGCAGCGGGTCGACTCGGTCGAGACCTGCCCGAGCTGCAACCGCATCATCTACTCGGCCGCCGCGGTGAACCCGCCCGCGCCGTCCCCCGCCTAGTCGTGGCGAAGCCGGTCCTGGCGGAGCTGCTCCGCTTCATCGCCGCCAACGAGGAGCTGCCGCGCGCGCTCGCCCGCTACAAGGGGTGGGACCGCGACACCCTCGGCAAGTTCCTCAACGCCGCCGCCGATCGCATCGAGGGGGCCGAGGCCGCCCAGGCGCCCGGCACGGCGGGGAAGTCCGGCGCCATGCGGGTGCGCAAGGCGAGCGAGGTGGAGAAGGCCGCCCGCGCCTCGGCCGAGGATCTGGACGCGGCGATGAACGAGTCGAAGGCGGAGCGGGAGCAGAAGAAGAAGGCCCGCGCCGCCGCCGCCGACGCGGAGCGCGAGCGGGTGGCCGCCGAGGTGGCGGCCCCGCCCCCCTGCACCCGCCTCTTCACCGACGGCGCCGCCCGAGGCAACCCCGGCCCGGCCGGCGCGGGCGCGGTGATCGTCAACCCCGGCGGCCACATCGTCGCCAAGATGGGCAAGTTCCTGGGCGAGAGCACCAACAACGTGGCCGAGTACATGGGGCTCATCCTGGGGCTCAAGCGCGCCCGGGCCATGGGCATCAAGGAGCTGGAGGTCCTCGCCGACTCCGAGCTCATGGTCCGCCAGCTCGAGGGCACCTACGCCGTGAAGGCCGAGCACCTCGCGCCGCTCCACGCCGAGGCCAAGGCGCTCCTGGCCGCCTTCCCGCAGGTGACCCTCCGCCACATCCCGCGGGAGCAGAACGCGGCGGCGGACGAGATGAGCAACCGCGCGATCGACGAGCGCCTCTGACGGGCGCGCGATCGCCGGCTGCAAACGGCGGACTCGTCGCTTTCGCTGCTCGGTGTACCAAGAAGTACGCGTGCGCTGCGCGCTCCTCTTGCGCCGTTTTCGCTCGGCGCTCGCGCGCCCGGAAAACTGGGAAGCCTGGCGGGGAGCGCTCGACCGTGCTATCTCCCCCTCGCCGGAGTCGTCCGGGCGAACGCGTCGGCTGGCAGGGTCGCAGCCGCCGAGGAAAGTCCGGGCACCACAGGGCAGGGTGCCGGCCAACGGCCGGTCGGGGTGACCCGCAGGACAGTGCAACAGAGAGCAGACCGCCGAACGGCCCTTCCGAGGGCGCGTGGCAAGGGTGAAAGGGTGCGGCAAGAGCGCACCGCGCTCCGGGTAACCGGAGCGGCACGGCAAACCCCACCTGGTGCAAGAGCAAATAGGGAGGCATCACCGGGGCCGCGAGGTCCCGAGTGGAAAGGGCGGCCCGCCCGAAGCCTCCGGGTACAGCTCGCTGGAGGCGCGCGGCGACGCGCGTCCTAGAGGAATGTTCGCCGCCGCGAGCGAGAGCTCGCGGGACAGAACCCGGCTTACAGGGCGACTCCGGCATTTCGTTAGTTGTTTCAGGTGGTTGCGACGCGAGTTTCGTTGCCTGGATCCCGTTTCGCTCCCTTGTTGGACCCTTCCGCGGCGGATCGCGCGGGTCCGGCGCCATGTCGAGCGCGATCGTCGCGAGGTCGCTGGCGGGGAAGAGGTCGGGCCGCAGGTGCGCGTAGCGCTCGGTCACGATCACGGAGTAGTGGCCGAGGATCTCCTTCAGCTTCTCGATCGAGCCGCCCGCCATCACCCATTGGCTCGCGAAGGTGTGGCGCGTCGCCTGGTACCAGCCGAGGCCGGGGCGCGCGAGGCCGAGCTGCTCCAGCGCTGGGCGCAGGTAGATGCCGGGCGTGCTCTTGTCGACCTTCGCGCCATCGCAGCGCATGGCAGGAATTATCCGACCTTCGCCGCCCGTCTCCTCGCGCCAGGCGGTGAGAATCGGGAAGAGCGCGTCGAGGATGGGCACCATCCGGCTGTCCTTGTCCTTGAGCGGCCCCTTCACCGACTCGCGGACGTGGATGCGCCGCGCCGCCAGGTCGACGTGCGCCCATCGGAGCGCGAAGACCTCGCCCGTCCGGAGCCCGGCGAGCGCGCCGATCGCGTACGCGACGTCGAGCGGATCGGGGAGCGCGAGGTGGATGCGGCGGACGTCCTCGAGCCGCTCGATGAAGGGCGTCGTCCGGGGGTCGTGCGTCGGCCGCATGAGGCGCATGATCGAGCGCGGCAGGTTCCGGGTCGGGTTCGCCGGCGCGATGCCGCGCTCGGTGAGGTCGGTGAAGAGCGCCGACAGGATGGCGACGAAGATGCGGATGGTGGCCGGGTTCACGCCCTCGGCGAGCTTCGCCTCGATGAAGGCGCGGATGCGGCCGGCGTCCACCTCGGTCGGCCGGAGGTGGGCGAAGTGCGGCGCGACGTGCTTGCGCCAGCGGTAGCCGTCGTCGGCGCCTGCGCGGTGAGTCCGCTTGCGCCGCTCGAGGAAGTCGGGGGCCACCTCGCCCAGCTTGGGGAGGCTCCGAGGGTCGGGCAAGAGGCCGGTGCGGCCCTGGGCGAGCTCGGCGAGCACCGTGGCGAGGACGCGCTCCGCGTCGTCGCGCGTCGCGTAGCCGCCGCGCGTCCGCCGGCGCCCCGCCTCGCACCAGCGGATCTTCCAGGTGCCGTTGCCGGCCACGTCGACGGAGCCTCTCCCCCACTGCCTGCGCTCCCTACGTCTCGCCATGGCGGTCACCCTCCATGCCCAACGTGCTTCCGCGAGCGCGGTGGGCCATCCGCGCGAGGTCCTCGTCCGCGAGCGGGCGCAATGCCCCCAGGTCGACGAGGATCCGGCCCCCGTCCCTGCGGGTCGGCCATTCGTGAGCGGAGGCGCGGCGCCGGGCGGTCGCGTAGGAGACGCCCAGGCGCCGCGCCGCCTCACGGAGCGGGACGAGCATCGGAGGGAGCGTGCGGCGGAGCTCGATCACCTCGGCCGAGAGCCGCTCCAGCTCGACGCGCACGGGTGTGAGGTGCGCTTCGAGCAGCGCGCCGAGGGTAGTGTCGAGGCTCATCGTGACCTCGTCGAGGGGCAGGGAGCGAACAGCCGCTAGGCATATTAGCCTATGCCTAGGGCGGCCCGTGTCAACCCCGGAAGCCCGAACGCCCCGCTCAGGCCCGCGAGGCGCTGCGACCGGAGCGGTACCTGTACTGGGGCGGGAGCCTGATCGCCTGGAGGGCGGAGCGGACCTCGCGCCCCTCCTTCTCGGAACCAGCGTGCACGCCGCGGTAGCACTTCTGCAGACGCCCGATGTACGCGAGCGTAGCGCCGACGATGAAGAGCGTCTCGCTGGCCTCCACGTGCCTCGCGGCTGCCGACATGAGCTCGGCCACCGTGACGCGCATCGAGATCGACACGCGGATCTCCGTCGGCTCGTGACCGCGCTGGGGCAGGTAGGGCCAGGGCGCGTCGAGGGGCGGCGGCGGCTCCGAGCTGAAGCGGACGCCCAGCCGGAAGGCCTCGAACAGCGTCGCCTCCTGCATGAGCTGCGCCCGCTCGAGATCGCCGAGCGCCTGGCAGGCCTGGTTGATGATCAGGTCCTCGAGGGCGAGGAGGCGGATGGTCTTGACGATGTACGAGGTCCCGAAAGGCACGGATCACCCATCGTGCGGGTTCGCGCGCTGCGCTCGGCAGCGTCTCCGACTCCTTGCTTACCACGGCTCCGTGCCGGGCTCATCCCCTTATGCCCCACCGTTTCGAGGGAGAACGACCGTCGAGCGCACCGGCGCGGCCGGTGGTGGCAGCGTGGTGGCACCCACCGTGAATGATTCCGGGAGCTTGTCGAGCGTTTGTCACCCTCGTGGTGACAGCTTCACGTGGACACTCGCCGAATATCCACGTGATATCTGTGGGTTGGGCTGCACCGGAGGGTGCGTATGGTGTGTGACCGTTAAGGACTCGACCGGGCTGCCGAGCATGGGGCAGGCGAGCCACTGAACGGCACCGTCGTAAAAGGGCGTCCGAAAACCGAATGGGCGAAGCCCATTCGCTGGCGGTCAGGCAAGCAGAGGCCAGGGGCGCGCGGTATCATCGCGACGCAGGTCGACGAGATGGACCTGGTGGCGGAGGACGTGACAGTGGCGACGACGATCCCAATAGACCGCGGAGCGCTGACCGCCTTCTGCGGGCGCCACCACGTCCGCAAGCTGTCCTTGTTCGGGTCGGTCCTGCGCCAGGACTTCAGGCCGGACAGCGATGTCGACGTGCTGGTGGAGTTCGAGCCGGACCACGTCCCCGGGTTCATCGCGTTGCACGAGATGGAAGAGGAGCTCTCGGGCCTGCTCGGCGGACGCACCGTGGACCTCGTGACCGAGCGCTTCCTGAACCGACGCATTCGCGATCGCGTGCTCGCTGGCGCCGAGGTCCAGTATGCAGCGCGATGACGAGGTGTACGTCGGGCACATGCTCGACCTCTCCCGCAAGGTCGCGTCGAAGACCGCCGGCGTTCGGCGGGAGGACTTCGACCGGGACGACAACCTGCGCCTCGCGCTCGCGCACCTGCTGCAGACCATCGGAGAGGCCGCGCGGCGCGTCTCGCGCGAATACCAGAGGGCGCATCCGGAGATCCCGTGGGGCGGGATCGTCGGGATGCGCCACAAGGTCGTGCACGACTACATGGACGTGGACGAGGACGTCGTCTGGAAGACGTCCGTCGAGGAGATTCCGCGGCTCGTCTCCGTTCTCGAGCCGCTCGCGAAAGGCTGAGAGAGCCAGTGCGGGCGCGGTCGGGCGCGTCCGGCGACGTTCCGGTAGGCGACAGCGGCGAGCGTGATAGGGCAAGGGTGCGCGCCGCGTTTTCATCCACGGAGGAAGGAGCTGGCCGAGCAGCACGCCCAACGCCTCGCCGACGAGAGCCTCGATGAAGATCCTGGCGACGACCCTGATCGGGACGAGCAGCAGAAGCCAAAGCGATGTGCTGGCGGCCAGGGGAAGCAGAGGCCAGGGGTGCGTAGTATCATCGCAAGCATGGGGCCACTGAAGGCACACGTCCGGGGCGGTCGCCTCCTGCTCGATGAGCCGACGGACCTGCCCGACGGCCAGGACGTCGAGCTGGTGCCGCTCGACGAGGTGCTCGCGAGCGGCGGTGACTACCTAGACGCCGAGGAGCGTCAGCGCCTCGAGGAGTCACTTGATCGCGGCCTCGAGGACGTACGCGCGGGGCGCGTCGTCGACGCCGAGCAGGTGATCGCGCGGCTGCGCGCGAGGAACGCCGGGCGGTGAAGGTCGAGCTCTCGGCCGAGGCCCAGGCGCAGGTCGACCGGATCGACGCCTGGTGGCGGGAGAACCGCCGGGCGGCCCCGAACCTCTTCGCCGAGGAGCTCGAGGAGGCGCTTCGCGCGCTCGCCGTCGCGCCAGCGCTGGGCGTGCGTTACCCGCGGCGCCCGGGCGTCCGTCGCCTGCTGCTCAATCGGACCCACTACCATCTGTACCTCTTGGAGGAGGCCACGAGGGTCTACGTGGTAGCCATCTGGAGCGCGTATCGGGGCCGCGGACCCCGGCTGTAGCGAGGGCGCAGGAATCCGGCCTCGCGGCCCTGACGTCCAGTGGTGTCACGGCGTGGTCGAGGTACGCTCAGGATATGTCGGCCTTCTCCAGGTGGCCCGCGGTTCTCCAGGCGTTCGCGATTACGGCGCCTGTCGCCGCGAAAGCGAGTCCCTGCACTCGCGCTGACGCGATGGCCACTTCCGCTGCCGCCAATCGCCACGGGCCTGTCGCGCTTCGGCTGGGACACCCCGCCGCCCTCACAGACCAATGATCACGCGTCTCCCGAACGGCGACGTACAGCTCAGCCTCAGGCCGCCCCTTGTGTACCTGGATCACTGGGCCGTGCGGGAGATCTCGAAGTCGCCGGTGCGGCGCGACCACTTCCTCGAGACGTTCCGCGACCGCGGCACGTTGATGTTCTCGGTCTTGAACATCGTGGAGATGGGCCATAACAGCGGCGGCTCCTATGCCCAGATCCGAGCCCTCCTCGATGGCGTCGGTCGGTTCTGGCTGCTGAGCGACCCCGACCCGGCCACCGTTCAGCGTCGACTCGCCGCGGGCCTCATCGCCCCCGCTGCCTTCCTCGGATCCGTTCAACTGTTTGGGCAAATCTGCGGGAGCATGCGCGATGGGGAATTTCGGCTCGGCACGGCTCTCGACCGCCTGCAGGACCAGGCGTTCCGAGCCGCTGTCGAGGGCATGCTCACCCGCCCCAACATCGTTCGCCTGCTTGAACACAACCGCCACCGTCATCGGCAGCGCGAAAAGATGATCCCGAACCCGCATCCTCCTCGGAGCCCGATGTGGATCGAAATCGAGCTTCTGCGGTTCCTCGTAAAGGACGGGAAGAAGATCACCAACAACGACGCGATCGACGTGATGCACGCGGCCGTGCCGCTGTGCTTCGCACCCATCGTCCTCCTCGATACCGCCTGGACGAACTTTGCGCGCAAGTTAAAGCTGCCGGATACGCAGGTCTACGCCCAGCCCGACCTCGACACCGCGCTCGATGCCATCCGCACCATCGACACGTCGCGCTTCCGGCTCGTGGAACCCGCGGTCCCCCAGGTAATCAAGGCCTGATTAGTGCCTCCGACCCCACGCCGAAGCCCTCGAACTGCCGAGAAAACGCGTCTTCTCATCGCACTACGAACGTTCTGACGCCGCATCATCGCCTGGAGCGGGCTCCAGAAGCCGGGCAGCCTGGCGCGAAGCACGATGGAGCACGGTCTCTCGCAGCTTGCCGCTGGCGCCGTTTCGAGCGGCCCGCCCTGCCACGATCACGCCCGCCCTCAAGAACAGCTCACCCTGCACCGGCGGGAGTGGCGCCGCGCTCGCCGGCTGGATCCCGTTTTGCTCCCTAGTTGCACCGAAACGTGTGCTTTTCGCGCGATCAGTCGATCGCCCCGAGCCGCCGGAAACCGCTGAGCCTGAGCGCACTTGGGCGCGATCTACGCTCACGGCGAGATCACTGTCAGTCCATGCGTGTTCGGTTTAGCGGCCGGTCGGGGCGCGCCTGACCGCGCGTAAGTCCCTGTTCTGCGATCCGAAAAATGGGAACGGCCACCGACCTCTGATCTGGTTCGCGTTGCGAGGCGAGAACCAGACACGGAGGCGCGA
>DASRRJ010000011.1:0-24497 GCA_035656915.1 Anaeromyxobacteraceae bacterium
GCCATGTACGGCTTCTTGAATCGCATGCGTCCTCCCGAGAGCGAGATCGACCTCTCATGAAGAATGCGGGATCGCAAGCCCGAACCGATTCCCACCAAATACCGTGCGCGGAACTCCATCAAGGAGCGTGCTCACGCTCACAACTCCCCACCGGCGAACGGCTCATGACCGATACGAAGCCGGAAGGGACCCAGACAGCCACGCGGATTGCGCCGAGCGGGGACGTGACCGTCACGCGCTCCAATGGGACGGTGGTGCTCTCGACTCGGTCGCCTGATCCCCGCTTCGGGCTCTCGGCGCCCCTCATCGCGACGACCATCTCGACGCCGGGCGGCCTGGCGCAGACCTCGAGTGAGGCCCGGTCAGTCCAGCTCTCCGATCCCGTGAACCTCCTCAGCCTGACGAAGCTCACCGACACCCGGACGGTGAACGGCCGGAACACGGTCACCACCTACGACGCGGCGACGCGCCGCGGCACGCTCGTCACCCCCGCCGGCCGCACGATGGCGTGGAACCTCGACGAGAAGGGGCGCCTGGTCCACCTCGAGCCGCCCGGATACCCGGCGCTCTACGCGACCGACACCTCTTACGATGCCCTCGGCCGGCTCCAGGCGGTAGGCCAGGGCGCGCGGGCGACCACCTTCACCTATGACTCCAACGGCCTGCCGTCGACGATCCTCGACCCTGCGAGCCAGACCACGGGGATCACCTACGATCTGGCCGGGCGGACAGCCACGCTCGCCCTCCCGGGCAACCGGCTCGTCTCCTTCGGCTACGACGCGAGCGGCAACCTCGCCTCGCTCGCGCCGCCCGGGCGCTCGGGACACGGGTTCGCCTTCGACGCGGTGGACCGGCTGAAGGAGTACGCCCCGCCGCTCCTCCCCGGGCTCACGAACGTGAGCACGAGCTACACCTACAGCCGCAACGGCGATCCGCTCGGGATCTGGCTGCCGGACGGGACCGCGGCCCTCGCCAGCTACGAGACCGGGGCGGGCGGGCAGCTCACCGGCCGCGTCGCCTCGGTGACCGACGCCCGCGGCACCACCTCGATGACCTACGATTCCGCCGGCCGGGTCGCGACCCTCACCACGCCCGGGGGGCAATCGCTCGCCTATTCCTACGACGGCTTCCTCGTCACCGGAGAGATCAGCACCGGCGCCATCCAGGGCTCGGTCGCCTACGGCTTCGACGGCGACTTCCGGGTGACGAGCCTGGGTGCCAACGGGAGCTCGGCCTCCTTCGCCTACGATCCCGACGGCCTGCTCACGCGGGCGGGCGCGGAGACCATCACCCGCGACGCGGTCTCGGGGCGCTTCTCCGGTACCGCCCTCGGCGCGGTGACCACGTCCACGACCTACAACGCCTACGGCGAGGTGGCGAGCTTCAGCGCCTCGGTGAGCGGCAGCACCCTCTTCTCCTACGACCTCGGCCGCGATCTGAAGGGGCGCATCGTCTCGCGGACCGACCGCGTCCTCGGGGGAACCACCGCCTACGACTACGGCTACGACGCCTCCGGCCGGCTCTCCGACGTGACCGCCGGCGGCCAGCTCCAGGCGACCTACCTCTACGACGGGAACGGAAACCTGACCCGGAAGACGAGCCTCGCGGCCGGGGTGGAGGAGGGCGCGACCGACGCCCAGGACCGGCTGCTCTCCTTCGGGACGACCACCTACGCTTACGGGCCGAACGGGGACCTCACCTCCAAGACCAGCGCTGGCGCGACCACGGCCTACTCTTACGACAGGCAGGGGAACCTGCTCTCCGTGGCTCTCCCCGACGGACGCCGCATCGACTACATCGTGGACGGCCGGAACCGGCGGGTGGGCAAGAAGGTGAACGGCCAGCTCGTGGAGGGCTTCCTCTACGACGGCCAACTCCGGCCCATCGCCTGGCTCGACGGCACCGGGGCGGCCAAGGCCACCTTCGTCTACGGGCTGCACGTGAACGTGCCCGAGTACATGGTGACCGCGACCAGCACCTACCGCATCCTCACCGACCACCTGGGGAGCCCAAGGCTGGTGGTGGACACGGCCTCGGGCGCGGTCGTGCAGCGAATGGACTACGACGCCTGGGGGCAGGTGCTCAGCGACACGGCGCCGGGCTTCCAGCCGTTCGGGTTCGCGGGCGGCCTCTGGGACCGCGACACCGGGCTCGTGAGGTTCGGGGCCAGGGACTACGACCCCTCCGTGGGCAGGTGGACGAACAAGGATCCGATCCGCTTCGACGGCGGAACCACAAACCTGTACGAGTACGCGGCGAACGATCCGGTTAGCTATTCCGATCCCAGTGGTCTAGTTCCTACATGGCTCAAGGCTGTGGTGCTTGCCTGGCAAGCGTTGTGGCACACAAGATTGCCCCCACGTCCTCCATTTGACCCACTCCAGCCGCCTCCGCCGCGCTGCCCTGTGGCCGGGCCACCTCCCCCGCCACCTCCTCCAACTCCTTGGGAACCTCCTCTTCCTCTCTACCCTTGGATCACTTTCGATCCATCCTTGTATCCTCCCGAACTGCGAGGACAGCCTGACCTCTATGGGGGCGCGTAGCCGAAGACTTACTCCTTCGGAATGGCGCGTTACCCTTCGCAAGCCCGGGTGTGTATTGGTTGTGCTGCCGTTGCAGGAGAGCGAGGCATGACGTTCTTCGGCGAAATCGTGCGACGGCTTTGCGAGAGCGTTGCCATTGCACGGGCGGTTCGGAGAGGGAGCGAACGGGTAGAAGGCATCGAGGTGTATGGGCGTGAGGAGTTCAGACGCGCGGTCATAGGGGCCTTGCTCCTGCTTCGCGACAGACAGCTGCCGGCGTGGGAGACCCTTACCCAGCATGTGGGTTCGATCTTAGAAGGAGGAGCCACGGATGGCATGTTCAATGCTCATCCCGCGTTCATGACTGTTAGCGTCCCGGACTGGAGCCGCGGCCCTGAATACCTTGCGGCCTGCATCGCTCATATGGCGTGCATTGGCCAGCTCTACAGGAGCTACGAAGCAGAATTTCCGGGTCGGCGGGTCCCGCGGGACGTTTTCACCAGCAGCGCTGCCAAGGAGCGCTGTGATAGAGCGTTTTATGAATGCCTTTCGGCGCTCGGGAAGGGAGCGAAGGGCTGACGCCCCCAAAGCTCGGGTCTCCTCCCGGCCGGGATCAGACCTCCAGCAGCAGCCGCTCCGGGTCCTCGATGCACTCCTTCACCCGCACCAGGAAGGAGACCGCCTCGCGGCCGTCGACCAGCCGGTGGTCGTAGGAGAGCGCCAGGAACATCATGGGCCGCACCACCACCTGGCCGTCCCGCACCACCGCCCGCGGCTCGATCTTGTGCAGGCCGAGGATCCCGCTCTGCGGGGGGTTCAGGATGGGGGTGGAGAGCAGCGAGCCGTAGATGCCGCCGTTGGAGATGGTGAAGGTGCCGCCCTGCAGGTCCTCCATGCTGATGCGGTTCTCGCGAGCCTTCTTCGACAGCCCGGCGATGGCCAGCTCCACCTCGGCGAAGGAGAGCCGATCGGCGTCGCGCACCACCGGCACCACCAGCCCCTTGCCGCCGCCGACTGCCACGCCGATGTCGTAGTGGTCCTTGTAGAGGATGCTCTCGCCGCGGACCTCGGCGTTGACCGCCGGGAAGGCCCGCAGCGCCTCCACCGCCGCCTTCACGAAGAACGACATGAAGCCGAGCTTCACCCCGTGCCGCTCGGTGAAGGCCGGCTGGTGCTTCTCGCGCAGCGCCATCACCCGCGACAGGTCCGCCTCGTTGAAGGTGGTGAGGATGGCGGCGGTGTGCTGCGCCTCGACCAGCCGCCGCGCCACCGTGCGCCGCAGCGGGGTCATCGCCACCACCCGCTCCCGGTCGCCGGCCACCGGCGGCGCGGCCGGGGCGGGGGCCGGCCCGCGCTCGAGCGCGCGCCGCAGGTCCTCCTTGCGGAGGGCCGCGCCGCCCTGGAAGGCGTCGGCGGTGAGGCCGTTCTCGGCGAGCAGGCGGCGCGCGGACGGGGGGAGCGGTGGGCGGTGGGCCGGGTGTGCCGCCGCGGGGGCGGGCGCGGGCGAGGGGGCTGCGGCGGGTGGCGCCGGAGGCTTCGGGGCGGGCGCCGCGGAGCCGGCCGCCGGCGCGCCGGCCCGGGGCGCAGGGTTCGCGCCCGGCCCCGCCGCCGCGACCGCGCCCTCGTCGAGGAGCCCGATCACCTCTCCCACGTTGACGGTGTCCCCCGGCTGCTTCAGCACCTTCGCCAGCACGCCGGAGACCGGCGCCGGCAGCGCCACGGTGGCCTTCTCGCTCTCCACCTCCACCACCGGCTCGTCGGCCTTGACCGGCTCGCCCTCCTTCTTGAGCCAGGTGCCGATGGTGGCCTGCGTGATCGACTCACCGATGCTCGGGACGCGCAGCTCGACGGACATGTTCTCTCTCTCCCCGGTGATCCCTAGGCGACCTGCGCCTGCGGGTTCTGCCCGATGGCCTGCGAGACGAGGGCTTGCTGCTCCAGCTTGTGACGGGTGGCGGAGCCGGCCGCGGGCGCGGCGCTGGGCGGGCGGGTGACGCAGCTGAAGTCGCAGAATCCGCGCAGCAGCGGGCCGAGGTGGTGGTCGACGTAGTCCCAGGCCCCCATGTTGCGCGGCTCCTCCTGGACCCACGCCACCTCGAGCCCCTGGCGGTACCGCCCCAGCTCGGAGAGCACCGCGTCTCCGGCGAGCGGGTAGAGCTGCTCCAGCCGGATGAGCGCGACGTGCCGGGCGCGCTGCTCGGCACGGGCGGCGAGGAGCTCGTAGTAGATCTTCCCGGTGCAGAGCAGCACCCGGGTCACCGCCGCGGCGTCCTCGACCCCGTCGTCCCCGATCACCGGCTGGAAGCGGCCGCGAGAGAGCGCCTCGATGGGCGAGACCGCCTGCGGGTGCCGCAGCAGGCTCTTGGGCGACATCACCACCAGCGGCTTGCGCCAGGGCGCGAGGACCTGCCGCCGCAGCGCGTGGAAGATCTGCGCCGGCGTGGTGAGGTTCACCACCTGCCAGTTGTCCTCCACCGAGAGCGCCAGGAAGCGCTCCAGCCGCGCCGAGCTGTGCTCCGGCCCCTGCCCCTCCATGCCGTGCGGCAGGAGCAGCGTGAGCCCGGAGAGCTTGTTCCACTTCGCCTCGGAGGAGGCGAGGAACTGGTCGAGGACCACCTGCGCGCAGTTCACGAAGTCGCCGAACTGCGCCTCCCAGATGACGAGGCCGTCGGCCGACTCCAGGCTGTAGCCGTAGTCGAAGGCGAGCACGGCCGCCTCGGAGAGCGGGCTGTCGCGCAGCTCCACCGGCCCCTGCCCCTGCCGCAGGTGCGCGAGGGGAGTGTAGGGCCGGTTCGACTGCGTGTCGTAGAGCACCCCGTGCCGGTGGCTGAAGGTGCCGCGCCGGCTGTCCTGGCCGGAGAGGCGCACCCGCACCCCCTCCCAGGCGAGGCTGCCGAAGGCGAGCGCCTCGGCCATGCCCCAGTCGAGCGGCCGGCGGCCGGCGGCCATGTCTGCCCGGCCCTCCAGCAGCTTCGCGATCTTGGGGTGGACGTTGAACCCCGGGGGCGGCGTCACCAGCACCTTCGCCACCTCGGCCAGCTCCTCCGCCTTCACCGCCGTCTCCACCGGCGCCTCGCCGGCGATGGCGCCGCCGCGGTACTTGCGCTCGGCCCCCTCCAGCACCGGCGCGGACGGCGTCACCGCGATGGCGGCGCTGGCGTGGTAGGCCTCCTCGAGCCGCGCGCGGTAGGCGGTCGAGAGCGCGCCGAGCTCCTCCGGCGTCGCCACCCGCTCCCGCACCAGCCGCTCCGCCTCGAGCGTGGGCAGCGAGGCGCGGCCGGCGATGGCCCGGTACATCACCGGCTGCGTGAAGGCCGGCTCGTCCCCCTCGTTGTGGCCGTGGCGCCGGTAGCACCAGAGGTCGATCACCGCGTCGTGGTGGAACCGCTGCCGGAAGTCGATCGCCAGCAGCACCACCTGGGCCACGGCCTCGAGGTCCTCGCCGTTGACGTGGAAGACCGGGATCTGGAGCATGCGCGCGACGTCGGTGGCGTAGGTGGTGGAGCGGGCGTCGTGGGGCGAGGTGGTGAAGCCCACCTGGTTGTTCGCCACCACGTGCACGGTGCCGCCCACCGAGTAGCCGTCCAGCGCCGCCATATTGAGCGACTCGGCCACGATCCCCTGGGCGGCGAAGGCGGCGTCCCCGTGGACGAGGAGCGGCAGCACCTCCTTGCGCTCGACGTCCCCGCGCCGGTCCTGCTTGGCCCGCACCCTCCCCTGCACCACCGTGTCCACCCACTCGAGGTGGCTCGGGTTGAAGGCCAGCGAGACCAGCACCTTCCCGTCCGGCGTCTCCCGCTCGCCGGTGTAGCCGAGGTGGTACTTCACGTCGCCGCCGGTGCCGCCGATGACCGACCGGTCGCGGAACTCGGCGAAGATCTGCCGGAGCGGCTTGCCGCAGATGTTGGCGAGCACGTTGAGCCGCCCGCGGTGCGCCATCCCGATGGTCACGTCGCGCACGCCGTGCCCCACCGCGCGGTCGATGGCCAGCTCCAGCAGCGCCACCAGCGCCTCCGCCCCCTCCACCGAGAAGCGCTTGGCGCCGAGGAAGCGCGTGCCGAGGAACTGCTCGAGCGCCTCCGCCTGCATCACCTTCTCGTAGAGCCACCGCTGCACCTCCGGCGCGAGGCCGATGTGGTTGCGCGACCGCTCCATCCGGTCCTGCAGCCACCCGCGCAGCTCCTGGTCGTGCAGGTGCGCCAGCTCCACGCCGATGGTGCGGCAGTAGGTCTCCTCCAGCCGGTCGCGGAGCGCGCCGAGGGTGATGGCGCCGCCCCGCTGCGGGTCTCCCGTCGACGCCGGCCGCTCGAGGTCGGCCTCGGAGAGGCCGAAGCTCTCGAGCGGGAAGCCCTGGTGCGGGCGCCGGACCAGCCCCAGCGGGTCGAGGCTGGCGCGCAGGTGGCCGTAGTCCCGGTAGGTCTCGACCAGCTTGTCGACGCGGAACTGGAAGGCGTCCTGGGAGCTCGCCGCGGGCGCCGGCGCCGGCCCCGAGAGCTCGCCGGGCACGGCGGCGGTGAAGCCGTCCGACTGGAAGCGGGGCTCGCGCGGGGGAGCCACCTCACCCTCCGGCCGCGGCAGCCCGTCGAAGTAGCCGCGCCACTCCTCGGGAACCGTGGACGGATCCCGCAGGTAGTCGTAGTAGAGCCTCTCGACGAAGGCGAGGTTGGCGGCGCTGGGAGCGTCCGCCGGGGCGGGTGCCGGTTGCATGGCGCATCTATTTAATCGGGCCACCGCCCGCCGCCCCCTCTCCTTCACCGCACCGGCCGGGAGGCCTGCTTGACGTACGTGACGACTGGTGAAGGAAGCGCCGCCCGCCGGCTGCGCTGGCGCTCGGAGGGGCTCCCGGCGCCGGCCCGCGTGGGCGTCGCCGATGACGCCACCCCCGCCGACGCCGCCTTCCGCCGGCTGCGGAAGGGGGAGCGCCTGCTCTACACGGGCGACTACCACAACGCGCGCCAGCTCCTCGCGGCGGTGGGGCGAAGGCTCCGCCCGCCCGCCCCGCAGCCGAGCCTCGCCGAGGCCTTCCGGGCCGAGCGCCGCTTCCGGCGGCTGGAGCGCGACACCCTGTCCGGGCTGCTGGTCCCGGTGGAGGGCGACCTTCGGGTGGCGCTGCGGCGCGGACCGGAGGTGGCGGCGGCGGCGCTGCGGGAGGTCTGGGGCCCTCCCGACGGGGAGCCCTCGACCTTGCCGCTGCGCGAGCTCCTCGGGATGATCGGCGCCCATGAGTGGCGGCGCAAGGGGGTCCAGGTGGCGGCGCTCGGCGCTGCGGTCCACCCCCACTACGGCGTCTTCGCGCCGGTGCGGAGCGAGTACGTGACGCTCGTGGCCGAGGCGCTGGCGGCGCGGCGGCTCGCCGGCCGGACCGCCTTCGACGTGGGCACCGGCACCGGGGTCCTCGCCTTCCTGGCGGCGCGGGCCGGCGCCCGGGCGCGGGCCACCGACGACGACCCGCGCGCCGTCGCCTGTGCCCGCGAGAACGCGGAGCGGCTCGGCCTCGCCGGGCAGGTGGAGGTGGAGCGGCGCGACCTCTTCCCGGAGGGGCGCGCCGACCTCGTGCTCTGCAACCCGCCGTGGCTCCCGGCGGAGCCGCTCGGGCCGCTCGATCACGCGGTGTACGATCCGGGGGGACGCTTCCTGGCGGCGTTCCTGGAGCGGCTCCCCGAGCACCTCGCCCCCGGCGGCGAGGCGTTCCTGGTGATCTCCGACCTGGCGGAGCGGCTCGGGCTGCGGCCGGCGGGCGCGCTGCTGGCCTCGATCGCCGCCGCCGGCCTGCGCGTCGCCGAGCGGCGCGAGGCGCGGCCGGTGCATCCCCGCGCGCGCGACGCCGACGACCCGCTCCACGCCGCGCGGGCGGCGGAGGTGACGACGCTGTACGTGCTCGGGACGGGGTGAGGGGGGGCGGGGGGCGCGCGGGGAGCGGGGCGAGGTGTGACGGGGGCGCGAGCGGGAGGAGGAACGAGGCGGAACGAGGGGCGAGAGCGGGCGCGAGCGAGGCGGAGCGGGCGCGAGGAGCGGAGTCGAGACAGGAGCGAGACAGGAGGCGAGGCGGGCGCGGAAGCGGAGCGGAGCGGAGGGCCGCGAAGTGCGCAGGCTTTAACGGCCTCGGTGCGGCTCAGGCCCCGGACGGGTGAGTTTACTACCGCCAGCGGCGGTGCACGCGGGGCTGCTGCCATGCCCAGAACCGCGTAGTAGCAGGCCGCGCCCTCCTCCTCTCTCCGGGGAGAGCACGCCGCACCTTCTTCCTCTCCCGCGCCGCCGTCGAGGAGGTGCCCCGGCGGCGCCCACCCCTTCTGGCCACCCCATCGAGTCCGCCGATTGTCGTTGACCGGGTTCTGCTCCATTTGGCCGCGCGCTCTCGCGGGCGCTCCCGGCGCGCCCTCCTGTGCGCTCCCTCCGGCGCCTCCGCACGCGCGCGGCCGCCGCGTGGAGGCGCAGCCCCCCTCATCCGAAAACGCGCCGGAAAGGCCGGCAGGCCCGTTCCCCGAAGCCCAGAAAATGCGTGCGAACATGGCTTTCTCCACGGGGGTGGACCATGCACGAAGTCCTCACGAACCTCTCCGCAGCCTCGCTCGACTCCGCAGCCCTGGCGCGCCGCCTCGGCGAGCTCGCCGGAGACGAGCGGCGCGTCCAGGCCGACTTCCTCCTCCACCTCGAGGCCTTCGATCGCCAGCGCGGCTACCTCGACGCCGGATACTCCTCGCTCTGGGACTTCTGCCAGAAGGCCCTCCACCTACGCGAGGGCGCGGCCGGCCGGAGGATCGCAGCCATGCGCGTGCTGCGCCGGTTCCCGGTGCTCGAGGGCGCGCTGCGCGACGGGAGGCTTTGCCTCTCCACGCTCGGGCTGCTCGGCCCGGTGCTCACGGAGGGGAACCTGGAGGAGGTGCTCTCTCGCGCAGCCTTCCGCACCCGGGCCGAGGTGGACCGGCTCGTCGCGTCGATGCAGCCGAGGGCCGCTCCGAGGGATGGGATTCGCCGGCTTACCGGTCCTCGGCGGGGCGCCGCGCCGGAGATAGCCGCGCTCGTTGCCGGCCTCAGCCAGCTTCAGGTCGGGTCGGAAGCCGCGACGGCCGCCGGAACCGTGCCGCCGCTCTCCACGCCGGCCGCGGACGACCCGGTTACGGCAGTGCGCTTGAAGGACGGCGGCCCTGGCCCGGTTCCCCCGGCTCCCGACTCGGTGGAACAGTCTGCCCAGGCCTCGACCGGAGAGCCCTCCCCCTCTGCGTCCGCGTCCACCCCCGCGTCACCTGCGATGCCGGCTCCGCCCCCCAGCCGCCCGCGCCCGGAGCTCCGGCCGGTGTCGGAGGAGGCCTACTCGCTGCGCCTCACCCTCGACACCGCCTTCAAAGGCGAGCTCGACCAGCTCCGGCAGCTCCTCAGCCACAAGGTGCCGAGCGGGGACCTCGCGTCGGTGCTGCGGGAAGCGGTGCGGTGCGCCATCGAGAAGCACGGGAAGCGGCGCGGCGCGGTCGCGCCGGCGCGGAAGGCGCCTTCGCGTAACCGGGCAGGCGAAGCCGGCGCCAATGGACTCTCTTCGGGAGAAGGGCTCCCACCGCCGACCAGCCGAGCGGCTGGAGCGGACTCGGGCCCGGAGTCACGCTCGGTCGAGGTGCCGCCCGGCGTCGCCGGAACTCTCATCGGCGGGGCCATGCCGGCCCAGCCGGCGGCGAGAGCCGGGCGCAGCGCGAAGGCTCAGGCGAGGCCCGCCATCCCCGCCGCCCTCCGGCGCGAGGTCTGGGCGCGGGACGCCGGCCAGTGCACCTGGCGCGAAGAGGACGGGCGCCGCTGCGAGAGCCGATGGCAGCTCGAGCTCGATCATGTGATCCCGGTGGCCTTCGGGGGACCGACGACGGCTGGCAATATTCGCCTGGTCTGCCGCGCCCACAACACTTTCAGCGCGGAGCGAGTCTTCGGTCGCGAGCACATGGCGCGCTTCCGGCGCGAGCCGACCCGGCAGGGTGAATTCACGATCGCCAGCGGCGGTGAAAGGTGAGTGGAGCGCGGGCTGACCGACTTTCAATCGATCAGCGCCCCGTGGCCGTGCGGACGGCCTGCGAGAGCATTGCAGCGGAGCTTCGCGGCGCGGCGAGCGACGCGGGCGCGGCGCCAGGGCCGACGGGATCCATTGGGATCGGCGCCCGCGCCCCTGTGGTAGACGGGCCAACCGCACCTGGAACGTGCGCCTGCAGAAGCTCTCGACATTGTCCGGTGCTCTTGTACCCCTGGTATGCCGAGTTCCCGAACAGCGTACCTATGTGCCCACTCCGGACCGTCACCAACAACCGCCGCCCGCGATAGCAATCTTATCCGTTCGGGGATCTGTCCAGCGCTCGCACCATCACCTGCACCGTCTTCCACGCCGTGTTGCAGTCGGACGTGCGCTGGAAACCAGTGGCGGCGGACACGATGGCGGCGATCGCGGTGGAGAAGGCCGCAACCGAGAGCAGCGCCGGGACGGCGGGCTGGCAATCGACGGAGCCCGAGCAGGCGCGGGCGCTCGCGATCCCAAAGCCGGTGGTAAAGAGCGCGAGTCCCACGTCGGCGACGGGAGCGGCGCTCCTCAGCGTGCATTGCGGTGGCCTGTCGTCGGGAGGTGATGAGGGCCCCCTCACCGCAGAGAAGGAGCAACTGGTCGCGAAGGATGCCGAGACGCAGAGCAGGGAACAGAAGATGACCTTCGGTGGCCTCGCGCTCCGTCTTGCTGCAACCGGCACCCGCTCCTTCCCGTCGCGCATCGGTCACACATAGCACGTCCCGCCCGCCACTCCACGGTCAGTGAATATGCGCGCCGCCGCGCTCCGCCTCGGCGCGGTCGCTGGGGCCGCCGCCCCTACGCCGCCAGCGCCCGCAGCTCCGCCGTCTCCGGCCGCAGCTGCCCCTGCGCGATGAACCAGCGCAGCGTGTCGCGGAGCGACTCCTCGAAGGGGCGGATGGAGTAGCCGAGCTCGGCCTGCGCCTTGGCGCTCGAGGCCCAGGTGTAGAGCCGGCTCGCCCGCACCAGCTGACAGGTGAGCCTCGTCGGCCTGCCGCGCAGCGCGCCCAGCCACTCGGCTGCCTGGGCCGCCGCCAGGGCCGCCGGCCAGGGGAGCCGCGGGGGCGGCTCGACGCCGGCGAGCTGCGCCACCCGCCGCACCAGCTCGCTGGTCGGAAGGTTGTGGCCGCCGAGGATGTAGACCTCGCCCGGGCGGCCGCGGAGCAGCGCCTCGACGTGGCCGCGCGCCACGTCGCGCACGTCGCAGTAGGAGGCCCCGCCCTCGACGTAGACCGGGTAGCGGCGCCGCGCCAGGGCGAGCGCCAGCGCCGCGCTCGACCGGTAGACGTCGCCCGGCCCGAGCGCCACCGCCGGCCGCACGATGCTCACCGGCAGGCCGCGCGAGGCGAGCACCCGGGCCACCTCCTCCCCGCGCAGCTTGGAGACGAAGTAGTCGATGCCGAGCTGCGCGGCGTTGGAGGGGGTCGCCTCGTCGGCCACGCGCGGGCTGGTCGCGCCGCCGGTGACCGAGACCGAGGACGTGAGCACCGCCCGCCGCACCCCCGCCTCGAGCGCCGCCCCGAGCACCACCTCCACGCCCTGCCCGTTGACCGCGTGCATGCGGCGCGCGTCGGCGGGGTTCCAGCCCACCAGGCCGGCGGTGTGGATCACCGCGTCGCAGCCGCGCAGGGCGCGGGCCACCGAGGCCGCGTCGAGGACGTCGCCCTCGGCTCGCTCCAGGGCCAGGCCGCGCAGGTTGTCGAGCCGGCTCGTCGCCCGGGTGAGGGCGCGCACCTCGAGGCCGCGCGCCAGCAGCTCCCGCGCCACCCAGGAGCCGATGAAGCCGCTGGCCCCGGTGACGAGCACCTTCACGGCGCGGTGCCCTCGGTGGCGCCGGGGCCGGCGAACCGCTCGACCAGCGAGAGCAGGTCGGCGAGGTCGAACGGCTTCGGCAGGTAGGCGTCGGCCGTGGGGAGCGCGTTGCCGCCCGAGGAGATGGCCGCGGTCATGAGCACCACCGGGACGCCGGCGATGGCCGGATCGGCCCGCTGCTCCTCGAGGAACTGGGCGCCGCCGAGCACGGGCATGAGGAGATCGAGCACCACCAGCGCCGGCGGCGGGCCGCTGCGGAGCGTCGCCAGCCCCTCGCGGCCGTTTCCAACCGCCACCACGCGGTAGCCCTCGAACGCGAGACAGTCCGCCACGCTCTCGCGGATGGCGGCGTCGTCTTCGATCAGGAGGATGCTTGCCGGGCCGGAGGACATCGCCCTTCCTACCTACCAGCAGGGCGAACTGTTCCAACCGCCCCTGTGGGGGTGGGCGCGCCCTTGGAGAAGCGCCAGGCGGCGTAACCCACCAGGAGCAGCGAGCCGTACTGCGCCGGCGTGAGGCCGAGATAGCGCGCGTCCGGGTACGGCACGTCGCTCGCCCTGAGGAAATCGAGGAAGAAGCGGCTGCACGCGTAGAGGAGCGCCAGGACGGCGAGCAGCCGCCCGCGCAGCAGCCCGCGCCGCCGCAGGAGGAAGAGGAGGGCCGCGAGCGCGAAGAGCACCACCGCGTCGTAGAGGCCGAGGTCGTGGCGGGGGCCGTCGGGGAAGTTGACGGCGAGCGGGAAGCTGGTGTGGACGCCGGGGTGGTCGTGGATGGCGAAGCACCCGAGCCGCGCCACGCCCCAGCCCGGGGCCACCCCCAGCGCGAGCGCGTCGCCGTAGTCGTGGAACTCGAGGCCGCGCCGGCGGAAGAAGACCGCGGCGGCGAGGATGCCGCCGAGGAGCCCGCCGAAGGAGGAGAGCCCCTGCCAGAACTCGAGCACCTTGCGCCAGTCGGAGAGCTCCTCCGGGTGGTAGAGGAAGAGGTGGATCAGGTGGCCGAAGAGGACGCCGGAGGCGACCCCCCAGATCGCGAAGTCGGCGAGCGGCTGCACCGGCAGTCCCTGCCGGCGGGCCGCGCGCGAGGCGACCACCGCGCCGGTGTAGACGCCGGCGGCGGCGAAGATTCCGAAGACCTGGAGGTTGAACGGCCCGAGGCTGAGGGAGGGAGGCTGGAAGTAGGGGATCACGCGAGCTCGAGTGGCGCAAAGGGCGTGAAGCGGAACGTGTCTGGCACGAGCCCGCCCGCCCGGTCGAAGGTGGCGTCCTTGAGCCAGGAGAGGACGAACCGCGCGTCCTTCAGCCGGGCCCGGGTGAAGTCGGCGCCGGAGAGCGCCGAGCAGAAGAAGCTGGCCTGGTTGGCGCGGGCGCGGACGAGCCGCGCGCCGCCGAGGTTGGAGAAGACGAAGCTGGCGTCCTCGATCGAGGAGCGCTCGAGGTCGGCGCCGGCGAGCGACACCGCGGTGAGGGTGGCCTCGGAGAGATCGGCCTCCCGCAGCTGGGCCAGGTTCACGAGGCAGCCGACCCAGGTGGTCTCGCGGAGCGAGGCCTGGGACAGGTCGGCGCCGCGCAGGTCGCACAGCACCAGGCTCGCGCCGTCGAGGCTGGCGCCGCGCAGGTTCGCGCCCTTGAGGTCGCAGGCGAGCAGCGCGGTCCCGCCGAGGTCGACGCCGGAGAGGTCCGCCCCGGAGAGCCGCTGGCCGGCGAGCCGGTCCCGCCCCTCCACCCGCGCGCGGAGCCCCGCCGGCACCACCTCGACCGGCGGCGGCTTCGAGAGCGCGGCGGTCCCGGCCGCCTTGGCCGCGGACCTTCGCGGGCGGCGCGTCGCCTTCTTGCTCTTCGCCGGCGCGGCAGGACGATCGGTGCGGGCCATGGCATCCCCCTCTGGTTCGTGGAACGGGCGTCGTTTAGCACGAGCGGACCCGCGCCGCGAGGCTTTGGGCGGGGTATGCTCCGCCCGTGCCGGCCATGGATCCGATCGCCTTCGTGCGAGCCACGCCCCCGTTCGACGCGTTGCCCGAGGAGGCCTTCGCGCGGGCGGCGCGGGCGCTCGAGGTGTCCTACTTCCCGGTCGGCACCCGGCTGGTCCAGCGGGACGGGCCGCCGCTCGATCACCTGCACGTCATCCGCAAGGGGGCGGTGCGGCTCGAGCGCGACGGGCAGACGGTGCAGGTGCTGGAGGAGGGGGAGCTGGTGGGCGTCACCTCGCTCATCTCGCGCCGCACCCCGTTCGACGTGGTGGTGGAGGAGGACCTGCTCACCTACCGCCTGCCGCGCGCCACCTTCGAGCAGCTGCTGCTCCACGCCCCCTTCGCCGGCCACTTCGCCACCGGCCTCGCCGATCGGCTCAGGAACAGCCTGGAGCGCAGCGCCGAGGGGGACGCCGGCGCGGGGGCCGATCTCACCGCCGAGGTGGAGGGGCTGCTGCGCGGCCCGGCGGTCTGGATCGAGGCCGACGCCACCGTCGGGGCGGCGGCGCGGGTCATGCGCCACCACGGCGTGAGCTCGGTGCTGGTGAAGTCGCAGCCGCCCGCCATCCTCACCGACCGCGACCTGCGCAACCGGGTGCTCGCGGAGGAGCTCGCCGCCTCCACGCCGGTCTCGGCCGTCTCCTCCTCGCCGGTGGTCACCATCTCCGCAGCGGCGCCGGTCTACGAGGCCTGGCAGCTCCTGCTCGAGCAGGGGATCCACCACCTCGCGGTCGAGAGCCCCATCGGCATCGCCGGCGTGGTCACGAGCGGCGACCTGCTGCGGGCCTCGGCGCGGGGGCCGGTGGTGGTGATCCGGCGGGTGGAGCAGCTCGCGAGCCGCGACAGCCTGCCCGGCTACGCGGCCCTGGTGGCCGACATGGCGCGGGCCCTCCTCGCCGGCGGCCTCGAGCCGTCGCGCATCGCCGGGCTGGTGGCCCGCCTCAACGACGCCCTCCTCACCCGCATCCTGCGCTGGGGCGAGGAGGAGCTCGGGCCGCCGCCCTGCCCCTACGCCTGGATCGTCTTCGGCTCCGAGGGGCGGATGGAGCAGACGCTCCTCACCGACCAGGACAACGCCCTGGTCCACGCCGACGACGGTGAGGAGGCCACCCGCTACTTCGACGCGCTCGCGAAGCGGGCCAACCACGACCTCACCCGCGCCGGGTTCCCGCGCTGCCCGGGAGGCTACATGGCGGAGGAGTGGCACGGTCCGCTCTCGGAGTGGCGGGCCCGCTTCGCCGGCTGGGCGAACAACCCGACCCCCGACGCGCTCCTCGCCGCCTCCATCTTCTTCGACTTCCGGGCGGTGCACGGGACCCTCTCGCTGGCGCCGCTGGAGGAGCTGCTGCGCGCCGCCGGCAAGCAGCGCACCTTCCTCGCCGCCATGGCGAAGAGCGCGCTCGAGTTCAAGCCGCCGCCGGGCCTGCTGCTGCGCATCTCCAAGGGCTCGAGCGAGCTCGACCTCAAGCTCTCCGGGATCTCCCCCATCGTCTTCCTGGCGCGCTGCTACGGCCTCGAGGCCGGCTCCCCGGCGCGCGGCACGGTGGCGCGGCTCGATGCCGCGGTGGGGGCCGGGCTCATCGGGGAGGAGGTGCGCGCGAACCTGGCCGAGGCCTACCGCTTCCTGCTCTGGCTGCGGCTCCGCGAGCAGCTGAAGCGCATCGCGCAGGGGGAGCGGGCCGGCAACACCCTCACCTTCTCCGACCTGTCGGCCGCCGAGCGCAGCCGGCTCAGGGAGGCCTTCCGCGCCATCCGCGACTGGCAGGAGACGGCGGCGTTCCACTACCGGACGGACCTCTTCTGATGTTCTTCAGCTCCCCGCCCTGGGACGAGGTCACCTACTGGGCGATCGACCTCGAGACCGGCGGGCTCGACGCGCGGCGCGATCCCATCCTGGCGGTGGGGATGGTGCCGGTGCGCGGCGGCGTGATCCAGCTCGGCGAGTCCTTCGAGTCCCTGGTGCGGCCCTACGGCGGCGCGGCCATCACCCCCGAGTCGGTGCGGGCCCACCAACTCGTGCCGGGCGACGTGCGCGAGGCGCCGCCGCTCCCGGTGGTGCTGCGCGAGGTGCACGCGCGGCTGCGGCAGGGCGCGCTCCTCGCCCACCACGCCGGGATCGAGCGCTCCTTCCTGCGGCGCGCCTACGCGATGGTGGATCTGGTCTGGCCGCGGCCGCGGGTGGTGGACACGGCCGAGCTGCTCCTCGCCTTCTACCGGCGCTCACGGTTCCTCCAGCCGAACCAGCAGGACGGGGATCCGGTGCTGGAACTGCAAGCGGCCCGGCGGCGGCTCGGGCTCCCCGAGTATCCGGCCCACCGCGCCCTCTACGACGCGGTGGCGGCGGCGGAGCTGTTCCTGGTCCTGCGGCGCCGGCTCGGGGTGAAGCGTCTGCGGGACCTGCCGCGATGAACAAAACGGGTCCGGCGCCGGGACCCCAGCCCGACGCCGGACCCGCGCCCCTTACCCGATGAGCCCCCGCGCGAGCATGGCGATGGTGAGACCGCCAAGGAGCCATTCGGCCAACGTGGCCAGCTGCACGTGGATCGCCGGTCGCGACGGCAGCACCAGCGTCCGGCCGCGCGCCCGCGTGAGGTCCCGCATGAACGGCCGGTAGGCCGGAGTGGTGAATCCGCGCGTCACGGGGAATGAGATGGTGCTCGCTCGGCAGCTTGGGAAGCGCCCCTCGTTGGGCTTCCCAGCCCCGCGGGGCTCCGTGCGGGGAGTCCCGGGGCGGCGATCTGGAGCAGGAACCCGACCTCGAGAGCGATCGCCAGGGCGATGAGGATGATGGCCTTCATGACTGCCTCCGTTCGCCACGGACTACGCCGGGGGCCGGAAGCTATTTCACGCGCCGCTTCCGCGATCGCGGGGCCGGCCGTAGAGTCCCGGCCGTGAACCCTCCCCGCTCGCCCGCCGGCCCCGGACCAGGAGAGCTCTTCCGGGCCTCGCTGCGCCTCGGCGCCACCGGCTTCGGCGGCGGGCTCTCGGTGCTCTCCGGGATCCGTTCACTGTGCGTCGATCGACGCGCCTGGCTCTCGGAGCGCGAGTTCGCCCGGGTGGCCACGGTGGCGCAGATGCTGCCGGGCGGCGCGGCCGCCAACGCGCTCGCGTACCTGGGGCTCCGTTTCGGCGGGCGCCAGGGCGCGGTCGCGGGCTACGCCGGCTTCGTCCTCCCCGGCTTCGTCGCCACCTTCCTGCTGGCCGTGCTCTACGCCAGGCTCGGGGTGGCGCCTGGCGCCGGGCTGGTGCTCGACGGCTTCAACGCCGCGGTGGTGGGGATCATCGGCTCGATCACCATCCAGATGGTGCGCGGCGGCATCGGCCGGCTCTGGCAGATGGGGCTCGCCGCCGCGGCGCTGCTGCTCTCGCTGCCCGGGGGCGCCAGCGCGGGCGAGGTGGCGCTGCTGGGCGTGGCGGTGGGGCTCGTCGCCGACCTCTCGCAGAAGCGGGCCCGCCTCTACCGGTACCGCGCCCGCCAGCGGACCGCGCCGGTGGCGCTGCCGGACGAGGGCGCGCCGCTGCCGGAGGAGGAGCCGGCCGAGGCGCCTTCCCCGCGGGGGGAGACGCCACCCGGCCCCGGTCCGCTGCCGCTCGCCTCGATCGCGCTGGCAGGCGGCGCGGGGCTGCACCTCACCGGACTCGACGCCGAGCTCTTCCGCATCTTCGTCGCCTTCTTCCGCACCGGGCTCGGCGCCTACGGCGGCGGCTTCGCCATCGTGCCGCACCTGCAGGGCGTGCTGGTGGGGCCGGGGTGGCTCACGGCGCGCCAGTTCGCCGACGCGGTGGCCATCGGCAAGCTCACGCCCGGGCCGGTGCTGCTCATGGCCACCTTCGCCGGCTACCTCCTCGGCGGTCCCCTGCCGGCGCTCGCCGCCACCCTCGGGATCTTCATCCCGCCGCTCATCCTGGTGATCGCGCTCGGGAGCTGGCTCGACCGCGTCCGCCAGAGCCGGATGGTGCGCGCCGCCCTGCGCGGCCTCACCCCGGCCGTGGTCGGGCTCATGGCGGCCGCCGCGGTGACCATGGGCCGCTCGCTCGGCGGCGCCCCGGCGCTCGCCATCGCCATCGCCACCGGGCTCACCCTGCAGCGCTTCCCCATGAACCCGGTGCTGCTCATCGCCGCCGGCGGGGTGGCCCGGCTCGCCGCCGGCCTGCTGGGCGTGTAGCCGGGCGGCGGCGCCCGCAGCGTGCGCATCCTTGGGGCATGAGCGACTCGAACCAGAAGCAGGGGAAGCTCGGGCAGGAGCGGAAGGATCCCGCGGCCGAGCGCGCTGGCCGCCAGCGCCCGCTGGAGGGGCTCTCCCACGCGGGGACGAGCTGGACCCCCGAGCAGGACGACCGCGCGGCGGCGGAGGAGTACGGGAACGACGAGGCCCGCGCGCGCGAGGCGAGCGAGGATCGGGCTCACTGAGGGGCTCGACCGCTCAGGGGCGGCCGTCGCGACGGCGGCGCTCCTCGCGCTCGCCGGCGAGGTCGCGCAGCGTGCCACCGAGGGCGTCGAGGAAGCGGGCGAAGAAGCGCTCGAAGCGGCCGATCTCGTCGGCCGGCCCGGGGACGATGCCGCCCTCGAGCGAGTAGTCGCCGCTCTGGAGACGCCGGGGCAGGTTCTCGACCACCGCCGAGACGCGGTCCAGCCGGTCGAAGACCAGCGTGTCGAGCAGGAAGATCGCCAGCGCCGCGACGCCGAGCGCCATCAGCACCACCACCGCCACCACCCGGAGCCGCACCTCGTCGACCCCGGCGTCGAGGCGCGAGGTGTCGTGGAGCACGTAGACCGCCCCCACCTTGCGCTCGTAGGCGTCGCGGACCGGGAAGACGCCGCGGACCGCGTGGGGCATCGACCGGTTGAGGGAGTCCACCACCATCCCCTCCTCGGAGACCTCCTTCACCCGGCGGGTGAAGTCGAAGAGCCGGTCGTCGCCGGCGGTCGAGTCCACCACCACCGCGTTGGGCCGGTCTCCCCAGTTGTTCCGGAGGCGGGTGTTGGCCTTCATGCGCGCCCACTCGCGCTGGTCGAGGAAGTCCTTGTCGACGAGGAGCCCGAAGTCGTCGCCGGTCTGCTTCTTCATGCGCGCGAGGAAGTGGTCCATCTCCTCGGCCAGCTCGTAGTAGCCGATGAGCCGGTCGCCGTCGTAGACCGGCTTCACCACGCGCAGGGCGAAGGCGGTGGCCCCGAGCTCCTTGCCGGCCGCGTAGCTGCGGGTGTAGGCGGCGCGCTGCAGCGTGAGCCGGTCGATCCGGTCGCCGTGAAGCTCGGGCGCGTGGACGCGCAGGAAGCAGGTGCGGTCCGGGGCGATGAAGTACCAGTGGGTGACCGAGTGCTCCTGACGGAGCTCGTCGAAGAGCGGCTTCGTCAGGCCGAGCAGCTTCTCCCGATCCCGCTCCAGGAAGGCGGCCTTGTACCTGTCGTTCGTCGCCAGCCCGTCGATGAGGGCGGCCAGCTTGTCGACGTCGGTCTGCTCCAGCCCTTCGAAGGTGGCCTGCGCGTTCCGCACCGCTTGCGCCGCCGCCACGTGCATGGCGCGGTCGTAGACGAAGCGGGTGAGCCCCATGCACACCAGGGCGATGCAGGTCACGCCTGCCAGCAGGGCGACGATGAGCTTGAGCTTGATGCTGGGCACGGGCATCGGGGTGGCGGAGCATACCAGACGGGAGCCGCCCCGAGCGGCCCGAGCGGCCCCCTTTCCCGCGCGCCCGGCCTGGTGTAGCGCTGTGGTCATGCAGGGACGCCTGGAGCTCTTCGCGCTGCGCGCGCCGTCGCTGGAGGGGAACCCGCTGGGCGATCCGGCGGAGCGCCCGCTCTACGTCTACCTCCCGCCCGGCCACGACCAGGCGCGCGGGCGGTTCCCGGCGGTCTACTTCCTCCACGGCTTCTTCGGCACGGCCCGCGGCTGGACGGCCCCGAGCCCGTTCCAGCCCACCGTGCCCGAGCGGCTCGACGCCCTGGTGTCGAGCGGCGCCATCCCGCCCGTGGTGGGCGTCTTCCCCGACGGCTTCACCCGGCTGGGCGGCAGCCAGTGGGTGAACAGCCCCGCCAGCGGCCGCTACCGCGACTACCTCGCGCGCGACGTGGTGGCCGCGGTGGACGCGCGCGCCCGCACCGTCGCGCGTCCCGAGGCGCGGGCGCTGGTGGGCAAGAGCTCCGGCGGTTACGGCGCCCTCTCGCTGGCGCGCCACCACCCCGACGTCTTCGGCCACCTCGCCGCCCACTCCGCCGACGCCTGCTTCGAGTACTGCTACCTCCCCGACCTGCCGCGGGCCGCCGCGGCGCTCGAGGGCACCGACCCGGCCCGCTGGCACGAGGAGTTCCTGCGCCGCGCCCGCGAGACGAAGCCCCGCCCCGACGACCACACCGTGCTCAACGTGCTCGCCATGGCCGCCGCCTACTCGCCTCGCGCCGGGCTGCCGCTCGGGCTCGAGCTGCCCTTCGAGCCGGAGACGGCGCGCCTCCGGTCCGAGGTCTGGGCGCGCTGGCTCGAGGAGGACCCGGCCCGGTTCGTGCCTCGGTCGCTCGACGCCTTCCGCGCGCTCGGCGGCGTCTACGTCGACTGCGGGCGGCGCGACGAGTACCAGCTACGCTGGGGGGCGCGGCAGGTGGTGGAGACCCTGCGCGCCGCCGGGGTGGAGGTGGCCCATGAGGAGTTCGACGACGGCCACCGCGGCACGAGCTACCGCTACGACCACTCGCTCGCGTACCTCGCGCCGCGGCTCGCGCGAGGGTGAGGGCGGCTCAGGCCGCCGCGAGCTCTTCGCGCAGCACCTCGAGCGCCGCGCGATCCTCGGAGTAGAGGAGGCCGAGCCGCTGCCGCTCGCCCGAGCGGGCCACGAAGCGCACCGAGAGCCGCCACCGCTCGGAGTGGCAGATCTCGGTGACCTCGTAGCTCAGCTCGGTGCAGGTCCGTCGCACCACGGTGAGGGCCTCGGTCGCCTGGGGCGTGAGCTCCATCCCGCGATGAAAGCACGGGACGGAGCACCGGCGCCAGCGCCCTCTCAGCCGAACTCGATGCCGAGGCGTCCCACCAGGCCGAAGTCGGGGTTGCCGAACTCGCCGTTGGAGGTGGGCCAGCGCACGACCCCCGAGACGCCGATCCGGATCGGCGACGGGAGCAGCCGGAAGCTGACGCCCGGCCGCAGGCCGACGAAGGTGCTCCCCTTGTCGCTCGAGAAGATGTCGCCAAAGGTGGAGGCGCCGCGCCTCCCCAGCTCCCCGAGCAGCTCGATGCGGAAGCTCGGCAGCGGGTCGATGAGGAAGCCGGCCATCACCCAGCCGGCCCATGGCTCGGGACCGCCGCTGTTGAGCGTCTTGTCCACGCCCACGCCGAGGCCAAAGCCTTCCAGCCGGGCGAGCGCGGTGCCGCCGACCAGGCCGGTGGCGTCGCGGACGAAGTTGGCGACCCCGGCCTGGCTGGCCTGGGGCCGTCGGAAGCTCTGGATTCCTCCGAGCCCCTCGATGGTGAGCGAGCTGTCGGCGCGCGCCGGAACGGCAACGGACAGCGCCATGAGCGCCACGGTGCAGACTGCGAGACGACGTACCATGTCCCCTCCCCGCGGCCGAAGGGCCGCTCAGCCAAAAGGTAGGGTCAGGCGAGGCCGCAGGTGCGTGCCCGCGCGGGTGGACGGAACGGCGGACGACCGGCTGGACAGGGGGCGTCCTCTCCGTTAACCCCCGGGATCGAGGTGGAGCGACATGCGCGTGTTCGTGACGGGCGGGACGGGTTACGTCGGAGCGGCGGTGGTGCGGGCGCTGGTGGCGGCGGGGCACGAGGTGACCTCGCTCGCCCGGAGCGCCGAGAAGGAGGCGGACCTGGCGCGGCTCGGGGCCAGGGCGGTGCGCGGCGACCTGAGCGACGCCCCTGGGATCGGCGCCGCGGCCCGCGGCCACGACGCCTTCGTCCACGCGGCCATGGACTACGGACTCGGACCGGCCGCCGACCGCGCGGCCCTCGAGGCCCTGCTCGGAGCCGCTCGCCTGGGGAGCTCGCCCCGGGTGCTCGTCTACACCTCGGGGGTCTGGGTCCTCGGCGACACCGGCTCCGCCGGCGCCGACGAGTCGAGCGAGACGGACCACCCGGCGGCGGCGGTGGCGTGGCGACCGGCGCACGAGCGGCTGGCGCTCGGGTCGCGGACCGGCGACCTCGTCACGGCGGTGGTGCGGCCGGGGCTGGTCTACGGAGGCAGGGGCGGCCTGCTCGGCGCGCTCTTCGAGGGCGCGGAGAAGGAGGGGGCCTCGCCCGTCGTCGGAGGGGGCGGGAACCACTGGCCGCTCGTGCACCGCGACGACCTCGGGCAGCTCTACCGGCTCATCCTGGAAGAGCGGGCCAGCGGCATCTTCCACGGCGTCGACGGCGAGGCGCCCACCCAGGCCGACGTCGCCGCGGCCGCCTCCGCCGCCGCCGGCAAGGGCGGCGCGGTGAAGCAGCTCCCGCTCGAGGAGGCCCGCAAGGCCATGGGCCCCATGGCCGACGCGCTCGCGCTCGACCAGGTGGTTCGCGGCGAGGCCTCGCACCGGCTCGGCTGGCGCCCGGCCTGGAGCGGGTTCCTGGCCCGCGCGGCCGACGCCTTCGCCGAATGGAGGGCGTGAAGTCGCGCTGGTTGCGGTACGCTGCCCGCCGGAGGAGTGAATGGACCGCGACCTCGAGCAGCTCCGGCTGCTCTCGATCTTCCACTACGTGCTCGCCGGAATCGCCGGACTCTCCTCGCTCTTCCCCTCCGTGTGGGTCGGCCTCGGCGTCTACATGGCCACCAGCGGCCCGCGCCAGCCCGGCCTGCCCCCGCCGCTCTTCGGCTGGGCCATGGCGGTGCTCGGGGTGGCGCTGATGATCTTCGGGCTCGGCTTCACCGCCCTCATCGTCGCCTCCGCGCGCTCGCTGCGGAACCACCGCCACCACACCTTCTGCGTGGTGGTGGGGGCGCTCGCCTGCGCCTTCTTCCCCTTCGGCACGGTGCTCGGGACCTTCACCATCCTCGTGCTCGCCCGCCCCTCGGTGCGCGCGCGCTTCGACGGAGACGCGGCGGCCGGCACCGCGGTTTGAATAAGCGGTCGGCTGTCCCGTCCCTCCTGCGACCGGGCGATGGAGCCCGGAAGGGAGAGGACCCCAATGACCCGTTACCTGAAGGCTTTCTTCGCCGCCGCCCTGCTCACCAGCGCCACCGCCGCCCTCGCGGCGCCGCCCACGGTGGTGAAGCTCCCCGCGAAGAACGGCGACATCACCTTCGACCACAAGGCGCACCAGACCCAGGGCTGCAAGAAGTGCCACGAAGGCGCGCCCAAGAAGATCGAGCTCACCAAGGACACGGCCCACAAGCTCTGCTGGAGCTGTCACACCGAGCAGCAGAAGGGCCCGACGGGGAAGACCTGCACGGAGTGCCACAAGAAGGCGTAGCAGCGATGGTTCGCCCCCTCCCCGGCGCAGGCGAGGCTCTCCCTCTCCACCTTGGTCAGGGAGGGCCGGGGAGGGGCGACCCGCCGCCCGTGCGGCCGCCGGCGCTCGCCGCTATCCTCCTCGCCGGGAGGAGATCCGACATGGCAGAGCAGGAAGTCGAGGCGAACCCCGCCGGCGGGCCGGCGGAGCGGGCCCGGGCGGTGCTCCGGTTGCTGATCCAGGAGAAGCACGGCGTGCTCTCCACGCATTCGGCGCGGGAGCAGGGCTGGCCGTTCGGTTCGCTCACCCCCTACGCCCTCGACGCCGAGGGTCAGCCCATCTTCCTCCTGAGCGGTCTCGCGCAGCACACCCGCAACGTGCAGGCCGAGCCGCGCGCCTGCCTCTTCGTGGCCGACTCGACCTCCAGGGACGACCCGCAGACCGGATCCCGGACGGCGGTGCTCGGCCGGGTGACGCCGGCGCCGGAGGCCGAGCAGCAGACGCTCCGGGAGCGCTACCTGGCCCGCCACCCATCCTCGGAGCCGTACTTCGAGCTGGGCGACTTCGGGCTCTACCGGATGGCGGTCGAGAAGGCCCACTACGTCGGCGGGTTCGCGGTGGCGGGGTGGGTCACGGGCGGCGAGTACCGCGCCGGCCGCTAGCGTCAATGCCGCTCACTTAGCGGGCGGCCGCTTGCGGGGGTAGTTGCTCATCTTGATCTTCACCGCCCTGGGGTAGAGGCGTTCGGAGCGACGCGGCGGCAGCACGCAGGAGGCGGCGAGCTCGCGGCGGAATCGTTCGAGCAC
>DASRRJ010000012.1:0-247254 GCA_035656915.1 Anaeromyxobacteraceae bacterium
GGCGGGCGTGGAGATGGTGATGCCGGGCGACAACATCTCGGTGGAGGTGGAGCTCATCACCCCCATCGCGATGGAGAAGGAGCTGCGCTTCGCGATTCGCGAGGGCGGCCGCACGGTGGGCGCGGGCGTGGTGGCCGAGGTCGTCGCCTAGCAGCCTCGCCGCACGGGACACAGAAAGTCAGGAAGACGTCATGGGAAACCGCACCATCATCACGCTCGAGTGCACCAAGTGCAAAGAGCGCAACTACACGACCACCAAGAACAAGCGCAAGACGCAGGACAAGCTCGCGCGCTCCAAGTACTGTCCTCGCTGCCACAAGCACGAGGCGCACAAGGAAACGAAGTAGTCGCGGCCGCGCCGGTGCTCCCGGTGCGCACCGAAGGCCAGTAGCTCCAACGGCAGAGCAGCGGTCTCCAAAACCGCGGGTTGGGGGTTCGAATCCCTCCTGGCCTGCCACTCCCCAAAGCCGGTCGCGGATCTCACGATGACGACGGAACAGACACCCGGGGTCGAGCCGAAGCGCCTGGTGGCGATCTTCTACGTGCTCGCCGCCATCTTCGTCGGGATCTTCCTCGAGAAGGTGCTCGGGATCGTCTTCTCCTACGCTCGCTGGAACGACTTCGCGGTCTTCGGCGAGGACTGGACCCTCACCACCGTCATCGGCTACGCGGTCGCCATCGGCGCCGCCGTGGCCGTGTGGCGCACTCCCCGCAGTCGCGAGGTCTCGTTCGAGGTCGCGGCCGAGCTCAAGAAGGTCACCTGGCCGACCCTGAGGGAGACGCGAGCCGCCACCGTCGCGGTGGTGGTCACCACCTTCGTGGCCGCCATGCTCCTCGGCGTCTTCGACTTCGTCTGGGCGAGGCTCTCCGAGCTCATCTACTGACCGGCCAGGCCGGGGAGAGCCCGGGGCGACCCGGTGAGCAGGCGAGCCGAGGCGGGGAGGGGACCCCGCTTCCGGCGTTTTTGACTTTGAGATCCCGATAGCACCAGGGCTGGGCGCGAACGGAGAAGGTTGTCATGGCCAAGAAGTGGTATGCGGTCCACACGTACTCGGGCTTCGAGAACAAGGTGAAGAAGTCGCTCGAGGAGCGCGTGCGGCAGTTCCACCTCGAGGAGAAGGTCGACGAGATCCTCATCCCCATGGAGCAGGTCGTGGAGATGGTCCACGGGGAGAAGAAGACCTCCAAGCGCAAGTTCTTCCCCGGCTACATCCTCGTCCACATGGAGATGGGCGACGAGACCTGGCACCTCGTGAAGGACACCGCCAAGGTCACCGGCTTCGTCGGCGCCAACAAGCCCCCCGTGAGCGAGGCGGGCGACAAGTCGCGCCGCCAGGCCTGGGAGTACGTCCCGGTGGTGAAGGACATCGAGGTCGCCCGGCTCACCAGCCAGATCTCCGAGGGCACCTCCCGCCCCAAGCCTAAGGTCCAGTTCGAGGACGGCGATCAGGTCCGCGTCATCGACGGGCCGTTCCAGAACTTCAACGGCACGGTCGAGGAGGTCAAGCCGGAGAAGGGCAAGCTCCGCGTGCTGGTCTCGATCTTCGGCCGCGCCACCCCGGTGGAGCTCGACTTCATGCAGGTGGAGAAGACCTAGCAGCGCAGCACCCGCCCGGCCCTTCGGCCGGGCGGCGAACCAGGAGCGTGGGAGGGCGCGTCAACGCCCGCTGAACCACGCAGGGGCCGCGGGCGGATGCCCGGGGCTCCGGAAGGAAGAGAGCCATGAAGAAGATCACGGGGCAGGTCAAGCTCCAGATCCCGGCCGGCAAGGCCAACCCGGCGCCGCCGGTCGGTCCGGCGCTGGGGCAGCACGGCGTCAACATCATGGAGTTCTGCAAGCAGTTCAACGCGCAGACCCAGGTCCAGGCCAAGGAAGGCCTGATCATCCCGGTCATCATCACCGTTTACGCCGACCGGTCGTTCAGCTTCGTCCTCAAGACCCCGCCCGCCGCGGTCCTCCTCAAGAAGGCGGCCGGCCTGCACACCGAGAAGAAGAAGGGCTCGGGGGCGCACAAGCCCGGCAAGGAGAAGGTCGGGCAGGTGACGCGGAAGCAGGTCGAGCAGATCGCCAAGCTGAAGATGCCCGACATGACCGCCGGCAGCGTCGAGGCGGCCATGAAGACCATCGAAGGCACCGCGCTCTCCATGGGCATCGACATCGTCGGCTAACCGGCGGAGGACCAACGACATGGCTCACATTGGAAAGAAGTTCAGGACTGCCGCCGAGAAGGTCGATCGCAACAAGCGCTACAAGCTCGACGAGGCCCTCGGCCTGGTGAAGCAGACCGCCACCAAGAAGTTCGACGAGTCGGTGGACGCCGCCATCAACCTGGGCGTGGACCCCAAGCACGCCGACCAGGTGGTCCGCGGCGCGGTGGTGCTGCCCCACGGCATGGGCAAGACCGTGAAGCTCGCCGTCTTCGCCAAGGGCGACAAGGCCCGCGAGGCCCAGGAAGCCGGCGCGGACATCGTCGGCGCCGAGGACCTGGCCGAGAAGATCCAGGGCGGCTTCATGGACTTCGACAAGGTCATCGCCACCCCCGACATGATGGGCGTGGTCGGCCGCCTCGGTAAGGTGCTCGGGCCCCGCGGCCTGATGCCGAACCCGAAGATCGGCACGGTCACCATGGACGTCGCCCGCGCCGTCAAGGAGCAGAAGGCCGGCAAGGTGGAGTTCCGCGTCGAGAAGGCCGGCATCGTGCACGTGCCCTTCGGCAAGGCCTCCTTCGAGCCCGAGAAGCTCAAGGCCAACTTCAGCGCCATCATGGAGGTCATCTTCAAGGCCAA
The DNA here is from genome assembly GCA_035656915.1 of Anaeromyxobacteraceae bacterium. GTDB lineage: Bacteria > Myxococcota > Myxococcia > Myxococcales > Anaeromyxobacteraceae > Anaeromyxobacter_B. The sequence continues at coordinate 2,788 of DASRRJ010000012.1, forward strand.
GCCGCAGACGGCCAAGGGCGTGTACCTCAAGAACGTCACCGTGAGCACCACCATGGGCCCGGGCATCAAGCTCGACCTGTCGGAGCTCTCGGCGAGCCACGGCTAACGGAAGTTCTGGTTTGCCCGGCGGCATTTCGCCGCCGGGTATTCCTGGTTCAAGACAGCGGGCCCGCCGCTTCCCCCGGTGCGAGCAGGGAAGGGAGGAGCGGTGGCCAAGCGGACGCAGGTGGTCCGACCCGCCGAGACGGGAACGAGTCGTCGCAGCGTCCCCTGCTTGGTCCAGGGGGTTTTCGTACCGGCCGTCCGGCCTGGAACGCGAGCCCAGCACACCGCCCGGGTGGAGACACCGGGGCGGTCGGAAAGGTGGTGAATCCAGTTGAATCGGACGGAAAAAGAAGAAGTCATCAACCATCTTCACGAGAAGATGGCCAAGGCCAAGGCCGCCATCCTGGCGGAGCCGAAGGGTCTTGACGTCGCGACCGTGACCGAGCTTCGCCGTAAGTGCCGCGAGGCGCAGGTCGAGTACCGCATCGTCAAGAACACCCTCGCCATCCGTGCCGCCAAGGGCACGTCGGTGGAGGCGCTCTCCGACAAGTTCGTCGGGCCGACCGCGCTCGTCATGTCCTACTCGGACGTGGTGGCGCCGGCGAAGGTGCTCGCGGATTTCGCCAAGGATCGCGAGAACTTCGTGATCCGCACGGCGGTGATCGAGGGCAAGGTGATCGACGCGAAGGGCGTTCAGGCCCTCGCGAAGTTGCCCGGCCTTCAGGAGCTCCGCGCGCAGCTCGCGAACATGATCACGCAGCCGGCGACCATGCTCGCTCGCGTGCTCAACACCCCTGGCCAGCAGCTCGCCCGCGTCCTCGGCGCTCGCAAGGAGCAGCTCGAGAAGCAGGGCTAACCGGTACGAGAACCGGCCCGCGCGAGCGGGCCATTACACGCGACTGGGCGGCGAGGCCGCCCGCGACACGAAAAGAGAAGACACAATGGCTGACCTGAATACGATCGTTGAGCAGCTCTCCGGCCTGACCGTGATGGAGGCCGCCGAGCTCGTGAAGCACCTCGAGACCAAGTGGGGCGTCTCCGCCGCCGCCGCGCCGGTCATGATGGCCGGTGGCCCCGCCGCCGCCGCCGCCCCGGTCGAGGAGAAGACGGAGTTCACCGTCGTCCTCCTCGAGGCCGGCGCCAACAAGATCAACGTGATCAAGGAAGTCCGCGCGATCACCGGCCTCGGCCTCAAGGAGGCCAAGGATCTGGTCGAGGGCGCCCCCAAGGAGGTCAAGGCCGGCATCTCCAAGGCCGAGTCCGAGGAGCTCAAGAAGAAGCTCACCGACGCCGGCGCGAAGGTCGACATCAAGTAGCTCGTGGCACCTGGGACGCGGCGGGGCGGGGCCGGAAGGCCTCGTCCCGCCGTGGTCTCGTTGAGAATTTGACGGATGGGGCGGTTCCCGTTATGAACCTGCGCCCCATCCATATGCGCGCAGGGCCCGGCCGGTGGCCGGGACGATGAGACGGTATGCCGGCTGCCAGCCGGCTCCATGCATTTGTGGGTTTCCGGCGAAAGAGGAACGATCGCGATGGCGCCGACGATTCAGAGCAACTTCCGCGTCCGCAGAAACTTTGGCAAGATCAACAAGATCGCTGAAATCCCCAACCTCATCGCGATCCAGAAACACTCGTACGACAAGTTCCTCCAGGCCGACGTCCCGCCCGAGAAGCGCGACGACACGGGCTTGCAGGGGGTCTTCAAGTCGGTCTTCCCGATCAAGGACTTCAACGAGACCAGCTCGCTGGAGTTCGTGAGCTACCACCTCGAGAAGCCCAAGTACGACGTGGACGAGTGCCACCAGCGGGGGATGACGTACTCCGCCCCCATCAAGGTGGTCGTCCGCCTGGTCGTCTGGGACAAGGACGAGGAGACCGGCGCGCAGTCGATCCGCGACGTCAAGGAGCAGGAGGTCTACTTCGGCGAGATCCCGCTCATGACGGAGAACGGGACCTTCATCATCAACGGGACCGAGCGGGTGGTGGTGAGCCAGCTGCACCGCTCCCCCGGCGCCTTCTTCGATCACGACAAGGGCAAGAGCCACTCCTCCGGGAAGCTGCTCTACAACGCCCGCATCATCCCGTACCGCGGCTCCTGGATCGACTTCGAGTTCGACCACAAGGACCTGCTCTACGTGCGCATCGACCGGCGGCGCAAGCTGCCGGCCACGGTGCTGCTGCGCGCCCTCGGCGCGGTGCCCGACACGGCAAAGAAGGACCCGGTCGACTTCCGCGGCTCCTCCGAGGAGATCCTCAAGTACTACTACGACACCGAGGTGATCCGGATCGAAGGGAAGGGGAAGTTCGAGAAGGACCTCAACCCGGACCTGCTGGTCGGCCAGCGCGCCACCCGCGACATCAAGGATCCGAAGAGCACCGAGATCATCGTCAAGAAGAACCGCAAGTACACCAGCGGCGCCATCAAGAAGCTGGTGGCGGCCAAGCTCAAGAGCCTGCCCATCGAGGCCGAGGAGGTCTACAGCAAGATCTCCGCGGAGGACGTGGTCGACGAGGCCACGGGCGAGGTGCTCCTCGAGGTGAACGAGGAGGTCACCGAGGAGAAGCTCGAGGAGCTTCGCAAGCGCAACATCGGCGAGTTCAAGGTCCTCTTCATCGACAACCTGAACGTGCTCCCCTCGCTCCGGGACACGCTCATGAGCGACAAGATCTCCTCCCCCGAGGAGGCGATCATGGAGATCTACCGGCGGCTGCGCCCCGGTGATCCGCCGACGCCGGAGACGGCGACCAATCTCTTCCTGAACCTGTTCTTCAACCCCGAGCGCTACGACCTCTCCAAGGTCGGCCGCCTCAAGCTCAACTTCAAGTTCTCGATCGACGAGCCGCTCGACAATGCCGTGCTGACCAAGCGCGACGTCCTCGAGGTGGTGCGCTTCCTCATCGACCTCAAGAACGGCAAGCCGAACAAGGACATCGACGACATCGACCACCTCGGCAACCGCCGCGTCCGCGCGGTGGGCGAGCTGCTCGAGAACCAGTACCGCATCGGTCTCGTCCGCATGGAGCGCGCGATCAAGGAGCGCATGAGCCTCCAGGAGATCGAGACGCTCATGCCGCACGACCTCATCAACGCCAAGCCGGTCACGGCGGTGATCAAGGAGTTCTTCGGGTCCTCCCAGCTGTCGCAGTTCATGGACCAGACGAACCCGCTCAGCGAGGTGACGCACAAGCGGCGCCTCTCGGCCCTCGGGCCGGGCGGCCTCACCCGCGAGCGCGCCGGCTTCGAGGTGCGCGACGTGCACCCGACGCACTACGGCCGCATCTGCCCCATCGAGACGCCGGAAGGCCCGAACATCGGCCTCATCGCCTCGCTCTCCACCTACGCCCGCGTCAACGAGTACGGCTTCGTCGAGACCCCCTACCGCAAGGTGGAGAAGGGCCGCGTCACCGAGGAGGTCAGCTTCTACTCGGCGCTCGAGGAGGAGAAGCACACCATCGCGCAGGCCAACGCGCCGGTGGACCGCAAGGGCATCTTCCAGGGCAACACCGTCTCCTGCCGCAAGGAGGGCGAGTTCGTCCAGGTGCGCCCGGACGAGGTGGACCTGATGGACGTGTCGCCGAACCAGCTGGTCTCGGTGGCCGCCTCGCTGGTGCCGTTCCTCGAGAACGACGACGCCAACCGCGCCCTCATGGGCTCGAACATGCAGCGCCAGGCCGTGCCGCTGCTGCGCACCGCCGCCCCGCTGGTCGGCACCGGCATCGAGGCCATCGTGGCCCGAGACTCGGGCGTCACCATGGTCGCGAAGCGCGACGGCATCGTGCAGTCCGTCGACGCCGCACGCATCGTCGTCAAGGCCGACGTGCCCACCTCGACCACCGACGTGGCCAACGAGGTGGACATCTACAACCTCATCAAGTACCAGCGCTCGAACCAGAACACCTGCATCAACCAGAAGCCCATCGTGAAGCCGGGCGAGCGGGTGCGGAAGGGCGACGTCATCGCCGACGGACCGGCCACCGAGATGGGCGAGCTCGCGCTCGGCCAGAACGTGGTGGTCGCGTTCATGCCGTGGCAGGGCTACAACTTCGAGGACTCCATCCTCCTCTCCGAGAAGCTCGTGAAGGAGGACGTCTTCACCTCGATCCACATCGAGGAGTTCGAGTGCATCGCGCGCGACACCAAGCTCGGCAAGGAGGAGATCACGCGCGACATCCCGAACGTCGGCGAGGAGGCCCTCAAGGACCTCGACGAGTCGGGCATCATCCGCATCGGCGCCGAGGTGAAGCCGGGCGACATCCTGGTCGGCAAGATCACGCCCAAGGGTGAGACCCAGCTCTCGCCCGAGGAGAAGCTGCTCCGCGCCATCTTCGGCGAGAAGGCCGGCGACGTCCGCGACAGCTCGCTGCGCGTCCCGCCGGGCGTGACCGGCACCGTCATCAACGCCAAGGTCTTCAGCCGCAAGGGCGTCGACAAGGACGAGCGCGCCAAGGCCATCGAGGAGATGGAGGAGGCGAAGCTCCTCAAGGACCAGAACGACGAGATCCGGATCGTGCAGGACTCGGCGTTCCAGAAGATCCGCCGCCTGGTGGCTGGCAAGGAGGTCTCGGCCCGCCTGGTGGACGACAAGGGCGAGCAGCTCCTCAAGAAGGGCGACGTCCTCACCGACGAGCTCCTCGACACCGTCCCGCAGCGCTACTGGGGCGAGATCGCCATCTCCGGTCAGGGCGACCTGCAGGAGAAGGTGCGCAAGATCGTCGAGAACTTCGAGGAGCAGAAGGAGCTCGTGAAGCTGCTCTTCGGCGAGAAGATCAGCCGCCTCAAGAAGGGCGACGAGCTGCCGCCGGGCGTGATCAAGATGGTGAAGGTGTACGTCGCCATCAAGCGCAAGCTCTCGGTGGGCGACAAGATGGCTGGGCGCCACGGCAACAAGGGCGTGGTCTCGCGCGTGCTGCCCGAGGAGGATCTGCCGTACCTCGAGGACGGCACCCCGGTGGACATCGTCCTCAACCCGCTCGGCGTGCCCTCGCGCATGAACGTGGGCCAGATCCTCGAGACCCACCTCGGCTGGGCCGCCCGCAACGTGGGCAAGCGCATCGAGGAGATGATCGAGAAGAAGTTCGGCCCCGAGCCGATGCGCAAGAAGATGAAGGAGCTCTTCGACGGGTCGGCGCCCAACACCGAGAAGATGGCGGCGCTCATCGACGAGCTGCCCGACAAGGAGGTCCCGAAGCTCGCCCAGAAGCTGCTCAAGGGCGCGCACGTGGCCACCCCGGTCTTCGACGGCGCCCACGAGAAGGAGATGATGCAGCTCTTCGACACCGGCGGCGCCACCATGCAGTCGACCCTGTTCGACGGCCGCACGGGCGATCCCTTCGACCACGACGTGACCGTCGGCGTCATGTACATGCTGAAGCTCCACCACCTGGTGGACGAGAAGATCCACGCCCGGAGCATCGGGCCTTACTCTCTCGTCACCCAGCAGCCCCTCGGCGGCAAGGCCCAGTTCGGCGGTCAGCGCCTCGGCGAGATGGAGGTCTGGGCCATGGAGGCCTACGGCGCCGCCTACTCGCTGCAGGAGTTCCTCACCGTCAAGTCGGACGACGTGGTGGGCCGCACCCGCATGTACGAGGCGATCGTCAAGGGTGAGAACACGCTCGAGTCGGGCCTGCCCGAGTCGTTCAACGTGCTCATCAAGGAGCTGCAGAGCCTGGCGCTCGACGTGGAGCTGCTCGAGTCGCCCGAGGCGCAGAAGCAGCGCGAGCTGGCGGAGGCCGCCACGGCGGCGCAGGGCCCGCTCGGCGGGCCCGTCGAGAAGAAGACCGCCTAGCGTCGCGGCCGAGTCCTAGAGAGAAGCGAAGAAGACCTTTCGAGCAGCATCGAGGACGGAACTGTGAAGGACATCTTCAATTTCTTCGAGAAGCCCAAGGACCCGCTGTCGTTCTCGGCGATCCGCATCTCGCTGGCCAGCCCGGACAAGATCCGGCAGTGGTCGCACGGCGAGGTGAAGAAGCCCGAGACCATCAACTACCGCACCTTCAAGCCGGAGCGGGACGGCCTCTTCTGCGCCAAGATCTTCGGCCCGGTGAAGGACTACGAGTGCAACTGCGGCAAGTACAAGCGCATGAAGCACCGCGGCGTGGTCTGCGAGAAGTGCGGCGTCGAGGTGATCCAGTCGAAGGTCCGCCGCGAGCGGCTCGGCCACATCACCCTCGCCACTCCGGTGGCCCACATCTGGTTCCTCAAGAGCCTCCCGTCGCGCATCGGTAACCTGCTCGACATCACGCTCAAGGACCTGGAGAAGGTCCTCTACTGCGAGAGCTACATCGTCCTCGACCCGAAGGAGACCACCCTCACCAAGGCCGAGCTCCTCTCCGAGGAGCGGTACGGCAAGGCGCAGGAGGAGTTCGGCGAGGACGGCTTCGTCGCCGGCATGGGCGGTGAGGCGGTCCTCCATCTGCTGCGCGACCTCGACATCATGGGGCTCTCCGAGAAGCTCCGCCAGGAGATGAAGGAGGCCACCAGCGACGCCAAGCGGAAGAAGATCGCCAAGCGGCTCAAGGTGGTCGACGCCTTCCGCGAATCGGGCAACAAGCCCGAGTGGATGATGCTCGAGGTCATCCCGGTCATCCCGCCGGACCTCCGACCGCTGGTCCCGCTCGACGGCGGCCGCTTCGCGACCTCCGACCTGAACGACCTCTACCGGCGCGTCATCAACCGCAACAACCGCCTGAAGCGGCTCCAGGAGCTCAACGCCCCGGACATCATCATCCGCAACGAGAAGCGGATGCTGCAGGAGGCGGTGGACGCGCTCTTCGACAACGGGCGCCGCGGCAAGACCATCACCGGCCCGAACAAGCGCCCGCTCAAGTCCCTGAGCGACATGCTGAAGGGCAAGCAGGGCCGCTTCCGCCAGAACCTGCTCGGCAAGCGCGTCGACTACTCGGGCCGCTCGGTCATCGTGGTCGGCCCGGAGCTCAAGCTGCACCAGTGCGGCCTGCCGAAGATCATGGCCCTCGAGCTCTTCAAGCCGTTCATCTACAACAAGCTCGAAGAGAAGGGCTACGTCACCACCATCAAGAGCGCCAAGAAGATGGTGGAGAAGGAGCGCCCCGAGGTCTGGGACATCCTCGACGACGTCATCCGCGAGCATCCGGTGCTCCTCAACCGCGCCCCGACCCTGCACCGCCTCGGCATCCAGGCCTTCGAGCCGGTGCTCATCGAGGGCAAGGCGATCCAGCTGCACCCGCTGGTCTGCACCGCCTTCAACGCCGACTTCGACGGCGACCAGATGGCCGTGCACGTGCCGCTCTCCATCGAGGCGCAGATGGAGGCCCGCGTGCTCATGATGAGCACGAACAACATCCTGTCGCCGGCGCACGGCAAGCCGATCATCGTGCCCAGCCAGGACATCGTCCTCGGCATCTACTACATGACCCGGGAGCGGGCGTTCGCGAAGGGCGAGGGCAAGGTCTTCGCCAGCCCGGACGAGGTGCGCGCCGCCTACGACCAGGGCGAGGTCGCCCTGCAGGCCAAGGTCACCGTGCGCATGGGCGGCGAGCGGGTGGAGACGACCACCGGCCGCGTGCTGCTCTACGACATCGTGCCGAAGCAGCTGCCGTTCAGCTCCATCAACAAGGTGATGGACAAGAAGCAGCTCCAGAACCTCATCGACCTGACCTACCGGCTCTGCGGCGAGAAGGAGACGGTGCTGCTCGCCGACCGCGTCCGCTCGATGGGCTACGGCAACGCGACCAAGGCCGGCATCTCCATCGCGCTGTCGAACATGATCATCCCGAAGAAGAAGCAGGAGCTCCTCGGGAAGGCCACCAAGGAAGTCGACGACATCCAAACCCAGTACGCCGAGGGCCTCATCACCTTCGGCGAGCGCTACAACAAGGTCATCGACATCTGGGCCCAGGTCACCGAGGAGGTGGCCAAGGAGATGATGGACGAGATCTCCACCGAGGTCGCGGTGGGGACGGGCAAGGACGGCAAGCGCGAGGAGCGCAAGCAGCCCTCGTTCAACGCCATCTACATCATGGCCGACTCCGGCGCCCGCGGCTCCGCCCAGCAGATCCGTCAGTTGGCCGGCATGCGCGGCCTGATGGCCAAGCCCTCCGGCGAGATCATCGAGACCCCCATCACCGCGAACTTCCGCGAGGGTCTGAACGTCCTCCAGTACTTCATCTCCACCCACGGCGCCCGCAAGGGCCTCGCCGACACCGCGCTCAAGACCGCCAACTCCGGTTACCTGACGCGGCGCCTGGTCGACGTGGCGCAGGACGCCATCATCACCGAGTACGACTGCGGGGCCATGGACGGCATCACCATGGGCTCGCTGGTGGAGGGCGGCGAGATCATCGAGGCCATGGGCGAGCGCATCCTCGGCCGCGTGGCGCTGGACGACATCCTCGATCCCTTCAGCGGCGCGGTGCTGGTCAAGGCCAACGACGAGATCGACGAGGCCAAGGTCAAGCTCATCGAGAACGCCGGCATCGACAAGGTGCGCATCCGCTCGGTGCTCACCTGCCAGGCGCCGCGCGGCATCTGCGTCGAGTGCTACGGCCGCGACCTGGCGCGCGGGCGCAAGGTCAACATCGGCGAGGCGGTCGGCGTCATCGCCGCCCAGTCGATCGGCGAGCCCGGCACCCAGCTCACGATGCGGACCTTCCACATCGGCGGCGCGGCCTCCCGGCGGGCGGAGCAGTCCACCCTCGAGAACCGCAACCCCGGCATCGTCAAGTTCAACAGCGTGAACACCGCCCAGAAGAAGGACGGCACGCTCATCGTGATGAACCGGAACGGCGAGATCATCCTCACCGACGACCAGGGGCGCGAGCGCGAGCGCTACCAGGTGGTCTACGGGGCGAAGCTGCTCGTCAAGGCGGGCCAGCACGTCGAGGCCAACAGCCTGATGGCCGAGTGGGATCCCTACTCGATGCCGATCATCACCGAGGTGGCTGGCCGCGTGAAGTACGGCGACCTCGTCGACGGCGTCACCATCTCCGAGCAGGTCGACGAGGTGACCGGCCTCGCCCGCAAGGTGGTCATCGCCTCGAAGGATCCCGACGCCCGGCCGCGCCTCTCGATCAAGGGCGCCGACGGTCAGACCCGGAAGCTCCTCCACTCCGACGCCGACGCCCGGTACATGCTGCCCGAGGGCGCCAACATCGTGGTGACCGACGGCGACGAGGTCGACGCCGGCGAGATCCTCGCCAAGATGCCGCGCGAGACCACCAAGACCAAGGACATCACCGGCGGTCTGCCGCGCGTGGCCGAGCTCTTCGAGGCCCGCAAGCCCAAGGAGCACGCGGTCATCTCCGAGATCGACGGCGTGGTCGCCTTCGGCAAGGACACCAAGGGCAAGCGCAAGGTGGTCATCACGCCCGAGGTGGACGGGAAGCTGCGCCCCGACCTGGCCAAGGAGTACCTGATCGGCAAGGGCAAGCACATCAGCGTCCACACCGGCGACCGCGTCCGCGCGGGCGAGGCGCTCATGGACGGGGCCGCCAACCCGCACGACATCCTCCGGGTGCTCGGCGAGAAGGAGCTGGCGCGCTACCTCGTGGACGAGGTCCAGGAGGTCTACCGGCTCCAGGGCGTGAAGATCAACGACAAGCACATCGAGACCATCGTCCGCCAGATGCTGCGCCGCGTGCGCATCATCGAGGTCGGCGACACCACCTTCCTCGCCGACGAGCACGTCGAGAAGTTCGTGTTCGAGGAGGAGAACGAGAAGGTGATGAAGGACGGCGGGAAGCCCGCGCAGGGCGAGCCGCTGCTCCTCGGCATCACCAAGGCCTCGCTCTCCACCGAGTCGTTCATCTCGGCCTCCTCGTTCCAGGAGACCACCAAGGTGCTCACCGAGGCCGCCATCAGCGGCAAGGTCGACTACCTGCGGGGCCTGAAGGAAAACGTGATCATGGGCCGGCTCATCCCGGCCGGCACCGGTCTCGGCGCCTACAAGCACCTCGACATCGAGGTGGAGACGCCCGTGGATGCCGTCGAGCAGGCGGAAGAGGCCTTGGCCGTCGCGAGCGGCGAGGAATAGCCTAACCGTTCGAGCAACCTGGTACCGGAAGCCCGGTCTCCCGAGAGGGGGGCCGGGCTTTCACGTTTTCTCAGCGGCGAGCCTGGGCGTCCGGGCGACTGGAGCCATCCATCACCCAGCGTATGACGCCCCATCAGGGATGCCTCGCTCGTGATTGCCAGCAAAAGCCGCTGGTTGAGACGCCACCGACCGCACAAAACGCATCGGGGGTCCTGCGCGCGAACAGCGCGTGCACATATTGGCTCCTCCTACCCGGAGAATGGTGTTCGCGCGGACCTCCACGGAAAAAGAACCCAGTATCAAAGGCAGGATCGCCAGTAGTTGACTGTTGTGGTCCAGTTTCATAAACTGACGTTACGTAACCTACCCTGCGGGTGCTCGCTCCTCCGGCGGACCCCGGCACAAGGGTAGGGTGAGAGGATGTGATGAGGACGGCCACCCCCCAGCGCGGCAGCAGAGAGTTCGAAGAGCTCGCCCCCTACTTGAAGGCGGTGCGCGACTACCCGCCGCTCTCGCGAGAAGACGAGCACGCCCTGGCCCTCCGCGCCCGCAAGGGCGAAGTCAGGGCCAAGCAGAAGCTGGTCCGCCACAACCTGGCCTTCGTGGTCGCCATCGCCCGCAAGCAGCGCCGCGGCACGGTGCGGCTCGACGACCTGATCCAGGAAGGCAACGTGGGTCTCATGCGCGCGGTGGAGAAGTTCGATCCCCACGCCGGAACCCGCTTCTCCACGTACGCGGTCTGGTGGATCCGCGCCTACATCGGCAAGTACCTGAAGGAAGCGCGCAGCACCGTCCGCCCGCAGAGCGGGATGGTGGCGCAGCCCGACCTGTCTCTCGACAGCGCCATCGACGAGGAAGGGGACGTCACCCACCTCGAGCGCATCGAGGACGACGGCCCCGGCCCGGAGGACACCTACCTCTCCTCCGAGGGGGACCGCGAGGTGCGCGAGGCGCTCCTCAAGGTGCGCAAGCGCATCGGCGAGCTCGGCTGGGACATCGTCCACAACCGGCTCGAACAGGACGCGCCCAAGACCCTCGAGGAGATCGGCAAGCGCTGGGGCGTCTCCCGCGAGCGCGTGCGGCAGGTGGAGCTGAAGACCAAGCAGTTCCTCAACCGCTACCTCGAGCCGGTGGAGCGGGAGGCGGCCGCCTAGGCCGCTCCCGAACCCCGCTTCGTTCCGAGGCCCGCTGCCGCGCTCCGCGGCGCGGGCCTCGTCGTTCTGGAGGACCAGGAGTTCCACCCCGCGCGCCGGGCTGTGGCGCGGCCAGGCGAGCCTCGCCGGCGCAGCAACGCGCTTGGTGCTTGGAGTGAGGTGGGTGGCGCTGCTACAGTCACCTACCGTCAATGCCGGGGGTGCTCAAGGGTGGCGCGGTCGGTCGTGCGCCGGCGCAGGGGTCGACCTCCGGTCGGCTCGAGGCGGAGGCCTGCCTGGCGCGCGCGCGGGCGGTGCTCGAAGAGGCGGAGGAGCGCGCGGCCGAGCTGGCGCGTGCCGCCGCTGCAGCCGCCGAGGCGCAGCGGGTGGAAGCGACGCGCGCCGGGCGCGAGGAGGGAAGGGCCGAAGCGGCTGCGCTGCTCCTCTCCGCTGCCGCCGCTCGGGACCGGCTCCTGGAAGCCGCCCGCGAGGAGCTCGTCGAGCTGGCCCTGGCCATCGCCGCGAAGGTGCTCCGTCGCGCCCTGGCGAGCGAGCGAGACGCAGTATGTGAGCTGGTCGGCGCGGCGCTGGCGGAGGCGCGTGGACAGGGCCGGGTTCGGGTCCGGCTCCACCCCGACGACGTGGTGTCGGCGGCGGAGCACCGGGGGAGCCTGGCCCAAGCAGCGGGCACGGAGGCGCTGGAGCTGGTCGAGGACGCCTCCCTGTGCCGAGGGGACGCCGTCGTCGAGACCGAGGCCGGCCTGGTCGACGCTCGCGTGGAGACCCAGCTCGCGGCGCTCCGCCGGGCGCTCCAGGAGGTCCTTTGATGAGGCGCGGCCGGCTGCTCGCCGCGGTGGCCGGCGCCCGCACCCTCGCCCTGCGTGGCAGGGTGACCGCCCTGACCGGCCTCGCGCTCCGGGCCTCGGTCGGCGGCGTCAGGGTGGGCGAGCTGGTGACGGTCGATTCGCCCGGCCGCGTTCCGTTGCTGGCGCAGGTGGTCGGCTTCGAGCTGGGCGAGGCCGTGCTCCTGCCGCTGGGAGAGCCGGCCGGCGTGGGGCCTGAGAGCACGGTCACCCCGACCGGCGCGCCCTTGACCGTTGGAGTGGGGCAGGCGCTCCTGGGCCGCGTCCTCGACGGCCTCGGGCGGCCAGCCGATGGGGGGCCGGCACCGGAGGGGCTCGCCGCCTGGGAGGTGGACCGCCCGCCGCCGCCGCCGCTCACCCGCCGACGCGTCGAGACCGTGCTCCCCCTCGGCGTGCGCGCCATCGACGCGCTGGCCACCGTGGGCGAGGGGCAGCGGCTCGGTCTCTTCGCGGGCTCGGGGGTGGGGAAGAGCACGCTCCTCGCGCAGATCGCGCGCAACGCCGACTGCGATCTGTGCGTGGTCTGCCTGGTGGGCGAGCGCGGGCGCGAGGTGCGCGACTTCGTGGAGGACGCGCTCGGGGAGGAGGGCCGCCGCCGCAGCGTGGTGGTGGCGGCGACGAGCGACGCCCCCGCGCTGGTGCGCCTGGCTGCCCCCCGCGTCGCCACCGCCGTGGCCGAGTGGTTCGCGGAGGTGGAGGGGCGGCGCGTGCTCCTGCTCCTCGACAGCCTGACCCGCTTCGCGCGAGCCCAGCGAGAGGTGGGGCTGGCGGCGGGGGAGCCTCCCGCGCGACAGGGGTATCCCCCGAGCGTGTTCGCGGCGCTGCCTCGGTTGGTGGAGCGGGCCGGCGGCCGCGCCCGCGGCACCATCACCGCGGTCTACACCGTGCTGGTGGCGGGCGGGGACCTGGACGAGCCGATCGCGGATGAGGCCAGGGGGCTCCTCGACGGGCACGTTATCCTCGAGCGCCAGCTGGCGGAGCGCGGGCAGTGGCCGGCCATCGATCCCCTGCAGAGCCTCTCGCGCCTCATGCCGGCGGTGACGGACGAGGCGCACCGCGCCGCCGCCAGCCGGCTCCGCGCCCTGGTGGCGGCGTACGAGCGCCAGCGCGACCTCATCGCGCTCGGGGCCTACGTGCACGGCGCGGACCCCCGCACCGACGACGCCATCGCGCACATGCAGGCCATCGAGCGCTTCCTGGCCCAGCCCGCCGGCGAGCCGGCCCCTTACGACGAGACGCTGGAAGCGCTGGCGCGGGTGGTGGCGTGAGGGCCGGCGGTGGGCTCGAGGCGCTGCTCGAGCTGCGCAGGCTCGACGAGGAGCGCGCCCGGCGCGAGCTCGCCGCCGGGGCGCTGGGCCTGCGCGCCGCTGCCGCGCGGCTCGCCGCGGCGGTCTCGGACCCGCTCGAGGGTCCGGCCGATGGGCTGGCCGCCGGCGCTCGGGCGGTGGCGCGGCTGCGCGCGGAGGTGGAGCGCGCGGAGCTCCGGCTCGGCTCGGCGCGCGCGGCGCTCGCCGGCGCCAGCGCCGGCAGGCGGGCGGTGGAGCTCGCGCTCGAGCGGCGCCGGCTCGCGGCGGCGCGGACGCGACTCCGGCGCGCCGAGGCGGAGGCCGATGACCGCCGTACGCGGGCGCCCGAACCACAGGCCCCCGCGACCTCCGTGCTGGGCAGCAATCTCAGCGCAGCTCGAAGCGGTGACGCCCCTGGCCGCAGCGGATCTCGAGCACCCGCGGCCGATAATCGGATGGGGGGGCGTCGTCCCCCTGGCGGAACTGGCTGACGAGGAGCACGAGGTAGTCGCGCGGGCGCATGGTCGCCTGGTCGTAGCGCCAGCGGCCGTCCAGCTTGAGCACCACGTCGGTCCAGATGTCGTCCGACTCGTTACGGACCATGATCTTGGCGCTGCCGACGATCTTCCCCTCCCCGGGGGCCTGCTCACCTGGGACCGGATCGGCCTTGAGGAGCGCCACGTCGGCGCCGAGGTCGTTGCCCGGCCCGGCCGAAGGGCAAGCGCCGAAGATGGTGGCGATCGAGATCACCGCCCAGCAGGCGATCACGCCGGCGCGGAGCTTGAAGTACCGGTCGGCGCGCCGGAAGTCCTCGGCGAGGCGACGGGCGCGCGCCGCGATCTCCTCGGCGAGGCGCTGGGCGCGGGTGGCGGCTGGCGATGACATCGGGCGCGAGGTTAGCCTCGGGCGGGCGCCGGCCACAAGAGCCGAGTCACGCGCGCCGCGACTCTATGGCACGCCCCGGACCGGCGGCGGGTTAGAATCGACGGCCATGGAACCACGTTCGCTGAGCGCACCGGCGCTCGTCTCCGAACCGGCTGCCCTCCGCGATCTGGTGGAGCGGCTCCGCGCCGAGCCGCTGGTGGCGCTCGACACCGAGTCCAACAGCTTCCACGTGTACCGCGAGCGCGTCTGCCTGCTGCAGGTCTCCTCCCGCGACGCCGACTTCGTGGTGGATCCGCTGGCGGTCGACCCGGCGCCGCTCGCCGAGGTGCTCTGCGACGGCCGCGAGGTGGTGCTGCACGGCGCCGACTACGACGTGCGCTGCCTGAAGCGCGAGTACGGGTGGCGCTTCCCCCGCCTCTTCGACACCATGGCGGCCGCGCGCCGCCTGGGCCGGAGCGGGCTCTCGCTCTCGGCCCTGGTGGAGGGCAGCTTCGGCCAGCAGCTCGCCAAGGAGCACCAGCGCTCGGACTGGGGGCGCCGCCCGCTCTCCCAGGAGCAGCTGCGGTACGCCGCGCTCGACACACACTTCCTGCTCGAGCTGCACGCGGAGCTCTCTGGCGAGCTGACGCAGCGGGGGCTGCTCGAGGAGGCGCGGCGCGAGTTCGAGCGGATCGCTGCGGTGGAGCCAAGGGCCAAGGTCTTCGACCCGGAGGGCTGGCGCAAGCTCAAGGGGGCGCGCGAGCTCACCCCCGAGGGGAAGTCGGTGCTGAAGGCGCTCTACGCGGCGCGCGAGGAGGCCGCCAGCGCCGCCGATCGGCCGCCCTTCAAGGTGATGGCCGAGCAGGCGATGCTGGAGATCGCGCGGCGGCTGCCGCGCGGGCCGGAGGAGGTGGCCCGCGTGCCCGGCGTGACCCCGCACGTCCTGCGACGGATGGGCGCCAGCATCGAGGCGGCGCTCCGGGCGGTGCGCTAGAAGCCGACCCCTTCGCCGGGCGTCGGCACCGGCCGCGCCGGATCGAGCGGGACCGGGGGTCCGCCCCAGAGCTGTCGGTAGAGGACCGCGTCGGCGAGGACGGTCTTCACGTAGTGCCGGGTCTCGCGGTAGGGGATGGCCTCCACCCACTCGTCGAGGGCCATCCCCGCCCGCTCGCGAGCCCAGCCGGCGGCGGCGCCCGGGCCGGCGTTGTAGGCGGCGAGCACCACCGCCGGCTCGGCGAAGCGCGACTGGAGCAACCCCAGGTAGGAGGCGCCCAACCCCACGCTGATCTCCGCATCGGAGAGTCGCCGCGCCGCGTCTCGCGGGAGCCCGTCGACGGCAGCGATCCGGTCGGCCGTCGGGGGGATGAGCTGCAGGAGCCCCTCCGCCCCCGCGGCGCTGCGCGCGTCTGGCCTGAAGGCCGACTCCCGCCGCATCACCGCCAGGAGGAGGTGCGGCTCCACCCCGGCGCCGGCCGCGACGCGCGGGAGGAAGGCGGGGAAGGCCTCCGGGTGGCTCCAGCGCAGCGCTCGCCGGGTCGGGAGCAGGGCGTCGCGCGAGAGCCGGTGCGGGATCTCCGCGTCCGCCGCGAAGGCGGCCAGCTCGGCGGCGAGTGGCGCGGCGGCCCTACCGCGGCGCGAGGCAGCCAGCTCGCGCAGCTCCGACAGGGCGTCCTCCCGCAGCCCTGCGGAGAAGAGCGCCGTGGCGCGCTCCAGCGAGGCGCCGGAGCTCCGGTCGGGGGCGTGGTCCGGGAAGGGCAGGGCGGCAGGGGCCGCCGGCGCGCGCGGCGGCTCCTCCCCGAGCGCCGCCAGCCGCGACGCCGCGAGGAGCCCGTACCAGCCGGAGGGAGCCTCGGCGCAGGCCGACCGGTAGAGCCGCCGCGCCTGCGCGGAGCCGGCAGGAGAGAGGCGGGCCTGCCAGTAGAGCGCCCCGGCGGCGAGCGGCCCGCCGGAGAGCTGGTGGAAGGCGGCCTGGGCCGCGGCGGGAGCGCCGCTCCGCCAGAGGGCAAAGCCCAGGAACCAGCGGGAGTCGTCGGCGTGGCGGCCGGACGGGTGGCGCGCGAGGTAGCGCCTGAAGCCCTCGGCGGCCGCGCGCCACTGGCCCGCCTCGAAGCGCAGCCAGACGCCGAGCCAGGCCGCCTCGTCGGGCAGGTCGTGGGAGAAGGCGTGCGAGAGCCCCGGGATCTCGAGCGGCGGCGCGACCGCGAGCCCGGCGTAGCGCTCCAGCGCCTCCTCGATCCGGCCGCCGCGGGCCGCGGCGCGCGCGAGCAGCACCTCCGCGCCGCGCCGGACCTCGGGCGGCGTTGCTGGAGCCGCGAGGAGGGCGCGGGCGCTCGCCTCGGCCTCCTCGCGCCGGCCGCGCTGCGAGAGCGCGAGCGCGCGGACGAGCGCAGCCCGGGGCGCGAGCGATAGGGGGAGGGCGCCGGCCGGGACGTGGTCGAGCGCGCGGAGCGCCTGACGGGCTCGAGCCAGCTGGAGGAACCGCTGCGCGCGCGCCAGCCGCTCCTCGGGGGCTGGCGGCGGGACCGCCCCCCCGGCCTCGCGCCAGGCGCGGAGCGCGCGGGCGGCGGCGCGCGCCGCGGGGCTGCCCGGCTCGTCCCGCCAGGCGTTCCGGTACTCGGCGATGGCGCGCGCCGGCTCTCCGAGCGCGCGGTGCGCTGCCGCGAGCCGCACCCGCGCCATCGAGGCGCGAGGGTGCAGCGGGCGATCGCGCAGGAGCTGCTCGTACAGCGCGGCGGCGCGCCGGGCCTCCCCGGCGTCGAGGAGGGCGTCGGCCTCGTCCCAGCGGGCCTCCACCGCGAGGGGGCCGTCGCCTGTGGCCGCTGCCTCGAGCGCGGCCACTGCGCCCGGCTGCCCGGCCGCCAGCAGCGAGCGTCCCTGCGCCGCCCGGGCGGCGGCCTGGAGCGGCGAGCCGGACAGGTCGGCCGCGGCGTCGCCGAGGATGGGGGCCGCCTCGCCAGGCTGACCGCGAGCCGCGAGCGCGAGCCCGAGCGAGAGGTCGGCCCGGGCCCGGAGGGCTCCGCGAGGCAGGGCGGCCCGCGCAGCCAGGGCCGCGGTCAAGGCCTCGGCGCTCCTCCCCTCGGAGAGAGCCTGGGCTGATTCCCCCACTCCCGCGAGCCACCGCGACAGGGGCTCCTCGGCCCCCGCGCGCAGGGGGTAAACTCCCGTTCCCAGGAGGGCCGCGACCGGCAAAAAACACTGCCAGGACAGGGGCATGAGAGAGGCGCTCCGGCGACTCGGCGACATGGCCGCTTGGGTGCCCTCCTTCCGGGGGGGCGGGGGCTTGACACTGCGCGCCGCGAGGCGCGATATAGCCCGCACGGTCGCGCATTTCTGTAGCACGCGCGCGACGCGCAAAGTTGCCAATCGTTGCTCGTCGCAGACCTGTCCTCGGGGGGGGCCGTGAGGGGACCAGCGACTCGAAGCGGCGGCCGCTCGCGGCCGCCGGAGCAACCGCTCAAGGAGATCGACGTGGTGGCCAAGCCGAGTCCGACCGAGCTGACCGCGCCCATCAACCCCGACCGCGGAGTCGAGGGGCACCGGAACCTGTTCTGCAACAACTACGATGGCTGCCTCGACGAGGCGGTCAAGAAGGGCTGGAACAGCTGGACCTGCACCCAGTGCCAGCTCTTCGCGGTGGAGCCCGACCTCGAGGTGGGGCTCGAGAACTACGCCACGCAGCGCCGGCTCGGCTGACGCTCACATCCCGAGGTCCGGCTCCGCCAGGATCTCGGTGACGAAGACCTCCACCTCTCCCGAAGCAAGCTGCCGGCGCGCCACGCCGACCCCGAGCTCCCGGACTCCCCGCTCGAGCAGGTTGGCGCGGTGGGCCGGGCTCTCCTCGGCCGCGCCGTGCGCCGCGAGCGCGCTCGCGCCGCTGGCCACGTTCTCGAGCGCGCGCCGGTAGCGCACCCCCCGCAGCCGCTCCTCCAGGCCCAGGCCGCCGGGCAGCACATGCGCTACCTGCCCAGCCTTCGCCATCGCCTCGCTGTGTCGCCTGGCCACCTGGGCGAGGGCGGCGCTCCAGGCGAGCGGCGCGAGGCGCTGGCGCTCACGCAAGGCGCCGACGGCGGCCGCCACCGCGCGCTCCGCAGCCTCCGGGCTGGCCGGCTCGCGCGGCAGAGGGGATGCCGCCTGCTCCTCCAGCGGGACGTCGCCGCAGGCGACCGGAAGGAGGACGGCGACCGTGGGGCCTCGCGGTCCCGTGCCGGTCACCTCGAGCACGTACCGGCCCGGTTCCGAGAACGAGAGCGCGGCCTCGAAGGCGGGACCGGTCCCGAGGGCCCCCTCGCGTACCTCTCCCGACGGCAAGGTGAGGTGCACCCTGGGGTCGCGGAGCCCGGCGAGCGCCCCGCGGAGCCGGACCACCGCGCCGGGCGAGACCCTGGCCGGGAACGGCGTCAGGGTGGCGCGCCGGACCGAGGCGAGCACCACCACGTGCGCCGCGTTCCCCACCAACACCGCGCCCACCCCGACGTCGGTCGCCGGCAGCGCACGAAGCGCCAGCCCAGCGCGGGCGACGGCGGCCTCCGGCTCGGCCCGCTCGTAGCGGACCTCGGGCGAAGGGTCGAACGCGCCGGCGGCGGCCAGGGCGGCGCGCAGGTGGCTCGTAGACAGAGCGGCAGGCCCTTGCGCCGCCACGTCGCGGGCGAGCGATCTCGCCGCCCGGGAGAGGGCGGGAGTCAGGCGCGGCGTGGGCCCCGGGCGCGGGGCGAGGGAGAGGTCGAACACCCGCTGCTCCAGGGCAGCGGGCGACGCGGCGGCGAGGAGGAGCGCCGCGAGCAGCCCGGCGGCCATCACGGGCGCGGCGCCGAGGGACGGCGCACCTCGAGCCCGCTGACCATCCCCGGGCCGAGACGCGCGTTCATCTTCTCGCAGATGGGACCGGCGAGCGCCTCGAGCTGATCGGCCCAGGCGCCGCTGCGCGCCTCCACCACCAGGCGCCCGTCCGGTGTGTGGGCGCAGAGCCGCGCCTCCCGGCACAGGGGCCAGCCGACCGCCTCGGCGAAGGCGGCGGCGGATGCGGCGCCACGCGCGCCGCGACGGGCGAGGGTCTCGGCGAGCAGGCTTCCGATGGTGCGCTGGCGTCCCCTCATGCGTCGCGAACGTAGGAGGGACGCCGGCCCCGGTCAAGCCGCGCCGACGGGGCGCCGCTATCTTCCCGGAAAGAGCGCCGAAGGCGCTTCCGGAACCCTTCCTCGCGGCATGGGATCGTACGGGCGAAGACATGGGGAAAGGATTGGGGATGAAGGCCACGATCGAGGTCACGGCAGCGAGCTTCAAGGAGCTGGTCGAGAGGGACGGGATCGTGCTCCTCGACTGGTGGGCTTCCTGGTGCGGCCCATGCCGGGCCTTCGCGCCGGTCTACGAGAAGGTGGCTGCGGCCCACCCGGACATCACGTTCGGGAAGGTCGACACCGAGGCGGAGCAGCAGCTCGCCGCGGCCTTCGACATCCGCTCCATCCCCACCCTGATGATCCTGCGCGACAACGTGCTCGTCTTCTCCCAGGCAGGCGCGCTCCCCGAGGCGGCGCTCGAGGACCTGGTGAAGCAGGTGCGCGCGCTCGACATGGACGAGGTCCGGAAGCAGATCGCGGCCCACGATGCCGAGGACAAGAAGTCGGCGCCGACCGGCTCTTGACCGGCGGCGCCGACTCCATGGCGCGCCGAGGACCAGGGCCCCGCGTGGAGCCCCAGTCCTCGGGCAGCCGGGCGCTAGTAGCTGCCCTTCTTCTCGGTGTGGCTCTTCTCCTTGGTGGTCGACTGATCGGTCGTGGACGAGCCGGTGCTCGAGGAGCCGCTCATGTCGTCCTTCGAGCCGGTCGAGCCCGTCCCTGACGTCGCGCCCGAGCCGCTGCTCTCCGTGCCGGTCGCGCCGCCCATGGTGCCCGTCCCCGTCCCGGTGCTGCCGCTGCTCATCACGTCGAGCCGCTGGACGTGGAGCATGTCGCCCGAGCCCGAGAAGCTGGCGCGGACCTGATCGCCCTCCTTGATGTCGTTGAGCGAAGCCCGGGAGCCGTTCTTCATCACCTGGGTGCTCGAGTCGATCTTGAGCGCCTTGTCGCTGCCGGACAGCGTGAGGGTGTTGTTGGTGCGGTCGAAGTTCTGCACCTTGCCCTGTAGCTGGCTGGCGTCGCTGGCGGTGCCAGGCGTGGCGGTGTCGCTCGTGCTGCTGCCGGTGGTGCTGCTGGTGCTGCTCTTGTTCGTGTCGCTGCCGCTGCTGCCGGTCCCGTAGCCAGAGCTGCTCTGGGCCTGCGCCTGGGCGGTCAACAGGGTCATCGCTCCAGCCATCGCTGCGCCGGTCATCCAACGCGTCTTCGTCATCGTTCGTCCTCCCCCTCGCGGATTCGCGGGGTGCGTTCGAGGCGCGGGAGATTCCGCGCGGTCGTCGCTGTCGGGTGCGAGAAGAGTAGTGACGGAGATCGCGAGACAACACCCTGGGTTGGCGCTCCCTGGCCCGCCCGTCGCCGCGGCTGGCGGCCGGGGGCGGGCTCTTGTCAGACCGGCTTGCTACCTGAACCCATGAGCAGTAGGTTCCGGGAGAAAGGTCTCGCCCCATGTCCGCCGCAGCCAGGAGCCAGCAGGCAGTTCTCGAGGGGCTGCGCGCACAAATCCGTGAGCTGGAGGCCCGGCCGGCGCGGCGCGAAGGCGCGCTCGCGAGCGGGCGCGCGGCGGTCGACTCGCTCCTGGGCGGAGGGTTCCCGCGCGGCGCGCTGAGCGAGATCGCGGGTGGACCGGCGAGCGGCAAGACGGCCCTCGCCCTCTCCACAGTGGCCGCGGCCGGCGGGGCGAGCGCCTGGGTCGACGGCCGCGCGGAGCTGTACCCGCCGGCGGCGCGCGCGCTCGGCGTGGACCTCGCGCGGCTGCTCATCTTCCGGCCGGGCGGGCGCGACGAAGTGGCCGCGCTCTGGGCCTCGGAGGCGCTCCTCGCGAGCGGCGCCTTCGCGGTGGTGGTGATGGACCTGTCCCTCGCGCGCGGCCCTGTCGCCGGCCGCCGGGGGGCGAGCCCTGACGCGATGCTGCGGCGGCTGCGCGCGGCGGCGGAGCAGGGCGGCACGGTGGGGCTCTGGCTCGCGCCGCCCCTGGGCGCCCCGAGGGTGCCGGCGGCGGTGCGGCTCGAGGTGGCCGAGGGGGGGAAGCGGGTGGGGCTGGTCCGGGGGGGCGGCGATGGCCGTGCAGCTTGACCTCGCCATGGGACCCCGCGCTCCGCGGGTGCTGGCGCTCCACTTCCCGGCGCT
This sequence comes from Anaeromyxobacteraceae bacterium, assembly GCA_035656915.1. Classification (GTDB taxonomy): domain Bacteria; phylum Myxococcota; class Myxococcia; order Myxococcales; family Anaeromyxobacteraceae; genus Anaeromyxobacter_B. Next base: position 24,224 of record DASRRJ010000012.1, read on the forward strand.
CCCCCTGCAGCGCGCCCTCGCGGCGCGCGGGGCGAGCGCGCTCCCCGCCGCGCTGGTACACGAGGGGAAGGTGGTGCTCGCGAACGGCCGTGCCCGCGCTGCCGGGGTGGTCCTCGGGAGCTCGGTGGTGCAGGCGGAGTCCGCCTGCACCGGGCTGCTCCTTCTCCCTGGCGACGAGGCCGCCGACCGGGCGGCGCTCATCGGGCTCGCCGAGTCGATGCTGGCGCTCGCGCCGTCGGTGGAGCCGGCCTTCCCGGAGGTGCTCCTGCTCGACGCCAGCGGGGCGCCCCTCCTCGCGCCGCCGGGGGCGGACGCGGCCGGCGCCGAGCGGGCGCTGGCGGAGCGGGCGCGGCGGCTCGCGGCGAGGATGGGCTTCCGCTGCCGTGCGGCGGTGGCGAGCGGGCGCGGGGTGGCCCGGGCGCTGGCGCGCGCCGGACGCGAGGAACTGGCGGTGGTGGCGCGGGGCGGCGAGGCCGCCGCGCTCGCGCCCTTGCCGCTCGCGGTGCTGGAGCTGCCGGCGGAGGTGGAGTCGCGGCTCCTCGCGCTCGGCGTCCGCGACGCGGGTGGGCTGGCGCGGCTGCCGGAAGGATCGCTCGCCCACCGCTTCGGCGCCTGCGGTCCGGCGGCGGCCCGGCTCGCGCGCGGGGAGGACCCCTCGCCGCTCACCCCCCACGTACCCCGCGGGTTGCCGGAGGAGCGCGTCGAGCTCGATGGGCCAGTGGATCGCGCCGAGCCGCTCCTCTTCGTCCTCCGCCCGCTCGCCGAACGGGTGGCGGCGCGGCTCGCCGGTCAGGGACTGGGCGCGAGCCGGCTCGAGCTCGCCCTGGCGCTCGACCCGCGCGGCGAGGAGCGTCTCACCGTGCCGCTGGCGCGCCCGGGCGCCTCCGCGGCGCGCTGGCTGCTGGTGCTGCGCGAGCGGCTCGGGGCGCTGGCGCTCCCGGCCCCCGTCACCGGCCTGAAGCTCGCCGCGGTCGAGGTGGCCACGGTGGGCGCCGAGCAGCTCGCCCTCGACGACCGCCCGGAGGTGCAGGCAGCGCTCGAGACGGTGCTGGCCCGGCTCGCCTCCCGCTTCGGCGAGGAGGCGCTCTTCGCCGCCGAGCCGGTGGAGCGCTGGTTGCCGGAGGGCACCTGGCGGGCGGCGCCGTTCTCGGGGGACGCGGGCGCGGTGGTCCCCCGGACCGGCGGTGGTTCGCACGGCGACGACGGCCCGCGACCCACCCGGTTGCTCTCGCCGCCGCGCCGCCTGGTGGCGGAGGGGGAGGGCGGCCGCCTCACCGCGATCCGCCTCGAGGGGCGCGTCCACGCGGTGCTGGCGCTCGAGGGACCGGAGCGGCTCTGCGGAGAGTGGTGGAGCGACCCCTTCCGCCGCGACTACTACCGCGCGCGGCTCGAGGGGCTCGGCGACTGCTGGCTGTTCGAGGACGGCGACGGGACCCTCCACCTGCACGGGTTCTTCGACTGATGTCCGCTCCCGTCCGCTACGTCGAGCTGCGCTGCCGCTCGAGCTTCTCCTTCCTGCGAGGCGCCAGCCAGCCGGAGGAGCTGGTGGAGCGCGCCCACGCGCTCGGGCTCTCGGCCCTGGCGCTCACCGATCGGTTCGGCCTCTACGGCGTGGTCCGGGCTCACGCGGCAGCGAGGTCGTGCGGGCTGCCGCTGGTGGTCGGCGCCGAGGTGGAGTGCGAGGGGCTCTGGTCGAGCGCGGGGGTCGCGGCGCCGCTGGTGCTCCTGGCGGTGGACCGCGACGGCTACGCCAACCTGTGCCGGTTGCTCACCCGGGCCCACGGCGGCCCGCCCGCGCCGGGCGGGGCGCCGCGGCGGCGGGAGGAGCCGTCCCTGCCGTTCCCCGACGTGGCGGAGCGGGCGCGCGGGATCTTCGCCCTCTTCCCCGGCGCCGACGGGGCCGCGGCGGAGCGGCTCCGCGACGCCTTCGGCCGGCGGCTCGCGCTGGCGGTGTCGCGCCACCACGTCGCCGGAGAGGAGGCGCGGCTGGCGGCCATCCGCGCGGTCGGGCGGCGGCTCGCCGTCCCGGTGGCGGTGGTGAACGACGTCCACACCCACGACCGGCGCCGCCAGCCGCTGCAGGACGTCCTCACTTGCATCCGGCTCGGCGTCCCGGTGGCGAAGGCCGGACGGCGGCTCTTCCCGAACGCGGAGCGCACGCTCAAGGGTCCGGACGAGATGGCCCGGCTCTGGGCCGACTTCCCGGAGGGGCTCGAGGCGGCGGTGGAGATCGCGGAGCGGTGCCGCTTCCGGCTCGACGATGTGAAGGGGGAGCACCCGCTGCCGCCGGTGGAGCTCGAGGGGGCGGCGCCTGGGTCAGGCGCCACATGGCCGCCCCTCCCCAGCCCTCCCCACGCGGTGGGGAGGGAGTCGGCCTCCTCTCTCTCCCTCTCTCCTGAGGAGGAACCGGCCTCCTCTCTCTCCCCCTCTCCTGGGGAGGAACCGGCCTCCTCTCTCTCCCCCTCTCCCGCGCAGCGGGGGAGGGTCGGGGAGGGGGCAGATCCCTGCGACGAGCTGGCCGACGCCGTCCGCGCCATGGCGCTCCTCCGGCGCCTGGTCGAGGACGGCGCGCGCTGGCGCTACCCGGCAGGCGTCCCCGCCGACGTGCAGCGGCAGCTCGCCCGCGAGCTCGACCTCGTGGGCGAGCTCGGCTATGCGAGCTACTTCCTCACCGTCTGGGACATCGTCCGCTTCGCTCGCTCGCGCGGAATCCTCTGCCAGGGGCGGGGCAGCGCGGCCAACTCGGCCGTCTGCTTCGTGCTCGGCGTCACCTCCATCGACCCGGTGCGCATGGGGCTGCTCTTCGAGCGCTTCATCTCGGCCGAGCGCGGCGAGCCGCCCGACATCGACGTCGACTTCGAGCACGAGCGGCGCGAGGAGGTGCTCCAGTACGTCTACCAGCGCTACGGCCGCGACCACGCCGGCATGGTCTGCGAGGTGATCGGCTACCGGGCCCGCTCCGCCCTGCGCGACGTGGGCAAGGCGCTCGGGCTCTCGCCCGGGCAGGTGGACCGGCTGGCGAAGCTGGTGGGCAGCTTCGAGGGGCTCGAGGCGGTGACGCCGGAGGTCCTCGCCGCGGCCGGCCTCGATCCCCGAGGCGCCCCGGCGGTGCGGCAGACGCTCGCCCTCGCGAATGAGCTCGCGCGCTTCCCGCGCCACCTCTCCATCCACGTGGGCGGCTTCCTCGTCACCCGCCGCCCGCTCTGCGAGACCGCGCCCATCGAGCCCGCCGCCATGGAGGGGCGCACCGTGGTGCAGTGGGACAAGGACGACGTCGCCGAGCTCGGGCTCCTCAAGGTGGATCTGCTCGGGCTCGGCATGCTCACCGCGCTCTCGCGCTGCCTCGGGCTCCTGGCCAGGCACCGGCCGCGCCCATCGCGCGAGACGCCGGTGCCGCACCCGGAGGACCTGGCCCACATCCCCGCCGAGGTCCCGGCGGTCTACGAGATGATCCAGCGCGCCGACACCATCGGCGTCTTCCAGATCGAGTCGCGCGCGCAGATGTCGATGCTGCCGCGGCTCAAGCCGGCGCGCTTCTACGACCTGGTCATCTCGGTGGCCATCATCCGCCCCGGCCCGATCCAGGGCGGCATGATCCACCCCTTCCTGCGCCGCCGCGCCGGGCTCGAGGAGGTGCGCTATCCCTACGCGCCGCTCCGGGCGGTGCTGGAGAAGACCATGGGCGTGCCGCTCTTCCAGGAGCAGGCGATGCGCCTCGCGGTGGTGGCGGCCGGCTTCACCCCCGGCGAGGCCGACGAGCTGCGCCGCACCATGACCCACAAGCGCTCCCACGAGCGCATGGAGCAGCTGAAGGCGCGGCTCCTCGCCGGGATGGCCGAACGCGGCATCTCGCCGGCCGAGGGGGAGGAGATCTACCGGCAGCTGCTCGGCTTCGCCGGCTACGGCTTCCCCGAGTCGCACGCCGCCTCCTTCGCGTTGCTGGTCTACGCCTCCGCCTGGCTCAAGTGCCACCACCCGGCCGCCTTCACCTGCGCGCTGCTCGACAGCCAGCCCATGGGCTTCTATGCGCCGCACACGCTGGTGGAGGACGCGCGCCGCCACGGCGTGCCGGTGCGCGGGGTGGACGTGCGCCACAGCGGGTGGGAGTGCGGCCTGGAGGGCCCGTCGGAGGGGGTGCTGGCCGGGGAGGGGGAGGAGCCGGCGCTGCGGCTCGGCCTCTCGCTGGTGCGCGGCCTGCCCCGCGCGGTGGGGGAGGCGGTGGTGGAGGCGCGTCGCGCCGGTCCCTTCGCCTCGGTGGGGGAGCTGGCGCGGCGGGCCGGCCTGTCGCGGGCGTGGCTGGCGCGGCTCGCCGAGGCGGGCGCGTTGCGGGGGCTCGCCGGCGGGCGACGCGAGGCCCTCTGGCAGGCCCTGGCGGTGGACGGCGCCGCGGGAGGGCTCCTCGACGGGCGGGCGCCGCCGGAGGAGGCTGCGGGCCTCACCCCCACCACCGCCGCCGAGGAGGTGGCCGCCGACTTCGCCCGGCTCGGCCTCTCCGAGCGCGCCCACCCGGTGTCGTTCCTGCGCGCGGGGCTGGCGCGCCGCGGGGTCCGCACCGCCCAGGAGCTGCTGCGGGTGCCCGGCGGCGCGGCGGTCGAGGTGGCCGGCCTGGTCATCGTACGCCAGCGCCCCATGACCGCGAGCGGGCTAACCTTCGTGAGCCTGGAGGACGAGACCGGCATCGCCAACCTGGTGGTGATGCCCGACGTCTACGAGCGGTTCCGGGCGGTGGTGAGAGGCGAGCCGTTCGTGCTGGCGCGCGGGAAGGTGGAGCGGAGCGGCCGGGTAGTGAACGTGAAGGTGCGCGCCCTCGAGCCGCTGGCGCTCGCCCCGGCGGTGCCGCCCCAGGCCCGAGACTTTCGCTGAACCCTGAATGCAGCCGGGCTATCATCCGTCGGTCGAACCGGACGGCCCTCGCCCCATTCCCCCAGGAGCACCATGCGCCTCCTCGCCCTCGCCCTCTGCTCGGCCCTGGTCCTCCCTGCCGTGGCCGCCGACAACCAGCCGGGCGGGGGCATCCCTCGGGGCGGTCGCCGCCAGGAGATCACGGTGACGGCCGCGGGCTTCGAGCCGCGCGAGGTCCGCGCCAGGAAGGGCGAGCCGCTGACCCTGGTGTTCAAGCGCACCACCGACAAGACCTGCATCACCGCGATCGACATCCCCGATGAGCAGGTGAAGGGCTTCCAGCTCCCGCTCAACCGGCCGGTTGAGCTGGTGATCACGCCGAAGAAGGCGGGCACCGAGCGCTTCCACTGCTCCGCCATGGGCATGGGGAACGGGAAGATCCGGGTCGAATAGAATCAGTCTCCGCAGAGCGCGAACGGCACGCGGGCCGGGCTCTCCCCTTCGGGCAGCTCGACCCGGAGCGGTCGGGCGTCGCCGTCGATGTACACCTCGAAGCGGTTGCAGCCATTGGTCGCGCGCCAGTCGAAGCCGCGCTCGCCGCCGGCGTCGGCGTAGAAGTCGAAGGCGATGGTCCGGGGTGAGGCCCGCACCTTCTCCGCGACGTCGCCCACCGGCCGGAAGTCGGTCACCCGGCCCCAGCCCGCGTCGACCTCCCCCTGGAATCGGCGGCGCAGGTCGGACCTCGCCCGCAGGTGCCAGCCCTGGCCGTCCTGCCAGATGCGGTAGCCCTCCGCCGCCGGATCTTCCAGAGGCGGCTTCCCATCGGCGATCCCCGAGGGCCAGCCTACGGTCTGGAACGAGTGGCAGCCGGCGAGCACCGGGAGCGCGAAGAGCACGAGACCCAACCAGGAGCGCTGCATGACGCATCCCTCCGCGGCCTTCGGGCCGCGCCCCAAAGCTCGGGTCCGGCTGTCGAGCGCGCAAGCGGGCACCCGTCAGGCATCCCGAAATGGCGACGGGAGCGCCCGCGCGGCGGCGGACGCTCCCGTCTGGAGGGAACTTCATGGCCCGGGCGGCGCCGGGCGTGCCGGCGGCTCGGGAGCTACCGGGAGGAACCACCGCCGCGAGCGGGGTGGGGACCCGCCGGGCTCGGCGGGGCGCAGCTGACCCGCGGGTCTAGGAACAGCCCGTGGTGCTGCCGCAGTTGACGCACTTGTAGCAGGCGCCATTGCGCACGGTGATGCTGCCGCAGGTGGGGCAGGCGGGCGCGTCGGTGTCGCCGGAGTAGGTGCGCTGCGCGCCCTCCGCCTGGGTCTCCACGGTGCGAGTCGAGGCGGGGAGCTTGGGAGTGGACGGCGAGGCGCCCGGCGGCAGGTTGTTGGTGCGGGCGACGGTGGCGCCGTCCTCGCTCGGCAGGAACTTCAGGGCCAGCCAGCGGAAGATGTAGTCGGTGATCGACTTGGCGATCGGGATCTCCGGGTTGCCGGTGAAGCCGGACGGCTCGAAGCGCGTGTGGCTGAACTTGTCGCAGAGCACGTGCAGCGGGACGCCGTACTGGAGCGCCATCGACACCGAGGTGGCGAAGCTGTCCATCAGGCCCGAGACCACCGAGCCCTCCTTGGCCATCACCACGAACAGCTCGCCCGGCGAGCCGTCCTCGTACATGCCCACCGTCATGTAGCCCTCGTGGCCGCCGATCGAGAACTTGTGGGTGATGGCGTGGCGCTCGTCCGGGAGCCTGCGGCGGGCGAGCCGCTCGGACCGCTCCGCCACCCCGTGGACCGCCTCGACCTCAGGCGCCGCCTTCTCCTTGTCCTTGCTGGAGTTGAGCGGCTGGCTCCGCTTGCAGCCGTCGCGGTAGACGGCGATGGCCTTGAGGCCGAGGCGCCAGGCCTCGACGTACGCCTGCTCGATGTCGGCCGAGGTGGCGTCCGACGGCATGTTGACGGTCTTCGAGATGGCGCCGGAGAGGAAGGGCTGGACCGCGCCCATCATCCGGATGTGGCCCATGTAGTGGATGGTGCGGTTTCCGTTGCGCGGCTTGAAGGCGCAGTCGAAGACCGCGAGGTGCTCGGGCCGCATGGCCGGCGCCCCTTCGATGGTCTCCATCTCGTCGATGAACTGGAGGACGGAGCCGATCTCCTCTCCGGAGTAGCCGAGCTTCTGGAGCGCCAGCGGCACGGTGTTGTTCACGATCTTGAGCACGCCGCCGCCGACCAGCTTCTTGTACTTCACGAGGGCGATGTCGGGCTCGATGCCGGTGGTGTCGCAGTCCATCATGAAGCCGATGGTGCCGGTGGGCGCGAGGACCGAGACCTGCGCGTTGCGGACGCCGTTCTTGGAGCCGAGCCGGACCGCCTCCTCCCAGGAGCAGCGGGCCGCCTTCACCACGTCGACCGGCGCGAGGCGCGGGTCGATGGCGTCCAACGCCGCCGCGTGCTTGCGCAGCACGGCGAGGCAGGGCTCGCGGTTCTGGGCGAAGCCGGTGAACGGGCCGGTGTGGCCGGCGATGCGCGCGCTCATGGCGTACGCCTCGCCGGTCATGAGGGCGGTGATGGCCGCGGCGCAGGCGCGCCCGCCCTCGCTGTCGTAGGGAAGGCCGCTCGCCATCAGGAACGCGCCGAGGTTGGCGTAGCCGAGCCCGAGCGGGCGGTAGGCCTCGCTGTTCTTGCCGATCGCCTCGGTGGGGTAGCGGGCGTTCGAGACCAGGATCTCCTGCGCCAGGATGGTGAGGTCCACCGCGCGCTTGAACGAGTCGGCGTCGAAGCCGCCGTCGATCGAGCGGAAGTGCATCAGGTTGAGCGACGCCAGGTTGCAAGCGCTGTCGTCGAGGAACATGTACTCCGAGCACGGATTGGAGGCGTTGATCCGGTCGGTCGACGGGCAGGTGTGCCAGGCGTTGATGGTGGTGTCGAACTGCACGCCCGGGTCGCCGCAGAGCCAGGCCGCCTGGGTGATCCGGTTCATGAGCGCCCGCGCCTTCACCTTCTCGAGCACCTTGCCGTCGGTGCGGGCGGTGAGGGCCCACTCGGCGTCGTTCAGCACCGCGCGCATGAAGTCGTCGGTCACGCGCACCGAGTGGTTGGCGTTCTGGAAGAAGACCGAGTCGTAGGCGCCGCCGCGCACGTTGAAGCCGCCGTCGTAGCCGGCCTCGATGAGGGCCCAGGCCTTCTTCTCCTCCTCGGCCTTGCAGGATACGAACTCCTCCACGTCGGGGTGGTCGGAGTCGAGGATCACCATCTTGGCGGCGCGGCGGGTCTTGCCGCCCGACTTGATGACGCCGGCGAAGGCGTCGAAGCCGCGCATGAAGGAGACCGGTCCGGAGGCCTCACCGCCGCCGGAGAGCATCTCCTTGCTGGAGCGGATCTTGGAGAGGTTGGAGCCGGCGCCCGACCCGTACTTGAAGAGCATGCCCTCGGTGTGGGCGAGCTTCAGGATCGAGTCCATCGAGTCGCTGACGGCGTTGATGAAGCACGCCGAGCACTGCGGGTGCTCCTCGACCCCCACGTTGAACCAGACCGGCGAGTTGAAGGCCATCTTCTGCCGCAGCAGCAGGTGGGAGAGCTCGGCCTCGAAGGAGACCGCGTCTTCCTCGGAGGCAAAGTAGCCGTCCTTGCGCCCCCATGCCCCGATGGACCTGACCACGCGCCCGACCAGCTGGCGCACCGACCGCTCGCGCTGGGGCGAGCCGACGGCCCCGCGGAAGTACTTGGACGCGACCACGTTGGTGGCGAGCGCCGACCAGCTCTTCGGCACCTCCACGTCCTTCTGCTCGAACACCATCTTGCCGCCCTCGCCGTTGATGCCGGCGGTGCGGGTCTCCCACGCCATCTCCTCCGCGGGGTCGACCCCGACGGTGGTGAAGTAGCGCTCGATCACGAGCCCCTTGTTGGCGCGCCGGCCCCCGCGCGGCTTCCTCGATCCGGTGACGCTCTCACGTTCCATCATCCGTTCCTCCACACTCTCCAGGCGCAAGCGCCCCTATCACCGTGACGTCCGACGAGCGGACGACAGTTCATGTTCCCCGGCCGGCCCGCGAAGAGGGCCTGGGATTAACTACTCGTCACAATTAAAGAATTATCCCCCGGTGCACCGCGGACCCTCCCACTCATACCCCGCCACCCTGACATCCCGAACCGCCTCCGCGTCGCAGCGACCGGCAGCCAACCGCACGGCTCGCCGGATGTAGGGCTCACTCTAGCAAGTGACGGCGGAGTGTCAAGACGACACCACAACCTGTAGTGGTGATATCTGGGTCGCGCTACAAGATGCTGTCTTTTCCGGGGATTCCAGAAAGGCGAACTGCCTCGTTGACATCAGCCGAAATGACCCACCCCGGGTGCCAAGGGGGAAGCCGACCGCTCGCCAGGAAAACTCCGCCTGCGCAAGTGCTCGTGTTAAAAGCCCATCCCCCGTGTCCGAAGCCAACAAGCACATCCGAAACTTCTCGATCATCGCTCACATCGACCACGGGAAGTCGACGCTCGCCGATCGCCTCCTGGGAGAGACCGGGACGCTCAGCGCCCGCGAGGAAAAGGCCCAGTTTCTCGACAACATGGACCTGGAGCGCGAGCGCGGGATCACCATCAAGGCCCAGACGGTCCGGATGAGCTACCGGGCCGACGACGGCAAGACCTACCAGCTCAACCTCATCGACACCCCCGGCCACGTCGACTTCGCCTACGAGGTCTCGCGCTCCCTGTCGGCCTGCGAGGGAGCGGTGCTGGTGGTGGACGCGAGCCAGGGGGTCGAGGCCCAGACCCTCGCCAACGTCTACCAGGCGCTCGACCACGACCTGGAGATCGTCCCGGTCATCAACAAGATCGACCTTCCATCCGCTGATGTCGAGGGGGTGCGCCGCGAGATCGAGGAGGTGATCGGCCTCGACGCCTCCGACGCCGTGCCCTGCTCCGCCAAGGAGGGCATCGGAATCCACGAGATCCTGGAGCAAGTGGTGAAGAAGGTGCCGCCGCCCGCGGGGGACCCGGCGGCGCCGCTCAAGGCCATCATCTTCGACTCCTGGTACGACAGCTACCGGGGAGTGGTGATGCTGGTGCGGGTCTTCGAGGGCACGCTCTCTCCGCGCCAGAAGATCCTGCTCTGGTCGACGAAGAAGGAGTACGAGGTCCAGGAGCTCGGCGTCTTCGCCCCCTTCTCCCTCCCGGTGCAGAGCCTCGCCGCCGGGGAGGTGGGGATCCTGGTGGCGAACGTGAAGGAGGTCCACGAGGCCAAGGTGGGCGACACCATCACCGAGGCCGATCGCCCGGTGGCGGAGCCGCTCCCCGGCTTCAAGGTGGTGAAGCCCATGGTCTTCTCGGGGGTCTTCCCCATCGAGGCCAAGGACTACGACCAGCTCCGCGACGCGCTCGAGAAGCTGGCCCTCAACGACTCGGCCTTCACCTACGAGCCCGAGACCTCGCAGGCGCTCGGGTTCGGCTTCCGCTGCGGCTACCTCGGGCTCCTGCACATGGAGATCGTCCAGGAGCGGCTGGAGCGCGAGTACGACCTGTCGCTCATCACCACCGCGCCATCGGTGGTCTACCGCGTCACCGACACCCAGGGGCAGGTGCTCGAGATCGACAACCCGGCCAAGCTCCCGCCGGTGCAGAAGATCGCGAAGCTGGAGGAGCCGCACCTCACCTGCCACATCCACGCTCGCACCGACGACGTGGGCGCCATCCTCAAGCTCTGCCAGGACCGGCGCGGCCTGCAGCGCGACATGAAGTACATCGGCACCAAGCGGGTCCAGATCACCTACGACATCCCGCTCGCCGAGGTGGTCTTCGACTTCTTCGACAAGCTGAAGAGCGTGTCGCGCGGCTACGCCAGCCTCGACTACGAGCTCAAGGGCTACGCGGAGGCCGACCTGGTGAAGCTCGACATCCTCATCAACGGCGAGCCGGTGGACGCGCTCAGCGTCATCGTGCACCGCGAGCGCGCCTACCACCGCGGCCGCGACCTCTGCCAGAAGCTCCGAGAGGAGATCCCGAAGCAGATGTACGAGGTGGCCATCCAGGCCGCCATCGGGGCCAAGATCATCGCCCGCGAGACCATCAAGGCCTTCCGCAAGAACGTCATCGCCAAGTGCTACGGCGGCGACATCAGCCGCAAGCGCAAGCTCCTCGAGAAGCAGAAGGAGGGCAAGAAGCGCATGAAGCAGGTGGGCTCGGTGGAGATCCCGCAGTCGGCCTTCCTGGCGGTGCTCAAGGTGGAGGAGTAGCGCGAGCGTGCCGGCCGCCGCGCCCGCCGCCCGCCCGCCGTCCCGTCGCGCCCGGCGAGAGGCCCGGCGGCTGCTCCACGAGGTGCGCCGCCAGAGCTGGCGCCATCGCAGGCGGCTCGGCCCGGAGGTCCGCCTGGCGCTCCAGGACGGCGCGCTGGGGCTCGAGGCGGCCTTGCGCGCGCGCGACGGGGAGCGGGTGGAGGAGGCCCGCGCGGCGCTCTCCCGGCTCTGGGAGTCGCACCTCTCCTTCACGCACAAGGGGCTGCTGCGGGAGTACCTCGAGTCGATCGGGATCGCGGTGGCGGTGGCGCTCCTGCTGCGCACCTTCGTGGTCGAGGCCTTCCAGATCCCCTCGGGCTCGATGGTCCCCACGCTGCTCGTGGGCGACCACATCTTCGTCTCCAAGCTCGCCTACGGGGTGCGGCTGCCCTTCCTCGGCCGGGTGGTGCTCCGCTCGGCCCCGCCGCGCCGGGGCGACGTGATCGTCTTCGCGAACCCCCGGGAGCAGGGCAAGGACTACATCAAGCGGGTGGTGGGCCTCCCCGGCGACGTGATCGAGCTGCGCGACCAGGTGCTCTACGTGAACGGCCAGCCCCAGCCGCGGACCCCGGAGGGCGACCTCACCTACGACGAGCAGAGCGAGCAGACCGGCAGCTGGTGGTCCGACACCTGCCTCGCCTTCCGGGAGGAGCTGGCCCGCGGGCCGCTCGCCCGCCCGGCGGGGACGGCCGGCGTCGAGCTCGGGGCGGGCGCGGACGGCGCGGGGCCGGAGCTGGCGCGCCACGAGGTGCTGCAGTGCCGCCGGGCCCACCGCGGAGAGCGCGAGGGACCGTTCCGGGCGGTGAAGCCCGGTCACCTCTTCGTCCTGGGAGACAACCGGGACCGCTCCGCCGATAGCCGCAGCGACGGGGGGTGGGAGGTGCCCTTCGACAACGTCAAGGGGCGGGCTTCGCTTGTCTGGTGGAGCTGGGGGCGGGGAGGGCTGTGGCCCACCGGCGACGAGGGCGTCCGCGTCGAGCGGCTTTTCAAACGGATCGAGTAGCGCTAGAAAGCTTTCTTCGATGAAGGCCAAGCGCCGGGTGCTCCCCGGCTTCCCGAACCAGCGTGGCGAGATCACCTGGGTGACCGTCATGCTCGTGCTGTTGCTCGCGGGCGGCGGCTACGCCGGCTGGGTGGGCTTCCCGATCTTCTGGACCCACCTCGAAGCGAAGCAAGTCGTCAAGGACTACGCCAACCGCGCGATCAAGAACGCGGACGACGAGTCCTTGAAGAGGGGGCTGGTCCGCGACCTCGCCTCGCTCGGGAAGGACCCCGGAGAGGCGCCGGACGGCACCCCCGCCCTCCGCCCCTCCGTGAACGTCCAGCCGAACGAGCTGGTGTGGGAGCGCGGCGGGACCGCGGAAGCTCCCACGCTGCACGTCGCCTTCGAGTACGATCGCCACGTCCCGCTGCCGTTCATGACGGACCGCTACCTCGACCGGCACTTCGGCGTGGACCTCGACCTCGACATCTCCCGGGCCGACTGGGGGAGGGAGCGCTAGGACATGGACTCGGAAGCCATCGGACGCGCGCTGGCGCGCTTGGCCCGCGAGATCGCGGAGCGCGCCCGCGAGGGCGGAGGCGACCTCGCCATCGTGGGCATCCGCCGCGGCGGGGTGCACCTCGCGCGGCGGCTGCAGGCCGACCTGGCGAAGCTCCTCGGCAGGGAGCCGCCCCTCGGCACCCTCGACATCGCCCTCTACCGCGACGACCTCGCGAGCGCCGGGACGGCGCCGGTGGTGGGGCCCACCGACATCCGCTTCCCGGTCGAGGGCAAGGACATCCTGCTCGTCGACGACGTGCTCTACACCGGGCGCACCATCCGCGCCGCCCTGGACGAGATCGTCGACTTCGGCCGCCCGCGCCGGGTCTGGCTGGCGGTGCTGGTCGACCGCGGCGGGCGGGAGCTGCCCATCGCCGCCGACTTCGCCGGGGCCAGCGTGCGGGTCGCCGCCGGGGACGACGTGGAGGTCCGGCTGGTGGAGGGCGGCGCCGAGGCCGACGCCGTGATCGTCAAGCCGAGGGGGCAAGTGTGATCGGAAGACACCGACATCTCACCGGGCTCGAGGGGCTCAACCGCGAGGAGATCCTCCAGGTCCTCGACCTCGCCACCTCCATGAAGGAGGTGCTGTCTCGCCCCCTCAAGAAGGTGCCGAGCCTGCGCGGCAAGCTGGTGGTGAACCTTTTCTTCGAGGCCTCCACCCGCACCCGCTCCTCCTTCGAGATCGCCTCCAAGGTGCTCTCCGCCGATGCGGTGAACTGGACCGCCAGCGCCTCGTCCGTCACCAAGGGCGAGACCCTCATCGACACCGCCCGGAACCTGGAGGCGATGCGACCCGACGTGCTCGTCATCCGGCACCCGGCCGGCGGCGCGCCGCAGCTGGTGGCCGACCACGTCGCCTGTGCGGTGGTGAGCGCCGGCGACGGCGCGCACGAGCACCCGAGCCAGGGGCTCCTCGACTGCTTCACGCTGCGGGAGAAGCTCGGCACGCTCGAGGGGAAGACCGTCGCCATCGTCGGCGACGTGAGCCACTCCCGCGTGGCCCGCTCCGACCTCCACTCCATGCCCAAGCTCGGCGCGCGGGTGCGGCTCTGCGGGCCGCCCACCATGATGCCGGCCGGCATCGAGCGGCTGGGCGGCTGCAGCGTCCACCACGACCTGCGCGAGGCGGTGGAGGGCGCCGACGCGGTGGTCATGCTGCGCATCCAGCACGAGCGCATCGGCGACCCGCTCATCCCGGGCACCCGCGAGTACTCGAAGCTCTGGGGCCTCAACGCCCGCAAGGCCGCCGACTGGCTCACCCCCGGGTGCGTCATCCTGCACCCCGGCCCCATCAACCGCGGCGTGGAGCTCTCGCCCGAGGTCGCCGACGGCGCGCGCAGCGTGATCCTCGACCAGGTCCAGAACGGGGTCGCGGTGCGCATGGCCATCCTCTATCTCCTCGCCGGCGGCAGCCCGGCCGAGGTGCACCCCGCGGGCGGAGCGCGTTCATGAGCGAGGCGAGCGAGGTGCTGTTCATCGAAGGCGGCCGGGTGATCGACCCGGCGAGCGGCCTCGACGGCGTGCGCACGGTGGTGCTGCGCGGCGGCCGGGTGGCGGAGGTGGCCGAGCGGGTGGAGCGCCCCCGCGACGCCCGCGCCATCGACGCCCGCGGCAAGTGGGTGACCCCCGGCTTCATCGATGCCCACGTCCACCTGCGCGAGCCGGGGCAGGAGTACAAGGAGACGGTCGAGACCGGCGCCCGCGCGGCGGTGGCGGGCGGCTTCACCGCCGTGCTCGCCATGCCCAACACCGTGCCGCCCAACGACACCGTGGCGGTCACCGAGCTCATCCTGGCCCGGGCCGCGCGGGCCGGCCTGGCGCGGGTCTACCCGGTAGGCTGCATCAGCAAGGGGCAGAAGGGCGAGGAGCTGGCCGAGATGGGCGAGCTCTTCCAGGCCGGCTGCGTCGCCTTCTCCGACGACGGCAAGCCGGTCTCGTCCTCCGGCCTCATGCGCCGCGCGCTCGAGTACGCCCTCACCTTCGGCGTGCCGCTGGCGGTCCACGAGGAGGACCTCGCGCTGGTCGGCAAGGGGGTCATGAACGAGGGCCCCGCCGCCACCCGCCTCGGGCTCAAGGGCAACCCGGCCCAGGCCGAGGAGGTCATGGTCAGCCGCGACGTGGCCCTCGCCGAGCTCACCGGCGGCCGCCTCCACGTCTGCCACCTCTCCACCGCCGGCGCGGTGCGGGCGGTGCGCGCGGCCAAGGCCCGTGGCCTGCGCGTCACCGCCGAGGTGGCGCCGCACCACCTGGTCCTGGTCGACGAGGACGTGGCCCGCTCCGGCTACGACACCGACTTCAAGATGGCCCCTCCGCTCCGCTCGGAGGCCGACCGTGCCGCCGTGCAGGAGGCGCTCGCCGACGGCACCATCGACTGCATCGCCACGGACCACGCCCCCCACTCCGCCGTGGAGAAGGCGCTCGAGTTCGACGTGGCCATGAACGGAATCATCGGCCTCGAGACGGCGTTCCCCGTCTGCCTCGCGCTGGTCCGGGCGGGCAAGCTGACGGAGCGGCGCCTCGTCGAGGCGCTGACCCTGGCGCCGGCCCGCATCTTCGGCCTGCCGGGCGGCACCCTCGCTCCCGGAGCGCCGGCCGACGTGGCCGTGCTCGACCCGGGCGCCGAGTGGCGCTGCGACCCGGAGCGCCTCCACTCGAAGAGCCGCAACACGCCATGGAAGGGAACGTCGATGATCGGTCGCTGCACCCACGCGCTGGTGGGGGGAACATTGGTTCACGAGCTCGCGCGGGGTGAGCGGTGAAGCGCGCCATCCTCGCGCTGGCGGACGGCACCGTCTTCGAGGGGCGCGCCTTCGGCGCGGCCGGCGAGGGCTCGGGCGAGGTGGTCTTCAACACCTCGATGACCGGCTACCAGGAGATCCTCACCGACCCCTCCTACGTCGGGCAGATGGTCTGCATGACCTACCCGGAGCAGGGGAACTACGGGCTCAACCCCGCCGACGAGGAGTCGGCGAAACCGCACGCCACCGGCTTCATCGTCCGCCACTACGCAGAGACCCCCTCGAGCTGGCGCGCGCGTGAGTCGCTGGCCGCCTATCTGGAGCGGCACGGCATCGTCGGCATCCACGGCATCGACACCCGGCGGCTCACCAGGCACCTGCGGACGGCCGGCGCGCAGATGGGCGTCATCTCCACCGAGGGGAGCGCCGCGGCGCTGGTCGACCGCGCCCGCAGCCTCCCCGGCATGGAGGGGCAGGATCTCGCCACCCGCATCTCGACCCGCGAGCAGTACGTCTGGACCGGCACTGGCGCCGACTCCTTCGACGCCCACGGCGAGCTGCGGGAGCCCCGCTTCCACGTGGTGGCCTACGACTGGGGCCTGAAGCGCGCCATGCTGCGCCTCCTCGCCGAGCAGGGGTGCAAGGTGACCGTGGTCCCGAGCGCCACCACCACCGAGGAGACCCTGGCGCTCCGCCCGGACGGCGTCTTCCTGACCAACGGCCCAGGCGATCCGGCTGCGGTCAAGGGAGCGCAGGGGACCGTCGCCGGGCTGCTCGGCAAGGTGCCCGTCTTCGGCATCTGCCTCGGCCACCAGATCCTCTCGCTGGCGGTGGGCGCCAGGACCTACAAGCTCAAGTTCGGCCACCGGGGCGCCAACCAGCCGGTCAAGGATCTCGCCACCGGCAAGGTGGACATCACCTGCCAGAACCACGGCTTCGCGGTGGACGACAAGGCGCTCGGCAAGCGCGCCCGCGTCACCCACGTGAACCTGAACGACGGCACCGTGGAGGGGATCGAGGTGCTCGACGCCAAGGCCTTCAGCGTCCAGTACCACCCCGAGGCCTCACCCGGCCCGCACGACGCCCGCGCCCTCTTCGGCCGCTTCGTCGGCATGATGGAGCAGGCGCGATGAGCCTCCAGGAGCTTCAGGAGAAGCTCCTGGCCTGGGGCACGGCCGAGCCGCGCAAGGACTGGCTCCTGGCGGCGCGCGCGCAGCACTTCGGACGCTACGGCGAGCCGCACGAGGAGGACATGAGCTTCGAGAGCCGGATGAACGGCATGCTCGACGCCTACCTCTACGACTTCCACCCGGAGGGTGGGGAGGAGCGCACCATCGAGCGCTTCCTCGCCTCGCAGGGGGCGCTCCTCTCGCCCGAGGAGCTCTCGGCCTACCGCGACCTCGCGCGAAACGTGCATGCCGTCTTCGAGGTGCGGCACATCAAGCCCGGAGAGATCAGGCTGCGCGAGCTCTTCGGGGGCGGCGACTACGACGTGGCCGAGCGCCGGCAGCTGGTGGGGCTCGCCAAGGGGGACCTCATCGAGGCTCGCCTGCTGCCGTTCGAGGGGAAGCTCGTCTTTTCCGGCTCCTTCATCTACCACCCGCAGGCGGCGCGGAAGCGCGTGCTCGCCGAGGTGAAGCGGCTCAAGAAAGGCGCGGCCAAGGATGGGCACGCCATCGACGTCCCCGCCTTCCTGGCGCGGCTGTCGCGGATGGCCTTCAAGCTGGAGCGCTACCGGAACGTGAAGCTCGAGTCGATCTACGACTTCGAGGCGCCGACCCGCTAGCCTGCCGGCGCGCTCCCTCTCCCGGGGCCGTGCCCCCGCCGGCCTCGTCTTTTCCAGGGAACGCCGGGCGGCCCCGCCCTAGATCGAGGACCATGGACTTCTCGCTCCTCGAGTCCGTGCCGGACGCGATGATCATCGCGCACCGCGACGGGCGCATCGCCTGGGTGAACGGGGTGGCCGAACAGCTCTTCGGCTACACCCGCGAGGAGCTGCAGGGGAGCCCGGTGGAGATCCTCCTCCCGGCCCGCTTCCGCGAGGGCCATCACCTGCACCGCGACGGCTACCACACCGCGCCGCGGCGCAGGCCGATGGGGCTCGGCCTCGACCTGTTCGGCCTGCGCAAGAGCGGCGAGGAGTTCCCGGCGGAGATCTCGCTCGCGCCCATGAAGGACGGGGAGGACGTGTACGCGGTGGCGGCGGTCCGCGACGTCACCGACCGCAAGAAGATCGAGGCCCGGGCCATGCTCTACCGCAAGGCGCAGGCCGAGGTGCGCGAGCGGGACGAGTTCCTCTCCATCGCCTCCCACGAGCTCCGCACGCCAGTGACGGCGCTGCAGCTGCAGCTGCAGATGCTCCAGCGCGCGGCGGAGCGGTCGGTGGCGACGCTGCCCGACCTGCTCGCCGGGAAGGTGGACGGGCTCGAGAAGCAGTGCCGGCGCATCGCCGTGCTCGTCAACGAGCTGCTCGACGTGTCGCGCATGCGCCTCGGACGCCTCGAGCTGAAGCTCGAGGAGGTGGACCTCGCCGAGCTGGTCGCGGAGACGCTCGGGACCCTGCGCGAGCAGATCCGGAGCGCCGGCTGCACGGTGCGGCTCGACGCCACCGCGCCGGCGGTGGGGCAGTGGGACCGGCTCCGCATCGAGCAGGTGTTCACGAACCTCCTCGCCAACGCCATCAAGTTCGGTCAGGGGAAGCCGGTGCTGGTGCAAGTGACCGTCGAGCCCGCCACCGCGCACCTGTCGGTCGCCGACAACGGGATCGGCATCGCGGCCGAGCACCAGCTCCGGGTCTTCGATCGCTTCGAGCGGGCGGTCTCCTCCTCCAACTTCGGCGGGCTCGGCCTGGGGCTCTACATCAGCCGGCAGATCGTCGAGGCCCACGGCGGGGCCATCCGGCTCGAGAGCGCGCCCGGAGCCGGGACCACCCTCACGGTCGACCTGCCCCGGACGCCCAGGCCCGTGGCCCAGGTGGCATGAGCCTCCGCGAGCTGATCGTCAACGCCGACGACCTCGGCTACGACCCCGAGATCGACCGCGGCATCCTGGAGGCCCACCGGCGGGGCATCGTCACCAGCGCGACCGCCATGGTCGACACCGCCTTCGCGGCACCGGTGCTGGCGGAGGCGCCCGCGTCGCTGGCCGTCGGCCTGCACCTGGTGCTCGATCCGGCCGCGCCGCAAGGCACCGTCGCCGCCGAGATCGATCGCCAGCTCCGCCGCTTCGAGGAGCTGCGCGGGCGGCCTCCCACGCACCTCGACAGCCACAAGCACGCGCACGCTGCTCCCGCGGCGCTCGCGGCGGTCGCGCGGGCCGCCCGCGCCGCCGGTCTCCCGGTGCGCGCGCTCGACGCGCCGATGCGGGCGGCGCTGCGCGCGGCCGGGGTGCTTACCTGCGACCACTTCGCCGGCGATGCCGCCCTGCGCCCGTGCTGGACGCTCGAGCGGCTCCTGGCGGCGCTCGAGCGCCTGGGGGAGGGGACCACCGAGCTCATGGCCCATCCTGGCTACCGGCCGGCGGTCGCGCGCACCTCCTTCGGGGCGGAGCGTGAGATCGAGCTGCAGGCCCTCGCCGACCCCCGGACGCGCGCCGCGATCGAGCGGCTCGGGATCGCCCTCACGCGTTACTGACGACGGCGAGAGCGCGGGGTTACGGTGCGGAACCCGGATGTCCGCTCTTGCCTGCGGGTACGGGTTGGCCAGTTGGGGCACCCTGTTTACAGCGATCTGGCGGCACGGTACGAACAGGGCTCCGTCCCACTGAAACGCACATGGAGGGAAGCTCGATGGCCGACGCCAAGCCCGTGGTCCCGAAGGAGGGCGCGAAGATCACCCTGGTGAACGGGAAGCTGAACGTCCCGGATCACCCGATCCTCCCCTTCATCGAGGGCGACGGAACCGGCCGGGACATCTGGCGGGCCAGCCAGCGCGTGCTCGATGCGGCGGTCGAGAAGGCCTACCAGGGCAAGAAGAAGATCGCCTGGATGGAGGTCTACGCCGGCGAGAAGGCCTTCACCAAGTTCAACAACTGGCTGCCCGACGAGACCGTCGAGGCGTACCGCGAGTACCTCATCGGCATCAAGGGACCGCTCACCACCCCTATCGGCGGCGGCATCCGCTCCCTGAACGTCGCCCTCCGGCAGCTGCTCGACCTGTACGTCTGCCTGCGCCCCGTGCGCTGGTTCAAGGGCGTGCCGTCGCCGGTCAAGGCGCCGCAGAAGGTGAACATGGTGATCTTCCGCGAGAACACGGAGGACATCTACGCCGGCATCGAGTGGGAGGCGGGCAGCGAGCAGGCGATAAAGCTCCTGGGCTTCCTCGAGAAGGAGTTCCCAAAGGAGTTCAAGAAGATCCGCTTCCCCGGCTCGGCCGGCCTCGGCATCAAGGCGGTCTCGCGGGAGGGGACCGAGCGGCTCGTGCGCGCCGCCATCGAGTACGCGCTCGCCAGCGGGCGCAAGAGCGTGACCTTCGTGCACAAGGGCAACATCATGAAGTTCACCGAGGGCGCCTTCCGGAACTGGGGCTACGCCCTCGCCGAGCGGGAGTTCGCGGACCGGGTCTACACCTGGGAGCAGTGGGAGCGGACCAAGGCGGAGAAGGGCGAGCAGGCGGCCAACGCCGAGCAGAAGGCGGCGCTCTCCTCCGGCAAGCTCCTCGTCAAGGACGCCATCGCCGACATCACCCTGCAGCAGGTGCTGACGCGCCCCGACGAGTTCGACGTCATCGCGACCTTGAACCTGAACGGCGACTACCTCTCGGACGCCCTGGCGGCGCAGGTGGGCGGCATCGGCATCGCCCCCGGCGGCAACGCCAACTACGTCACCGGCCACGCCATCTTCGAGGCCACCCATGGCACTGCGCCCAAGTACGCCGACCTCGACAAGGTGAACCCCGGCTCGGTGATCCTCTCGGGCGAGATGATGTTCCGCCACCTCGGCTGGAACGAGGCCGCCGACCGGGTCGTCAAGGGCATGGACGGCGCCATCGGCGCGCACCGGGTCACCTACGACTTCGCCCGGCTCATGAAGTCGGAGGGCATCGCGGACGCGGTCGAGGTGAAGTGCTCCGAGTTCGGCGACGAGATCATCAAGCACATGTAGCGAAGCCAACCCAGACGGAGGGAAAGAGAGACATGGCCAGGAAGAAGATCGCGCTCATCGGAGCCGGACAGATCGGCGGCACCCTCGCGCTCCTCGCCGCGCAGAAGGAGCTCGGCGACATCGTCCTCGTCGACATCATGGAGGGCGTCGCCAAGGGCAAGGCGCTCGACCTGCAAGAGACCCGGGGCGTCCAGAAGTTCGACGTGGCGCTCGCCGGCGGCGGCACCACCGACTACTCGGTGATCCAGGGCGCCGACGTCTGCGTCGTCACGGCCGGCGTCCCCCGCAAGCCGGGCATGAGCCGCGACGACCTCCTCAAGGTGAACCTGGACGCCATCACCAAGGTGGCTCAGGGCATCAAGCAGTACGCCCCGAACGCCTTCGTCATCGTCATCACCAACCCGCTCGATTCGATGGTGTACGCGATGTACAAGGTCACCGGGTTCCCCAAGAACCGGGTGGTCGGCATGGCGGGCGTGCTCGACACCGCGCGCTTCCAGTTCTTCGTGGGCGAGGCGGCCGGCGTCTCGCCGCAGGACGTCACCGCCATGGTGATGGGCGGCCACGGCGACGACATGGTCCCGCTGCTCCGCTACTCCTCGGTCGCCGGGGTGCCGCTCACCAAGATCCTCGACAAGGCCAAGCTCGACGCCATCGTGGAGCGCACCCGCAAGGGCGGGGGCGAGATCGTGGCGCTGCTCGGCACCGGCTCGGCCTTCTACGCGCCCGCCGCCGCCGCCATCGCCATGGCCGAGAGCTTCCTGCGCGACAAGAAGCGCGTGCTGCCCTGCTCGGCCCTGCTGGAGGGCCAGTACGGGGTGAAGGGGCTCTTCGTGGGCGTGCCGGTGGTGATCGGGGCCGGCGGCGTGGAGCGCGTGCTCGAGGTCGACCTGAACGACGAGGAGCGGGCCATGCTCGCCAAGTCGGTCGAGAGCGTGAAGAAGTCGGTCGCCGAGACGAAGCTCTAGCAGTAGGCTCTTGGGTCGGGGGGCCGGCGCCTGCTATGGTGCCGGCCCCCATCCATTTTTCTCCCAGGGAACCGCCCAGTGAAGATCCACGAATACCAGGCGAAGGAGATCCTCCGGAAGTACGGGGTGGCCGTGCCGCGCGGTTACGTGGCCGTCACGCCGTTCGAGTCGGAGGGCGCCGCCCGTCAGCTGGGCGGCGGCATCGTGGCGGTGAAGGCGCAGATCCACGCCGGCGGCCGCGGCAAGGGCGGCGGCGTCCGCCTGGCCCGCTCGCCGGAGGAGGCGCGCTCCCATGCCGAGGCGATGCTCGGCATGAAGCTCAAGACGCCCCAGACCGCCCCGGGCGGCCAGCTGGTGCGCAAGGTCTACATCGAGGAGGGCTGCCGCATCGCCCGCGAGCTCTACCTCGGCATGACGCTCGACCGCGAGTCGGGCCGGGTCACGGTGATGGCCTCCTCCGAGGGCGGCGAGGACATCGAGACGGTCGCCGCCAACCACCCCCAGAAGATCCTCAAGGTGGCCGTCGACCCGCTGCTCGGGCTGGTGCCTTTCCAGTCCCGCCAGCTCGCCTATGGCCTCGGGCTCACCGGCGACACCGTGAACGCCTTCGTCCGCTTCGCCGGCGGGCTCTACAACGCCTACATGGCGACCGACGCCTCCCTCGCCGAGATCAACCCCCTGGTGGTCACGGTGGGCGGCGAGGTGCTGGCGCTCGACGCCAAGATGAACTTCGACGACAACGCCCTCTTCCGCCACCCGGACATCGCCGCCATGCGCGATCCCGACGAGGAGGATCCCAAGGAAGGGCAGGCCAAGGAGTACGACCTCTCCTACATCGCGCTCGACGGCGACATCGGCTGCATGGTGAACGGCGCCGGCCTGGCGATGGCCACCATGGACATCATCCAGCTGGCGGGCGGCCGCCCGGCGAACTTCCTCGACGTGGGCGGCGGCGCCGACGAGGACAAGGTGACGGCGGCCTTCAAGATCCTCCTCTCCGACCCGCACGTGAAGGCGGTGCTGGTCAACATCTTCGGCGGCATCATGAAGTGCGACGTGATCGCCAACGGCATCGTCACCGCGGCCCGCCAGGTTGGCCTCTCCATCCCCTTGGTGGTGCGGCTCGAGGGCACCAACGTCGAGCTGGGCAAGGAGATCCTGGCCCACAGCGACCTCGAGATCACCCCCGCCGACGACCTCGGCGACGCGGCGCGCAAGGCGGTGGCCGCCGCCCGCGCCGCATAGCGCACGCGAGGATCCCCCATGAGTATCTTCGTCGACAGGAACACCCGGGTCCTGGTGCAGGGCATCACCGGCTCGGCCGGCAGCTTCCACGCCGAGCAGATGCTGGAGTACGGCACCAGGGTGGTGGCGGGCGTCACCCCCGGCCGCGGCGGCACCCGCTTCGCCAACACCGTGCCCATCTTCCACACGGTCGAGCAGGCGGTGCGCGAGACCGGCGCCAACGCCTCCGTGATCTTCGTCCCGCCGCCCTTCGCCGCCGACGCCATCATCGAGTCGGCCGAGGCCGGGGTGGAGCTGGTGGTGGCCATCACCGAGGGGATCCCGATCCTCGACATGGTGAAGGTGCGCCGGTACCTCGCCGACGTGCCCCGGGTCCGGCTCATCGGCCCGAACTGCCCCGGCGTCATCACCCCCGGGCAGTGCAAGATCGGCATCATGCCGGGCCACATCCACCGGCCCGGGCGCATCGGCATCGTCTCGCGCTCCGGCACGCTCACCTACGAGGCGGTGGACCAGATCTCGCGCCTCGGCATGGGCCAGTCCACCGCGGTCGGCATCGGCGGTGACCCCATCCACGGGACCGACTTCATCGACTGCCTCTCGCGCTTCGAGGCCGACCCGGAGACCGAGGCGGTCATCATGATCGGCGAGATCGGAGGCTCCGAGGAGACCCGCGGCGCCGAGTGGGTGAAGAAGAACATGACCAAGCCGGTGGTCGGCTTCATCGCCGGCCGCACCGCTCCCCCGGGCAAGCGGATGGGGCACGCCGGCGCGGTCATCTCGGGCGGGGCCGACACCGCGGACGCCAAGCTGGCGGCGATGCGCGAGGCCGGCATCGTGGTCTGCGAGGGGCCCCACCTGCTCGGGCAGGCGATGAAGGACGCCCTCTCGCGAAAGAAGGCCAAGGTGAAGGCGAAGACCGGCGCGGATCGCCGGCCGGCGCCCGTCGCCGCGCGGGCGATCAAGAAGTCGGGCGGTGCGCCTCGCGGCGCCCCGCCCACCCAGCGCGGTGGCAAGGCCGTCAAGAAGGCGGCCAAGCGGTAAACCTCTTCAATCGGAGAACACAGGACATGGCAGTGGAGCGCACGCTTTCCATCATCAAGCCCGACGGCGTCGAGAAGGGCGTCATCGGCAAGATCATCGCCCGCTTCGAGTCGAAGGGGCTCAAGCCGGTCGCCGTCCGCATGACGCACCTCTCGCAGGCCGACGCGGAGGGCTTCTACGCCGTCCACAAGGCGCGCCCGTTCTTCAACGACCTGGTGAAGTTCATGACCAGCGGGCCGGTGGTGCTGATGGTCCTCGAGGGCGAGGGCGCCGTGCTCGCGAACCGCGAGGTGATGGGCGCGACCGACCCGAAGAAGGCGGCCGAGGGGACCATCCGCAAGGACTTCGCGACCGACATCGAGAAGAACACGGTCCACGGCTCGGACAGCCTGGAGAACGCGGCCACCGAGGTGGCCTATTTCTTCCGTACCACCGAGCAGCACGGCTACGCCTGGAAGAAGTAGCCAGGGCAAGTCGTTGAACTCACGGCGGTTCTTCCGGGCGCCTGCCCGGGAGGGCCGCTGTTTCGTTTACCGGTTACAATCCCCGGAGCGAGAAAGGCATCGCGAGTTTGCAGTTCGTCCACACATGGGAATGGGTGCTCGCGGCCGGGCTCCTGGCCGCCTCGGCGCTCTTCTCGGGCGTCGAGACGGCGCTCACCGCCCTCGGCGACGCCCGGGCGAGGCAGCTCCTCGACACCGGGGGACGCCGCGCCTCGCTGCTCGGCGTCTGGGTTCGCCACCCGGAGCGGGTGCTCTCCACGCTCCTCATCGGCAACACCCTCGCCAACATCGGCGCGGGCGCGCTGGCGGGGCGCATCGCCGCCGAGGCGTCCAGCGGGAAGGGCAGCGGCACCGCGCTCGCCGTCGCCACCGCCGTGACCACCAGCGTGATCCTCTTCTTCGGGGAGATCATCCCCAAGACGCTGGGGAAGCGCCACCCGGTCAAGATCTCCCTCTCCGCCATCCCCTTCGTGCAGGCGGTCTACTGGGTCCTCTGGCCGCTCTCGACCGGGCTGGTGCGGCTCACCGGCCTCATCGTCAACGCCTTCGGCGGCCGGGCCGCCCCCACGCCGGCGGTGACCAGCGAGGAGATCGAGTACCTCATCGAGATGGGGACGCGCGAGGGGGTGCTCGACGAAGTGAAGGAGGAGCTCCTCAACAGCGTCCTCGAGTTCGCCGATCGCGTGGTGAAGGAGATCATGGTCCCGCGCACGCGCATGGTGGCCCTCGACAAGGACGCCCCCCCGGACGAGATCGTGCGGACCGTCACCGAGAACCCCTACAGCCGCATGCCGGTCTACGAGGGCTCGGTGGACAACGTCATCGGCATCCTGCTGGTGCGGGACATCGTGCGCGAGCTGCGCGAGGCGCCGGTGGGCGGCAAGCCGCGCGCGGTGCCGCTGGCACGCTACCTCAAGCCGGCCTTCTTCGTGCCGGAGCAGATGAAGATCTCGCGCCTGCTCAAGGAGATGCAGAAGCGCAAGATGCACCTCGCCGTGGTGGTGGACGAGTTCGGCGGCACCAGCGGCCTCGCCACCATGGAGGACGTCATCGAGGAGATCGTCGGCGAGATCCAGGACGAGGGCGACGTGGAGCAGGCGCCCGTGAAGGCCCTCGGCGCCGGCGTGTACCTCGCCGACGCCGCCATCCCCTTGCGCGAGCTGGAGGAGTACCTCAACGCGCAGGAGGGGGAGGGCGATGCGGCCCGCGAGGTGCGCTTCCCCGAGGAGGGCGACTACGAGACCCTGGGCGGCTTCGTCACCGCCACCGCCGGGAGGGTGCCGCCGGTGGGCGCGCTCATCACCTGGGACGGGCTCACCTTCACCGTCCGCGGCGGCGACGAGCGGCGGGTCGCCCGCGTGGAGATCGCGCGCCGCGGCGTCACCGCGCCGCGCGGCGGCCCGTCAGGCCTCGACGAGCCGCGCCGGGAGGCCTCGCGGTGAGCCACGCCCTGCCCATCGCGGCCGGCCCGGTCGACCTGCGAGCCCTGCCGCTCGCCGCGCTCGAGGCGCTGGTGGCGTCCATGCGCGAGAAGCCGTTCCGGGCACGCCAGCTCTTCCGCTGGCTCCACTACCGGGGCGCCGCCAGCCTGGACGAGATGACCGACCTCCCCCGGGCGATGCGGGAGGAGCTGGCGCGGCGGACCGCGCTCCTCACCCTCACCCTGGCCGAGGAGCAGCGGTCGCGCGACGGCACCGTGAAGTGGAAGTGGCGCACCTGGGACGGCCAGTTCGTCGAGTCGGTCTACATGCCGGAGGAGGACCGCAAGACCCTCTGCGTCAGCTCGCAGGTGGGCTGCGCGGTGGGCTGCACCTTCTGCCTCACCGGCACCATGGGGCTCGCCCGCAACCTCGGCCCTGGGGAGATCGCCGATCAGGTGCACCGCGCCAACCGGCGGCTGGTGGAGCTCGGCGAGCGGCCGGCGCCGCGCCCCCTCACCAACCTGGTGTTCATGGGGATGGGTGAGCCGCTCGCCAACTACAAGGCGCTCAAGGGCGCCCTCGACCTCCTGCTGTCGCCGGACGGACCGGACTTCTCGCACCGGCACGTGACCGTCTCCACCTCCGGCCTGGTGCCGCTCATCGGCAAGCTCGCCGCCGAGACCGAGGTGAAGCTGGCGGTGTCGCTCAACGCCACCACCGACGCGCAGCGCGACGCGCTCATGCCCATCAACCGGCGCTGGCCCATCGCCGAGCTGCTGGCCGCCTGCCGCCAGGTCCCGCTCCCGCGCGGGAAGCTCATCACCTTCGAGTACGTGCTGCTCGCGGGGGTGAACGACGCCGACGCCGACGCGGAGCGGCTGGCGGTGCTCCTCCGCGGCATCCCCTCGAAGGTGAACCTCATCCCCTACAACGAGAACCCGGGGCTCACCTTCCGCGCCCCAACCTCGGAGCGGGTGGAGGCCTTCCGCGAGCTGCTCATCCGGCGCGGCGTCACCGTGGTGGTGCGCAAGAACCGCGGCCGGGACATCGGCGCCGCCTGCGGGCAGCTCGCCGCCGAGGGCGGCCCGGGCGATCCCCGCCGCCGCGAGGTCGCCGATCGGTGAAGTGACCCGCCGGTGAATTGACCCTGCGGCCACCGTGGGCTAGAAGCGCCCTTCCGAGCGGGCGCCTCGCCCGCGGGAGGAGGCTGGGATGTCGCTGCTGGTGGTCGGCTCGGTGGCTTTCGACTCGGTGGAGACCCCGTTCGGCCACCGCCCCGAGGTGCTGGGCGGCTCGGCCACCTACTTCTCCGCCGCCGCCAGCTTCTTCGGGCCGGTGCGGCTGGTGGCGGTGGTGGGCGAGGACTTCCCCGAGCAGCACGTGGCCTTCCTGGCGGAGCGCGGCGTGGACGTGTCCGGCCTCTCCCGGCGGGCCGGCCAGACCTTCCGCTGGAAGGGGCGCTACGACTTCGACCTCAACAACGCGCACACCCTGGAGACGCACCTCAACGTCTTCGCCGACTTCGACCCGGTGCTGCCGGACGCCTACCGCGACTCGGAGTTCGTGTTCCTCGCCAACATCGACCCCGACCTGCAGCGATCGGTGCTCGACCAGGTGAAGAGCCCGCGGCTGGTGGCCTGCGACACCATGAACTTCTGGATCACCTCCAAGCGCGAGAGCCTGCTCAAGACGCTCAAGCGCGTGGACCTGCTGTTCGTGAACGACGCCGAGGCGCGCCAGCTCGCCGGCGAGCACAACATCGTCAAGGCGGCGCGGCGGATCCTCACCTACGGTCCGCGCGCGCTGGTGGTGAAGCGGGGCGAGTACGGCGCGCTCTTCTTCTCCGGCGAGCAGGTCTTCGCGGCCTCGGCCTACCCGCTGCCGGCGCTCTTCGACCCCACCGGAGCGGGCGACAGCTTCGCCGGTGGCTTCATGGGCTACCTCGCCCGCAACGGCAAGGTGGACCCTGCCGTCATGCGTCGCGCCATCGTGCTCGGCGGAGTGGTGGCGAGCTTCACCGTCGAGCAGTTCAGCCTCGACCGGCTGCGCACCCTCACCACCGGCGAGATCCAGGCGCGCTACGCCGAGTTCAAGCAGCTCTCCCACTTCGACGACCTGGAGCTGGACCTCTTCCCTCCGGGCCCCTGAGCAGGCTGTCGAAGTCCGCGCGATGCGCATCGCCGTCCTGAGCGACGTCCACTCGAACCTCGAGGCGCTCACCCGCGTGGTGTCGCGCCTGCGTCTCCTGCGCGTGGACGAGGTGGTCTGCCTGGGCGACGTGGTCGGCTACGGCGCCAGCCCGGCGGAGTGTTGCCGCCTGGTGCGCGAGACCGCCCTGGTCACGCTGCTCGGCAACCACGACGCCGCCGCGAGCGGGCGCATGGACTACCGCTTCTACTACGAGGGCGCGCGGCGCGCCCTGGACTGGACCCGGGAGCAGCTGGGCGAGGAGGAGCTGAACTGGCTGCGGGGGCTGCCGTACGCGCACCGCCTCGGCGAGGCCGGCTTCTGCCATGGATCGCCGCTCGACCCGCCCGAGTACGCCTACGTCCTGGCGGTGGACCAGGCCCGGGAGCTCCTGCCGCACCTCGACTGGCTACCGGCCGTCACCTTCATGGGCCACTCCCACCTGTGCAAGTCGTTCGCCATCGGCGCGCCCGACGTGGTGGAGGACGTCTCGGCGACCCACCTCGCGCTCCGGCCCGACCGCAAGTACGTCGTCACCGTCGGCTCGGTGGGCCAGCCGCGGGACGGCGATCCGCGCGCCTGCTTCGCGGTCTTCGACACCGCCACGCGCCTGGTGACCTGGCACCGCGTCACCTATGACGTGGCGGCGGCGGCGCGGCGCATCTTCGAGGCCGGGCTCGCCCCCAACTTCGGGCGACGCCTGGCGCTCGGGGTGTAGCCCTCATGGCGGCGATCAGTTCATTTGGTCCGGCAGCGCCTCCGCCGCCGCCATGAGAGATCCGGCGCCTGCGGCGCCTCTAACGGGGGGAGAGTCCTCTCCCCCCGAAACCCCCCATCGCGGGGCTCCACTCGACTGATCGGCCTATCAGACGACGCTGAGGTGGGTCGCGAGGCGCACGGCGGTCACCACCCCGGCGGCGTCCATCGCCAGCATGGAGAGGTCATCCTCCACCAGGAGGCGCACCGGCGCGGAGAGCGGCGCGGTGCCGACCTTCTCCCCCCCCGCCGCCCGGTAGATCGCCACCTCCTCGGCCGGCGAGACCACCAGGCCCCGCGCCACGTGCGGCGGGAGGTTGCCGGGCGGCGGGTGGCGCCCGGCGCTCCCGGCCGACCAGCGCGGCGCGCCGTCGCCGGAGAGGGCCGCCAGCGCGCCGTCGGCCGCCTTCGCGAGCAGGCCGCCCTCGAGCGGCGCCAGCGCCGGGGGGTCGCCGTCGCGAAGGCCCGGGGCGGTGGTCCAGACCACGGCGCCGCCAGGGTCGAGGGCGGCGACCACCGGGTCGCCCGCCACCGTCCCGGCCACCGCGAGCCGCTGGCCCAACGGCAGCGGGGCGCCGGCCGGCGCGAACTGGAGCGGCGACTCGAAGCGCCTGCGTCCGCTCGCCGGGTCGAGCGCCAGGAGGTAGCCGTCCCGGTCGCCGCGGCAGAGGGCGAGGAGGGCGCCCTGCCACCCCTCGGGGCCGCCGACCAGCGGGGCCGGCGCGTGGACGCGCCAGGCGAGGCGCCCGCCCGCTTCCAGCGCGTAGAGGGTTCCGGTGGAGCCGGCCGCCACCGCGAGGCCGCCGAAGCTCGCGAGGGCGGTCACTGGCGCCGCGGCCCGCTCGAAGCGCCACCGGATCACGCCACTCGCCCAGTCCAGCGCCGCGATCACTCCCCCAGCGAGCACGAGCAGCGGTCCCCCGGCCGGCGAGGCCGTCCCCGCCACGCGGGCGCCCTCCACCGGCAGCGGGACCTCCCAGCGCACCTCGCCGTCCTCGACGCCGCGGGCGGTGAGGGCCGAGCCGTCCGTCGAGAGCCAGAGCCCGCCGGAGAGCGACGCCCAGACGGCGCCGGGCGCGCGCCAGACGAGCCGCCCGGTCCCCGCCTCGACGGCGGCGGCGCCGCCCTCGCCGGCCGCCAGGACCAGGTCTCCGTGTCGCGCCAGGCCCGGTCCCGCCGGCGCCCCCAGGTCGAGCTCCCACGAGGTGCGGAAGGCGAGCCGCTTCATCCGTCCCGGGCCAAGCGGGGCCGCGAGCGAGACCGGGCGGGCGGCGGGGGCGAGCGGGCCCGTCACCGCGCCCGGCAAGTCCCCCTGAGCCAGCTCGCGTGCCACCGTGAGGCGGGCTCCCGAGGCCTCTCGCAGGTCGGCGAGCCAGGGGTTGCGCGCCTGGCGCGGATTCCGGGCCAGCAGCTGCTCGCAGAGCGCCAGCGCCGCCTCGTGGATGGCGGCGGCGAGCGCCAGCGGCTCGACCGCCAGCGGCGGCCGCCCGGTGCTGGTCAGCGTCTTCCGCGCCACGTCGACGGTGAGCGGGAGGGAGCGACTCCGCCCTGGCAGGGCCACCTTCGCCTCCGCCTCGCCGGCGCCGCTGCGCACGGCGGCCACGACCAGCTCGGCGAGCCGGGCCAGCTCGCGCAGCGCCAGGAACGGAGGCGCCTCGATGGTCAGCGGACTGCCGCCGAGCTCGAGCACCACCCGGCCGGGCGCGAGCAGCGAGCCGAGGTCGGCGCCCGGGCCGCGGTAGCTCTCCACCAGCCCCTCGCCGGCGTCGAGCTCGAAGCGGCAGCGCGGTCCGGGAGTGTAGGGGGGCTCGGCGAAGACCTTGGACGCCGCGGAGGGCGCAGCGCCCTCGCCGGGGCGCAGCGGGGCGTTCGCCAGTGCCCGGGCGGCCTGCAGGAGCGCGGCGGCGCCGCCGCGCCGGGCCAGCGCGGGCGCGGCGGCGGCGAGCGCATGCGCCAGCTCCTCGGCCGCGGCCGCCACGGCGGCGGCGAAGGCCCGCAGGTCCACCTCCACGTCCCGGGCCAGCAGCCGCGCCGGGCGGGAGAGGGCGACCACGGAGAGGAGGGCCGCCGCGTCCCGGCGCCGGATCAGCAGCTGCACCTCTCCCTCGGGAAAGGAGACCTCCTCCCGCGCCGAGCCCGCCAGGAGGCGCGCCGCCGCGCCCACGAGATCGCGAGCGCCTCCGAAGGCGTTCCGCTCGGCGCGGCCCGCCGCGAGGTCGACCCCGTCCACCTCGATGGCGAAGGCGTCCACCAGCCACCCCGGCTCCTCCAGCGCCTCCGCGTCGGCGTCGGGCGCGGCTCGCAGGGAGGCGTCGTGCGCCCAGCTCTGGCCGATGCGGATCCGGATCATCTCCAGCTCACGAGAATTGCTGTGAATAAGCCCACTTTCAACATTGACAGCCAGTTGTTCGGGCACCAAGATAGCCGGCTCGATGACTTTTACCGAAGCCGCCATCGAAGTGCTGAGGCGCGAGGGAAAGCCGCTCCATTTCAAGAAGATCGCCGAGATCGCGATCCGCGAGAACCTGCTCGATCACGTCGGGAAGATCCCCGAGGAGATCCTGGGCGGGCAGCTCGTGACCCACTGCAAGCTCCCCAAGGCCGACCGGCGGGTCATCGCCGTCCAGCCGGGGACCTTTGCGCTGGTGGAATGGGGGCTGGATGAGGACCCTCGTGGGCTCGACGGGATGATCGAGCCGCCTCCCGAGAACGACCTCCCTTACCGACCCCGCGAGCGCCACCCGGTCCCCTCCAAGGACATGGCCCGCACCGTGGGCCGGGGCGAGTCCGGGCGCGGACGCCGCCGCGAGGAGGGAGAGGAGCGCCGCCGGCGCTTCCCGCCCCCCGCGGAGGTGGCCTACGAGCTGCTCGCTGGCTCCGGACGCTCGCTCTCCCTCGCCGAGATCGCGGCGCTGGGAGCGGAGCGCGCGCTCATGCCCGACGCCTTCGTCCGCGACGCCGCGGCGCTGCAGGCGGCGCTCCTCGAGGACAACCGCCGCCGCGAGTCGGGCGGCCGCAAGCCGCTCTTCGCGCTGGAGGGCGAACAGGTCTCGCTCCTCGCCCAGCCCGAGCCGGGCGAGCGCGCCGCCCCCCAGGCGGCAACGCCGGCCACGCGGCTGGCGGCCTCGCCGGCCGAGCTGCGCCGGGCAGGCCTCCAGGCGCTGCGGCGCAAGCTCCGCGAGAGCGACGCCGCCACGGCCGAGCACCTCTGCGCCAAGTTGCTGGAGCAGAGCGGGCTGCGCGAGCTCAAGGTGGCGAAGCGCGGCCGTGATCACGTGGTCTACACGGCGCGCCGCCGCATGGGGCTCGCCGACGTGCGCCACTGCGTCCGGGTGATCCGCGGCGGAACGGACGTCTCCCGCCGCGACCTGACCGAGATGCGCCGGGACCTGGGCCACTACGGCGCGCAGATCGGCGTGGTGCTGTCTGCCGGCGAGGCGGCTCGCGAGGCCCGCGGCGAAGCCAGCGCGGCCGGGCAGTCGCCGGTGCTGCTGCTCTGCGGCGAGGCGCTCGCCGAGGCCTTCGCCGACGCGGGCATCGGCTGTACGCAGGTGGTGGTGCCGGAGGTGGACGAGGCGTTCTTCAAGGCGGCTGCCGAGGCGGCTGCGCTGGAGGAGGCCGCCCGCCGCGCTCGGCGCGAGGAGCGCGACCGGCGCGAAGGCCGTGAGCCCCGCGAGGGCGAGCGCCGGGAGCCGCGCGAAGGCCGTGAGCCCCGCGAGAGCGAGCGCCGGGAGCCGCGCGAGCGGCCAGCTCCGGCACCGGTCGCCCCCGAGTCCGCTCCCGGCGAGGAGCGCGCGCCGCAGCCGCCGCTGGCCGAGATCGCGCCCGTCATCCCCGAGGTCTCGCTGGAGAAGGCCCCCGAGCCGCCCGAGGCGGACGAGGGCGACGACGACGACGGCGCCGACGAGGACGAAGGTTCCGAGCCGGCCGAAGCGGCCGGTTCCCCCGGACAGCCGGGGGCGGAGAGACCTGCCGCCGAGGGCGAGGGCCGCCGCCGCCGTCGCCGGCGCCGCCGCCGGGGTGGGCGCGGGCGCGGGCGCGGAGAGGGCCCCCAGTCTGCGCCCGGCGAGGGCGACGCCGCCGCGCCCGCCGAGGCGAGCTCGAGCGGAGCCTCGGCCCAGCCGGCGCCGGCCGCGGCCCCGCCGAAGGGCGAGGGCGGAGAAGGCTAGCCGACGTGGCTCGCGCCGCATGTTGCTGGGGCCTCGCCGTGGCGCTGCTGCTGTCGAGCGGCTGCCGGCGAGGCCCGGCGCACCTGGGCCTGGGCCGGGTGGAGCTCTCGCAGAGCGCCGCCGGCGAGCGGCTGCTGCTGGTAGGTATCGGCGACGATGACCTGCGCGAGGCCGCCCGGGTCGCGCTGCTGGGCGCGGGCTTCGAGGCGGCGCCGGCGGGCGACCTGCCGCGCGACTGGCGCGGCTACTCCGGAAAGGTGACCGTGCTCGCGAGCGCGGCCGAGCCGGGCGTGGACGGTGGCGCCCGCAGCGTGGCGGTGGTGGTGGAGCTCGAGGCCGCCCCCGTCGACGGTGAGGCGCCGTTGCGCGCGCGCGAGCGGGGCGCGGGCGCGCCGCAGGCGGGCGAGGAGGGGCTGGGCGGCGCCTTCCGGCGGGCGCTCACCTCGGCGCTGGGCGGCGCGGCCAGCTCCATCTCCCTGGACCTGGCCGAGGGGCGGAAGCCCGAGCGCGAGCTGCTCCGGGACCTGCGCTCGCCGGAGCGCCGCACCCGCGACGCCGCGGTGAGGGCCCTCGCCGATCGCAAGAACGGCGCAGCGGTCCCCGGCCTGGTCGAGCGGCTGCGCGACGAGGATCCGGAGGTGATCGAGCGGGCCGTCGGCGCCCTGGCGCAGCTCGGCGACGAGCGGGCGGTCGACCCCCTCATCGAGCTCTCGCTCCGCCGCGGCCCCGAGGTCACGAGCCGGCTCGCCCGGGTGGTCGGCGACATCGGCGGGCCGGAGGCGCGCGCGTACCTGCTCACCCTCGCCTCCGGCCACCCCGACCAGGGAGTGCGGCTCGCGGCCGCCGAGGCGCTGGGCGAGGCGGAGGCGCGGGAGCGCGAGCGCGCCCAGGCCGGTCGGTGAGGGGTCCGCGCCGGGCCGGCTTCTGGTAAAGAGTGGGATCCCGGCCGCGCGCTCGAGCGTCGCCGGAAGCTCCGGGAGAGGACGGCAATGCGCGAGGTTGGAATCGGAATCGCGGGGTTCGGCACGGTGGGCGGCGGGGTGCTCTCCATCCTCCAGCGCCACGCGCGCGACATCGAGTCGCGGCTGGGCGCGCGCATCGTGGTCCGCCGCGTCGCCATTCGCGACCTCGAGAAGTCCCGCCCGGTCGAGCTCGATCGCGCCCTGCTGACCACCCGCGTCGAGGATCTGCTCGACGATCCGGCGGTCGAGGTGGTGGTGGAGCTGGTGGGCGGCGTGGAGGAGTCGTTCCGGCTGGTGAAGGGGGCGCTCGAGCGCGGCAAGCACGTGGTCACCGCCAACAAGGCGCTGCTCGCGGCCCGCGGCGAGGACATCTTCAAGCTGGCGCTGGAGAAGGGCGTCGACGTCTACTACGAGGGGGCGGTCTGCGGCGGCGTGCCGGTCATCCGCACCCTGCGCGAGGCGCTCGCCTCCGACCGCATCACCTCCCTGCACGGAATCGTCAACGGCACCACCAACTACATCCTCACCGCCATGGCGGAGAAGGGCGAGCCGCTCGCCAAGGCCCTCGCCGAGGCGCAGCGGCTCGGCTACGCCGAGGCCGATCCCACGCTCGACGTCTCCGGCGGCGACGCCGCCCAGAAGCTCTGCGTGCTCTCCCAGCTGGCCTTCGCGGTGCGGGTGCGCCCCGACGACGTCCTCACCGAGGGGATCACCGAGCTCACCCCCGAGGACTTCGCCTGGGGCAAGGAGTTCGGCTATGCGCTCAAGCTCCTCGCCATCGCGCGCCGGACCTCGACGCCCGGCGCCCCCGACGCGGTGGAGGTGCGGGTGCACCCGGCCTTCATCCCGGCTGGATCGCTGCTCGCCGGCGTGCGCGGCGCGATGAACGCGGTGCTGCTCCACTCCGAGGCGCTCGGCCCCTCGATGCTCATCGGGCAGGGCGCCGGGGCCATGCCCACCGGCAGCGCGGTGGTCTCGGACATCATCGACCTCACCCGCAACATCGTGGCCTCGAGCCCTGGGCGCGTGCCGCTGCCCCACGGCGAGTCGCGGGTGGGCCTGCTGCCGCACGGCGAAGTGCGCGCCGGCTACTACCTGCGCTTCTCGGTGAAGGACGAGCCGGGCGTGCTGGCGCGCATCGCGAGCACGCTCGCGAGCCGCAACATCTCCATCGCCGCGGTGCAGCAGCGCGAGCCGGGGAGCGAGGGCGCGGCGGTCGCCCTGGTGATCGTCACCCACACCGCGCGCGAGGCCGACATGGTCGCCGCCATGGCCGAGATCGAGGGCTTCCGGGTCACCGTCGCGCCGACGCGCCTCATCCGCATCGAAGCCATCTAGCCATGGTCGCGACCGAGTTCCGGGTGATCTACGGCGACACCGATCAGATGGGGGTGGTGTATTACGCCAACTACCTCCGCTTCTTCGAGGCCGGCCGCAACGAGTTCATCCGGGCCAAGGGGCTGCGCTACCGCGACTTCGAGGAGCAGCACCGGCTGCAGCTCCCGGTGATCGAGGCCCAGGTCGCCTACAAGGCGCCCGCGCGGTACGACGACCTGCTCCTGGTGGAGACGCGCCTCACCGAGGTGCGGCGCGCCTCGGCCCGCTTCGGCTATCGCATCGTCCGCGCCGGGGAGCTGCTCGCCACCGGCCACACCGTGCACGCGTGCGTGGACCTCGAAGGGAAGGTCCAGCGCATGCCCCGCGCGCTCCTCGACCGGCTGGTGCCGGGCGAAGAGCTCTCGGCCTGACCACCCGGAGGAGCCCGATGGATCGCAACCTCGCTCTCGAAGTGGCGCGCATCACCGAGGCGGCCGCGCTCGCCTCGGCCCGGCTCATGGGGCGCGGCGACCGGAACGGCGCCGACCAGGCCGCGGTGGAGGCCATGCGCAAGGCCTTCAACGACCTGCACATCCAGGGCGAGGTGGTGATCGGGGAGGGCGAGCGCGACGAGGCGCCCATGCTCTTCATAGGCGAGCGGGTGGGGCGCGGTCAGCCCGGCGACATCGAGATCGAGATCGCGGTCGACCCGCTCGAGGGGACGAACCTCTGCGCCACCGGCGCGGCCAACGCCATCAGCGTCATCGCCATGGGGGAGAAGGGGAAGCTGCTGCGGGCCCCCGACTGCTACATGGAGAAGATCGCCGTCGGCCCGCAGGCGCGCGGCTGCGTCGACCTCGCCCGAAGCCCCACCGAGAACCTGCGCCGGGTCGCCGACTGCCTCGGCAAGTACGTCGAGGACCTGACGGTGGTGATCCTCGATCGCCCCCGGCACGAGAAGCTCATCGCCGAGGTGCGCGCGGCGGGGGCCCGCATCAAGCTCATCGGCGACGGCGACGTCTCGGGCGCCATCAACACCTGCTTCCCCGACACCGGCGTGGACGTGCTCATGGGCACGGGCGGCGCGCCGGAGGGCGTCATCTCCGCCGCGGCGCTGCGCTGCGTCGGGGGCGACATGCAGGGGCGGCTGGTCTTCCGCAACGATCGCGAGCGCGAGCGCGCCACCCGCATGGGCGTGAAGGACCTCGAGAAGGTGATGTCCATCGAGGAGCTGGCCGGCGGGAACGTCATGTTCGCCGCCACCGGCGTGACCAACGGCGACTTCCTCAAGGGCGTGCGCTTCACGGGCGAGGGCGCGCGGACCCACTCGGTGGTGATGCGGTCGAAGAGCGGCACCATCCGCTACATCGAGACCGAGCACCGCTTCCGGCACAAGCCCAACTACGGGTGGTGAGCGCGATGTCCTCTTCGGCGACCCGCGAGGTGGTGGTGGACGTCCCGGTCGAGCGCTTCTTCGACCTCATCGTCCAGTACGAGCGCTACCCCGAGTTCGTGCCGCAGGTGAAGGCGGCGCGGGTGACGCCCTTCGGCACGGCGCGCGACGTCGAGTACCAGGTGGACCTCGGCATCCGGCGCATCCACTACACGCTGCGCCACGTGGAGGAGCGGCCGCGCAAGGTGACCTGGTCGCTCGTCGGCGGCGAGATGATGAAGGTGTCGAGCGGGGCCTGGGAGCTCTTCGACGAGGGAGGCCGCACGCGCGCGCGCTACTCGGTCGAGATCGAGGTGGCGAAGCCGGCGCTGGTCCCGCAGCGGGTGGTCGACAAGATCACCGAGGAGCTCACCAAGGTCTCCCTGCCGCGCATGCTGGCCGCCTTCAAGGCGCGCGCCGAGGGGGCGTAGCGTCGCCCGCCACAGTACCGGGCAGGTGTGGCGCTTCGGGCCGGAGGTGTGGTGGCGCGCGTCCGCCCGTCGCATATCCTTCACGGTGGAAGGGCACACGAGGGGCCTGACACGGTGCGCCGTGGCCCGCCTTGACCGGCCCATGAAGCGGGTGTTACAGCAAAAACTGGGAGGTCCGGCGCGTTGCCGGCACCCTGGAGGGCGAGCGAGGCGCAAGGAACGCGGTTTGCAGGCCCAGTCAGCCAGGAGGGGCGGAGAGAGCGATGCTCGACGCGTTCATCATCGAGGAGATCAAGCGCCGGCACCCCGAGCAGCACCGGGAGGAACGGCCCTCGGTCGAGCTGCCCGTCCCCGAGCCACCGGCCCGCTCGCCGGGGCGCCGTGACGACGACCACGACCCGCCCGGCGATCGGGGGGTGGTGATCATCGACTACTCCGGCTGACGATCAGCCGCTGATTCGTCCCCAGGCCTCGGCGAGCTCCGCCGGCGTCCAGGGGCCGGCGGCCGGGTCCTTCTCCACCCCCGCCGTGGTCTCCATCCGATAGGCGAAGACCTTCCCGCCCTCCACCCCCACGACCTGCCCGGTGATCTCGCGGGCGAGGTCGCTGGCGAGGAAGACCACCACCGGCGAGATGTGCTGCGGCCCGAGCGCCGCCTCGGTGGCGCCCTTCATCATGGGGAGGTCGCTCGTCATGCGCGTCAGCGCCACCGGCGCCACCGCGTTCACGGTGACCCCGATCCGCTGCAACTCCAGCGCGCAGACGCGGGTGAGGCCGTAGATGCCGGCCTTGGCCGCGGCGTAGTTCGCCTGGCCAAAGTTGCCGAGCAGGCCGGAGAGGCTGGTGGTGTTGATGATCCGGCCGCCGCGGCCCTGCACCTTCATGGCCCGCGCCGCGGCCTGCGTGCAGTAGAAGGTGCCCTCGAGGTGAACCGCGAGGACCTTCCGGAAGTCCTCGTCGCTCATGTTGAGCAGGGTCCGGTCGCGCAGGATGCCGGCGTTGTTCACGAGGACGTCGATCCCGCCGAGCTTGCCCTGGGCCGTCCAGACCAGGCCGTCGGCCCCCTCGCGCGTCGCCACCGAGTCGTAGCTCGCCACCGCCTCGCCGCCGGCCTGGCGGATCTCCTCCACCACCCCGTTCGCCATCTCGGCGCCGCGCCCGCCCCCGTGCCGGTCGCCGCCCAGATCGTTGACCACCACCTTCGCGCCCTCGCGGGCCAGCGCCAGCGCGTGCTGGCGGCCGATGCCGCCCCCCGCGCCCGTGACCACCGCGACCTTGCCTTCGAGCAGCCCAGCCATGCGCGGCCTCCTCCCCGAGACGGGCGCCTTGCCGTCTAGCAGCCGGGCGGCGCCGCTTCAAGCCTCGCCCGGGCCGCACTTCCTCATTGACGACCCAGGGGTCCAGCCGTCAGATTGCCCCCCGTTCACGCACCTCTCACCACCACTTGCGGAGGCAGGCATGACCGAGATCGTCAACGTCCACGCGCGCGAGATCCTCGATTCTCGGGGCAACCCGACCGTAGAGGTCGAGGTGGCCCTCGCCTCCGGCGACATCGGGCGGGCGGCGGTGCCCTCCGGCGCCTCCACCGGCGAGCACGAAGCGCTGGAGCTGCGCGACGGGGACAAGGGCCGCTACCTCGGCAAGGGAGTGCGGAAGGCGGTCGCGAACGTCATCGACCAGCTCGCCCCCACGGTCATCGGCATGGACGCCTCCGACCAGGCGGCCCTCGACGCCCGCATGTGCGAGCTCGACGGCACGCCGACCAAGGCCAAGCTCGGCGCCAACGCCGTGCTGGGCGTCTCGCTCGCCGCCGCCAGGGCCGCCGCGCTCGCGCACGGGCTGCCGCTCTACCGCTACGTCGGCGGGGCGGGGGCGCGCACGCTGCCGGTGCCGCTCATGAACATCCTCAACGGCGGCGCCCACGCCGACTCCAACGTCGACATCCAGGAGTTCATGGTGGTGCCGCTCGGCGCCCCCACCTTCGCCGAGGCGCTGCGCTACGGCGCCGAGATCTTCCACGCGCTCAAGAAGGTGCTGAAGGGCAAGGGCGCCTCCACCGGCGTCGGCGACGAGGGCGGCTACGCCCCGAGCCTCGGCTCGAACGAGGAGGCGCTCCAGGTGATCATGGAGGCCATCTCGCAGGCGGGGCTCAAGGCGGGCGCCGACGGCCAGGTGGCGCTGGCGCTCGACTGCGCCGCCAGCGAGTTCTACGACAAGGTCTCCGGCAAGTACGAGCTCGAGGGGGAGGGGAAGAGCTTCGACGGGAAGGGGCTGGTCGAGTTCTACGCCGGCCTGGCCGCGAGGTACCCCATCGTCTCCATCGAGGACGGCTGCGACGAGGACGACTGGGCCACCTGGAAGCTCCTCTCCGAGAAGCTGGGCGGCCAGCTGCAGCTGGTCGGCGACGACCTCTTCGTCACCAACGTCGAGCGGCTCTCGCGCGGCATCGAGCAGGGGATCGCCAACTCGATCCTGGTGAAGGTGAACCAGATCGGCTCGCTCACCGAGACCCTCGACGCGGTGCGCATGGCCCACCAGGCCGGTTACACCAGCGTGATGAGCCACCGCTCCGGCGAGACCGAGGACACCACCATCGCCGACCTCGCCGTGGCCTGCGACTGCGGCCAGATCAAGACCGGCTCCGCCTCGCGCACCGACCGCGTCGCCAAGTACAACCAGCTCCTCCGCATCGAGGAGGAGCTCGGCCGCTCGGCCCGTTACGCCGGCCGCCGCGCCTTCCGCGCCCTGCGCTGACCAGCGCCTGGCGGTCGAAGCACCTCGGTGGGCGCGCGTTGACACGAAAACGCGCGCCCATTACTTTTCGCAGTCCGCCGGAACATCCCAAGGAGGTCGAGCGCATGCGCGCCGATTGGATCTCGAAGCGCCAGGGGCAGCCGAACGTCTCCCAGATGCACTACGCGCGAAAAGGCGTGGTCACCGAGGAGATGGCCCACGTGGCGCGGCGCGAGCGGCTCGCCCCGCAGCTGGTGCGCGACGAGGTGGCGCGCGGCCGGATGATCATCCCCGCCAACGTGAACCACCCCGAGCTCGAGCCCATGGCGATCGGCGTGGCCGCCACCTGCAAGATCAACTCGAACATCGGCAACAGCGCGGTGGTGAGCGACATCCAGTCGGAGCTGGAGAAGCTGCGGGTCAGCATCAAGTACGGCGCCGACACCGTGATGGACCTCTCCACCGGCGGCGACATCCCGCAGATCCGCGAGGCCATCCTCCGCGCCAGCCCCATCCCGGTGGGCACCGTGCCCATCTACGAGTGC
This sequence comes from Anaeromyxobacteraceae bacterium, assembly GCA_035656915.1. Classification (GTDB taxonomy): domain Bacteria; phylum Myxococcota; class Myxococcia; order Myxococcales; family Anaeromyxobacteraceae; genus Anaeromyxobacter_B. The sequence continues at coordinate 64,420 of DASRRJ010000012.1, forward strand.
CTGGCCCACGTGAAGGACGTGGTGGACCTCACGCCCAAGCTCCTGCTCGAGATCATCGAGGCGCAGGCGCGGCAGGGCGTGGACTACATGACCATCCACGCCGGCCTGCTCAAGGACTTCATCCCGCTCGCCGCGCACCGCATCACCGGCATCGTCAGCCGCGGCGGGGCGCTGATGGCGCAGTGGATGCTGGCCCACAAGGCGGAGAACCCGCTCTACACGCACTTCGACGAGATCTGCGAGATCTTCAAGCGCTACGACGTGGCCTTCAGCCTCGGCGACGGGCTGCGCCCCGGCTGTCTCGCCGACGCCTCCGACGCCGCCCAGTTCGCCGAGCTGAAGGTGCTCGGGGAGCTCACCCGCCGCGCCTGGAAGCACGACGTGCAGGTGATGGTGGAGGGGCCGGGACACGTGCCGCTCGATCAGATCCCGATGAACATGCAGAAGGAGCGCGAGCTCTGCGACGAGGCCCCGTTCTACGTGCTCGGGCCGCTCGTCACTGACATCGCCCCCGGCTACGACCACATCACCAGCGCCATCGGCGCCACCGTGGCGGCGCAGCACGGCGCGGCCATGCTCTGCTACGTGACCCCCAAGGAGCACCTCGGCCTGCCGGACATCGACGACGTCCGCCAGGGGATCGTCGCCTACAAGATCGCCGCCCACGCCGCCGACGTGGCCCTGCACCGACCCGGCGCGCGCGACCGCGACGACGAGCTCTCCCGCGCCCGCTACGCCTTCGACTGGAACAAGCAGTTCGCGCTCTCGCTCGACCCGGAGACCGCCCGGACGATGCACGACGAGACGCTGCCGCACGAGGCCTTCAAGAGCGCCGAGTTCTGCTCCATGTGCGGGCCGAAGTTCTGCTCGATGAAGATCCACACCCACCTCGCCGAGGCGGCGCTGAAGGCCGGCGAGGAGGCGGGCGAGGAGAAGCGCCCCTCGGCGCTGCCCATCGCGCCCTGAGCGCGACCGCCGCGCGAGCTCCAGGGGGCCGTTCAGCCCAGCGCGCTTCAGGCCACCCTGGGCTGCGCGGTGCGCAGCGCGGTCCACTCCTCCTCGCCGATGGCGAGGAAGGCCTCCGCGCAGCGCGGGTCGAACTGGGTGCCGGCGCAGCGGGCCACCTCGGCGCGGGCCGCCGCGTACGGCAGGCGCTTGCGGTAGGGCCGATCGCTGGTCATGGCGTCGAAGGTGTCGGCGATGGCGAAGATGCGGGCGCCGAGCGGGATGGCCTCACCGGCGAGCTGGCGAGGATAACCCTCGCCGTCCCAGCGCTCCTGGTGCGAGAGCACGATCTCGGCCGCCGCCTCGAGGAAGGGGATCGAGCGCAGGATGGTCCATCCGACGTGCGGGTGGCGCCGCATCTCCTCCCACTCCTCCGCGGTGAGCCGCCCCGGCTTGAGGAGGATGGCGTCCGGGACGCCGATCTTGCCGATGTCGTGCAGGAGCGCGCCCCGCGCGAGGTCCGGCAGCTGCGACTGGGGCAGGGCGAGCCGGTCGGCGATCCCGAGGGTGTAGCGCACCACCCGCTGCGAGTGGTCGCTGGTCTCGTGCTCGCGGGCGTCGAGCGCGGCCACCAAGGCGTCGAGGGTGGTCTGGTAGCTCTGCTCCACCTGACGGAGCGCGTGCGAGAGCTCGGCCGTCTTCTCGAGGACCCGCTTCTCCAGGGTCCGTCGGTAGCGCTGCCGCGCCAGCTCCAGCCGGCGCCGCGCCAGGGCGCGCTCGATGGCGCGGACCAGGTCGGTGACCCTGGGCGGCTTGAGCAGGTAGTCGGCGGCGCCCTCGCGGAGACACTCCACCGCCGCCTCGGTCTCGCCGTAGGCGGTGAGCATGATGACCTCGAGGGTGGGGTGCTCGGAGCGCAGCCGCTCGAGGAGCCAGACCCCGTCCTTGCCCGGCATCTTGACGTCGCTGATGCAGAGCTCGAAGTCTCCCTGGCGAGCGCGGACGAGCGCCTCTTCGGCGCTGCAGGCGACGGTGCAGGCGTAGCCCTCCTCGGAGAGGAGCACGCCGATGACGTCCCGCACCGAGGCGTCGTCGTCGACGATCAGGATCCGGGTGGCCTTGGCAGGCTCGGCACTCGACAAGCGAACGTCCTCTTGCTTTCCCGGCTCTCCATCGACCCGCCGGGGGACCGCTCGCTCACTATACCATGCGTTTTTTCGGAGTAATGAGTAAGGCTACGGGGACCATGTCGATCCCCTCCCGTCCGCGCCTGCCGGTCCTCGCCCCCTCTCCCGCGGCGCTGCCGGCCGACCGGGCGGAGCTCGGCGCGCTCATGCGTGAGCAGGGGCTTCCGATGGGGGCCAAGAAGCCGCCGTGGCTGCGCGTCGGCGTCCCCGGTGGGGAGCGGTACCGGAAGGTGAGCGAGACCCTGGGGAAGGAGAAGCTCCACACGGTCTGCCAGGAGGCGCACTGCCCCAACGTCGCCGAGTGTTGGGGCGGCGGCACCGCCACCGTGATGCTGATGGGCGACACCTGCACCCGGGGGTGCCGCTTCTGCAACGTGAAGACCGCGGCCCACCCGCCGCCGCTCGACCCGGACGAGCCGCGCCACCTGGCCGAGCTGGTGGCCGGGCTGCACCTCGACTACATCGTCGTGACCAGCGTCGACCGCGACGACCTCGCCGACGGCGGCGCCGGTCACTTCGCCGAGGCGATCCGCCACCTGCGCGGCGTCCCCGGGCTGCTCGTCGAGGTGCTCACGCCCGACTTCCGCGGCGACGCCGAGGCGGTGCGCACCATCGGCCGCGCCGGGCCGGACGTCTTCGCCAACAACCTCGAGACGGTGCGCCGCCTCACGCCGGTGGTGCGGGATCCACGCGCCAGCTACGACCAGACCCTGGCGGTGCTGGCCCGCATGAAGCGGGAGTTCCCGGGCATCGTCACCAAATCGTCGATCATGCTCGGCCTGGGGGAGACCCCGGAGGAGCTGGAGCAGGCGATGCGCGACCTGCGCGAGGTCGGCGTCGAGATCCTCACCCTGGGTCAGTACCTGCGCCCCTCGGCGTGGCACCTGCCGGTGATGGAGTTCGTCGCGCCGGAGCGGTTCGACACCTACAAGGGGCTTGGGGAGCGGCTCGGCTTCCGCTACGTCGCGAGCGGGCCGCTCGTCCGTTCGAGCTACCGGGCGGCGGAGCTCTTCTTGCGTGGCGAGATCGGCGGCGCGAGGCGCGCGGCCGGCGGCCCATAGCTTCCTCGAGGCGACGAGGTGGAGTGACCGATGCGGCGTGAGATCCACGAGAACCTCGTGAGGCGCAACGGCCACGACGGTCACGGCCAGGACGTGGCGCCCTTCCAGCAGCGGCCCGCCGCGCACCGGCCCGAGAAGGAGTTCCCGCTCGAGCGGCTGCTGGCGGACGACGGCAGCGCCGACCTGTCGCGGCTGCACCTGCCGCAGGAGCGGCTCCTCCCGCTCTACCGGCTCATGGTGCTGAACCGCACGCTCGACGAGCGGATGGTCCAGCTGCAGCGCCAGGGCCGCATCGGCTTCTACATCGGCTCCATCGGCGAGGAGGCGACGGTGCTCGGCGCGGCCGAGGCCATGGCCAGCCAGGACTGGATCTTCCCCTGCTACCGCGAGCACGGCGCCGCCCTGCTGCGCGGGATGCCGCTCGCGGTCTTCATGTGCGACCTGCTCGGCAACTCCGGCGACCTGATGCAGGGGCACCAGATGCCCTGCCACGAGGCCTTCGCGCCGGGGCACTTCGCCTCCATCAGCTCTCCCATCGCCACGCAGATCCCGCAGGCGGTGGGGGCGGGCTGGGCGGCGCGCATCAAGGGCGACGACATGGTGCCGCTGGTCTACTTCGGCGAGGGGGCGACCAGCGCCAACGACTTCCACACCGGGCTGAACTTCGCCGGGGTCCGCAAGGTGCCGGTGGTCTTCGTCTGCCGCAACAACGGCTGGGCCATCAGCGTGCCGCGCGAGCGCCAGACGGCGGCTGTCACCTTCGCGGAGAAGGCGCTCGCCTACGGGATGAAGGGCGAGCGGGTGGACGGCAACGACCTCCTCGCCGTGTACGAGGCCACCCGGCTCGCCCGCGCGCGGGCGGCGGCGGGGGAGGGGCCGACGCTCATCGAGTGCGTCACCTACCGGATGGAGGGACACTCGACCAGCGACGACCCGCGCGTCTACCGCCCGGTGGAGCTGGTCGAACCGTGGCGCAAGAAGGATCCCCTGCTGCGGCTCAAGGCGCACCTCGCCTGGCGCGGGCTCCTCTCCGAGGCGGAGGACGCCGGCATCCGGGAGGCGGCCGCGGCCGAGATCCAGGCGGCGCTGCGAGAGGCCGAGGCGCTCCCGCCCAAGCCGCCGCTGGAGAGCCTCTTCGCCGGGGTCTACGCCGAGCCGCTCCGGCAGCAGCGGGAGCAGCTCGAGGAGCTGCGGGCCGCGGTGGCCGCCGACCCCAGGGCCGCGCGCCTGCGCGAGGAGGGCTAGCCGTGCCCACCATGAACGTGATCCAGGCCGTCAACGACGCGCTGCGAACCGAGATGCGGCGCGACCGGGACGTGGTGGTGCTGGGCGAGGACGTGGGCAAGTTCGGCGGCGTCTTCCGGGCCACCCAGGGGCTGCACGACGAGTTCGGCGCGGATCGGGTGATCGACACGCCGCTGGCCGAGGGCGGCATCGTGGGCACCGCGGTGGGCATGGCGCTCTACGGGCTGCGGCCGGTGCCGGAGATCCAGTTCGCCGACTTCATCTTCCCGGCGATGGACCAGATCGTGAACGAGGTGGCGAAGTACCGCTACCGCTCCGGCGGCCAGTACGCCTGCCCCATGGTGATCCGCAGCCCCTACGGCGGCGGCATCCGCGGCGGCCACTACCACTCGCAGTCGCCGGAGGCCCACTTCATCCACACCGCCGGGCTGAAGGTGGTGGTCCCCTCCAACCCGTACGACGCCAAGGGGCTCCTCATCTCCGCCATCCGCGACCCCGACCCGGTGCTCTTCTTCGAGCCGAAGCGGGTCTACCGGGCGGCCAAGGGCGAGGTGCCGGAGGGCGAGTACGCCATCCCGCTCGGGCAGGCCAGGGTGACGCGGGAGGGGCGCCAGGTGACGGTGCTGGCCTGGGGCGCGATGTGGCACGAGGCCGACCAGGCGGTGCGGGAGGCGGCGGAGGCCGGCATCGACTGCGAGCTGCTCGACCTGCGCTCGCTGCAGCCGCTCGACGTCGAGGCCATCGAGCGGTCGGTCAAGAAGACCGGCCGTGCGGTCATCGTGCACGAGGCGCCGCGCACCTGCGGCTTCGGGGCGGAGCTCTCCGCGCTCATCCAGGAGCGCTGCTTCCTGTCGCTCGAGGCGCCCGTCACCCGCGTCACCGGCTTCGACACCCCGTTCCCCTACACGCTGGAGGCCGAGTACCTGCCCCGCGCGCCGCGCATCCTGCGCGGCATCCGCGAGGTGGTCGCCTTCTGAGTCATCCGAGGACCGCATGCCCTATCAGCTCATCCTTCCCGACATCGGCGAGGGCGTGGTCGAGGCCGAGATCCAGCAGTGGTTCGTCAAGCCCGGCGACGCCGTGAGCGAGGATCAGCCGCTGGTGGAGGTCATGACCGACAAGGCGACGGTGACCATCCCGTCGCCGCGGCGCGGCCGCGTGGCGAGGCTCCTCTGGAAGGAGGGAGAGCTCGCGAAGGTGCACGCGCCGCTGATCGAGCTCGAGCTGGAAGGGGAGCCTCCTTCCGTCAGCCGCGAAGCGGTCGGCGCGCCTGCCGAAACTCCTTCCCTCTCCCGCGAAGCGGGGGAGGGTGAGGGAGGGGGCGGCCGCGCTCGCGCCCTCGCCGCCCCCGCGGTCCGCGCGCTGGCCCGCCAGCTCGGCGTGGACCTCCAGGCCGTGAACGGCACCGGCCCCGGCGGCCGCGTCACCAAGGAGGACGTGAACGGCGCCCGGAGCAGCGTCAACGGCGCCGCGCCCGCGCCGGCCCCGGCGGCCGCCCGTCCCTCGGCGCCCACGCCGGCCCCGGCCTCCGCCGCCGGCGACGAGGTGATCCCGCTCCGCGGCCTGCGGCGGAAGATCGCCGAGCACATGGCGACGTCGAAGCACAGCGCCGCCCACTTCACCTTCGTCGAGCAGGTGGACGTGACCGAGCTCTCCCGCGTGAAGGACCGGATCGCGGCCGCCGCCCGGGAGCAGGGGGTGAAGGTCACCTTCCTGCCGTTCGTCGTGAAGGCGGCGGTGGCGGCGCTCAAGAGGCACCCGGAGCTCAACGCCGTCTTCGACGAGGCGAGGCAGGAGATCCGGCGCAAGCGGACCTTCCACCTCGGGATCGCCTCGGCCACCGAGCAGGGGCTGGTGGTGCCGGTGGTCCGCGACGCCGACCGGCGCTCCCTGCTCGACCTCGCCCGCGAGATCGAGCGGCTCGGCGCCGACACCAAGGCCGGCAAGGTGCGGCTGGAGGACCTGGGCGGCTCCTCCTTCACCATCACCAGCCTGGGCGCGCTCGGAGGGCTCTTCGCCACCCCCATCATCAACCACCCCGAGGTGGCCATCCTCGGCGTGCACCGCATGCGACCCACACCGGTGGTGCGCGACGGTCAGGTGGTGGTGCGCGACGTGATGCACGTGTCGCTCTCGGTCGATCACCGCATCGTCGACGGCCACGCCGCCGCCGCCTTCGCCTACGCGCTCATCGGCTACCTCGAGGACCCGAACCTGCTCTTCATGGAGCTGGTCTAGCGGACATGGCCGAGCCCGCGCCGGACCTCGCGCTCTTCCGCGTCCTCGACGAGGAGGGGCGGGCGGTGGGGGCGCTGCCGGAGATCGCCCCGGAGAAGCTCCTCCACCTCCACCGCCACATGGTGCTGCTGCGCCTGGTGGACGAGCGGATGCTGGTGCTGCAGCGCGAGGGGAGGGTGAGCTTCTACGGCGCCTGCACCGGGCAGGAGGCCGCCACCCTGGCGAGCGCGGCGGCCCTCGAGCCGGAGGACTGGATCTTCCCGGCGCTGCGCGAGGCGGGCGCCATGCTGCTGCGCGGCTTCGACCTCGTGACCTACCTCTGCCAGATCTTCGGGAACTCCGGCGACGAGCTCAAGGGGCGGCAGATGCCGTCGCACATGGCGTCGCGGCGGGTGAACCAGGTCTCCTGGTCCTCCTGCATCGGCTCGCAGCTGCCGCAGGCGGTCGGCGCCGCCCTGGCGATGAAGCTGCGCGGCGACCGCAAGGTGGCGGTCGCGTACGTCGGCGACGGCGGCACCGCCAGCGCCGACTTCCACGCGGCCATGAACTTCGCCGGGGTGCTCGAGCCTCCGCTGGTGGTGATCTGCCAGAACAACCACTGGGCCATCTCAACCCCCACCGCGCGCGAGTCGGGCTCGGCGACCATCGCGATCAAGGCCCGGGCCTACGGCTTCCCCGGCCTGCGGGTGGACGGGAACGACGCCCTGGCGGTCTACGCCGCCACCCGCGCCGCGGCGGAGCGGGCGCGCGGCGGGGGCGGCCCCACCTTCCTCGAGCTCGAGACCTACCGCATCGGCGCCCACTCCACCTCGGACGACCCGCGCGTCTACCGGGACGAGGCGGAGGTGGAAGCGTGGCGTCGGCGCGATCCGCTGGCGCGGCTCGGAGCGTTCCTGCGCGCCCGCGGGCTCCTCGACGAGGCCGCCGCGGCCGCCGAGCGGGCCGAGCTGGAGGCGCTCGTCCAGCGCTCGATCCGGGAGGCGGAGGGGCTGCCTCCGCCCGGCGCGGAGAGCCTGCTCGAGGACGTCTACGCCCGGCCGCCGTGGCAGCTCGCCGAGCAGCGCGGCTGGCTGGAGCCGCGCCGCGGGCACTGATCGCCCGGGGTCCTTCGCCCGCCCGGCGCCCCATCGTGATCCTCGCCCTGGTGAATCGATGCGCAGGGCTGGGCGTCGACCAGGGCCACGGTCGCCGGCGCTGCGCTCGTCCGCCCGGCGCTCTCCGCTGCCCGTTGCCGGCGCAGGGACGAAAGTCCAATCTGCTGGCAGGCAGCGAGGGGGGCAGGGGCCATGACGAGCCTTCGAGCGTGGGCCTTCGGATCGGTGGTCGCGTTGCTGGTCGCCTGCGGGAGCGGGAGCAAGAAGGCTCAGCCGGACGGCGGGGTGTCCCAGCAGTGCACGCCGGTCACCTGCGCCCAGGCCGGCAAGACCTGCGGAGCCATCTCCGACGGCTGCGGTGGCGCGATCGCGTGCGGCTCCTGCCCTTCGGGCGAGAGCTGCGGCGCCACCAACGTCTGCGAGGCCGCGCCGGCCGACGGCGGGACGGATGGCGGCGCCAGCGACGGCGGCAGCTCCGGCGGGACCGACGGAGGCACCGGCGGCGGAACGGGCGGCGGCACCGACGGCGGCACCGCCGGCAACACCTGCATCCCGACCACCTGCGCTACCCAGCACAAGAACTGCGGCGCGGTGCCCGACGGCTGCGGCGGCATGATCGCCTGCGGCACCTGCCCGAACGGCCAGGTCTGCGGCGGAGACGACACCTGCTCCGCGCCTCCGCCTGCCTGCGTGCCCACCACCTGCTCCGCGCTCGGGAAGAGCTGCGGGAACCTCCCTGACGGCTGCGGCGGCACCCTCGCCTGTGGCACCTGCGGCGGCTCGGACAGCTGTGGCGGCGCCGGGACCGCCAACGTCTGCGGGACGCCGCCGGTGAAGGGCGGGGACACCCGCTGGGTCGAGTTCATCGACTCCGGAGCCGAGGACGCCGTGCAGCGGGTAGCGACCGACAAGGATGGGAACGTCGTCGCCGCCAGCATCTTCGGCCAGGGCTCGAGCTCGCCGTCGCTCTTCCTGCGCAAGTACGGCGGAGACGGCTCGCTCAAGTGGGAGAAGCGCTGGAGCTTCGACGCGCGGAGCTACGCCAGCTTCACGGGACTCGCCACCTCGCCCGCGCTCGGCAACGTCTTCGTCGCCCTCCAGATCTTCTGCAGCCAGTCCCCGTGCAACGGGCCGGACCTCGGCGGCGGGGCCATCGCCGGGCCGACGCTGGTGAAGCTCGACCCCGCGGGCGCGTTCGACTGGCAGCTCTCGCCGGGCGACGTGATCGGAGAGGTCTCGGTGGACTCCAGCGGCAGCGCCGCCGTGAGCGGCTACTCGTACAAGGACGGCCTCGGCTTCGCGACCAAGTACGACTACACCGGCAAGCAGCTCTGGAGCTACCGCACCGGCTACACGGCCCCGCTCGCGTTCGACCCCTCGGGGAACCTGGCGATCTTCACCAACCGCGACGCCTCCGGTAACTACGCGCCGACGCTGCTCCGCCTCGATCCTGACGGGAAGCTCCTCTGGTCGAAGAAGCTCGACGGCTACCTGAACGAGCTCGGCACCAGCTCGCTCGGCACCATCGTCGGCCTCGAGTTCGACCACCTCGCTGCCTTCGAGGCCTCGGATGGCGCTCAGCGGTTCCGCATCCCGCTGCCGATGTGGGCCAGGGGCCTGGGAGTGGACCCGGCCGGACGGGCCGCGGTCGCCGGCCAGGACAGCAGCGGCTGCAACGACCTCGCCGTGCGCTACTACACGCTCGACGGGACCTTCCAGTGGTCGCGGCTGGTCGGCGCCATCGGGAGCTGCGGCGGGGCGCCCCAGGCCTATGGGGCGGCCATCCGCGCCGGCGACGTGCTGGTGGGCGGGGCCGTGACCGCCCCGACCGACCTCGGGAGCGGCACCTACAGCCCGAAGAGCGCAGACGGCTTCCTGCTCGACCTCGCGCCCTGACGCTCCGTCGCCGGCCGCGAGACCTGCTGGCGCAGCGACCCTCCAGGCGCTATGACTGCGGCGCCTTTTCGAGGAGGGATTCGCATGGAGACCAGGACCTTCGACGCGGTGGTCATCGGCGCCGGACCGGGGGGCTACGTGGCGGCCATCCGCCTCGCCCAGCTCGGCAAGAAGGTTGCGCTCGTCGAGAAGGACGCGCTCGGGGGCGTCTGTCTCAACTGGGGGTGCATCCCCTCCAAGGCGCTCATCGCCGCCGCCAACCTGGTGGACGAGATCCGCGGAGCGGCCGACCGCGGCATCCTCGTCGACCCGCCCAAGGTCGACGTCGAGAAGCTGCGCGCCTTCAAGGACCAGGTGGTGAAGAAGCTGGTGAGCGGCGTCGGCACGCTCGAGAAGGGGAACGGCGTGGAGGTGGTGCGGGGCACCGCCCGTTTCGTCGCCCCGAACGCCGTCGAGGTGAAGGGGGAGAAGGGCGAGTGGCGGCTCGAGGCTCCCGCCTTCATCGTCGCCACCGGCGCGCGCACCATCCAGATCCCCGGGTTCGACTTCGACGGCAAAGACGTCTGGAGCGCCCGAGAGGCGGTCGACCTCCCCGAGATCCCGAAGCAGCTGGTGGTCATCGGCGGCGGCATCATCGGCCTCGAGCTCGGCACGGTCTACGCCAAGCTGGGCTCCAAGGTGACGGTGGTCGAGGCCCTGCCGCAGATCCTGAGCGGCGTCGACCCGGAGGCGGTGCGGGTGGTGCAGAAGAACCTGCGCCAGCGCGAGGTCGCGGTCCACGTGAACGCCAAGGCCAAGGGCGTGGCGCGCGACGGGGGCGGCCTGGCGGTCAAGATCGAGGTGGACGGGAAGGAGCAGGTCCTCTCCTGCGACAAGGTGCTGGTCGCGGTGGGGATGCGCCCGGACACCGCCGGGCTCGGCCTCGACGGCCTGGGCGTGAAGCTCACGCCCCGCGGCTTCGTGGAGGTGAACGAGCGCTACCAGACGAGCGTGCCGTCCATCTACTGCATCGGCGACGTCTCCGGCGGGCCGCTCCTCGCCCACAAGGCGATGAAGGAAGGGGAGATCGCCGCCGAGGTGATCGCCGGCCACAAGTCGCTGCGCGACTGGGCCGCCATGCCCTCCGCCATCTTCAGCGACCCCGAGGTGGCCACCGTGGGGCTCTCCGAGGAGGAGGCCCGGAAGGCAGGCTACGAGCCGGTGGTCGGCAAGTTCGGCTTCGGCGCGCTCGGCCGTGCCATCGCCATCGATCACACCGACGGCTTCGTGAAGGTGGTCGGCGACAAGGCCTCGGGGCTGCTGCTCGGCGCGACCATCGTCGGCCCGGAGGCCTCCGACCTCATCGCGGAGGCGACCCTGGCGATCGAGATGGGCGCCTACCTCGAGGACGTGGCGCTCACGGTCCACGCCCACCCCACGCTGCCGGAGGGCTTCATGGAGGCCTGCAAGGCGGCCCTCGGCGAGGCCATCCACGCGCTCAACCGCCCGGAGCGGCCCAGGAAGCCCGAGGCGAGGCCGGCGGCGCAGGCGTGAGGACGCTCGTCGTCCAGAAGCTCGGGCGGGTCGAGTACGAGGACGGCCTCGCGCTGATGAAGCGGGCCGGCGAGCGGGTCGCGGCCGCGGAGCCCCCCGGCGTCGACCACCTCTTCCTGCTCGAGCACCCCCCGGTGCTGACCATGGGGCGGAGCGCCAGCCAGAAGAACATCGTCGCCTCGCGCTCCTGGCTCGAGTCGCGCGGGTTCGAGATCCACGAGACCGACCGCGGCGGCGACGTCACCTACCACGGCCCGGGTCAGGTGGTCGGCTATCCGGTGCTCGACCTCTCCGCCAGGCCCGACGTGCGCCGCTACGTGGGGGACCTCGAGGAGGCGATGATCCGGACCTGCCGCGACTACGGCGTCGAGGCGAGCCGCCACCCGGAGCACCGCGGCTGCTGGGTGGGGACGCGCAAGGTGGGGGCGGTGGGCGTCCACCTCTCGCGCTGGATCACCAGCCACGGGTTCGCCTTCAACGCCGCGCCCGACCTCACCCACTTCCAGACCATCGTCCCCTGCGGCATCGCCGATCCGCGGCTCGGGGTGACGAGCCTCGCCGCCGAGCTGGCCGGGCGCGGCCGGGCCGCCCCAGGCCTGCCGGAGGTGGAGGAGCGCCTCGCCTCCCACCTCTCCACACTCCTCGGGCGAGAGCGGCGGGACGCCTCGCCGGACCTCCGCACCGTCTCGGTGGTGCCCCTCACCTCCGACGGGAAGGTGTTGCTCCTGCGCCGCTCGGCCGAACGGGGAGGCTTCTGGCAGCCGGTCACTGGCCGCCTGGAGCCGGGGGAGTCCCCGGCCGCGGCGGCGCGCCGCGAGCTCCGTGAGGAGACCGGCGCCGACCTCCCGGTGGCGCCGCTCGACTACCGGCACGCCTTCGCCGTCGACCCGGCGCTCCTGCGGGGCTCCGCGAGCGGTCTGCGGGTGGTGGAGGAGACCGCCTTCGCGGCCAGGCTCCCCGACGGCTTCACCTGGCGGCTCTCGGACGAGCACGTGGAGGCGGGGCTCTTCGCTCCCGGAGAGGCGCTGGCCCTCCTGCCGTACGCCGGCCTGCGCCGGGCGGTCCGGCTGGCGCTGCGCTGATCCCGCGCCGAGACCGCCGCCGGAGTTGCCGGCGGCCGCACTTGAAGTATCATCGGCCGGTTTCCCCGCAGGATCCCCTCCACCTCCGCCCGTGAGGCCCGATGATCAGCGTTGAGAAGATCGGCGGCACCTCGATGTCGAAGTTCGAGGACGTGCTCGCGAACATCATGCTGCACGACCCGGCCCGGCTCTACGGCCGGATCTACGTCGTCTCCGCCTACGCCGGCGTGACCAACCAGTTGCTCGAGCACAAGAAGACCGGCGAGCCCGGGATCTACGCCCGCTTCGCCACCGGCGCCGACTTCTCCTCCGCCCTCGACGCGCTCACCCGCAAGCTCGAGGAGCTGAACGCCGGGCTGGCCCCGCTGGGCCTCGACCTGGCCGTGGCCAACGGCTTCATCGAGACCCGCATGCGCGAGCTGCGCGGGTACCTCGAGTCGATGCGGCACGTGCTCGGGAGCGGCTACGTGCGGCGCGAGAGCGTGCTGCTCGCCGCCCGCGAGATGCTGGCCGCCATCGGCGAGGCGCACAGCGCCTTCAACAGCGTGGACATCTTGCGGCACAAGGGCGTCCGCGCGCGCCTCATGGACCTGTCCGGCTTCGACGACGACGAGCCGCTCACCATCGACGAGCGCATCCACGAGTCCTTCAAGGCCGTGGATCCCCGCGAGGAGGTCCTCATCGTCACCGGCTACACCAAGGGCGTCGAGGGCATCATGCGGGAGTTCGACCGGGGCTACTCCGAGGTCACCTTCAGCAAGGTGGCGGTCGAGCTGCACGCGGACGAGGCGGTGATCCACAAGGAGTACCACCTCTCCTCGGCCGACCCCGAGATCGTCGGACCGGCCAACACCGTGGTGGTGGGGCGGACCAACTACGACGTCGCCGATCAGCTCGCCGACGTCGGGATGGAGGCCATCCACCCCAAGGCGGCCAAGCCCATGGAGCTCGCGGGCATCGCCATCCGGCTCAAGAACACCTTCGAGCCGGAGCACCCCGGCACCGTCATCACCAAGGACTACGTGGGCGAGAAGGCGCGCATCGAGGTGATCGCCGGCAGCACCAAGGTGAGCGCCCTCGAGATCCACGATCCGTCGATGGTGGGGACGGTGGGCTTCGACCTCGGCGTGATGGAGATCTTCAAGCGTCACGGGGTCTCGTACATCGTGAAGACCACCAACGCGAACTCCATCACCCACGTGGTCTGGGACAAGTCGGTCAGCTCGTCGTTCGTGGAGGAGCTCGAGAACCGCTACGAGCAGGTCACGGTGGTGCCGGCCGCGGTGGTCTGCGTGATCGGCTCCAACATGGCCATCCCCGGGGTGCTCGCCCGCGCCACCCAGGTGCTCGCCGAGAACCAGATCAACGTGAACGCCTTCTCGCAGTCGCTCCGGCAGGTGAACATGCAGTTCGTCATCGACCGGACCGACTACAAGAAGGCCGTGACCGCGCTCAACCGCGCGCTCTGCCTCAACCGGCCCGGCGTCGCCTGACCGCCGGCCGTCCGGCCCGGAACTTGCTCTCCCCGAGGGCGTGGCCCGCCGCCTCGCCCTCCTCCTGCTGGCGCTCCTCACCCTCGCGCCCGCCGCTGTCCGCCGGCTGGTCTGGCGTCCCGCCCCGGCGCGCGGCTGCGCGGCAGAGGGGAGGGGAGCGCCGCCGCGCGAGTGGGTGGGCTGCGCCGCGGACCCGGGGACGCGCCGCGCCCTCACCGGGCGCGAGGCCCGCCTGGCGGGGGTCCCCATCGACCTCGCGACCGCCAGCGCCGAGGACCTGGCCGCGGTGCCGGGGTTGACCCCCCGCCTGGCGGCCGAGGTGGTGGCCGATCGCGAACGGCGGGGGCCGTTCCGCTCGCCGGAGGACCTCCGGAGGGTGCGGGGCATCGGCCCGGCCCGGCTCGCCCGCGCGCTGCCGCACCTCTCACTCACCGAACGTGGCGCGAGCCGCTGACCTGCGATACGCTGCGCTTCCCAAGGAGCTTCTGGGAGACGCCACCATTGCATATCCGCTGCGAACGCTGCTCCACCGTCTACGAGCTCGACGAGAGGCTCGTCCCGCCGGAAGGGGCGCTGGTCCAGTGCACTCGTTGTGAACACGTATTCACGGCGAAGCGGCCCGCCCCGGCCGTCGAGCCCGCAGCCACGCCCCCCGGCGAGGAGGCGCCCGCGCCGCCGACGCTGGAGCAGCCACCGGCGGCTCCGCCGCCCGGGCAGCTGGCGCCGTCCAGACCGGAGCCGCCCCCCGCCCCCCCGCCGCCCGCCCCGGAGCCCGCCAGCGAGCCGCTCCCGGAGCCTCCTCGCCTCTCCACGCTCGAGGGCGCCGACGAGGAACTGGCGGGCCCGCCGAGGGTCGCGAAGCCGGAGCCGGCCCGCACCTCGCAGCCGCCCCCGTGGGCGCGAGGCGCGAGCGGCGCGCCGCCGGGGCTGACCGTCCCCATGTCGAGCGCCTACCGGTCGTCGGTCCAGCGCGTGCGCTCCTCGCGCCGGGGGGGCAGGTCGCCGCTGCGCTGGCTCGGCGCCGCCGCCCTGATCATCGCCCTGCTGGCGCTCGGCGCCTGGGCCGTCCACTACTGGTTGCAGCGGCGCGCCGATCCCGGCGCCGCCTCTCGGCGGAAGGACGGGCACGCGCTCCTCCTGCGCGACGACGCGCCGAGCCTGGAGGCCGCGGCGGACGCGTTCGCCGCGGCGGCGGCGATGGACGGCGCGCTCTTCCAGGCCGAGGCCGACGTGGCGCTGGCCCGGGTGCTGGAGCTCTCGGACCTGTCCTGGGAGGCCGCCCGGCTGCAGGAGACCTTCGCGAAGGGCACCGCCGAGCTCTCGCGCCTCCGCGCCGACAGGCCGCCAGGCCACGAGCGGCGCGAGGCCGAGCTTGCCGCGCGACAGAAGGCGGTGGCCGGCCGCTACGAGGACGTGAGGGAGCTCGGGAACAGGCGCGAGGCCGTCGCGAAGGGGAGCCTGTCCTCGCTCCTGCGCGACCACCCCGACGACCTCTCCGTCCTGCGCGCGCTCGCGCTCTACCACGCCCTCGAGGGCAAGCTCGAGCCTGCGGCCCAGGCGCTCGCGCTGGCCGACGGGGCCAAGCTCTCCGATCCCTGGCTGGAGCTCGCGCGGGCCAGCGCCAACGCCGCGGCGCGGAACGATCCCGCGCGGCGCGACCGGGGCATCGCCGGGCTCCAGGAGCTCGCCCAGTCCCACCCTGACCTGCTCCGCGCCCGCCTGCTCTCCGCGCGCGCGCTGGTCCAGGCGGGACGTCGCGACGAGGCCCTGCGCGCCCTGACCGAGCTGCTCCGCCGGAATCCGCAGCACGAGGGAGCGCGCGCGCTGGCGCTCGAGCTCTCGCCGCCCGCCCCGTCGCCCGCGCCACGAGCCATCGCCTCCTCGGAGCCTTCGCTGGCGACCGCGTCGAGGAACCAGGCGGGGCCCGCTCGGTAAAGGTTTTCCCAGCAGCCCGTCGGCTCGCGCGCTCCCGACCGCGGCCGGCACGCTGGCGCGCCGCTTGCTGTGATCCTCGACCATGGAGATCCTGTTCTGGACGTCCGTGGCCCTGGTGGGCTTCAGCTACGCGGGGTACCCCCTGCTGCTGGCGATCTGGACGGGGGCGCGCGAGGCGCTCGGCGGCTTGCGTTACCTGACCGCCGGCGGCGATCGCCGGCGCCGCCGGCGCGAGGACCACTGGCCCTCGGTGACGGTCGTCTTCGCGGCCTTCGACGAGGAGCGCTGCATCCGTCAGAAGGTCGAGAACTGCCTGGCGCTCGACTACCCGCCCGAGAAGCTCGAGGTGCTGGTCGGCTGCGACGGCTGCACCGACCGGACCGCCGAGCTGGCCCGCGCCGCCGGAGGCGACCGGGTCCGGGTGGTGGAGCTCCCGTACCGCGCCGGGAAGGCGTCCGTGCTCACCCGGCTCGTCCCCGGCGCGAAGGGCGAGCTGGTGGTCTTCACCGATGCCAACGTGATGGTCGAGCGCGGCGCGCTGCGCGCCCTCGCGCGCCACTTCCAGGATCCCGGCGTCGGCGTGGTGGTGGGCCGGCTCAGGCTCTACAACCGCGTGCGGCGCGACTACGAGGAGAGCCTCTACTGGAGCTACGAGACGCTCATCAAGTACTACGAGGGGAAGCAGGGGCTCGTGCTCGGCGCCAACGGCGGGATCTACGCCATGCGGCGGATCCTGTTCCACCCCCTCGATCCGACCACCATCACCGATGACTTCGTGGGCTGCGTGCAGGTGGCGGCGCGCGGCTGGCGCGTGCCGTTCGAGCCGGAGGCGGTGGCCTTCGAGGAGACCACCGAGGACTACGGACGCGAGTTCGGGCGCAAGGCGCGCATCGGCGCCGGCAACTGGCAGGCGCTCACCTTCGTCCCGCAGCTGCTCGATCCGCGGCTCGGCTTCCTCTGCTTCTCCTTCGTGTCGCACAAGCTGCTCCGCTGGGTGGCGCCCTTCCTGCTGGCCGCCGCCTTCGTGAGCTCGGCGGTGCTCGCCGCGCGAGGGCTGCTCGCCTACCAGGGCTTCCTGGCGCTCCAGATCGCCTTCTACTCGCTCGCCCTGGGAGGCCTGCTCGGCGCCGGCGGCCCGGCGCGCCGCCTCATGTCGACGGCCCACTACTTCGTGGTGATGAACGCGGCGCTGGTGGTCGGCCTGTGGCGGTTCCTGCGCCACTCCCAGAGCCCTGCCTGGACTCGCACCGCCCGGAACGCGTGACAGCCGGAGGGGGCTCTTGGTAGGACGGTCGGATGAGCCGACCCGCCCTCGCCGCCCTCGCGGCCGCCCTGGTGGCCTGCGCCTCGGCGCCGGTCAAGCCGCCCATCACGGAGGACCAGATGAAGGACGACTACCTCCTCACCGGGCACCTGCTCACGCCGGAGGGGTGGGCTCCCGCGGCCCTGGTGCGGGGCGGCCGGTTCGCCTGCGTCGGGACCGTCGCGGAGTGCGCGGCGCAGGGGCGCCCCGGAGCGCCGGTGCTCGACCTCGGCAAGGGCTGGGCGGTGCCCGGGCTCTCGGACGCCCACGGCCACGTCTTCAGCTACGGCCGCGCGCTGCTCGAGGTCCGCTGCGAAGGCGCCGAGGGCGAGGAGGAGTGCGCGGCGCGCGCGGCCGCGCGGGCGCGCGCGGCACCGCCCGGGAGCTGGATCCGGGGGCGCGGCTGGAACCAGGAGGACTGGCCGGCGTCGCGCTTCCCGACGGAGCGCTCCTTGACCGAGGCCGCCCCGAAGCACCCGGTGATGCTGGTGCGGGCCGACGGCCACGCGGCCTGGGTGAACGAGGCGGCGCTGGTCGCCGCCGGGATCGACGCCGACACGCCCGATCCCGAGGGCGGCAAGATCCTGCGCTACGCCGACGGCCGCCCGAGCGGCGTGCTCGTCGACAACGCCGTGAACCTCGTCGCCGCCAAGCTCGCGAAGCCCACTCCGGCCGAGCTGGAGCAGGGGATCCTGCGCGCGCTCGGCGAGCTGCTCTCCCTCGGGCTCACCGAGGTCCACGACGCCGGCTGCGACGGCGACACCCTCGAGGTCTATCGCCGGCTCGCCCAGGGCGGGCGGCTCCCGCTGCGGGTCTACGCGATGATCGACGGGCAGCAGCCCATGCCCGAGCTGGAGCGGCTCATGGCGCTCTGGAAGCTGACCCCGGAGGTGGGGAGGCTCACGGTCCGGGCGGTGAAGCTGTACGCCGACGGCGCGCTGGGGAGCCGCGGCGCGGTCCTCTCCACGGACTACGCGGACGACCCCGGGAACCACGGGCTCTGGGTGACCCAGCCGGCCGAGCTGCGCGCCCGCATCGAGGCGGTGGCCCGTGCCGGGTACCAGCCGGCGGTCCACGCCATCGGCGACCAGGCCAACGCCGAGGTGCTCCGCGACTTCGCGGCGCTGGCGGAGGCGGGGATCGATCTGGAGCCGCTCCGGCCGCGCCTCGAGCACGCCCAGCTGCTACCCCCTGGCGACGTCCACATCCTCAAGGACCACTGGGGCGTCGCCTCGATGCAGCCCATCCACGCGGTGCAGGACGCGCCCTGGATCCAGAAGCGGCTCGGGGTGGGCTCGCCCATCCTGGCCGGCGCCTACGCCTGGAAGACGGTGCTCCGCTACGGCGTGCCGCTCGCCTTCGGCTCGGACTTCCCCATCGAGTCGCCCGATCCACGCCTCGGCCTCGCCGCCGCGGAGCAGCGCATCCCCGCCGGCAAGCGCGAGCCATGGCAGCCGGAGCAGCGGCTCACCCGCCACGAGGCGCTGCGGGCCTACACCCGCGGGGCCGCGGTGGCCGCCCTGGCCGACAAGCGGCGCGGCGAGATCCGCGCTGGCCAGGACGCCGATCTGACGGTGTTCAGCGGCGATCCCCTCGCGACCCCGGCCAGCGAGCTCCCGCGCCTCAAGGTGCTGCGGGTGATCGTGGGCGGCCGGGGCGAGCTGGGCGGGGACCCGGTGAGCGGAAGCCGCCCTGCCGCCGCGCCCGGGAAGGGCTAACCGTCGAGGAGCGACGCCGAGTCGACGACCAGGCTGCCGGCCGGGAAAGCCTTGCGCCCGATCACCAGCGCGTCGTTCACCCTGCGTCCGGTGACCGGGTCGGCCATGCGCGTCGGCCAGGCGGTGTTGACCTTGAGCCGCACCACGCCGCGCAGGGTGCGGTGCAGGACGAGCAACGTGCCGTCCGGCTCGCGGCGGGCCACCAGGGCGGCGTGCAGGGGAGGGCCGCCCGGGGCGTCGGCGAGGAAGAGGACGTCGCCGGGCTGCGGGGCGAAGGCGAGGCCGTGGAGCCGGCCGCGCTGCTCGGCGAGCGCGTGGATGGCGGCGGCATCCGTGGCCTCGGGCGGGAGCGGGTGCCCGGCGCGGGCGTAGGCGAGCCGCACCAGGGCGGCGCAGCCCGGCTGGTCCTCGCGGCCATCGGCCGGGATGCGGTGCTGACCGAGGAGGCTGGCCGCGGCGTCGACCGCGCGCTCCGCCCCGGTGGAGCCCGGGAAAGCGCGGGCCGGGCCGGCGCCGCGGACTTCGCGGCCACCGGCCCGGCTCACGCCGGCGGGCGGGGGCAGGCTGGCTTGGCGGGCCCGGCGCGCCTCCGTCTCCGAGACGCAGCCCGCGACGAGCAGGGCGAGCGCGGCGGTGAGGCACGGCCGGACGGCCAACATGTCTGCGACTCTACCGGCGGACGGGCGCGCGTAAAGAAATCGACCGCCGAGCGGCGCGTTGACCGCCGTCCGCTCGCGCTGCTACCGTCGCTGAACGCATGTCACGGGTCTATCAGCTCAAGCCGGTCGCGCGGACCGAGGCCGCCCTCGATCCGCAGGGCCTCCTCAACGAGGAGCAGACGGCGGTGGTGGAGGCGGGCGGCGGCCCGCTGCTGGTCATCGCCGGCGCCGGCTCGGGCAAGACCCGCACCCTCACCTGGCGGGTGGCGCGGCTGCTGCGCGACGGCGTCTCGCCCGACGCCCTGCTCCTCCTCACGTTCACCAACCGCGCCGCCCAGGAGATGCTCCGGCGGGTGCAGGAGGTGGCCCGCCTCGACACCCGGCAGATCTGGGGCGGCACCTTCCACCACGTGGCGCACCGCATCCTGCGCGAGCACGCCCCGGCGCTCGGCTACGCCCGCGGGTACAGCATCCTCGACCGCGAGGACGCCCGGGAGGTGATGGGGGCGGCGGTGGCCGCGGCCGGGCTGTCGGTGGGGCCGCGCCGCTTCCCCAAGGCCGACCTGCTGCTCGACCTGGTCTCGATGGCCGTCAACACCCAGACGCCGCTCGCCGACCTCCTCGCCACGCGGGCGCCGCAGTTCGCGCCCCTCGAGGACGACGTGCTGAAGGTGGCGCGGGGCTACGCCGAGCGCAAGCACGCGCTCAACGCGATGGACTTCGACGACCTGCTCCTCAACTGGAAGATCCTGCTCGCCGAGCACCCGCCGGTGCGGCGGGTCCTGGCCGAGCGCTTCCGCCACGTCCTCGTCGACGAGTACCAGGACACCAACCGGCTGCAGGGAGACATCGTCGACCTGGTCGCGTCGGTGCACCGCAACCTGTGCGTGGTGGGCGACGACGCCCAGAGCATCTACTCCTTCCGCGGCGCCCACTTCGCCAACATCCTGCACTTCGAGAAGCGCTACCCGGACGCGCGCCGCTTCGACCTCACGGTCAACTACCGCTCCACCCCGCAGATCCTGTCGCTCGCCAACGCCTCGATCGCCATGAACGTGCGCCAGTTCGAGAAGGAGCTCTCGAGCGTGCGCGCCGACGGGCCGCTGCCGGCGCTGGTGCCCTGCCGCGACGTGCAGCAGCAGGCCGGCTTCGTCGCCCAGCGGGTGCTCGAGCTGCGCGACGAGGGGATCCCGCTCAAGGAGATCGCGGTCCTCTACCGGGCGCACCAGCACGCCATGGAGATCCAGTTCGAGCTGGCCCGCAGGGGCATCCCCTTCGTGGTGCGCAGCGGCGTGCGCTTCTTCGAGGCGGCGCACATCAAGGACGTGCTCGCCCACCTCAAGTTCGCCCAGAACCCCGGCGACGAGCTGGCGCTGCGCCGCGCCCTGAAGCTGCAGCCGGGCATCGGCGGCGCCACCGCCGAGGCGGTCTGGGGCGCCCTCCAGTCGAGGCGGCGCGGCGGCGGGGGCGGGGTGGACGACCTGCTCGCCCCCGACGTCGCCGGCCAGGTGCCGCCCAAGGGGCGCCCGGGCTACCGCCGCTTCGTCGACCTGGTGCGCGCGCTGGCGCGCCCGCCCACGCGCGACCTGCCGGGCGAGGCCATCGAGAAGGTGCTCGAGGGCGGCTACGAGGACTGGCTGCGGGCCGAGCACCTCGACGCCGACGGCAGGGTGGAGGACCTGCGGCAGCTCGCCGAGTACGCCCGCGGCTACGAGGACACCGAGCAGTTCCTGGCCGAGATCTCGCTGCTCACCGAGCTCACCGCCGAGACCGTCTCGGAGGGGAGCGAGCCCGACGAGAAGATGGTCCTCTCTTCCATCCACCAGGCGAAGGGGCTCGAGTGGCGCGCCGTCTTCGTGGTCTGGCTCTCCGACGGGAGGTTCCCGAGCGCCCAGGCGCTGCGCGACCGCGACGGCGAGGAGGAGGAGCGGCGGCTCTTCTACGTGGCCTGCACCCGCGCCAGGGACGAGCTCTACCTGGCCTTCCCGGTGATGGCCGCCCCCAAGGACCGGCAGCGGGTGGTGCTCAAGGCCTCGCGCTTCCTCGAGGAGCTGCCCGGCGAGCCGGCGGTGTACGAGCGCTGGCAGCTCGACGAGGGGGCGGGGCTGGCGCTCCCGGCCGGGGAGGGCGCGGCCGCCCTCGCCGCCGCCCGCTCCGCGCCAGCGCTGGAGGCGGCGTTCTCCGTCCCGGCGCTCTTCGGGCCGGCTGTGGTAAAAAAGAGCTCCCCATGAGCCTGGCCCCCGCGCGTGAGAAGCCCATCGTCGGCATCGACCTCGGGACCACCAACACCTGCGTCGCCCACGTCCGCAACCGCATCCCGCGGGTGGTGCCCACCGACAAGGGGAGCCTGATCCTCCCGAGCGTGGTGGCGCGGTCGGATCGCGGCGGCTTCCTGGTGGGCGGGGCGGCCAAGGACCAGCTGCTCGTCAACCCCCGCAACACCATCTACGGGGCGAAGCGGCTCATCGGCCGCAAGTTCAACTCCAAGGTGGTCCAGGAGCTCCGCAACTACTACTCCTACGAGATCGTCGAGGGGCCGCAGGGGGAGGCGGCGGTCACGCTCGGCGGCCAGGTGTACTCGCTGCCGCAGGTGAGCGGCATGGTGCTCGGCCAGGTAAAGAAGGTGGCGGAGGCCTTCCTGGCGCGCCCGCTCGACCAGGCGGTGATCTCGGTCCCCGCCTACTACAACGACAACCAGCGCAACGCGGTGAAGGAGGCCGGGAGGCTGGCCGGCTTCGACGTGAAGCGGATCGTCAACGAGCCCACCGCCGCGGCGCTCGCCTACGGCTTCAACCGCGGCCTCGATCAGAAGATCCTGGTGTACGACCTCGGCGGCGGCACCTTCGACGTCTCGGTCCTGCAGCTCTCGGGCAACGTCTTCGAGGTGCTGGCCACCGGCGGCGACACCTTCCTCGGCGGGGTCGATTTCGACAACCGGATCATCGACTGGGTGCTGGAGGACTTCTGGCGGGCGCACAAGCTCGACCTCGCCGAGTCCCCCATCGCCATGCAGCGCATCAAGAACGGCGCCGAGGCGGCCAAGATCGATCTCACCCTCATCCCCAACGTGATGATCGAGCTGCCGTACGTGGAGGAGAAGCGGGGCAAGCCGCTCGACGTCCGCGTGGCGCTCTCCCGGGCGCAGCTCGACGCCCTCACCGCCGACTTGGTGGCGCGCACCTTCGAGATCTGCGACCGGGTGCTCGCCGAGAAGAACCTCGGGCCGGGCGACATCGACGAGGTGATCCTGGTGGGGGGACAGAGCCGGATGCCGCTCGTACAGGAGCGGATCCGCGAGCACTTCGGCAAGCCGCCGCGCAAGGGGGTCCACCCGGACGAGTGCGTGGCGCTCGGCGCGGCGCTCCTCGGCGACTCGCTCGACGAGATCGACTCGGTCACCCTGGTGGACGTGCTCTCCATGCCCATCGGCATCGCCACCGCCTCGAACCACTTCCGCAAGGTGCTCGACAAGAACCAGCCCATCCCCTCGGTGAAGAGCTTCCGGCTGCCGCCGCCGCGCGAGCCGGGCCAGTCCATCGAGATCGACATCTTCCAGGGTGACAGCGACCTCATCGTGGACGACGAGTTCCTGGGGTCGCTGCGCTTCCCGGCCGCGGCCACCGGCCGGCGCGTCGACTTCCGGCTCGACGAGGAGTGCCTCCTGCGCGTCTCCTTCGAGGAGCCGGGGCAGGGGATGCGGCAGGTGAACTTCGCCACCCGCGACACCCCCGAGTCGCTGCGCCGGGCGCTCTCGCAGGAGAGCCGGCAGCGCCAGCGCGAGGAGGCCGCGCAGCCGGGAGAACGGCGGGGGCTGTTCGGCTGGTTCCGCCGGAGCGAGCGGTGATCTTCCCCTCGGCGGAGTGGCTGCTGGCCGCGGTGGCGGCGGTGAACGCCGAGCCGGACCTGGGGCGGGCGCTGTCCGGACTGGCGCCGGACCTGGGCGCGGTGGTGGAGGCCGACCCGCCGGCGTGGGAAGGGTCCTTCGCGGTGTACGGGCGGCAGGAGCGGGGGCGCATCGCCGAGGCGCGCGTCCTGCCCGATCCCGACGACCTGCTCGAGCTGGAGCCGGCCTACGTGCTGCGCGCTCCTTACCGGCTCTGGAAGGACCTGCTGCTCGGCCGGCTCGATCCGGTGAAGACCGCGCTCTCCGGACGCCTCCGCGTGCAGGGGGACCTGCAGGCGCTCGTGCGCCGCAGCGGCTACCGTTACGTGGTCGACCGGGCCCTGGCCCGGCTCGCGACCGAGTTCGCCGACGGGGCGGGGAGGGACGGATGAGAAGACCACCGGGGGCGGAGCTGCTCGGGCTGGGCGCGCGGGTGGTGGGGCGCGCGGCCCGCGCCGTGCTCGACGATCCGCGTGGACAGGAGGCGGTCGCCCGGGCCGTGGGCGCCGCCCAGCGCGGGGTGAAGCGGCTCGAGTCGGCCCAGGAGACGGTGCTGCACGCCCTCGGCCTCGCGGCCCGGCCGGACTACGACGACCTCCAGAAGCAGGCGGCCCGGCTCAAGCGCAAGGCCCGCGAGCTCGCCGAGAAGCTCGCGAAGACTTCGCGTTGACAGCGGACCTCGTGGTGGGCATACTCCGCCGCCGTTTCGACGTTGCACCAGGGCGCCTAGCTCAGCGGTAGAGCACAGCCTTCACACGGCTGGGGTCGCAGGTTCGAAACCTGCGGCGCCCACTTCAAGAGGGCCGGGATTCGCGAGCGCGGATCCCGGCCCCTTGCTTTTGCGCCGCTCGCGCGCTGGTGGCGCTCCTGCTACAACCGGTCACATGCGCGTGGCCTACCTCGGACCCCCCGGCACCTTCAGCGAGGAGGCGCTGGGGCGCTGCGACCTCACCCTCGGCGCGGAGCACGTCGCCTATCCGTCCTTCGCCGACGCCTACGAGGCGGTGGCCAGGGGGGAGGTGGACGCAGCGCTGCTCCCCATCGAGAACTCGCTCGAAGGGAGCGTCACCGCCACCCTCGACCTCCTGGTGCACCGGCCCGGGCTGCGCATCCGCCGCGAGGTGCTCCTGGCGGTCGAGCAGCAGCTCATGGCGGTCCGCGGCACCCGGCTCGCCGACGTGAAGAAGGTCCTCTCGCACCCGCAGCCCCTCGGCCAGTGCGCGGCCTTCCTGCGCGAGCGGCTGCGAGGGGTCCCCCAGGAGACCACCTCGTCCACCGCCGAGGCGGCGCGGCTCGTCGCCGAGCGCAAGGAGGGGGCCGCCGCCATCGGGCCGCGCGCGGCCGCCGGGCGCTACGGCCTGGAGATCATCGCCGAGAACGTCCAGGACGCCGACGCGAACACCACCCGCTTCGTGCTGGTCGGCCACGAGGACGAGGCGCCCACCGGGCGCGACAAGACCAGCATCGCCTTCACCCTCGACCGCGATCGCCCGGGGGGGCTGTACGAGATCCTGGGCGAGCTCGCCACGCGGCAGATCAACCTCTCCCGCATCGAGAGCCGCCCCATGAAACAGGCGCTCGGCCACTACGTCTTCTTCATCGACTTCGAGGGCCACCGGTCCGAGCCGCGGGCCGCCGAGGCGATCCTGGGCGTCCTGCAGCGCGTCCACGCGCTGCACCTGCTCGGCTCCTACCCGCGCGCCGCGCCCTAGCCGAGCCGCAGCCCCAGCGCCGCGAGGTGCGCGGGGCTCGCGCCGCAGCAGCCGCCCACCCAGTCAGCGCCGAGCCCCGCGAGGCGCGCCATGCCTGCGGCCCACTCCTCCGGCGAGAGCACGGTCCCGGGCAGCCCCGCGCTCGCCTTCACCACCAGCGGAACGGGGAGGGTGCCGGCCAGCTCCGCCAGGAGCCGCTCCAGGGCCGGGCCGAGGAAGACGCAGTTCACCCCCACCGCCTCGGCGCCGTTCGCCGCCAGCTCGCGCAGCAGCGCCGCCGGGTCCTCGCCGCGCGGGAGGACCAGCTTCCCCTCGCGCTCGTCGGGCGAGAGCGTGACCACCACCCGCAGCCTGGACTCGTGCGCGGCCGCCAGCGCCGCCCGCGCCTCGGCCGGCTCCCGCTGGCTCTCCGCCCAGAGCAGGTCGGCGCCGGCGCCGGCGAGGGCGCGGAAGGCTTCTCTATAGCGCCCCGGCGCGCCAGCGTCGCCAGGGCCGAGGGCTCCCGCCACCTGGGTGAGCGGCACGCTGCGGCGCGCCAGCGCCAGAGCGCGGGTGCAGAGCTCGAGCAGCGACGCGTGCACGCCGCGCCGGGCGGGCCGCTCGGAGGCGCAGTTGAAGGTGCAGGAGAGCAGGATGCGCGCCCCGGCCGCCGCGTGCGCGCCGTGGACGGCGGCGATCTCCTCGGGCCGGGTGAGCAGCCACTCCTCCGGCAGCGCCCCCTCCGGGAGGCCACGCGCCTGGAGGGCGGTGCCCATGGCCCCATCGAGGAGGGTCGGGCCGGTCGAGCGAATGGACGCCATCGGGTGCAGATCCTAGAATGATCGTTCACGTCCGGGCAATCCGGGAACGCGCGAATTTCGAAAGAGCGAGGCGGCGATGCGCCGGAAGATCCGGGTGGTGGGGGCGATGATCGACGAGGGGGGACGCTACCTCATCACCCAGCGCCCACCCACCGCGTCGCTGCCCTTGCTGTGGGAATTCCCCGGCGGGCGCGTGGAGGCCGGCGAGACCGACGAGGACGCGCTGGCGCGGGAGCTGCGCGAGGAGATGGGGATCGGGGTGGCCGTCGGCCCCCGCATCATCCACGTGGAGCACGGCTACGAGAGCTACGACATCGACTTCTGCGTGTACCGGTGCCGCGTCGTCGAGGGCAAGATCCAGCACCTGCGGGTCCACACCCACCGCTGGGTGAAGCCGGAGGAGCTCGACGACTACGAGTTCCCGGCCGCCGACGAGAAGACCATCGCCAAGCTGCTCGGCCTGTAGCGCCTCGCCATCCCACGCCCCATCGGCGTCGTGCCCGTCACACCGCTTCCCCGGCAATTGCCAAGGGGGCGGGCGTGCACACATTCCCTGAAAAGGTGGGCCGGAGGGCTGCGTGAAGAAGATCGAGAAGGGGTCTGGCGTCAAATCCGAGAAGTCCAAGCTCGGGCAGCCGGGTCGCTCACCGTTCTCCTCCCCGGCTGCCTGGCTGGTGCTGATCGCCCTCGCGGTCTTCCTCTTCCGGGCCTTCCAGGATGTCGGGGTGCGGCGCATCGGCTACTCGCAGTTCAAGGAGATGCTTCGCCAGAACACCTTCGAGAAGGTGGTGGTCGGCCCGGACTGGGTCCGCGGCTATCCCCGGTCCGAGGCGGCGGCGCAGGACAAGCAGGCGCCGGGGCAGAAGCTCGGCGCGGCGCCACAGTCGCTCCCCTACGTGGCGACGCGGATCGCCGGCGACGAGGACCTCCTCAAGCTGGTCGAGAGCTCCAAGGTCGAGTACGACGCGGTGGCCGGCGGCGGGGTGGGCGACTTCTTCTGGGTCTGGCTCGCGCCCATCGCCATCGGGCTCCTCTTCTGGAGCTGGGTGATGCGCCGCATGTCGGGGCAGATGGGGCAGGGGCCGCCCGGGGTGATGGCCTTCGGCAAGTCCCGCGCCCGCGTGCACATGGAGCCCGACACCGGGATCACGTTCAAGGACGTGGCCGGCATCGACGAGGCGGTGGAGGAGCTGCAGGAGATCGTCGAGTTCCTGAAGACGCCCGAGAAGTACCGGCGGCTCGGGGGACGCATCCCCAAGGGCGTGCTGCTGGTGGGGCCGCCGGGCACCGGCAAGACGCTGCTGGCGCGGGCCACCGCCGGCGAGGCAGGGGTGCCGTTCTTCTCGCTCTCGGGCTCCGAGTTCGTGGAGATGTTCGTGGGGGTGGGCGCGGCGCGGGTGCGCGACCTCTTCCAGCAGGCCACCGCCAAGGCGCCCTGCATCGTCTTCATCGACGAGCTCGACGCGCTCGGCAAGAGCCGCAACTCCGGCATCATGGGCGGCCACGACGAGCGCGAGCAGACGCTGAACCAGCTCCTCGCCGAGATGGACGGCTTCGACGCCCGCGCCAGCCTCATCGTGATGGGCGCCACCAACAGGCCCGAGATCCTCGATCCGGCGCTGCTCCGCCCCGGGCGCTTCGATCGCCAGGTGCTGGTCGACCGGCCCGACAAGCGCGGCCGCGAGAAGATCCTGCAGATCCACGCCAAGAACGTGAAGCTCGCGGCCGACGTCGACCTGCGCTCGATCGCCGCCCGCACGCCCGGCTTCGCCGGCGCCGATCTCGCCAACGTGGTGAACGAGGCGGCGCTGCTCGCCGCCCGGCGCAACAAGAACGCGGTGGGGCGGTCCGACTTCGAGGAGGCCATCGAGCGGGTGGTGGCGGGGCTCGAGAAGAAGAGCCGACGCATCAACGAGCGCGAGAAGGAGATCGTGGCCTTCCACGAGTCCGGGCACGCCCTGGTGAACTGGCTGCTCCCCAACGCCGACCGGGTCTCGAAGGTCTCCATCATCCCGCGCGGCGTGGGCGCGCTCGGCTACACGCTCCAGCTGCCCATCGAGGACCGCTACCTGCTCACCCGCAGCGAGCTGCGGGACAGGATGGCCGGGCTCATGGGGGGGCGCGTCGCCGAGGAGGAGGTCTTTGGCGAGCCCTCCACCGGCGCCTCCAACGACCTGCAGCAGGCGACCAGCCTCGCCCGCCTGATGGTGCGCGACTACGGCATGAGCGAGAGCCTGGGGCCGGTGGCGCTCTCGGACACCTCGGGCCAGACCTTCCTCGGCATCAAGACGCCCGAGAACCGGACCTACTCCGACCAGACCGCGCTCGACATCGACCGGGAGGTGCAGCGGCTGGTGCTCGAGGCGCAGGAGCGGGCGAGGGACATCGTCCGGATCCACCGCGACAAGCTCGACGCCATGGCGGCCCGGCTGCTCACCGCCGAGGTGATCGAGGAGGAGCAGATCATCCGCATCTGGGGCCCGAAGGCGGAGCGGCCTGGCGGGATCGAGGGCCACGGCCACACCGAAGCCCCGCCCGAGAACCCGAGCCGGCCGGTCGCGGTGGGGAGGCCCCTCGCGGCCACGCCCACCGCCGTGGCCCCGGTGGCCGGGCCGGGGACGCCCGGGTCCGAGGATGCGTGAAGGCCAGCGCCACCCACCGCGCCCGCAAGGCGCTCTTCCAGCAGGGCATCCAGCGCGGGGCGCTCTCGCTCGGTGAGATCGACGCGGCGTTGCCCGGAGACGCCCTCACCCCGGCCGAGCGCTGGCTGCTCTTCTACAGCCTGCGGGCGGCCGGAGTGGAGATCCGCGACGACGACGGCGTCCAGGTGCCGATCGCCGAACGCCCACCGGACGGCTAGCGCCGGCAGCGTTTGACAGCCCGGCCGGGCTGGTTACGTTACGCCGCCGGAGGAGCTTCATGCCAGAGGAGCAGCAGAGTTCAGGGGTGCCGCCGGCGGAGGAGCAGCCGGCGGAGGGGAGCGCGGGGGCCGGCGCGCCGGTCGACGACCGCGACGTCAAGCTCTCGACGCAGGCGGCCCGCATCGACGAGCTGACGCGCGCCTACGCGGCCCTGGTCGAGGAGACCAAGGCCTTCCGGGCGCGGATGGAGCGGGAGCGCGCGCGGGTGCTGGAGGCCGAGCGGCTCAAGGTGGCGGAGGCGCTCCTGGAAGGGCTCGACGAGCTGGATCGGGCCCTCGCCGCGGCGGGAGGGACGGAGGGGCCGCTCGTCGAGGGCGTGCGCCTCACGCACCAGGCGCTCTCGAAGCGCATCGCGGAGCTGGGCGCCGTGCGGCTCCAGGTGGTGGGGCAGCCGTTCGATCCGCTCCAGGCCGAGGCGGTCGACGTGGTGCCGGTCGCTGATGCCGAGCAGGACGAGCGGGTGGTCCAGGAGGTGCGCGGCGGCTGGCGCATCGGCGAGCGGGTGATCCGCCCCGCGCGGGTGCGCGTGGGGCGGCTGGCGCGCGCCTGACCCGGTTCTGGAGGCGCCCGGGACGTCCCGGGAATAGAATCCCGGCTCGACTGTCGAGTGAGTCGGCAAGCTTTGTCTTCGATACCCTACAGGAGCAGGCTCCATGCGTCGCTTCGCCATCGTCTCGACCATCCTCACCCTGACCCTCGTGGCCTGCTACTCGGCCGCCCAGAGCAAGGCCGACGCGAGCGGACAGCTCTGGCGCGACCCCGGCCAGGCGGCCCCGGCCGTCCAGGTGCCCAACCAGGGCTCGCTGGCGCCGCTCATCAAGACCCTCAAGCCGGCAGTGGTGAACATCTCCGTCACCACGGTGACCAAGAACCCGCACCGCAGCCTCAAGCGCAACGGCGCCTCGCCCCACGGGATGCCGGGGATGCCCGGCGCGCCGGGCGGGGAGGGTGACTGGGAGCAGTTCTTCGAGCGCTACTTCGGCCAGCCGCAGCAGCAGCCGGAGGACTTCAAGTCCAACAGCCTCGGGTCGGGCTTCATCATCAACCAGGACGGCTACGTCCTCACCAACAACCACGTGGTGAAGGACGCCACCGACATCCGGGTGAAGCTCTCCGACAACCACGAGTACGCCGGCAAGGTCATCGGCAAGGACCCCCAGACCGACGTGGCGCTCATCAAGCTCGAGGACGCCCCCAAGAACCTGCCGACGGTGGTGCTCGGCGACTCGGACAAGCTGGAGCAGGGCGACTTCGTGCTCGCGCTCGGAAACCCGCTCGGCCTGCGCGAGTCGGCCACCTTCGGCATGGTCTCGGCGAAGGACCGCGCCATCAACCCCGGCGCCTCGGGGACCTACGACGACTTCATCCAGACCGACGCCGCCATCAACCCCGGCAACTCGGGCGGCCCGCTCTTCAACCTCAAGGGCGAGGTGGTGGGCATCAACACCGCCATCGTCTCGCCGCAGATCGGGCAGGGCATCGGCTTCGCGGTCCCGGTCAACCTGGCGAAGCAGATCCTCCCGCAGCTGCTCGCCAAGGGAAAGGTGACCCGCGGCTACCTGGGAGTCTCGGTGAGCGAGCTCTCGCCCGATCTGGCCGAGGGCTTCGGGCTCGACCCCGACACCCGTGGGGCGGTGGTGCAGCAGGTGGTGCCGAACGCCCCGGCGGCCAAGGCCGGCATCAAGCCCGGCGACATCGTGGTGACCCTGAACGGCAGGCCGGTGGAGTCGTCGGGGCAGCTCACCCGTGGGGTGGCGATGATCCCGCCCGGCGGCAAGGCGCACGTGACCGTGCTGCGCAGCGGGGCCAAGAAGGACCTCACCGTCACCGTGTCCACCCGCCCGGAGAGCGACGAGGCGCTCGCGCGCGGTGAGTTCGGCGGCGAGGGGGAGGGCGAGGAGGCCGCGACCGCCTCCAAGAGCCAGGCCAAGCTCGGCCTCAAGGTGACTTCGCTCACCCCCGAGATCGCCAAGCAGCTCGGCGCCTCGGGCGACACCGGCGTGGTGGTGTCGGAGGTGGTCAGCGATGGTCCGGCCGACCGCGCCGGCATCCAGCGCGGCGACCTGATCCTGGAGCTCAAGGGTCAGGTGATCTCGGCCCCCGATCAGCTCGCCAAGATCCTCGCGGGGCTGAAGCCAGGCCAGACGGTGGCGCTGCGGGTGCGGCGCGGCCAGAACGCCTTCTTCATCCCGGTGCGGCTGGGCGGCGCTGAAGCCAAGAAGTAGTCCTTCCCTCGCCCCCCCTCTCCCGCGCGGTGCGGGGGAGGTCGGGGCGGGTCGTCGCGGCGCGATCGGGCCGCTACTGACTGAACCCCTCCAGCTCGTAGTGCGCCGCGATCCGCTTCAGCGCCAGCACCATCGCCGCCGTCCGCGTATCCACCTTGCGACCCACGCAGAAGCGGCGCGAGTCGTGGAGCGCCGTCTTCTGCGGAGTGTCCCGGGCGATGTCGCGGATGATCCCGTAGTTGGCCTTGATGGCGCGCTCCAGGCGGGCGTCCACCTCGGCCTCGCTCCAGTGCTCGAGCCGCTGGTTCTGCAGCCACTCGTAGTACGAGACGGTGACGCCGCCAGCGTTGCAGATGACGTCCGGGATGAGGTCGATCTTGCGGGCCGCGAGCACCCGCTCGCCTTCGTGGGTGGTCGGGCCGTTGGCCGCCTCGGCCAGCAGGCGCACCTTCAAGACCTCCGCCACCCGCCCGTCGATCTCCTGGCCCAACGCCGCTGGGATGGCGATGTCGGCCGGCGTCGCCCAGAACTCGTCCTTGGAGATGGCGGTGCCGCCCTCGAAGCCCGCCACCGTGCGCTTGAGGTTCTCCGGGTCGTCGTAGACGTGGCGGATCAGCGCCGGGACGTCGAGCCCCGCCTCGTTGGCGATGGTCCCGAAGGCGTCGTTCACCGCCACGATCTTGCAGCCCTTCTCGGCCAGGATCTGGGCGGCCCACGACCCCACGTTGCCGAACCCCTGGAGGATCACGCGCGCCGACGGCAGCGGGAACTCGCGCTCGCGCGCCCACTCCTCGATGCAGTAGACCACCCCTTGCCCGGTGGCCTTGACCCGGCCCTCCGACCCGCCGATGCGCACGTCCTTGCCGGTCACCACGCCGCGGAGCGAGTGGCGCTCGCGCTCGCCGTCGGTGTACTGCCGCATCATGATGGCCATGATCTGGCCGTTGGTGTTCACGTCCGGCGCCGGGATGTCGAGGTACGGGCCGACCAGGTTCTTGAGCTTGTACATGTAGCGCAGGGTGAGGTGCTCGAGCTCCTCCTTGGAGTAGTGGAGCGGGTCGATGCGGATGCCTCCCTTGGCGCCGCCGAAGGGGATCTCGGCGATGGCCGTCTTCCAGGTCATGTCGGCGGCGAGCGCCTTGAAGAGATCGAGCGAGACGTCCTTGTGGTATCGGACGCCGCCCTTGTACGGGCCACGGGCCTGGTTGTGCTGGATGCGGTAGGCCTTGAAGCTGCGCGGACCGCCGCGCTCGAACCGGAAGAGCCCCCTCTGCGGGATGCGGATCACGCCCCGGCGCAAGCTGACGTCGGCGTCGAGGAGCGCGCGCCGGTGGAGGACGAAGTTGCCGTTGGCGAGTGGCTCCAAGGCGTCGGCTGCCTTCATCGAGGACTCGGTGAGGTCGCGGTAGTTCGGCTCCTCCTCCGGGCCGAGGGGCACCAGCCGGTCGTGCAGCTCGATGGTGACGTAGAAGATGTGCTCGAAGTCGGGCTGCTCCAGCTCGAGCCGGACGCGCGGGTCGAGCTGGATGAGGTCGGCAGCCCGGTCGAAGGCCTCCATCGACTCGTCGTAGAAGGACTTCCGCTCCTTGCGCATGGCTGTCTCCCCTCGGGCGTTCGAGCGAGCTGCGGGTTTTTGCAGGCTGCTCCAGAACTCCTGCCGTCACCCCATGTTCTAAGGCCAATGAGCCTCGACAGGGAGTGCGTTCCGGAGGCCTCCGGGGGAGGGGTCGTGCGCGACCCGGTCGACCGTCAGGCGGGCTGGTGCCTGTCCCGTCGCAGCGCCACCTCGAGCAGCCGCCGCGGGAGCCTGAGCCACTCGACCGCCAGGCGGAAGGTGTCGAGCGTGAGGTGCTCGACCAGCCGCACGATCGGCTCGCGGGACAGCTCGTCGGCGCGCTCCCTGGCCCGCGACACCTCCTGCATGCGCTGCACCCGCTCGCGCATCGCCTGGCGAGCCGCGCCGCTCCCGGCGTCATCGCCGACGTGCTGCTTGCCGTAGGCGCCTCGGCGCACCTCGGCGCGCTGCTGGGCGAGGACCGACTTCGACTCGTTCCGCCTCATCTTGGCCATGGCCAACAAGTTGGGGCTTTGCCGCGCCGCGGCAACCGGAGGGACCGCTGCGGCCGGCGCTTGCAGGCACGCGCCCGCGATGCTAAACAACGCGGCGCTTTCGCCGACATAGCTCAGTTGGTAGAGCAACTGATTCGTAATCAGTAGGTCCCCAGTTCAAATCTGGGTGTCGGCTCCAAGAACCCAAGATGCACGAGGCCTCCCGGGAAGCTCCCGGGGGGCCTTTCGCTTTCAGGTCCGGCCGATCCCATCATGAGTCCGATAATATGGATTATGGTAACTAGACGCGAGGCCGCCCGGACGCCTCGCCGGTAGCGCAAGTCACCGTTCTTCCAGCTCTTCAGCCCTTCACGGGCCTGCTGCCCCGGTGCTCGCAGAGCCCGTCCCGCGCCAGCACCTTCACGATGCGGGGCGCGCCGTGGGCATCGGCGACGGCGCACGGGCAGCGGCTGGCGGTCTCGCAGGCGAGCCGCTCCTCCACCGAGGCGAGCGCGTCGGCGAGCTCGCGCTTCACGCGGCGAAGCCGCTCGATGCGCCGCTGCGCCTGCTCGATGTGTCCGGCGAGCACCTCGTGGAAGCGCGCCGCGAACTCGGCGGCGGTGCTGCAGCCGGCGCGCAGGTCGAGCACCGCCTTGATCTCGCAGAGGCTGAGGCCGAGCTCCCGCAGGTCGCCGATGAGCCGCAGCCGCTCGAGGTCGTCGCCGGTGTAGCGCCGGTGGCCGCCCTCGGAGACCACCGACGGCTTGAGCAGCCCCTGCTCCTCGTAGAACCGGATGGTCCGCACGGTGGCACCGGTGGCGCGGGCGAGATCGCCCGAGGTGAGCTCCGCGGCAGACATGCCGCCGGGATCGCTAACCGGGCGCGCCTCCGCTGTCAACGTTCGCCGTCAAGCCTCCCGCAGCAGCTCGCGCGCGATCACCAGCCGCTGGATCTCGCTCGTGCCCTCGTACAGCGTCTGCACCCGCGCGTCGCGGAACAGCCGCTCCACCGGGAAGGCGTCGGTGTACCCGTACCCCCCGTGGAGCTGCACCGCCTTCACCACCGCCCGCTGCGCCGCCTCGCTGGCGAAGAGCTTGGCCATGGAGGCCTCCTGGGTGAACGGGAGGCCGGCCTCCTTGAGCGCGGCGGCGCGCAGCGTGAGGAGCCGGGAGGCGTCGTGGTCGGTGGCGAGGTCGGCCAGCGCGAAGCGCACCGCCTGCTGCTCGGCGATGGGGCCGCCGAAGGCCTGCCGCTCCCTGGCGTACCGGGCGCTCGCCTCGAGCGCCGCCCGGATGGTGGCGGTGGCCTGGGCGGCGATGCCGATGCGGCCGCCGTCGAGCGCCGCCAGGGCCAGCTTGAACCCCTCGTTCTCGACCCCCAGGAGCGCCTCCGGCGGCAGCTCGCAGTCCTCGAAGGCGAGCGAGACCGTGGTGGAGGCCCGCAGCCCCATCTTCTGCTCGTGCCGGCCGACCCTGAGCCCGGGCGTGCCGCGCTCCACCAGGAAGGCCGAGATGCCGCGGGCACCCTCCCCGGGCCCGCTCCGCGCCCAGACCACCATCACCCCGGCCACGTCGCCGCTGGTGATCCACTGCTTCTCGCCGTCGAGCACCCAGCGGCCGCCGCGGCGGACGGCGCGGGTGGCGAGGGCGGCGGCGTCGGAGCCGGCGCGCGGCTCGGAGAGCGCGAAGGCGCCGGCCACCAGGGCCCCGGAGGCGAGCCCCGGACAGTAGCGGCGCGCCTGCTCCGCGGACCCGAACCGGGCGATCACCTCGCCCACCATGTTGGTGACCGCCATGGCGACCGCCACGGCGCAGTCGGCGCGAGCCACCTCCAGGAGCGCGAGCGCGTAGGCCACCGCTCCGGCCCCGGCGCCGCCCAGCTCCTCGGGGACGTTCACTGCCAGAAGCCCGAGCTCGGCGAGCTCGCGCAGGGCGTCGGAGGGGAAGCGCCCCTCCCGGTCGCGGCGGGCCGCCGCCGGCACCAGGCGCTCCTCGGCGTACCGCCGCGCCAGGGTGGCCACCGCCGCCTGCTGCTCGGTCGGCTCGAAGTCCACCGCCCGCCTCGCTTCAGTCCTTCAGCACCGCCGCCGAGATGACGAGCCGCTGGATCTCGCTCGTCCCCTCGTAGATCTCGGTGATGCGGCTGTCCCGCCAGTGCCGCTCGACGTCGAACTCCTTCACGTAACCATAGCCACCGTGGATCTGGAGGGCCTTGCTGGTCACCCGCTCGGCCATCTCGGAGGCGTAGAGCTTGGCCATGGCGCTCTCCGCGCTGTGGCGCACGTGGCGATCCTTGAGCGCCGCGGCGCGCCACACCAGCAGCCGGGCCGCGTCGAGCTCGGTCGCCATGTCAGCCAGCATGAACTGGATGGCCTGGTGCTCCGCGATCTTCTTGCCGAAGGAGTGGCGCTCCTTGGCGTAGGCGAGCGCCTCCTCGTAGGCGGCGCGGGCGATGCCCAGCGCCTGCGCGGCAATGCCGATGCGGCCGCCGTCGAGGGTGGACATGGCCACCTTGAACCCCTCCCCCTCGCCGCCGAGCCGGAAGCGCTTCGGCAGCGCGCAGGCCTCGAAGAAGATGGAGCAGGAGCCGGAGGCGCGGATCCCGACCTTCTCGTCCGAGCGCCCGCGGGTGAAGCCCTTCACGTCGGTGGGGACCAGGAAGGCGGTGATGCCGCGATGGGCCTTGGCCCGGTCGGTGATGGCGAAGACCAGGATCACGTCGGCCTGTGGGCCGTTGGTGATGAAGTTCTTGGTGCCGTCGAGCACGTACTCGTCGCCGCGCGCCACCGCCAGGGTCCGCATCTCGGCGGCGTCCGAGCCGCTCATGGGCTCGGTGAGCGCGAAGGCGCCGAGCTTCTCGCCGCTGGCGAACGGCGCCAGGAACTCCCGCTTCTGCTCCTCGGTGCCGTACTTGAGCACCGGGTCGCAGTAGAGCGAGTTGTTGACGCTCATGATGACGCCGGTGCCGGCGCAGCCGCGGGAGATCTCCTCCATCGCCACCGCGTACGAGACCGCATCCATCCCTGCGCCGCCCCACTCCGGCGGCACCGCCACCCCCAGCAGGCCCAGCTCGCCCAGCTTCTTCACCGCCTCGCGCGGGAAGGTGTGCTCCGCGTCCCAGCGCCGGGCGTTGGGCCGGAGCTCGGCGTCGGCGAGCTCGCGGCAGAGCTTCTGGACCTGACGCTGCTCCTCGGTGAGGTCGATCTGCATCTCCCGTCCTTTCCCTAGGTTCCCTTGAAGTCGGCGCCCCGCTTCTCGAGGAACGCCCGCATGCCCTCGGCGGCGTCGGCGGTGCCGAAGAGCAGCGCGAACGCCTCGCGCTCCAGCTCGCAGCCTGAGGCCAGGCTCACGTCGGCCCCGGTCTGGATGGCGCGCTTCGCCTGGGCCACCGCCACCGGGGCGCGGCTGGCGATGAGGCGCGCCTGGTCGCGGGCGAAGGCGAGCAGGCCGGCGTGCGGCACCACCTCGAGCGCGAGCCCCATGGCCCGCGCCTGCTCGGCGCCGTACATGGCGCCGGAGAAGATCATCTCCTTGGCCCGCATCAGCCCGACGCGGCGGGCGAGCCGCTGCGTGCCGCCGAAGCCCGGGATGAGCCCCAGGTTCACCTCCGGCTGCCCGAAGCGGGCGCGGTCGCTCGCGTAGATCAGGTCGCAGGCCATCGCCAGCTCGAGCCCGCCGCCGAGCGCGAAGCCGTTCACGGCCGCGATGGTGGGAAGCTCGAGCTTCTCCAGCCGCGCGCACACCCGGTGCCCCAGGTCGGCGAACCGGCGCGCCTGCAGCGGCCCGAGCTCCGACATCTCGGCGATGTCGGCGCCGGCGACGAAGGCCTTGTCGCCCTTTCCGGTCACGACCAGCGCGCGCACGTTCCGGTCGATGCGCACCGCGTCGAGCACCGCCAGCAGCTCCTGCAGGGTCTTGTCGTTGAGCGCGTTGAGCGCCTTCTCTCGCGCCACCGTCACGGTGCCGATCCCGTCCGACACCTCGTACGT
The DNA here is from genome assembly GCA_035656915.1 of Anaeromyxobacteraceae bacterium. Lineage (GTDB taxonomy): Bacteria > Myxococcota > Myxococcia > Myxococcales > Anaeromyxobacteraceae > Anaeromyxobacter_B. Next base: position 101,387 of record DASRRJ010000012.1, read on the forward strand.
CAGGTTCTCGAGGTTGCTCAGGTCCACGGCTCACCCTCCGTACTGGTAGAAGCCGCGTCCGGCCTTACGCCCCAGCCAGCCGGCGGCCACGTGCTGCCGCAGCAGCGCCGCCGGACGGTACTTGTCCTCGCCGAGGTCGCGGTGCAGCACCTCTGCGATGTAGAGGCAGGTGTCGAGGCCGATGAAGTCCGCGAGCGTGAGCGGCCCCATGGGATGGTTGAGGCCCAGCTTCACCGCGGTGTCGATGTCCGCGGCGGTGGCGAGCCCCTCCTGCAGCGCGAAGCAGGCCTCGTTGATGAGCGGGATGAGCACCCGGTTCACGATGAAGCCCGGCACGTCCTTGGAGGTGACGGTCACCTTGCCGAGCCGCTTCGCCAGCGCGGTGATCGCGGACCAGGTCTGGTCGCTGGTCTGGAGCCCCCTGATCACCTCCACGAGCTGCATCAGCGGCGGCGGGTTCATGAAGTGCATGCCGATGAAGCGATCGGGGCGCCCGGTGGCCGCCGCCAGCGCGGTGATCGAGATCGAGCTGGTGTTGGAGGCCAGGATGGCGTGCGGCGCGAGGAGCGGGTCGACGCGCCGGAAGAGCTCCCGCTTCACCTCCTCCTTCTCGATCACCGCCTCGATGACCATGTCGACGCCGGCGCAGTCCTCGACGCTCTCGGCCACGCTGATGCGCGACAGGATCGACTCGCGCTCGGCCGCGGGGAGCTTGCCCTTCTCCACCAGCTTCGCGAGCCCGGCGCCGAGCCGGGAGAGCCCCCGCGCGGCGAGCTCGGGCGTGACGTCCGCCAGCAGCACCGTGAGCCCGGCCTGGGCCGCCACCTGGGCGATGCCGCCGCCCATCTGCCCGGCGCCAATGACCGCCATCCGCTCGATTGCCATTCCATCCCTCGCGAGGTTTGGTTCCACGAACCTGCTTGGGGTGCACCGCTTGTAAACGCGGGGCGCCACGTGTGACCATCCTGCCACGAGCGCCGAAGCGTCGCGCGCCGAATCGGGAGGTGACTCCGTGGGAGTCCCATCAGGAGCGCGATCCAGGGCTCCGCCGGCTCCTCGCCCGCGGCGATCCGCCCGCGGGCGCCGAACCGCCGGCGAGCTCCGCCAGGCGCTCGAGACGCTGGCCGGGCTGAACCAGCTCGGGACCCGGCTGATGGTGGAGAACGGTCCCTCGGCCATCTTCGACCTCATCTGCCGCGAGCTGCTCCGGCTGGGCTTCCACTCCGCCGTGCTCGCCGCCGAGCCCGGCCCGCACGGTCCGCACGCCCCCTATCGGTACGCCGCCACCAGCTTCACGGAGCCCATCCAGCGCGCCACCGAGCGCATCATCGGCCATCCGCTCGGCCAACTGGCGATCGATCCCCTCGCGGTGCCGCTGCTGAGCCGACTCCTCGCCACCGGCCGGGTGGTCCACACCGCGGCCGCCCGCGAGGCGGCGCGCGAGCTCTTCGGCTGTGGCGCCTCGGCGCTGCCGCGCCTCGCCCGCCTCATCCGGCTCCGCCACGTGGTGCTGGCGCCCCTCGAGTTCGCCGGCGGGACGAGCGCCGTGCTGGTGGTGGCGGCCGAGCGGCTCCACCGCAGCGATCCCGGCGCCATCGGCACCTTCGCCCTGCAGGCCTCCATCGCGCTCGAGAGGGCGCGGCTGGTGGGCGCGCTGCGGGCGCGCGAGGCGGAGCTCGAAGCGGAGGTGGAGCGTCGCACCGCCGACTTGCGGCAGGCGCTCGCCGCGCTGGAGGAGGCCGACCGGCAGAAGGACGACCTGCTCGCCACCGTCTCGCACGAGCTGCGCACGCCGCTCGCGAGCGTGCTCGGCTACACCGACCTGGTGCTGAAGGAGAAGCTCGGCCCGCTCGAGCCGAAGCAGCGACATTGCCTGCAGGTGGCGGCGTCCTCCGGGCGCCGGCTCAAGGAGTTCATCGACGAGCTGCTCGACTTCAGCCGTCACGAGCTCACGCGCGGCCGCCCGCACCAGTCGGCGCCGTTCGCGGCGACCGAGGTGCTGCGGGCGGCGCTGGTCGCGCTCGCTCCGCGCTGCGCCGAGCGCGGGCTCTCGCTGCGGGCGCGCGCAGCGCCGGGGCTGCCGCGGGCGCTGGGAGACCGCGAGCGGGTGGTGCAGGTGCTCACGAACCTCCTCGGGAACGCCGTGCGTCACTGCGGGGACGGCGGGCACCTGCGGCTCGCCGCGGCGCGCGCGCCGGATGGGAGGGTGGCGTTCTCGGTCGCGGACGACGGCGCCGGCATCCCGCCGGAGCACCTGGCGCGGATCTTCGACCGGCTCTACCAGGTGGGTGACGCTGCCCAGGCCCGGCTGAAGGGCGCCGGGCTGGGGCTCGGGCTCGCCATCTCCAAGGCGATCGTCGAGGACCACGGCGGCAGCCTCTCGGTTCGCTCGCGGGTGGGCCGCGGCACGCGCTTCCGCTTCACCCTCCCCGCCGCGCCGCCCTGACCGATCTCAGGGCGCGAGGTGGACCACCACCGGCCCGCTCTCCTCCACCGTGAGCGGCCGCTCCACCGTGGCCGGCGTCCGCCCGGGCGCGGTCAGCCGGAAGCGGAGCGTGTAGCGGCCGTCCGGGAGCTTGACCGGGTGGCGGACCTGCGCCGGCGCGCCCTGTGCGAAGTGGAACTCGGCGTGACGGATCGGCTCGCCGTCCCGCAGCACCTCGACCTCCACCACCGTCGGCCGCGGGGTCTGCTCGACGGCGTAGACCAGCATCACGTCGCGCGGGGCCGCCCGCAGGAGGAAGAAGCCGATGGCGATGGCCCCTGCCAGGAATAGCATGCGGGCCGCGAGCTTCACGCCTCGCCGCCGCCCTCACCGCCGCCCTCGGCCTCCCCTTCGCCCTCCCCCTCCCCCTTGCGCTTGCGGAAGCGGGGCTTCACCTGGGCGGCCTCGACCTGGGCCTTCACCTTGCCGTGCGGCGCCTCGCGCAGCCGGATCTCGGCCTTGACCTCGATCGACATCGAGGTGAGGAGCTTCAGGAACTCCCGGCGGAGCGCCTCCGACTCCATGAACTTGCGGGTCTCCTCGCTGAAGACCCGCAGGATCTCCTGCTTGGCGGAGGTGGCCTGGCCGAGGACGTAGGTGAGGACCTCCTTCGGCAGCTTCCAGTCGCGGGCCAGCTTCTTCGCCCCCTCCTCGGTGAGGAAGAGCGCTCCCACGCCGGCCAGCACCGCCTTGCGGACGGCGTCGGCCACGAAGCCGCGGGCTCCCGCGGCCTCGCCGGGCGCCTCGGGGTCCTCGCGCAGCTCCTCCGGCGGCTTCTCCTCGATCATCTCCGCTCCCCGTCCCCGGCCCTCAGGCGCGAGGCTGTGCGCCGATCACGGGCAGGCGCGGCGCCTTCATCACCTGGGTGCTGACGGCGCCGGCCACGTTCCGGGCCATGGCCATGAAGGCCTGCGCCTGCGGGCCGTCGGGCTGGCCGGCGACGATCGGCAGGCCCGCGTCGCCGCCCTCGCGCACCGCCAGGTCGAGCGGGATCTCACCCAGGAAGCGGATGCCCATCTTCTCCGCCGCGGCCTTGGCGCCGCCGTGGCTGAACACCTGCGTCTCCTGTCGGCAGTGCGGGCAGATGAAGGACGACATGTTCTCCACGATGCCGAGCACGGGGATGCTCACCTTGTCGAACATGAGCTTGGCCCGGATGACGTCGGCGAGGGCCAGGTCCTGCGGGGTGGAGACCAGCACCACGCCGGCCGCGCGCACGTTCTGGGCCAGCGTGAGCGGGATGTCGCCGGTGCCGGGCGGCAGGTCGAGCACCAGGTAGTCGAGCTCACCCCAGTTCACGTCCCGCAGCAACTGCACCAGCGCCGAGGTGACCATCGGGCCGCGCCAGATGAGCGCCTGGTCCGGGTCGATGAGGAAGCCGATCGACATCACCTTGATGCCGTGCGCCTCGAGCGGCTCCAGCCGGCTGCCGTCCTTCGAGACCGGCTTCTGGTCGATGCCCGTGAGGATGGGCACCGAGGGCCCGTAGATGTCGGCGTCGAGGATCCCCACCTTCGCGCCGGTCCGGGCGAGGCCGATGGCGAGGTTGATGGCCACCGTGCTCTTGCCGACGCCCCCCTTGCCGGCGCCCACGAGGATGATGTTCTTCACCCCCGGGGTGAGCTGGCCCTGCGTGCTGCCGGGCGCGGAACGGACGTTGGCGCCGAAGCGGAGCGCGATCTTGGCGAAGCCGGCCGCGTGGAGCGCCGCCTCCACGTCCTTGCCGATGGTCTCCCGGAGCGGGCAGGCCGGCGTGGTGAGCTCGATCTGGAGCGACACCGCGTCGCCGGCCACCTGCACGTCCTTTACCATTCCGAGGCTCACGAGATCGCGGCGGAGCTCGGGGTCCTGCACTTTGCGAAGCGCGTCGAGGGCGGTCTGGGTGTCGAGTGCCATGGGCCTTTTCTTATAGCGAATGGCGGAGGCGCGGGCCAGCCGACACGGCGCCCTCCTGGCCCTCGCCGCCCGCGACGGTGACCTCGACCTCGAGGAAGCGCCGCACGACCTCGACGTTGGTGAGGAGGTGCCTCGTCACCCTGGCCACGGTGTACTGGGTGACGGGGACCACGCCGGGCGGCGGGTGAAGGAAGCCGGCCGCCACCAGCGCCGCCGGGACGAGCAGCTGGTCGCCAAGGTGCACGTCGACGGCCCCGGCGCCGGAGAGGAACTCGTGGAAGTCCGAGACGACCTCGTCCGCGGTACGCTCCGGCGGGGCGTTCCCGTCTGCGATGGCTCCGTGACCGGAGCGGGAGCGCTCGAAGTGGCCGACCACCATCAGGTGGGCTCCGGTGGAGAGCCGCGCCGGCACCGGCACGCAGCTCGCCTCCGCGGAGACCCCCTGGTCCCGCAGCCGCTTCACCGCCCGGGCGGCCTGCCGCTCGGCGATCTGGAAATCGAGCCCCGCCACCATCGACACCACCTCGACCTCGCGCAGCGTGCCCCGCTGCCGCAGGTCGAGGGGGGGCATGGGGTGCGCGGGCTCCACCACGGCGCTGAACTCCCCACCGCCCTCCGGGTAGAAGCCGGCCACCCGGAGCCCCAATCGGAACTGGAAGCCGAGCCGCGCCACGGCCGGCGCCCACACGAGCGCCAGGTAGTGGAAGGTGGGGCTGTAGTCCTGGTGGGTGCCGCCGCGCAGCGTCAGGTTCGAGGCGCCGCCAGCCAGGGCGAGCGGCCAGCAGAGGGTCTGGAAGAGGAGCGGGGTCGAGCCCGCCGTCCCCACGTCGAAGGTGTGGTCGCCCGGGTGGACCCGCTCTCCCGGCCGGAAGCTCAGCCTGGAGGAGCCCACCTCCGCTCCCTCGACCTCGCCGCCGGTGACGAGCGCCATCGCGAGCGCCGCCTCGCGGTGCTGGGGGCGTAGGCCGGGCTTCAGCCGGTTGGCCCGCAGGTGGTGGATCTCGAAAGGTTTGCCGGTGATGGCCGACAGGGCGAGCGCGGTGCGGAGGATCTGCCCGCCCCCCTCGCCAGCGCTGCCGTCGAGCACGATGGGAGCTTCCGTCACCCTGTCACTCTAGCCCCCGTCGCCGCCGCGGGGGTGAGCCCCGGCCCGGCCCAGGCGGGTCGGCTCCGCGCCGCCGTTCCTGGCGAAATAATCGCGGCGCCGCTGCGTACCTGGGGCATGGTGGGCGCAGGCGCACTCAACATCCAGGTACTCGGAGCCTGCGGGGAGCTCGAGCGCGACGTGCTGGATCCGAACGACGAGACCTCGCTGGCAGGCGCCGCGGCACGGGGCGACAAGCCGGCCTTCGCCCGCCTGGTCGAGCTCCACCAGCGGGCCATGTACGGCCTCTGCCTGCGGGTGCTGCGCCAGCCCGAGGAGGCGAAGGACGCCGCCCAGGAGAGCTTCGTGCGCGCCTGGGCGGCGCTCGCCGCCTACGACCCCTCCCAGCCCTTCGCCCCCTGGGTGCTGCGCATCGCCCGGAACCACTGCCTCGACCTGGTGCGGCGTCGGCTCCCGCCTGCGCGCACCGTGGAGCTCGACGCCCCGCCGCGCGCGGGGGCCGAGCGGCCCGCGCTGGAGGATCAGGCCGCTCCGGTCGACGTGGCGCTCGCCTCGGCGGAGGACGCCCGGGCCGTGGGCGCCGCCGTGGCCGCCCTGCCCGAGAACTACCGGCAGGTGATCCACCTCTTCCACGTGGAGCACCTGAGCTACAAGGAGATCGCCGCGACCATGGAGGTGCCGATCGGCACGGTGATGACCTGGCTGCACCGCGCGCGCGCGAGGCTGCGCGAGGTGCTCGCCCGGCCGGAGGAGGGGTCATGAACGTCATCCACCTCGACGACCAGGCGGCGCAGCTCTTCGCCGACGGCGCCCTCGCGCCCGGTCCCCGCGCCGAGGCAGAGCGCCACGCGGCGAGCTGCGCGGAGTGCGCGGCGCTGATCGAGTCGTACCGCGCGCTGGGCGCGGCCCTCGAGGCCGGGCTCGGAGCTCCGAGCCCGCCCGCCGGCTTCACCGCCGGGGTGATGGACCTGATCGACGCCGCCGAGGCGGCGCGCGCCTTCGAGCGACGCCTCGCCCTCGGCATCCTCGCCGTCGCGGCCGCCGCCGCGGCGGCCCTCTTCGTCCTCGCCGGCGCCGCCGCGTGGGCCCCGGCGCTCTCCCGCGGCGGCGCCCTCCTCGCCGATCTGGCGGAGGCGGCGCGGCTCGGGGGTGACGTCCTCTCCCCGCTCGTCCGCGCGCTGCGGCTCCAGCTCGCCGTCGCCGCCGCGGTCGCGGTGCTGGTCCTCTCCGCCCTCCTCCGCCCCCTGGTCCCGGTCCGGGCTCGCGCCCGCGCCGGCTGAGGTTTCCATGCTCTCCGCCGCCCTGCTCGCCGTCACCCTCGCGCTGTCCGCCCCCGAGGCGCCCCCCGCCTCCGGGCCTCCCCCGTCCGCCGGCGCCCGCGCGAGCGCGGCCCGGCTCACCGGCGACTGGCCCGGACCGGAGCGGAAGGTCACGCTGTCGGGGGCCATGAAGCTCGATCAGGCCCTGCAGCGGATCGCGGCCGCGGGCGGCTTCAACCTCGTCACCAACACCGGCGAGCTGGGACAGCGGCCGATCACCCTCGGGCTGAAGGACGTCCCGGTGCGCGACGCGCTCGAGGCCGTGCTGGAGGGGACGCCGCTCGTCGCCAGCCGCCGGGGCAGCATCGTCACCGTGGCCCCCGGCGCGCGGGCGGTCCTGGAGAGCGGGAAGCGCCGCCTGGTCTTCGGCCCCGGCCGCGGCGTGCCCGGCGCCGGCCGCGACGCCGGCCCGGCAGAGGACGAGTCGGATGACGGGCAGGACCCCGGCCGGGACCAGGTCTCCCACGGAGACGTCACGGTGGCCGCGGGGCAGCACCCGCGCGACGTGGTGGCCCTCCGCGGCAACGTGCGGCTCGAGCCAGGGAGCAGCGCGCGCGAGGTGACCGCGGTGATGGGCTCGGTCGACCTCGGCCCCGGCGTGGAGGTGGAGCGGGAGGTGGTGGCGGTCGGAGGAGACGTCCACGTCGGCCCCGGCAGCCGCATCGGCCGCGACGCCGTCTCCATCGGCGGCAAGATCGTGGTCGACGAGGGTGGCGAGGTGGAGGGGCAGCAGACCAGCGTCAGCATCCCCGGCCTGGCGGGCCTCGCCGCGCTGGCGGGATCCCACCATTGGCTCTTCCCGGGCGGGCTCTCCCCCGCCTTCGCCGCGGCGCGAGCCCTCACCGAGTTCGCCCTCTTCTTCGCGCTCGGGCTCCTGCTCCTGGCGCTGGCGCCCCGCCGGGTGGACGCGGTGGGCGGCGGGCTCTTCGCCCAGCCGGTGAAGGTGGCGCTGGTGGGGCTGCTGGGGACGCTCGCCCTGCCGGTCCTGGCGCTGCTCCTCACCGTGACGGTGGTGGGCATCCCGTTGGTGGCGGTGCAGGTGCTGGCGGTGCTCGTCGCCGCGGTGCTCGGGTTCACCGCGCTGGCCCTCGCCCTCGGGCGACGCCTGCCGGTGCACCCGGAACGCGGCGCGGCGGTGGTGCAGCTCGCGCTCGGCACCGCGCTGCTGGTGGCTGCGACGCACCTGCCGCTGCTCGGCGGGCTGGTCTGGGTGAGCGCCTGGCTCTTCGCCTTCGGCGCGGTGCTCCGCACCCGCTTCGGAGGAGAGCGGCCCCTCCCGACCAGCTTGCCGCCGGCGGCTCCGGGGTCGCCCCCCGGCGCCTAGCTAAGGCCGACGCCGCGGCGGCTTCGAGGGCTTCCGGGCCGCCCCTCCCCGGCCCTCCCCACGCTGTGGGGAGGGGGGAGCGCCTTGCCTCTTTCCCCCGCCCGCGGAGCGGGGACGAGGTGGCGAAGAGGTCGTCCCGGCGGACCGGGGAGTCCCGCTGCCCTCACGGCGACCCTCCGTGGCGAACCTCTTCCCCCCTCCCGCGGAGCGGGGACGGGGCGGCGAAGAAGTCGTCCCGGCGGACCGGGGAGTCCCGCTGCCCTCACGGCGACCCTCCGCGGCGAACCTCTTTCCCTCTCCCGCGGAGCGGGGAAGGGACAGGGCGGGGGCGGACCCCTTGGGCGGCGGCGGACCGTGGCCGTGCCGCCGCGCCGCCTTGGGCAGCGGCCGCTGCGGGGGCGCCTCGCGTGCCTCGGGGATGGCCGACACGTCGTGCTCCCCGTGCTTCCCCTCGAGCCCCACCATCGCGCGCATCGCGCGCAGCTCCTCTGCCGAGAGGTCGCGGAACTTGCCGGAGCGCAGCCCCCGCACCGACACCCCGCCGAACTCGGGGCGGAAGAGCCGCAACACCGTGAGCCCGACCGCCTCGCAGAGCCGCTTCACGAGGTGGTAACGCCCCTCCCCCACCTCGATCCGCAGCCAGACGTTCCTCTCGGTCTTCTCGTGGATCTCGCAGGAGAGCGCCTTGGCCGGGCCGTCCTCGAGCCGCACGCCCTCGCGCAGGCGCGCCAGCGAGTCCTCCAGCCGCGGCGCGAGCGCGGCGGAGGTGCCCGGTGCGGCGCCGGCGGAGGTGTCGCCCTTCACCTTCACCAGGTAGACGCGGCGGTGGCCGTAGCGCGGGTGCGCGAGCCGGTTCGCGAGGTCGCCGTCGGTGGTGAAGAGCACCGCCCCCTCGGCGTCGTAATCGAGCCGGCCTACCGGGAAGACCCGCTCGGTCACGCCGGTGAGGTAGGAGGCGGCGGTGGGCCGCCCCTGCGGGTCGCTCATGGTGGTCACGCACGCGGGCGGCTTGTAGAGGAGCAGGTACCGCTGCCCCTGCCGCCCACCCACCGGCTTGCCGTCGAGGACCACCAGGTCCTTCTCCGGGTCGACCTTGGTGCCCTGCTCCGTCACCACCTGGCCGTTCACCTTCACCCGTCCCTCGGCGATGATCTCCTCGGCCTTGCGCCGCGAGGCGACCCCGGCGTTGGCGAGAAACTTCTGCAGGCGCTCCATCTAGCCCTCGGACTTCGTCAGCGGGTTGGCGCCCTCGCCCGGCGCGAGCGGGAGCTCGCCTCCGGCGGGGGACGGGGGCTTCGGGTCGAGCGCCTCGGAGGCGACGCGGGTCTTCTCCTCGGCCGTGGCCATCGCCTGCTCGAGCTCGTCGAGGGCGGCGTCGCTCTCGGCCTGGCTCGCCTCGAGGGCGGCTCGCAGCGCGGGATCGCTCAGCTCGGCCACGATCCCCTCGATGCCAGGGGTCTCGCCCTCCGGCGCCTCCTTCTCCACGATGTCGCGGTGCTCCTCGGAGAGCTCGTGGAACTCGCGCAGCGTCGGGAGCGAGGCCAGGTCCTTGAGGGCGAAGAACTCCAGGAACTCGCGGGTGGTCCCGTACAGGATGGGCCGCCCCGGCTCCTCCTTCTTCCCGAGGATCTTGATGAGCTTGCGCTCCAGCAGCGCCTTCACCACCGCGCCGCAGTCCACGCTGCGGATCTCCTCGATCTCGGGGCGGGTGACCGGCTGACGGTAGGCGATGATGGCGAGCGTCTCTAGGGCGGCGCGGGTGAGCCGCTGCGGCTTCACCTTGAGGAAGCGGCGGGCGTAGTCGGCGGTGTCGGGGCTGGTCCGGAGCTGCCAGCCGGCGGCCACCTCGTGCAGCACGATCCCGGAGACGCCCTCGCGGTAGTGCCCGGAGAGCTTGTCGAAGGCCTTCTCGATGCGCGCGGGCTCGAGGCCGGTGGCGCGCCGCACCTCGTCCACCCCGAGCGGCTTCTCGGAGAGGAAGAGCAGGGTCTCGAGGATGGCCCTCACCCGCTCGGGCGAGATCTTCTTGGCCGCCGCCTGGAGCTTCTCGAAGGGCTCCTCCTTCTCCTGCTCCTGCACCTCGATGCTGGCCGCCTCGACCTCGTCGAGCTCGCCGTCGCCCTTGGCCTCCTCGGCCGCCTGGAGCGCCTGGAGCTCGTCGGCCGACACGCCGGGCGCGGCGGCCTTCGCCGGCTCGGGCGCGGCATCCTGCCCCGACGGCGGCACGTCGGCGACCGGCGCGCCCTCCTGGGGGGCGCCCTCGGCGAGCGCCTCGTCCTGCGGCGCGGCGGGGTCCTTGGGCTCTTCGGTCATCGAGACGTCCTCGCTCAGCGGTAGTCCACGTCGGCGGACTCGACCTCGCCGCCGATCAGGGTGTCCTTGGCCTCGACCAGGATCTCCGCCCCGGGACCCTCCTCTTCGAAGGCCGCCTGGTAGATGCGGATGAGCTTCAGCTTGGCCATCTCGAGCAGCGCCAGGAAGGTGGCGATGATGGCGGAGCGGGTGCGCGGCGCCTCCCCCTCCCCGCCCTCGAGCAGCTCGGAGAAGGTGGCGCTGCGGCGACCGCGCAAGAGGTCCGCCACCCGGGAGATGGCGTCGGTGATGCTGAGCCGGTCGGTGACCACCTCGTGCCCGAACTCCGGCCTGGCGTTCTTGAGCGCCCGGTCGAGCGCCTGGATGAGCTTGAAGACCGAGATGTCGGCGAGCCCCTCCGGCCCCTCCGGGGCCTCGGGCGGCGGCAGGCGCACCTTGCGGGTGAAGACGTCGCGCTCCAGCACGTCGCGCTCGCCCAGGTCCTCGCCGGCCGCCTTGTACTTCTGGTACTCGAGGAGCCGCCGCACCAGCTCGGCGCGCGGGTCGACGCCGCTCTGATCCTCGAGCGGCGCGTCCTCGGCCACCTCGGTGCGGGGCAGGAGCAGCTTGCTCTTCATGAGCATGAGCTGCGCCGCCATGTGCAGGAACTCGCCGGCGATGTCGATGTCGAGCTCGCGCAGCCGCTCGAGGGTCGCGAGGTAGCCCTCGGTGATGCGCGCGATGGGGATGTCGAACAGGTCGAGCTGGTGCTCCTTCACCAGGTGCAGGAGCAGGTCGAGCGGCCCTTCGAAGGGCGGCTCGCCCGGCTTGGTCGAAGGCAGCGTGATCTTGAAGGCGTCCAGCGCCGCGCGGTCGGCCGCCGACGCCGGCGGCGCCGCCGGCTCCTCGGACTCTCGCCGCTTCTGTGAAGGCGCCTTCGCCAAGGTGGGCTTCCGGGGGCCGCGCGCGGCTAGAGCTTCATCGCCTCGCGCACCTCGGCCATGGTGCGCTGGGCCACGGCCCGCGCCTTGCCGGTGCCGAGCTGGATGAGCTCGTCCACGTCGCCGGGGCGCGCCAGCAGCGACTCGCGCTTCTCGCGCAGCCGCTCCTGGTCGGGACCGAGCCGCTCGAACAGCTTCCGCTTGCAGTCCACGCAGCCGATGCCGGCGCTGCGGCAGCCGGCGTTCGACCACGCGATGGTCTCCGGCGTCGAGTAGATCTTGTGCAGGTCGAAGATGCCGCAGACGTCGGGGTTGCCCGGATCCTGGCGGCGCTTGCGCGCCGGATCGGTGACCATGCCCATGATCTTCTTGGTGGTGGACTCGGCGCTCTCACCCAGGTCGATCGCGTTGCCGTAGCTCTTCGACATCTTGCGGCCGTCGGTTCCGAGCACCTTGGCCGCCTCGGTGAGCAGCGGCTTCGGCTCGGGGAAGACCTCGCCGAAGTGGAAGTTGAAGCGGCGCACGATCTCGCGCGAGAGCTCGAGGTGCGGGATCTGATCCACCCCCACCGGCACCGCGTTGGCCTTGTAGAGCACCACGTCGGCGGTCATGAGCACCGGGTAGCCGAGGAAGCCGTAGAGGTTCAGGTCACGGTCGGTGAGCTGCTCCTTCTGGTCCTTGAAGGTGGGGCAGCGCTCGAGCCAGCCGAGCGGCGTGATCATCCCGAGCAGCAGGTAGAGCTCGGCGTGCTCCTTCACCTGGCTCTGGACGAAGAGGGAGGCCCGCTCCGGGTCGATGCCGGCGGCGATCCAGTCGACGAACATCTCGCGCTGCGACTCGCGGATCACCTCGGTGCGGTCGTAGCTGGTGGTGAGCGCGTGCCAGTCGGCGCTGAAGTAGAAGCACTGGTGGTTCGACTGCAGCTTCACCCAGTTCGCGAGGGCGCCGTGCAGGTGGCCGAGGTGGAGGCGCCCGGTGGGGCGCATCCCCGAGACCACGACGGACTGGAGCGGTTCGGACATGGAGGGCGCCTCTAGGCGATGACTCTGACGAGCCGGAAGATGGCGGTCGCGAGCAGGTTGTACGGCCCTGCGATGATGCGGCCGCCGAAGAAGATCAGGCCGATGAGCAGGAACGGCGAGAGCGCGGCGAAGCGCTCCCACGCCGGCCGGAACCGGTAAGGGAGGAGGCCCTCGAGGACGCGGCTCCCGTCGAGCGGCGGGATCGGGATGAGGTTGAAGACGGCGAGCACGATGTTGAGCTCGAACATCTTCCCGAGCAGGTACGACCCCGGGGATCCGATCGCGAAAACGTCGGGAATGGAGCGCGCGCCGAGCACGAGGATGAGCAGGCAGACGAAGGCAAGGAGCACGTTCGACAAGGGCCCGGCGCCCGCAGTGAGCATGGTGCCGGTGGTCACCTTCACCCCGCGGCGGAAGCGCGACGGGTCGATCGGCACCGGCTTCGCCCACCCGAAGGGGATCCCGAGGAGCGGCAGGAGGATGGTGCCGAAGAGGTCGATGTGCGCGAAGGGGTTGAGCGTGAGCCGACCCATCCGCTCGGCCGTGTCGTCCCCCAGCCTGGCGGCGGTCCAGGCGTGGGCGTACTCGTGCACGGTGAGCGAGAGGATGAGGGGGACGAGCAGCATCGCCCCCTGTCGGAGTTGATCCAGATTCAAGCGTAAGCCTCTAGAAGGGAAGGAGGTTCTTAGCAGCGCGGGGGCGCGGGGTCAACGCGCTCGGGCGCTCGCTAGAACCCTCGGGAGTGGCAGGAAATTCAAGCAGATATCGGACGATTGCCCCGCCGAGGCTCCGGGCTGCCCTTCACGCGCGCGGGTGGGCCTTCGCGTACAGCCGCTGCACGTGGCTGCGCTCGACGTGGGTGTAGATCTGGGTGGTGGAGATGTCCGCGTGGCCGAGCATCTCCTGCACGGCGCGCAGATCGGCGCCGCCGGCGAGCAGGTGGGTGGCGAAGCTGTGGCGGAGCTTGTGGGGCGAGATGCGCCGGGCGATCCCGGCGGCCCGGGCGTGCCGGTTCGCCAGCTTGTAGAAGCCCTGCCGCGTCATCCGGCCACCGCGCGGGGTGACGAACAGGTCCTTGCTGCGCCGCCCGTGGAGCAGCCGCTCGCGCGCCTGCGCCAGGTAGAGCTTCACCGCCTCGGCGGCCGGCGCGCCGAGCGGCACGATCCGCTCCTTCTTGCCCTTCCCGCGCGCGAGCAGCATCCGGGTCTCGAGGTTCACGTCGTTGACCGAGAGCCCCACCAGCTCGGAGACGCGCAGCCCGGTGGCGTAGAGCACCTCGAGCATGGCCCGGTCCCGCACCCCGGCCGCCGTGCGGAGCTTCGGCGCCTCGACCAGCCGGACCACCTCCTCGCGCGACAGGACCATCGGGAGCTTCCGCTCCTTGCGCGGCGAGTCGACCTCCTCGGTCGGGTCGAGCTTCGCCACCCGCTCGGCCACCAGCAGCCGGTGGAGCCCGCGGATGGCGGAGAGGGCGCGGGCCTGGCTGCGGGCCGAGATCCCCTTTGCGACCAGCGTCGCGAGGTGCGCCGTGAGGTTCCGGCGCGTCACCGCGGACCAGTCGGAGATCCCCTGCCGCTCGAGGTCGTCGAGGTACCGGCGCAGGTCGCGGCCGTAGCCCTCGACGCTGTTGTCCGAGAGCCCCTTCTCCACCCGGACGTGGACGAGGAAGAGGTCGAGGGCTGGGTCGAGCGCGCTCATCGCCGGACGATATCGCGCCGAGCGGTCCGGTCCAGTTCGCTACGTCAGCAGGTCCGACACGTCGCCCTTGCCCTCGCGCACCACCACCGGCTCCGGGCCGCAGAGGTCGATGACCGTAGAGGGCTCGTCGGGCTGGTAGCCGCCGTCGAGGATCAGGTCGAGCCCGTGCCCGAGCTTGTCCTTGATGTCCTTGGGATCGATGAGCACCTCGCCGTCGGGGCTGGCGGCCGAGGTGGAGATGATCGGATGGGCGAGCCCCTGCACCAGGGCCAGGGCGATGGGGCTGTCGGGGATGCGGATGCCGACCGTCTTCTGGCGCCTCAGCACCAGGTCGGGCACGAGCCGGGTCGCCGGCAGGATGAAGGTGTACGGGCCGGGCGCCTTGCGCCGCAGCACCCGGTAGGCGGTGTTGTCGACGATGGCGTAGCGCGAGATCTCGGCCAGGTCTGCGCAGATGAAGGAGAGCTCGTGCTCCTTGGGCATCTGCTTCAGGAGGTAGATGCGCTCGATGGCGCGCTTGTCGAACAGGTCGCACCCGACGCCGTAGTACGTGTCGGTGGGGAAGGCGACGAGGCCGCTGGAGGCGAGCACCGAGACGGCGCGCTCCACCAGCCTGGGCTGCGGGTGCTTGGGGTCGATCTCGACGATGGGCGCGGCGGGCATGACGCGCCGGTTGTACCAGAGATCCCGCCCTCCGGAAACGAAACGCCCGCCCTGAGCCGGGCGGGCGCGTCCGCGCGTGGTCGCGCGGAGCCGGCGGGCGCCGGCACCGCGCGATCCTTCAGGTGCGCGTCTTGCCCCGGTTGATGAGCTCCCGCACCTTCTGCCCGCCCTTGCGGCCGATCTCCTCGTAGAACGCGTGCCCCCGCTCGTCACGCACGGTGATCCCGCCCTTGCGGCCGGCCTCCGCCACCGTCATCGCGCGCCGCGGCGCCGCCCCGTCGAGCTCCGATTGGGACCCGCCCAGCTTCCCGTCTTCCGCCATGTCGCCCCCCTTTCCCTAACCGAAGGTGCTCCGGTCACTTCTCGTGGTTCGTCACGGCCGTCTCGTCGGCGCCGGCCTTGCCTTTCTCGATCAGCTCGCGGACCTTGTGCCCGCCCTTCCGACCGATCTCCTCGTAGAAGGGCGTCCCACGCTCGGCCTTGATGGTCTCGCCACCCTTCTTCCCGATCTCCTCGTAGAAGCGCGGCCCGCGCTCGGCCTTCACCGTGTCGCCGCCCTTCTTGCCGATCTCCTCGTAGAACTTGCGGCCGCGCTCGGCCTTGACCGTCTCGCCGCCCTTCTTGCCGATCTCCTCGTAGAACTTGCGGCCGCGCGTCTCGCGCACCCGCACCCCGCCCTTGCGCCCGGCCTCCGACACGGTCATCGCGCCCTTGCTGCCGCCCTTCTTCTCCTCAGCCATGTGTCGCTCCCATCTCTTCCGCCTGTGTCGTGAAGCCGTGGCCTCGGCCCGTCGCCCTCGCGAGCACGTGCTCGGCGATCCGCTCCGCCATGTCTTGCCCCGTGGCCTCCAGGATGCCGCGCCAGCTCGGGTTCCCGTTCACCTCGAGGACGGTGGCGCCCTCGCCCCCGTCCGCCAGGTCGACCCCCGCATAGTCGAGCCCCAGCGCCGTCGCCGCCCCCTCGGCGATGGCCCGCACCTCTCCCTCCGCGACGTAGGGGCGCACCGTCGCTCCCCGCGCCACGTTGCTGCGCCACTCTCCGGGGGGGGCGCGCCGCTCGATGGCGCCGACCACGCAGCCGCCCACCACGAAGAGCCGCAGATCCCGCCCGCCGGACGGCACCAGCTGCTGCAGGTACCCCGCGCCATCCCGGGCGAGCCGCTCGCGAAGCGTCGCGCGCCCCGCCTCGTCGTCCCGCACCCGGACCATCCCTTCCCCGAGCGAGCCGGAGATGGGCTTCAGCACCGCCTCGCCCAGCGCGGAGAGCGCCGCCTCGGCGTCCTCCTGGCGCTGCGCCACCGCGGCGCGCGGCGTCGGCAGCCCGGCGCGGGAGAGGAGGCAGGAGGAGCGGAACTTGTCCTGGGCCGACAGCAGCGCGTCGATGCCGTTCACCACCACCGCGCCCGACGCCTCGAGCGCCCGGTAGATCTCGAACTGCACGTCCGGATCGCCGCCGCGGCCGAGGCCGCGGACCAGGACGAAGGCGTCGAAGCGCCCGGCCGGCTCTCCCGCTGCGCGCACCTCGATCCCTTCCTCGATCAGCGCCGACAGCTCGGCCGGATCCACGGCGCGGGCCGGGCCGAAGCGACCGCAGGCGTCGAGCAGCCGACGGCTGTGCCAGTCTTCGTCCGGCCAGGCCGTGACCACGGCAACCCGGCACCGCTCCGCGAGTCCCAAAAGCCTGCTCCTCTTCCCCTTCCCCGTCCGCCTGGGCATAACCCTGGGCACGGTCCTCCGGGCGGACAAGGGAGCGTCTTTGCCCAAGCTCCAGCTTCGGCGTCCCTCCCGAGCGCCGTGGAGGGACCGCCTGGGGCACGGGCGCCCTGGGGAGGGCGCGCCGGCCGGGACCACCGTGCCCTGCCGTGATCTAGGGACGAGCGGCCAGCGCCGTCTCGAGCGCCAGGACCACCTTGCGCGCGCGCTCCTGGTCGAGGTGGCCGCCCCCCGGCGCCCGGACGTAGAACGCGTCGGTCGCGCGGTGTCCCTCGGTGGCGATGCGGGCGAGGTCGACCGAGAGGCCGAGGTCGAAGAAGGCCCGGGAGAGCGTGTAGAGGAGGCCCACCCGGTCGGCGGTGAAGACGTCGATCACCGTCTGGCCCCGGGCGCTGTCGTCGTCGATGACCACCTTGGTCGGCACGCGCGGCAGCGGCTTGTCGAGCAGGCCCGAGGCGCGCAGCCGCCGCGCCAGCAGGGCCTCGAGCGACTCCTGGCCAGAGAGGACGCGGCGCAGGTCGGCGCGGGCTGCGCGCCAGCGGGCGGGGTCGAGCGCCCCCTCCTCCGGCCCCCGCACCTCGAAGAAGTCGAGCGCCCGGCCGCAGAGCCAGCCCAGCGCCGGCGCGTCGGGGCTCGTCGAGAAGACCTCGGCGTGCTGGATGTCGATGCGGTGGGCCGCCAGCACCCCCGCCACCAGCGAGAGCAGGCCGGGGCGGTCGGGGGCGGTGAGCGTGAGCTCCGAGTAGCCTTCGCGCGGGTGGTGGCGCATGGCCGCGGCGAAGGGCAGCGCGCGCCCGCGCCGCAGCAGCCTGAGGTGGAGCGGCGCCTGGGCCGGGGCGACGGTCATGAAGTAGCGGGCCGGCATGGCCGAGAGGAAGCGGGTGCGCTCCTTGTCGGTGGCGCGCCCCTCGAGCGCCTGGGCCACCCGCCCGCGGCCGGAGGACTCGGCCGCGCCGGGATCGGGGCGGCGGCGTCCCTCGCCGGCCACCAGCGCCGCGCTCGCCTTCTCGTACAGCTCCCGCAGCAGCCGCGCCTTCCACTCGGTCCAGGTCCGGGGGCCCACCGTGGAGATGTCGGCGTAGGTGAGCAGGTAGAGCTTGTCGAGCCGGTCGGTCGAGCCGCACTCCGCGGCGAAGGAGTGGATGAGCTCGGGGTCGGAGAGATCGCGCCGCTGGGACACCGCGGCCATGCGCAGGTGCTTCGCCACCAGCCACTCCACGTCGGCGGCGTCGGCCGGGTCGATCCCCAGCCGCACGCAGGCCTGGGCGGCGATCTCCGCCCCGCGCGCGGCGTGGTCGGACCCGCCGCCCTTGCCGATGTCGTGGAAGAGCGTCCCCAGGTAGAGCGAGAGCGGCCGCTCCAGCCGCTGCATGAGCGGCGTGAGCGACTCCTCGTGGACGTCGCCGGCGCGCAGCGCCATCAGCCGCCGCACCGCGAACAGGCTGTGAACGTCGACCGTGTACACGTGGTAGACGTCGATCTGGCGCCGCGCGGTGATGCGCGCGAACTCCGGCAGGATCCGCGGCAGCACGCCGAGCTGGTGCATCGCGCCGAGGAAGCGGCCGCGCGTGCCGGGGCGCAGCATGGCGGCGAGGAGCTCCTGGCTCAGCTCGGGATCGCTCGCCGCCTCGGGGGAGAGCTCGGCCGCGGCCGAGGCCGCCTGGTCGCGGGCGTACGGGTAGAGCTCGAGCCCCTCCCGATCGGCGGTGGTGAAGAGGCGCAGCAGCGCCGCCGGGGACTTCCGGAGCACGTCGCTGCCGCTCACGGTGAGCCGCCCCCGGAAGACCTTGAGCTCCCCGCCGGGCAGGGTCCACTCGGCCCGCGGCCCGCCGTCGCGCCGCTCCGCGCCCGAGAGCGTCGCCGGCGCCGGCACCTGGCGCCAGCCGCTCGAGCTGGCCGGCTCGAGGGCCCGATCGACGATGGCGTCGCAGGCCACCCGGATGGTCTTGGCGGCGAGGTAGTAGTGGCGCATGAACTCCTCGACGGCCGGCTGCCCGTCCGGCTCGAGGTACCCCAGGAAGTGCGCCACCTGCGGCTGGACGTCGAAGGTGAGCTGGTCGCTCTTGCGGCCGGCCAGGTAGTGGAGCTCGTTGCGGACGCGCCAGATGAAGTCCCGGGCGCGCCGCATCTCCCGGATCTCCCGCTCCGGGAGCAGCGCCCGCGCCAGGAGCTCGGTGATGCCGGCCACCTTGAAGCGCACCCGCGCCACCCAGAGCGCCGACTGGAGGTCGCGGAGCCCGCCCTCCGACTGCTTCACGTTGGGCTCGAGCAGGTAGAGCGAGTCGCCGAACTTCTCGCGCCGCTCGCGCATCTCGGCGAGCTTGTCGGCGACGAACGACTCCGACCGGGCCTGCGAGAGGCCGTGGAGCTGCTCGCGCTCGAGCTCGCGGTAGAGGGCGCGGTCGCCGCTCATCCAGCGCAGGTCGAGCAGCGCGGTGCGCGCGGTGTGGTCCTCGGAGGCGAGCGCCTCGCAGCCCGCGAGATCCCGCACCCCGTAGCCCACCTCCAGCCGCAGGTCCCAGAGCGAGTAGAGGAAGCGCTCGCTGGCGGCCTTGGCGAAGGCGTCCGGCGACCCGCGGCCGTGCAGCACCAGCAGGTCGAGGTCGCTGTAGGGGGCGAGCTCGCGCCGGCCGTACCCGCCCAACGCCACCAGCGAGAGCGGCGTGGGAGTCGCCGCCTCGGCCCCCGCGGTCAGCGCCCGCTCCCAGAGCTGGCAGACCAGACCGTCCATGGCGGCGCTCTGGAGCCGGACCACGGTGTGGCCGCTCGCGCCGCCCCGGTGGGCCGCCTCGACGAAGGCGCGGATGGCGGCGAGGTCGGCCTTGGCGTCCCCGGTGAGGGGCGGCAGCCCGGCCAGGAAGGTCTCGATCTCGTAGGGGGCGGCCGCCGGGAGGGCGAAGGGGGTGGGGGCGAGCTCGGGCATCGGCCCCAGTATACCGGGCGGGTACCTCGACGCCGATGCTACTTCGCCGCCGCGACCCGGTCGTCCCGGCCGGCGTAGCCCACCACCGCCCGCGAGATGGCCTGCGCCACCTCGTCCTGGTAATGGGCGCTCGCGAGCCGCTGCTCCTCCACCTTGTTGGAGATGAAGGCCGTCTCCACCAGCACCGCCGGCATGCGAGCTCCGACCAGCACGTAGAAGAGCGCGCTCTTCACGCCGAGGTCGCGCACCTCGCCCACCCGGGCCCGCACGCTGGCGCAGACCTCGCGCTGGACGAGGCGCGCCAGCTTGCGCGACGCGCCGGCGCTCATCTTGGCGTCGAGGTCGGCGAGGATGCGCCGGACCGCCAGATCCTCCCCGATGGCCTGCTCCTCGGGGAAGGCGCCGTTCTCGCGGGCGGCGAGCCGGTTGGCGTAGCGGTCGTCGGCGACGTTCAGGACCCAGCTCTCCACTCCCTGCCGGTCCCGCCGGGGGTGGGCGTTGGCGTGCACCGAGACGAAGAGGTCGCCCTTGGCGCCGTTGGCGATGGCGGTCCGCTCGGCGAGCGAGACGAAGCGGTCGTCCTCGCGCGTGAGCACCACCTGGAAGCCGGCCGCCCGCAGCCTCCGGGCGAGCCGCCCGGCGATCTGGAGGGTCACGTCCTTCTCCTTCACCCCGCGCGGGCCGATGGCGCCGGTGTCATGCCCTCCGTGGCCGGCGTCGACGATGATGCGCCGGACCGCCCGCTCCTCCCCGTCGCCTTCGGAGAGGTCGGCGGCGAGAGGCCGGGGGAGCCCCGCGGCAGCCGGAGCCGGCGGCGTGGGACCCGGGGCCTCCTGCGGCGCCGGCGCGGCGGCCGCGAGCGGCTCCGCTGCCGCCGGGGCGGCAGACGGCTCGGGCGGCGCGGCGGCGGGCGCAGGGGCCGGCGGGCCGAACCGCGGAGCGAGGGCGTAGCTCCGCGCCGCGCGCTCCGCCTGCTTCGTCCCGGCCCCGGCCTCGAGCTGCGGCAGCGCCGGCGCCTCGATGCCCTCGCGCACCGCCTCCTCGAGCACCGGGTCCTCGGCCTCCTCCTCCTGGTCCGCCGGAGGAACCGCAGGAGTTGCGCGAGCCGGAGCAGCGCGCTGACGCGCGACCTTCACCTGCGCGACCGGCTCGTCCCGCCCCGCCTCCCGGCGGACCGCGGCGGCGAAGCCGGCCGCGTCGGGCGACCCGGCCTTGCGTGCCCGCCGGGCGAGCTCCAGCGCCGCGTCGCGGTCGGACTCTACCGCCGAGAAGCGATAGAGCGCGTAGCGCGCGTGCGCCGCCTCCAGCCAGGCGGCCGGCGCGTCCTTCCCCTTGGCCGCCTTCTCCAGCGCGGCGATCGCCTTCTCCCAGTGATGGCGATAGCGCCGCCGGGCCGGATCCCTCTTGACCTGGGACAATTGATCCATTGCCCTGTGCAGAGCCGGCCCAGCACGGAGCGACCCGGCGGTCCTTTTCGCCTCGGGTCGCGCCCCCCACAGGTGCGCCCTGCGGGCCGGCCCGCTCGCCGCGGCCGTCGCCGCCGGTTTCGCGCGCCGAGCGTGGTCTGGGCGCTGCGGCGCCGCGAGGAGGAGCGCGGCGGCGAGCGCGAAGGACGACCCGAGCATGGTGACCCACTGTCGCGCCCTCCGATATCGCGGTCCATTTTTCGGCCGCCATGGCCCCTTAAAAAAATGATCCGCGCCGATTCAAACGGTGTAACTTCCCGCGCCCGGCGGGATGATCCGCCTCTCTCGAAGGAGTAACACCGTGAAGCTCTTCGCTTTCGTCGCCGCCCTCGCCCTGGCCGTCCCGGCCTTCGCCGCCCCCCCCGAGGTCGCCACCCTCAAGGCCAAGAACGGCGACGTCCAGTTCCCGCACAAGAAGCACATGGCCCTCGGCTGCAAGAAGTGCCACGAGGGCGCGCCCAAGAAGATCGAGCTCACCAAGGACAGCGCCCACAAGCTCTGCTGGAGCTGCCACACCGAGATGGGCAAGGGCCCGAGCGGCAAGGTCTGCACCGAGTGCCACAAGAAGGCGTAACCAGCCCTCGAGGCAGCGGATTCTGAGAGGGGGCCGGGTGACCGGCCCCCTTTCATTTGCGCAGCGTCGCCTTCCACCCGGCGAGCAGGTTGAGCGCGTCGAGCGGCCGCAAGGCGTCGACGTCCAGCTCCCGCAGCGCCCGCCCCAGCTCCTCGAGGCGCGGGTCGGCCGGCGGACCTCCGAACAGCGCCAGTTGCGGCGCGGCGGCGCTCCGCCTCTTCCCGCCGCGGGAGAGCGTGGCGTGGCCGGAATCGTCCACCTCCAAGGACTCGAGGTTCTTCAGGATCTCCCTCGCCCGGGCCAGCACCTCGGGCGGCAGCCCGGCGAGCTTGGCTACCTCGATGCCGTAGCTGCGCGAGGCGCCCCCCTGGACCAGCTTGCGCAGGAAGACCACCCGGTCGCCCACCTCGCGCACCGCCACGGTGAGGTTCTTCACCCGCGGTCGCTCGCGCGCGAGGTCGGTGAGCTCGTGGTAGTGGGTGGCGAAGAGCGTGCGGCAGCCCACCTCGTCGTGGAGGTGCTCGGCCACCGCCCAGGCGATGGAGACGCCGTCGAAGGTGGAGGTGCCGCGGCCGATCTCGTCGAGCACCACCAGCGAGCGCCGCGTGGCGTTGTGGAGGATGGCGGCGGTCTCGGTCATCTCCACCATGAACGTCGAGCGGCCCCGCGCCAGATCGTCGGAGGCCCCGACCCGGGTGAAGATGCGGTCCACCAGCCCCACCCGCGCGCGCCGGGCCGGCACGAAGCTGCCCACCTGCGCCAGCAGCGCGATGAGCGCCGCCTGCCGCATGGCGGTGCTCTTGCCGGCCATGTTGGGGCCGGTGATGACCAGCAGCTGGCCGGCGCCCTCCGGCGCGGCGGAGGAGGCCACCCGCAGGTCGTTGGGCACGAAGCCGCCGGAGTCGGCGGGGAGCATCGCCTCCACCACCGGGTGGCGCCCCTCCTCGATCTCCAGCGCCTCCGAGTCGTCCACCTCGGGGCGGGCGTAGCCGCGCTCGGCGGCCACGCGCGCGAGCGAGAGGAGCGCGTCGGCGTCGGCCACCGCGCCCGCGGCCGTGCGCAGCCCGGCGGCCCGCGCCACCACCGCCTGCCGCAGCTCCTCGAAGAGCTGCTCCTCGAGCGCGGCGCGGCGCTCCTCGGCGGTGAGCACCTGCTCCTCGAGCTCCTTGAGCGCCGGGGTGACGAAGCGCTCGCCGCCCACCGTCGTCTGGCGCCGCTGGTAGTCGTCCGGGACGAGGTGCAGGTTGGGCTTGGTGACCTCGAGGTAGTAGCCGAAGACCCGGTTGTAGCGGACCTTGAGCGAGCCGATGCCGGTGCGCACCCGCTCCTCCTGCTCGAGCCGCGCGATGAAGCCCTTGCCGTCCTCGGCCAGGGCGGTGATCCGGTCGAGCTCGGGGTGGTGGCCGCGGCGGATCATGCCGCCTTCCTTCACCGTGGCGGGCGGCTCGTCGGCGACGGCGCGCTCGAGCAGCGCGGACAGGTCCTCGAGCCCGCGCAGCCGGCGCCCGGCCTCGCCGAGGAGCGCGGCGCGCGCGCCCTCGAGGGCGTCGGCCAGGGACGGGAGCGCCGCCAGCCCCAGCGCGAGCGCGCGCAGGTCGCGGGCGTTGCCCTGACCGAGCGCCAGCCGGGACAGGAGCCGCTCCAGGTCGCCCACCGGGCCGAGCCGTTCCGCCAGGTCCTGCCGCAGCAGCGCCGCGCCGAAGAGCTCCTCGACCGTGTCGAGCCGCGCGCCGATGCGGCCGGCGTCGCGCAGCGGGTAGCGCAGCCACTCCGCCAGCCGCCGCCCCCCGAGCGCGGTGGCGCTCCGGTCGAGGAGGCCGAGCAGGGAGCCCTTGCGCTTGCCGCCCACCTGGGTCCGCTCGATCTCGAGGTTCTGCCTGGTGCTCTCGTCGAGCACCAGCACGTCCTCCACCGCCAGGCGTGAGAGCCGGTCCACGTGGACCGGCGCCGCCCGCTGGGTGTCCTGCAGGTAGGCCAGGGCGGCCGCGGCGGCGGCCAGCCCCGGGCCGAGGCCGCCCACGCCGAAGCCGTCGAGCCCCTGCACCTTGAGGTGCCGGCAGAGCTTCTCGGAGGCGCGCTCGAAGTCGGCGTCGTCGCGCTCGGAGACCGGCGCCCCCACCGCCCGCGCCAGGGCCGCGGCGCGGGCACCCTTCGCGGCGCCGCGAGGCAGCAGCAGCTCGCGCACCCCGGCGCGGCGCAGCTCGTCCACGAGGCGCGCGTCGCTCGCCGCCTCGCCGCAGGAGAGCGCGCCGGTGGAGGCGTCGAGGAGCGCGAGCCCGCCGCCCTCCCCCTCCGCCAGCGCCACCGCGCCGAGGAAGCTCGCCTCGCGCGGATCGAGCACCTGGTCGTCGAGCACCATCCCGGGCGTCACCACCCGCGTGACCTCGCGCCTCACCAGCGCCGCCTTGCCGGGCTCCTCCACCTGATCGCAGATGGCGACCTTGAAGCCGGCCTCCAGCAGCCGGGCCACGTAGCCGCGCGCCGCGTGGTGCGGCACGCCGCACATCGGCACCTTGTCGTCGCCCTTGGAGCGCGCCGTGAGGGTGATCTGCAGCGTCTCCGACGCCTGCCTGGCGTCGTCGAAGAACAGCTCGTAGAAGTCGCCGAGCCGGAAGAAGAGGAGCGCGTCGGGGTACCTCGCCTTGGTCTCGAGGTACTGCCGCATCATCGGGGTGGCCTGGGTCGCGATCTCCGCCATCGCACCGCCTTCTAGCACGGAGCCGCCGAAGGTTGGCGGCACCTCGCCCCCGCGTCTGCTACATTCGCCGCCGATGATCAGGGAGGCCTTCCAGGATCTCAACCGGCTGCGGCAGATCGCGCAGATCGTGGCCCGCCACGGCTTCGGGGCGTACCTCGACCGCACCCGGCTCGGCGAGCTGCTGCGCCGCGACGGCGGCGCCCTGACCGAGGCGGAGCTGCCGCTCGAGCCCGGCGCGGAGGGCCCCGCGCTCCCCGGCGTCGAGCCAGGGCGCAAGACCGCGGCGCGCTTCCGCCAGCTCCTGCTCGACCTCGGGCCCACCTTCATCAAGCTCGGGCAGCTGCTCTCCTCGCGGCCGGACATCCTGCCCTCGTACTGGGTGGACGAGCTCGCGGAGCTGCAGGACGCGGTGCCGCCCTTCTCCATCGCCGAGGTGCGCAAGGAGATCGAGCGCGGCCTGAAGCGGCGGGTGGAGGAGTGCTTCGCCAGCCTCGACGAGAGCCCGCTCGCCTCGGCCTCCATCGCCCAGGTCCACCGGGCGGTGACGCACGAGGGCGCCCAGGTGGTGGTGAAGGTGCAGCGGCCCCGCATCCGGCAGCGGATCGAGTCCGACCTGCAGCTGCTCTACACGCTGGCGCAGCTGGTCGAATCGGTGATCGAGGAGACCGGCATCTACACCCCCACCGGCATCGTGGAGGAGTTCGACCGGGCCATCCACGAGGAGCTCGACTTCGCCAACGAGGCGGAGAACGCCCGGGAGATGGCCGCGGCCGCCCGCGGGCGGGCCTACGTGGTCATCCCGCAGGTGCACGACGCGCTCTCCTCGAGCACCGTGCTCACGCTCGACTTCGTGGAGGGGGTGAAGCTCTCCGACGTCACCGCCGAGGCGGGCCACGACGTGGAGGCGGTGGCGCGGACCATCATCGAGGTCGCCTTCCGCCAGCTCTTCGAGGACGGGATCTTCCACGGCGACCCGCACCCCGGGAACATCCTGGTCCTGCCCGGGAACCGGATCGCCCTGCTCGACTTCGGGCTGGTGGGGCGGCTCACCCGGCCGATGCAGGAGGCGCTCGTCACCCTGATCATGGCGGTGGCGCTGCGGGACCCCGACACCGTCGCCCGCATCCTCAACCGGATCGGCGTGCCGGCCGACCACAGCCCCATCACCGCCTTCCGCGCCGACATCGGCGGCATCCTCGATCGCTACCTCGGCCTCAAGCTCGAGGAGATCCGCACCTCCACGCTGCTGCGGGACCTGCTCGACCTGGCGGTGAAGCACAAGATCCGCATCCCCAAGGAGTACGCGGTCCTCTCGAAGGCCTCCATCACGGTGGAGGGGATCATCCGGCGGCTCTACCCCAGGCTCGACATCCTCGACATCGGGATGCCCTACGCCCGCGAGCTCCTGCTGGCGCGCTTCAACCCGAGCGACGCGTCGGGCACGCTCATGAAGTCGCTGCTCAAGCTGCAGGGGCTCGCGGAGGATCTGCCGGCGCAGCTGTCGCAGATCATGATGGACCTCGAGTCGGGCAAGTTCCGCGTGAACGTGCGCTCCGAGTCGCTCGACCGGATCGCCGAGAACGTCTCGACCCTGTCGCTCACCCTCTTCCTCGGGCTCGTCGCCTCCGGCCTGTCGGTGGCCGCCTTCCTGGTGCTGTCGCGCTCGCTCGCCAGCTGGCCCGGGCTGCCGCTCCTCGCCGCGGGCGCGCTGGTGCTCGCGGGCGTGCTCTTCGGCGCCGGCCTGGTCCTCTGGGTGGCGAGCCGTCCGCGCCGAAAGATCTCGGTTCGCCGCCTGTTCAAGCGCTAGGCCGATTCCTGGCTCCCTGAACAGGAAGTCAGTATACTCCCGTTCAGGAGGCGTCATGAACGGACTGACCGACCGCCAGCTCGAGGTGCTTCGCTACATCGCGCGGCAGATCCAGGCGCACGGCTATCCGCCCACCATCCGCGAGATCGGCGAGGCGCTCGAGATCCGCTCGACCAACGGCGTGAACGACCACCTGAAGGCGCTCGAGCGCAAGGGGTTCCTCACCCGCGACCGGGTGAAGTCCCGGGCGCTCATCCCCACCTCGTCGGCCCGCCAGGCGCTCGGCGGCGAGGACGACGAGCGCCCCTCCAACGTGATCCCCATCGGCGGCCGCGCCGGCCAGTCCGGGCGCACCGTGGCGATCCCCATCGTCGGGCGGGTCGCGGCCGGCCAGCCCATCCTGGCGCAGGAGCGGATCGAGGACACGGTCGAGGTCGACTCCTTCTTCCTCGGGACGAACAAGAAGGTCTACGGCCTGCGCGTCCAGGGCGACTCGATGGTGGGCGACGGGATCCTCTCCGGCGACTACATCTTCGTGAAGAAGCAGCTGCACGCCGAGGACGGCGACATCGTGGTGGCGCTCATCGACGACGAGGCCACCGTGAAGCGGGTCTACTTCGAGGGGGACCGCGTCCGCTTCCAGCCCTCCAACCCGCGCATGGCGCCCATCTACGTGCGGCGCGAGGACTACCGCAGCACCATGCTGCTCGGCGTGGTGGTGGGCGTGTACCGAAAGCTCACCTAGCCGCTGCGGCACCCCGCTCCTAGATTGCAGGGGCATTTTCGGACAGACCCCTATCACGGAGAGCGAGATGCCCAAGGTGAACGCCCGGCTCGAGTCGGCGCGAATGGCCTACCGGGAGGCCCTGGAGTCGGCGCGCCGCGCGCCGTCGGCCGAGTCCTGGGCGAAGCTGCTCGCGGCCGGCAAGGAGCTCTCTGCCTGCGAGGGTACGGGCCGGGCCGGCAAGCGCGGCCGGGCGGCCAAGGAAGAGATCGTCCCGGACCTCGAGACCCTGGAGTGAAGGGGCCGCGTCAGCCCTGGCGGGTCTTGGCCTGTCGGACGTAGCGGTCGAGGTCCTCGCGGTCGATGAGCGACAGGATCTCGACGGCGTTCTGGCGCTCCCCGCGCCGATAGAGCAGCCGCACGTCGGTGGCGACCCGCACCCGGTAGTAGCCGGGCAGCCCCTCGAGCGGGAGCGCCCGCAAGCTCGGATGCCGATGGTCCTGCGCGAGCAAATGAGCCTGTTTGAAGGCAGCCCGCTGGATGCGGCGGTCCCACCCCTCGAGCGAGTCGTAGAACTCCCGGGTGTAGATGGGGAAGAGCCAGCTCGCCTGGGCGGCGGCATCCTCGGACTCCTCCGTCGCGTCCGGGCCGGCGGGAGCCGCCGGCGCCGCAGCGCCGCGCAACGCCTCCGCCTCGCGCGCCAGCTCCTCCCCGCGGGCCCGCGACCGCTCGAGCCGCGCCTCGAGCGCCGCCGCCCGCGCCTCGGCGTCGCGCCAGGCGGCCCTGGCCCGCTGCGCCTCCACCGCGTCGGCCGCCCCGCGGGCCGTCTTGAGGTCCGCCTCCAGCCGCTGCCGCTCGGCCGCGGCCGCCTCCTGCGCCGTGCGCGCCCGGGCCGCCTCGTCGACGGCCTGCGCCTCGCGCGCCCTCGCCGACTTGAGCCAGTCCTGCAGCTTCGCCTCGCGCTCCTCGGCCTTCCGGCGCCCCTGCTCTACCCGCGCCTGCTCCCGGACGAGCTCCGCCTGCGCCGCCTCCAGCTTGCGCCGCAGGGCTTCCAGCTCCTCCTCGGGGCGCGGCTTCGCCGGCTCCGGCGCGCCCTCGGCCGGCGCCGGGCCGTACAGCTCGGCGGCGAGCTGTTCCAGTAGCGGAGTCGCCTCCGCCCGCACCGCCGGCGCCGGGTCGCAGAGCACGCGCCAGAGCGCGAGCGCGAGCCCGTGCTCCGAGTCGCCCACCGCGAGCAGGTCGCGGGCGACGGCGGCGTCGATGGGCGCGCCGGCGAGCGGCGGTCCCCCGAAGGCCTTGCGCAGCAGCGCCAGCGGGCGCTCGCGCAGCTCGGGGCGGTAACGGATCTCGTCCGCGAGGGCGTCGCAACGCTGCACGTCGCCGAGGGCCTCCTGCCGGAAGCCCGGGATCTGGAGCCCCAGCTCCTTCACCAGCGCCAGGCTCTCCTCGGGGGTGATGGCGACGTAGAGGAAGACGGACAGCGCGTCGCGCGAGAGCTCGGCGAGGGGCGCGTCGCCGGATGGATCGGGGAGCAGCGGGCGCTTCGCCGTCCGCTTCGCCGGCTTGGTGGAGAGCTTCTTCGGCACGTGGCGAGCCTACGCGGGCCGGGCGCGGCGCCACAAGGGAAAGCCGCTTCATCCGGGGGCCGGAGGGCGCGGCGGCTTGCCCCGGGGGCTTCGCCTCCCTATGAGACAACCCATGCCCCACCACGTCTGGTCTCCGGGGGACGGCCCTCCCGTGGCCCCGCAACAGCGGCCGCCGCACTCGAGCCGCTACTTCGGCGACGGCCACACCGAGCGCGCCGCGGGCGGCCTCTGGTACCCGACCAACGGACCGCTCCGCAGCGACCCTGGCGGCCCCGGCGGCGAGCCGAACGGGCGGACGCTGCCCGTCGTCGGGCGCAGCCCGCTGGACGAGAGCTGAAGGCCGCGCGAAAGGCTCGCTCGCCGCGTCCACGGGCCGGTTTTTGTTGCCTTGCTGGGGGGCGGTAGGTATCCCATTCACCCACCGGGCGTCTGCTCGGGAGAAGGAGCGGAGCATGTCCGAGAGGGAAAAGAAGGGCGCGGTCGGCGCACAGGTGGCGCCCGCCATGGGCGTGCCTCCGGGGCTCATCGCCAAGGAGGACATCCCCCAGGTGCTGCCCATCCTGCCGCTCCGCAACTCGGTCTTCTTCCCGGGCGGCGTGCTGCCGCTCGCGGTGGGCCGCCAGAAGACCATCGCGCTCATCAAGGACGCCGTCCGCGACGAGCAGGTGATCGGCGTCGTGACGCAGCGGCGGGCCGAGGAGGAAGACCCGGGGGCCGCCGACCTCTACACCGTCGGGACCGTCGCGAGGATCGTGAAGCTCCTCAAGATGGGCGAGGACAACTACTCCCTCGTGGTGCAGGGGCTCGCCCGCTTCCGCGTGCTCGACCTGGTGCAGGAGACGCCCTACCTCAAGGCGCGCATCGACCCGGTGGAGGACCGCACCCCGGTCGACGACGTGGAGGTGGAGGCGCTCGCCATCAACCTCAAGAAGCTCGCCCGCGAGGTGATCGAGCTCATGCCGGAGCTGCCGGCCGCGGCCACCGAGCTGGTGGAGTCGATCACCCACCCGGGCCACCTCGCCGACCTCATCGCCGCCAACGTCGACGTGCCCATCGAGGAGAAGCAGCAGGTCCTCGAGACCATCGACCTCAAGGCGCGCATGAAGCTCGTGCTCGAGTTGCTCAACCGCAAGCGCGAGATCCTGAAGCTGTCCAACAAGATCGACTCCGCCGTGAAGGGCGAGATGTCGAAGACCCAGCGCGAGTACTACCTGCGCCAGCAGCTCAAGGCGATCAAGGAGGAGCTGGGAGAGCTGGGCGAGGAGGAGGAGGAGCTCGACGAGCTGGGGGAGCGGCTCAAGAAGGCCGGCCTGCCGCCGGAGGTGGAGAAGGTCGCGCAGAAGGAGCTGAACCGCCTCAAGAGCATCCCCACCGCGTCGTCCGAGTACACGGTCGCCCGCACCTACCTCGACTGGATCGCCGACCTGCCCTGGTCGAAGCAGACCCAGGACAACCTCGACATCGAGAACGCGCGCACGGTCCTCGACGCCGACCACTACGCGCTGCAGAAGATCAAGAAGCGCATCCTCGAGTACCTCGCGGTCCGCAAGCTCAAGAACGACATGCGCGGCCCCATCCTCTGCCTGGTCGGACCGCCCGGAGTCGGCAAGACCTCCCTCGGCCAGTCGGTGGCGCGGGCCACCGGGCGCAAGTTCGTGCGCCTCAGCCTGGGCGGCGTGCGGGACGAGGCCGAGATCCGCGGCCACCGGCGCACCTATGTCGGCGCGCTCCCCGGGCGGATCATCCAGTCGATGAAGAAGGCCGGCTCGTCGAACCCGGTGATGATGCTCGACGAGATCGACAAGCTCGGCGCCGACTTCCGCGGCGATCCCTCGGCGGCGCTGCTGGAGGTGCTCGACCCCGAGCAGAACTTCAGCTTCTCCGACCACTACCTCGACGTCGCCTACGACCTCTCCAAGGTGATGTTCGTCGCCACCGCCAACCTGCTCGACCCCATCCCCGGCCCGCTCAAGGACCGCATGGAGATCCTGGAGCTGCCCGGGTACACCTTCGAGGAGAAGGTCCACATCGCGCAGAACCACCTCATCCCCAAGCAGCTCAGGGAGCACGGGCTCTCGCCGGACGCGGTCACCTTCGACGAGAAGGCGCTCATCAAGATCGTCATGGCCTACACGCGCGAGGCGGGCGTCCGCAACCTCGAGCGGCGGCTCGCCGACGTGTGCCGCGCGGTGGCGGTGGAGGTCGCGAGCGGGGCGATGCAGGCCGGCGCGAAGCGGGCCATCGAGGAGAAGGATCTGCCGGACATGCTCGGGCCGGAGCGCTTCTACAACGAGACCGCGGAGCGCACCGAGATCGCCGGGGTGGCCACCGGCCTCGCCTGGACCGCGGCCGGCGGCGACATCCTCTTCATCGAGGCCACCAAGATGACCGGCAAGGGGTCGCTCACCCTCACCGGGCAGCTCGGCGACGTCATGAAGGAGTCGGCGCAGACCGCCCTCTCCTACCTGCGCTCCAAGGCCGAATCGCTCGGCCTGCCCGGCAACGTGCTCGAGAAGACCGACGTGCACGTCCACTTCCCGGCCGGCTCCATCCCCAAGGACGGCCCCTCTGCCGGAGTCACCATCCTGACCGCGCTCGTCTCCCTGCTCACCGGGATCCGCGTCCGCTCCGACGTCGCCATGACCGGCGAGGTGACCCTGCGCGGCCTGGTGCTGCCGGTGGGCGGCATCAAGGAGAAGGTGCTCGCGGCGCACCGGGCCGGGATCAAGCGGCTCATCATCCCCGCCCGCTGCGAGAAGGATCTGGTGGACGTGCCCGAGCAGGCGCGCAAGGAGCTCGAGTTCGTCTTCGCCACGCACGTGGACGAGGTGCTGAAGGCGGCCCTCGAGCAGAACCCCTTCGAGCGCAAGGCCCCTCCTCCCGAGGAGCCCGCCGGCGGCGAGGCCGACAAGAAGAAGAGCGGGTCCAAGAGCGAGATCCGGGTGTAGCGCTCCCCTTGGTCCATTGGGTGGCCCGGGCCACGGCGATAGAATGTCGCCGTGGCCCGAACCGCCCTCATCACCGGCTCCGCCGGCGCCCGCGGCGACGCGCTCTCGGTCGAGCTGACGCGGCGCGGTTGGACGGTGCGCGTCGCCCGCGATGCCGAGGGGGTGCTCCCGCCGCTCGACCCCTGCGCCGCCGGCGCCGAGGCGATCTTCCACGTCGGGGTCCGCACGCCCCGGCTGATGGAGGCGGAGCGGCGGGCCGCGCTCGAGGAGCGGGCGGCGGCAGCGGCCGGCACCGCCGCGCGGCGCGCCGGCGTGAACCGCTTCGTCCTCCTCTCCACCGCCTCGGTTTACGGCCGCCCGCGCAACCTCCCCTGCGAGGAGGGGGAGCTGAAGCGGCCGCGCACCGCCGCCGAGAGGGCCCGCTGGCGCGCCGAGCAGGCAGCGTGGCGCACCTTCCGGGATGGGACCCCGCTCTCGGTGCTGCGCCCCACCATCGTCTACGGCCCGGGGCTCCGCGGCGGCGCCATCCGCGCCCTGTCGCTCATCGCGCTCGTCTCCCAGGGCGCCCGCCGCATCCCCATCATCCGGCGCGGCCCGGTGACCCACCTCGTGCACGTGGAGGACGTGGCGCGCGCCGCCGTGCACCTGGCCGAGCACCCCGAGGGTCGCGACGTCATCGGGCGCGCCTTCAACGTCGGCGACGACGCGCCGCTGCCGCTCGCCGAGCACCTCTCGGCCGCGCTGGCAGCCATGGGCTACCGGCCAGGCCGGGTGTTGCCGTACTCGCCGCGGGTCACCGCCTTCTTGCTCTGGTGCATACGGCACCTGCCCGACCGCGTCCTCTCGGAGCGGATCAACGGCCGGCTCGCCTCCGCCTGGGCGAGCTTGATGGGCGCGAACGGCTCGTCGGCGCTGGCGCCGCGAATCGACCGCGAGGCGCTGCAGTGGATGAGCTGCGACCACTATTACGACGTCGGTCGCCTGGCGGCGCTCGGCTGGCGTCCGCTCCACCCCATCTCGACCACCGCCCTCCCGGCCACGGTGCAGTCGCTCATCCAGAGCCAGCTCTTGCCGGCCCGCCCCACGTCGGTCCTGTCTCGCCTGCTCCCTGGCGGGTAGTGCGGGCCCGCGAGCCGTTCCCGCTCCCGGTCATCCATGTCATAGTGCCCTGTCGCGACGCGCCAAGGCTGTCGTGCTTTCGACTCTGGGAGGGCGGGGAGCAGATGAGGGAGGCGCGCCGGTGATCCGCAAGGTCGACCGCTACGAGCTGCTCGAGGAGGTGGGCAGCGGCGGCATGGCGGCGGTCTACCGCGGGCGCGACACCGCCCTCGAGCGCGAGGTCGCGGTGAAGCTCCTGCACCCGCACCTCGCCGCCCGCGCCGAGTCGCGCGCCCGCTTCTCGCGCGAGGCCCGCGCGGTCGCCCGGCTGGCGCACCCCGGCATCGTCGAGATCTTCGACTACTCCGGCGACGCCGCGCTCGAGAGCTGGCTGGTCACCGAGTTCGTGCACGGGCGCACCCTGCGGGCCTTCGCCGACGCGGTCGGGTTCGGGTTCCCGGAGGTCGGGATGCTGGTCGGCCGCGCCCTCGCCGACGCGCTCGCCCACGCCCACGCTGCGGGGGTGATCCACCGCGATCTCAAGCCCGAGAACGTGCTCGTCTGCGAGACCGGCGTTCGCCGGGCGGTGAAGCTCGCCGACTTCGGCATCGCCCGCCTGCTCGCCGCCGACGAGCACATGACCATGACCGGGGCGCTCGTCGGCTCGCCCAACCACATGGCACCGGAGATCGTCGAGGGGGGGGGGGCGGACGCGCGCTCCGACGTGTTCTCCCTGGGGACCTTGCTCTACTGGATGGCCACCGGCGTCCTGCCCTTCGCCGCGCCCAACCCGACCGCCGTGCTGCGCCGGGTGATCGAGGGCGACCAGCAGGATCCGCGCGAGCTCTCCCCGCTGGTCTCCGGGCCGCTCGCGGCGCTCCTGGCGCGCACGCTCGCCCACGATCCCGCCGTCCGCCCCCAGGGCGCGGCCGAGCTGAGGGACGAGCTCGACGCCCTGCTCGCCGAGAGCCGGCTCGACGCCCCCGAGGACGAGCTCGCCGCCTTCCTGGCGGACCCGGCGGCCTACAAGGCCGCGCTCTCCCCCCGGCTGGTCGCCGCCTACCGCGCGCGCGGCGAGGCGGCGCTCGCCGCCGACGACCGGGCGACGGCGCTCTCGTTCTTCGACCAGGTGCTGGCGCTCGACCCCGGCGACCCGGCGGTGCTCGGGCACCTGGCGAGGCTGGGCCGGCGCACCCGCCTGCGCCGCGCCGCCGCCATCGGCGCCGCCGGCCTCCTCCTCCTCTGCGCCGCCGTCGCCACGGTGGCCGGCGTGCGCTCCATCCGCCAGGATCGGCGCCAGCGGGCGCAGGTGGCGGCGCGTGCCCGCGCGGCGACCGCCGCACAGCCGCCCAGTCCGGCCGGCGCCACCAGCCACCAGGGCGCGGGCGCCGTCTCGCCCCACGCCGTCCGCGAGATCGCGCCTCCAGCCCCGCCTCCCGTCGCTCCCGCGCCGCGCCGCCCGGCGCCTCGGCCGGTCGAGGTGTCGGTCCACGTCCGCCCCTATGCCCAGCGCGCCCTGCTCGACGGGGTGGAGGTGGCCGAGGGCGCGCAGCGAATCACCTTCCAGCTGAACCCTGGCCAGCGCCACCGGATCGAGATCGTGCACGCCTGCTGCTTCCCCTTCGTGAGGGACCTCGAGCCCACGCCGGGCGCCGCGCCGGTGGAGCTCAAGGTGCCGCTCCAGCCCCGCCCCGCGGCGCTCCGCGTCGAGGGCGACCCTGCTGCCCGGGTGTTCCTCGACGACCAGCTGCTCGGGAGCGCCGGCGACAGCCAGCGCACCGCCTTCGCCGTGCTCCCGCCGGCCGGCGAGAACCCGTACGAGGGGCAGGGCAGGCTGCGCATCGAGCTCGCCGGCCGTGAGCCGTACCTCACCACCATCAAGATCCGCGCCGCCGGGGAGATCTCGGTCGCCGCCCCCACCTCGGAGCCCACCCCGTGATCGCCCTCCTCCTCGTCCTCTCGATCGCGGCCGGCCCTCCCCCGGCCGACCTGAAGCGAGCACGCGACCGCTTCGAGTTCGGCGCCTACGCAGAGTGCGCCGGGGCGGTCCGCGACCTGCTGTCGCGCCACCCCGACCTCTCCGACGCCGACGCGGCCGAGGCCTACAAGCTCCTCGGCCTCTCTGAGTACCACCTCGGCGACCGGGGCCAGGCCCGCGCCGCCTTCGTGAGCCTGCTCTCACACGACCCCGACTACGCGCTCGATCCCTTCTTCGTGCCGCCACCCATCGTGGAGCTCTTCGACCAGGTGAAGAAGGAGCACGAGGCCGACCTCGCCCCGCTCCGCGATCGCAAGCGGCAGCTGCGCGAGCAGGAGCGGCTGGCCGAGGAGGCCCGCCGCAAGCTGCTCGCCGAGGAGCAGGCGCGCTCCGGCCCGCCCACCAAGGTGATCCGGGTGCAGGACCGCATCTACCTGTTCAACTGGCTGCCGCTCGGCGCCGGCCAGTTCCAGAACGGCCAGGGGGCGAAGGGCACCGCCATCGCCGCCGGCGAGGTGGTGCTGGGGGCCGTCAACCTGGGCGCGATCCTGTTCCACAACCAGATCGCCGAGGACCGCAGCCGCCGGTGCTCGCCGAGCCAGCCCGCCGGCTGCAGCCACCCGCCGTTCACCGACGCCGACCGCCGGCTGCTCGACCGCACCGACGCGGTCAAGTACGCCAGCGCGGCGCTCTTCTGGGCCCTCTACGCCTACGGCGTGGTGGACGCCCACCTCAACTACGTGCCGCGCGTCGAGACCGAGATCACCCCCCAGGGCGGCGGCGCGCTCAAGATGACCTGGGCCTACTGAGGAACCCACGTGGCCACCCTCCTCGTCAAGACCTCCGCCGGAGAGCGCGCCGTCCGCCTCGGGCGGCGCATCACCAGCCTCGGCGCCGGCCCGGGCAACGACGTGATCGTCGCCGACCCGACCCTGCCCGCGACGGCGCTCCACCTCCACTACGATGGGCGCGACTACAACGCCGCCTGCCACGAGGGGGCCGAGATGACCGTGAACGGCCGGCGGCGCGCCACCGCCCGGCTCTCCGACGGCGACCGCATCCGCGTCGGCGGCACCGAGCTCGTGCTCTCGCTGGCAGACGCGCCGCTCGCGGCGCGCCCCGGGCCACCCGACCCGAGCGTGGAGGCGATGCGCTCGCTGGTGCGCTTCTCCGAGCGGCTTCTCGGCACCGCCGAGGCCGCGCGGCTGCCGGCCGCCTTGCTCGACGCGGTGATGGACGTCACCCGCGCCGAGAAGGGCTTCCTGATCCTGCTCGAGGACGACCGGCTCCAGGTCCGCGCGGCGCGCAACCTGGCCCAGGAGGACGTGGCCGACGCGGCCGCCCGCGTCTCGGACTCGATCATCCAGAAGGTGGTGCGGACCCGGCGCCCGGTGATCGTGGCCGACGCGCTGCACGACCTCGAGTGGTCGGGCTCCTCCTCGGTGGTGAACCTCAAGCTCTGCTCGGTCATGTGCGCGCCGCTGCTGGAGCGGGGCGAGCCGTTCGGCGTGCTCTACCTCGGCAACGACAGCGTGGTGAACCTCTTCGAGCAGAAGGACCTGGAGGCGCTGACGGTGTTCGCGGCGCAGGCCTCCCTGCTCATGCAGAACGCCCTGCTGCTCGACGGCCTTCGGCGCGAGAACGTGGCCCTGCGCGAGGCGGCGCAGGAGCGGCGCTTCGGCGATCTGGTGGGCGCCGGGGAGAGCATGCGCGAGGTCTTCCGGCGCATCGAGAAGGTCGCGGTCACCGACGTGAGCGTGCTCGTCACCGGCGAGACCGGCACCGGGAAGGAGCTGGTGGCGAGGGAGATCCACCGGCGCTCGCCGCGCAGCAGCGGCGCCTTCGTCGCGGTGAACTGCGGCGCCATCCCGGAGGCGCTGCTCGAGTCGGAGCTCTTCGGCCACGTCCGCGGCGCCTTCACCGGCGCGGTGGCCACCCGGCCCGGCAAGTTCCACGCCGCCAGCGGCGGCACCCTGTTCCTCGACGAGGTGGGGGACATGCCGCTCCTGCTCCAGGTGAAGCTCCTGCGCGCGCTGCAGGAGCGGACCGTGACGCGCGTCGGCGACACGCAGCCCGAGCCGGTGGACATCCGGGTCGTCGCCGCCTCCAACCGGGTGCTGGAGGACGAGATCGCCCGCGGCGCCTTCCGCGAGGATCTCTACTATCGGCTCAACGTGGTCTCGATCCGACTCCCGCCGCTGCGCGAGCGCGGCGAGGACGCGCTCACCCTGGCGCGCTACTTCCTCCAGCAGTACGCGCGCGAGTACGCCTCCCGGGTGCGCGGCTTCGCGCCCGGCGCGGTGCAGGCGCTGCGCCGCTACCCCTGGCCCGGGAACGTGCGCGAGCTCGAGAACCGGGTAAAGAAGGCGGTGGTGCTGGCCGACAAGGG
Source organism: Anaeromyxobacteraceae bacterium (assembly GCA_035656915.1). Classification (GTDB taxonomy): domain Bacteria; phylum Myxococcota; class Myxococcia; order Myxococcales; family Anaeromyxobacteraceae; genus Anaeromyxobacter_B. Next base: position 138,036 of record DASRRJ010000012.1, read on the forward strand.
GCTCATCACCGCCGGCGACCTCGACCTGGCGGCCGATCTCATCGCCCCGGTGGTGCCGCTGCAGCAGGCCAGGGAGGAGTTCCAGCGGCGGTACATCAACGAGGTGCTGGCCCGGAACGGCGGCAACCGCACCAAGACCGCGAAGGAGCTGGGCGTCGACCCGCGCACCATCTTCCGCCACCTGGAGGCGGAGCGGCGAGGGCAGGACCCCGACGGCGCCACCGACGGGAGGGAGCGCCCATGACCAGGCGGAACCTCCTCCTCACGATCCTCGCGGCCGGCGCCGCCGGCCTGTCGCTGGCGGGGTGCCCGCTCCCGCAGCCGCTCGCCGAGGTGAGCCGGGTGGACGGCGGCACCCTGACCCCGCCGCGGGTGCTCTCCGAGTCCGCGCTCCCGCCGGGGCCGATGACCCTGGTGTCGAAGACCTGCGCGCAGGCGCCGCAGTTCACGGTGCAGGCCTCCCTGGTGGACGAGAACGTGCTCGAGCCGGTGGAGGCCCGCTGGTTCCTCGACTACAGCACCAACCCCGGCGGCTACTCCATGCTGCGCGTCGACACCGTCGCGCCCCCGGAGCCGAACGCCCCCTCGCAGACGGTGCGCGCGCTCCAGCCGCTCCAGCTGCCGGTGCCGGCGTTCGACCCGGCGGCGCCGACCCATGTCCTCGAGGTGGTGGTGTCGAACGGCTTCTACGCCAGCGGCCAGGAGCCGCCCGGCGTGCCGCCCAACCGGAGCGCGCAGCCCGGCTACGAGGCGCAGCTCTTCCGCTGGGTCTTCACCTACGTCGACGCGGGCGGGGCCTGTCTCTACCCTTGAAACGGGGACTGCTTCCCCGCACGGCCGGCGGAGCCGTCGGGCCCCACGCCCCCGGTCACTCGCGGGCCACGGCTTCGCGGGCGTGCCGGAATGCCTCGGCCGCCCCGGCGGCGAGCTGCCCCTGATCCTCGGCGAAGCGGTTCACCTGCGCGGCGTAGGCGCGGTGGAGCGCCATCATGGCGTCCCGGGCCGCGGCCATCTCGCGCCGCTCGGCCAGGCCGAACTCGCCCGCCCGGTCCACGTCGAGCCGGCAGCGGTCCGAGAGATCGTCCACCCGGATCTCCCAGTCGCGGGCCCAGGTGTTCCACTCCGCGAGCGGATCCCGGCGATCCACGCCGCTCGCGAGCCCCCAGGCTCGCTGGGCCTGCTCGCGATGGAGCGCCTCCAGCTCCGTCAGGCAGACGCGGAGCATGGCGTGGGTGGGGAGCTCGTTCTGCGGAAGCCGCTGGCGCGCCGGGGCGCGCAGGTTCTGGACGACGCTGCCGATGAGCAGGGAGGCCGCGACCAGGATCACCGCGAAGTAGAGCGCCCACATCGCGGCGCGGTACGGACGAAGCCTCGGATCGCGCGGCGGCACCGCGCGAATCTGCCACCTGCCGGCCGGAGGGTAAAGGGATTACGGCGCCGCGGCGAGCGCTAGGGACCGGAGCGCTCGGCGCCGTAGATGACGCCGAGGAAGGTACTCGGCCGGCGGCTCACGGCGGCGCGCAGGCAGCGCAGATAGCAACCAGGTCCCCAGCAGCGGAGGATGGTGAGCGAGTGGCGCAGCACGTCGCGCCCTGTGATCGTGCCCTGCACGATCGGCATTGCATGCACGGCCGGTGCCGCGCCGGGACACCGGAGCAGCCCCTGTTTTCGCGCACCTCCGCCTCGTCCTCCCCAGCCCAGGCCTGAGGGCGTGTCGAAACGGCTCCTCGAACCGTGTAGGTTTTACGGCTACCGCTCCAGGCAGGAGTTCTTTCACGAGTGCAATTCGCTTTCGAAAGTGAAACCAGGTCAGAAGGCGAAAAGCAGGTCGCAAAGGACACCACGCTCAATCGTGGCGGGCATTTATGGAGACCCCGACAGGTGGCTTGGCGCTTGCTAGCTCACTCGGCTGAAGCGCAACGTGGTCGTCGAGGGGATCCCCCCCGCATCTCTCTGACGATCGTTGCGCTTCTTTTTTTTGGCGGGCTCCCGGTGCGCGCGCGACGCCCCCCCCCCGCAGACGCCGTACCGGGAGCCAGCTACTTCCCCGCCCCGACCGCCAGGCCTGCCTCAGCGCCGCCCGACCCGCCGCTCCAGGTCGGCCGTCGCGAGCTCGAAGACCACGGGGCGCCCATGCGGACAGCGCGCCTTGAAGTCGATGCCGTCGAGTCCGTCGAGGAGCGCCCGCGCCTCCTCGCGCGTGAGCTCCTCGTTGGCCCGCACCGCCGAGTGGCAGGCCAGGGTGGCGAGCAGGTCGTGAAAGGCCGAGTCGACCGCGGTGCCCTTCCCCACCGTCTCGAGCTGCTGGGCGAGGTCCCGCAGCAGCGCCGGCAGGTCCGCGCCCGCCAGCTGGGCCGGCGCTCCCTTCACCGCGAACGCGTCGCCGCCGAAGGGTTCCAGGTCGAGGCCCAGTGCCCGCACCTCCTCGGCGCCGGCCTCGAGGGCGCGCGCGAGCGGGGCCGTCAAGGTCACCACCTGCGGCAGCAGCAGCGGCTGCACCGGAATGGTCCGCGCCCGGTGGGCCTCGAGCAGCTGATGGAAGCGCAGCCGCTCGTGGCTGGCGTGCTGGTCGATGACCACCAGCGTGCCCCCGGGCGCCTCGCACAGGAGGTAGGTGCGCGCGTGCTGGCCGATGTAGCGCAAGCTCGCGAAGTAGCCCGGCGCCGCCCTGGGCGCCGCCTCGAGGCCGTCGGCGGGCAGGAATCGGAAGGCGTGGTTCGGCCCCGCCGCCGCCTCGACCGGCGCGCTCCAGCGCTGCTCGGCGCCGAGCGCCCGCGCCGCCTCGAGCACCTGCGCCACCTCCTCGCCGGCGGTCGGCGCGAGCGGCGGGAGGTCCGAGCGCGAGGGCGCCGCGCTACCTTGGGCGGACGCCTGATGGCGCAGCCAAGGGGCGGTGCGCAACGCGTCCGCGACCACGTGGAACAGCGCGTCCTGCGCCTCGCGCGGCTCCGCGAAGCGCACCTCCAGCTTCTGCGGGTGGACGTTCACGTCGACCCGGCCAGGCGGGAGCTCGAGGAACAGGACCGCGGCCGGGTGGCGCCCGGGCGGCAGCGTGCCGGCGAAGGCCCGCAGCACGGCGTGCGCGCAGCTGCGGTCGCGGATGTAGCGGCCGTTCACGAAGAGGTAGAAGGCGCGGCTGGTGGCCTCGGAGTGATCGGGCGAGGTGACGAGGCCGCGCACCCTGACGCCGCCGCGCTCGCCCTCGATCTCCACCAGGTGGCGGGCCGCCTCGCGCCCCAGCGCCGCGAGCGCGCGCTCGCGAGGCGCCGCGCCGACCGGCGACGAGAAGGCCACCCGCCCGGCGGAGCGCAGCGTGAAGCCGACGTCGGGGCGGGCCAGCGCGAGCCGGAGCAGCGCCTCGGAGGCGTGGCCGGCCTCGCTCGGTGGGGCCCGCATGAACTTGCGTCGCGCCGGGGTGTTGAAGAAGAGGTCGCGGACCTCGATGGTGGTGCCCCGCCGCCGCGCCACCTCCGTGCTCTCGACCAGCTTGCCGCCCTCGACGACCAGCCGGGTGCCGGCGGCGTGGTCGCCGGCGCAGGTGTCGAGGCGCATCCGGCTCACCGAGGCGATGGCCGGCAGGGCCTCTCCGCGAAACCCCATGGTGGCGATGGCGGCGAGCCCCTCCTGATCGCGCAGCTTGGAGGTGGCGTGCCGCTCGAGCGAGAGCAGCGCGTCCTCGCGCTCCATTCCGCCGCCGTCGTCCGCCACCCGCACCAGCGAGAGGCCTCCGTCCTCCACCTCGACCTGGATCGAGCGCGCGCCAGCGTCGAGGGCGTTCTCGCAGAGCTCCTTGAGCACCGACGCCGGGCGCTCCACCACCTCACCGGCGGCGATCTGGTTCACGAGGCCTGGGGGCAGCACGGCGATGCGGGGCACGCGCCCTTTCTACCACGCGTGCCGGACGCGGAGAGGCGCCCTCTCTCGCCGTTTGACGGGTCCGGGGGCGCCGTCTATACAGGCTTTCCGTGGCGGGGCGCCCTCGACAGAAGAAGAAGCCAGCGAGCCCGAAGCCGGGCGTCGCGCCCGCGCGGCCGGCGCTCGGCAACGACCCCTTCCAGCGGGGCGCGGCGGCACGAACGCTCCCGCTCACCTCCAGACCCGCCGCCGTGTCGGCACCTGCCGCGGCCCCGGCTTCGCCCGCCCGCGCGCCTTCACTCTCCGACAAACCGCCGGCTCCCTCCGCTCCGACGCGGGCTCCCTCGGGCTTCCCCTTCTCCGACCTGGGCCGGACCCTCTCCCGGCTGCTGCCCGACCTGAAGAGCCGGCTCGGCCAGGCGCGCTCCCTCCTCGACACGGGCGCCCACCTCGACGCCTGGGGCATGGATCCCGAGCTGCCGGAGCGCGCCTTCGCCCTCCTCGACTTCCTCTACGGCTCCTGGTGGCGGGTCGAGCCCCGGCAGATCGAGCGGGTGCCCGCCACCGGCGGCGCCGTGCTGGTCGCGAACCACGGCGGCGCCCTCCCCTGGGACGCGCTGGTGCTCCGGCTCGCGCTCCTGCGCGATCACCCGGCTCATCGCGAGGTGCGCCCGCTGCTCGACGAGGCGCCCTTCCGGTCGGCGGTGGTGGGCAAGGTCGCGGCGCGGCTCGGCGCAGTCCCGGCCTCTCCGGAGAACGCCCGGCGGCTCCTCGCGCAGGGGTCGCTGGTGGCGGTCTTCCCGGAGGGGAGCCGCGCCGGCGAGAAGCCCTGGGCGGAGCGCTACCGGCTGCAGAGCTTCGGCCGCGGCGGCTTCGCCAAGGTCGCGCTCCGGGCGGGCGCGCCGATCGTCCCCTGCGCCGTCCTCGGCAGCGAGGAGTCCACCGCGCCGCTGTCCCGCCCGGGCTGGCTGGGCAAGCTGCTCGGCCTGCCGCTCCTGGCGGCCACGCCGGGCCTGCCGCTCGGGCCGGCCGCGCTGCTGCCGCTCCCCGCGCGCTGGTCCATCCGGTTCGGCGAGCCCATCCCGACCGCCGGCCTCGGCGCCGACAAGGCGTCGGATCCAGAGACGGTGAGCGCCCTCGCGGAGCGGACCCGCGCCGCGGTCCAGAGGATGCTCGACGAGGATCTGGCGGCGCGCCGGTCGGCCTACCTCTAGGCCAGCACCAGCGCCGGATCGGCCTCCGCCGCGCCGAGCAGCTCGTCTCGATACCTCTCGTAACCCGGCCTCCCCAGCAGCCCCTGCGCGTACTTCTTGCCCGCCTCGACCCCGGGCTGATCGAACGCGTTCACGCCGTACAGGCCGCCGGCGTAGGCGGTGGCCAGCTCGAGCAGCATGACGAGCTGCCCGAGCGCGCGGGCGTCGATCCGGGGGAGCTCGATGGACACGCTGGGGCGGCCGTTCTTGCGCAGCGCCGCCGCGGTGGCGCGGCGCTCGGCCTCGATGAGCTCGCCCATGGTGTGGCCGCCCAGGTAGGCGAGGTCCGGGTGGCGGGCGTACCCTTCGGGCAGCGGGATGGCCACGTCGGCGCGCGGGCGCGCCACCCGCACCAGCGTCACCAGCTTGTCGTGCGGCCCCTCCATCATGAGCTGCAGGCTCGAGTGCTGGTCGGTGGCTCCCACGGCGCGGATGGGCGTGGGGCCGGTCTCGGGGGTCTTGCCCAGCGACTCGGCCCAGAGCTGGACGAACCAGTCGCCGAGGTCGCGCAGGGCGTCCGCGTACGGCATGAGCACGTGGAGCCGGCGGCCGCGCCGAACGTCCATGAGGTGGAGCACGGCGGCGTAGAGCAGCGCCGGGTTCTCGAGGATCGCTCCGCTGCGGCAGCGCGCCTCCAGCTCGGCAGCGCCGGCGAGCAGCGCCCCGACGTCGACGCCGGCCGCCGCCGCGGGGAGGAGCCCGACCGGCGAGAGGACGCTGAAGCGGCCGCCGATCGAGGCCGGAAGCGGCAGCGCCCGCAACCGCTCGGCGACGGCGATCTCCCGGAGCACTCCCTTCGCCGGATCGGTCACCAGCACGCACCGCTCCCGGTAGCCCTCCTCGCCGAAGCGCGCCACCACCCGCTCCCGCAGCACCATGTGCTGCGACATGGTCTCGGCGGTGCCGCCCGACTTGGTGATGGTCGCGAAGCAGGTGCGCTCGAGGTCGATCGCGCCGAGGAGCGCGTCGAAGGTGGCCGGGTCGGAGTTGTCGGGGAAGAAGATCCGCAGCCCCCCGCGCGCCGACGCCGCGAGCAGGTTGTGGAAGGGGTGGCAGAGCGCGCCCACCAGCGCGCGGCCCCCCAGGGAGCTGCCGCCGATCCCGAGCACCAGGAGGTTCTCGAAGCGGCCGGCGAGCTCGGCCGCGAGCGCGCGGGTGGCCTCGGCCGTCGCGGCGTCGGCCGGGAGGTCGGCGAAGCCCACCTCGCCCGCGCGGCGCCGCGCCTCGAAGCCCTCGAAGGCGGCCCGCGCCCTCGGCGCGAGCGCCTCCAGGTCGGCGCGGGCGAGGCCGCCCGCCGCGGGATCGAATGCGCCGTTGACGTCGAGCTTGAGCCGTTCCATGAGCCCCTCCGGAGGATCGGGCCAATCTAGCCGAGGGGTCGGAGCCGGGCCACGGGAAAGCCGAAGCCCGGCGCGTCAGGCCGAGAGCTGCCCGCCGGCGGCCCCGGAAGCGGCGGGCTCCCGGGAGCCCTCGCCGGTCGACCGCGGAGGGAGGTCGAGTCGCCCCTGGTCGCGCACGGCGGCTGGCGGCGCGCGCAGGTCGCGCACCACGCCGAGGAGGGCCAGCCCGCGCAGCGCGTAGTAGGAGGCGTCCACCTCCCACCAGAACCAGCCCTGGTTGGCGGTCGACTGGTAGTGGTGGTGGTTGTTGTGCCAGCCCTCTCCCATCGTCACCAGCGCCAGCAGCAGGCCGTTGCGCGAGTCGTCGGCCGTCGCGTAGCGGCGCTTCCCGAAGACGTGCGCCAGCGAGTTGATGCAGAAGGTCGCGTGCCAGAGGAAGACCGTGGAGACGCAGTAGCCCCAGAGGAAGGCGGGCAAGCCGCCGGCCAGGAACAGCGCCGCCGCCCCGGCCACCGGGGGGACGAGGTGGAAGCGATCGAGCCAGCGCAGCTCCGGGAAGCGCGCCAGGTCCTTGACCCGGTCGAGCTTCGTCTCGTCGTACCGGGTCGAGAGCACCCAGCCCACGTGGCTCCACCAGAAGCCGCGCTGCACGGGCGAGTGGATGTCCGCGGGGGTGTCGGAGAAGCGGTGGTGATCGCGGTGGTGCGCCGCCCACCAGAGCGGCCCCTTCTGCGTGCAGCTCGCGCCGAACCAGCCCAGGAGGAACTGGAAGGCGCGCCCGGTGCGGAAGGCCCGGTGCGAGAAGTAGCGATGATAGCCCGCGGTGAGGGCGAACATCCGCACCGCGTAGCTCGCGGCGGCGAGGGCGACCCACCGCCAGGCGAAGGGCGCCAGGAAGGGCGTGGCCAGCGCCGCCGCGTGGACGGCGAAGAAGGGGATCGACTTGAGCCAGCTGACGCGGTCGGGGTTGGTCGTGGCGGGACGGGGGGCGCGGTCGCTCATGGTTCTCCTCGCTGGCGCACCCAGGTAATGGGAGGGCGCTGTCACCGGTGCGTCATGCCGGCGGGCCGGCGCCCGCACGCCCCATCGCCGCCACTGCGCGCGGCCGCCGGGACGCCTCCCCGGTTCGAGCCGCCGCCGACCCGGAACGCTGCACGGACGCCCTCGGAGGAGCAGCTTTCCGGTGAGGTGGGCCGATGCTGGGGCAGGAGCCGAACCAGGCCGAGAACGTCATCCGGGAAGGGGCCATCCGGCTCATCGCCGAGACCCTGCCGCTCACGGGCTACGGCGGCATCCGGGCCGACCTGCCGGGCTGGGACTCGCCGGAGCTGATACACGGGGCGCTGCGCGACCACCGGCCGAGCCTCTCCGCCACCTCGCCCAAGACCGTCTACTTCGACGTGATCGCCGCCGCCGGGCCGGTCAGCCTCGAGGACGTGGCGAGCCGCTGGCAGCTCTTCGCCAGCGCCGCCGACCTCACCCAGGGTGAGTTCCACGTGGTCGTGCCGCGCTGGGTGGGGGGCCGCGACGGCAGGTCGCTGGCGAAGCAGCTCGCCGAGCTGGTCGGCGTCCGCATCGGCTACATCTGGGCCATCTAGCGCCGGCTCACCATGGGCGTGGGGGCGGCAGCAGCTCTTCCTCGCGCCTCTCATCCGCCTTCTCGTCCTGGGCGGGCAGCGGCCCCGCCGCCTCGACCGCGGCCAGGAACGCGGCGATCTGCGCGGGCACGCCCTCTGGCGGCGGCGGCGAGCCGAGCCGGGCCGCCTCCGCGCCCCCGTGCCTGCGCGCGCGCTCCTCCGTCCGCCCCGCCCCCAGGGCGCGGGCGGCCTTGGTCAGCTCCGCGCCGCGCTCGCCACCCACCCCGCGCAGCCGGTGGCAGGAGAAGCACCAGGTGACGAACCCGTCGGCCCCGAGGCGCGCCGCGTCGCTCGCGCCGGCCGGCAGCCGCAGGGCGCGACCGAAGCTCCGCTCCCAGACCAGCACGTCCACGTCGACCACCCCCTCGACCCACCAGAAACGGGTCCGCGGATCGGTCTCGAGCCCCGGCCAGTCGAGGTTGGGCCAGACGAGCCGCAGCGCCCGGAGTGGCTGGCCGTCGGCGCGGTCGGCCAGCACCGGCCGGAGCTGGCGGATGGCGGAGAGCGGGACGGCGGCGAGGTAGCCGTCGGCGCCCCGGATCGCGGCCGTGTCGACGCCCCGGCCGAGGGCCATCTCGTCGGCGAGCAGCGGCGCGAGCGAGATCCCCTCGAAGGCCACCGCCCGCCCGGCGCGCGGGTCCTGGGCGCGGAAGGCGCGGCGCGGGAGGCGGGCCAGGTCCTCCCGGCCGAAGACGAACGGGCCGTTCTCGACGCGTCCCTTCACCGTGAGCGCCGCCGGTCCGGAGGGAGGGCGGGGCCGCGGGGCGCCGCAGGCCAGCGCGCACGCGGCGGCGAGGATCGTGGCGACGGGCTTCCTCATCCTCCGGCTCGTGGGTTATCTTCGCCTCGAGTGACAACCGCGAACGGAGGCGCAGTCCGGATGGCTCGTGCATTCATCGGTGAGGCGGAGTGCCAGGTGAACGTCGACAAGGACCTGGGTGACAGCTGGGCGGTCTCGGTGGTGCCGCCGCCGAACCGCGGGCTCGCGCCGCTGGTGGTGAAGCTCCAGGGGGAGGACCGCGAGAAGGTGGCCAAGGGCGCGCTCGAGATCCTGCAGAAGGCCGGCAAGATCGACCGCTTCGAGCCGTAGCTCACGGCCCCTCGCTCCGCAGCACCGCGCCGGGCGGCAGGCGGGCGAGCAGCGCCGCCCGCGCCGTCCGCACGCGCGCCTCGTCCTTCGACTCGAGCGTGACCTTCACCCGGTGGTCCGTGTCGTCGAACCGCGGGTAGCTGCCGATGTCCACGTCGGGGTGCGCCCGCGCCACCTCCTCGAGCGCTGTGGCGATCCGGTCCTCGCCCACGCCTAGGAACAGGCTGGCGAGGCGGAAGGGCGCGCTGACCAGCGCCGGAAGGAAGCGATCGAGCTGCGCGCGGAAGAACTGCGGCACGCCCGGCAGCATCACCACGTTCTCGACCCGCAGCGACGGGAAGCCCCCGCCCGCGAGGGCCGTGCCCTCCGGCACGTCGGCCATCCGCAGGATCTCCTCCGGCACGTCGCGGCTGCCGGACCACTTCTCGTGCCCCGCGCGGATGAGGGCCTCCAGGTCGGCGTGCCGCCGCAGCGGCCGGCCGAGCGCGCGGGCCACCGCCGCCACCGTCACGTCGTCGTGGGTCGGCCCGATCCCGCCCGAGGTGAAGACCCAGGTGCGGCGGCGCCGCTCCCGGTCGACCGCCTCGACGATGGCGTCCACTTGATCGGGCAGCGTGCAGATGGTGGCCAGCCAGAGCCCGGCCTCACGCAGGGCACGCGCGGCGTAGGGGCCGTTCTCGTCCTGCACCTTGGCGGTGAGCACCTCGGTCCCCACCACCAGCAGCGCCGCGCTCGGGATCTCCCGGTCCACGTCCTCGTGGATAGCGCAGCGCCGCGCCGGCGGCTACCGCGCCGCGCCGATCGACTCCAAGAGGGCGGCCGTGACCGCCTCCACCGAGGACTCGCCGTCCACCAGCGCGACCGCCTCGCCGGCGGCCTTCACCCGGGCCAGGGCGCGCCCATAGGCGCGCGCCACCCTCCGCTGGAAGCCCGCGACCTCGTAGATCTCGCGCTCGGCCGAGGCGGCGAAGCGGCGGCGGAGCGCGGTGCGCGGCGACACCTCTAGGAAGAGCGTCAGGTCGGGGGCGCGCGCCCTGGAGTTGACGGCTGCCACCCACTCCAGATCCCCGGTGGTGAGCGACTGGTAGGCGAGGCTGGAGAGGGTGTAGCGATCGCAGACCACGTCGGCGCCGCGGGCCAAGGCCGGCAGGATCTCGGCCTGCAGGTGGTCGAGCCGGTCCGCGGCGAAGAGCAGCGCCAGGGCGGCCGGGTCGAAGCCGCCCCCGGCGCCGCCGCGCAGCCGCCCCGAGAGCACCAGCCGCGCCTGCTGACCCACCGGGCCGCGGGAGGGCTCGGCGGTGACCACCACCTCGCGCCCTTCCCGCCGCAGCGCCGCCGCGAGCCGCTCTGCCTGGGTGGTGGTGCCAGAGCCGTCGAGCCCCTCGAGCACGAGGAACCGCCCTCCCCGGCGCCGGCTCACGGATCGAGCCCCAGGTCGCGCCGCATCGCCTGCAGGCGCGCGAAGTCCGCGTCCTCGCGCGTCATGATGGCGCGGGCGCGGCAGAAGGCGCCGGCGGCCAGGGCGAGGAGCACCGAGGCGGCGGCGACCGCCAGGTAGAAGAAGACCGGCGGCCCCTTGAAGAAGACCCGGTGCAGCGGCCCCCACCGGTCGTAGCCGAGCTTGAGGGAGAGCCCGGTGGAGATCAGTCCGGCGAAGCCGAGGATGGCCCCCCTCCGGACGAAGTCGATGGAGCGGCGGGTCGCCAGGCGCGCGGCGAGCGCGTCGTGCTCGGCGCGGAGGGCCTGTACGCCCGCAGCCTGGGGACTGATCGTGTTGCTCATTTGGGGCGCGACTCTACCCGCGGCCGAAACGGGCCGCAATCGCGTCCTCCACGCCGGCCAGCGTCGCGGGCACCCGGACCGAGCGGTTGGCGAGCGTCGAGGCCACCCCCTCGAGCGTGCCCTGGTGGTAGCCGACCTTGAACTCGGAGAACTTGAGGCCATGGGCGGTGCTGATCACGACGGCGCGCTCGCCCTTCTTGATGGTCCCCCGGGCGGCCAGCTTCTCCAGCACCGCGAGCGCCACGCCGGTGTGTGGGCAGGCGAAGGCGCCGGCCCGATCGGCGCGCGCCGCCGCGTCGGAGAGCTCCTGCTCGCTCGCCTGCTCGACCAGGCCGTCGAGCGCCGCCAGCGCCCGGAGCGCCCGACGCGCCGACACCGGGGCGCCGATCTGGATCGCCGAGGCGAGGGTCTTCCTGGCCTGCACCGGCGCCACCTCGACCTCCGGCCCGGGCGCCCGTCCGGCGGCGGTCACCGCCCGGTAGAGCGGGTTGGCGTGCTCGGCCTGCGCCACCACCAGCCGCGGCCGCCGATCGACGAGCCCGAGCTCCTTCATGAGCGCGAAGCCCTTCCCCACCGCGCTGGCGTTCCCGAGGTTGCCACCGGGGATGACGATCCAGTCGGGCGATTTCCAGCCGAGCTGCTGCGCGAGCTCGATGGAGAGGGTCTTCTGCCCCTCGATGCGCAGCGAGTTCATCGAGTTGGCGAGGTAGATGTCGGGGGTACGGGACAGCTCCTGCACCACCTTCATGCAGCCGTCGAAGTCGGTGTCGAGCTCGAGCACCAGCGCGCCGTTGGCGATGGGCTGGACCAGCTGCGCGATCGAGACCTTGCCCCGCGGCAAGAGCACCACGCTCGGGATGCCGGCGGCGGCGCAGTAGGCGGCCAGGGCGGCGCTGGTGTCGCCGGTGGAGGCGCAGGCGACGGCGCGGATCTTCGTTCCCCGGGCGCGCATCTCCTTCACCGCCGAGACCAGCACGGTCATCCCCAGGTCCTTGAAGGAGCCGGTGTGGGTGACGCCGCACTCCTTCAGCCAGACGTCGTCGAGGCCGATGCCGGCGGCGTAGCGATCGAGCCGGAGCAGGGGGCTGCCGCCCTCGTACATCGAGACCACGTTCTCGTCGGCGATCTGCGGGTAAACCCACTCCTTCTTGCCCCACACGCCGGAGCCGAGCGGCCAGGCGCCGCCGCGGAACCGCGCCTCGAAGAGCGCCTTCCACTCCTCGGGGGAGCGTCGCCGCAGGGCGGCAAGGTCGTGCTCCACCTCCAGGAGGCCGCCGCAGCGGGCGCAGCGATAGACCACCTCCGTGAGCGGCGCCTGGAAGTCGCAGCCCTCGGCGCAGCGGAAGCGGGCGGAGAAGATCGGCGTGGTCATGCGCGCTCCGGGTGGGGAGGAAGGGCCGGTCACTTTGCCGCCGGTCCGGCAGGATCGCAAGGGGATCGCGCGGAGTGGGAGCCGCTCACCCGCCGCTCACCCGCCGCTCGGCCGCCGGTCGCCGCAGGCGAGGCAGCGCGACCCCGAGCCCGGCGTGCCGCAGCTCGGGCAGGGGGTGAGATCGGAGTCGTTCGCCGCCAGCGCCTCGGGACGCGACACCGGCAGCCGCATGCCGCAGCGGCCACAGAGGAGCTCGCCCGGAAAGGCGGGGGTGCGGCAATAGCGGCAGAGGAGGACGGTCGGCACGGCGGAGGGCCCATCGCCCGGGATGGGCGCGGCGGCGGTCGCCTCGAGATCCGGCAGCGCCGTCGCGACCACCCGCACCGGCGCGGCAGCGGTCGGCTCCAGCTCGGCGGCGGGCCCGGCGACCTCGATGACGGGCACCGGGTCGAGGCGGGTCGGCTCGAGCCCGTCGAGGAGCGCCACCTCCCCAGCCCCCACCTCACCCACCGCGGTCGGCTCGAGCCAGTCGCCGGACGCGGCGCTCACCGCGCCGCCCGTCGGGCCCGGCACGAACCGCTTCCCGCACATCTCGCACTCGTCGTTCGCCTCTTGCGCGTGCTCGCAGACCGGACAGACCGTCATGGCCCGCCATCCTAGCAGACCCCGGCGCTCGACCCGGCGGCCGCGCTCGTGAGCGGCACGAAGCGGACCGGGATCGAGTCCCGCACGGAGAGCTGGCCGGCGGCGTCCCGCTCGACCACCTGCAGCACCTGCGCGTCGTCCGCCTGGCGTCCCACCGGCACCACCATCCGACCGCGGGGAGCGAGCTGCGCCACGAGCGCGGCCGGTAGCGCCTCCGGCGCGGCCGTGACCACCATCCGGTCGAAGGGCGCGGCCTCCGGCCAGCCGCGGCCGCCGTCGCCTACGCGGAGGTGCACGTTGGCGAGCCCGAGGTCGCCGAGGAGCACCTGCGCCGCGCGGGCGGCCAGCTCGGGGATGATCTCGATCGACCAGACCTCCCTGGCGAGCCGCGCCAGCAGCGCGGTCTGCCAGCCCGAGCCGGTGCCCACCTCGAGCACCCGCTCCCCGCCGGCGAGCCCCAGGGCCTCGGTCATGAAGGCGACCACGTATGGCTGCGAGATGGTCTGGCCGTGGCCGATGGGCAGCGGCCGATCCTCCTCGGCCTCGCGGCGGAACTGCTCGGGCACGAAGCGCGCGCGGTCGAGCGCCGCCACCGCGGCGAGGACCCGCTCGTCGCGGATGCCCTGGGTGCGGAGCCGCTCGATCCCGGCGGAGGTCACGCCCGGAGCATAACCGCCGGGCCGGTGGGCGCGCCTACCCCACCTGCGCCAGCGAGAGCCGCTCCGCCCACCGCTCGGCGAGCGCCTCCGCGGCGGCCGCGTGCTCCGGGGCGGCCAGCTCCGGGTCGGCGGCCACCAGCGCGGTTGCCTCCTCCCGGGCCTCGTCCAGGATCGCCTCGTCCCGGTAGAGATCGGCCACCTCGAGGAAGCGCTGCCCCGACTGGCGGGTCCCGAGCAGCTCGCCGGGGCCCCGCAGCTTGAGGTCCACCCGGGCGATCTCGAAGCCGTCCTGGGTGGAGGTCATCGCCTCGAGCCGCTCGCGCGCCTCGTCGCCCGCCTTCTTGAAGTGGGCGATGAGGAGGCAGTGGCTCCGGGCGGCGCCGCGCCCGACCCGGCCGCGAAGCTGGTGGAGCTGCGAGAGGCCGAACCGCTCGGCGTGCTCCACGATCATCACCGAGGCGTTGGGGACGTCGACACCCACCTCGATGACGGTTGTGGCGACGAGGATGCGCAGCTCGCCCGAGCGGAAGCGGGCCATCACCGCCTCCTTCTCCTCGGTCTTGAGCTTGCCGTGCAGGAGCCCCACCGGATGGGGCGCGAAGAGCTTGGCCACCTCGGCGGCGCCGCTGGTGGCGTCGGCCAGGTCGCTCTTCTCCGACTCTTCCACCAGCGGGTAGACCACGTAGACCTGGCGGCCGGCCTCCAGCTCGGCCCGCGCGATCTGATGCGCCTTCCTGCGCTGCGAGTCGCCGAAGACCGCCGTCTCGACCGGCGTGCGCCCCGGCGGCAGCTCGGTGATCTTCGACTGGTCGAGGTCGCCGTAGAAGGCGAGCGCCAGCGTGCGCGGGATGGGGGTCGCGGTCATGACCAGCACGTCGGGCCGGCGCCCCTTGCCGATGAGCCCTGCCCGCTGCAGCACGCCGAAGCGGTGCTGCTCGTCCACCACCACCAGCCCCAGGTTCTCGAAGGCGACGTCCGCCTCGAGGAGCGCGTGCGTCCCGATCGCGATGCGGGCCTTCCCCTCCCCCACCGCCTGCCGGATGGCCTTCTGCCCCTTCCCGCGCCCGGCGGCGGTGACCAGCGCCAGCTCCACGCCGGAGCCCTCCAGCCAGCGCGAGAGGGTGCGGGCGTGCTGCGCGGCCAGGATCTCCGTGGGGGCCATCAGCGCCACCTGGTAGCCCGACTCGACCGCCAGCATGGCCGCCGCGAAGGCGACGGCGGTCTTGCCGGAGCCGACGTCGCCCTGCAGGAGCCGGTTCATGGGCTCCGGGCAGGCCATGTCGCCTGCGATCTCGTCGAGCACCTTGGCCTGCGAGCGGGTGAGCGCGAACGGCAGCCGCGCCACCGCGCGCGCCACCTCGGCCGGGCCGGCGGCGAAGGCGATTCCCGGCGCGGCCCGCACGCCCTGCCGCTTCCGCGCCAGCGCGAGCTGCAGGAAGAAGAGCTCCTCGAAGATCAGGCGGCGGAAGGGGGCGGTGGCGCGCGCGGCTGCGGCGTCGAGGTCGGCGCCCGGCTCGGGGAAGTGGATGGCGCGGAGCGCCTCGGCCCGGCCTGCGAGCCGGCGCCGGGCCCGGACACTGGCCGGGAGGTCGTCCACCGCCTGCCCGGCGAGCTCGTCGCAGAGCCGCTTCATGAGCTTGCGCAGCGCCGGGTGCTGGTAGTCGGCCGGCCCGGGGTACACCGGCACGATCCGGCCGACGTTGGCCGAGTCCCCCTGGGTGAGCTTCTCCACCTCCGGCTGCGTCATCTGGCGCGCGCCGCCGAAGCCCTCGGTGACCTTGCCGGTGGCGAGGAGCGACTCGCCCGGCGCGAACTGCTTCGCCCTCCACGGGGGAGGGTTGAAGAAGACCAGCTCGAGCTTCCCCGCGCCGTCGGAGACGCCGACCTTGAGCATGGGCTTGCCGGAGCGCATGCGCTGGGTGCGCGCGTAGACCACCTGCCCGGCGGCGGTCCCCTCGGCGCCGGGGCGCAGCTCGGCGATCCGGCCGATGCAGGTCCGGTCGTGCCAGCCCTTGGGCAGGAACTCGAGCGCCTGCTCGATGGTGAGGTAGCCGCGCTCCTCCAGGAGGGCGCGCGGGGCCGGGTGCAGCTTGGGCAGGCGCGCGAGCGGCGTGCGCAGGAGGTGGCGACGCTCGGCGCGCTCGGAGGGGGTCGGCGGGTCGGGGAGGATGGGGGCGGCGCTCGCGCCGCGCGCTCTCCGCTCGTCACCCCCTCGCCGGCCCTCCCCCGCTTCCCGGGAGAGGGAGTGGGCAGGAGTCACCGCTCCCTGCTTCTCCGCTGTTTCGTGGAGGATGGAAGTGGAGCTTGCCCCCTCCCCGCCGCGCGGGGAGGGCTGGGGAGGGGCGGCCCCGGCCACCTGGGCCTTCCCCGAACGCGCCAGAGCTCCGGCGCCAGCCTTCGCCGCGGTCATCTCGATGCGTGCCTTGCGCGCCACCTGCTGCAGCTCGGGGGGCACCGGGATGAGGGCCGCGAGGTGCGCCGCGATGCGCCCCACCGCCTTGCGCCGGCCGGGGAGGTCGCGGGGCTCGAAGGCGTCGCCCTCCGCGGCGAGCCCCAGCAGCTCGGTGGAGTCCGGGGCGCCCGCCTGCCGGGCGCGGGCGACGGCGCCCCGCACCAGCTCACCGAAGCCGTGGAGCCGCGGCAGCCCGGCGAAGCCGTCGCGGACCGCGAAGCGCAGCGGCGCCACCAGGGCCTCCAGCTGGCGCCCCGGCGAGCCCCGCGCCGCCTCGTCCAGCAGTCCTTCCCCGGAGCCGTCCACGCCTCGGGAGTCTAGCGCGCGTGGGTGACAGTCGCTTCCGCCGCGCCCCTCTCCGGCCATGGCGTGCCCCCTGGGCGGCTACTCCGGCTCCGCCTCGAGCTCCTCCTCCACGAACTCGACCGAGACGATCTCGTAGGCGCGGGAGCCTCCCGGGGCCTGGATGGTGACCTCGTCTCCCTCGCTCCGGCCGATGAGGCCGCGGGCGATGGGGCTGGTGACGCTGATCTTCCCCTGCTTCAGGTCGGCCTCGAGCTCGCCCACGATCTGGTAGACCACCTCGTCGCCGGACTGCGAATCGTCGAGCGTCACCGTGGCGCCGAAGACCACCCGCTCTCCCGAGAGCTTCGAGACGTCGATCACCTCGGCGCGGGCGATCCAGTCCTCCACCTGCAGGACGCGCCCCTCCACGTGCGACTGCTTGTCCTTGGCGGCGTGATACTCGGCGTTCTCGGAGAGGTCGCCGTGGGCGCGGGCCTCGGCGATCTCCTTCACGATCTTGGGTCGCTCGACGTACTTGAGCCGCTTCAGCTCCGCCTTGAGGCGGGCGAGGCCGGCCTTGGTCATGGGAACGCGCGCGTCAGCCATCTGCCGTCCATCCTTCCACGTTGCCGCTGCCAAAAAATCTAGCGGCCGCCCCGGAGCCGGAGCGGCCGCACTGCGCAAATACTGCAGGAGGGCCCCTGCCCTGTCAACTCCGGCTGCGCGGCGAGAGCCCGTGGTACTCCTGCAGCGAGCAGACGCCGGGCCGCCCGGCCTTGGCCGCCTCCATCGCCCCCACCGCCGCGCGGGCGCCGGTGAGCGTGGTGAAGTACGGCAGCCCCTTCATCAAGGTCTCGCGCCGGATGGAGTAGCTGTCGGCGATCTCGCTCTTGCCCGCGGTGGTGTTGATGACGAAGGCGACCTCGCCGTCCTTGATGTGGTCGACGATGCTCGGGCGGCCCTCCTTCACCTTGAGGACCACGGTGGCGGGGATGCCCCGCTCGGCCAGGAAGGCGGCCGTGCCGCGCGTCGACAGCACCTCGAACCCGAGGGCCACCAGCCGCTTCGCCACCTCGACCACGCCCGGCTTGTCCGCGGTCTTCACCGACACGAAGGCGCGCGCCTTTCCAGCCGGCCCCGGCAGCGGCAGGACGTTGCCGGCGGCCGCCTGGGCCTTCCAGAAGGCGCTGTAGAAGTCCCTGGCCACGCCCATGACCTCGCCGGTGGAGCGCATCTCCGGGCCGAGGACGGTGTCCACCCCGCGGAAGCGGGCGAAGGGGAACACCGCCTCCTTCACCGAGGTGTGCGCCGGGCGCGGGCTCCTGGTGAGCCCCTGCTCCCGGAGCGTCTTCCCGACCATGCAGAGCGCCGCCACCTTGGCGAGCTGCACCCCGGTGGCCTTGCCCACGAAGGGCACCGTTCGGCTGGCGCGCGGGTTCACCTCCAGGATGTAGACGGTGTCGCCCTGGATGGCGAACTGCACGTTCATGAGCCCCTGCACGCCCAGCTCGCGGGCGAGCGCGATCGACTGCCGCTCGATCTCGGCCACCAGGTGCGGGGCGAGGCTGTAGGGCGGGAGCGCGCAGGCCGAGTCGCCGGAGTGGATGCCGGCCTCCTCGATGTGCTCCATCACCCCGCCGACGACCACGTCCTGGCCGTCGGAGACCACGTCCACGTCCACCTCGGCCGCGTCCTTGAGGAAGCGGTCGATGAGCACCGGGCGCTCGTTGGAGGCCTGCACCGCCTCGGTGAGGTAGTTCTCGAGGTCGGCGTCGTCGTAGACCACCTCCATGGCCCGGCCCCCGAGCACGTAGGACGGTCGGACCATGGCCGGGTAGCCGATTCGACGGGCCACCGCGAAGGCCTCGTCGGCGCTCCGGGCCACCCCGTTCTCGGGCTGGCGCAGCTTGAGCTTCTCGATGAGCGCGGAGAAGCGCTCGCGGTCCTCGGCCCGGTCGATGGCGTCGGGGCTGGTGCCGAGGATGGGCACCCCGAGCTCGTGGAGCGGCACCGCCAGCTTGAGCGGCGTCTGCCCGCCGTACTGGACGATGAGGCCGTACGGCTTCTCCACGTGCACGATCTCGAGCACGTCCTCGAGGGTGAGCGGCTCGAAGTAGAGCCGGTCGCTGGTGTCGTAATCGGTGGAGACCGTCTCCGGGTTGCAGTTGACCATGATGGTCTCGAACCCGGCGGCGCGCAGCGCGAAGCTGGCGTGGACGCAGCAGTAGTCGAACTCGATGCCCTGCCCGATGCGGTTCGGCCCGCCGCCCAGGATCATCACCTTCTTGCGGTCGGTGGGGGCGGCCTCGCACTCCTCCTCATAGGTCGAGTAGAGGTACGGGGTGTAGGCCTCGAACTCGGCGGCGCAGGTGTCGACCCGCTTGAACACCGGCCGCACCCCGGCGGCGTGGCGGGCCTCGCGGGCCTCGCGCTCGGTGCGCCCGGCGAGCTGGGCGACCCGCTTGTCGGAGAAGCCCATGCGCTTGGTCTCGCGCCAGGCCTCGCGCCCGGCCGGCAGGCCGTGGGCGAGCGCCTCCTCGTGGGCCACGATGCCCGCCATCTCGCGCAGGAACCAGCGGTCGATCCGGGTGATGTCATGGATCTCGTCGACCGGGATCCCGGCGCGGAGCCCCTCGCCGAC
The DNA here is from genome assembly GCA_035656915.1 of Anaeromyxobacteraceae bacterium. Classification (GTDB taxonomy): domain Bacteria; phylum Myxococcota; class Myxococcia; order Myxococcales; family Anaeromyxobacteraceae; genus Anaeromyxobacter_B. Next base: position 157,047 of record DASRRJ010000012.1, read on the forward strand.
CCAGAAGATGCGGGCCGCGCGCGGCACGCGCATCTCCTCGCGGATCCGATCGAGCTCGGCCGAGGTCCAGGCATCGCCGGGGCGCTTGCCGAGCGGCGACTCGAGCCCGCAGCGCTCGATCTCGAGCCCGCGCAGCGACTTCTGCAGGCTCTCCTGGAAGGTGCGGCCGATGGACATCACCTCGCCCACCGACTTCATGGCGGTGGTGAGGGTGTCGTCGGCGCCCTTGAACTTCTCGAAGGCGAAGCGCGGCACCTTCGTGACCACGTAGTCGATGGTCGGCTCGAAGGAGGCCGGGGTCTCGCGGGTGATGTCGTTGCGGATCTCGTCGAGCGTGTAGCCCACCGCCAGCTTGGCGGCGATCTTGGCGATGGGGAACCCGGTGGCCTTGGAGGCGAGCGCGGAGCTGCGCGAGACGCGCGGGTTCATCTCGATGACCACCACCCGCCCGTTCTCCGGGTGGACGCCGAACTGGATGTTCGACCCGCCGGTGTCGACGCCGATCTCGCGGATGATGCGCACCGACATGTCGCGCAGCCGCTGGTACTCCTTGTCGGTGAGGGTCTGGATGGGGGCGACGGTGATCGAGTCGCCGGTGTGGACGCCCATCGGGTCGAGGTTCTCGATGCTGCAGATGATGACGACGTTGTCCGCCTTGTCGCGCATCACCTCGAGCTCGTACTCCTTCCACCCGATGATCGACTCCTCCACCAGGATGGTGTGCGTCGGCGAGAGCATGAGCGCCCGCCGGGCCAGCTCGTCGAACTCCTCCCGGTTGTAGGCGACCCCGCCGCCCTCGCCGCCCATGGTGAAGCTCGGGCGGATGATGATGGGGAAGCCGATCTGCTCCGAGATCTCCTTCGCCTGCTCGAAATTCTCCGCGTAGCCGCTCTTGGGCATCTCCACGTCGACGCGGGCCATGGCGGCCTTGAAGAGCTGCCGATCCTCGGCCTTCTCGATGGCCTCGAGCGAGGCGCCGATGAGCTGCACGCCGTGCCGCTCGAGCGCGCCGTTCTTGGCGAGCGCCACCGCCAGGTTGAGGGCCGTCTGGCCGCCCAGGGTGGGCAGCAGCGCGTCCGGCTTCTCGCGCGCCAGGATCTGCTCGGCGAACTCGGGCGTGATGGGCTCGACGTAGGTCCGATCGGCGAACCCGGGGTCGGTCATCACCGTGGCCGGGTTGGAGTTGAGGAGGACGACCTCGTACCCCTCTTCCTGGAGCGCCTTGCAGGCCTGGGTGCCCGAGTAGTCGAACTCGCAGGCCTGTCCGATGACGATCGGACCGGAGCCCACGATCATGATCTTCTTGATGTCTGTGCGGCGAGGCATGGCGGCGGAACCTAGCATGAAACGGGGCCGTTCCGCAGCGCGGACGGCCCCGGGAGTTTCGGGTGGGAGGCCTCTCTAGCCGAGCGTCTTCACCAGCTCGGCCAGCCGGTCGAGCCCCTTGTCGATCTGCTCCATCGAGGTGGCGAAGGAGAGGCGCATGAAGCCCGGGGCGCCGAAGGCGGAGCCGGGCACGGCCGCGACCTTGTGCGCGTCGAGGAGCTGGGCCACGAAGCGCTCGTCGTTGCCGAGCGGCTCCGCCTGTCCCGGCGCCTTGCGCGACAGGAGCGCCCGGACGTCGGGGAAGACGTAGAACGCGCCGGAGGGCTCGTTGCACTTCACGCCAGGGATGGCGTTGAGCCGCTGCACGATGTGCTTGCGCCGGAGGTCGAAGGTCTGGCGCATCTTCTCCACCTCGGCCTCGAGCGGCAGGGTCACCGCGGCGAGCGCGGCGTGCTGGGCGATGGAGGAGGCGTTGGAGGTGGAGTTGTCCTGCAGCTTCTGCATGGCGCTGATGAGCGCCTGCGGGCCGACCGTCCAGCCGATGCGCCAGCCGGTCATGGCGTAGGTCTTCGAGACCCCGTTCACCAGCGCCACCTGCTCGCGGAGCGAGGGGTCAAGGTCGAGGACGTTCTCGAACTTCCCCTTGTAGACGAGCTTGTCGTAGATGTCGTCGGAGACGACGAGGATGTCCTTGCCCTTCACCGCGGCGATGACCGTCTCGAGCGTCTTGCGCGAGAACATGGCGCCGGTCGGGTTGGACGGGCTGTTGACGATGACGGCCTTGGTCTTCGCGGTGATCGCGCCCTGGATCTGCGCCGGGGTCGGCTCGAAGTCGCTCTCCGGGCCGGTCTCGACCAGCACCGGGGTGCCCTCGGCGAGGCGCACCATGTCGGCGTAGGAGACCCAATACGGGGTGAAGATCACCACCTCGTCGCCGGGGTTGAGGAGCGCCTGGAAGAGGTTGTAGAGGGCGTGCTTGCCGCCGCAGGAGACCAGCACCTCGGACGGCTTATAGGCCACGCCGTGCTCGGCCTGGACGCGGGCGGCGATCGCCTCGCGCAGCTTGGGGATGCCGGCGGTGGGGGTGTACTTGGTGAAGCCGGCCCCGATGGCCTTGACCGCCGCGTCCTTGATGGCCTGCGGGGTGTCGAAGTCGGGCTCGCCGGCCCCGAAGCCCACCACGTCCACGCCCTTCGACTTGAGCTCGTTCGCCTTGGCGGTGATGGCGAGCGTGGGAGAGGGCTTCACTCCGTCGAGACGCTGGGCAAGCTTCATGGCCGTGGGTTCTCCTCGGCCGGGCGCGTCCGAGCCGCCCGGCCCGCTATGATGGGCTCACCAGACTAGCCGATCCGGCGGTCCCTGGGGAAGCAGTTCAGGGGCGCCCGCCCGCCCGGGCGGCGAACTTCCGCTTGAGGCCGGCCAGGACGTTGGCGGGGACCATGCTCGACACGTCCCCGCCGTAGCTCGCCACCTCGCGCACCAGCCGCGCGGAGACGTAGAAGTACTTCTCCCCGGTCATCACGAAGACGCTGTCGAACTCGGGATCGAGCTTGCGGTTCATGTTGGCGAGCTGGAACTCGTACTCGAAGTCGGAGACCGCCCGCAGCCCGCGCAGGACGGTGTGGATGCCGCGCCGCTTGGCGTAGTCGGTGAGCAGCCCGTCGAAGCTGTCCACCTCGACCCGCTTCTCGTCCCCGAGCGCCTCGCGGATGAGCGACATCCGCTCGTCGAAGCTGAAGAGCGGCTCCTTGGAGCGGTTGTTGGCGACCGCTACCACCAGGCCGTCGAAGATGCGCAGCCCGCGGTGGATGAGCGAGAGGTGACCGTTGGTGAGCGGGTCGAACGAGCCAGGATAGATGGCGATGCGCGACGGCATGGGACCGGGAGTATGGATCAGGCGCGCCGGTAGATCGAGATTCCCGTGTCGCCATAGCTCCGCCGGTCCTCCAGGACCAGCCCCTCGGGCCGGTCGGGCGGGAGGCGCCGGGCGTCGTGCTCCGCCACCACCGCGCCGCCCGGCGCGAGCACCCGCGCCACCGCCCCCAGCGCCGCCTCCGGTCCCTCGGCGTAGGGCGGGTCGACGAAGCAGAGCAGGAAGCGTCCGGACGGCAGGCCGGTCAGCGCCCGCTCGACCCGCTCGCGCCGCACCTCCACCCTGCCGTCGAAGCCGCAGGCCACGGCGTTCCGCGCGATGACCTCCGCCGCGCCGCGGTCGGCGTCGACGCAGACCGCCGCCGCGCAGCCGCGCGAGAGGGCCTCGAGCGCGAGCGCGCCGGTCCCGGAGTAGAGGTCGAGGACCTCGCCGCCGTCGAAGAACTGGCCGAGGACGTTGAAGACCGCCCCTCGCACCTTGTCGCTGGTGGGGCGGGTGCCCGCGCCCCGGGGGGCGGCGAGCGCACGCCCGCGCGCCGTGCCGGCCACGATCCTCATGATCCCTCAGTGCTCGTGGACGTCGTCGATGTGGGCATACTCGGCGCTCTCGATCTGGATGGTGGTGTGGTCGATGGCGTAGCCGCGCCGGAGCCTGGACTTCACGTCCTGGAGGATGGCGTCGTTGCGCCCCATCGATTCGGCGTGCACCACCACGTGGGCGCTCAGCGCGTAGAGCCCGCTCGAGATGGTCCAGATGTGGAGGTCGTGCACGGCGATGACCCCGTCGGCCTCCCCCATGGCCCGCTCCACCTCGCCCGGATCGAGGTGCGCCGGCACCGCCTCCATCAGGATGTGCGTGATCTCGAGCACCAGACGCCCGGCCCCCCAGAGGATGAGGAGCGCGATTCCGAGCGAGAGCACCGGGTCCACCCAGCCGAGGTCGGGGCGGAGCCACATCAGCCCCGCCCCGCCGAGCACCGCCACCGAGGCCACCGCGTCCCCGAGCACGTGCAGGAACGCCGAGCGGGCGTTGATGCCGTGGTCGTGCTGCAGCCAGAACAGGATCACCCCGTTGCCGAGCACGCCCACCGCCGCCACCCCGGCCATGGTCCCGAGGGCGATGGCCGGGTGCGGCGTGCGCAGCCGCTGCACCGCCTCCCAGGCGATCCACCCGGTGATGGCGAAGAGCGTCGCCACGTTGATCTGGGCCGCGAGCACCTCCAGCCGCCGGAAGCCGTAGGTGCGCCGGGGATCGGCCGGCCGCGCCCCGAAGACGATGGCGAGCAGCGCCAGCCCGAGCGCGGCGACGTCGGTGAGCATGTGCCCGGCGTCGGAGAGGAGCGCCAGCGAGCCCGAGAGCCACCCGCCGAGCGCCTCGGCCAGCATGATGACGGTCGCGACCCCCAGCGACACCGCCATGTTCCTCGCGCTGCTCCGCTCCGAGCCGCCGTGCGCCGCCGCGTGGTGCGCCAGGGCGTGGTCGACGTGACCGTGGGCGTGGTCCCCGTGCCCGTGCTCGCCGTGGTGGTGATGATGGTGTGGATCCTGCCAGCCCGTGGCCGCCTCCGAATTCCCCCGCCGCCCGTTGGCGCAGTGTACGCCACTGTCCTAAGATCGCGCACCGTCCGCGTCAGCGCGAACCGCTCCCCCATGATCCCCTCCTCGCCCGACAGCGCGCGCTTCGCCACCGCCCGGGACGGCACCCGCCTCTTCTGGCGCGCCGCGGGCACGAGGGAGCCGCCGGTGGTGCTCACCGACGGCATCGGCTGCGCCGGCTTCATCTGGGCCCGGCTCTTCCCGGCGCTGGCGTCGCATCGCCGGGTGATCCACTGGAACTACCGCGGCCACGGCCGCAGCGAGCGCCCGCGCGATCCCGACCGGATGTCGCTCCTCGACTGCGTGGACGACCTCTTTCGCGTCCTCGACGACGCCGGGGTGGACCGGGCGGTGCTGGCCGGGCACTCCATGGGCGTGCAGGTGTCGCTGGAGGCGCACCGGCGCGACCCCGGGCGCGTCGCGGGCCTGGCCCTCATCTGCGGCAGCTACGCCCGCCCGCTCGACACCTTCCACGACGACGACCTGCTCGCCCGCGCCTTTCCCTTCGCCCGCCGGCTGGTGGACCGCTTCCCCGGCGCGGCTCGCTTCGCCTTCGAGAAGCTGGTGCCCACCGAGCTCCTCTACCAGTACGGACGCTACCTGGAGGTGAACCGCCGGCTTGTGCGGCGGCAGGACCTGCTCCCCTACCTCGACGACCTCTCGCGGATCGACCCGGTGCTCTTCGTGAAGCTCCTCGCCACCGCCGCCGTGCACGACGCCTCCGATCACCTGGAGCGGGTGGACGTCCCCACGCTGGTGGTGGCCGGGGAGCGGGACACCTTCACGCCCATGTGGCTCTCGGTGCGGATGCACGCCTGCATCCCCGGCAGCGAGCTCCTGGTGCTCCCGGGCGGCAGCCACGTGGGCCCGCTGGAGCGCCCCGAGCTCCTGGCCGCGCGGCTGGACCGGTTCCTCGAGGAGCGGCTCGGGGCGCCCAGCCTGGTCGCGCGCGATCCGGCGGAGACCGGATGAGGGACGAGCTCCGGGCGCGGGATCGGTGGCTCGAGGCGGCCTTCCGGGTCCACCCCGGGGAGCTGCGCGCCACCCTGCTCCTGTTCCTGCTCTCCTTCACCACCGTCGGCGCCTTCGTGGTCGGGCGGGCGGTGCGCGACGCGATCTTCCTGGCGCGCCTCTCCCCCGCCCGCCTCCCCTTCGCCTACGTGGCCGCCGCGGCGGCGGTGGCGCTGGCGGGCGCGGGCCACGCCCGCCTGGCCGGCCGGCGCCGTCCGGCGGCGCTCCTCGCCGCCACCTCCGCGGCCTTCGCGGTGCTCGCGGTCGCGGCGCGTCTGGCCTTCGAGGGCGGAGGCGGGCAGGCGGCCGCCCTCTACCTCGGCGTCGAGGTGATGGGCGCCCTCACCGTGGTCCAGTTCTGGACCGTCGCGAGCGAGGTCCACGACGCCCGCGCGGCGCGGCGGCTGTTCGGGGTGATCGGCGCCGGCGGGACGCTCGCCAACGTGCTCGTGGGGCTGGCGGTCCGCGTGCTCGCGCCGCGCGCCGGCGTGGCGAACCTCCTCTGGCTCTGCGCCGCGCTCCTCGCCGGCTCGGCCGCCCTGATCACCAGGCTCCCCCGGCCGGCGGCCGGCGGCCCGTTCAGGCTCCCCGCCGCCCCCGCGCCGTGGCGCTCGCCGCACCTGCGGGCCATCGGCGCCCTGGTGCTGCTCACCGCCGTCTGCGCCATCTTCCTCGACTACCAGCTCAAGTCGATCGCCGCCGCCCACTTCCGGCGCGACCCGGTCGCGCTGGCCGCGTTCTTCGGCGCCTTCTCGGGCGCGCTCGGTGCCGCCGCCCTGGCCCTCCAGCTCTTCGCGACGGGGCGCGCGCTCGAGCGGCTCGGCCTCTTCGGCGCCCTCTTCGTCCTGCCCGCGGCGTTCGGCGCCGGGGCGGCGCTCCTGCTGGTCGCCCCGGTGCTCTGGGCCGCGGCGGCGGCCAAGGCCGGCGAGGACGCCATCCGCTACACCGTCCACGACGCCGGCTCGCAGATCCTCTACCTGCCACTGCCGCCGCGGGCGCGCGCCCGGGCCAAGGCGCTCGCCGACGGCGTGCTCAAGCCGGCCGGCATCGCCCTCGCCGGCCTGCTCCTGGCCGGGCTCTCGGCCGCCGGTGCGTCGCCGAAGGCGATCGCCGCAGCCACCCTGCTGCTGTCGGGCGCCTGGGCCTCGGCCCTGGCGGCCCTGCGCCCGCGCTACGCCGCCGAGCTCCGCGCCGCCCTCCTGCGCGGCGGAAGCGCGAGCGGCGGCGTCCCGCTCGACGAGCCGGGCGCGGCCGACGCCCTCCGCGCCGCGCTGCGCAGCGAGGAGCCAGGGCCCGCGGCCAGGGCCCTCGAGCTCGCCGGGCTCGCCGACCTCGACCTCGCCGACGAGGCGCTGCCGCTCCTCTCTCACCCCGACGCCGACCTGCGCCGCCGCGCCTGCGATCACCTGGGCATCCGCCCTCGCTTCCGGCACGCGGGCGCGCTGCTCGCGCGCTGCGTCGACCCGGAGCCGCGGGTCCGCGCCGCCGCCGCGAGGAGCGCCTGCGCGGTGCTCGCGGACGAGGCCCTGGCGCCGCTGACGCCGCTCCTCTCCGACCCGCACCCGGCGGTGCGGGCCGCCGCGGTGGAGGGGCTGCTCCGGCACGGCGGCCTCGACGGCGTGGTGTCGGCCGCCGCGCCCCTGCGCGCCCTCTGCGGCAGCCCGCAGCCGGAGGACCGCGCCGCGGCCGCCCGGGTGCTCGGCGGGGGCGGCGTGCGCGGCTTCTACAAGCCGCTCCACGCGCTCATGGCCGACCCCGACGCCCGCGTCCGCCGCGCCGCCGTCACCGCCGCCGGCCGGCTCCGGGCGCCCGAGCTGGCGCCAGCGCTCGTCTACCTGCTCGGAGAGCCTGACCTCGCCGGCCGGGCCGCCGTCGCCCTCTCGGCCCACGGCGCCGCGGCCGAGCGGGTGCTCGGAAAGGCGCTCGCCAATCCCCGGGAAGACCTCGCGGTCCGCCGGGCCATCCCGCCGGTGCTGGCCGGGCTCGGGACCGCGGCCGCGCTGGAGCGCGTGGCGGCCGCCGCCGAGGACCCCGACCGGACGCTCCGGCTGCGCGCGCAGCGGGCCGCGGCGGCGCTGCTCTCGGCACGGCCCGACCTTCCGGCCGATCGCGTGGCGCTCGGCCGTGCCTGCGAGCGCGAGCTCGGGCGCGCCTGGCGCGCTCTCGCGGCCGCCGCTGGCCTCGCGCCCGACCGCTGGCGTGAGCCGCCGGCCCTCGAAGCCGGCGACGCGCTGCGCCTCCTGCGCGAGGCGCTGCGCGAGAAGGGCGAGGCCTCCGGCGCCGCGGCCCTGGAGCTCGCCGCGGCGCTCCAGCCCGAGGCGGCGCTGGCCGCCGCGCGGCTGGCGCGCCCGGCGGGCGGCCGGCAGCGCCCGCACGCGGTGGAGTTGCTCGACACCGTGCTCGACCCGCGGCTGCAGCGGCGGCTCGTGCCGCTCGTCGAGGACTGGCCGGCCGAGGCCAAGCTCCGCGCCGCCGAGGCGCTCTACGACCTGCCCCGGCGCCGTCCGGCGGAGTGGGTGGGCGAGCTGCTCCGCGACGAGAGCGGCTGGGTCGCCGCAGTCGCCGCCCACCTCGCGGGGGCGCTGCGCCTCGAGGGCTGCGCCGCCGACCTGGCGGCGCTCGCGAACGGCGGCGAGGCGACGGCCCGCGAGGCGGCGCGCGCGGCGCTCGCGAGCTGGGATGGCGGCGCGCTGGCGCCGCGGGAGGTGACCGGATGACGACCGTGGAGAAGGTGCTGTGGCTGCAGAAGCTCGACCTGTTCGCCGGCGCGCCCGGCGAGGACCTGGTGGCGGTGGCGGCGGCGGTGGAGGAGGTCGAGGCCGCGCCGGGCGAGGTGCTGGCCCGCGCCGGCGAGCCGGGCGGCGCGCTGCACCTGCTCACGGAGGGGAAGCTCCGGGTGCGGTCGGGAGGAGCCAGCGTGGAGGTGCCGCCCGGCCGTGCCTTCGGGGCGCTGGAGGTGTTCGCGCCCGCGCCGTGGAGCGCCACCGTGGAGGCGGCGGCCCCCTCGAAGCTGCTCCGGCTGGAGCGCGACGACCTCGACGGGATCCTCGCCGGGCGGCCGGCGCTGGCGCGCTCACTGCTGGCGGCGCTGGCGGCCCGCGTCCGCGCCGCCCGGACCGGCTCGCCGTGAGTTGGGCCGCTCGCGCCGCCGGGCTCGCGGCGGCGGCCCTGCTCCTCCTCGCCGGCCTCCCGGCGCGCGCGTACGACGAGTGGGTGCACCAGCTCATCGGCGAGCGGGCCCTCCCCTCCGGCCTGCCGCGCGGGCTCGCGCCGCCGGCCCGCGCCGATCTCGATGCCCTGCGGGCCGCGACCTGGGAGGCCGGCGCCGCGCACCCCGACCCGGCGGTGCGGTCCCGCTTTCTGGCCCGCTACCCGACCGCCGCCGCCTTCGACGACTGGGCCTGGAAGGAGCTGCTCGGCCTCACCCCGGAGGCGCGCGTGTCCGGGATCGACCTCCCGCCTTCCGGCGGCGGCGGCGCGGCCCTGGAGATCGCCGCCCTGGCGGCCCGCTCGCCGGACGACGACCGGCGCAACCAGGAGCGCTTCGCCCACGACGCCGCCCGCCGCGTGCGGCGCGACGCCTGGGGCCGCCCGCTCCCCGCCGATCCGGCCCAGCTCGACATGGGGGCGCTCACCGGCCTCTCCAGCCAGGCCTGGGCACACTACGGCCTGCCGGCCCTCGCCTTCTCGGACGATCCCGCGGTGCTGAAGCGGGATCCGCGCCGCTTCGCCTGGCCCCCCACCGCGCGCGCCTTCGCGCCCGAGCTCGCGCAGGTCCACACCGACCTGGCCCTCGCCGCCGCCGGGCTCCGCACCCCCGGGGCGGAAGCCCTCTCCTGGGCTTACCTCGGGCAGGCCCAGCATTACCTCGGCGACGTCGCCAACCAGATCCACACGCTCCAGGCCATCTATCCGTTCTTCCTGGACGCGAAGCTGCAGTCCTGGAAGGAGGAGGCGCTCTCGCTGGGCGGACTGCTGCGGGCTCGCCCCGACTTCCTGGAGATCGGGCTCGGCATCATCAAGAACCACCACCTCTTCCTGGAGGCGCTCTGGGCAAGGCGGATGGCCGAGGCGGCGGCGGGGCGGCCGGACTCGCCCGAGGTGAAGGCCGGGCTCGACGCGCTCGCGAGGGGCGACGCCGCGCTCGAGGCGGCCCTCGACGCGCGGCGACTCGCGCCCGGGGATCCCTTCGCGCTCGCGATCGGCCGCGAGCTGGTGGAGGCCTCCAGCTTCGAGGGCGGCGCCGTCTACGAGGCCGCGCGAGCGGTGGCCTCTCCGCGCCTCTCGCGCTCGCGGGTGACGTTCGAGGGCGACCCCGACGCCTGGCTGCGGAGGACGCCCGAGCCGGCCCGCCTGGCCCGCTTCTACGAGCTGGAGTCGAGGGGGTTCGCCAGGGCCGGCAGCGCGCTGCGACGGCACGTCCGGCTGTTCCAGGCGGCGGTGGCGGCGGCGGGAGCGTCGCCCGGCGGCCGCGCCCGGCTTCGCGACGCGGCGCTCCAGCGGCTGGTGCTCTCGGGGCTCGATGGCCTCGACGCGCGGGAGGCCCGCCTCGCCGCGTGGCGGCCGCGACCGCCACAGGAGCGCCGGATCGCCTGGCCCGTGCCGCTGGGAGCGGCGGCCGCGCTCGGACTGTGTCTCGGCGCGCTGGCCCTGCGGCGGCGGCAGGACCACCACACATGAGCGCCGAAAGCTCTTCCGGCGCCCCACCGCTCTGCTAGGTTCCGCGCATGCTTCGCCGACCGCACCTCGTCGCCGCGCTCGCGCTCCTCGCCGCCTGCAACCCCGCGCCCCGCGCGAACGCGCCGGACGGCGGAGCGCCTGCGGCCACGGCGACGGCGCCCGCTGCGATCCCCGGCCCAGCCCCCGCCCCGGCCACCTCGCCGAGCCCGTCGCCCAGCCCGAGCCCGTCGCCCAGCCCGAGCCCGGCGGCGCCGCCCGCCCCGGGCTCCGCGCCCCTGCCGATCCAGGCCTTCGCCTCGGTGAGCGGCGCCGAGCAACCGCTGCCCTCCGCCGGCGAGCCCGCCACCGTCGATCCCCGCAGCGCCTTCCACGTCGAGGCCGGCGTCCCACTCACCGACGCCCACGCCGTGCTCCTCGACGACAAGGGCGACATGGTGCCGTCGAGCGGGACCACCGAGCTCGGACAGGCCTCGGCGCGCTTCCTCCTGGCGCCGCGCGAGCCGCTCGTTCCCGGCTCGCGCTACACGCTCAAGGTGGAGACCGCCGGCGCCAAGGAGCTCCGCGACGCCCAGGGGCGCGTCTACGCCGCGGCCGCGGTGACGCTCCGCACCTCCGGCACCAGGCCGGCCGCCCCCCCACCGACCCACAAGCGCAAGAAGGCGCACCGGCGTCGTTGAGCAGCGCGGCAGCGCCGAGGCAACGCGGCGCTGCGACGAGGACCGTTCGTCGCGGCGACGGGACGGCCGCTCTGGACAGCCCTGTCAGCGCCCGCCGACGAGCGCGGCGATGGCGGGCAGCAGCGGCAGGTCGGCGGCGCAGAAGTCGTAGCCGCCCAGCGCCTCGGGCCCGGCCCACTCCATGGCGTCGGCGCCCAGGCAGCGCGGCTCGGCGCCGCGGGCGAGCGCGCAGTCGTAGAAGGCCAGCTCCACCTCGAGGTCGGGGTAGCGGTGCGCCTGGCGGCCGATCAGCGCGCCCACCGCCACCTCGCAGCCGAGCTCCTCGGCGATCTCTCGCCGCAGCGCCGCCGGCTCGGGCTCGCCGGGCTCCACCTTGCCGCCCGGGAACTCCCACTGCCCGCCGCGCGGTCCGCCGGGGAAGCGGCGGGTGACGAGCACTTTGCCGTCGCGCCGGATCACCGCCGCCACCACCCGGATCGACTTCATCGCAGGTCGAGCGCGACCAGCTCCCCGCCGTTGGAGAGGGCGTAGGCGCGGCCGGCGCGCACCGCCAGCCTGGCGGTCACGCCGGTGCCGGGGTCGAACGCGCGCACCAGCCGGCCGGTGGTCGGGTCGAGCCAGCGCACCGCGGAGCCCACCGGCACCGCCACCGCCCCCGAGGCCAGCACCGGCTCGCCGGCCGGCTCGCCCTCGAGGGGCGCGTTCCAGAAGATCTTGCCGTCGCGCGGTGAGAGCGCGAGCACGCGCGTGGCGCTGACGACCACCAGCCGCCCCTGCAAGAGCGCCAGCTGGAGCGGCGCCGCGACCTTGGCCTCCCAGACCGCCTCGCCGGTAGCGGCGTCGAGGGCGTAGACCGCGCCCGACCAGGCCGCCACGTAGACCCGCCCGCCCTCCACCTGCGGCGTGGAGTCGATGTCGAGGAAGTCTCCGGACGGCGCCACGCGCCGCTCCCACCGCGGGGCGCCGGTGGCCGCGTCGAGCGCCGCCACGTAGCCGTCGGAGTAGACCCCGTAGACCAGGCCGTTGGAGACCGCCGCCGCGCCGGCGCCACGGATGGAGAAGCCCTCCTTCCCCTCGCGCCGGTGGTGCCACTTGAAGGCGCCGGTGGCCGCGTCGAGGGCGAAGAGGGTGTCCTGGAGGCTCGCCACGTAGACCACGCCGTTCGCCACCGCCGGCGTCGTGCCCAGCTCTTCCTGCGCGTCGTAGCTCCAGCGCAGCTTGCCGGTCCCGGCCTCCACCGCGTAGAGCTTGCCGTCGTCGCAGCCCGCGTAGACGGTGTCGCCCTCGATGCGGGGCGCCGCCTCGAACGGGCCGCCGGCCTTGAGCTCCCAGAGCACCCGACCCTTGTCGGAGAGCGCGCGCAGGATCCCGTCGCGCGCCCCCAGCACCACGTTCCCGCGCTGCGGGTCGATGGCCGCCCCACCCGGCTCGCGCGGCTTGTACTCGAGGAGCGAGTGCGGGACGAGGGGACGGGTCCAGGCCACCTTCCAGAGCTGGACCGGGGCGGGCGGCAGCCGGGCGCTCGCGCCGGACGCCTGCGAGAGCGCCAGCGCGAGGGCGAGGGCGGCGGGGCTCATCTACTTGCCGCCCAGCCGGATGAGCCGCTCCTGGGCCTCCGTCTTGAGCGGAGAGTCCTTGAAGTCCTCCGCGAAGGTCGAGAGCGCCTTGCGGGCCTCGTCGACCTTGCCCGCCTTGGCGAGCACGCGGGCGCGCTCGAGCGTCGCGCGGTCCTTGTAGAAGGACACCTCGCGGCCGAGCTGCTCGTAGTCCTTCGCTGCCGCGTCGAGGTCGTTCTTGGCCTCGTGGGCGCTGGCGAGCCCCTCCAGCGCGGTGAAGCGCAGGGAATCGGTCCGGGCGGCTCCGCCGAGCCACGCCTGGTAGCTCCCGATCGCCTGATCCGGCTTGCCGAGCCGGAGCTGGGCGTCAGCGGCGAGGAGCTCGGCGGTGCGCGCCGCGTCGCTCGACGGGTACTGCCGGCGCAGGTCGTCCGAGGCGGAGAGCACCGCCTGCTGGCGCTCGGCGTCGCTCTTGAAGAGCGGCTTCTGCACGCCCGGGAGCGGCACGGTCGAGATCTCGCCGTCGGCGGCGTCGAGGGCGCGGTAGAGCAGGGCGCCGGCCTTGAGCTCGCGGGCGCGCAGGTACTGGCCGATGCCCAGGACGACGGCCGCCACCAGCAGCGCCGCCACCACCCCTCCCGCGATCTGCTTCTCGTGGGTCTTCGCCCAGCCCGCCGCCTCGCCGGCCGCGACCTGGAACTTGTCCGGACCCTTCATCTCCTTGCGGGTGATGACCTCGGTCTTCGACATGCCGCCTCTCGGGAAGGAAAAAGTGGAGCAAAAATCGCGCCCAAATTAGGCGGGACGCACCGCAGCGTCAAGCGGAAGGCTTGCCCCGCCGCCGCTGCCGGCGGCGCTCCTTGAACAGGAAGCGGATGGGCACCTCCAGCCCGAACGCCTCCCGCATGCGGTTCTCCAGGAAGCGCTTGTAGTCGTCGGGGATGGCCTCGGGCCGGTTGCACTGGATGGCGAAGGTCGGCGGCGCGTAGCCCACCTGCGCCATGTAGTAGAGCTTCACCGGCCGACCGCGGGCGAGCGGCGCCGGGTGGGCCCGCTGGACGTTCTCGAGCAGGTCGTTGAGGGCCGGCGTGGGGAAGCGGGCGCGCGATTGCTGGACCAGCCGAGCGGCGGTGTCGAGCACCTTGGCGACGTTCTTCCCGGTCTTGGCCGAGGTGAAGAGCATCGGGGCGAAGGCGATGAACGGGAGCCGCTTCGCGAGCTCCTTGCGGTACCAGGCCTGCGTGGCCTCCTCGGCCTCCGCCAGGTCCCACTTGTTGACGACGCAGATGAGCACCTTGCTCTTCTCCGCCACCAGCCCGAGCAGGCGGGCGTCCTGCTCCACCCCGGCCTCGCCGGCGTCGAGCAGGCAGGCCACCACCTCGGCCTCGTCGATGGAGCGCATGGCGCGCACCACCGAGTACATCTCCACCTTCTGCGCGATGGAGCGCTTGCGGCGGATCCCGGCGGTGTCCGTGACCACGAAGCGCCGGTCCTTGTACTCGATGGCGCTGTCGATGGAGTCGCGGGTGGTGCCCGCCACCTCCGAGACCACGAAGCGCTGCTCCCCGAGGAGCGCGTTCACGAAGGTGCTCTTGCCGACGTTGGGACGGCCGATGATGGCGAGCCGGACGGGCGCGTCCGGGTCGGGGCCGCGTCGCCGCGGCTCTCCGTCGTCGTCCTCCTCCGCAGCCTCCACCTCGTCGAGGGGGGCCAGCTCCTCGGGCGGGAGCGGCGTCATCGGCACCCGCAGCGCCTCGATGATCGCCTCCATCAGCTCGCCCACCCCGCGGCCGTGCTCGGCCGAGACCGCCAGCACCTCGCCGAAGCCGAGGGCGTAGAACTCGGAGAGCGGCGCCTGCTCCTCGGTGGCGGCGGTGTCCATCTTGTTGACCGCCACGAAGAGCGGCTTGCCTGAGCGGCGCAGCAGGTTCGCCACCGACCGGTCCACCTCGGTGAGCCCGTCCCGGCCGTCCACCACCAGCACCACCGCCGCGGCCTCGTCCACCGCGAGCTGAGCCTGCTCCCGCACCTGCCGCATGAGCCGCCCGGCGCTCTCCTCCTCCCGGGCCTCCGGCTCGAAGCCGCCGGTGTCCACCACCGAGAGGGCGCGGTGATCCCACTCGCAGTCGGTGTAGTTGCGGTCGCGGGTGACGCCGGGCTCGTCTTCGACGATGGCCATGCGGCGGCCGGCGATCCGGTTGAAGAGCGTCGACTTGCCGACGTTGGGGCGGCCGACGAGCGCGATGAGCGGGCGTCCGGCGGGGGCGATGTCGTTCATGGGGCTCAGAGACCCAGCTTCTGGAGCGAGGCGGCGCGCTCGCTCCAGCGCGCCTCCACCTTGACGGTGAGCTTCAGGAAGACCTTGCAGCCGAGCAGCCGGTCCAGCCCCTCGCGCGCGCGGGTGCCGATCGACTTGAGCATCTCGCCCCTCTTGCCGATGAGGATGGCCTTCTGGCTGTCGCGCTCGACGAGGAGCAGCGCCGAGATGCGCACCAGGCCGCTCTTCCCCTCGTGGCGCGCCGACTCGTCGAACTCCTCCACCTCCACCGCCACGGCGTAAGGGAGCTCCTGGCGCGTCTGCAGGATCACCTGCTCGCGGACGTACTCGGCGGCGAGCTGTCGCTCCGCCTGGTCGGTGAGCATGTCGTCCGGGAAGAGGAGCGCCTCCGACTCCGGCAGGGTCTTCGCGAGGGTGGCGAGCAGGTCCTCCACGTTCTCACCGCTGAAGGACGAGAACGGGACCACGTCGCTCCAGGGGGCGAGCCCCTGGTAGGCGGCGATGACCGGCAGCAGCGTCTCCTTGGGAGCGCGATCGGCCTTGCTCACCCCGAGCACCAGCGGCTTTCCGCTGCGCTTCACCTGCTCCAGGATCCACTGCGTCGCCTCGCCCACCTCCACGCGGCCGCCCGGCCCGGTGCCGGCCTCGACCAGCACGAGCACGGTGTCGACCTCGGAGAGTGTCGCGAGCGCCGTCTCCACCATCCGCGAGTTGAGCGCCCCCTTGGCGCGGTGCAGCCCGGGGGTGTCGAAGAAGGCGATCTGCATCCCCGGGGCGGTGTGGACCCCGAGGATGCGGGTGCGGGTGGTCTGCGGTCGCGGCGAGACGATGGCCACCTTCTCGCCCAGCACGCGGTTGAGCAGGGTGGACTTGCCGACGTTGGGGCGACCGACGATGGCGACGAAGCCGGCGCGCAGCTTCGCTGGGGCGGGGGTCTTCCTCTTGCCCACCTAGGGAGCCTTGCCGCGGGTGATGGTGACCTTCTCCAGCTTCACCTTGGCGTTGCCGGCGCGGGCGATCTTCGGCACCAGGTCGACGCCCTTCACGACCTCGCCGAAGATGGTGTGCCCGCGGTTCAGGTGCGGCGTCGGCACCTCGGTGATGAAGAACTGCGAGCCGTTGGTGTTGGGGCCGGCGTTGGCCATCGCCAGGAGCCCCGGTCGATCGAAGCGGTTGTCGGGCCCGATCTCGTCGGCGAACTTGAACCCGGGGCCGCCGAAGCCGGTGCCCATGGGGTCGCCGCCCTGGATCATGAACTCCGGGATCACCCGGTGGAAGATGGTGCCGTCGTAGAGCGGCCGCTGCACGGCCTTGCCGCTGGCCGGGTCCTTCCACTCCTTCGTGCCCTCCGCCAGGCCGACGAAGTTCTCCACCGTCTTGGGCGCCTTCTCGGGCATGAGCTTCACGACGAGGTCGCCCATCGAGGTGGTGAAGGTCGCGTACGTTTCCTCGGCCATGGTTCTCTCCTACCGCTGCGTGGTGCGGCTCACTTGCAGGTGGGCCGGGTGGTGGTGATGACGACCTTCTGGAGCTTGGTCTTGGAGTTGCCGGCCCGGGCGATTTTGGCCACCAGGTCGCAGCCGCACACCCCCTCGCCGAAGTGGGTGTAGCCGCACAGCCCCGAGGGGCTGCCGCAGGGCTGCGGGTTGAGATGCGGGGCAGGCGCCTCGGTGATGAAGAACTGCGATCCGTTGGTGTTGGGGCCGCTGTTGGCCATGGCGAGCTGGCAGGCCTGGTCGAAGGGCTTCTCCCCCGCCTTGAGCTCGTCGGCGAAGGCGTAGCCGGGGCCGCCCACGCCCATGCCGAGCGGGTCGCCGCCCTGGATCATGAAGCCGGGGATGACGCGGTGGAAGACGGTGCCGTCGTAGAGCGGCTTCCTCGAGCGCTCGCCGGTGCGGGGGTCGATCCACTCCTTCTTGCCCTGCGCCAGCGCCACGAAGTTCTTCACCGCCTCGGGCGCCTCGTGCGGGAGGAGCTTCGCGCCGATCTTGCCGGCGCTGGTCTCGAAGACCACGTACTGCTCCTTGGGCTGCGCCGCGTTGGCCTTCTTCGCCGCCTGGGCGAAGGATGGGGCGAGCGCGGCGGCGGCGGCGAGCGCGGCGAGGGTCCTCTTCATGCGGCGCATGCTATTCGCGCGGCGGCGGCCCCGCAACGAAAAGCGCCCTGATGCCGCTTACTTCTTCACTTCTGGGCCGAGTCGGGCGGGGTGGCCGGCGCGCCCTCGCCCTGGGGCTCCGCCGGCGCCGGCTCCGCGGCGAACCGGGCGCCCAGGACCTCCAGGGCGAGCCGCGCCGCGGCCTGCTCGGCGTCCTTCTTGGAGCGTCCCTCGCCCTTGCCCAGCACCTCGCCCTTCAGCTCCAGCGCGACCTCGAAGAGCTTGGAGTGATCCGGGCCGCGCTCCGCCACCACCCGGTAGCGCGGGCTCGTCCGCAGCCGGCTCTGGGCCAGCTCCTGCAGCTGGGTCTTCCAGTCGCGGTCCAGGGTGCCCGCGGCGGCGCGCTCGAAGGCCTCGCCCATGAAGCGGTCGACCAGCTCCAGCACCGGCGCCAGCCCGCCCTGGAGGTAGAGCGAGGCCACCACCGCCTCCACTGCGTCGGCCAGCAGCGACGCCTTCTCGCGGCCGCCGGTCAGCTCCTCGCCGCGGCCTAGCCGGAGGAGCTCGCCCAGCCCGAGGGCGCGCGCCAGGGCGGCGAGCGCCGGCTCGTCCACCAGCGAGGCGCGCATCTTGGAGAGCTCGCCTTCCTGCGCCCCCGGGAAGCGCTCCATGAGCCGGTGCGCGACGGCGAGGTCGATGATCGCGTCCCCGAGGAACTCGAGCCGCTCGTTGTCGCCGAGCACCTCGCCCCGGTGCTCGTTGACGTAGGACTTGTGGGTCAGCGCCGCCAGCGGGCGGGGTCCCGGCGCCACCTCGAGGCCCAGGCGCCGCGAGAGCTCGGCCGCGCAGTCGCGCTCCGGGTCCGGCGGCGCCGGCGGCGGTGGGGTCTCCTTGGGTTCGTCCATCGGTTGCCTCTACCGGCGCAGGCGCGCCGCCAGCTCCTCCGAGAGCGCGTAGGGATCGGCCTCGTGCGCGGAGATCCGCGCCGCGATGGCGTCGAGGGTCCCCTCCTCCGACGCCAGCCGCGCGAGGGCTCCGGCGAGGAGCTGCTCCCGCAGCAGCGCCAGGAACCCGGCGCGCGCGCGCGCCACCTCGCGCGCCCGCCGCTCCCCGGTCGCGTCGAGGTGGGCGCGGTGGCGGGCGATGGCGTCGACCAGGTCGGCCACCCCCTCGTCGCGCACCGCCACCGTCTTCACGATGGGCGGCTCCCAGAAGCCGGCCTCGTGCGGGTCCACCGGGCTGGTGCGGCGGAGCCGGTGCGCCTCGTCGTGCTCCAGCACCTCGCGGGTGGCGGCGCTCTTGCGCAGCTCGAGCATCATCGCGAGGTCGCGCACGGTCCGGTCGGCGCCCTCGCGGTCGGCCTTGTTGACCGCGAAGACGTCGGCGATCTCGAGCACCCCGGCCTTGATGGCCTGCACGTCGTCCCCGAGCCCCGGCACCGAGACCACCACCACGGTGTGGGCGAGCTGCGCCACCTCGATTTCGTCCTGGCCCACCCCCACCGTCTCCACCAGCACCACGTCCTTGCCCATGGCGTCCATCACCTGCACCACGTCGGAGGTGCCGCGGGAGAGGCCGCCCAGGTTGCCGCGGGTGGCCATGGAGCGGATGAAGACGCCCGGATCGACGGCGTGGTCCTGCATGCGGATGCGGTCGCCCAGGATGGCGCCGCCGGAGAAGGGGCTGGTGGGATCGATGGCGACCACGCCCACCGTGAGGCCGGCCTTGCGGTAGTGGGCGATGAGCCGATCGGTGAGCGACGACTTGCCGGCCCCCGGGGCCCCGGTGAGCCCGATCACGTAGGCCCGGCCGGTGCGCGGGAAGAGCGCCTGGAGGAGGCGCCGCGCCGAGGACAGCCCGTCGTCCAGATCGCGCATCAGGCGCGCCGCCGCGCGCACGTCCCCCGCCAGCACCCGCTCCACCACCCCGCCGTTCGTCGTCACGCGCTCGCCGCCTCCGGCACGAAGTTGGCCACCAGGATCGAGCTCGCCATCTTCCGCGGCGCGCCGATGGGCTGCCGCTGCCGATCGAGCTGGCGGTAGACGACGCTCCCCTCCTGCACCTGGTCCACGAGCACCAGCAGGCGCCAGCCTCCGCGATCGCTCGCGAAGACCGCCTCGAACTCGGCGCGCTTCAGCACCCGCGCGGCGCCGTAGGGGCGCCCGTCGATGTCGGTGCCGACGTAGCGCACCTCGTCCGGACCCTGGGCCTCGACCACCACGTTCATCACCCAGACCTCGCCCGCCTTCGGCTCGGCGGGCCGGGCCCCCTCGCCGCCGCCGCCGGGGAGCGCGGCCGGCCGGGTGGCGCCCAGGGCGACCGCCACCACCTCCCGCGCCCCGGGGAAGGCCGACAGCTCGAAGCGCTCGTTCCAGAGGTCGCCCGAGGGGCCGATGACGCGCCCGCGAAAGACGGTGCCCACCTCGCGGGTGGCGACGAAGCGGTAGCGGGTACCGCCGAACTCGAACTCCCGGATCACCTCCACCGCGGCGTTGGGGGCGAGCATGGCGTCCCCGCCGAAGCGCTCGGTCAGCGCCAGCAGCGTGAGGGCGTTGCGCGGGGGCGGCGTGGCCTCCACGCCCGCGCCCGCCGCAGCTGGCGCGGGCTGGCCGCGCGGCTCGCCGGCGAGCCGCTCCAGCTCCGGGGTCGCGCGCGCCAGCTCCGCCTCGAGCTCGGCGAGGCCACCGAAGGCCGCCAGGTCGAGGCGCCGGAAGGAGGGCGGCACCTCGAAGGGCCGGCCTCCCACCGGCGCCACCCGCGCGACCCGCAGCCCCTCCGGCCCGGCGAAGAGCTCGAAGGCGTGGGTGGGTGTCTTGGCGATGGCCCGCAGAGCCAGCCGCTCGGCGTCGAAGCCCGGCTCGAGCCCCACGGCGCGCAGCCGCGCGGCCAGGTCGTGCAGCAGCGCGGCGCGGCGGCCGAGGTCGTCCACCACCCGCTGCTCCAGGGCCGCGAGCCGCTCGGCGTCGTAGAAGGCGATCGGCTCCAGCGCCGAGAGCGGCGGCTCGGTGAAGCGGAGCCGGTCGTGGCCCACGACCACGAAGTGGGCGCGCGGGATGGCGGCGCCGGTGGCCGGGTGGGTCACGCGCCCCTGGAAGAGCAGCTCGCCCTCCAGCGTCTCGCGGTCGGCGCCCAGCCTCACCGGCACCGCGAGCGCGGTGAGCTTGCGCGCCGCGATCTGGTTGAGCCGCTCGCGCGGGATCTTGCTGATGATGGTGTGCTCGCCCTCGGACATCCCGGCCGGGGAGATTACCTCAGAATCTCGCGGCCGATCACGATTCGCTGCACCTCGCTCGTCCCCTCGCCGATCTCGCAGAGCTTGGCGTCCCGGTAGTAGCGCTCCACCGGGTAGTCCTTGGTGTAGCCGTTGCCGCCGTGGATCTGGATGGCCTTGCTGGTCGCCCGCATGGCGACCTCGCTCGCGAAGAGCTTGGCCATGGAGGCCTCGGCGGTGAACGGCCTCCCCGCGTCGGCCAGCGCCGCCGCCCGCCGGACGAGCAGGCGCGCCGCGGCCAGCTCGGTGGCCACGTCGGCCAGCATGAAGGCGATGGCCTGGAAGTCTGCGATGGCGTGGCCGAAGGCGCGCCGCTCCTTGGCGTAGGCGCGGGCCTCCTCGAAGGCCCCCCGCGCCAGCCCCACCCCCAGCGCCCCGATGGCGATGCGCCCGCGGTCCAGGATCTGGAGGGTGTCGATGAAGCCGTGGTCCACCGCGCCGAGGCGGTTCGCATCGGGCACCACCACCTCGTCGAGGTGCAGCTCGCCGGTGTCCGAGCTGCGCATCCCGAGCTTCCCGTGGATGGGCCGCTGCGTGAAGCCCTTCGCCCCGCGCTCCAGCACGAAGGCGGTGACGCCCTTCTGCTTCTTCTCCGGCGAGGTGGAGGCGAGCACCACGAAGACGTCGCCCACCGTGCCCTGGGTGATGAAGGTCTTCGAGCCGGAGAGCACCCAGTCGGCGCCGCGGCGCACCGCGCTGGTTCGCAGCCCGGCGGCGTCGGAGCCCGAGCCGGGCTCGGTGAGCCCCCAGGCGGCGAGCTTCTCGCCGGACGCGAGCGCCGGGAGCCAGCGCCGCTTCTGCTCCTCCGTCCCGAAGAGCCGGATGTGCCCGGAGCCGAGGCCGTTGTGGCTCGCGACGGTCAGCGCCAGTGACCCGTCGTAGCGGGCCAGCTCCTCGATCACCACCGCGGTGGCGAGGGCGTCGAGCCCGGCGCCGCCCAGCTCCTCCGGCACGTTGAGACCGAGGAAGCCGAGGCGGCCCAGCTCGGCCACCACGTCGCGCGGGAACTCCTCCCGGTCGTCCCAGCCGCGCGCCGCCGGCTTCACCCGCAGCTCGCAGAAGGCCCGCACCGTGCGCTGGATCTCCAGGTGCTCCTCGTCGAGGTCGAAGTCCATGACCGCTCCTCACACCGGCAGCACCGCCCGCTTTCGCCCCTGCGGCGGCGCGTAGCCCTCGGCGTAGCAGCGGAACCGGCGCGCCAGCTCGTCCCGCAGCCCGCTCCCGGGCACCACCGCGTCCACCACCAGCTCGCTCGCCAGCTTCTCGACGTCGATGTCCTTGCGGTACTCGTCGCGGAGCGCCTGCACGTAGGCGGCCCGCTCAGCCTCCGGCCGCTCCTGGATCTTGTTGAAGTAGACGGCGTTCACCGCCGCCTCCGGTCCCATCACCGCGATCATCGCCTGCGGCAGAGCCAGGGTGCAGGAGGGCTCGAAGCCCGGCCCGTCCATGGCGTAGAGCCCGGCGCCGTAGGCCTTGCGCACCACCACGCAGATGCGCGGCACGGTGGCCTCGGAGACGGCGCTGATCATCTTGGCGCCGGCGCGGATGATCCCGGCCCGCTCCACCTTGGTGCCGATCATGAAGCCGGGGACGTCGGCGAGGTAGAGGAGCGGGACGTTGAAGGCGTCGCAGAGCCAGATGAACCGGGCCGCCTTGTCGGCCGAGTCGACGAAGAGCACCCCGCCCTTCACCTTGGGCTGGTTGGCGAGGATGCCGATCGCCCGGCCGTCGATCCGGGCGAGCCCGGTGACGAGCTCGCCGGCGAAGAGCCTCTTCACCTCGAAGAAGGAGCCCTCGTCCACGAGGGCGTCGACGAGCTGGAGCACGTCGAAGGGCCGGTTCTGGTCGGCCGGGATGAGGTCCTCGATCCGCCGCTCCTGCGCCCGCGGTGGCCGGGGCGGCGCCGCCGGCGGCAGCTCGCGGCAGCTCCGCGGCATGAAGGCGAACCAGCGCCGGGCCTCCCGGAGCGCCTCCTCCTCGGTGGCGCAGAGCACGTCGGCGCAGCCCGAGACCTGGCAGTGCATGCGCGCGCCGCCCAGCTCCTCGAGCGTCACCTTCTCGCCGATGACCATCTCGGCCATGCGCGGCGAGCCGAGGTACATGGAGGCGTTCCCCTCCACCACGAAGACCAGGTCGCAGAAGGCCGGGATGTAGGCGCCCCCGGCCGCCGAGGGGCCGAAGAGCAGGCAGATCTGCGGCACCAGGCCGGAGAGGTGCACCTCGTTGTGGAAGATGCGCCCCGCCCCGCGGCGCCCCGGGAACATCTCCAGCTGATCGGTGATGCGCGCTCCCGCGGAGTCCACCAGGTAGAAGAGCGGCAGCCGCTGCGCCGCCGCCACCTCCTGGATGCGCAGGATCTTCTCGACCGTGCGCTTGCCCCAGCTGCCGGCCTTCACCGTGGAGTCGTTGGCCATCACGCAGACCGGCCGCCCGTCGACGGCACCCATCCCGGTGATCACCCCGTCGGCGGGCAGCTCCGGGTCGAGGGCGTTGGCGAGGGCGCCGTCCTCCACCAGCGAGCCCGGGTCGAGCAGCAGCGCCAGCCGCTCGCGGGCGAAGAGCTTCCCCTGCTCCGCGTTCTTGCGGTGGTACTTCTCCGCGCCGCCGCGCCGGACGCGCGCGAGCTCCGCCTCCAGCCGCTCGTCGGGCCCCTCCGGCCGCTCGGCCATGATCACTCTCCCGTGAAGCGGGGCCTGCGCTTCTCCGCGAAGGCCCGCAGCGCCTCGACCCGGTCGCGGGTGCCGAGGCAGTCCTGGTACATCCGGTTCTCGAGGTCGAGCGCCTCCTCGAGCGGGAGGTGGAGGCCGCCGTCGAGGGCGCGCTTGGCCTGGCGCAGCGAGATGGGCGCGTTCCGCGCCACCTCGGCCGCGAGCGCCAGCGCCTCCTCGCGCAGCCGGCCCGGCGCGGCGACGCGCGACACCAGCCCGAGCGCCAGCGCCTCGGCCGCGCCCACCCGTCGGCCGGTGAGGACCAGCTCCTTGGCGCGCGCCAGGCCGACGAGCCGCGGCAGCCGGGCGCAAGCGCCGCCGCCGGGGATGATCCCGAGCGACACCTCCGGAAGCCCAAGCTCGGCGTGGGCGGCGCAGAGCCGCAGGTCGCAGGCGAGCGCCAGCTCGAGGCCGCCTCCCAGCGCGGCCCCGTTGATGGCGGCGACGATCACCTTGGGCGACGCCTCGAGCCCGCGCAGCCCCTCGCGCAGCTCGCGGTGGAAGGCGTGGACCTCCTCGTCCGACATCGACGCCCGCTCCTTCAGGTCGGCCCCGGCGCAGAAGGCCCGGTCGCCGGCGCCGGTGATCACCACCGCCCGCAGCGCGCGCCGCGCCTCCGCCCGGGCGCCCAGCTCGGCCAGCTCGCGGAGCAGGGCGCGGGAGATGGCGTTGCGGCGCGCCTCGAGGTCGATGGTCCAGACCTCGGTCTCTCCCAGGTCCTCGACGATCCAGGCGCTCATCACACCGACCGTAACGGGTTCGAGGCCGGGCGGCCAGCCGATCGAGTGGCCAGCTCCGCCTGGAGCGCCTTGCCGGGGAGGCGGTGCCCTACCAGCTCCTGCGCCAGCGCGCCGGCCTCGACGAGCCGGTCCCAGTCGACGCCGGTCTCGTACCCCATGCCGCGCAGGAGATAGACCAGGTCCTCGGTGGCGAGGTTGCCGGAGGCCCCCGGCGCGTAGGGGCAGCCGCCGAGGCCGCCGATGGACGCGTCGAAGGTGGAGAGCCCGGCCTCGAGCCCGACCAGCACGCTCGCGAGGGCGCCGCCGCGGGTGTCGTGCAGGTGGAGCGCCAGCTCCTCTGGCCGCGCGCGCCCGAGCAGGCGCGAGAGCAGGTCGCGGGTCTGGTTCGGGGTGCCGACGCCGACGGTGTCGCCGAGGGAGACCTGGTAGCAGCCCAGGGCGAGGAGCCGCTGCGCGACGTCGACCACGCGCGCCGGCGCGACCGCCCCCTCGTACGGGCAGCCCCAGGCCATCGACACGTAGCCGCGCACCCGCATCCCGGCCGCGAGCGCCGGTCCCGCCACCTCGGCCAGGGAGGCGAAGGTCTCGTCGATGCCCTTGTTGACGTTCTTGCGGTTGTGGGTCTCCGAGGCGGAGACGAACACCGCCGCGTCCACTTGCGGCGCCGGCGGCTCCGCCCGGGCGAGCGCCTGCCGCAGGCGCGAGAGGCCGAGCGCGTTCGGCACCAGGGCCAGGAAGCGCACCTCGGGGGGGCGTGGGAGGCGCGCCACCAGCTCGTCGGAGTCGGCGAGCGCCGGGATCCACCTCGGGCTGACGAAGCTGCCGGCCTCGATGCGCTGGAGCCCGGCGGCGCAGAGCGCCTGGACGAGCTCGAGCTTCCGCGCCACCGGCAGGATCGCCGGCTCGTTCTGCAGCCCGTCGCGGGGGCCGACCTCGTAGACGGTGACGCGCGGGGCCATGGCCCCAAGGTAACCGGCCTAGGCCGCCGCCGCCCGCGGGTGCACGTGGGCCCGGATCCAGTCGACCACCGTCTGGGTGGAGGTGCCGGGCACGAAGACCTCGGCGATGCCGTGCTCCTTGAGCCGGGCGACGTCGTCCTGCGGGATGATGCCGCCGCCGAAGACCACCACGTCGTCCGCCTGCTTCTCCTTCATGAGCTCGGTCACGGCGGGGAAGAGCGTCATGTGCGCGCCGGACATGATCGACATGCCGACCGCGTCCACGTCCTCCTGCACCGCGGCGGCGACGATCATCTCCGGCGTCTGGTGCAGTCCGGTGTAGATGACCTCGAACCCGGCGTCGCGCAGGGCGCGGGCGATGATCTTGGCGCCGCGGTCGTGACCGTCGAGGCCGGGCTTGGCGACCAGGATGCGGAGGGGGCGCTTGGAATCGGTCATGTCGCGGCTCCAGGAGCGAAAGTCGGTGAGTGAATCTACTACCCCAAGTGCGGGCCGGACGCCAAGAACGGGCCACCGGCCCCGGCGCTCGGAGCTAGAACCGTCCGTCCTCGCGATACGTTCCGAACACCTTGCGGAAGACGTCGCAGACCTCTCCCAGGGTGGCGTAGGCCTTGACCGCCTCGATGACCGGCGGGACCACGTTGGCGCCCTCGCGGCAGGCCCGCTCGACGCCGGCGAGCGCCTCCGCCACCCGCGCCGCCCCGCGCGCCCGCTTCACCGCATCGAGCCGCTCCTGCTGCGCGCGCGCCACGCCCTCGTCGATCTTGAGGAGGGGGATGGCGGCGGCGTCGCTCCCCGAGCGGAACCGGTTCACGCCCACGATGGTCCGCTCCCCCTTCTCCACCTCCTGCTGGAAGCGGTAGGCGCTCTCGGCGATCTCGCGCTGCGGGTAGCCCTCCTCCACCGCGCGGATCATGCCGCCCATCTCGTCGATGCGCCGGATGTGCTCGAGGGCGCGGCGCTCCACCTCGTCGGTCAGGTACTCGACGTAGTGCGAGCCCGCGAGCGGGTCGACCACCCGGTCGGCGCCCGACTCGAAGCCGATGATCTGCTGCGTCCGCAGGGCGATGGTCACCGCCTCCTCGGTGGGGAGCGCGTAGGTCTCGTCGAGCGAGTTGGTGTGGAGCGACTGGGTGCCGCCGAGCACCGCGGCGAAGGCCTGCAGCGCGGTGCGGACCACGTTGTTGTAGGGCTGCTGCGCGGTGAGCGAGACCCCGGCGGTCTGGGCGTGGGTGCGCAGGAGCAGGGACTCCTTCTTCTTCGCGCCGAAGCGCTCCTTCATGGTGCGCGCCCAGATGCGCCGCGCCGCCCGGAACTTCGCCACCTCCTCGAAGAAGTCGTTGTGGACGTCGAAGAAGAAGCTCAGGCGCGGCGCGAAGTCGTCCACGTCGAGGCCGCGCTCCACGCACTCCTGCACGTACTCGATGCCGTCGGCGAGGGTGAAGGCCAGCTCCTGCACCGCCGTCGCCCCGGCTTCGCGGATGTGGTAGCCGCTGATCGAGACCGGGTTCCAGCGCGGCAGCTCCCGGGCGCAGAACTCGATCATGTCGCAGACGATCCGCACCGCGGGGCGCGGCGGGACGATCCACTCCTTCTGCGCGATGTACTCCTTCAGCATGTCGGCCTGCAGCGTGCCGCCGAGCCGCGCCCGCGGGACCCCCTGCTGCTCCGCCACCGCCACGTACATCGCGAGCGCCACCACCGCGCTCGCGTTGATGGTCATGGAGGTGGTCACCTCATCGAGCGGGATGCCGTCGAAGAGCACCTCCATGTCGCGCAGCGAGGAGACCGCCACCCCCTCCTTGCCCACCTCGCCCCGGCTCATGGGGTGGTCGCAGTCGTAGCCCATGAGCGCGGGCATGTCGAAGGCGGTGGAGAGCCCCGTGACGCCGTGCGCCAGCAGGTACTTGAAGCGCTGGTTGGTGTCCTCCGGCGAGCCGAAGCCCGCGAACTGGCGCATGGTCCAGAGCCGGCCGCGGTACATGGTGGGCTGCGGCCCTCGGGTGAAGGGGTAGCGGCCGGGGTACCCGACGTCGCGCCGGTAGTCCTCCTCGCGGCGGCTGGCCGGATCGAGCACGTCGGGGATCGGGATGCCGGAGTCGGTCTCGAACCGCTCCTCGCGGCGCGGCAGCCGGGCGACCGCCTCCGCCAGCTCGCCGGCCGTCCAGGCCTCGCGCTCCGCCAGGATCCGCGCCAGCTCCGCCCGGTCGTAGACCGGCTCGGACGCCCGCTCCGGGGCCGCCGGAGTCTTCCCGCGCGGCCCAGCCCGCTGCTCCTGCTTCGCGTTCGCGCTCATCGCTCTGTCTCCCGCCCTTAGTCTAGATCGGACGCCGCCGACGGGCCGACCGATCGAGCGGCGCGCTGCGCCTGTGCGCCCGCCCCGCGCGGGGCACCGCTCAGGGCGCCGGCGATCCCGCCGCCCGGAGCGCCTCGAGCCGCCGCGGCAGCGCCACCGTGAAGGTGGTCCCCTCGCCGGGGACGCTCGTGAGGGCGACGCTCCCGCCGTGCGCGGCCACGATCTGGTGGACGATGAAGAGGCCGAGGCCGAAGCCGCTCACCTTGAGGTAGGAGGTGGCCCTCTCGAAGGCGCGGAAGATTCGCTCCTGATCGGCGGCCGCGATCCCCGGGCCGCGGTCGCGGACCAGCAACCGCGCGGAGCCTTCGTCGGCGCTCACCTCCACCTCGACCGGGCGCCCCGGGGCGTACTTGGCGGCGTTGGTGAGCAGGTTCGTGAAGACCTGCTCGATGCGCATGCGGTCCCAGCGGCCCAGGACGGCGCCCGGATCCCTCAAGGTGACGCTGCAGCCCGCCTCGCAGAGCTCGGCCGCGTGGCGCTCGACCACTTCCCGGACCGCCTCCGCCAGGTCGAAGGGCTCGAGCGTGAGCCGCAGGCGGCCCCCGGTGATAACCGAGACGTCGAGCAGGTTGTCGAACCAGCCCACCAGTCGCTGGATCTGACGGCCGATGCGCTGGATCAGCTCCTCCTGCCGCTCCGGCGCGAGCCGGTCCGCGTCGCCGCGGGCGACCGCGCGCTGCAGGAGCTGCACGCTGAGCCGCAGCGGCGTGAGCGGCGTCTTCAGCTCGTGCGAGGCGATGGCCAGGAACTCGTCGCGGGCTCGCACCGCCTCGCGGGCGCTGCGAAACAGCCCGGCGTTCTCGAGCGCCATGGCCGAGCGGCGCGCCAGCTCCTCCGCGAGGGACAGCTCCTCCAGGAGCGGCGGCTGGCGCGCCGCGGCGGCAAATAGCGAGAGGGTGCCGAGCGTGCGCGCGTGCGCCACCAGCGGGAAGGTGACGACCGCGCCGCGCTGCCCCAGCTCGCCGAGCGGCGCCGGCCAGGCCGCGCCGGTGCCGGGGCGGGACACCACCGGCCGGCCCGCCCGCAGCGCCGAGGCGACGGAGTGGATCGTCCCCCACCCCGCCGGCTCCGCCAGCGCGGCGGCGGTCTCGTCGGCGGCTTCGTCACGGGAGCGCACGAGCCACCCGCGCGGCGGCCGCCCCTCGCTCGCCGCCAGCCAGAGGACCGCGGCGTCGGCCAGGCGCGGCACCCCGAGGCCGCAGACCACCGGCGCGAGGGCCTCCAACTCGAGCGAGGCGGCGAGCTTGCCGCTCACGGAGGCCAGGTACCGCTCCTCGTCGACCTCGCGCGCCAGCAGGCGCTCGCGCTCGCGGTGATAGTCGATCTTGCGGCGCAGCTCGGCCGGCGAGAGCCGGAGCGAGGCGAGGATCTCCGCGTAGACGCTCGAGATCTGGCGCGCCTCCTCGGGCTCCAGCAGGGCGGCCTCCTTCACCGCGGCGTGCGCGGCGGCGGCGCCGATGGACGAGCCGAGCTCCGTCTCGACCGCGCTCTCCAGGGCCGCCAGCTGCAGCACCGAGAGCTGCTCCCCGACGGCGCCGACGGCGCGCAGGCACTCCTCCGCGAGCCGCCGGGCCGAGACGTCGTCGTGGTACTGCGCGAACAGCCGCGCCACCCGCGCCCGCTTTCCGGCGACCCCCGACAGCGCCCGCGCCTCCTGCTCCGCCGCGACCGGCGAGGGGGCGGAGACGAGCGCGTCCACCACCCGCCCCGCGCGCGACTCCTCCTCGGCGCTGGCCGGGAAGAGCAGCGACCCGAAGATCACCAGGCCGACGTTGACGAGCAGCGACCAGATCACCGCGTGCGAGAGCCGGTCGAGCCCGCCCAGCCCGAGGAGGGCCTCCGGGCGGAGCGCGGCGATGCCGCCCGGACCGCGCGCGAGGACGCCGACCGGCAGCCAGCCCGCCTCGGCCAGGAGCGGGACCAGCAGCGTGTAGATCCAGACCAGGAAGCCGGCGGCCAGCCCGGCCATCGCCCCGGCCCTGCTGGCCCGCCGCCAGTAGAGCCCGAAGAGGACCGGGGGGGCGAGCTGCAGGACGGCCGCGAAGGAGGTGAGCCCGATGGAGGCCAGCCCCTCCTGCCGGCCGAAGGCGCGCTCGTAGCCGAAGGCCGCGCAGATCACCAGCGCCGCCGCGACCCAGCGCGCGCCCAGGAGGTTCCGGCGGAGGCCTCGCAGCGCCGGCCAGGCCCCGATCATCGGCAGGAAGAGGTGGTTCGAGATCATGGTCGAGAGCGCCATGGTCTCGACCACCACCATCCCGGTCCCGGCCGAGAACCCTCCGAGGAACACCAGCCAGGAGAGCAGCGGCCGCCCCGCCTCGTGCGGGAGGGTCAGGACGAAGGCGTCCGCCAGGCTGGCGGGGTGGCCGAGCAGGAGCCCGGCCAGCGCGAGCGGCAGCACGAAGACGTTGATGGCGAGCAGGTAGGCGGGGAAGAGCCACATCGCGGTCCGGACGTGGCGCTCCTCGTGGATCTCCACCACCGCCACGTGGAACTGCCGCGGCAGGAGCAGGATGGCCGAGGCGGAGAGCCCGAGGTGGGTCACCAGGGTCACCAGGTTTCCGCCCGGACCGAGCAGCGGCGGGAGTGACACGGCGCCCGGAGCGGCGGCCCGCCGGAAGAGGTCCCCGAACCCGTGGAAGAGGCCGTAGGTGGCGAAGGCTCCCGCGGCGACGAACGCCAGGAGCTTCACCACCGACTCGGCGGCCAGGGCCACCATCATCCCGGGGTGGCGCTCGGTGGGGCTGAGCCGGCGGATGCCGAACACGATGGTGAAGGCGATCATCAGCGCCACCACCGGCGGGCCCACCTGCCTGCCGACCGCGGGGTAGGCGCGGGAGAGGTCCTGACCGGCGACCAGCGCCATGGTCGCGATCATCGTCTTGAGCTGCAGCGCCAGGTAGGGCAGCAGCCCCACGGCGATCACCCCGGTGGCGAGCATGGCCATCGGCTGGGACCGCTCGTAGCGCAGCGACAGCAGGTCGGCGAGGCTGGTGATGCGGTGCGCGTTGCGGATGCGCACGAGCTTGCGCAGCACCGACCAGCCGAGGACGGCCGCGAGCGTCGGGCCTAGGTACACGGTCAGGAAGAGCAGGCCGTGGGTGGCCGCGAACCCGACGCTCCCGTAGTAGGTCCAGGTGGTGCAGTAGACGGCCTGCGACAGGCCGTACACCAGCGCGCTCCCGGCGAGGCGCCGGCCGCGGCCGGCCCGCTCGGCCCAGAGCGCGAGCAGGAAGAGCACCCCCATCCAGCCGGTGACCACGGCCACGATGGGCAGGAGCTCAGCCACCGTCGCCTCGGTCCGGCTCCTCG
This sequence comes from Anaeromyxobacteraceae bacterium, assembly GCA_035656915.1. Taxonomy (GTDB): domain Bacteria; phylum Myxococcota; class Myxococcia; order Myxococcales; family Anaeromyxobacteraceae; genus Anaeromyxobacter_B. Next base: position 187,481 of record DASRRJ010000012.1, read on the forward strand.
CCGCCCAGCGCCCTCGCCACGGCGCAGATCGTCGCGATCACCGCCGCCCAGGCGGCGAACACCAGCCCGCAGGCGGTCGCGAGCGAGGGCGGAGGCGCCAGCACGAAGGGCCAGCAGAACAGCAGCGCCGCCAGGCCGGTGAGCGCCGCGGCAAAGGCCGGCCGCGCCAGGACGGCGCGCAGGCGGCCGCGGCGAAGAAAGGGCGCAGCGTGGCCGGGTGGAGCCGGTCCGGTCACGGCGCCGCCCCGCAAAATGGCGGTGTGGGGTCCAAGCGGCGTGAAACGTTAGGCTCTCCCGGTCAACCCTGTCCACGGCGGCCGATCGAGGGCTCGACGCCCTCCTCGGGCCTGATCGGCGCCCCAGAAATGAAGAACGGCGCCCGAGGGCGCCGCCGGAACACTCGGTCACTGATGGTGGTGAGGGGGAGAATCGAACTCCCGACCTAGGGATTATGAGACCCTCGCTCTAGCCGACTGAGCTACCTCACCGGGAGCGCGCGGTTTATAGAGCCTCCGCCGCGCACCTGTCAACGAACGCGAGCGCTCCGCGCCGTCTCGGCGCGCCGCTCCTCGGCGACGTACTCGGCCTCCTCGGTCTCGAGCCCCTCCTCCATCTCCGCGGGGGCGGAGAAGAGCTGGCCGAGCTTGATGTGGCGCGAGAAGAGGAAGGCGAGGCCGAACGCGACCTGTTGCGTGAGCTGGGCCGCCCACATCACGTTGGCGTAGGCGCTCCCGCGGGTGGCCACCACGCCCTCGGGCAGGAACAGGGAGAGCGCCAGGATCACCGCCGCCTGGAAGGTGCCCACCATGCCCGGGCCGGCCGGGATCATCACCCCCACCACCAGCACGCCCAGCACCGTGAAGGCCTGCACGAAGCCGAGGTGGAAGCCGAACCCGAGGCCGAGCACCTGCATCCCGAGCCCGTTCACCGCCCAGTAGAGGAAGGTGAGGAAGAAGAAGAGCGCCACCTTCCCCTTGCTCGGCACGAGCCGGAGGCCGTGGATGAAGGCGTCCACCATCCCGGCGGCCCGCTCGGCGAGCCGTGGCGAGATGGGATCGAGCAGCCGGTGGAAGACCCGCACCGCCAGCTCGCGGTTGCGGTAGCCCACCACCAGGAAGGCGAGGAGCGCCGCGAAGGCCAGGAAGACCAGCACCCCGGCGATGCGCAGCACGTGCAGCCCGGGGGTGCCGTCGGGCACCGCCAGCAGCGTGAAGACCAGGAGCATGGCGGTGAAGAGGCCGTCGGCCACCCGCTCCACCACCACGCTCGAGAGCGCGGCCGAGACGCGCACCTTGGGGCGCTCCGCCACCAGGTAAGGGCGCGCGAACTCGCCGAGCCGGAACGGCAGGATCATGAGCGCCATGAAGCCGACCGACGCGACGGCGTTGAGCCTGCCGAAGGGGATCCTGGCCACCGGCTCGAGGAGGATGCCCCAGCGCACGGTGCGGATGAGGTGGATCACCACCAGGATCGCGAAGTACGGGACGAGCCAGCGGTAGTCGGCCGCCTTCATGGCGTCCCAGATCGCGCCCAGGTCCTTCCCGCGCAGCGTGAGCCAGAGCGCCCCGCCCGAGATGGCGAGGCCCGCCACCGCCTGCACCAGCCGTTTCATGCGTCCGAAGCTCCCCGGCCGACGGGCCGAACCGCTCCCGGGCGCGACGTCCGCCCGGGGCGCGGCATCCCATACCACAGCCGGGGGATGCCGATCACTCGCCCTCGCCGTCCTCGGCCTCTCCCGGCGGCGGCTCGTCGCCGAGCCGGGAGCCCGCGATCCGGTAGTCCTCGGAGAGCCACTTGCCGAGGTCCGCCAGCCGGCAGCGCTCGGAGCAGAACGGGTGGTTGGGGTTCTCGGCTCGCTTCGGCGCGGGGCTCTTGCAGATGGGGCAGCGCACGCGGCCGATCTATCACGCCCGCGGGCAGCTCGCCGGCAGCAGCGGCAAGAGCGCCCGCTCCAGTGCCTCCTTGCGCAACGCGCCCGCGAAGACCTTCGCCACCTTGCCGTCCTTGTCGATGAGGAAGGTGTTCGGATAGCCCGCCACCCCGTAGCGATCGCCCGCCGCGCCGTCGAGGTCGACCAGCACCGGGTACGGGATCCCGAGCTCGGCGGCCTTCTGGGCGATCTGGGCCGGCTTGCCCGAGTCCTCGGTCACCCCGAGCAGCTCGAAGCAGCCGTCCTTGTGCGTCTTCCAGACCTCGGCCAGCTCGGGGATCTCGGCCAGACAGGGGCCGCACCAGGTGGCCCAGAAGTTGAGCGCCACCACCTTGCCCCGGTAGGCGGTCAGGTCCACCGGGCGCCCGTCCAGCCTGGGCAGCACCAGCGCGGGGGCCTGGCCGTCGCCCGGAGCGACCGAGATGGAGCGGTGGACCCAGATCTGCGCCGCGACCGCGACCACGGCGGCGAGCCCCAGCAGCTTGAGCCAGCTTTTCATGTGGGGTGTGAGTCTAGCGAAGAGGAAAGGAGTCGACCGGCCATTTACAGGTCCGGCGGTCGTTAACCCGACGCCCTGCCGGGGGTCATCCACCGACCGCCTTCTCGCACCTCCCCATATCATGCGCCCGCTCCTGCCGCTCCTGCTCGCGTTCCCCCTCATCGCCGCCTGCGGCCGCTCCGGCCCGAGCGCCTATCGCACCGAGCCCGCCACCCGTGGCCCCCTCGCGGAGGTGGTCTCGGCCACCGGGGACGTCTCCGCCATCACCACCGTCAACGTCGGGTCGCAGGTCTCCGGGACGGTGTCGAAGCTCTACGTGGACTTCAACTCGACGGTGAAGAAGGATCAGATCCTGGCCGAGATCGACCCCAGGCTCTTCCAGGCGGCGCTCGAGCGCGCCGCGGCTTCGCTCGCCGGCGCCGAGGCCGACGTGGTCTCGGCCCAGGTGGCGCTGGTGGCGGCGCAGCGCAACCTCCGCCGCACCGACGAGCTCGGCAAGCGCGCGCTGGTGGCGCAGGCCGACGTCGACAACGCCGAGACCGCCCGCGACTCCGCCGCCGCGCAGCTCCAGTCGGCCCGGGCCAAGGTGCTGCAGGCGCGCGCCGACCGGGACACCGCCGCCACCAACCTCGCCCTCTGCCACATCCGCAGCCCCATCGACGGGGTGGTCATCTCGCGCAGCGTCGACGTGGGCCAGACGGTGGCAGCCGCCTTCCAGGCGCCGACGCTGTTCCTCATCGCCAACGACCTCACCCGGATGCAGATCCTCGCCAACATCGACGAGGCCGACGTGGGCAAGGTGAAGGAGGGGCTCGAGACCGGCTTCACCGTCGACGCCTACCCCGGCGAGACCTTCCACGGCCGCATCCGCGAGGTGCGCCAGGCCCCGAGCACCATCCAGAACGTGGTGACCTACGCCGCGGTGATCGACGCCCGGAACGACGAGCGCAAGCTGAGGCAGGGGATGACCGCGGCGGTGACGGTGATCACCAGCCGGCGCGCCGAGGCCCTCCGGGTGCCGAACGCGGCCCTGCGGTACCGCCCCTCCGGAGCGGGCGGGCCGGACGGCGACGGTGGGGCGCGCGGCGAGCGCGTGCAGGCGAGCGGCGCCTCCCGCCGCGATCGCCCCGCCGAACCGGCGCGAGCGGAGGCCGCCGCGGCGCCCGCCGGGCGGCCGGCGCGCGTGTTCAGGCTCGTGGGAGGGAAGCCGGCGCCGGCGGCGGTGCTGGCCGGCATCTCCGACGGCCACCAGACCGAGATCGTCTCCGGGCTCGCCGAGGGTGACGCGGTCGTCGTCGGCGACACCGGCGGCGGCCCGACCGCTCCCCGGCGCGGCCCGTTCTAGCGAGGCCTCATGACCCCCTCCGCCGCACAGCCGGTCGTCCGCGCCGAGCGCATCGAGAAGCACTACCGGATGGGCGACGTGAGCGTCGCCGCGCTCCGCGGCGTCTCCCTCGACCTCTGGCCCGGCGAGTTCGTGGCGGTGATGGGCGCCTCCGGCTCGGGCAAGAGCACCTTCATGAACGTGGTCGGCTGCCTCGATCGCCCGAGCGCGGGGCGCTACCTCCTCGATGGCGAGGAGGTGAGCCGCCTGTCTCGCGACGCCCTGGCCGGGGCCCGGGGCCGCTCCATCGGCTTCATCTTCCAGGGCTTCAACCTCCTCCCGCGCACCAGCGCCGTCGAGAACGTCGAGCTGCCGATGCTCTACCAGGGGGTGCCGGGCCGCGAGCGGCGCGCCCGCGCCACCGAGGCGCTCCGCCGCGTGGGGCTGGGCGACCGGCTCGACCACTCCCCGGCGCAGCTCTCCGGCGGCCAGCAGCAGCGGGTGGCGGTGGCCCGGGCCCTGGTGAACCGGCCCAAGCTGCTCCTGGCAGACGAGCCGACCGGCAACCTCGACTCGGCGACCAGCCTCGAGGTGATGCGCATCTTCCAGGACCTCAACGACGAGGGGCTCACCGTCCTGCTCGTCACCCACGAACCGGAGATCGCCGACCACGCCCGGCGGGTGGTGACCTTCAAGGACGGGCTGGTGCTCTCCGACCGTCCGGTGGCTCAGCGGCGCCTCGCCGCCGCGGCCGCGGAGGCGGCCTCGTGAACCTGCTCGCCTCCTTCCGCACCGCGCTCCGCGCGCTCGGACGGAACAAGCTCCGCTCCTTCCTGGCCACGATCGGGATCGTCATCGCGGTGGCGGCGGTGGTGGCCACGGTGGCCCTCGGCCAGGGCGCCCGGGCCAAGGTCGCCCAGCAGATGGCCTCGCTCGGCTCCAACCTCCTGATGGTGGTGCCGGGCTCGATCTCCACCCACGGCGCGGCGACCGGCGCCGGCGCGACCCAGAACCTGAACCTCGACGACGGCCGCGCCATCGAGCGCGAGCTGGCGCGGGTGGTGGCGGCGGTGGCGCCGGTGAACCGGACCGGCGCCCAGGTGGTGGCGGGCGACCAGAACTGGTTCACGCAGGTGATCGGCACCACCTCCTCCTACCTGGCGGTGCGGCAGTGGCCGCTCTCGTCCGGGGAGCCCTTCGGCCGGGAGGAGGAGGCGGCCGGGGCCAAGGTCTGCCTCCTGGGCCAGACGGTGGCGGAGAAGCTCTTCGGCCCGCAGCCCCCGGTGGGCGAGCAGATCCGGGTGAAGCACGTCCCCTGCAAGGTGGTGGGGGTGCTCGCGCCCAAGGGCCAGGGGAGCTGGGGGCAGGACCAGGACGACGTCATCCTCATGCCCTGGAGCACCCTGGTGCGCCGGATACAGGGCACCCAGTCCGACGTGGTGGGCATGCTCATGGTGAGCGCCCAGGCCACCGGGCTCGTCGCCGACGCCCAGCGCGAGGCGACCGCGCTGCTGCGCCAGCGGCACCACCTCGCCGACACCGCCGACGACGACTTCCAGATCCGCAACCTCACCGAGATGCAGAACGCGGCCAGCGAGCAGACCGCCACCGTGACCCTCCTGCTCGGCTCGGTGGCGCTCATCTCGCTGCTCGTCGGGGCCATCGGCATCGCCAACGTGATGCTGGTCTCGGTGACCGAGCGCACCCGCGAGATCGGCATCCGGATGGCCGTGGGCGCGCGCGGCCGCGACGTGCTCTTCCAGTTCCTCACCGAGGCGGCGGTGCTGGCCCTGGTGGGCGGGCTCCTCGGGCTCGGCCTCGGCGCGGCGGTGGCCAAGGTGATGGCGGTGAAGGCCCAGTGGCCCACCCTGCTCTCGCCGCAGGTCATGGCCGGCACGGTGCTCCTGGCCGGGCTGGCCGGGGTGGCGGCCGGCTTCTACCCGGCCCTGCGGGCCTCGCGGCTCGATCCCATCGAGGCGCTGCGTTACGAGTGACCGGCCGCCTCAGCGGCCCCCGGCCGCCGCGCCGGCCGCGCTGCCGAAGCTGCCGAGCAGCGCCTTCAGGTCGTCGTCGGTGAAGAAGAGCCCGGCGCCGAAGAAGACGTCGCTGCCGATGGTGAACTTGGGGCCGCCCGGGTAGTGGCCGGCGCGCCAGGCATTCAGGAAGTCGTCGGAGCCCGCGGTCAGGTACAGGTGCTGGAAGACGTTGTAGTCGGCCCACAGCTTGGCGCGCGGCAGGACCGACTGGTCGGGGCGCGAGAACTGGTAGAGGTTCACCGAGATCCGGAGCGCATCGTCGAGCAGGTGCAGGTCGGCGCCGGCGCCGCCGGAGCTCTCGATGATGCCGATGCGGAACGTGGCGGGGCCGAAGCGCTTCGCGAACTCGAGCGAGAAGAGCACCCGCTGGATGTCCTGGGTGGTGGCGCTGGCGATGGTGGTCTGGTAGCCGATCCGGTTGCCGGCGGCGTCCTGGGTCTCGGTGGTGGTGGTCGTGTTGACCACGCTCTTGTACCCGCGCGGATCGTTGATGAGCTCGACCAGGTAGTACTTGTCCGGGCGGGGCATGATCTTGAGCCCGAAGTAGGTCTTCGAGCCGCGCTCGTTGAGCAGCCACTCCGAGCGCATGCCCACCTCGAGCTTGAGCCGGGTGAGCCGATCCACGTAGTCGGAGGCCCCCTCGATGGCGCTGCCGAGCTTGCGGCCCAGCCGCTCGTCGACGAGGAGCTTCCCGGCCACGCCCTCCCCCTCCGCCACCTTGGCGGAGATCTGCTTCACGTTCTCCAGGCTGTCGTTCACCTTCGCGAGGGCCTGCGCCACGCCCTTCATCTGCTCCTTGGCCTCTGCCTGGGCCGCGGCCGGCGCGCCGGCCTGGTTCGCGCCGCCCTGGTTCGCGCCCGGGCTGCCGCCGACCTGGGCGACGACGCCCTGGTTGCCGAGGATCCCCTGAACGCTCGCGAGCACCTGCTTCAGCTGCTCGCTCGCGTCCTGGAGGTTCTTGGCGATCGCCATGTACTTGTCGCGGTCGGCGTTGGTGACGTGGCGCAGGTCGGCCGAGACCGCGTTGGCGTTGTCGAGGATCTGCCCCACCGTCCGCCCGTTCTCCGCCACGGCCGTGTCGATGTTGCGGGAGATGCTGGAGAGGTTCTCGATGATCTGCCGGATGGAGCCGCGGGTGCCGGTGACGGTCTCGGCCAGGCCCGAGGAGACCGTCTGCAGGTCCACCGTGATCTTCGAGACCGACTCGAGCAGCTTCGCCACGCTGGCCGCCTCGCGGACGCACTTCACCTCGCGGTCCTTCTCGGGCAGGTCCCGGAGCAGCGGCAGCCCGCCCGAGCCGAGCGAGGCCTCCAGCACCGCGTCCGGCAGCAGCGTGGACGGGAAGCGCTTGGTGACGCAGGCGTCGAGGCGGAGCGGGATGTCGCGCCTGATGCGCAGGTCGAGGCGGCCTCGGCCGCCGGCCAGCGTGACCGCCTCCACCTCGCCCACCTGGATGCCCGCGATCTGCACCCGGCTCTTCCAGGTGAGGCCGGTGGCGTCGTCGAAGTAGGCGTAGACGAGGTAGCTCTCCTTTTCGGAGTAGCCGCCCTTCTTGAAGAAGGTGAACGCCACCAGGAAGGCGACGCCGCACACGGCGGCGAGGATGCCGACCGCCAGGGCTTTGTTTCGGAGCGGCTTGTTCATCCGGGTAAGGGCGCCCTCACTGCTTCTTGAACCAGTAGGAGAGGAACTTGCGCACGAACGGGTCGTCGCTGTGGCGCACCTCCTCCGGGGTGCCCTGCGCGGCGATGTGGCCATCGTAGAGCACCGCCAGCTTGTCGGCCACCTTGAAGGCGCTGGCGATGTCGTGCGAGATGACCATGCTCGTCACCCCGAGCTTCTCCTTGGCCGCGTCGATCATGCCGTCCACCGAGTCGGTGGTGATGGGATCGAGGCCGGTGGTCGGCTCGTCGTAGAGCACCACCTGCGGGTCGGTGACCAGGGCCCGCGCCAGCGCCACCCGCTTGCGCATGCCGCCGGAGAGCTCCGCCGGCCAGCGCGGCAGCACCTCCTCGCCGAGGTCCACCACCCGCAGCTTCTCCACCACGCGGGCCCGCACCTCGTCGGCCGTCATCTGGCGCCGCTTCTCCACCAGCGGGAAGGCCACGTTCTCGAAGACCGTCATCGAGTCGAAGAGCGCCGCGCCCTGGAACACCATCCCGAACAGCTGCCGAGCCTGGGTGAGCTCCTGCCCGGTGATGGCCGACATGTCGATGCCGTTCACCGTCACGTGGCCGCGGTCGGGGTGGAGCAGCCCGATGACGTGCTTCATGAGCACGGTCTTGCCCGAGCCCGAACCGCCCAGCACCACGAAGGTGGTGCCCTTCTCGACGGTGCAGTTGATGCCCTTCAGGACCTGGTTCTCGCCGAAGGACTTCCAGAGATCCACCACCTCGATCACGGCTAGCTCCCCACCGTGACGAGGGTGATGAGGTAGTCGACGATGAGGATGGCGATGGAGCTCATCACCACCGCCGAGGTGGTGCCCTCGCCCACCCCCCTGGCGCCACCCCGCGCATTGTAGCCGCGGAAGCAGGTGATGACCGCCACCACCCCGCCGAAGAAGAGCGCCTTCACCAGGCCCGAGAAGATGTCCTTGTGCTCCACGAAGGTGCGGGTGTGCTCGATGAAGGGGCCGGCCGGGATGCCGGACACGCCCACGCCCATGGCGTAGCCGCCGGCGTACCCGAGCACGTCGAAGAGCATGGTGAGGAGCGGGAACATCACGATCGAGGCCAGCACCCGCGGCACCACCAGGTACTGAACCGGGTTCACCGCCATGGTCTCCATGGCGTCGATCTGCTCGGTGACGCGCATGGTCCCGAGCTCGGTGGTGATGGCGCTGCCGGAGCGCCCCACGATCATGAGCGCGGTGAGCACCGGGGAGAGCTCGCGGGCGAGGGCGATGGCCACCGAGCCGCCCACCAGCCCCTCCGCGCCGAGCTGGCGCATGGCGTAGTAGGTCTGCAGGGCCAGCACCATCCCGGTGAAGGTGCCGGTGACGCCCACGATCATCACCGAGCCGACGCCGATGGCGGCCATCTGGCCGATCACCAGCCCGAGGCGGAACGGCGGCCGGAAGGTCCAGGCCAGGACCTCGCCGGCGAAGAAGATCAGCTCGCCGAAGTCCTCGAAAGCCGCCCGGAACCTGCGCACGATGCACCCTCCTCCGAGGCCGCGAGGCGGCCGCCCCTCTCCTTACCTTCTCCCGGAGACGGAGGGAAACATCTTCGGCGTCGGGCCCACGTCAGCGCGCCTCGCCGGTGTAGGCCCGCGGCACCCGTGCGCCGACGTTGCACAGGATCTCGTAGGAGATGGTGCCCGCCTTCGCCGCCAGCTCGTCGGCGTCGATCCGCTCCCCGCCCTGGTCGCCCAGCAGCACCACCTCTTCGCCGGGCTCGACCCCCGGCACCTCGGTGACGTCCACCATGCACATGTCCATGCAGACGGTGCCGGCGATGGGCGCGCGCCGGCCGCGCACCAGCACCTCGGCGCAGCCGAAGCCCGGGCGACCCGAGAGCCGGCGGTGGTAGCCGTCGGCGTAGCCGATGGGGAGGGTGGCGATGCGCGAGGCGCGCGGCGCCACCCAGCGGCCCCCGTAGGAGACCGCGGTGCCGGCGGGGACCGTCTTCACGTGGGTGATGGCGGTGGACCAGCGCAGCGCCGGCCGGAGCGCGCGCCCGGCCTCGGCCGCGCGCGGCGGCACCGGGCCCGGCGGGGCGAACGGCACGTAGCCGTAGAGCATGATCCCGGGCCGGGTCAGGTCCTGCCAGGCGTCGGGGTACTCGATGGTGCCGGCGGAGTTGGCGAGGTGCCGGAAGCGCAGCGGCAGGCCGGCGGCGAGCATCGCCTCCGCGGCCTGGTTGAAGAGCACCACCTGGCGGGTGGTGAGCGCCCGGTCCTCGAGGTCGGCCGAGGCGAAGTGGGTGCAGACCCCCTCCAGCGCCACCTCGGGGACGAGGCGCGCGGCGTCGAGGAAACCGCCCACCTCCTCCGGCGCGAGGCCGATGCGTCCCATGCCGGTGTCGAGCTTGAGGTGGGCGCTCGCCCGGACCCCGGCCGCGCGCGCCGCGGCGGCGAGGCCGTCGAGGTGCTCGCGGCGGAAGACGAGCGGCGTGAGCCGGTTCTCGACGAGCAGGTCGTAGCGGTCGCCGTAGGCGGCGCCGAGCACGAGGATGGGCGTCGGGATCCCGGCCGCGCGCAGCTCGAGCCCCTCCTCCACCAGCGCCACCGCCAGCCAGGGCGCCCCCTCGGCGGCCAGCCGGCGCGCCACCGGCACGGCGCCGTGACCGTAGGCGTCGGCCTTCACCACCGCGATGGCCGGTCGTCCGGCCAGCTCGCGCGCGAGGCGGTAGTTGTGGGCGACGGCGTCGAGATCGACGGTGGCGAGGGTCGGCCGGATCGGCATGGGCGGGAAGGTGGCGCGAACCGTGGCGGCGGTCAAGCGGACGGCGCGCGCAGAAAATCACGATGATCGCTATACTCCCGCGCCCTATGGCGAAGGTTGGCGGCGAAGTCGACTGTTTCTGCACCAAATGCGGGCTGACGCTCGCCCACACGGTCATCGCGATGCTCGGTGATCAGCCGGTCAAGGTGGAGTGCAACACCTGCCGCGGCGTCCACAAGTACAGGAGCGCGCCGGGCACCAAGCCCGCCGCGCGCTCGGCCGCCGGGAAGCCGCTCCGGGCGCCGGCCGCCAAGAAGGTGGTCATCAGCTTCGACGAGCTCTTGCGGAAGCGAAACCTGGCGGCGGCGCAGCGGTACTCGCCCAAGGTGACCTACGGGGTCGATCAGGTGATCGAGCACCCGACCTTCGGCCTCGGCTTCGTGTCCGAGGTGAAGGACGGCGGGAAGGTGGAGGTCACCTTCCGCGCCGACGTGAAGGTGCTGATCCACGGCAAGGCCTGACGGCCCTACCCGCCCCGCGCGGCCTCTAGCGCGCGCGTGAGATCGGGCGGGAGCGGCGCCTCCAGGTAGAGCCGCGCCCCGGTCGCGGGGTGCTTCAGCGAGAGCGCGGCGGCGTGCAGCGGCGTGCGGGAGAGCACCTCCTCGCCCGCCGCGGTCCGTAGCGGCGTCGCCTCGCCGTAGGCGGGATCGACCGCCAGCGGGAAGCCGCTCGCCGCGAGGTGGACCCGGATCTGGTGGGTGCGCCCGGTCTCGGGCGAGGCCTCCACCAGCGCCAGGTCCGGGAGGCCCGAGCCGGCGCGCGCCGGGAGCGGCTCCAGCGTGCGGAAGCGCGTCGCGGAGGGCTTCCCGCGCGGATCGCCCGGAGCCACCGCCTTCATGCGGCCCTTTCGCCCGGCCGCTAGCGGCGCGTCGCTGCGCCACGCCGGCGGCGGGAGCCCGCGGACCAGCGCCAGGTAGCGCTTCTCCACCTCGCGCCCCTCGAAGGCCTGGTTGAGGGCGCGGTGCGCCGCGGCGGTGCGGGCGAAGAGCAGCACGCCGCTCGTGCCCCGGTCGAGCCGATGCACCACCCAGAGCCGGCCGTGCTCCACCTGCAGCTCCTCCTGGAGCGTCGGCTCGGGCGCGCCGCGCCCGGGGATGACGAGCCGGCCCGGCGGCTTCGCCACCGCGAGCAGGTGCGCGTCGACGAGGATCGGCTCGAGCCCGGCCGCCACCTAGACGAGGCTCTTGGCGGACACCTCGCGCACCGGGCCGAAGCGCGCGAAGGGCTTGCGGAGCAGCTTCGCCGGACCGACCGCCACCACCACCCCGCGCTCCACCGGGAAGTGGCGCCGAGCCACCGCCACGCAGTCGCCCGGCGTGACCGCCCGCACCCGCTCCCGGTAGTGCGTCACCTCCTCCTGCTCCAACCCGTAGAGCTTGAGCTCGGTGAGCTTGTCGGCCACCTGGTCGTGCGTCTCGAGCGCCAGCGGGTAGAGGCCGCAGAGATAGCTCTGGGTCCGCAGCAGCTCCTCCTCCGACGGGCCGCCGTCGCGGAAGCGGGCCGCCTCGGTGAGGAGCACGTCGACCAGCTCGGCCGCCGTCTCGTTCTTGGTGAAGGAGGACATGTAGAAGAAGCCGCCGGAGCGGCTCGCGGCGAACCGGCTGCGCACGCCATAGGAGAGCCCCCGGTTCACCCGCACCGCCTCCATCAGGCGGGAGGTGAATCCGCCGCCGAAGACCGCGTTGGCCACCACCCCCGGGAAGTACTCCGGCGAGGCGCGCTGGAAGGCCGGCACCGCCACGCGGACCTGCGTCTGGCTCGCGTCCGGCCGATCGACGAGCAGCACCTCGCGCGCCGGCTCGGCGACGGGGGGCTGCGCCGGCGGGGGCGCCGCGGGCGAGCGCCACCGCCCGAGCTTCCGCCGCGCCAGGGCGCGGGCGGCGGACGGGTCGAGGTCGCCGACCACCACCAGGGTGGCGTTGCGCGGGCCGAACCACCGCCGGTGGAACCCGGCCACGTCGGCGCGGGTGCAGGCCGAGAGGTGGCGGGCGCGACCGTCGACCGGGTGGCCATACGGGTGCTTGCCGAAGACCGCCGCCACGGCGGCGCGGTCGGCCACCGCGCCCGGCTCGTCGAGGAGGTGCGCCAGCCCCGCCACCTCGCGCCGCCGGATGCGCGAGAGCTCCGTCGCCGGGAAGGCGGGGTTGGCGGTCACGTCGGCCACCACGTCGAGCAGCTGCGGCAGGAACTCGCTCGGCGCGGAGAGCCCGACGTAGCTCGCGTCCTCGTCGGCCCCGGCGCCCAGCTCGGCGCCGAGCCCCTCCACCTCCTCGTCCACCTCGCGCCCGCTGCGCCGCGCGGTGCCGCGCCGCGCCGCCTGCGAGACCAGGTGGGCGAGCCCGTGACGGTTCGCGGGGTCGAGCGCGGAGCCGGCGCGCACCAGCAGGCGCACCGCGCAGAGCGGGACCCCCTCGCGGCGCGCCAGCACCAGCTCGAGCCCGTTGTCGAGCCGCTCCTCCAGCACCGCGGGCAGCGCGATCCGGTCGCTCATCTCGCCTCCTCCGGCTCGAGCACCACCACCGAGCGCCTGGCCGGGTCGAGCCAGGCGGCCGCCACCCGCTGCACGTCGCGCGGGGTCACCGCCTGGTACTGCGAGAGGCTGCGCCCGGCCTCGCGCCAGTCGCCCAGCAGCACCTCCGCCTGCCCGAGCGCGTGCGCCACGCCGTTGTGGGTGGAGAGCTCGTGCAGCACCGCGCTCCGCAGCAGCCGCTGTGCCCGCCGGACCTCCACCGCGGAGACGCCGTCGCCGGCGACGCGCGCGAGCTCCTCCCAGAGGGCGCGCTCGGCCCGCTGCAGCTTCACCCCGGGCGCCACCTCGGCGTAGACCAGGAACACCCCGGGGTCGATCCGCCAGCCGTAGCTCGCCGAGACCGAGACCGCCACCTCGTCCTCCTCCACCAGCCGGCGGCGCAGACGGGACGACTCGCCCACCGCCAGGCAGGTCTGCAGCACGTCCAGGGCCGCGGCGTCCGGGCTCCTCGCCTCCGGCGCGCGCCAGCCGGCGAGCAGCGCCGGGGCCCGGGCCGGGAAGCGGATCGCCGCTCGCCGCTCGCCCCGCTGGGGCGGCTCGCCGGCCGCCACCTCGGGCGGCCGCGGTCCGGCCGGGATGTCGCCGTAGTGGCGCTCGATGAGCTCGAGGGTGGCGCGCGGGTCGAGGTCGCCCACCGCGTAGATGGCGGCGTTGCCGGGCGCGTAATAGGTCTTGAAGTATTCCAGGCAATCCTCGCGGCTGATGCGCTCGATGTCGTCCATCCACCCGATGACCGGCCAGCGGTAGGGGTGCGAGAGGAACACCAGCGCCTCGAGCTGCTCCTCCATGAGGCCGAAGATGGAGTTGTCGGTGCGCAGCCGCCGCTCCTCCTTCACCACCTGCCGCTCCTGTTCGAGCGTCTCCGGGGTCAGCGCCAGGGAGCGCATCCGGTCGGACTCCAAATCAATGATCGTTTGCAGGGCGTCTGAGGCAGAATCGTCGTGATAGGCGGTGACGTCGTTCGACGTGTAGGCGTTGGACGTGCCGCCGCGCGCCTCCAGCACCCGGTCGAACTCCTTGGGGCCGTATCTGGAAGCGCCGTTGAACATCATGTGTTCGAAGAGGTGGCTGATCCCGGTGAGCCCGAGCCGCTCGTTGCGAGAGCCCACCTGGAAGAAGGTGTAGTAGCTGACGGTCGGCGCGCTCCGCTCTTCCAGCAGGCGCACGCGGAGGCCGTTCGGCAAGGTGTGGGCGATGACGCGATCGAGCGGCAGGACCGGTGCGGGTGTGCGAGTGGGCAACGTGGCTCCTCCCCGCGCGCAAGATAGCCGTGCCCGGGAGGCCCGTCCATCCGATGAGAGGTCGCTCAAACCGAAGGTCCGTGGACGTACCGTAGGGGAGGGTTTACAAGACCCTTTTGATGCGTGGCTGACTACACCTCAGGTCAACCACCAGAGGATCCATCGATGGCCAGCAAGCTGAAGTCCCACCGAGACCCTCGCCGCGACCCCCGACGCGAGGTCCTGCGCGATCTGGGCGACCGCATCCGGACGCTCCGGAGGAAGCGTGGGTTGACGCAGGAGGATCTCGCCGAGGCCCTCGACCTGTCGGTCGCCTACGTCAGCCTGATCGAGCGCGGCGGCCGCAATCCGCCCTACACCACCGTGGTCCTCATCGCCCAGGCGCTGGGCGTCTCCGCTGGCGATCTCTGCGCCGACTGAGCGCGACCCCCTCCTAGTCCGGCCGGCCGCACTCCACGCAGCGCCCGTTGCGCCGGCGGAGCGGCAGGCCACACCCCGGACAGCGCCTCACCTTCTTCTCCTCCGGCGCCTTCGCCGCGCGCCCGTCGCCCCTGGGCGCGCGACCGGACTCGATCCGGCCGACGCGCTCCTCGAGGGCTTCGAGGCGGGCCAGGAGCTGCTGCAGCGACGGGGCGGCGGAGCGGCGGGTCATCTCCCGGAAGCCTGCCACAGCGACCACCCGGGTCAACTTCGGGGCCGGCGCGGCGCTTGTGGGCCGGCCCGGCGCAGGTTATCTCGTCGTCGAATGCCGACGCCGCCCTCCTCCCCTGCCCCCACCCCGCGCGCCGCCGAGCCGGGCCGGGCCTACGACGACCCGGAGCTGCTGACCCTCCTCGCCCGGCCTCACCCGGGCCAGCGCGAGGTGCCACGCGCCCGCCAGATCTTCGTCAACCGGAACCTGCGGATGGACAAGATCGAGCTCGTGGGCTTCGACATGGACTACACCCTCGCCATCTACCAGCTCCGTCACCTGGAGGAGCTGGCCTTCGGCCTGACGCTGGCGCGGATGGTGTCGCAGCTCGGCTACCCGCCCGCGGTCGGCGCGCTCCGGTACGATCCGGAGTTCGTGATCCGCGGGCTGGTGATGGACAAGCAGACCGGCAACATCTTCAAGATGGACCGGCACAACCACTGCGGGCGCTGCTACCACGGCCGCCGGCCGCTCCCCTACGAGGAGATGCGGCGACTCTACCGCGACGAGAAGATCCACCTGTCGCTGCCGCGCTTCGCCTGGATCGACACCCTCTTCGCCCTGCCGGAGGCCTGCCTCTTCGCCGAGATCATCGAGCTGCTCGAGGGGCAGGGGCAGCAGGTGGACTACGGCAAGCTCTACGACGACATCCGCGAGTCGATCGACACCGTCCACCGCGACGGCACGCTCAAGGCGGTCGTGATGCGGGACCTCCCGCGCTACCTGGTGAAGGACCTCGAGCTCGGCCCCGCCCTGCACAAGCTCCGCTCCGGGGGCAAGAAGCTCTTCGTCCTCACCAACTCGCTCGCCGACTACACCGAGGCGGTGATGGGCCACATCCTCGACGGCGTGCTGCCGGAGTACCCGAGCTGGCGCAACTACTTCGACGTGGTCATCACCGGCGCCGGGAAGCCCGGCTTCTTCGCCGAGCGCCGGCCCCTGCACGAGCTCGCGCCCGACCTCTCACGCGCCGGTGAGGCGCACGCCCTCGAGCGCGGCAAGCTCTACGAGGGCGGCGACCTCCCCACCTTCGAGAAGCTCATGGGCATCGGCGGCGACCGGGTGCTCTACGTGGGCGATCACATCTACGGCGACATCCTGCGCACCAAGCGCAGCTCGCTCTGGCGCACCTGCATGATCGTGCAGGAGCTCGAGCCGGAGCTGGCGTGGCTCGAGCGCAACGGCGAGGCGCTGGAGGAGATGACGCGGCTGGAGGAGCTGCGGGCGCGGGTCGACGACGAGCTGGCGGTGCACAAGTCCGGGCTCAACGCCCTCGAGCGGCGCCTCGACCGCGAGCCGATCGCGCCGGCCACGCGCGAGGAGCTCGAGGGGGAGCGCCGCCGCTTCAAGCACGAGATGGAGGGGCTGCGCCACGCCCTGCGCGACGCCAACGCCCGCATCGACGCGCTGCAGCGCCAGGTCGAGGAGGGCTACAACCGCTACTGGGGGCTCACCTTCAAGGAGGGGAGCGAGAACTCGCGTTTCGGAGAGCAGATCGAGGACTACGCCTGCATCTACACCAGCCGCGTGTCGAACCTCCTCTTCTACTCGCCCATGCAGTACTTCCGGTCGCTGCGGGCGGCGATGCCGCACGAGCGGCTGGCGCTGCGCCTCACCCCCTACGGAGACGAGCACGCCCCGCCCGTGGCCGGCTCGCGCCCCTCCAAGTGGTCCAAGGCCTCTCGCTAGCCGAGCCGGCGCTTGACCGGACCGCGCCCGCCGCATAAACCCCACTGCGGTAGGGCTTCCCAGGCTGGTGCCGGGCCCGGTCTTCAAAACCGGTGAATGGTGCTGAGAGGCGCTGTTGGGGGGTTCGATTCCCCTGCTCTACCGCCACGAACGGCACATGACGCCCAAGAAGCTCGCCACCATCCGCGCCGCCCTCGCCCGCCTCCGGGAAGAGCTCGTGCGCGCGGGCCCGGCGAAGATCGAGCCGAGCCGCCAGGACCCGGCCACCGCCGGCGTCGCCGACGAGGACGCGCAGGCGCTCTCGGAGATGCTCCAGTCGCTCGCCTCCGCGCGGAACCGCGGCCAGGCCGACCTGGTGGCCCTGCTGGACAAGGCGCTCCACAAGCTCGAAGTCGCCCCCGACGACTTCGGCCTCTGCGAGGACTGCGAGGAGGAGATCCCGCCCAAGCGGCTCGCGGTCATGCCCTACGCGCCGCTCTGCGCCGAGTGCCAGGCGAAGCGCGAGCCTCGCCGGCAGGCCACGCGGCGGAGCCTCACCGACTACAAGTGAAGTGCCCGCCAGGCGCCGGCGGTGCTCGCGCCGTACACCAGGTGCGCCGCGAGCGCCTTGCCGTGGGTGGAGGCGGGATAGCGGCGTGGGCCACCCGCCCAGCCCATCAGCGGCACCAGCAGCTCGTCCCCGAGCGCGAAGACCAGGGCGCCGAAGGCGACGCCGGAGAGCACGGACGGGAGCCGCAGCCGCCGCTCGGCGAGGCCGTAGAGCAGCCCCCAACCGGCGCCGGTGGCGTAGTGGACCAGCGCGCCACCGAGCCGCTTGCGCCGGTCGTCCAGCGGGATCCCGAGCGCCCCCGCCAGGGCCTCCGCCGCCCGGTAGGTGGCCGGCTCGCCGTTCGCCCGCGCCGCCTCCCGCTCGCGCCGCAGAGTCTCCGCGCCGCCCAGCCGCTGGAGGCTTGCCTGGACGCGCTCCATCGCCCAGGAGGCGGCGAGGCCTCCCGCCGCGCCCAGGAGCACGTCCGCCGCCAGGCTCCTCCGACTCGCCCGCCGCATGGCATCCCCTCCCCTACGCAAGCTAGGGAGGGCGAGGCCCGGCGGCACCGCGTCCTAGACGTCCGGCTCGGCGACCGCGGCCCCCTCGAGCGCCTTGGAGCGCGGGAGCACCAGGTTGAGCAGGATCCCGACGTAGGTGGCGAGCGGCATCTCCGAGAAGGTGACGCCGCCGATCTCGACGTGAGCGCCGCCGATCCCGATGACCAGGATCACCGAGGCGATGATGAGGTTGCGCTTCTGCGAGAAGTCGATCCCCGCCTCGACCAGCATGCGCACGCCCTGCGAGCCGATGATCCCGAAGAGCAGGATGCAGATGCCGCCCATCACCGGCACCGGGATGGTGTGGATGAAGGTGCCGACCTTGGGGATGAAGGACATGACGATGGCGATCACCGCCGCGCCGCCGATCACCCAGACGCTGAAGACCCGGGTGATGGCCATGACGCCGATGTTCTCGCCGTAGGTGGTGTTGGGCGGGCCTCCCATCATGCCGGCCACGGCGGTGGCGACGCCGTCGCCGGCCAGCGACCGGTGCAGGCCCGGCTCCTTGAAGAAGTCGCGCTCGCACACCTTGTTGGTGACGATGAGGTGGCCGATGTGCTCGGTGATGACCACCAGGGAGATCGGCGCGAGCGCCAGGACGGCGGGCCAGCCGAAGGTCGGCAGCACCAGCTTCGGCACCGCGAAGAAGCTCGCGTGGGCGACCGGCGCGAAGTCGACCATCCCGAGCGCCAGGGCCACCGCGTAGCCGCCGATGATGCCGATGAGGATGGGGATGACGCCCAGGAAGCCCTTGAGGAAGGCCGCCGCGCAGATGGCGATGGCGAGCGCGGTGAGCGCCACCAGGAACGAGGTCCGGCTGTAGCCGCCCACCGCCGCGCCGGTGGCCATGTCCACCGCCACCCGGGCCAGCCCGAGGCCGATCACCACCACCACCGAGCCGATCACCACCGGCGGCAGGAGCTTGTCGATCCAGCCGGTGCCGAACTTGTAGATGGCGAGCGCGACCGCGATGTAGATGACCCCCACCACCACGCAGCCGCCCATGGCGCGGGCGATGTGGCTGGCGTCGGCGAGCTGTCCCGGCTTCACGCCCAGGAGCACGGTGAGGGCGCCGATGAACGCGAAGGACGAGCCGAGGTAGGCGGGCACCTTCCCCTTCGTCACGAAGATGTAGAGCAGCGTGCCCACGCCGCTCGAGAGCAGCGTCACCGAGGTGTCGAGCCCGACGAGGTAGGGCACGAGCACCGTGGCGCCGAACATGGCGAACAGGTGCTGGATGCTCAGGGGGATGCTCTTGAGGAGCGGCAGGCGCTCCTCGACGTCGACCTTCGTGGCGGCCATTTGCTTCTCCTTGTCGGCACCCGTATGGGCACCCAGGCTGTAGCCGAAAAACGGCCGAGCGGGAAGGAGGAAGGCGATGGGCCGCCGGGCCCCCCATCAACTGGCGTCGAGCTTGAAGCCGATTCGGATGGTCACCTGGAATTCCGAGACCTTGCCGTCCTTGATGACCCCACGCTCCTCCACCACCTCGAACCAGTTCAGGTGGTGCAGGGTCTTCGCCGCCTCTTCCACCGCGTTCCGCACCGCGTCGGCGAAGCTGTTGGGCGACGTTCCGACCAGCTCGATCTTCTTGTAGGTCCCGGGCATCTGTTCCCTCCTGGATTCCCGCCGGAGAGGCGGGGGCGTCCGCACTCTATAAGGCCTGTGGCGCCCGAGCGCCTGCTCGCCTAGCATTTCACCCCATGGCAAACCCGAACCAGCTCGCCGCCGAGTTCAAGGCCTTCCTCTTGAAGCAGAACGCGCTCGCCCTCGCCATCGGCGTCATCATCGGCGCCGCCTTCGGCAAGATCGTCTCGGGCGTGGTCGACGACCTCATCATGCCCGTCGTCGGGCTGCTCGTGCCCTCCGGCGATTGGCGGTCGGCCAAGCTCGGCCCCTTCCTGATCGGCGACTTCGCCGGCCGCTGCATCGACTTCATCATCGTCGCCGCGGTGGTGTTCCTCATCGTGAAGGCGCTCATCACGGAGAAGGAGCCGCCGCCGGCGCCCGCCACCAAGGCCTGCCCTCAGTGCCTGGAGGTGATCCCGGCCGCGGCGAAGCGCTGCCGGGCCTGCGCCCAGCCGGTCTAGCCGGCGGCGCCTTCACGGTGCGGCGAGGCGGCCCGGCTCCGCGCGGCCGGCGACGCGGTCGCGCTCCGGCACGCAACGCACCATCCCGAGCTCGGCGACGAGCCCGCGCGCCACCGGGACCTCCACCTCGACGGCGCAGCGCCCGCCGCCCCACTCCACCCTGCCGCGGTGGCTGCCCGGCGAGAGGCGGTCGAGCCAGAAGCGGCCCTCCGCGGTGACCGGCGAGGAGACCGTCGAACCCCCGTCCTCCACCGTGAGCTCCCCGTTGGCGGGCGCGGCCGGCGCGCCGTCCCGATCGACGCGCAGGTCGCCGGTGACCGCCTGGATCCTCCTCGCCTCGAAGCGCGCCAGCGCCCCGCCGCGCGCCGGCGGCGCCAGCAGCATCGAGAGCTGGCCGAGCTCGTAGCTCATGGGCACGTCGGCGGCGCGGATCGAGAGCCGGTTGCCGTAGTACGGCTGCAGGTTCGGGACGAGCAGATCGCCCTCGGCGTCCGTGCGTCCGACCTCCTGGTTCTCCAGGAACCCGCGGACGCCCGCCACGCCCGGCACCTGGATGAGGCCGAAGCCCTGGTCGACCGGGCGCGCCGCGAACAGCCGGCCGTCCATGTCGACCAGCCCGCCGGCGATGGTGGTCGTGGCGAGTCCGGTGCGCCCCAGGCGATCGTAGCCCAGCTCGTAGCGGCCGAACTGGCCCTGGTACTGGAGCAGCCCGGCGCCGAGCCCCTGTCCGGCGAGGGTGCCGGTCTGGACGCGGTAGCCGTAGCCGATCCCGGCGGGCAGCGAGCGCTGCGCCCCCACCGACGCCGAGGAGGTCCCGCCCGACGACTCGACCGCCGCGGTCCCGGTCACGCGCGACGGGAGCGCCCAGGTGACTGTGACGAGTCCGCCCAGCGAGCCCGGCGCGCCGGCCGCCCTGGCCGCGGTGCCGCTGAGGAGCAGGGAAAAGCCGCCGCCCACCGGGAGATCGGCCCGGACCGTCAGCGAGCGGGCGGTGCCGAGATCGCGCTGGCGGGACGCCGACGCGTCGAGGCTCACCGACGCCCCGCGGCCGAGCGGCATCCCCAGGAACGCCCCCGTCTGGAGCAGCGGCCGGTCGTCGAGCGGCGAGAGGCTCAGGGTGACGTAGCGCGCCGTCTGCCCGCGAAGAAAGAGGCCGGCGTTGAGCGGGCGCGAGTACCAGGACCAGGCCACCGAGCCGGCCGCGCCGCGCGCCGCCCCCGCGGCGCTCGCCGCGGCGCCGGCCTCCAGCTCCCCGAACGGCGTGCCCTGGGTGACGCTGGCCCCGCCGCTCACGCGATCCGGCGTCGCCTCCACCCGGCCTCCCGCGGTGGTGGCGTCGCCGAGCCCGACGCGGCGGCGGGCGAGGAGCGCCGGCTGGCCGTAGCCGAAGCTGCTCTCCCCGAAGCGATCTCGCAGCAGGCCAGCCTGCCAGGCCCAGTCGCTGAGCCCCGGCGCCAGCAGGCCGGACGAGTAGTAGTAGCGGGCGTCGAGCTCCTCGGTGCGCCCGAAGGCGTCCCGCACCACGGTGCGGACGCTGCCGCTGCCGGTCGTGACGGGGAGCCGGGAGAGCTCGAAGGCGCCGGGCGCGACCGCCTGCTCCTTCACGAGCACCCCGTTCACGTAGACGTCCACCAGGGACGGCGTGGTGGCCAGCCCGGTGGTGCGCGGCAGCGGACCGCGGACGAAGTACGGGTCGAGGGAGAACTCGCGGGCGGCGCCGACGCCCGCCAGCACCACCGTCCCGCCGAGGAGGCCCGCCGTCACCGCCGCGTCTCCCAGGGTCCAGCGCCGGAGCGCTTCCGGCTCGTCGCGGGTCACGCTCGAGAGCCCACGCACCCAGGCGCCGGTCGCGAGGCGCGAGAGCCCGGAGACGAAGAGGTTGCCGCCCTGGCTGGCGCCCGCCTCGAGGGAGGCCGAGAGCCGCTCGTCGGAGCGCCCCTGCACCGAGTAGTTGAGGAAGGCGCTGCGGTCGGCGCGGCGGACCAGCCCCTCCGGCCGGCCGGGGGACAGCTCGACCACCGTGCGCCCGAGCAGCTCCGGCCTGACGTCGAGCCGCAGCGCTAGGGCGCGCTCGTCGACGGAGAAGCGGAGGTCCGGCGCCAGGGAGGCGAGCGAGACCCACACCCTGCCCTCCAGCTGCCGCCGCTGCCCGCCGAGCTTCGCGAGCTCGAGCCGCTGCAACAGCTCCAGCGGCACGAGCGCGTCGCCGGCGCCGAGCAGCACCAGCTCCGGCCGCTCCCGGGCGACGCCGTTCAAGGAGACGTCGAGCAGCGCGCGCTGCCACGCGTCCGGGGTCGCGGTCGGCGGCTCGATGGCGGCGGCGCCGCCGGGCGGCAGGGCCGAGGCCAGCAGCACGAGCGCCGCGGCCAGCTCAACGCGCACACGCCCCGTCGGGAGTGACGCGGCTCGCCACCAGCACGCCGCCGCCGGCCGAGGACTCCACCGTCACCTTGCGGACCCGCGCGCAGCTCGCGGCGGGGATCACGTGCTCGTAGCGTCGCTCCCCGCCGGCCAGCACGTACCAGGGATTGAACGACCAGCGGAAGAGCTCCGCGCCGGAGGCATCCAGGCCGGACACGCGCAGCTCCGCCGGCCGGTAGTGGACCGTCCCGCGGTTGCGGAGCGCGAAGGCGACCCGCCCGCCGGAGACGAGCAGGTCCTCGATCTCAGGCCGCTCCTCCGCACGGCTCGGCGCCAGGAAGATCGGGATTCCGATCCGCGAGAGCACCCGCACCTGCGCCGCCGCGCCCGGCCGCTGCGCCGGCGGCAGCTCCTCGAGGAAGAGCCGGTAGCTCTTCTCCACCGGGCCGAAGCCGACCGCCGCCCCGACGCGCAGGTTGCGCTCCTCCCCCGGCTTCAACGCCAGGAGCGCGGGGAAGACGATGACGTCCTGGGTCGGCGCGAGCTGCATCTCGCCCTCGGGGCTCTCGCCCCAGCGCGTCAGCTGCACCTGGTAGCGCACCTCCTCGGCGCCGCCGTTGCGCAGCTGGACGATGGCGCTGGTCTCCCCCGGCGAGAGCCGGACCAGGGTCGGCGAGATCTCCAACCCCGCCCCCCGCGCCGCCCCGCCGAGCGAGCTCAGCAGGGCGGCGGCGGCGGCGAGCCGGAGGACGCGGCAAGGGGAGGAGCCGGGCATCGCCAGGTCAGAAGTTGACGGTGGCCTTGACGGTGTCGGCGTAGCCGCTGCCCACCGGGGCATCCTGGCCGCCCGGGACGCGGCCGTAGACCGTGAACGGGGTCGCGACCTTGCTCGTCGGCGCGTAGGAGACGGTGGTGGTCGCATCCCAGACGCTGCTGCGCGCCGAGTCGCTGTAGAGCTGGTAGCTGAGGGTCCCGGTCGAAGCGGTGTCCTTCATGGTCCGGTTGGTGCTCGTCCCGGCGTCGAGCGCGATGGTGACTGCGCTCGCGCCCTTGGTGCAGGCGACGCTGAGCGAGGTGGTGGCGTCGAGGCTCTGGGCGGCGGCGGCGTTCGCGACGATCGGGTCGTAGCTCCCGAAGGCGAGCGGGCTGGTGGTGATGGTGCAGTTCTGCGCGACCGTCGCGGTCACGCTGAAGCTGCTGGAGTTGGCGCCGGCGTGCGCGGCCCGGGGAGCGGCGAGGGCGAGGACGGCGGCGGCGAGGGAGGTCTTGAGGAGCTTCATGGATTCCTTTGCTGGGTTTGCGGTGAGGGGGCGCAACCTAGCGGGCCTCCCGCCAAAGCGGCAGAACCATGAGCGCGCGTCGCCGGGTCATGTGATCCAGGTCAAAAGATGCTTGCGGGGGCGTTTCGCGGCATATTCGCGCCGCCCTCGAGCCCTATGACCCCCCGGATCCTCGCCCGCGCGCTGCTCCCCTTCGCCCTGCTCTGCGGGGGCCCGGCGCGCGCGGCGAGCTGCCGGATCGTGAGCACGACCTCGCTGGCCTTCACCTACGACGTCTTCAGCGCGTCGCCGCAGCAGCTCCGCGGCACCATCGGCTACGACTGCGCACCGCCGGCGAGCCCCAGCCTCACCCTCAGCGCCGGCACGTCGGGAAACGCCGCCGCGAGGTCCATGCAGTGGTCCGGCGGCGCCGACAAGCTGCTCTACAACGTCTACACCGACGCGGCCTGCACGCAGGTCTGGAGCAGCCAGGCGCTGCCCGGGATCGGGCAGCACAGCCAGTCGCTCACCTTCTACGCCTGCCTCCCGGCGCTGCAGGACGTGTCGGCTGGCAGCTACGCCGACACGCTCACGGTGACCATCAACTTCTGAGCGTCAGACGCCGCTCAGGTACGTGTACCCCTGCATCACCGACTCGTAGAAGTCCTGAAGCTGCACGCCCTCCTTCGGCCGCAGCACCCCCTCCTTCACCCGCTGGTCGAGCGCGGTCTTCACGCGGCGCGCCAGGTCGGGGGTGTCGTACTGCACGCTCGCGAGCACGTCCTTCACCGTGTCGCCGGGGATGACCTCCTCGATGTAGAAGTCCTCCGGATCCTCGTCGTCCACGAACACGTGGACCTCGTTCACCCGGCCGAAGAGGTTGTGCATGTCGCCCATCACGTCCTGGTAGGCGCCGGTCATGAAGAGGCCGATGAAGTACGGCTCGCCGGGCCTGAGCGGGTGGAGCGAGAGGGTCTCGTCCACGCCCTCGCCCTCGATGAACTGCTCGATCTTGCCGTCCGAGTCGCAGGTGATGTCGACGATGGTGCAGTCGCGGGTGGGGGCCTCGCCGAGGCGGTGCAGCGGCACGATGGGGAAGAGCTGATCGAAGGCCCAGTGGTCGGGCGCGCTCTGGAAGAGCGAGAAGTTGGCCATGTACTGGTCGGCGATCTTGTCGCCGAGGTCGCGGGTGTCGCGCGGGAGCCGCTTCTTGCCGCGGTTGAGCGCCACCAGGCCCTGGCAGAGCTTCCAGAAGAGCGTCTCCACCAGGGCCCGCTCCTCCAGCCCGAGGATGCCCAGCTTGAACATCTGCAGGGCCTCCTCCTTCTTCGCCACCGCGTCGTGGTAGGCCTCCGCCTTGCTGCGCGGGGTGAGCGCGTCGACGATCTCGCGCATCTCGCGCACCACGTCGGGCTCCTCGGGCCGCGGCGCCGAGGCGGCCGCGATCTCCTCCGGCGAGCCGATCTCGATGCTGCCGAAGACGTTCATGAGCACGCAGGCGTGGTGGGCGGTGATGGCCCGCCCGGACTCGGAGACGATGTTCGGCTCCGGGACCTCCTCGTCCTTGCAGATGCGCTGCACGTTGTAGATGACGTCGGAGACGTACTCCTCGAGCGTGTAGTTCATCGAGGAGGAGAAGCCGGCCGAGTGGCTGCCGACGTAGTCCACGCCTAGGCCGCCGCCCATGTCGAAGTACTCGATGGGGAGCCCCATCTTGCGCAGCTTGGCGTAGACGCGCGCCCCCTCGTTCACGGCGTCCTTCACCACCCGGATCTCGGTGAGCTGGCTGCCGACGTGGAAGTGGAGCAGCCGGGCGCAGGACTCCCGCCCCTTCTCCTTGAGGATGCGCACGGCGTCGATGAGCTCGGGCACGGTGAGGCCGAACTTGGCGAAGTCGCCGGAGGAGCCCTCCCACTTGCCGGTGCCCTTGGTGGTGAGCTTCACGCGCAGCCCGATCATGGGCTCCACCTGCATCTCGTCGGCGAGCCGGAGCAGGTGCGGCAGCTCCGAGAGCTTCTCGATCACCACCACGATCTTGCGGCCGAGCTTGCGCCCGAGGAGCGCCAGGCGCAGGAACTCCTCGTCCTTGTAGCCGTTGCAGACGGTGATCGCCTCCGGGTCGGTGTTCATCGCGAGCACGATGAGCAGCTCGCCCTTGGAGCCGGCCTCCAGGCCGTAGTGGTAGGGGGAGCCCGCGTCGAGCACCTCCTCCACCACCTCGCGCATCTGGTTCACCTTGATGGGGAAGACGCCGTAGTAGCGGCCGGCGTAGCCCATCTCGGCGATGGAGCGCCCGAAGGCCTCGTTGATGTGCTTCACGCGCGCGCGCAGCACGTCCTGGAAGCGCACCACGCAGGGGAAGCCGAGCCGCCGCTCCTGGATGTCCTCCACCACGTCCATGACGTCGATGGTCGGGCCGCCCGGGCCCATCGGGTGTACGACCATGTGCCCCTTCTCGCTGATCGAGAAGAAGCCGGCGCCCCAGCCGGTGACGTTGTAGTACTGGGCGGCGTGGTCGGTGGACCACTTGGCCGGCTTGGTGGCGATGGTGGCGTCGCTCTTCGGCTCGGGGAGCATCATCGCCGCCTCTCATACGACGACGACGCCGAGAAATAAAGCGGAGGGCGCTTGTCGCGAACGGGACCCGGAGTTATCGAGCAGCGCAGGTGACGCGCGCCAGCTCCAACCCCCATTCGACGGCCTCGGCGCCGGCGCCGCACGGCGCGCGGGAGCGCCTGGCCGCGCTCGCCGCGGGCTTCGCGCAGGTGCCCGGCACCTTCCGGCTGGTGTGGCAGGCGGACCGCGGCGGGGCGCTGCTCCTGGCGGCGCTCACCGGGCTCGCCGCGCTGCTGCCGGCCGGCATCGCCTGGGTGGGCAAGCTCATCGTCGACGCGGTGGTGTCGGCGGCGCGAACGGCGGGCGCCGGCGATGGACGGGTGCTCTCGCTGGTGCTCCTCGAGCTCGGGCTCATGGCCGCCTCCATGGCCGCGGCGCGCCTCGCCGCCCTCGAGCGCGAGCTCTTGCGGGCGCGGCTCGGCAACCTGGTGAACGAGCGGATCCTCGAGAAGGCGCTCGAGCTCGAGCTGCGCCACTTCGAGGACTCGCTGGTCTACGACAAGATGCAGAACGCCCGGCGCGAGGCCTCGGCGCGGCCGCTCTCGCTGGTGGTCCAGTCCTTCGCCGTGATCCAGAACGCGGTCACCCTGGCCGCCCTCTCGGCGCTGCTCATCCGCCTCTCCCCCTGGAGCGTGGCGGTGCTGGTGGCCGCCTCCATCCCCGCCTTCCTGGCCGAGGCGCGGCTCGCCGCCGAGACCTTCCGCGTCAACACCTGGCGGGCGCCCGAGGGGCGGCGGCTCAACTACCTCGAGTGGATCCTGACCCGCGACAGCCACGTCAAGGAGGTGAAGCTCTTCGGGCTGGGGCCGCTCGTCCTCTCTCGCTACCGGGAGCTCTTCGGGAAGTTCTACGAGGAGGACCGGCGCCTGGCGATCCGGCGCATGGGCTGGGGGATCCTGTTCGGGCTCCTCTCGCTCGGCGCCTTCTACGGCTGCTACGCGCTGGTGGCCGGCCGGGCCGCCCGCGCCGAGATCACCCTCGGCGACCTCACCCTCTACCTCACGGTCTTCCGTCAGGGCCAGACCGCGGTCCAGAACGTCCTCTCGGCCGTGACCGCCATGTACGAGGACGCCCTCTACATGTCGGAGCTCTTCGCCTATCTCGGCATCCCCACCGGCGGCGAGGCCCCCCGGCGCCTCCCCTCGCGCGCCGCCCCGCGCGGCCGGCCCCAGCCCCTCGAGCTCGACCGGGTCTCGTTCCGCTACCCGGGGCAGGAGGAGTGGGCGCTCCGCGAGCTGTCGCTGACCATCGCGCCCGGCGAGAAGCTCGGGCTGGTGGGCGAGAACGGCGCGGGCAAGAGCACCCTCGTGAAGCTGCTGCTGCGGCTCTACGATCCCACCGAGGGCGCCATCCGCTACGGCGGCGTCGACCTCCGCGACATGGAGCCGGCCGAGCTCCGCGGCCGGGTGGGCGCGGTCTTCCAGGACTTCGTCCGCTACCAGTTCACCGCCGCCGAGAACATCGGCCTCGGCGCGCCGGAGCACGTGCAGGACCTGGCGCGCATCGGCGAGGCGGCCCGCCGGGGCGGCGCCGACGGGGTGATCGCCGCGCTGCCGCTGCGCTACGACACGGTGCTGGGCGGCTGGTTCGAGAAGGGGCACGAGCTCTCGGCCGGCCAGTGGCAGAAGCTGGCGGTGGCGCGCGCCTTCATGCGCCAGGACGCCGAGGTGCTGATCCTGGACGAGCCGACCGCCTCCATCGACGCCGAGGCCGAGCACGAGCTCTTCGAGCGCTTCCGCGCGCTCGCCGCCGACCGGACCGCCATCGTCATCTCGCATCGGTTCTCCACGGTGCGCATCGCCGACCGCATCGCCGTGCTCCGCGGGGGTCGCCTCGATGAGCTCGGCTCCCACCGCGAGCTCGTCGAGAAGGACGGCCGCTACGCCGCGCTGTTCCGGCTCCAGGCCGAGGGGTATCGCGATTGACGCGCGGGCTCGAGCAGATCCCCTGGCTCTACGACGCCTGCATGGCGCTGGCCGAGCGCACCGGGCTCGGCCGCTGGCGCGCCTGGCTCGCCGGCGGCGCCACCGGACGCACCCTCGACCTCGGCTGCGGCACCGGGCGCAACCTCCCCTTCTACCGGCGGGGCGCCGCGGTCGGGCTCGACCCGCACCCGGACAACCTGGCGGCCGCACGCCGCCGCGCCCCCGTCCCGCTGGTGCGCGCACGCGCCGAGGCCCTGCCGTTCAAGGACGGCGCCTTCGAGACGGTGGTCGGAGGCCTGGTGCTCTGCAGCGTCGACGACCCGGCGGCCGCGCTGGCCGAGCTGCGGCGGGTCCTCGCCCCGGGCGGCGCGCTCCGGCTCCTGGAGCACGTCCGCTCGACGCGGCCCTGGGAGGCGCGCCTGCAAGATTGGCTGCAGCCGGTCTGGACCCGGCTCTCCGGCGGCTGCCACCCGAACCGCGACACCGAGGCGGCGGTGCTGGCGGCCGGCTTCCGCATCCTCCCGGAGGGGCGCCGCGCCCGCGGCACCCTGCGCCGCTTCGCCGCCCAGCGCGACTGACCTACCCGCGCAGCACCGCCAGCGCCGCCTGGAAGTCGGCCGGCAAGGGCGCCGTGAAGCCGAGCCGCTTCCTGGTGCGGGGGTGGTCGAACGCGAGCCGTGCGGCGTGGAGCGCCTGCCGCCCGATGGCCGCGGCGGCCCTCCTCGCCGGGTGCTCGGCCGGGAGCCGCGCCTCGCGCCGCGCGCCGCCGTAGACGGCGTCGCCGAGGAGCGGGTGGCCGGCGTCGGCGAGGTGCACGCGGATCTGGTGGGTGCGGCCGGTCTGGAGCGTCACCTCGACCAGGCAGGCGGCGTCGCCGAACCGCTCCAGCACCTTCCACTCGGTCACCGCCCGGCGGCCGCTCCGCGCCTTGCTGGTGTAGCGGGTGCGGTCCCCGGGGTGGCGGCCGTAGAAGGTGTCGAGGCGCCCAGCCGGCGCGAGCACCCCGTGGCAGAGCGCGAGGTAGGTCTTCTCCACCGTCCGCGCCTTGAAGGCCGCCTGCAGGGCCGCGAGCGAGGCCTCGGTCTTCGCCACCACCAGGCAGCCGGAGGTGTCCTTGTCGAGCCGGTGCACCAGGCCGAGGCGCGCGCCGCCCGGCCCGGAGCCGAACCGGTGCAGCAGCGCGTTCACCACGGTGGAGTGGGGCGTGCCCCGCGCCGGGTGCACCACCATCCCGGCGGCCTTGTCGAGGACCACCAGGTCGCGGTCCTCGTGCAGCACCGAGAGCGGCAGCTCCTGCGCCAGCAGCCCCGAGGGCTCCGGGTCGGGGATGGAGAGCCGGAGCTCCTCCCCGCCGCGCAGCTTCGACGAGGGCTTGGCGGCGCGGCCGTCGAGCGAGACCGCGCCCTCCGCCAGCAGCCGCTGGACCCGGGCGCGGGTGAGGTCGGGCGCGAGCCGCGTCACCGCCACGTCGAGGCGCGTCCCGGCGAGCTCGGCCGGCACGCGCGCTGTGCGGAGCTCGGCCAGGGCTCACCAGATCCGCGAGCGGACGCTCTTCTTGCGCCCCAGGATCACGTCGACGATGGCGCGATCGTAGTAGTTGGTGCGGCCAAAGAGCGCCGGCGAGAGGCGGGAGCGGTAGAGCTCGCGCCCCTCCTCCAGCTCGTCGTGCAGCGCGTCGAAGAAGTCGTCCTGCTCGATCCCCTTCACGATCTTCTCGACGTTGTAGAGCGAGATGTCGGAGCAGATGGCGCGGGCCAGCCGCTGCGCCTGCTCCGGAGTCTCGATGAGGGCTTGCATGGGCCGGGATGGTAGTGAGCCAGGCCCGGGGGGTCAACGTCTCGGCCGCGCCGCGGGACGCCCGGGCGGCGCGGGAGGTGGCGGCGGCGCGGGGGTCGGCGCGGCCTCGAGCGCCGCCAGGTAGGCGCGCGCCACCTTCAATCCATCGAGGCGCAGCTCGCGCGCGAGCGCCATGAGGATGCCGCGCAGGTAGACCTCCGCGGGGAGCGCGGCGTAGCGATCGGCCTCGATGTTCTCGATGTGCCGCTTCAGGACCCGGGTGCTGTCGGCGATCTGCTGGAGGGAGATGCCGCGGGCCTCGCGGGCCTCGCGCAGCGCGGAGCCGGTCCAGACCACCTCGTTCACCAGGGGCGTCGGCTTCACGGGCGCGTCCCTCCGGGCGAGGACACTAGCTCACCCGGTCGGGTCATTCCAGCAGTTCGACGTTCCAGTAGGCCGCCTCGGCCAGCGACAGGTAGGGCGTCCACTCACGGTAGAATGCCCGTCGGGAGAGGTGGCGGAAGGTGGGAGTCCAGCGAGGCCGGACCGGGTGTCGGAGCAGGTGCATGTGCGCCTCCTCCGGCGTGCGGCCGCCCTTCCGCAGGTTGCACGGCACGCAGGAGCAGACGACGTTGTCCCAGCTGGTGGTCCCCCCGCGGGAGCGGGGGACGACGTGGTCGAGGTTCAGGTCGACGCGTGAGAAGCGGCGGCCGCAGTACTGGCAGGTGTTGTCGTCGCGCGCGTAGATGTTGAAGCGCGAGAAGCGGATCCGGTTCTTGGGGAGGTGGTCGTAGCGGGTGAGCACCACCACCCGCGGCACCCGCACCCGCCCCCCCACCGACCCCACCGAGTCGTGCGCGGCGGCCGAGAGCGCGCTCCAGCTCTCGAAGTCGAAGAGCTGGAACTGCTCGTCGATGGCCCGAGCCGAGCCCTGGTAGAGCAGCGTGAAGGCGCGCCGGACCGAGGTGACGTGGACCGGCTGGTAGACCCGGTTGAGCACGAGGCAAGCGGTGTCGAGCATCCCTCCCGAGAAGCTAGCGGCCGCGCGCCATCCCCGCACGCGGCGGGCGCTACGTCTGCCCCGGCAGCTTCTGCGACAGCGCCATCGGAGGCTCGCCGCCGGCGCCGTAGAGGAGCCGGTAGGCCCCGTACGAGCGGAGCACCCGCTTCACGTAGCCGCGGGTCTCCTGGAGGGGGATCTCCTCGACGAACTCGTCGAGCGAGAGCGTTCCCTGCGCCTTGAGCCAGCGCCCCACCGCGTTCGGCCCGGCGTTGTAAGCGGCCGCCGCCAGCGCCGGCGAGCCGTCGAAGCGGCGCAGCAGCCGGCCGAGGTAGCTCGCGCCGAGCCGGATGTTGAGGGGGCCGCGCATCAGGTCGAGCTGGCTCGGCGGGCGCAGCTTGAGCTGCCTCGCGACCTGCCGCGCGGTCGGCAGCATGAGCTGCGTGAGCCCCACCGCGCCTGCCGGGGAGACCACCAGCGGGTCGAGCCCGCTCTCCTCGCGCATGAGCCCCTGCAGCAGATCGGCGGGCACCCCGGCGGAGCTCGACCAGCGCTCGATGTCGTCGCGGAAGGCGGGCGGGTAGGCGATGCGCCAGATGCGGAGCGCCCGCCCCTCCGGCTTCTGGCGCAGCGCCTGGCGCCCGGCGGTGCGGACGAGGTTGTGGGCGGCGCGGTGGTCCTGTGCCCGGTCGAGCAGCTCGGCGAGCAGGAGCAGCGGGTCGAGCTCGGCCGGTGCGGCGTCGATCCAGGGCCGCCGATCGGCGGCGCGCAGCTCCTCGGCCGCCGACTGCGCCAGCCCCATCCGCAGCAGCCGCACCCCGGCGCCGAAGTGGCGGTCCTCGGCCAGCGCGCCCGCGTCGTAGCGAAACCCCGGCGGCGAGGGCGGCAGCCGCAGGGTGGCCTGCGCGAAGCGCTCGCCGGGGTCGAGCTCGGCGAGCCGGGCCCGCGAGAGCAGGCCGTAGTAGTCGACCGGATAGCGCGCGACCAGGCCAGCGAAGATCCCGCGCGCCTCCTCGCGGTCCCTCCCCTGCCCGCGCGCGGCGAGGAGCCGGGCGCGCCAGTAGGCGGCCCGGGCGTGCTCGTAGGCGTCGAGCTCCCGGAACTCCTGCTCGAGCCGGCCGAGCGCCTCCACCGCGGCGTCGGTCCGCCCGGCGCGCTTGTCCATCCAGGCGAGCCGGAACAGCGCCTCGCCGCGGAACTCGGTGCGGGGGTGCTGCTCGAGCAGCTCCGTGAGGACCCGGCGCGCCTCCTCCGGCTGGTCCTGCCGCGCCAGCTGGTCGGCGGCGAAGAAGAGGGCGTCGTCGGCGAGGGCGTGGTCGGGGAACTCCCGCGCCATCCGGCGGTAGGCGGCGATGCCCTCGTCCGGCGAGACCACCAGGGCCGACTGCGCCAGGAGGTAGGAGGCCCGGGCCCGCAGGGAGGCGTCCTCGCACAGCTCGGCGACCGGCCGCAGGGCCTCCACCGCCCGGGAGTGCTGGTGGGTCCGGCGCAGCGCCTTCCCGGCCGCGAAACGGGCGCGGCAGGCGACCGGCTCGCCCGGGCCCGCGGGGGCGAGGGTGGGCAGCACCGGCGCGAGCTCGCGGAGCGCCGTGTCGTTGCGGTTGGCCTCGACGAGCGCCTCTGCGTGGCGCACCACGTCCTCGAGCGGCGGCGGCCGGCCGGCGTCGCCCGGCAGCCGCCGCAGCTCGACGGCGCAGGCCGCGCCCGCGGCGGTGAGGGGGTGGACGGCCCAGCAGTCGAGGAAGGCCCGCCGCGCGCGCGCCAGCTCCACCGGGGCGCCGCTCCCGGCCAGGAGCTCGCCCGAGAGCTGCAGCGCCTCGGCGGCGGGGTCGCCCCGGCTCGGCTCGTCGGGCGACGGCGCCGCCAGGATCGGCGCCAGCGCCGCCTGCGCCTCGCGCGGCTCGCCGAGCGCGCGGAGGTCGCGGGCGGACGCGACGCGCGCCTGGGCCCAGAAGAGCGAGCCGGGTTGGACGCGGGCGTACTCGACGAGCGCCTCGCGCTGCCGGTCGGCCCGGTCGAGCGCCCGCCCGCGCCACCAGGCGATCCGATCGACGAGCTCCGGCAGCTCCTCGCCGAGCCCACGGAGCGCGACCGCGGCCTCGGCGCCCCGATCTGCCTCGACCAGGGCGACGCCCCGCAGGTAGCGCGCCTCTGGCCGGCGCGTGCCGGCGAGGGCGGCCGCCGCCTCGGCGTAGCGGCCGGCGTCGTAGGCGACCTTGGCGGCGGCGAGGGGTCCGGTGAAGAGCGGCGCCACCTCGGCCGGCGTGAACCAGACCGGGGCCGGCGCGGGCGGCGCTCCAGAGGCGGCGGGAGCTGCCGCCAGCAGGGCGGCCAGGGCGAGGGCGGCGGTCATCTTGGTCTCTCAAATGGACCCGGGCGGGCGAGCGGTCAAGCCTCTCGCCGAGCGGACGTGGCGGGCGCCACCTCAACACGCCGGGGCAGCGCGCCAATTCCGCTGGATCGCGCCCGGCCGCCGGGGAGGCGCGACCCGGCGGGCTTCTTGGAATAGGATCCCGCCGTGGACATCCGCACCCAGGCCTCGCTCCTCTGCGCCATCGTCACCCTGGCGCTCGCCGGCGCCGCGCTGCTGCGGCAGAGCCGGCCGCGGGTGTTCACCCTCTTCGCCGTCTTCTCGCTCGACCTCTGCGCCTTCTCGCTGGCGCAGTTCCTCCAGCGCTGGACCCGCACCCCGGCGGGGTTCGACGTCTGGGAGCGCGTGGCCGTGGTGGCGGGCTCGCTCACTCCCACCGCGGCCCTGGCGTTCTTCCTCGAGTTCCTGGGGGTGGCCCGCCGCCCGGCCCGCCGCGCCCGCAACGCCATGCTCGGCGGCTCGCTCCTCGGCTTCGCGGTGGCGATGTCGCCGCTCGTCCACCTGAGCCTCGCCAAGCTCGCGGTCACCTTCTACGTGGTGGCCGGGATGGCGGTGGTGCTCTCGGTGCTCTGGGGGAAGCTGCACGCCGCCCCCACGCGGGTGGAGAGCGCCCGCCTCCTCTACCTCTTCATCGGCGCCTGCATCGCGGTGGTCCTCTCGACCCTCGATCAGCTGCCGCGCTTCGGCGTGCCCTACCCGCTCCAGGGACTGGGCGCGGTGGTGCTGACGCTCTTCATGTTCTTCCTCTCGCAGACGCTGCAGCGCCACCGGCTGCTCGACCTGCACGAGTTCCTGGGGAAGATCGTGGTGGTCTCGTCGCTCGGGCTGGTGCTCGTCGCCATCTACGGCGGGCTGGTGAGCTGGGTCGGCAACCGCACGGAGCTCTTCTACTTCAACACCCTGGTGGCCTCCTTCGTGATCCTCTCGCTCTTCGAGCCCCTGCGCGAGAAGGTGGAGGAGTGGGTGGTGGCCACGCTCTTCCGCGAGCGGTACGAGCTGGTGCGCCGCCTGGAGGCGCTCCGCGACAGGATCGGCAACGTCATCGACCCGAGCCAGCTCGCGACCGCGCTCCTCGACGGGCTGGTGGAGACGCGCCGCGTCACCCACGCCTCGCTCTGGCTGCTCGCCGAGGACCGGCCCGGCTACCGGCTCCTCGACAGCCGCGGGCCGCCGCCGGCCAGCTTCCTCGAGGCCGCCACCGCGCGCGCGCTCCTCGGCGCCGCCTCCTCGGGGCAGAAGGCGCTGCTCCTCGAGAACATCGACCGGCGGCTCGCCGAGCTCAGGGCCCACCTGCCCCCGGGGCCGGACGAGGCGGCCGCGGCCATCGCCGCGCCGGTGGCGGTGGCGGAGGAGCTGCGCCGGCTCGGCGACGCGCGCGCCGCCATGAGCACCATGAAGGCCGGCATCTGCATGCCGCTCACCGCCGGGGATCGGGTGGTGGGCTTCCTCGCCTGCATGGACGAGCGGGTGCAGGAGGCCTTCGCCTCCAACGAGATCGCGGCGCTGCTGGAGGTGGCCGACCGCAGCGCCCTGGTGATCGAGAACTCGAAGCTCTACCAGGCGATGAAGGAGCGCGACCGGCTGGCGGCGCTGGGCGAGATGGCCGCCGGGCTGGCCCACGAGATCCGCAACCCGCTCGCCGCCATCAAGGGCGCCATCCAGTTCATCCTCCCCGAGCCGCCGCGGGCCGGGCCCGAGCTCGATGCGCACGCCGAGCAGCTGGTGCCGCGGGAGTTCCTCACCATCATCGTCGAGGAGGTGAACCGGCTGAACGGCGTGGTCACCCAGTTCCTCGACTACTCGCGCCCGGCCAAGAGCGCCCTCTCGCCGTCGCACGTGAACCGGATCCTGGAGCGCACCTTCGAGCTCCTCGCCCGCGACCTCCCCGCGAACCTCCGGCTCACCCTCGAGCTCGCCCCCGATCTGCCCCGGGTGCTCTGTGACGCCGAGCAGCTCAAGCAGGTGTTCCTCAACCTGGCGCTGAACGCCGTGCAGGCGATGCCGGACGGCGGGGCGCTCACCGTCTCCACCCGGCTGGCGCGCGACGAGGCGGCGGTCTGGCGCGAGGCGGCGGGGCCGGTTGCGGCGGTGGAGATCCGGTTCCGCGACGACGGTCCGGGCGTGCCGGAGGAGGCGCGCGAGAACATCTTCGTGCCCTTCTACACCACCAAGGAGAAGGGCACCGGCCTCGGCCTCGCCATCTCCCAGCGGATCGTGAAGGGGCACCAGGGCACCATCGGCGTGCGGCAGGCGCCGGGGGGCGGCGCCGAGTTCG
This sequence comes from Anaeromyxobacteraceae bacterium, assembly GCA_035656915.1. GTDB lineage: Bacteria > Myxococcota > Myxococcia > Myxococcales > Anaeromyxobacteraceae > Anaeromyxobacter_B. The sequence goes on from DASRRJ010000012.1 coordinate 222,630, forward strand.
TGCTCTCCTTCCCGGCCCTGCGCGAGGATCTGCCGGAGCTGCCGCCGGAGCCGGCCGCCCCGGCGCGCCCCGCCCGCGCCGGCTCGCGCATCCGCCGCCGGCGCCGCCGCCGCCCGGCCTGACCCCGGCCAAGGCGCGCCAGGCTGGTCGCCGGCCGCCGCGTCCCGTGCTAACAAGGTGGCGTGGCGCACGTCCTCATCGTCGACGACGAGATCAACATCCGCCGGGTCCTCGCGGCCATGCTCAAGCGCGAGGGGTACGAGGTGACCGCCGCGCAGGACGGCGAGCAGGCCCTCGCGGTGCTGCAGAAGGCGCCGGTGGACGTGGTGGTCACCGACCTGGTCATGCCGCGGCTCGGCGGCATGGACCTGCTGCGGCGGGTGTCGGCCGACTTTCCCGACGTCCCCTGCATCGTCATCACCGCGCACGGCACCGTGGACAGCGCGGTGGCGGCGCTCAAGGCAGGCGCGTTCGACTACATCACCAAGCCGTTCGAGCAGGACGACCTCAAGGCGGTCATCGCCAAGGCCGCCCGCGCCCACGATCTGGAGCGCCAGAACGTCCACGGCGGGCCCGGCGACGGGGAGCGGGCCCCGCTGGTGGGCGGCGCGCCGGCGATGAAGGCCATCTACGACATCCTCGACAGGGTGGCCGACTCGCCCTCCACCGTGCTCATCACCGGGGAGAGCGGCACCGGCAAGGAGCTCATCGCCTCGGCGCTGCACCGCGGCAGCTCCCGCCGCGACCGGCCGCTCATCAAGGTGAACTGCGCCGCCATCCCCAAGGACCTGGTGGAGAGCGAGCTCTTCGGCCACGAGAAGGGCTCCTTCACCGGCGCGGTCGCCGCCAAGCCCGGCCGCTTCGAGCTCGCCGACGGCGGCACCCTGTTCCTCGACGAGATCGGCGAGGTGCCGATCGAGATGCAGGTCAAGCTGCTGCGCGCCCTGCAGGAGTCGGAGTTCGAGCGGGTGGGCGGCATCAAGACGCTCAAGGTGGACGTGCGCCTCGTCGCCGCCACCAACCGCGACCTGGCGGCCCTCATCGCCGAAGGGCGGTTCCGCGAGGACCTCTTCTACCGCCTGAACGTGGTCCCCATCGCCCTCCCCCCCCTTCGCGACCGCAAGGAGGACATCCCGCTGCTGGTGCGGCACTTCCTCGAGAAGTACGACAAGCGCCTGGGGAAGCACGTGGAGCGGGTGGAGGACGAGGCGATGCAGCTCCTCCTCGGCTATCCCTGGCCGGGGAACATCCGGGAGCTCGAGAACCTCATGGAGCGCTCGGTGCTCTTCGCCGACGGGCCCGAGATCCTGGCCTCCTCGCTCCCCGACGCGCTGCGCGAGCGCACCGCCGGGCCGGCGATCCCCATCGCGGCGGTCGGGCCCATCGGCGCCATCGCCGCGCCGAGCGGCGCCTCGATGAAGGAGATCGTCCGCCAGGCGCAGGCCGAGCTGGAGCGGGAGCTCATCACGCGCGCGCTCGAGGAGACCGGCGGCAACGTCACCCGGGCGGCGAAGCGGCTCCAGATCAGCCGCAAGTCGCTCCAGGTGAAGATGAAGGACCTCGGGCTGCGCGGGACCGACGACTAGCGGAAGTCGGGCGCGCGGCCAAGCGCCCTGCCAAGCGAGCGCCAACTTGACCGGTCCCTGGCACGTTGGTAGCGTCCCGCGCGGGTTTCAACACTCTTTTTCGACGCCTCGGGTCAGTGGGGAGAAGCGCATGGTGAGGCTCCGCAGCCTGCTCGTCGTCGTCGCCTGCGCCTTCTGCGCGCAAACCGCCCAAGCCGCGGAGATCACGCGGCTCGCCGCGAGCCCCGAGCGGAACAACTTGTTCGACGTGGACCTCCAGGTCCGCTACGAGCACGCCGAGAAGAAGGCCCGCATCTCGCGGGAGCGGACCGACGCCAGCGGCGCGGTGGTGGACGCCACCGAGCTCTCCTTCGAGGAGAGCTCGAACCGCATCGTCCCGCGCATCGCGCTCGGCCTCGCCGGCCGGATCGAGCTCCACGCCGAGCTGCCCTACGTGCTCGCCGACGAGCCGAAGTGGTCGCCGAACGTCGCCGCCGGCTTCACCTCCAGCCTGCCGCCGGGCTTCCCGGCCGCGGCCCAGGTGTTCCACGACAACCAGTGGGGCGACCTGCTCGCCGGCGCGGCGGTCACCATCCTCTCCGAGCGCGCCGACGACACGCTCCCGACCTGGGTGGCGGGGCTCGACGTCACCGCGCCCACCGCCCGCCGCTACGACCCCGCCACCGGCGTCGGCTCGAGCAAGGACCACCCGGTCGCGGTCGGCGAGCGGATCTGGGGTTGGGACGCCTGGACCGCCATCTCCAAGCAGACCGGCCCGGCGGACCCGTACCTGAAGGTCCACGTCCGCCTCCCCTCCCTCTCCGCGCAGACCTTCTCGAACTGCGAGCGCTACCCCTGCCCGGCCGCCGGCCAGACCCAGGCGCCCAAGGTGGTGGGGCTCACCGTCGGCATGGAGCTGGTGCCCTACGAGGACCGGGCGGAGCACCAGCGGGTGGCGGTCGACCTGCGGCTGGGCGCCGACTGGCACTCCTCCGGCCGCTGGTACAACGAGCTCTCCGATGCGGCCGGGAGGCTCCTCCAGACGGAGGAGTACCTGACCCTCGCCGGTCAGGCGGGCTTCAACCTGCGCGCCTCCGACTACGTCGAGCTCCGCGGCACGGTGAGCTACTCGGTCGACAGCTCGCACCGGCTCTCCGACCTCTCCTGGGATCCGGGCACCGCCAGCGGCGCCGGCTTCGGCGGGCGGTTCCGCGTCGACGACGCCCACGTGCTCGCCTTCGGCGCCACGGCGCTCGTGAGCTTCTAGCGGTCGGAGCCCTTGAGCCGCTGCAGCGCGTCGTAGACCTGCGCGCGGGGCAGCCCGCGAGCGCGCGCGACGGAGCGGGCGATCTCGGTCGGCGCGGCCCCCTCGGCGAGCCGCCGCCGCAGCTCCACCTCGAGCGGCTCCGCTGCCGCCTCGGCGGCGACCGCGGCAGCGCGCAGCGCCTCCTCGGAGGCCCCACCCACCACCAGCGTCACCTCCCCGCGCACCTCGCCGCCAAAGCGCAGCGCGAGCTCCGGGAGGGTCCCGCGGGCGATCTCCTCGTGCAGCTTGGTGAGCTCGCGCGCCACCGCGGCGGGGCGCGGCCCGAGCGCCGCGGCCAGGTCGGCGAGGGTGGCGCCGGTGCGGTTCCCCGCCTCGTAGAGCACGAAGGTGCAGGGGAGCGCGGCGAGGAAGCGCAGCGCCTCTGCGCGCGCCGCCCCCTTGCGCGGCAGGAAGCCCTGCACGAGGAAGCGGTCGGAGGGGAGCCCCGAGCCGGCCAGCGCCGCCAGGGCCGCGCACGGGCCCGGCACCGGCACCACCTTGGCGCCCGCCTCCCAGGCCGCCTCCACCAGCTGCTGCCCCGGATCGGAGACTCCGGGGGTGCCGGCGTCGGTGCAGAGCGCCACCTCCTCGCCGGCGGCGAGCCGCTCCAGCACCGCCCCGGCCCGGCCGCGCTCGTCGAAGGCCGGCAGCGAGATCATGCGCGGCGCCGGCACGCCCAGGTGGGCGAAGAGCTGCAGCGTGCGCCGCGTGTCCTCGGCGGCCACCGCCCGCACGCGCCGCAACACCTCGGCGGCCCGCGGCGAGAGGTCGCCGAGGTTGCCGATGGGAGTGGCGAGCACGTAGAGCGTTCCCTGGGCCATGGCTCCTCGCTAGGGCGACGGACGGCCGTCGGCGTCGAAGGCGTTGCGCCACAGCTCGAGCCGGGGACCCCCCTCCTGCCAGTGCACGGCCACCACGTCGAAGCGCATGGGCTGCTCCAGGCCGCCATGGCGCACCGCGTAGTCGGTGGCCGCCGCCACCACCCGCCGCGCCTTGCGCACGGTCACCGACTCGGCCGGCGTCCCGTAGTCTTCGCGCGAGCGGCTGCGCACCTCGACGAAGACCAGCGCCTCGCCGTGGCGGCACACGAGGTCCACCTCACCCCGGCGAGCCCGGTGGTTGCGCGCCAGGAGCGCGTAGCCCTGCTCCGCGAGCCAGGCCGCCGCCAGCGCCTCGGCGGCGGCGCCGCGCTCGCGCGCCGCCCGGCGACGTTCCGGCGACGGGACGCGGTCCTCCGGCGCGGCCGGCGAGCTCACGGGGCGTGGTCCGCCGCTTCGCGGAAGACCGGATCGGAGGTGGCGTGGAGGATCTGACCCCCGCGCGCCAGCTGCTTCAGGAGCGCGGCCGCCGCGCGGCGAGCCGGCAAGGGCAGCGCCGCGAAGACGTCGCCGACGACCACCAGCTGTCCCCGCAGCTCGCGCTCCGCCGCCGCCAGCTTGAGCGCGACGAAGAGCACGTCCCGGTCGGCCGGCGGCAGCCCCGAGGCGGGGGTCATCCGGCCTGCCGCCTGGGCGGTGAGGTTGCCGCGCTCGTCGAGGAGCACCGCGCCGAGCCGGCCACCGGAGAGCGCTCCCGCGAACTGTGCGGCGCGCTTGCCGATCGAGCGCAGCAGGGCCGGGGGGGTCTCACCGGCGGCGTTGGCCCCTTCCCTGAGGAAGGCGGCGATGGGGTCCGAGGCCCGCGCCGCCGCTGGCGCGGGCGCGGGGGCGGCCGGCGCGGTAGCCGCCGGCGCGGCCTGCTCCGCCTCCACCCGCGAGATCTCCGCCTCGACCGTGCGCGGGTCGCGCAGATAGCCGACCGCCTCGGCGGCGATCGCCTTCTCCACCTGCGCCCCCTCGGCGGCGAGCCGCGCCTTCTCCTCTTGCGCGCCGCGGGTCTCGGGGAGTGCCTCCCACGCGGCGAGCGCCTCGCTCGCGGCCTGCGCCGCGCGGTCGGCGTCCGCGACGCGCTGCGCAGCCTCGCGCAGCCCGGCGGAGCCCTTCAGCTCCAGCGCGGCGAGGGTCCGATCGAGCCCGGCCCCGTCGCGCGCGTAAGCCTCCACCGCCTTGCGCTCCCGCTCGTCGAGGAGCGCGCGGCGCCGCCCCAGCCGCTCGCTCACCTCGAGGTCGCCGATGGCCCGCAGCGCCGCCGCGGCCGCGACCCCGAAGGCCGGCACGTCGCAGAGCGCCAGGTAGCGCAGGGAGCTTCCGCCGAAGGCGCCCCACACCCCCGCGGCGAGGCTGGCGAGCCCGACGCCGACCCCGCCCGCAAAGGTGGGCACGCGCCAGAGCGGGCGCGGCGCCCTCGCCACCGCCTCCTCCTCGAGGGCGGCGCGCTCCGCGGCCACGTGCGAGAGCGCCTCGTCGCGCTTCTCCACCGCGCGCGCGTGGCCGGCGATCTTCGCCTCGAGGTCGCCGAGCGTCGCCAGCGCCGCCGCCAGCCGCTCGAGCTCGCCCCGGGCGGCCCGCGCGCGCTCCACCGCCTCGCCCAGCTGCGCGCCCTGCTCGAGGAGCTTCTCCGCCTGGAACCCGCGGGTCTGCAGGCCGTCGAGCTGCAGCTGCAGCCGCTCGGCCGCGCGGGCTCGCTCCAGCTCGTCCCGGAGCTCCGCCAGCCGGCGCGCCGCGTCCTCCGGCCCGAGGACCCGGCGGGCGGGCGCCGCCGGCGCTGGCCGGGAGAGCCCCGGGCCGGGGGCCCGCGAGGGCAGGTCGGCGGGATCGATGATCTGCAGCCACTCGAAGCGCGGGCGGGCCGGGGCGCCGGCCGCCAGCAGCTCCTCGGAGATCCCCGCGAGCTCCGCCGCCACCGCCACGAAGGTACGCTGCGCCGGATCGTAGCGGTGCAGCTGCGCCCCCCGCGCGAAGTCGCGGACCAGCCGGAAGGTGCGCTGCCCCGAGCCGGCGAGGGTGGCCCCGGCGCGCTGCGCGCCGCCTGGAGCGCCGCCGGCGCGCGGCAAGGCCCCGGCGTCGCTCTCGGCGGGCGCCAGCAGCGCGCCCACCAGGCGCGCCAGCGCCGCGCCGTCGGGCGAGGCGAGGACGTTGTAGCCGGGCCGGAGCGTGAAGCGCCCGGCAGGCGGCGCCACGCCCTTCACTCCCTGGGCGGCGAGCTCGAGCAGTATCACGGGGACGGGATGTTACTCGCCCGGGCCGGCCCGGAAAAGCGGAACGGCCGGGCGCCCGCGCGCGGGCACCCGGCCTCTGGCCCGAGGCTTCCGCCGCAGTGGAGCTACGCCGGGGCCGGCTCGGCCGCGGCGCGGGGAGCAGCGGCGTGACCGCCCTCTTCCTGGACCAGGCGGGCGGCCTTGCCCTGCAGCTCGCGCAGGTAGTAGAGGCGGGAGCGGCGCACCTGGCCGTGCCCCATGACCTCGATCTTGTCGATGCGCGGGCTGTGGACCGGGAACATGCGCTCCACGCCGATCCCGTAGCTCACCTTCCGCACGGTGAACATGGCGCGCGCCTCGCCGCGGCGGTGCGCGATCACGACGCCCTCGAAGATCTGGATGCGCTCCTTGTCGCCTTCCTTGATCTTGGTGTGCACGCGCACCGTGTCACCGGCGCTGAACTCGGGGACGTCCTGGCGCACGTACTTCTTCTCGATGTCGGCAATGGCCTTGCGAAGCATGATCCGCTCTCCTTTACAGCTCGTCGTCTCCGGCCTCGATGAGCCGGAGGTCATCTTTTGTCGGCTCGAGCCTCTCGAAGAGGTCGGGCCGCTTCTCGCGCGTGGCGCGCAGCGACTCGCGCCGCCGCCACCGCTCGATCCGCCGGTGATCCCCCGAGAGGAGGACCTCCGGAACCTTCATCCCCCGGAACTCCGGGGGCCGGGTGTAGTGCGGGTGCTCCAGCAGCCCGCGCTCTCCCTCGAAGCTCTCCGCACCGGCGGATGCGTCGTTGCCGAGGACTCCCGGCACCAGCCGCGCCGCGGCGTCCACGATGCAGAGCGCCGCCAGCTCGCCGCCGGTGAGGATGAAATCTCCCAGCGACACTTCCATGTCAACCACCTGCAACACCCGCTCGTCCACGCCCTCGTAACGGCCGCAGACGACGATCACCCTTCCCTGCGCGGCGAGGTCCCGCGCCAGCTGCTGATCCAGCCGCCTCCCGCGCGGACTGGTGAGCAGGACCCGGGCACCAGGCAGGCGGCCCCTGGCCGCCTCGATGGCCTCGGTGAGCGGCTCGGGCTTCATCACCATGCCCGCTCCGCCGCCGTACGGCGCGTCGTCGCAGACCCGGTGCCGCCCCGGCGCGTGATCCCGGATGTCCTGCACCCGGACCGCCACCAGGCCGGCGTCGCGCGCCTTCCCGAGGATGCTCTCCGCGAGGTAGCCCTCGCACATCCGCGGGAACAGCGTCAGGATCTCCGCCTCGAGCTTCACCGCCGTTCGCCTCGCCTCTCCTCCTCCGTCGGTCAAATGTCCAGCAAGCCTTCCGGTGGATCGACCAGCACCTTCCGCGCCGCCCCATCCACCTGCACATAGGGCGCGAGGGGGATCAGCCGCTCCCGCTCGCCCCGAACCACCAGCACGTCCACGCCGCCGGTGGCGTAGAACCCGGTCACCACGCCGAGCGGCCGTCCGTCGACCGTCTCGACCGCCAGCCCCTCCAGGTCACCCCAGTAGTGGCTGCCGCCCTCCGGCTCGCCGAGGTCGGCCCGCTCGGCCAGCACCTCGGCCCCGACCAGCGCCTCGGCCGCGGTCCGGTCGGCGACGCCACCGAGCCGCACCGCCCAGACGCGCCCTTGCGGCCGCGCCTCCAGGACCTGCCACTCCGCATCGGCGCCGCCTTGGCGGAGGGTCACCCGCGCGAGCTCGCCGAGCGCGCCCTCCGAGCCCCCCACGCCGACGAAGCCCTTGAGCCCGACGGCCTTGACCACCTTGCCGATCCGGACCAACGCCATGGCGGGCTCGTCTCGTGCGTCAGTCGAGGATGTCGAGCACCGCGCGGCGGCCTTGCCGGCGAGCGGCGATCTCGAGCACCGTGCGGATGGCCTTGGCGGTGCGCCCGCCGCGTCCGATGACCCTGCCGAGGTCGCCCTCGTCCACCGTCAGCTCGAAGATCATCGAGCGGTCGCGCTCGATGCCCTCCACCTGCACGGCGTCCTTCTTCTCGACGAGCTCGCGAGCGAGCCAGAGGACGAGGTCGCGCACGGCGGCACCGGGCTGCGGCTAGGCCTTCTTCTCTGCCGGCGCAGCGGCGGCGGCCTTCTTGGCGGCGCGCTTCAGCACCACCGCGACCGTCTGGCTCGGCACCGCGCCTGCCTTGAGCCAGTACTCGACCCGCTCGGCCTTGAGGTCGATGAGCTCGGGCCGCTGCGTGGGATCGTACACGCCCACGTCCTCGAGGTACTTGCCGTCGCGCGGCTTGCGCGAGTCGGTCGCCACCACGTGATAGAAGGGCGCCTTGTGCGTGCCTGCCCGGGAAAGCCGAAGAACGACCGCCATCTGTACTGCCTCCTGAAAGACCGGATGCGAAATGGGCCGCGCCGGGAGGGCGCCTCGCCCGCCCGGAGGGCCCGGGGTCTGAAAAGCGGACTCTTTTAGAGGAGATCAACCGCCGATGTCAAGGGTTCGCGCGCTGCGCCTCCGCGAAAGATGCCCAGCCGGAGGCAGCTTCGCTCCAATGGCGCCCGCGGTGAGCCCCAGGATGGCCCCCAGCGCCCACCCTCCCACCACGTCCGTGACCCAGTGGGCCCCCACGTACACGCGGGAGACGCCGACCAGGAAGGCGAAGCCCCAGAGCCAGGCGGCCGAGCGGCCGTACACCGAGCAGCCGTAGGCCGCCAGCAGGGCCGCCCCCGCCGAGTGTCCCGAGGGGAACCCGAGACCCCGGAGCGGCTCCAGTCCCACCCGGACCAGGCCAGCGCCATAGACCGCGAGCGGGCGGGGCGAGCGGACCAGATCCTTGACCAGCGTGACCAGCGCGCCCTGGACCAGCAGTCCCGCGAGGAAGGGCACGGCGACGGCAGCCCAGCCGCGCCAGCTCCGCTCCCGGAGCGCAAAGACGATCCCGCCGAGCAGCGCCACCATCGCCCCGAGCCCGGCCAGGGATGACGCCGCCATCGGCAGGTCGAGCCAGCGCGCCTGCAAGGCGCGGTGGATCGCGAGGAACGGGTCGTGCGCGTAGAGGGGCGGCATCGCGGCGACCCGGTTCTAGCACGGCCCAGCTCGAGCCAGCTGCGCCCCTGGCCCGCGCGGCCCCGTAAACGGCGACGCGCAGCCGCCCGAAGGCAGCTGCGCGTCGCTTTGACTCGTGACTAGGGACGCTTGGCTACTGGCCGCGCTGCGCGCCCTTGGCGCCCTTCGGCGCCTTGTCGGTCACCTGGGCCTTGGGGGCCTTCGCCTTCTTGGCCGCCTTCTCGGGCTTCTCCGCCTTGGCAACCTTCTCGGCCTTCGGCGCCTTGGCCTTCTTCTCGGCCTTCGGCTCCTCGCCCTCGGCGGCGGCCGCAGTGCGGTCGACCAGCTCGATCATCGCCGTCTCGGCGTTGTCGCCGGCGCGGCGCCCGATCTTGACGATGCGGGTGTAGCCGCCCGGGCGCGCCTTGAACAGCGGCCCGATGACGTCGAAGAGCTTCGACAGCACCTCGATGTCGCGCACGTCGCGATACGCCTGGCGACGGGCGTGCGGTGTGCCGGTCTTGCCCAGGGTGATGATCTTGTCGGCGATGCGCTTCAGCTCCTTCGCCTTGGGCGTGGTGGTGACGATGCGCTCGTGACGCAGCAGCGAGGTCACCATGTTGCGGAACATGGCCGTGCGGTGCTCGGTGGTGCGGTCGAGCCGGCGGCCGGCTACGCGGTGCTTCATGACGGTTCTCTCCTAGGTGGGGTGCGCCGCTAGACCTTGGGCGCGGCGGGCTGGGTCTTCGGCGGCCAGTTCTCGAGCTTCATCCCGAGGGAGAGCCCCATCTCGGCCAGGATCTCCTTGATCTCCTTCAGCGACTTCCGGCCGAAGTTCTTGGTCTTCAGCATCTCGGCCTCGGTCTTCTGCACCAGGTCGCCGATGGTCTTGATGTTGGCGTTCTGGAGGCAGTTGGCGCTGCGGACCGAGAGCTCCAGCTCGTCGACCGAGCGGAAGAGGTTCTCGTTGAGCTTGGTCTCCTCGACCTGGACGGCATCGGTGACCGGCTCCTCGACCTCGTCGAAGTTGATGAAGATCGAGAGCTGCTCCTTGATGATCTTGGCGGCGTAGGCCACCGCGTCGACCGGCGCCACCGAGCCGTCGGTCCAGATCTCGAGCGAGAGCCGGTCGTAGTCGGTGACCTGCCCGACGCGGGCGTTGGTCACCTGGTAGTTGACCTTGCGGATGGGGCTGAAGAGCGCGTCGATCGGGATGACGCCGATGGGGGCGCCGGCGATCTTGTTGCGCTCGGCCGGCACGTAGCCGCGGCCGCGCCGCGCCGTCATCTCCATGCGGACCCGGCCGCCCTCGCTGATGGTGAGGACGTGGTGGTTCGGGTTGAGGACCTCCACCTGCGAGTCGGCGATGATGTCGCCGGCCTTGATCTCCCGGGGACCATCCGCCTCGATGCGGATGGTCTTGACCTCGTTGGTGTGGATCTGGAGGAGGACCTCCTTGAGGTTCAGGATGATGTCGGTGACGTCCTCGGCCACCTCGGGGATGGTCATGAACTCGTGCTCCACCCCCTCGGTCTTCACCGAGGTGATGGCGGCGCCCTGCAGGCTCGACAGGAGCACGCGGCGCAGCGAGTTTCCGAGGGTGATGCCGAAGCCGCGCTCCAGCGGCTCGGCGACGAACTTCCCGTAGGTGGGGGTGAGGCTGTCCTGATCGACCACCAGACCACGGGGCTTGATCAGGTCGCGCCAGTTCTTGGTCACGATCGCGTCTGCCATCGGCTGTCTCCTTGGTCGCCGCCCCCTCCCCGCGCCGCCAGCCAGAGCGGTGCAGGGCGCCGTGGGGCGCGCGGCCGTACGAGTGATCCTGCGGGACGGTCCTTACTTCGAGTAGAGCTCGACGATGAGCTGCTCCTGGATCGGCATGGTGATCTCCTCGCGGGCCGGCGCCGTCTTCACGGTGCCCTTGAAGCCGCCCTTGTCGAGATCGAGCCAGGCCGGGACGCCGCGGCGGTCCACCGCCTCGAGCGCCTCGTTGATGCGGACCACCTTCTTGCTGCGATCCTTGAGCTCCACCACGTCGCCGACGCGAAGCCGGAACGAGGGGATGTTCACCTTGCGGCCGTTGATGCGGAAGTGGCCGTGGCGCACCAGCTGGCGGCCCTCGTTGCGGGTGTCGGCGAAGCCGAGCCGGAACACGACGTTGTCGAGCCGGAGCTCGAGGGTCTGCAGGAGGTTGTCGCCGGTCTTGCCCTTGGCGGCGGCGGCGTTGTGGTAGGCGTGCCGGAAGTCGGCCTCCAGCATGCCGTACATCCGCTTCACCTTCTGCTTCTCACGGAGCTGGACGCCGTACTCCGAGAACTTGGTGCGCCCCTGGCCGTGCTGGCCCGGAGGATAGGGGCGGCGCTCGATGGCGCACTTGTCGGTGTAGCACCGGTCGCCCTTGAGGTACATCTTGAGGTTTTCGCGGCGGCAGAGCCGGCACACGCTGTCAGTGTAACGAGCCACGTTGTGTTCTCCTGTTCCTGATCAGACGCGGCGGCGCTTCGGGGGCCGGCAGCCGTTGTGCGGGATGGGGGTGACGTCGCGGATGAGGCTGATCTTGAGGCCGGCGGCCGAGAGGGCGCGCAGCGCCGACTCGCGCCCGGCGCCCGGACCGTTCACCTCGACGGTGACGGTCTTGAGGCCGTGCTCCATCGCCTTGGCGGCGGCGTCGCCGGCCGCCACCTGGGCGGCGAAGGGCGTCGACTTGCGCGAGCCCTTGAAGCCGCGGGCGCCGGCCGAGGACCAGCTCAGCACGTTGCCCGAGACGTCGGTGATGGTGACCATCGTGTTGTTGAAGGTCGCCGCGATGTGCACCACGCCGGCCGCGATGTTCTTCTTGACCCGCTTCTTCCCCTTCTTGGGGACGACCGGCGAGGCCGTGACGGGCTCGATGCCGCCCAGGTTCGGCGCCGCGGGGGCGCTGCTCTCCTCGACCTTGGCCTCGGCCTTGGGCGGGGCTTCCGGCTTCTTCGTCTGCTTCTCGTCAGCCACTCTGGTTCTCCGTGTCCGCACGCCGCGCACCGCGCGGCTGCAATCAGGTTGGAAAGCTCGTTAGCCCCGGGGCGCGGGAGCCGCGGCAGCCTTGCGCACCAGCCCCTTCTTCGGGCCCTTGCGCGTGCGGGCGTTGGTGTGGGTGCGCTGGCCGCGAACCGGCAGGCCCCTGCGGTGACGCAGGCCGCGGTAGCAGCCGAGGTCCATGAGCCGCTTGATGTTCATCGACACCTCGCGGCGGAGGTCGCCTTCGACCTTGAGGTTCTGCTCGATGGTCTCGCGGATGCGGCGGACCTCGTCGTCGGTGAGATCCTTGGTGCGGGTGAGCGCGGACACCTGCGCCCGCTCCAGGATGAGCTTCGCGGTGGTCTTCCCGATTCCGTAGATGTACTGGAGCGAGATCTCGATGCGCTTCTCGCGGGGAAGGTCGACGCCGGCAATACGAGCCATCTTCTAGAACTCCTGACGTGTGTGCTGCGTGACGCCCCTGCCCGCGTCAGCGAGCCTTGGGGCCTTGGGCGACTAGCCCTGGCGCTGCTTGTGACGAGGGTTGGCCGGGCAGATGATCCGAACCACGCCCTTGCGCTTGATGACCTTGCACTTGTCGCAAATCTTCTTGACCGACGCGCGGACCTTCATGACCGAAACCGCCTCCCGAGGAACTGCCAGAGTCTTCAGACGAAAAGCCCCGCCGCTGCTCCCGGCGGGACCGGCGGGCGGGCGCGAGCCCGGAGAACCGCCCTGTTGTCAGCTACTGCGCCCCCCGTTCCCCGAAACGGGACAGAACGCGAGGGGCGCCCTATAACACGGCCCTGCGGGCCTTGCAACAGCACTCGTGCGGCAACCGCACGCCGCGCGCACCGGGAGCAGCTCCCGCCGCGCGGCGCACCCCAACGGATTAAGGCCGCGAGAGCACCTCCGGCCCGTCCTCCGTGATCGCGACGGTGTGCTCGAAGTGAGCCGAGAGGCTCCCGTCGACCGTCACCGCCGTCCAACCGTCGCCGAGCACCCGGACGTCCGGGCCCCCGGCGTTCACCATGGGCTCGATGGCCAGCACCATGCCCGGGCGGAGCCTCGGCCCGGTCTTGGGGGCGCCGAAGTTCGGGACCTGGGGCGGCTCGTGGAGCTTGCGGCCGATGCCGTGCCCCACGAAGTCCCGCACCACCGAGTAGCCTTTCGGCTCGACGTAACGCTGCACCGCCGCGCCGATGTCCCCCACCCGCCCGGTCGGCCGCACCGCGTCGATGCCCGCCCCGAGCGCCTCGCGCGTGGCGTCGAGGAGCCGCCGGGCCGCCGGCGACACCTTCCCCACCGGGACGGTCACCGCCGAGTCCCCGAACCAGCCCTTGTAGACCACCCCGAAGTCGAGCCCGACGATGTCTCCCGCCACCAGGCGCCTTCCAGGTGAAGGGATGCCGTGCACGACCTCGTCGTTGAGCGAGACGCAGATGACGCCCGGGTAGCCGTGGTAGCCCTTGAAGGCGGGCTTGGCGCCCCGCGCCTCGGTGAGCGACTCGGCCAGGCGGTCGATCTCGCCGGTGGTGACGCCCGGGCCGACGGCCTTGGCCACCGCCGCCAGCACGTCGTGGACGATGAGGCAGGCCTCCCGGATCCGCGCCACCTCGTCGGCGCTCCTCAGCTCGATCCGGTCGCGGGACATCGGAGGCTACTTGCTCGCCAGCACCTTCTTGGTCGCGGCGAGGATGCCCTCCGGCGTGCCGACGCCCTCGATCTCCGAGACCAGGCCGCGCCCAGCGTAGAATGCCTTCAGCGGCGCGGTCTTGCTGGCGTACTCGTGCATCCGCTTCTTGACGTTCTCGGGCTTGTCGTCGTCACGCTGCACCAGCCCGGCGTCGTCCTTGTCGCAGTACCCTGAGACCTTTGGCGGGTTCTGGCTGACGTGGTAGACGGCGCCGCACTTCGGGCAGCTGCGCCGCCCGCTGATCCGCTCCACCACCATCTCCTCGTCGACCTCGTAGGAGAGGGCCCGGTCGATCCGGCGGCCGGCCTTCGAGAGCACGCCCTCGAGGAACTCGGCCTGGGCGGTGGTGCGCGGGTACCCGTCGAGGATGAAGCCCGGCGCAACGTCGGCGCGGCCGAGGCGATCGCGGACCATCTCGTTGGTGATGTCGTCGGTGACCAGGCCGCCGGAGTCCATGATGGCCTGCACCTTCTTGCCGAGCTCGGTGCCCCGCGCCTTGTGGTCGCGGAACATGTCGCCGGTCGAGATGTGCGGGATGCCGTACTCGGACGCGAGCAGCTTGGCCTGGGTGCCCTTGCCGGCGCCGGGAGGCCCGAGGAGGACGAGGATCATGGCTCTCTCTCCGAAGTGAGCGCGGACGGTCCTGCCGGCCCGCTCAGGCTCAGGCCCCCACCGCCTGCCCAGCGCCCATGCGCCGGCCGCGGATGCGCGGGCCGCGAGGGCCGGTGAAGCCCTCATAGTGGCGAGTGATGAGGTGCCCCTCGATCTGCTGCACGGTATCGAGCGCCACGCCGACCACGATGAGGAGGGCGGTGCCGCCGAAGTAGAAGGGGACGCCGAACTGGTTGATGAGCAGCGTCGGGAGGACGCAGACCGCCGCGATGTAGACCGCGCCGCCGAAGGTGATGCGGGTGAGGACGTGGTCGATGTAGTCGGCCGTCGTCTTGCCGGGACGGATGCCCGGCACGTAGCCGCCGTACTTCTTGAGGTTGTCGGCCACGTCCACCGGGTTGAAGGTCACCGCGGTGTAGAAGTAGGCGAAGAAGATGATGAGCAGCACGTAGAGGACGTTGTAGACCCAGGTCCCCGGGCGGATCTCGTCGGAGACGCGCGACAGGAACGGGAACCAGGAGGCCAGCGTCGCCGGGAAGAGCAGGATGGAGCTCGCGAAGATCGGCGGGATGACGCCGGCGGTGTTCACCTTGAGCGGCAGGTGGGTGCTCTGCCCGCCGTAGAGGCGGCGCCCCACGACGCGCTTGGCGTACTGGATCGGGATTCGGCGCATCCCGCGCTCGAAGAAGATGATGACCGCCACCACCGCGAGCATCACCACCGCGAGGACGATCGCCTTGAACTCGTCGAAGCTCGACCCGCTGGTGCGGTAGGCGGCCCAGGTCTGGTAGGCGGCGTCCGGGACGCGCGCCACGATGCCGGCGAAGATGATGAGGGAGATCCCGTTGCCGATGCCGCGCTCGGTGATCTGCTCGCCCATCCACATGATGAAGGCCGTGCCTGCGGCGAGGGAGATCACGGTGATGACGCGGAAGCCCCAGCCCGGCTCGACCACCACGGAGGCGCCGGACGGATCCCGCAGCGACTCGAGGTAGCTCGCGATCCCGAAGCCCTGCAGCACCGAGAGGACGATGGTGCCGTAGCGCGTGTACTGGGTGATGCGGCGCCGCCCGATCTCGCCTTCCTTCTGCATCTTCTCCAGCGCCGGCACCACCACCGTGAGGAGCTGCAGGATGATGCTCGCCGAGATGTACGGCATGATGCCGAGGGCGAAGATCGAGAGCTGCTCGAGCGCGCCGCCGGAGAAGAGGTTGAAGAGGCCGAGCAGTCCGCCCGACGACTGCACCACCCGCCGCATCGCCACCCGGTCGACGCCCGGAGTGGTGACGAAGATCCCGAGCCGGTAGACGGCCAGGATCCCGAGGGTGAAGAGGAGCCGCTTGCGCAGCTCCGCAATGCGGAAGATGTTGGCCAGGCCGCTCGTGATCATCCAGATCCCCTTCGGCTCCCCTACCCGGTTGGACCGCCCGCGACGGGGCGGTCCCCCATCCTACCGCTTCGCTGCCGCCGAGGCAGCCTGCTTGGCCGCCTTGGCCTTCTGGTGCATGGTCTGGGGCGCCGGGACGAGCTCGACCTTGCCGCCGGCCTTCTCGATGGCGGCGCGGGCGCCCGCGGTGACGCGGTGCACCTTGAGCTGGTGGGCGTTCTTCACCTCGCCCTTGCCCAGCACCACCACGCGGATGTTCTCGACCTTGCGGCCGCCGCCGATGAGCCCGGCGGCCTTGAGGGCCGCGGTATCGACGAGCTCGCCAGCCGGCATGGCGTCGAGGTCGGCCACCTGGACCTCCTCGAACTCCACGCGGAACTGGTTCACGAAGCCGAACTTCGGGAGCCGGCGCTGCAGCGGCATCTGGCCGCCCTCGAAGCCCTCGAAGTGCATGTTGCCGGAGCGGGCCTTCTGGCCCTTGCCGCCGCGGCCGGCGGTCTTGCCGAGGCCGGAGGCCTGGCCGCGGCCGACGCGCTTCCGCTCGCGGTTCGCGCCCTTCGGCGCCTTGAGCTTGCTGAGAGACATCCTAGGCCTCCTTCTTCTTCTTCGCGGCGCGCCCGACGGGGGGCGCCTCGTCCACCCGCTCCCACTCGATGAGGTACTTCACCTTCTCGATCATGCCCAGGGTCTGGGGCGTGTCGGGGAGCAGCTTCCAGGAATTGGTCTTCTTGAGCCCGAGCCCCTGCACCGTGACGCGGTGGGGAGCCGGGCAGCCCGCGAGCCCGCGGACCAGCTTTACCTTGATGGCAGCCATGTTTCGTCCTTCCTAGGCCTGGAGCTCGGCCGCGGTCTTGCCGCGCAGCCGGGCGCTGTCTTCGGGGGAGCGGAGCCGCTTCAGCCCGGCCACGGTCGCCTTGAGGACGTTGTGGGGGTTGCGAGAGCCCTGGCACTTCGAGAGCACGTTGCGGATGCCGGCCGCCTCGAGGACGGCGCGGACCGGGCCGCCGGCGATGACGCCGGTGCCCTCTCCGGCCGGCTTGAGCAGCACCCGGCCGGCGCCGAAGTGCCCGAGCACCTCGTGCGGGATGGTGGTGCCGGCGAGCGGGATCTTGAACAGGTTCTTCTTCGCCTGCTCGCCACCCTTGCGGATCGCCTCCGGCACCTCGTTGGCCTTGCCGAGGCCGACGCCCACGTGCCCGGCGCCGTCGCCGACCACCACCAGGGCCGAGAAGCTGAAGCGCCGGCCGCCCTTGACCACCTTGGCGACGCGGTTGATGTGGACGACCTTGTCGGAGAGCTCGAAATCGTTCGCGTTGATCGGAGCAGCCATTCTTTCCTCGATCCCCTGGCCCTTAGAACTTGAGGCCCGCGTCGCGGGCAGCCTGCGCCACCGCCGCGACTCGGCCGTGGTAGTCGAAACCGTTGCGGTCGAAGACCACCGCGGTGACGCCCTTCTCGAGGGCGGCCTTGGCGATCGCCTCCCCCACCTTCTTGGCGGCGTCGGTCTTGTTGTCCTCGCCCACCTCGCCCTTGAGGGCCTTCGACATGGTGCCGGCGAAGGCGACCGTCTGGCCGGTGGTGTCGTCCACCACCTGGGCGTAGGTGTGCTTGAGGCTCTTGTAGACGCTGAGCCGCGGGCGCGCCGTGGTGCCCGAGATCTTCTTGCGGATGCGCGCCTTGCGCTTCTCGTGTGCGGTGAGGTGCTTCGGCATGCGGTTTCTCCGTGCGGCGGCGCAGGGACAGCCGCCGCATGAGGGGTTGAGTGGGACCTGCGGCTAGGCCGCGCCGGTCTTGCCTTCCTTGCGGCGGATGATCTCCTCCGCGTACTTCACGCCCTTCCCCTTGTACGGCTCGGGGAGGCGCAGCGAGCGGATCTTGGCGGCGGTGAGGCCGAGCAGATGCTTGTCGACCGCGCGGATGGTGACGCGCGTCTGCTTGGGATCGACCTCGGCGGTGACGCCCTCCGGCAGCTTGAAGACCACCGGGTGGGAGTAGCCGAGGGTGAAGTTGATCTCCTTCCCCTTCACCTCGGCCTTGAAGCCGACGCCGTTGATCTCGAGGGCGCGCTCGTACCCCTTCACCACGCCGTCGATGGCGTTGCGAACCAGGGTGCGGGTCAGGCCGTGGAGGCCCTTGGCCAGGCGCGACTCGTCCGGCCTGGTGACCGTGACCTCGCCGTTGGCCACGGAGACCTTGACCTTGGGGTTGTACGCGAGGGTCATCTTGCCCTTGGGGCCTTCGACCTTCACGTGGGACTCGTCCACGGAGACCTTCACCTTCTCCGGGATCTTGACGGGCTGCTTTCCGACGCGGGACATGGTGAACTCCCTACCAGATGGTGCAGATGAGCTCGCCGCCCACCTTCTGCTTGCGCGCCTCGCGATCCACCATCACGCCCTTGGACGTGGAGAGGATGGCGATGCCCATGCCGTTCAGAACCCGCGGGATGCTATCCGTGGGGACGTAGCGGCGCAGGCCAGGCTTCGACACGCGCTTGATGTCGCTGATGGCCGGCTCGCGGTCGGCGCTGTACTTGAGGAGGACGGTGATCGCCCCCTGCTTGTCGTCCTTGTGGACGACGAAGTCCTTGATGAAGCCCTCTTCCTTCAGCACCTCAGCGATGCGCTGCTTGAGGCGGGAAGCGGGCATGACGCACTTCTCGTGACGCGCCGAGGAGGCGTTGCGGATGCGCGTCAGCATGTCGCCGATGGGATCGGTAAAGCTCATTTGCTCGTCTCTCCGTCTACCAGCTCGACTTGATGACGCCGGTGATCTCGCCCTGCAGCGCGCGCTTGCGGAAGCAGATGCGGCACATCTGGAACTTGCGCAGGAAGGCCCGCGGCCGCCCGCACAGCTCGCAGCGGTTGTACTGCCGGACCCCGAACTTCAGCTTGCGCTTGGCCTGCGCCATCTTCGACAGCTTCGCCATGTCTTCTCCTTGGACCTTTCCGGGCGCTACTGGCGGAAGGGCATGCCGAGGTGCCGCAGCAGCGCGCGGCCTTCCTCGTCGTTCCGGGCGGTGGTCACCACCGTGATGTTGAGGCCCTTGATCTTCTCGACCTTGTCGTAATTGATCTCCGGGAAGATGATCTGCTCCCGGACGCCGAGGGTGTAGTTCCCCTTGCCGTCGAAGGCCTTGGGGGAGACGCCCTTGAAGTCGCGCACGCGCGGCAGGGCGATGCTGACCAGGCGGTCGAGGAACTCGTAGGCGCGTTCGCCGCGGAGCGTGACCATGGCGCCGATGCTCTGGCCCTGGCGCAGCTTGAAGTTGGCGATCGACTTCCGCGCCTTGGTGACCACCGGCTTCTGGCCGGTGATGGCGGTGAGGTGCTCCACCGAGGCGTCGAGGATCTTGCCGTTGTTGATGGCCTCCCCGAGCCCCATGTTCACCACGATCTTCTCGAGCCTGGGGGCCTGCATCGGGTTCGCGAACCCGAGCTCCTTCATCAGGGCGGCCCTGATCTCCTTCTCGTACCGCTCCTTCAGTCGCGCAGCCATCTCGTCTCCTTGCCTTCGGCCGGCCTCTGCTCGCGCCGGGCGATGCGGTTTACTACGGAACCTTCGCTACTCCCACTTTTCGTTGCACAGCTTGCACGCCCGGACGCGGCGGCCGTCCTCGCGGGTCACACGCGCCACGCGGGTGGGCTTGCCGCACTTCGGGCAGACCACCTGGACGCTGGAGGCGTCGATGGTCCCGTACTTCTCGATGAGGCCGCCCTCGGGGTGCGCCGGGTTGCGCCCCTTCTTGATGGCGCGCTTCACCGTCATGAGCTTCTCGACGCGGACGCGGCCCTTGCCGTGCAGGACGTCGAGGACCTTGCCGGACTTGCCCTTCTCCTTGCCGGAGAGGACCTTCACTGTGTCGTTCTTGCGGATGTCCATGGCTTACAGAACCTCGGGCGCCAGCGAGATGATCTTCATGAACTTGCGGGCGCGGAGCTCGCGCGCCACCGGCCCGAAGATGCGGGTGCCGACCGGCTCGAGATCCTTGTTGATGAGGACCGCCGAGTTGGCGTCGAAGCGGATGTAGCTGCCGTCGGGGCGCCGCACCTCGCGAGCGGTGCGCACGATGACGGCCCGGGCGACCTCGCCCTTCTTCACCTTGGCCTGCGGGATGGCCTCACGGATGGAGACGACGATGATGTCGCCGATGGAGGCGTACTTGCGCTTGCTCCCGCCGAGCACCTTGATGCACATCACCTTCTTGGCGCCGCTGTTGTCGGCGACGTCGAGGATGGTCTGCTGCTGGATCATGGCCTAGACCTCCGCTGCCTTCTCGATGGTCTCGACCACGCGCCACCGCTTGTCCTTGGACAGCGGCCGGGTCTCGACGATGCGGACGCGATCGCCGGGCTTGCAGGCCTGGTCCTCGTCGTGCGCCTTGTAGTTGGTGGCGTGGGTCACGATCTTGCCGTACTTCCGGTCGGCCGTGCGGCGCTCGACGCGGACGACGACCGTCTTGGTCATCTTGTTCGAGACCACCACGCCGATGCGGGACTTGCGGTTTCCGCGCTCCATGGTCGTTGCTCCTCTAGGCCTTCTCGCCGGCGCCCGCCTTGGGCTGGCGCAGCTCGCTCTCTCGCGCCACCGTCAGCACCCGGGCGATCTCGCGGCGGGTCTTCATCAGGTCGGCGGTCGAGTCGAGGACCCCGGTGTTGTGCTTGTTCTTCATGTCGAAGGTCTGCTTCTTGAGATCGGCGACCCGACCCAGCAGCTCCTCGCGCGACAGCTCGCGCAGCTCTTTCACGGTGGCCATCGGGCGCTCCTTACAGCGTGGTGCCGCGCTTCACCATCTTGGTGGCGATCGGCAGCTTGTGGGCGGCGAGGGTGAAGGCCTTCTTCGCGATCTCGTCCGTGACGCCCTCCATCTCGTAGAGGACGCGGCCCGGCTTCACCACGGCGACGTAGAACTCCACGGCGCCCTTGCCGGTGCCCTGCCGGGTCTCGGCAGGCTTCTTGGTGATCGGCTTGTCCGGGAAGACGCGGATCCAGATCTTGCCGCCGCGCTTCACGAAGCGGGTCATGGCCACGCGGGCGGCCTCGATCTGGCGGCTGGTGAGCCAGCCGCACTCGGTCGCCTGCAGGCCGTACTCGCCCTGGTTCAGGTCCGAGCCACGGTACGCCTTGCCGCGCATGCGGCCCTTCATCATCTTGCGATACTTGGTACGCGCCGGCTGAAGCATGTCGTCTCCTGATCCCTCTGGCGGCGGGCCCTAGCCGCGGGCGCCTGCGTTGCGGGGCGCGCGGCCGGGGGCGGACTGCGGCAGCACCTCGCCCCTCATGATCCAGACCTTGCAGCCGATCTTGCCGTAGGTGGTCTTGGCCTCGGCGAACCCGTAGTCGATGTCGGCGCGGAGGGTGTGCAGCGGCACGCGCCCTTCGCGGTACCACTCGTAGCGCGCCATCTCGGCGCCGCCGAGGCGGCCGGAGCAGGCGACGCGGATGCCCTTGGCGCCGAACTTCTGGGCCGTCTGGACCGCCTTCTTCATGGCGCGGCGGAAGGCGATGCGGCGCTCGAGCTGGGTGGCGATGTTCTCCGCGACCAGCTGGGCGTCGGTCTCGGCCTTCCGGACCTCGACCACGTTCAGGTAGACCTCGTTGTCGGTGAGGCCCTGGAGGTCCTTCTTGATGGTCTCGATCCCGGCGCCGCGCTTGCCGATGACGATCCCGGGGCGCGCGGTGTGGACGTTGATCTTGACCTTGTTGGCCGCCCGCTCGATCTCGATCCTGGAGATGCCGGCCTGGCCGAGCTTCTCCTTCACGAACTCACGCAGGTGGATGTCCTCGTGGAGCCACTTGGCGTAGTTCTTCTCTTCGTACCACTTCGATTCCCAGGACCGGATGACCCCGAGGCGGAAGCCGATAGGATGGACTTTCTGACCCACGTTCTCTCTCCTCCCGCCTAGGCGCGGGCGCCGGTCCCGAGTTCCACGTAGACGTGGCTGGTCTTCTTCTCGACGCGGAAGGCGCGCCCCATCGCCCGCGGCATGAAGCGCCGCATCTTCGGGCCGCCGTCCACCGTCAGGCGCTTCACGAAGAGCGCATCGACGTCGACGTTGCCGCCCTTCTGCTCCGCGTTGGCCACCGCCGAGCGCAGCAGCTTCGCCAGCGGCTTGGCCGCCGACTGCGGAGTGAACTTGAGCATCGCCAGGGCGTCGCCCACCGGCATGCCGCGCAGGTTGTCCGCCACGAGGCGGACCTTGCGGGGGGCGATGCGCAGGAAGCTCAGCCGGGCGTGCGGCCCGGCCACGGCGGCACGCGCCGCCTTGGACCGCTGCTTCGCGGACGTGCTCTTCTTCACGCCCGCCTTCTTGGTCTTGGTGTCAGCCATTGCTCAGGCTCCTCACTTCTTGGGCGGCGGGGCCGCCGCCACCTTCTTCTCGGCGGAGTGGCCGTGGAAGGTCCGGGTGGGGGCGAACTCGCCGAGCTTGTGCCCGACCATGTTCTCGGTGACGAAGACCGGGACGAACTTGCGCCCGTTGTGCACGGCCAGGGTGTGCCCCACGAACTCGGGCATCACCGTGCTGCGCCGCGACCAGGTCTTGATGACCGACTTCTTGGTGCCCTTGTTCGCATCCTCGATCTTCTTGACGAGGTGCTTGTCGGCGAACGGGCCCTTCTTGATGGAACGCGCCATGTGTGGGTTTCCCTTCCCTGCGCGCTAGTGCGGCTGGTTGCGCACGCCAGGGCGGCGGCGCGAGACGATGAGCTTGTCGGTGCGGCGGTTGTTGCGCGTCTTGAGGCCCTTGGTCTTCTGGCCCCAGGGCGAGACCGGGTGCGGGTTGCCCTGCCCGCTCTTGCCCTCGCCGCCGCCGTGCGGGTGATCGACCGGGTTCATGGCGAGGCCGCGGACGGTCGGGCGGATGCCCTTCCAGCGGCTCTTGCCGGCCTTGCCGACGCGGACCGAGGAGTTCTCCACGTTGGAGAGCTGGCCCACGGTGGCCTTGCAGTCCTGCGGGACGAGGCGAACCTCGCCGGACGGCATGCGGATCTGGGCGTGCACGCCCTCCTTCGCCATCAGCTGGCCGAAGGAGCCGCCGGTGCGGATCATCTTGGCGCCGGACTTGGGCTGCGTCTCCACGTTGTGGATCACGGTGCCGAGCGGGATCGACTTGATCGGAAGCGCGTTGCCGGGGCGGACGTCGACCCCGTCGCCGGAGAGGAGCGTGTCGCCGACGCTCACGCCGAGGGGAGCGAGGATGTAGCGCTTCTCGCCGTCGGCGTAGTGGAGCAGCGCGATGCGCGCGGTGCGGTTGGGGTCGTACTCGATCGCCGCCACCTTGGCCGGCACCCCGTCCTTGTCGCGGCGCCAGTCGATGATGCGGTAGCGCCGCTTGTGGCCGCCGCCGATGTGGCGGGTGGTGATGTGGCCGTGGTTGTTGCGGCCGCCCGACTTGCGCAGCGGGCGCGTGAGCTTCTTCTCTGGGGTCGTCTTGGTGATCTCGGCGAAATCCGAGACCGTCATCAGGCGGCGACCCGCGCTGGTCGGCTTGTAGGTCTTGAGGCCCATGGCTCTTCCTTACGCTCCCTCGAAGAGCGAGATGCTCTCGCCTTCCTTGAGGGTAACGACGGCCTTCTTCCAGTTGGCGCGGCGGCCGACGTTCTTGCCGACGCGCTTGTTCTTGCCGCGGGCCACCGAGGTGCGCACCGCGGTCACGTGAACGCTGAAGAGCTTCTCCACCGCGTTCTTCACCTGGATCTTGGTGGCGTCCTTGTGCACCTCGAAGGCGTACTGCTGAGCGGCCTCGCGGGCGCGCTCCGACTTCTCGGTGATGAGGGGACGCTTCACGATCTCCTGGTCGGCGAGCATCATGACAGGGAGGCCTCCAGCTTCTTGGCGGTCTCGGCGGTCAGGACGAGCGCCTCGTGGTTCAGGATGTCGTACACGTTCAGCCCCTCGGCGGCGAGGAAGTCCGCGCCGCGGAGGTTGCGCACCGACTTCGCCAGCGTCTGGTTGTCGGCGCCGTCGACCACCAGGGCCTTCTTGGCGCCGAGCTTGGCGAGCACCTGGGCCGCGGCCTTCGCCTTGGCGGCCTCGGGGGCCCACTTCTCGACGATGATGATCTGCTGGTCGCGGCTCTTCAGCGCCAGCGCCGAGCGCAGGGCCGCCTTTCGCACCTTGCGCGGCACCTCGTAGGAGTAGTCGCGCGGCTTCGGCCCCATGGCCTTGCCGCCGCCCACCCACTGGCTGGCGCGGGTCGAGCCCTGGCGGGCGCGGCCGGTGGACTTCTGCTTCCAGGGCTTCTTGCCGCCACCGGAGACGAGCGAGCGATTCTTCACGGCGTGGGTGCCCGAGCGATCGGAGGCGAGCTTCGCCTTCACCACCTCGTAGAAGAGGTGCTCGTTCACTTCACCTGCGAAGACCTCGTCGGCGAGCTCCAGCTCGCTGACCTTCTTCTTCTCGAGGTCGTAGACGTCGAACTTGGCCATGATTTCCTCGACTACTTGATCTCGACGTCCACGCCGGCGGAGAGATCGAGCTTCATGAGCGCGTCGAGCGTCTGGGCGGTCGGCTCGAGGATGTCCAGCAGCCGCTTATGGGTGCGGATCTCGAACTGCTCGCGCGACTTCTTGTCGACGTGCGGGCTACGGAGGACGGTGAACTTGTTGATCCGGGTCGGGAGCGGGATGGGGCCGGCCACCTTGGCCCCCGTCCGCTTGGCCGTCTCCACGATCTCCCCAGCCGACTGGTCGAGGAGCTTGTAGTCGTAGGCCTTGAGCCGGATGCGAATCTTCTGAGTCGCCATTGAAGAGCCTTCTCTATCTGACAGGACCGGGCGCTGCGCGGCGCAGGGTTGCGCCGCCGTTCGCCAGGCGTGCGTCCTACGCCACCACCTCGGCCACCACGCCCGCGCCCACCGTGCGGCCGCCCTCGCGAATCGCGAAGCGCAGCTCCTTCTCCATCGCGATGGGGGTGATGAGCTCCACCTCCACCGAGATGTTGTCGCCCGGCATCACCATCTCCACGCCCGCC
>DASRRJ010000013.1:0-138108 GCA_035656915.1 Anaeromyxobacteraceae bacterium
CAATGCCGCTCACTTAGCGGGCGGCCGCTTGCGGGGGTAGTTGCTCATCTTGATCTTCACCGCCCTGGGGTAGAGGCGTTCGGAGCGACGCGGCGGCAGCACGCAGGAGGCGGCGAGCTCGCGGCGGAATCGTTCGAGCACCTTCGGCATCTTGCCGGGGCTGATGGCGGCGAACAGGATCAGCTGGAACTTTATCGCCCGCAGGCAGCCGACGAAGCTCATCCGCGTGGGCGGAACCCGAGCAATCTCGGCTGCGTGCTCCATCTCGAGGCGCACCAGGTTGTAGGCGAGCGCGAGCCCCCACAGTTCCTGCTCGACGCCCGCCGGGCTCTTGCTGCGAATGCTCTCCTCCCGCTCGAGCATCTCGGTCTTGACCTCGTCGTAGCCGAGCTCGAGCTCCCAGCGCTCGTGGTAGAGCGCGACGATCTCGGCCTTGGGGTACTTCACCGGGTCGAGCAGCGAGGTGAGCAGCGTCTGCTCCTGGAAGCCGCGACGCCGGTATCGGATGGCGCGCATCGGCCAATGCTCCGGGAGTGAAGGATCCTCGGCCCGTGCGTGGTGGTCGACCAGCACCTCGGCGAGCTCGTCTCCAGGACCGAGCTTCTTGACCGGGCGGTACTGGTGGTCCTTGCGGGCGCGGGAGAGCCAGTGCCGGTTCTCGCCTCCCGCATGCAGCGGCACCAGGTCCTTCGCGTACATGAAGCCGCGGTCGACGATCACCAGCGAGTCTTTGGGCACCGACGGCCACAGATCCCTGGCGTGCTTGCGCTCGCTGACGTTGTAAGGGCCAAAGCGCGCCGCCAGGAGCAGGTGGCTGCGGAGCGCCATGATCGTTACCACTCGCGCGATCGGGTACCCGCTGGTGCCTCGCCCCGCGCCGGCGCCCTGGCCGCCAAAAGTCGTGCGATTCTCGGGGCTGTCGGGCACACGCACCGTGGTCCCGTCGACGCCGTAGACGGCCAGCCCCCGCCAGTGAAGCCGTTCCGCGCTCGCCTTGGCCCATTCCCCAGCGCACTTCTCGAAGAGCCAGCGGAGAGGAGACGCCCCGAGGCGCGCCCTCGCCTGCATGACCGCGCTATCCGCCAACCCACCCGGTCCAGACTTGGGCAGGACGAGGGCCAGGTGCTTCACCACGTCGACGATCGAGAGATCGCGAAAGAGTGCCATCCCGAGCACCAGCCAGATGGCCTGCTCGGCCGGGAAACGGCGGCGGCGCAGCGTTGCGGTGCCGGTCGTGGCCAGCGCCTCGGCGACCCACTCCGGGTCGATGGACGCCTGGAACCGCTCGAACACGCCTCGATCGACTTCGCGCTCCGGCACAGCGAAATCCATGCGACCGCCTCCCGTGACGATCGCCGCATCATGATCTCATCGACGAACGGCGCAACTTCGCAGGGACGGGCGCCAGCGGAGCGACGGGGCGGACGCAGGCGCCTCCGCAGGGCCGTCTTTCGCACCGAGGATGCCGAACCGCGCCGAGTCCAGCCCGGATGCCCGCGCCCGATGTTTGAGCGCAGCGAGTTTCGGGCGCGGGCCGAGAGCCCCCGCCTGCGCGGTTCGGCCGTGGGTACCGTGAACGGCCCGAGGACCAGCGCCGAAGACCGTCCCGGCGCGCAGCGACAACGCGGACCTGAACCCGAGGAACTCCGATCGCTTGGCTGCTAACCGATCGGCATTGGGCCTAGCGGGCCGCCTGGCGCGCGTCGGAGCGCACCAGCTTGATCTCGATGCGCCGGTTGGCGCCGCGCCCCTCGGGCGTGGCGTTGGGCTGGCGCGGCCGGGTCTCGCCGTAGCCGACCACCTGCAGCCGCCGGGGGTCGACGCCGCTCGCCACCAGCAGCGTGACCACGCTCTGCGCGCGCGCCGCCGAGAGGTGCCAGTTGCTCGGGAACTCCGCCGACTGCATGGGCACGTCGTCGGTGTGCCCCTCGACGCGAATGGCGTTCGGGAGCTTCGCCAGGATGGAGCCGGCCTTCTGCAGCGCGTCCCGGCCCGCGTCGGTGAGGGTCGCCTCGCCGCTCGCGAAGGTGACGTTGGCCGAGAGCCCCACCGTCACCTCGGTCTCGGTGGTGTCGACGAAGGTGTTCTTGTCCTTGAACTGGGCGGCGATCTCGCGGGCGGCCTTCTCGAGATCCTCCCGCGGCGGCTCCTGGCGGACGACCTTGCCGTTGGCGGTCACCGTCTGGAGCGCCTTCACCAGCTCGTCCTGATGACTGCCCGTCATCAGGGTGAACGAGAACATGAGCAGGAAGAACGCCAGCAGCAGCGTCGTCATGTCGGAGTAGGTGATGAGCCAGAACGAGGTGATGTCCTCGTCCTCTTCCTGCTCCGGTCGGGAGAGCTTGATCGCCACGTCAGCCTCCGATGACCACGATCTCGACGCGCCGGTTCAGCGCCCGGTGCTCGGCGTTGTCGTTGGCGATGATGGGATGGAACTCGCCCTGTCCGGACGCAGACAGCCGCTCCTTGGGGATCCCCTGATCCTGCAGGTAGCGCACCACCGAGATGGCGCGGGCGGTGGAGAGCTCCCAGTTGGAGGGGAACTTGGCCGACTGGATGGGGACGTCGTCGGTGTGTCCCTCCACGCGCAGCGGGGAGGGGACCTTGCCGAGGACCTTCACCAGCCCGCCCAGCACCTCCTGGGCGTCACCGGTGAGGGTGGCCTGGCCGGGGTCGAAGAGGATGGCGCTCTTCATGCGGATCACCAGCCGGTCGGCCGCGCGGTCGACGGCCATGGCGTCGCGGAACTTGCTCTCCTGGACGTACTTCTCCACGTCGCGCACGGTCTTCTCGAGCTGTGCCTGGCGCCCGTCGGCCTTGGCCTCGGCGGGCGATTCTTTCAGCCCCACCACCGTCACCATCAAGATGGAGAAGATGAGGAGCTGCGTCATGAGATCGGCGTAGCTGTAAAGCCAGGTGGCGTCGTGGAGGGGGTTGTCCTGGTCCCCGTCCTCTTCGCGGCGCGGCGGCGGGCGCAGGCTCACGCGCCGGCCTTCTGCGAGAAGACCTCCAGCGTCTCCCGCACGTTCTCCGGGTTCTCGCCGAGGCGAATGGCGATGAGGCCGGCCACGATCTGATCGCGCACCAGCCGCTCGTCGAGGTCCATGGTGCGCACCTTGCCGGCCAGCGGCAGGAAGAAGAGGCCGGCGAGGAGCACGCCGTAGAAGGTGGCCATGAGCGCCACCGACATGCCCTGGCCGATGGCGCGCGGATCGCTGAGCCCCTTGAGCATCTGGATGAGGCCGATGAGGGTACCCACCAGGCCGAACATCGGGGAGTAGGTGCCCATGAGCCGGAACATGCGCTCGGCGGCGCGCCGCTTGTCGGAGAGGATGTCCGACTCGAGTCGCATCAGGTCCTCGATGCGCTGCGGCTCGACGCCGTCGACCACCAGCTGCAAGCCCTTGAGGAGGAAGGGATCCCGCAGGTTGAGCTGGTCGAGCTCGATGGAGGAGGCGCCTCGGGCCTTGGCCTGCCGGGCCAGGTGCACCAGCTCCTCGGCCACGCGCCGGGGCGGGGCGGAGGTGGTGACGAACATCTTGCTCACCGCCGACATGGCGTGGCCGATGGTGCTGCGCGAGGACGAGAGGGTAGTGGCGGCGAAGGTGCCGCCCACCGCGATCATCAGGGCGACGTAGTTGGTGAAGATGGTGTAGTTGCCGCCCTTGAAGACGACCGCCAGGTAGACGACCAGGACGCCGAGGATGAGCCCGAGGTAGGTGGTGGTGCGCACGTGGGTTCCTTCCTTACTTGAACTCGGCGGCGTGGTCCCGGAGGGCCTGCGCCACGGCGGTGTTCTTGGGGTCGAGCTCCAGCGACTTGCGCCACTCGGCGGCGGCGTAGGCGGGCTGCTGGAACAGGTAGTAGAGCGAGCCTAGGAAGGCGTGGCCCAGGGCGACCTCGGGGAGGTCGCGGGTGGCGCCCTTCATCTTCTCGAGCGCCGTCAGCTGGTCGCCGTCGATGAAGGCGATGAGGCCGGTGGCCAGGCCGCGGTAGCCGCGGATCCGCTGCTCCACCAGCTCCGTGCCCTTGCCGGCCTGGAGGGCGGCGGCGCGCCGCGCCACCAGGTCGCGGTCGACCCCCTCGAGCGGCTGATCGGCGTTGGTCAGCTCCACCGCGCGCTGCACCCAGCCGACCCGCTTCTGCTCGGCCTGCACCGCCGCCAGCAGGCCCTCGCGGGCCTCGTCGAGCGAAGGCCCGGAGAGGCGCACCAGCCGCTGCCGGACCTGGGCACGGTCGGCGCTGCCGTCGAAGAATGCGCGCACGGTCTGCATGAGCGCCTGGGAGAGCATCTCGGCGTTGCCCATGGCCTCGTTGCGCTCCTTGAGGAAGCTCAGCGAGAGGCGCAACTGAGCCTGACCGGCCCCTTCCCCCGACTGCCACTCCAGGGGAGCGCTGGCGTCGCGGGGGCTGGTGGCGTGGCCAGGGAGCAGGAACTCGAAGACGTCGGACTGCGCCGCGGGTGCGGCGCCCACGACGAGGGCGAGGGCGAGGGCGATCGGCGTCATGGCGATCCCTGGCTAGGCGGCGGGGCGCTGGCGGGACTCGCCGCTGGCCTGCAGCTTGCGGACGACGGCCTCGATCGCCTTGCGCGCGGCCTGCACCTCGGCGACCGGCTTCTCGCCGACAGCCTGGGTCTCCGCCTCGAGGATGGCCGCGAGCCGCTTCGAGACCGAGCGCATCACGGCATGGCGCAGCGCCTCCGGCGCGCCCACCAGGGCTGCGGCGACGGTGGCCGGCTCCACGCTGGTGGCCACGCGGCGGATGGTGGCGTCTTCGAGCTGGCCCAGGTCCTCGAAGAGGAACATCCGCTGCCGCACCGCGCGCGCCAGGTCGGGCGCGCTGGCGGCGAGGGCGTCGAGCAGCGCGTGCTGCGCCTCCTCGGGCGCCTGCGCCAGGAGGTCCGCGAGCCGGTCGTTGCCGCCGAGCGCCACGCGGCTGCGGACGCGGTCGAGCTCGACCTGCACCCGGATCTCCATCTCCTGCAGCGTGGTGCGGGGCACCACGCGGGTCTTGCCGATCGCCAGGGCGAGCTGCACCCGGCGCGGCGGCGGCAGCTGGGTGAAGATGCGCCCCACCGTCTCCGAGTCGAGCCCGACCTGGTCGAGCACCGCGGCGGCCACCTCCGGCTCGAGGCCGGCGATGAGCTCGGCCATCTCGTCGGCGCGGGCGCCGCGCAGGAAGGCGAAGGCGCGGGTCCCGTCCTCGTCGAGCACGGCGGCCTGGGCGAGCGAGACCGCGCCCGGCTCGTTGGCGGCGTCCTCGGCGGGCTTCTCCTCCTCGCCGCGCTTGTCCTCCATGGTGATCCGGTTCTGGCCACCCTGAGCGCCGCGTCCGGCGGCCAGGCCGAAGGCCAGGATGAGCGTGGCGAGCACGACGGTGGCGCAGATGACCAGCAGGCCGGCCGGGACGCCGTTGCCGCCGGCGGCGACCTTGGCGGCGAGCGGCTTGGGCGGCAGCTCGGAGAAGGTGAGGGTGTCCCCGCGGGAGAGGTCGAGGCCGGCGAGCTCGGAGGCGACCTCCTTCAGCCGATCGCGCTGACCCGGAGGCATATCCTTGTCGACGAAGAGCTTCACCCCGAGCCGCTCCACCTGCGTCTCGAGCTGGCGCCGCACGTCGATGCTCTTGCGGCCGGGCAGCTTCACCGAGATGTCCGGCGCGGCCACTCCGGTGAGCGGCTTGTCGATGGTGCCGAGGCCGGGGAGGGTCATCGGCTTGTGCGAGCCGATCTTCATCTCACCGTCGGGCTCGCCGTCCTTCTGGACGATCTGCCGGACCTCGCCGCGCAGGTCGACCTGCACCGCCACGTACACCTCGTGGGGGAAGCCCATCGGCTGCAGCCGTTCCTCCATCCAGTTCGAGAGCTGCTTCTGGAGCTGGATGCGGGTGGAGTAGACCTCTGCGATGCGGTCGCCCTGACCGGCGGCAGCCGGGAAAGCAAGAAGCATCGCAGCGGCGAGAGCGGCAGTTCGAGCGAGTCGGTGCATGAGGTTCATTTGGGTCGCTTTTCGACGACCCACCCCTCCGTGGGCTGATTCGAATCGTCGCAAGGTACCATGAACGCCGGAACCTACGCCTGCGGTTTCGACCGCCAGAATCGATAGAACCACATTGATCCAGGCAAATTAGGCGGCCTTCTGGTAGGTGTTGGACTTCACCGCTCCACAACACCCGGAGGAAGACATGAAGGGAAGTCAGAGCGCCATCGAGCCCATCGTCGCCGAGCTCTGTGCGCCCCTTCCCGGGCTGCCGCTCCAGGCCGGCAACGGCGGTCGGCGGGTGCTCCCGTCGCGGGACGCGGTGGTCGCGGTGGTCGAGGGGCTGCGCGCGGTCTTCTTCCCGGGCTACTTCGGCCGGCCCGACCTGCACGACGAGAGCCTGCACTTCTACGTGGGGGCCACCCTCGACCGGGCCCTGCGCGAGCTGCAGGAGCAGGTGCGGCGCGGCATCGCCTTCTCCGAGCGGCACGACTTCGAGACCTGCGAGCACTGCAGCCAGCGAGCGGTGGCGGTGACCCACGCCTTCCTCGGCCGGCTGCCGGAGGTGCGGCGGATGGTCGCCTCCGACGTGGACGCGGCCTACGAGGGCGACCCCGCGCTGAAGAGCCGCGACGAGGCCATCTTCAGCTACCCGGGGATCTTCGCGGTCACCAACCAGCGCATCGCCCACGAGCTCCACGTGCTCGGGGTGCCGCTCATCCCGCGCATGATCACCGAGCACGCGCACAGCCTGACCGGCATCGACATCCACCCCGGCGCCAGCATCGGGGAGAAGTTCTTCATCGACCACGGGACCGGCGTGGTGATCGGCGAGACCAGCCGGATCGGCAACGGGGTGCGGCTCTACCAGGGGGTGACGCTCGGCGCGAAGAGCTTCCCGCTCGACGAGCACGGGAACCCGATCAAGGGGATCGACCGGCACCCCATCGTCGAGGACGAGGTGGTCGTCTACTCCGGCGCGACCATCCTCGGACGGATCACCATCGGCAAGGGCTCCTCGATCGGCGGCAACGTCTGGGTGACCCAGAGCGTGCCGCCCGGGAGCCGGGTCACCCAGGCCGAGAGCCGCGAGTCGCGGTTCGAGTTCGGCGCCGGGATCTGAGCGGCGCCGCCGCTACAGCGTGATCACCTGGTCGACCCTGGCCCCGGCGAGCGCCCGGTACAGATCCGGGAAGCAGCCGATCGGGATCCCCTCGATGAGCCGGTCGGCGATCTCGCGCTGGTAGCAGCACTGATCGCAGCCCATGAGCAGCATCCCGCTCTTCTTCGAGAGCGCCTGGAGCCGCTCGCCGGTCGGGTTGCCGCGCACCAGCAGGTAGTTGTTGTCGAAGAAGAAGAACATCCCGACCACCTCGGCGCCGTGCCGCCCCTCCTCGAGCTGCGGGACGATCATCTTCTCGAGGATGAAGGAGGCGCCGGGGGTGGTGAAGACGTAGGCGACGTTCACGTGGCAGCTCCGTGGTCGGTGGGGGTGGAGAGGCGGGCGACGGCGCTGGCCACCAGCTCCGCGCGGCCGAGCTGCGCCGGGTGGACCCCGCGCACGCTTTGGCGCAACGTCTCCGGCGCGAGCGCTTCCGGCGCGAGGCCGGCCTCGAGCAGCTGGCAGGCGCGCTCGGCGTAGGCGATGAGCGCCGCGCAGGTGGTGGCCTGGAAGCTGGCGCGGATCACCCGGCCGGCTCGATCGGTCCAGACCGCGAGGCGGACATAGCGCCCCTCGGCGGCGGCCGCGCCCAGCCGGGGAGCGCCGTCGAGGCTCGCGGCGTGCTTCGCGCCCTCGACGAGGGTGGCCACGGTGGGCGAGGGGCCGGCGACGTTCACCCCACTTGGTGTGGCCTCGGCGCCGCACGAGCGCAAGTCGGAACGCGGCCCGACCCGGGAAAATCGGTCGCGAAGCTCGACCCCGCGCGAAAGGTTGGAGTAGAAGGACGCGCCTATGGCAACCCATCCCTGGCACGACGTCGAGCTGCCCCGGTACATCGAGGACCCCATCCCGGCGGTCATCGAGATCGCGCGCGGCTCGAAGGTGAAGTTCGAGCTCGACAAGACCTCCGGCCTCCTCAAGGTCGATCGCATCCTCTTCTCGGCGGTGCACTACCCCGCCAACTACGGCTTCGTCCCTCGCACCTACTGCGACGACGGCGACCCGCTCGACATCCTGGTGTTCTGCCAGGAGCCCATCGCGGGCCTCGCCATCATGCGCGCCAAGGTCATCGGCGTGATGCGGATGCGCGACGACAAGGGCGAGGACGACAAGCTGGTCGCGGTGCACGCCGACGACCCGGAGTACGCCGACTACTCCGACGTCTCCGAGCTGCCGGCCCACCGCATGCGCGAGCTCAAGCGGTTCTTCGAGGACTACAAGGCCCTCGAGAACAAGCGCGTGCTGGTGCGCGAGCCGCAGGGACGCAAGGAGGCGCTCAAGGTGCTCCGCGCCGCCATCCGGCTCTACGACACCGAGCGCGACCGGCTGGTCGGGCTGGGCGGCGCGCCCGACCCCCGCGGCGGCAAGCTCGCGACCGGCGCCGCGCCCAAGGCCATCAAGCGCGCTGCAAAGCGCTAGCCCGCGGCGCGGCCGGACCGGGGCCGGTGGGGAGATCCCTCACCGGCCGCCGACCACCGACGCCACCAGCGCTTCCAGCGCCTCGCGCCGGAAGGGCTTCTCGATGCGCGGGTTCCCGACCTGGGCCAGGAACTCGCGCGCCTGTGCGGTGAACGCCCCGCCGGTCACGAAGATCATCCGCCGCGCCAGCTCCGGCGCGACCGCCTCCACCGCCGCGTGGAGCTCCATGCCGGTCATCTCCGGCATCATCAGGTCGCAGAGCACCACGTCGAAGGCGTCGCCGCCGCGGATCAGCTCCAGGGCCGACCGGCCGCTGGTCGCCGCGGTGACCGCGAACTCGGGGGCGAGGAGCCGCTGGTAGGACTCGGCCAGCCGGGGCTCGTCGTCCACCACCAGCATCCGCACCGCTCGGTCCGGCCGCGCGGCCTCCGCGCCCCGGCCGGGCTCGGGGGCCGCCTCGCCCGAGCGCGAGGGGGGGAGGGTGACCCGGAAGAGCGCGCCCTGGCCGGCCTCGCTCTCCACCTCGATGGTCCCACCCAGCTCGCTCACGATGCCGTGGCAGATGGAGAGCCCGAGCCCGGTGCCCTCCCCCGGCTGCTTGGTGGTGAAGAAGGGATCGAAGACGCGGCCGAGGAGCGCGGGGGCGATCCCCGGGCCGTTGTCGGCCACCTCCACCACCGCCCGGCCGGCGGCGTCGGTGCGCGCCGTCACCCGGACCCGGTTGCGCCCGGGCGAGGCAGCCGGCAGCGCCTGCGCCGCGTTCAGGAGCAGGTTCAGGAACACCTGCCCGAGCCGGGCCTCGCTGGCGTCGACCCGCGGCACCGCCCCCAGCTCCTTGACCAGCGTGGCCCGCTGCCGGAGGTCGTTCCCGGCCAGGTTGAGCGCGGAGAGCAGCACCCGCTCGACGTCGGCGGGGCCGCGCGGCTCGTCGTCGGCGCGCGAGAAGGTCTTGAGGTCGCGGACGATGAGGCGGATGCGCTCGCAGCCCTCGGCGGCCTCGGCGAGCGCCGGCGCCACCTCCGTCAGCGGGCCGGCCTGCGGCGCAGCGCGCTCGAGCGCCCGCCTGGCGTAGCCCAGGTTGGAGATGACGTAGGCGAGGGGGTTGTTGATCTCGTGGGCCACCCCCGCCGAGAGCGTGCCGAGCGAGGCCAGCCGGTCCGCCAGCATGAGCCGCGACTGGAGCTGGCGCTTCTCGGTCATGTCGGTGTTGGTCCCGACGAACCGCAGCGGCCGCCCTCCCTCGCCCCGCGCCACCACCTTGCCGCGCGTGAGCACCCAGCGCCAGGCGCCGTCCCGGGCGCGCACGCGGTACTCGCACGAGAGCGCGGGCGCCTCGCCCGACAGGGCCCGCTCCCAGCGGCGGCGCAGCTCGGGCGCGTCGTCGGGGTGGACCAGGGCGAAGGCGTCCGCGATCCGGCGCACCTCGCCCTGCCCGTAGCCCAGCATCCGGTGCCAGCCCGGGCTCAGGTAGAGCGCGTCCTCCTCCAGGCTCCAGTCCCAGATGCCGTCGTCGGCCGCGTCGAGGGCGTAGGCCAGCCGCTCCTCGCTCTCGCGCAGCGCGCGCTCCTGGAGCTTGCGGCGGGTGATGTCGCGGAGCGTGCACTGGTAGTAACGCCGGCCGTCGAGCGCGAGCGCGCGGACGCTCACCTCGACCGGGAAGGTGCTGCCGTCGGCGCGGCGGTGGCAGGTCTCGTACACCAGCCGATCGGCGTCCCCGACCAGCTCCGCCCAGCTCCGGCCGCGCTCCTCGGGGACCCGGACGCTCCGGAAGTCCTGGCCGATGAGCTGCTCGCGGGAGAGCTGCCAGACCTCGGTGGCGCGGTCGTTGGCCTCGAGGATCCGGCCCTCCTCGTCGATCAGGGCCATGACGTCGTTCGACTGGAGGAAGAGCGCGTCGACCCGCTCCCTCAGCGCCCGCCGCTCCCGCTCCGCGGCGAGCTGGGTGCGGAGCACGGCGGTGCTCTGGCCACGCCACCAGAGCAGGATGCCGCTCGCGCCGGTCGCCGCCAGGAGCAGGAGGGCCAGCGCGCCCAGCGCCACCTCCCGCTGCAGGGGCGCGTAGGCCTCGGCCGCGTCCTCCTTCGCCACCAGCCCCCAGTCCGAGCCGGGCACGGGGCGCACCGCCGCCACCACCGGCACCCCGCGGTAGTCGCGCCCCTCCATCGCCCTCCGCTCGCCCAGCGCGGCGTGCACCTCGGGAGACTCCGCGCGCGAGACCGGCACGCGGAGCGCGGTCGGGGAGCCGGGCTGGCTGCGCGGGCGCGAGAGCAGCAGCACCTCCTGGCCCTCCTGGCGCACCAGCAGCAGCTCGGAGGTGGCGCTCGGGATGGGCCAGCGGTGCAGCGGGTCGAGCATCGACGAGGGGTCGATCTGGATCAGCACCGCGCCCAGCGGGGCGCGGCGCGGGCCGGGGACGGGAGCGGCGGCGTCCAGGTGCGGCGCGGCCGCGCCGGCGCGGTGGGTCTCGTCCTGCCCGTGGAGATCGGAGAGGAAGGCCGCGCCATCCCGCACCGCCAGCAGCGCGTGCCGGTCCACCTCGTCGAGGCCGAGGTCGTCTGGCCCGGCCACCAGCAGCCGCCGGCCCTCGGCCGAGAAGAGGAAGATCGAGTGGTAGCCGTGGCGGGCGCGCATCGCCTCGAGCCAGTCCGCCACTCCGGGCGCCGAGTCGCCGCGCGCCAGGACCGGCAGCCAGGCGGCGAGCGCGGGGCTCTCGGCGAGTCCCTGGGCGTCCAGGAGCCGCTCGCGCCGCCAGGCGGCGAGGTCGTCCACCTTGAGCGCGGCGATGGCCGCGAGCTTGGCCTGCTCGTGGCGCAACCGCTCGGCGCGGCGGCCGCGGAAGTGGGCCATGCCAACCACGAGGAGCGCCAGCAGCAAGGCGGATCCGGCCGCGGCGAGGGCGAGCGCGGAGCGCGGAACGGCGGGGGCGGGCGCGCGCGCGGGGAGGCTCACACCTCGACTTATAGCGCAAGGCCGGCGCGGGGCGCGCCCCCGCGGAGCGTCGCGTTGCTTGGGCCCTGGGCCCCGCCGGGCTAGACTCGCGGCGCCGTGAAAAGACCCCAGCACGCATCGGACTTCACCTTCGCCTACGTGGTCGACCTCCTGGCGCGCCAGGGGCTCCTGTCGGACGACGTGCGCCGCACCGCGCTCGCGCGCGAGAACGTGCAGCGGGCCCGCCTGCTGCGCGACCAGGCCAGCCGCGCCGGAGGGCGGGCGCTGCGCCGCGCGGAGCTCTCCCCGGTCGAGATCATCGCCTCCTTCGGCTTCGACGACGCCTCGCGCGAGGCGGAGCGGGTCGACGAGGACAAGGCCTCCCGCGCGGTGGCGGCCGAGACCGGGCTGCCGTACCGGAAGATCGATCCCATCAAGCTCGACGCCCAGCTCATCACCCGCACCCTCTCGCGCCCGTTCGCCCGCAAGCACGGCGTGCTCCCCATCGAGCGGCGCGACGGCACCCTGGTGGTGGCCACCGCCAACCCCTTCGACCACGAGCTCTTCGAGAACCTGCGCGGGCTCACCGGCGCCGACATCGAGCCGGTGCTCTCGGCCCCCTCCGACATCCACCGGGCCATCGCCGAGGTCTACGGCTTCCGCCAGCAGATCAAGGAGGCCCAGACCCAGATCCAGGGCGCGGGCGGGCCCGACGTCGGCAACCTGGAGCAGTTCGTGGACCTCTCCGGCCTGGAGGCGCTGGAGGCCTCGAGCGAGCCGGTGGTGGCGGCGGTGGAGTACCTGCTGCACTACGCCTTCGAGCAGCGGGCGAGCGACATCCACCTCGAGCCGCGCCGGGACGAGTCGCTCATCCGGATGCGCATCGACGGCGTGCTTCACCCCGTCTACCGCATCCCCAAGGGCGTCCACGGGGCCATCTCCAACCGGTTCAAGATCATGAGCCGGCTCGACATCTCCCTGCGCAAGCCGCAGGACGGCCGCATCCGCACCGCCCGCGGCGACGCCGAGATGGAGCTGCGCGTCAGCACCATCCCCACCGCCTTCGGCGACAAGATCGTCATCCGGGTGCTCGACCCGACGGTGCTGGTGCGCGATCTCTCCGAGCTCGGCTTCCTGCAGGACGAGCGCGAGACGTTCGAGCGCTGGCTGATGCGGCCGCACGGGCTGGTGGTGGTGACCGGGCCCACCGGCTCGGGGAAGACCACCACCCTCTACTCGGCGCTGCAGGCCCTCGCCTCGCCCGAGGTGAACGTGGTCACCGTCGAGGATCCCATCGAGATGGTGCACGAACAGTTCAACCAGATCGCCGCCAACTCCCGGACCGGCACCGGTTTCGCGGAGGCGCTGCGGCACGTGCTGCGGCAGGACCCCGACGTGATCATGGTGGGCGAGGTCCGCGATGCCGAGACCGCCAGCCAGGCGGTGCAGGCGGCGCTGACCGGGCATCTGGTGCTGACCACGCTCCACACCAGCGACTCGGTGGGCGCGGTTGCGCGCATGCGCGACCTCGGCGTGCCCTCGTTCCTCATCGGCGCCACCCTCACCGGCGTGGTGGCGCAGCGGCTCGTGCGGCAGGTCTGCCCCTCCTGCGCCCACGACGTCCCGCTCACCGCCGACGAGGTGGCCGACCTGGGGGTGACCCACCCCGAGGACTACGCCGGCAAGCTGGTGGGCCGCCGGGGCGAGGGCTGCGCCCGCTGCCGCTTCACCGGCTACTACGGCCGAACCGGTCTCTTCGAGGTGCTCCCCATGAACGCCCGCCTGCGCCACCTGGTCGCCTCCGGGGCCACCCCTGAGGTGCTGCTCCGCACCGCGCGCCAGGACGGGCTGCGCGGGCTGCGCCAGCACGCGGTGCGCAAGGTGGCCGCCGGCGTCACCTCGTTCGAGGAGGCGATCCACAACACCGCCGACGCGGAGGGCGACCGATGAGCTCCCTCGCGCGCGAGATCGCCGAGCTCTGGTCGGCGGGGACCCCGATCGTCTACCTCGTCACCGCCGAGGAGGAGCGCGCCCTGGCGGCCTGCCGCGCCGCCGCGCGGGCCTTCGAGGCCACCCTGGCCGTCTGGTCGAGCGCCCGCGGCCTCGACCCGCTCGCGCCGGCCGCTCGCGCCCCGGCGGCGCTGCTCGACGCCGTGGCCCAGGCGCCCTCGCCGCTGGTGGCGGTGCTGCTCGACTTCCACGAAGCGCTCTCCGATCACCTGGTCTCGCGCAAGCTGCGCGACCTGGTGCCGCGCCTCTCCGCCGAGGGGCGCTGCCTGGCGGTGGTGGCGCCGCGGCTGGTGCTCGACGAGGGGCTGGCCCAGCACGTCGCGGTGCTGCGCGTCCCGCTCCCCGACGAGGCGGAGCTGTCGGCCGTCCTCGACGACGTGCTGGCGCGCCACGGCGGCGGGCGGAAGCTGGAGGAGGCGGCCCGCCACCGGGCGGTCACCGGCGCCCGGGGCATGTTCGCCACCCAGGCGCGACGGGCCTTCCGCCGCGCGCTCCGCGCCGACCCGGCGCTGGGGCCGAAGGGGAGCGAGGTGGTGCTGGCCGAGAAGAAGCGGCTGCTGGCCCGCGACCTCGGCCTCGAGCTGGTGGACGCGGCCGGCGGCACCGAGCAGATCGGCGGTCTCGACGGCTTCAAGGCCTGGCTCGCCGAGCGGGCGCTGGCCTTCAGCCCGGGCGCGGCGCGTTTCGGGCTCCAGGCGCCGCGCGGCGCGCTCCTGGTCGGCGTCCAGGGCTGCGGCAAGTCGCTGGCGGCCAAGTCGGTGGCGGCGCAGCTCGGGGTCCCGCTGCTGCGGCTCGACCTGCCGCGGGTGCTCGGCGCCGGCGCGGGGGCCGAGGAGAGCCTGGCGCGCGCGCTGGAGGCGGCCGAGTCGATCGCGCCGGTGGCGCTCTGGGTCGACGAGATCGAGAAGGGCTTCGCCGGCAGCGCGCCGGGCGAGGGCGGCGATCCCCGCGCCTCCCGGCTCCTCGGCAGCTTCTCCACCTGGCTGCAGGAGCGGAAGGGCTCGATCTTCGTGGTGGGGACGGCCAACGACGTGACCCGGCTCCCGCCGGAGCTGATGCGGCGCGGCCGCTTCGACGAGCTCTTCTTCGTGGACCTGCCGGACCTCGAGGCCCGGCGCGAGATCCTGGGGCTGCACCTCGCCCGGCGAGGGCGCGACCCCGCCGGCTACGAGCTGGACCGGATCGCCGAGCTCTGCGGCGACTTCTCCGGCGCCGAGCTGGAGCAGGTGGTGGTGGGGGGGCTCCACCGCGCCTTCTCGCTCGGCCGCGAGCTCGAGACCTCCGACCTGCGGCGCCTGGCGCAGGAGCTGGTGCCGCTCTTCGTCACCTACGAGGAGCAGATCAAGGGCCTGCGCGAGTGGGCGCGCGGGCGGGCGCGGGTCGCCGGCCGCGAAAGCGCGGTGGTCGACCTGTTCCGGCGCGCCGAGTAGGGCGCGGCACCGCCCTCCTTCAAGTCAGCTTCTCGTACCCCTGCCGCAGCGCCGCCAGCACGTGCTCGTGCACCTTGCCGTTCGAGGCGACGCAGTGGCCGCTCGCCACCGTCGGCTTGCCGCCGAAGTCGGTGAAGCGGCCACCGGCTTCCTCCACCAGGATCTGCAGGGGCGCGAGGTCCCAGATCTTCACCCCGGCCTCGATCCAGGCCTCGGCGCGCCCGGTGAGCACCATGGCGCAGCCGGCCAGGTCGCCGTAGCAGCGCGCCTGGGCGGCGCTGGTGGTGAGCCGCAGGATGGGCTGCGAGAGCTTGGCGCCGAGCAGGAAGTGCAGCTCGCCCAGGCTCACCGTGGCGTCGGCCCAGGTCGGGATCCCGGAGACCTGCAGCCGCACCGGCGCCTCGCCGACACCGCGCTGCACGAAGGCCCCCATCCCGCGGGCCGCCCAGTAGGTCTCGCCCAGCGCCGGCATGGCCATGGCGCCGGCCACGATCCGCCCCTGGTGCTCGCAGCCGACGAGCGGAC
Source organism: Anaeromyxobacteraceae bacterium (assembly GCA_035656915.1). Taxonomy (GTDB): domain Bacteria; phylum Myxococcota; class Myxococcia; order Myxococcales; family Anaeromyxobacteraceae; genus Anaeromyxobacter_B. The sequence continues at coordinate 15,453 of DASRRJ010000013.1, forward strand.
CCCAGAAGCTCCCGCCGCGGGTGAAGCCGCGGGTGCCGTCGATGGGGTCCACGATCCAGCGGACGTCGCCCGTACCCTCGTGCGCGCCGGTCTCCTCGCCCAGCACGGCGTGGTCGGGGAAGGCGGCGCGGATCACCGCCAGGATGGCGGCCTCCGAGTCGCGGTCGGCGGCGGTGACGGGGGTGCGGTCGGGCTTCACCTCCACCTGCACGCCGTGGCGGAAGTGGGCCAGGCTGGCGGCCGAGGCCGCCTCCACGGCGCGGCGGGCGGTTTCGAGGACGCTGGCGAGGTCGAGGTCGGACATGGACGGAGCTTAACGCGCCGTGCGCCGCCGCCCAAAAAGGAAGCGGCGGCCCCCCTGAGGGAGCCGCCGCCGATGGGTCGAGTCGAAACCGGGTGGCTACTTCTTCAGCCGCATGTCGCCGGTCTTGAGCAGCCGGCTGTGCCAGGAGAACGCCTCGTCGAAGAGGTGCGGGCTCTGGCGGCCGGCGCTCGGGCTGGCGAAGGCGCGCTTCATGTAGTCGTTGAGCAGCGGCTTGTACTCCGGGGCCGCGCACTTCTCGACGATCTCCTTGGCGCGCTGCTTCGGGCTCTTGCCGCGCAGGTCGGCGAGGCCGTGCTCGGTGACGATCACCGAGACGTCGTGCTCGGTGTGGTCGATGTGGGTCGCGAACGGGACGATGCAGGAGATCTTGCCGTCCTTGGCGGTGGCCGGCGTCATGAAGATCGAGATGGCCGCGTTGCGGGTGAAGTCACCCGAGCCGCCGATGCCGTTCTCGATGCCCTTGCCGGCGATGTGGGTCGAGTTGACGTGGCCGTAGATGTCGGCCTCGACGAGCCCGTTCATGGCGATGCAGCCGAGGCGGCGGATGACCTCGGGGTGGTTCGAGATCTCCTGCGGGCGCAGGACGATCTGCTTGCGATAGCGCTCGATGTTCTTGTTGAAGCGCTCCTGGCCCTCCGGCGAGACCGAGAAGGCGGTGGCGCTCGCCACCGTGAGCTTGCCGGAGTCGAGCAGGTCGAGCATGCCGTCCTGGATCACCTCCGTGTAGCTGGTCATCTTCTCGAACGGCCCCTCGTTGAGGCCGACCAGCACCGCGTTGGCGATGTTGCCCACCCCGGACTGCAGCGGGGTGAGCCCCTTGGGCAGGCGGCCCTGCTTCACCTCGTTGCCGAGGAAGTCGAGGATGTGGCCGGCGATGGCCTTGTGCACCGGCTCCGGCGCCTTGAAGGGCGCGTTGCGGTCGGGGCACTCGGTCTCGACGATGGCGACCACCTTGGAGAGGTCGATCTCCTGGTACTTGGAGCCGTTGCGGGAGTCGGCCGCCCAGACGTCGATGGGCTTGCGGTCGCCGTAGGGCTGGTTGATGGAGATGATGTCGTGCATCCCCTCCAGCCGCTCGTCCTGCCAGTAGTTCACCTCGAGGATGATCTTCTCGGCCTGCTCCAGGTAGACGTTGTTGGCGCCGACGGACGACGAGTAGATGAGCGAGCCGTCCTCGCGGATCTTGGTGACCTCGACCACCGCGAAGTTCACCTTGCCGTAGAAGCCGTTCCGCACGTGGGTGCCGGCGTGCGACAGGTGCATGTCCTGGTACTCGACGACGCCGGCGTTGATCTTCTCGCGCATCACCGCGTCGCCCTGGTAGGGGAAGCGGAAGGCCACCACCTCGGTGAGCCCCATGGCCTGGTCGAGCTCGGGGCCGGTGGAGGCGCCGGAGAGGACGTTCACCTTGAACTTGTTGCCCTTCAGCCGCTCGTCCACGCCGCGCTTGGCGAGCGCGACCGGCACGGCCTTGGGGTAGCCGGCGCCGGTAAAGCCGCTCATGCCGAGGACCGAGCCGTTGGGAATCAGCTGCGCCGCCTCCTCGGCCGACATCACCTTGTTGTGGAGCGACTTGTTCAAGATCCGGGACTTATCCGCCATCGGGTGCGACCTCCGCTCATGTTCACTGCGAAGAAAGGGCCAGGAATTCGTTCGGACTGGGACTTTCGGGGGTGCTGCTCGGGTTCAAACGTGCGCGGGAGACTACCCCGAAGAACACCCCGGGTGGAAGAGGCACTCCCACTCCGGATCACCTGCTAGAGATGGCGTTCGAGGTCGCGAAGAAGACCGGGCAACTCCACATCACGCCACCGCGGATCGAGGGAAAGCTTGCCCTGATTGACTTCCGCTAGCGCGCCGCGTTGCGTCAGCCACTCGATGGCGTTCTCCAGGGTGGCCTTGGAGAGCGACTCGCGCAGCGCCAGACGCCCCGAAAGGAACGCTGCGCGACCGCGATCCAGCGACTCGCGGAGCAGCGCCCTCCGGTCCAGCACCATCGGTCCGTCCTCGCCGGGAGCGCTGCGGCCGGGGCCCGTGAAGGCCGCCAGCACCGCCTCGAACGCCGTCCGGTACGCCTCGAGGTAGGGGCGCGTCATCTCCGCCAGGAACTCGAGCGGCGCCGGCTCCGGGCCGGGCCGGAGGCGCCCGTCCCCGCGCGCGACCGCGCCCAGCCGCGCGAGGTAGCCGAGGTTCACCTCGAAGGTCTCCTCGAAGCTGGCGCCGGCCCGATACATGAACTCGAGCTTGAAGATCCGCGACAGGAACTGCGCCCGCCCGCGCACCGCCTCGGCGTCCTCGCCGCCCTGGCCGCGGACCGCCGCTGCCACCAGCGCCAGCGCCACGTACCGGTGGATGACGTTGTTCCGATAGAAGTCGAGCAGCGGTCGCTTCTCGTCCGCCACCCGGTAGATGGTCTCGCCGGCGGCCTCCTCGACCTCCACCAGCCTCTCCCTGGCGAGCCGGGCCAGGGCGTCGGCGATCGGGCCGGGCTGGCGCGGGTCGCTCGGCGCGCCGGCGAGGTCGCGCGCGAAGGGCGCGCCGTCCTCGGCGGCGATGAGCCGCAGCAGGTCGAGCCGCTCGGCGAGGTCGCCGGCGGAGATGCCGCGGCGGCGGTGGGAGAGCAGGGCGGCGGCGACCAGCCCCACCGGCGTGAGGGTGATGGCCTGCGAGATGCCGAACGCCACGCGGTTGGCGAGCGCCTGGACCAGGTCTCGCTTGTCGGTGGCGGCGGCGCCCGGGGTGGCCGGGACGGCGGCGGCGCTGCCGGGAGCGGTCCCCTCCTCGTCGAGGGCCAGCGTGCCGGCGCGGGCGCCGAGCCGCTCCTGGGCCAGGGCGCGCAGCGACACCGGGGCCGAGAAGCGCACGTAGACGCGTCCGTAGCGGCGGCGCAGCACCTTCCAGGTGCCGAGCAGCCCCTTGAGGCTCTCCTGCTGCTTCTCGCCGCCGGCCAGCTCGCGGGCGTAGCTGCCGCCCTCCATCAGCCGCTCGTAGTCGACCGCCACCGGCACGAAGAGCACGTCGTCGGCCGCGCCGTCGAGCCAGGCGTCCACCTCCATGGAGAAGAGGCCGGTCTTCGGGAAGAGCAGCTTGCCGGTGCGGCTGCGCCCCCCCTCCAGGTAGAACTCCTGCGGGAACCCGTCGCGCAGGAGCTGCTTCACGTAGGTGCGCAGGGTGGCGGTGTAGATCCGGTCGCCCTTCATGGAGCGGCGGATGAAGAAGGCGCCGCCGTGGCGGGCGATGGTGCCGAACGGCCAGAAGGACAGGTTGATGCCGGCGGCCACGTGCGGCGGCGTGAGGCCGTTCACGTAGCAGAGCCAGGAGATCATCAGGTAGTCGACGTGGCTCTTGTGGCTCGGGCAGAGCACGATGGGGAACTCGGCCCCGGCGCGCTTCACCCGCGTGAGGCCGGCCTCGTCCACCTCCACCCGCTCGTAGAGCCGCTGGAAGACGCGCGACAGCAACGGGCGCAGGAACTCGATGAAGGCCGGGCTGTAGCGGCTCGCGATCTCGGCCAGGTCCGCCTCCGCCTCTGCCTGCACCGCCGCCGGGGGCCGGCCGCTCTCCCGGGCGGCGCGGTCGATGGCGGCGCGCAGGGTGCGGTCGCGCAGGATCTTCTCCCGCATCCGCCGCGGGCTCTTGAGCGGCGGTCCCACCACCGCCCGCGTCTGCCGGGCCAGGTGGTGGTGCAGGGCGCCGCGGACCTTGCGCCCGAGGAGCGGGTCGGGCTCGTCGCCGCGCTCGGCCACGAACGCGGCGAGGTCGAGCGGCGCGCCGAGGCGCAGGAGCGCGTTGCGGTAGTTGAGCAGGAAGGCGGCCAGGGTGGCGAAGCGCGAGGGGCGCTCCTGCGAGCCGTAGAGGATGTCCCAGAAGCTCCCCTCGAGCCGCTGCGCGCGGCGGCTCCAGAGCAGGAGCGCCGGCACCAGGAACACTGGCCGGCGGCAGCGCCGCTGCAGCCCGACGATCCCGGAGAAGGGGTCCTCGCCGTCCTCCAGGAAGACCAGCGTCGACTCGCCGGCCGCGATGGACTCCTCCGCCGCGGCGCGGCTGGAGCGGAGCCGCAGCAGCCAGGGCAGGGGACCCCGCAGCCCGAGCGCCGCCCGGAGCGGCGGGAGCCGGAGCTTGCGCAGCAGCCAGCGGAGGTAGAGGAAGTTGAGCAGCCCCGCCGCCCGCATCACGAAGACCAGGCCGCCGCGCCCCGCCAGGTCGGCGAGCGCCGCGGGCGCGTCCTCGGGGATCTGCACCGGGCGGAACCACCGGTCGAGGGGGCCGCCGCCCCGCGGAGCGGAGCCGGCCGCGGCCTCGCCGGCGGGGGAGGGTGAACCGGAGATGTCGTTCACGCAGGGTAGTGTAGCGCCTGGCGGGCGGAGGGGGGTGGCTCGAGCGGTGCGTCCGGCGCGACGCGGCGCGTCAGGCTCAGGAACGCTTCTTCACCTGACCCTCGCGGTCCAGGTACCACGGCTCGACGACCAGCGGCTCCACCGCCGGCCGGTGCCCCTTCACGTCCGCGCCCAGCTGGGCCAGGGCCGAGAGCACCTCGCCGCGCACCCGGGCGTTGTCCTGATCGCGCAGGAGCAGCGCGATGAGCGCCTCGCGCGTCGCCTCGGCGAGCGGCTGGCGCGCGAGCACGCGGGCGGCGCTGATGCGGACGTCGTCGGAGAAGTCCTCGAGGAGCGGCAACAGCGCCGCTTCGATGGTCGGGCCGCTCCCGACGTCCCGCGCACCGGCCGGGTGCTCGGAGAGCCAGGAGAGGAGGACCAGCTTCTTCTCGGGGTCCCGGGTGTACTCGCGCCCGAGCTTCTGCAGGAGCGCGAGCACGGTCCCCTCGACCTCGGCCGCGCCGGAGAGCTGGGACAGCACCCGCAGGCCCCAGGCCACCCCCGACTCCTGCTGGGCCAGGAACTCCTTCACCGGCCCGACGGCGGCCTCGCCGGCGTCGACCAGCGCGCCGCGGACCATCTCCTTCTCCTCGTCGTCGGTGACGCCGTTCTCGGCCCGGATGGTGAAGCGCAGGCAGAGCGTGGCGAGCGCGGCGGGCGTGCCCTGGCCGGCGAGCCGCTCGATGACCTGCTGCCGGTTCTCGGCGGGGCCGTACTTCTCGGTGAGCTTCTGGGCCGCCTTGCGGAGCGCGTTCTTCTCGCGCTGCTCCTTGGAGCCGAACAGGTCGAACAGTCCCACGGGGAAACTCCTTCTGGGCGCACCTTCCGCCGGGCGACCTTCTACAACGAGAGGCCGGCGCGCGGGTCGCCTTTGTAGAGCGGCTCGAGCGGCCGCACCGCCGCGGCGAGCCGCTCGCTCGCCTCCGGCAGGACGATGCGCACCACCGCGTAGAGGTCGCCGCGCCCCCCGCCCTTGAGGTCGGGCAGCCCCCTGCCGCGCAGCCGGAGCCGGGTGCCGCTCTGCGCGCCGGCCGGGATCCGAAGCTTCACCGGCCCCTCGAACGTGGGCATGGTCACCTCCGCGCCGAGCGCCGCCTCGGGGACGGTGACCGGCAGGTCGAGGCTGAGGTCCCGCCCGTCGCGGCGGATGAGCGGGTGCTCGCGCAGCCGCACCTTGAGGTAGAGATCGCCCGCGGGGCCGCCGTGCGCCCCCTCGCCACCCTGGCCGGCGAGCCGGATCTGCGAGCCGTCGGAGACGCCGGCCGGGATCTTCACCCGCAGGGTCCGGCCCTCGAGCCGCACGTCGCGCTCGGCGCCGGTGACCGCGTCCTTGAGGTCGATGGCGAGCTCTGCCTCGGCGTGGCGCCCAGGGGTGGGACCGCGCCGGGTCCGCGCCCGGGCTCCCCCCCGCCCGCCGAAGATCTGCCCGAAGATGTCGCCGAAGTCGAAGGCGCCGAAATCGCCGACGTTGACCGTCTCGTAGTCCCCGAAGTCGAACGGCATCCCGCCGGGCGCGGCCCCCTGCCGCTTCCACTGGCGGTAGGCGTCGGCCTTCTTCTCGTCGAAGCCGCTGCGGAGCGAGTCGGGGCCGAACTCGTCGTAGAGCGCCCGCTTCTTCTGATCGGAGAGCACCTCGAAGGCCGCCGTGACCTCCTTGAACTTCTCCTCCGCCGCCTTGTTCCCCGGGTTCACGTCGGGGTGGTACTTCTTGGCGAGCCGCCGGTACGACTTCTTGATCTCGTCGGCGGGCGCGGTCCGCGCCACCCCCAGGATGTCGTACAGGTCGCGCTCGGGCACGGCAGGGAAAGTAACGCCGCAGGGGGCCGCGTCAACGAACGAAGTGCATCATGGATAGAATGGCTCCCGGATGAAGCGCCCCATCGGTACCTTCCTCGCCCTCGCCGCGACCCTGTGCGCCGCCCCGTCGCTCGCCGCCGAGCCGTCGGCCGCGGCGCCGCTGCCGGTAGACGAGGTGGTGGCGGTGATCCGCGCCTCCGCCGGCGCCGCGCCGACCGTGGTGACCCTGTCGCGGCTCGCGGAGGAGGCCCGCATCGCGCTCGTCTCGCGCGGCGCGCTGGGGGCCGCCGCCGCGCCCCTCGACCGCCCGGCGCTGCGCGCCGCCCTCGACTGGCTGGTGGATCAGACCTTGCTCGTCGACGAGGCGGCCCGGCTCGAGGTCTTCCAGGTGGAGCCCGCCGAGGCGGCGGCGGAGGTGCGCCGCTTCCAGGAACGCTTCGCCGCCGCGGCCGACTACCGGGCCTTCCTCGCCCGCAACGACCTCGCCGAGGAGGAGCTGACCGCGGTGCTGCGCCGCACGCTGCGGGCGGAGCGCTACGTCCAGGGCCGGCTCTCCCGCGCGGCGCGCGTGACCGACGCCGACGTCGAGGGGCACTGGCAGGCCCGGCGGGACGAGCTCGGGCGCCGCCCGCTGGCGGAGCAGCGGGCCGCCATCCGCGCCCGCCTCGCCGAGGACCGCACCCGCGCCGAGCTCAAGGCGCTGCTGGCGGAGCTGCGCGCCCGCGCCGAGGTGCGGCTCCTCGACCCCCTGGGAGGCCCGGATGCATAGGCCGGCCGGACCTCCTCCCCGCCCGGCGCCGCCGTTCGCGTTCCGGAGGATGGTGCTCGACGACCTCGAGCGGGTGATGGAGATCGAGCTGCAGGCCTTCAGCCATCCCTGGTCGGCGGAGCTCTTCCGGCGCGAGCTCACCCACCCGTGGTCGACGATCCTGCTCGCCACCGAGCCCCGCGACGAGGGCGCCGCCGCGCGCGAGCACGTGCTCGGCTTCGTCATCTACTGGCTGGTGCATGACGAGCTGCACGTGCTCAACGTCGCGGTTGCGAGGGAGGAGCGGCGGCGGGGCGTGGCCCGGGCACTGCTCGACGAGATGACCGGGCGCGGGCGGCAGGCGGGGGCGGTGATGGCGACGCTGGAGGTGCGGCGCAGCAACCGCCCCGCCATCGCCCTCTACGAGGGGCTCGGCTACCGGCAGGCGGGGATCCGGCCCAACTACTACGTCGACGAGGGCGAGGACGCGATCGTCATGAACGCGGACCTGTAGCCGGCGCCGCGACCGCTCTCACCCCTGTGCCGAAGTGTGGGCGCGTGTGATCCCGGGCGCGCTCTCGACCCGCGACAGACGCGTTCGGCTGTTGTAGAACGCGCCCCCCATGCTCTGGCCCGCCGCCCGCAGCCTCCTCTTCCGGATCGACCCGGAGCGCGTCCACGGAGCCGCCATCCCGGTGCTGCGCGCGCTCGGAAGGCCGGCGCTGGCGGCGCTGGTCCGGCCGGCGCCCCGGCCCGCGCTGGCCACCCGGTGCCTGGGGCTCGACTTCGCGAACCCGCTCGGCCTCGCCGCTGGCTTCGACAAGGGGGAGGTCTTCGCCCCCGGGCTCTTCGCCCTCGGCTTCGGCTCGGTGGAGATCGGCACCATCACCCCCGTCCCGCAGGCGGGGAACCCCAGGCCGCGGCTCTTCCGGCTCCCGGAGCACGGGGCCATCCTCAACCGGATGGGCTTCAACAACGACGGCGCGGAGGCCTGCGCGGCGAGGCTCGCCGCGCTCACGCCGGCGCAACGCCCGGGGGTGCTCGGCGTCAACATCGGCAAGAACAAGGTCACACCCAACGAGGAGGCCGAGAAGGACTACCTCGCCTGCATCGACCGGCTCCACCCCTTCGCCGACTACCTGGTGGTGAACCTCTCCTCGCCCAACACCCCCGGCCTGCGGGAGCTGCAGGGGCGGGCGCCGCTGGAGCGGCTGCTCGGCGCTTGCATGGACCGGCTCGGGCAGCTCCGGAAGGCCCCGCCGTTGCTGGTCAAGCTGGCGCCCGACCTCGCGCCCGAGGCGCTCGACGAGGCGGTGGAGGTCGCGCTCGCTGCCGGAGTGCAGGGGCTCGTCGCCACCAACACCACCATCCAGCGCCCCGGTCCGGTAGCCTGCCACCCGCGCGCCGGGGAAGCGGGCGGGCTCTCGGGCGCACCCCTCGAGGCCTTGTCGACGGCCGCCGTGAAGCGCATCTATTCCCGCGTAGGCACTCGGATTCCGGTCATCGGGGTCGGCGGAGTGATGACTGCGGCGGCCGCCTATGCGAAGATCCGGGCCGGTTCGTCGCTGGTTCAGGCGTACACCGGGTTCATCTACGGAGGCCCGCGCTTCGCGCCCACGTTGCTGTCGGGGCTCGAGGCGCTGCTGAAGAAGGACGGATTCGGACGGCTCGAAGAGGCGATCGGGATCGATTGCCGGTGAACCGGTCCGGCATCCCCTTGGGGCTTCACCTGTAAGGAGGGCTCTGGCGTTCTCGTTTGCTGCTAGTCTTGACGCGATGCGTCGAAACACGCATTTCCACTTACAGGAGGCCAACCATGGCTGAGGTCAAGGCGAACGTGAAGGTCCCGGAGTTCCTGCGCGAGCCCATCGAGGCGGCTCAGGTGCGCCTGGAGGCCTTCGAGGAGGAGGCGCAGAAGGTGCTGAAGGATCTGGTGCAGCGCGGGCGGGAGAGCCGCAAGGAGCTGGCCGGGCTGGTGAACCGGATGTCCGCGGACGGCACGTTGCGAGGCCGGCTCGACCGGCTGCGCTCGCAGGGCATCGAGGGGCTGCGCGGGCGGGCCGAGACCTTCCGCTCGGAGGCGCTCGAGCGGCTCGAGGAGCTGCAGTCGAAGGCGGTGGACTTCCTGGGCGTCGCGACCCGCGAGCAGGTGATCGAGCTCTCGAAGGAGCTCGATCGGCTGTCGCGCCGGCTCGACAAGGGCGAGAAGAAGCCCGCCAAGAAGGCGAAGGCGGCGAAGCGCCGCGCGGCGGAGGGCTAGGAATGGCCGACATCCAGGAGATGTTCAAGGAGGCCTGGTCGCAGGCGCTCGTGGGGCTCAACGCCGCCGAGGCCGAGGCCGAGAAGGTGCTGCAGAAGCTGGTGGACGCCGCCGGCCTGTCGCCGGAGGACATGAAGAAGCACGCCCGCGAGTTCGGCGAGCGGCTCGGCGCCCAGCGGCAGGAGCTCGAGAGGACCATCGATGACGCGGTGCGCCGCGCCTCGCAGCGGTTCAAGGTGCCGACGCGCGAGGATCTGAACCAGCTCAAGCAGCGGCTCGACGCCGTCGACGAGCGGCTCGACGCGCTGGCCAGGGAGAAGGAGAAACGGGCTTGAGGCGTTCCTGGGCGAGGGGGATCCTCTCGGCGATCGTGGCCCTGGCCGCCTTTGGCGCGCTGCTGGTCATCTCGCGCCCCCTCGCCGAGTCGGTCGACCTCTCCCGCCTCGCCCACGAGCAGTCGGCGAGCGACCCGGCGGCGGCGCCGGCGGCCTCGCAGCCGGCCCCCATCAACTGGCTCGGCCGGATCAAGGCGCAGCTCAGGCGCCGGCTGCCGCACCTGCCGGAGTCGGACCGCTCGCACCTCGCGCAGGTCATCGTGGAGGAGGCGAGGCTGGCCGAGCTCGACCCGCTCATGGTGCTCGCCATCATCGCCGTGGAGTCGGGCTTCAACTCCGACGCCACCAGCGAGCGGGGGGCGCTCGGCTACATGCAGCTCAAGCCGGAGACCTTCGCGCACGAGGCCGAGCGGTCGGGCCTCGACGAGGATCCGAGCGACCCCGACTCCAACATCCGCGCGGGCGTGCGCTACTACCGGCGCCTGTTCCGGGCCTTCAACCGGAGCCACGAGCTGGCGCTCATGGCCTACAACGCCGGGCCGGCGCGCATCCGCGACTACCTCGACTCGGGCGAGGTCCCGGCCCGCTTCTGGATCTATCCGAAGCGCGTCCGCACGGAGCTGAAGCGGATGAAGGGCGGCGACGGCTCGCTCCAGTCGCACCCCACCCCGGCGCCGGTGGTCGCGGCGCAGGCGCCCACCGTGGCGGAGCCGCCGGCGCTCTCCGGCAAGGCCCCCATGGCCGTTTCGCGCTAGAACCCTGACGTGCGCGTCAACGAGATCTTCTTCAGCATCCAGGGCGAGGGGACGAGGGCCGGGCGGCCCTGCGTCTTCGTCCGCTTCACCGGCTGCGACCTCCGCTGCGGCTACTGCGACACCGCCTACGCCTTCACCGGCGGCCGGGAGCTGTCGCGGGCCGAGATCCTGGCCGAGGTCCGCCGTCACCCCTGCAAGCTCGTGCTCCTCACCGGCGGCGAGCCGCTGCTCCAGAAGGAGCTGCCGGAGCTGGCCCGCCAGCTGCTCGACGAGGGCTACGAGGTGACGGTGGAGACCCACGGCCAGCGCCCCATGGGCGCGCTGCCGGCGGAGGTGGTCCGCATCGCCGACGTGAAGACCCCGGGCTCGGGAGAGGTGGAGCGGGACTTCGGCTGGCTCGCCGCCCTGCGGCCCCACGACGAGGTCAAGTTCGTCGTGACCAGCGAGGAGGACTGGCGCTGGTGCCTCGAGGTGATGCGCCGGCACGGGCTGCCGGGGCGGGTGGCGGTGCTGGTCTCGCCGGTCTTCGGGGCGGTCGACCCCCGCGACCTGGCGCGCTGGATCCTGGAGAGCGGGGTCGAGGCCCGATTGAATCTCCAGATCCACAAGATCGTCTGGGGAGCGACCGCCCGCGGCGTCTGACGCGCCGCTTGACCGCTCCCGCGGGGGACGGCTAGAAGCGGCTGACGATGCCGGTACTCGCGAAGCTGCTCGCCGCGGCGCTCCTCGGCGCGACCTCCCAGGGCGCGCCTGCCGCCATCACGCTCAACGGCGTCGACATCGCCGGCGTCACCAGCCAGCGCTTCGAGAACGCCACCGTGGTGATCGACGAGAAGGGCGCCGTCCACATCGAGGCCAAGGGTTACAGCGTGCGGACGGTGGAGACGGGGACGAGCCCCCAAGCCGCTCCGACCGCGGGCGCGACCCCGGCGGCGCCCACGCCGGCCTCGAGCCCGGCGACGGCGCCAGCCCCGCGCGCGCCCCCGGCCACGACCCTCATCGCCGCCTCCACCGCCAGCCCGGCGGTCCTCGTGCCCACCTCCTCCTCCACGCCCTCCCGCGCCACCACCCGCCGCTACTTCCTCGTCACCCAGCAGAGCCAGCCGGACGGGACCCAGTACGACGTGAGCGTGTTCATCAACTCCCAGTGGATCCGGGAGGTGCGCTCGGCCGAGGAGAACGTGGTGATGGAGGTGAGCAAGTTCCTGCGCCTCGGGCAGAACAAGGTGACGCTGGAGGCCAGGAAGCGGAGCGGCGATCGCCACGGCGCCGCGCCCGACGCCACCCTGCGGGTCATCGTGGGGGAGGGGTCCGCGCAGGGGAACGACGTGACCATCGACGATCCGGTGGTGGACATGCGCCGCAACGCCGCCGAGACGGAGTCCTTCACGGAGGAGTATTCTCTGGTGGCCCGCTAGCCGCCGAGGACCCCCGTGTTCCAGCCCGACAAGAACCTGCGCTGCGTCCCCGCCGCCCGTGAGCGGGTGGTCGCGCTCGTGGAGAGCATCAACCAGCCCCAGATCTCGGTCCCCGGGCGGCCCGCCCAGGCGGTGCAGGGCTACCTGGTGGGCCAGCGGAACCCCGGCGGCAGCTTCTCGGTGTACGTGGTGCTCTCCCTCGCCGTGAGCGCGGAGAACGTGGTCTACCTCTCCGACAACCGGGAGGTGCCCATCGAGGAGTATCGCGCGCTCGAGGTGGAGGGGCTGCAGTTCCTCGAGTCGATGGGCTTCATGCTCGACAACCTGAACTTCCGGGGCATGACCCCGGAGCTGCAGGAGAAGACCTTGAAGCGGGTGGCCGCGTTCGGCGTCCCGCCGCCTCCCTCGGCCGCCGCGCCGCGCGATCCGCGCCAGGCGCTCGGGCGGCTCCTCTCGAGCTTCTGACGGAAATCCATGTCAAGACCGCATCGCTGGCTCCTCCCGCTCCTCCTCGCTGCCGCCTGCTCCCACTCGCCCAACAAGAAGGAGCGTGACAGCGCCGAGATCCACCACGGCCTCGGCATCGAGGCGCTGCGGAACAACCGGCCGCAGGACGCCATGCGGGAGTTCGACGCGGCGCTGGCGACCGACGACGCCTTCCCCGAGGCCCACCTCGGGCGCGGGGTGGCCTTCGAGCTCTTCGGGCGCGCCGCCGAGGCCGAGCGGGAGTACCGGCGCGCGATCGAGCTCCGCCCAGACTACTCCGAGGCCCACAACGATCTCGGACAGCTCCTGGCGCGCACCCACCGCCCACAGGAGGCGCTCGCCGAGTTCGACGCCGCGCTCGCGAACATGTACTACGCCACCCCCTTCGACGCCCGGATGAACCGGGCGCTGGTGCTCTACCACCAGCTCGACCGCAAGGACGAGGGCCAGGCCGAGCTCCGGACCGCGCTCTCGCAGAGCCCGCGGAGCTGCGCCGGCCTGCGCGAGCTGGGGCGCATCCAGCTCGACCAGGGCCGGCCTGCCGAGGCCCTCGAGTCGTTCGAGCGCTGGTCGCGCGCTTGCGACCACGACGCCAACGCGCAGTTCCAGATCGGCCTCGTGCACCTCAAGCGCGGCGACGCCGAGAAGGCGCGCGCCGCCTTCGAGAAGTGCGAGGAGCTGGGCGCCGACGGCGACGTGGCCAACGAGTGCCGCCGCCGACGGGAGCTCCTCCAGTGACCCGTGGGGGGTGAGATGGCCGATCAGGAACCACGCGCGACCGCCGCGCCGGTGCCGCTCGAAGAGCTGGGGGAGGCGCCCCCCGACGTCGCGTCCTTCGGGCGCTGGCTGGTGCAGGAGCGCGAGCTGCGGGGCCTCGATCGCGACCAGGTGGGGCGGCTGACCAAGCTCGGCCCCGGCATCGTGGTGGCCCTCGAGTCGGGCGAGCTGGCGCGGATGCCGCCGCGCGCCTACCTGCTCGGCTACCTGCGCGCCTGGGCGACGGCGGTCGGCCTCGACCCCGACGATGTGGTGCTGCGCTGGCAGGAGGTGGAGGGGGCGGGAGGGGAGCCGGCCCCCGAGCCCGCCCCGCGCGCCCGGACCGGGCGCAGGCTCGACCTGCGGCTGCTGGTGGCCGCGCTGCTCGCGGCGGCGGCCCTGGCGCTGGTGGTCTTCGCCTCCACCCGCCGGCCGCAGCCCCTCAAGCTCGACCCCAGCCGCACCCCCGCCGCGCGCGGCTCCTACTACCAGCCGGAGGCGGCGCCTCACGAGGCGCGGTGACCCGCCTCGAGCTGCTCGCGGTGGTGCTGCGCACCACCGACTACGGCGAGTCGGATCGGGTGGTCTCGCTCTTCACCGAGGAGCGCGGCAAGCTCTCCGCCTTCGCGCGCGGGGCCCGCGCCTCGCGCAAGCGGTTCGGCGGCGCGCTCGAGCCGTTCACGCTGCTGATGGCGTCGCTCAAGGAGCGCCCCTCCGGCGACCTCTACACGCTCGAGAACGTCTCGGTCCAGGCCGGCTTCGGCGCCATCCGCGGCGACCTCACCCGCATCGCTTGCGCCGGCTACGCCTGCGACCTCGCCCGCGAGCTCACCCGCGACGCCGAGCCGCACTCCGCGCTCTTCCAGCTGCTGGTGGCCTACCTCGGCCAGCTCGACGCGGGGCCGGCCCGGCCGGCGGCCCTGCGCGCCTACGAGCTCGGCGCGCTGCGGGAGGCCGGGTTCGCGCCCAGGCTCGACTCCTGCGCCCGCTGCGGCGCGCCGCTCGACCCGGGGTCCGCCTCGCGCTTCGCCTTCGATCCGGCGCAGGGCGGCGCCCTCTGCGCCGCCTGCGCGGCGGCGGGGGAGGGCGGGCCTTCGATCTCTCGCGAGGGGCTCGCGGCGCTGCTCCGGCTCTCCCGCGCCGGCCTCGCCGCGGCCCTCCAGGACCCGCTCGCGCCGGCCGCCGGCGCGGAGGCGCAGCGGGTCCTCGCCCGCTTCATCGAGCACCTCGTCGGCCACCGGCTGGCGAGCCGCAAGTTCCTCGACGAGCTCGGGCCGATGCTGGGGTAAAAACAGCCCGCGGGTCCCGCCGCGGGCGCGCGCATCTTCGTTTGACAGCCGTGGCGGGCGGTCCTACCGTGCCCGGTCCGGCGCCGGTCTGGCCGGGCGATTTCGAAGACGGAGGCGGCCGTGAACTTCCAGCAACTGATCCTCACCCTGCAGGGCTACTGGGCCAGCCGCGGGTGCATCCTCGCCCAGGGCTACGACCTCGAGGTCGGGGCGGGCACCATGAACCCGTCCACCTTCCTGCGGGTCCTCGGCCCCGAGCCGTGGAACGTGGCCTACGTGGAGCCGTCGCGCCGGCCCTCCGACGGACGCTTCGGCGAGAACCCGAACCGGCTCCACCAGCACCACCAGTTCCAGGTCGTCCTGAAGCCCTCGCCGCCCGACGTGCAGGAGCTCTACCTCGGCTCCCTCAAGGCCATCGGCATCGACCCCCGGGAGCACGACATCCGCTTCGTGGAGGACGACTGGGAGAGCCCGACGCTCGGCGCCTGGGGCCTGGGCTGGGAGGTCTGGTGCGACGGGATGGAGATCACCCAGTTCACCTACTTCCAGCAGGCCGGCGGCTTCGAGGTGAAGCCGGTGGCGGCCGAGCTCACCTACGGGCTCGAGCGCATCGCCATGTACCTGCAGGACGTCGAGAACGTCTACGACGTGGAGTGGGTGGACGGGATCAAGTACCGCGAGGTCTTCCACCGCTCCGAGGTGGAGTTCAGCGAATACAGCTTCCGCGAGAGCGACCCCAAGATGCTCTTCAGCCTCTTCGGCGTCTACGAGGCGGAGTGCAAGCGGCTCCTGGAGCGGAAGCTGCCGCTGCCGGCCTACGACTACTGCCTCAAGTGCTCGCACGCCTTCAACCTGCTCGACGCCCGGGGCGCGATCAGCGTGACCGAGCGCGCGGCCTACATCGGGCGGGTGCGGGCGCTCGCCCGCGGCTGCGCCGAGGGGTATCTGAAGACGCGCGAGGAGCTCGGGTTCCCGCTGCTCGCGGCGGCGCAGGCGTCCGCCAAGGGCAGCGCGCGGAAGCCGGCGAAGAAGAAGGGCAAGGCGGCCTAGTGGCCCCGCACAGGACGACCGACATGGCAGACCTTCTCTTTGAAATCGGCACCGAGGAGCTCCCGGCGGGCATGGCCCCAGCGGCGCTGCGCCAGCTCGAGGAGGATCTCGGCAAGGCGCTCGACGAGGCCCGGCTCGCGCACGGCGCGGTGAGGGCGGTCGGCACGCCGCGGCGGCTCGCGGTGGTGGCCGAGGGCGTGGCCCCGAAGCAGCCCGACGCCCGCACCGAGGCGCTCGGGCCGTCGGTCCAGGCGGCCTTCGACGCCGAGGGCAAGCCCACCCAGGCGGCGCTCGGCTTCGCGCGGAGCCAGGGGGTGGAGGTCGCGAAGGTGAAGCGGGTGCAGACGCCCAAGGGCGAGCGGCTCGCGGTCGAGAAGCTCGAGAAGGGGCAGAAGGCCGAGAAGGTGCTGCCGGGCCTGCTCGAGGCGCTGCTCCCGAAGATCCGCTTCCGCAAGGCCATGCGCTGGGGCGACGAGACCGTCACCTTCGCGCGGCCGGTGCGCTGGCTGGTGGCCCTCTACGGCGGCAAGGTGGTCCCGGTCCGCTACGGCGACGTGAAGTCCGGCGCCGAGACCCGCGGCCACCGCTTCGTCGCGCCGCGGCCGCTGAAGCTCAAGGGCACCTACGCCGACTACGTCGCGAAGCTGCGCCAGGCCGGCGTGATCGTGGACCCGGCGGAGCGCAAGGCGCTCGTCGAGAAGCAGCTCGCCCAGGCGGCGAAGAGGGCCGGCGGCGAGGTGCGCCCCGACCCGGCGCTGGTGGAGCAGGTCACCTTCCTCGTCGAGTCCCCCACCGCCATCGCCGGCAGCTTCGAGGCGTCGAACCTCTCACTTCCTCCGGAGGTGGTGGTCTCGGAGATGCGCAACCACCAGCGCTACTTCGCGGTGGTGGACGGGAAGGGGCGGCTCCAGAACAAGTTCATCGCCGTGTCCGGCACCCCGGTGAAGGATCCCAAGGTGGCGCGCCACGGGTACGAGCGGGTGCTGCGGGCCCGGCTCGCCGACGCGCGCTTCTTCTTCGAGGAGGACCGCAAGCGGCCGCTGGAGAGCCGCGTGGCCGACCTGGGCCGCCGCACCTACCAGGCGAAGCTCGGCAGCGAGCTCGAGCGGGTGGAGCGCATCGGCCAGATCTCGCTCGCGCTGGCCGGGCAGCTCGGCCTGGGCGGCCGCGCCCCGGAGATCGATCGGGCGGCCCGGCTCTGCAAGGCGGACCTCGGCACCGGCATGGTCGGCGAGTTCCCCGAGCTGCAGGGCATCATGGGCGCGCACTACGCGCGGCTGGAGGGGATCGACCCCGAGGTGGCCGAGGCGATCGAGGACCACTACCGGCCCATCGGCGCGGCGGAGGAGATGCCACGCGGCGACCTCGGCGCGCTCATCGCGCTCGCCGACCGCCTCCACCAGCTGGCCGGGATCCTCGGCGTGGGCGAGAAGGCGACCGGCGCCGCCGATCCCTTCGGCCTGCGCCGCGCCGCCATCGGCCTGATCCGCATCCTGGTCGACCGCGGCTATCACCTCTCCCTGCGGGCCGCGGTCGAGGCCGCGCTCCAGGCGCTGGACGGCAAGCTCGCCCTCCCGCGCGAGCAGGTGAAGGCGGCGGTGCTCGACTTCGTCCGCGGCCGCCTCAAGGCGCTCTGGAGCGAGGGGAGCGACGGCGACCTCGTCGAGGCGGTGCTCTCGGCCGGCTTCGACGACGTGGTGGACGCCCGGGAGCGGCTCGCCGCCCTCGCCGAGGTGAAGCGGCGCCCCGACTTCGTGCCGCTGGCCATCGCATTCAAGCGGGTCGCCAACATCCAGGAGAAGGCGCAGGGGGAGGGCGCGGAGCGCGTCGACCCCGGCCTCCTGAAGGACGAGGCCGAGCAGGCGCTGGCGTCCGAGGTGGCGCGCGTGGAGGGCGAGGTGGAGCGGCTGCGCGAGCGCCGCGACTACCCCGCGGTGCTCCGCGCGGTGGCCGAGATCAAGCCGGCCGTCGACCGCTTCTTCGACGAGGTGATGGTGATGGTCGACGACGCGGCGCTGCGCGGGAACCGGCTCGCCCTCATGCGGCGGGTCGCCTCGCTCTTCGCGGACGTGGCGGACTTCCGCCGGATCCAGGCCGAGCTGCCGCCGGGCGGCCCGGCGCAGGCGGCGGCGGGGGGCCGGTGAGCGGGCGCTCCGGGCCGCGGCGTTTGTCCTTGACCGGGTGGGCCTCACGAGTAAGGTGCGGCGCCCGAGTGGACGATTTCCTTAGAAAATATGCGATGGTGGCGCTCCTGCTGGCGGCGGCCTGCGGCGAGCAGGTCCGGCAGGTGGCCCCGCCGACCGACCGGTTCTACTTCCCCACCGGCATCGCGGTGCGCACCCTCGCGAACGGCAAGACCGCGGTCCTCGTCGCCTCGTCGAACTTCGACCTGAACTACGACGCGATCAACGGCGGCACGCTCATCGCCATCGATCCCGACGCCTCCGGCGACACCCGGCTCGACCCGAACGCGCCGCTCGCCGTCCTCGGCAGCGCCCGCATCGGCAGCATGGGCGGAGAGGTGGCGGTGCTCGACGCGGAGAGCTGCCCGGGCTGGACCCCGCCCGCGGGCGTCCCGGCGGCGCAGGTGCTCATCCCCTCCCGCAGCCTGGACGCGCTCTACCAGGTGACGCTGGACGAGACGACCGGGGCGGTGACCTGCGGCGCCGGCTGCGAGCTCCCCCTCGACGTCTCGCTCCACTCCGACGGCAGCGCCCTCGCCGATCCCTACGGCGTGACGCTGGCCTGCCGGCAGGTGGACGGCACCGCCCGCTTCACGGCCTTCGTGAGCTACCTGCGCTCGGCCAGCTTCGATGGGTTCCTCACCGAGGTGGACCTCACCGCCCCGGCCGCCCAGACGCGGATCGCGCTCGGGACCAACTACAGCTTCTCCTCGGCATACGACGACCTCACCGGCCGGCTCTTCGTCACCTCGGGCTTCGTCGGCGCGGGGTCGGCCCCGCTTCGCTGGGTGGACCTGGCCGGCGGCTACGCGGTCTCCTCGTCCAGCCTCTACGACGTGGTGCGCGGCTCCGAGACCCGGGGCATCGGCCTCTCCAACCCGCGCGCCGGCGTCGACCGGCGGGCGTACGTGGCCCTCCGGATCTACGACGCCGACACCGCGGCCAGCCTCGGCATGCGCCCCTCCGCCGACGTGGCCGGAGCCCTGGCGGTGATCCAGCTCACCGAGGAGCCCTGGGGCGAGCCGAGCGCGCGGGTGGCGCGGGTGATCCCGCTCGACCGCGGCGCCACCCAGGTGAAGGTGCTGCCGCCCCGCACCGGGAAGGGCGACCTGGTGGCCGTCACCAGCCCCGACGACAACAGCATGACCCTCTACGACGACGACTCCGGCAACGTGGCGCGCACCTTCGCCCTGGACGCTGGCGGCAACCCCGAGCTGGGCAAGCAGCCCTTCGGGATGGCGGTGGAGCAGCGCCACGGCGTGACCTGCGCCGGCTCGAGCGCGCCCCTGGCCAGCTGCGACCGGATCTACGTGGGCTCCTTCGACCGCGGCTTCGTGAGCGTGGTCGAGCTCGACCCCGACCACCCGGCCGGCGCCGCGGTGGTGAAGCGCGTGGGGAGGGAGCGATGAGCCGCGCCAGCTACGCGGCGCTCGCCGCCGCGCTCGCGCCCTGCCTGCTCGCCGGCTGCAGCAGCAGCTCGACCTCGGTGGGGGCGCGGTTCGCCGGACCGGCCGCGATCGTCTCCTTCCACGGCGTGACCCGGGCGCACCCGGGCCTGCTCCAGACCTACTTCGCGGTCGCCTCCGCGCGCGGCGACGAGCTCCAGTTCATCGATCCGCAGACCGAGCAGCCGGTGGTCGGGCCGGGGGTGGTCTTCCCGCTGCTGGTCGCCACCAGCCCCCGCCCGTCGTACCTCGCCTCGACCTCCCTGCAGGACGGCGGGTCCGACCTGCTGGTCGCGGCGGGGGCCGGCTCGACGTTGGTCCAGCTCGTCTCCACCTGGGACGAGCAGACCCGCATCGTCGGCGACCCGAGCCTCGCCTATCCCGGGGTGGACCTGGGCCCCGACGTCGCCCCCGGCAGCGTCATCCTCTCGATGGCCGCCATCCCCGCCCTGGGCCCCGACGCCACCGGCATCACCACCGTGCAGCCTGGGAAGGCCTGGGTGGTGGTGGGGCTCACCGGCGGCCAGCTCGCGGTGATCGAGTACCAGCGCAGCCCGGGCAAGCTCTCCATCTCCCGCTCCGCGCGCCCGGTCTGGGTCCAGCACCTCGGGTTCGACGCCGCGCAGATGGCCGCGCTCCTCGCCGAGGACGCCACCTGGCGGATCTTCTGCGCCACCGCCGACGCGCTCACCGCCGCCGACGGCTCGACCGTGCACGGGGTCGCCGAGGTGGTGGCCGGGCCGCCCGGCGTGAGCTGGCGGGTGGTGGCGCTCGACGCGCGCGCGCCGACGCGGCTGGTCGCGGCCGCCTACGTGAGCGAACGGCTGCCCGAAGCCCCCGACACCTTCGACCTCGCGCCGAAGCTCCGGGCGTACGCGGTGCTCGACGAGAGCGGCTGCGGGCTGGAGCACGAGATCGACTGCGGCCTCGTCACCCTCGACGAGAGCACCCGCGCGCTGGCGCTCGACCCCGCCGCCCAGGCGGTCCCCTCCGCCAACCCGGTGCCGGCCCAGCCGTTCCGGGCGCCGGTGTCCGTCCCCGCGCTCCCGCTCGGAATCTCCATCGCGATGCCGCCGGCGAGCGGCCCGCTCCTCGACTCGAGCCAGGGCATCCCGCTCCAGTTCATCGCGCCCGGCTCCGGCCAGCGCTCCACCTCGGCGGTGGCCGCGGTGCCCTCGACGGACGGCAAGGTCTACCTGGTCGACCTCGGACGCTGGAGCCTGCCCGACGACGTCTCGATGCTGCGCGACGACTCGAGCCGCGTCCGCGCCTCGGCGGTGACCAGCGCCGTCCCCTCCGGGACCACCGGTCAGGCCCTCGCGCTCGGCAGCTCGACCGATCCGAGCGTGGCCTACTCCGTCGACGGCACCCTCACCCCGGCGCGGGTGGAGGTGACGCCCGGCTTCACGCGCGCCGAGCAGTGGCAGCTGGTCTGGCAGGGGGTCCTGCCCTCGCTGGGCTATCGCGCTGGCGTGCTCTTCGCGCTCGCCGACGGGACGCCGGCGCTGGCCCTCCAGGAGCAGCTCGGCACTGGCTGGCGGGTGCTGGCGGCGCTGGCCGATCCCTTCCTGGGCGTGAACGACGACGCGGTCAACGGCCGGCAGGACAGCGCCGTGCTCACCGGCTCGGGGCAGGACTTCTCGCGCTGCACGCTCGACGCGAACGGCAACGCGGTGGTGGCGGTGAAGGCGGTGCTCCCGCCAGACCCGGTGAACTATCCGGGCGGCGCGGTGGCCCTCTCCGACCTGCGCGCCGACGGCACCCACTGCCTGCCCGCGCTGCCTCGCTTCGACGACGCCGCCGGGGTGAGGGCGAGCCAGGTCAGCGCCACGCTCCGCGCCGGTGGGCTGGTGCTGACCGGCACCGTCACCGGTTACGCCGGTCGCCCGCAGGCCGGCCAGCGCTACGCGCTCGCCTGGTCGCCGGTCGACCACGACGCGACCCCGTCGAGCGCGCGGGCGCTGGCGCGCAAGGCGCGGCGCTTCTATTACCCGTCCGACCCGCGCTGCCCGAGCCAGAGCTACTGCACCGTGTACACTTGGTGGACCGACCCCCTCGCTCCAGGTCCGGCGATCGCCTTCCGCGCCGGCTTCCTCGGGACCGGCGCGATCAACCAGGACACGTCGCTCGTGATCACCACCCAGTCCGGCCTCACGCCCGCCGGGCGGCGTCCCACCCTCTCCGGTGCGCTGCCGCGAGCGGGCGTCGCCTTCGACCGCGGGCAGGTGGGTCGGAGCGACCAGGGGATGCGCTTCTACGTGCCCTTCGCCGACGACCAGCTCCTCGCCTTCAGCCCCGGCGAGTCGCCCGGCGACGTCGTGGTCATCAGGTGAGGCCGAGCCGGTGCCCACGCTCACGCTGATCGACGGCTCCGGCTTCATCTTCCGCGCCTACCACGCACTGCCGCCCCTCACGACCACCCAGGGGCTCCCCACCAACGCCGTCTACGGCTTCACCACCATGCTGCTCAAGGCGCTGCGGGAGCACGCGCCGACGCACGTGGCCCTGGTGCTCGACAAGGGGCGCAAGAGCTTCCGCCACGACCTCGACCCCCGCTACAAGGCGAGCCGGCCGGAGGCCCCGGACGACCTGGTGCGGCAGTTTCCGCTGGTGCGCGAGGTGGCGAAGGCGCTCAACGTGCCCGCCGTCGAGCAGGAGAACTTCGAGGCCGACGACGTCATCGGCACGCTCGCCTGCCGGGCGCGCGAGCAGGGCTTCGAGGTGGTGGTGGTCACCGGCGACAAGGACTTCGCCCAGCTGGTGGACGACCGGCTCTCGCTCTACGACCCCATGGCCGAGGCGAGCGGACGCGGCGGGTGGACCGGTCCCGCCGAGGTCGAGAAGAAGCTCGGCGTGAAGCCCTCGCAGGTGGTCGAGTACATGGCCATCCTGGGCGACAAGATCGACGACGTCCCCGGGCTCCCGGGGGTCGGCGAGGTGACGGCCTCCGCGCTCATCCGCCACTTCGGGACCGTCGAGGCCATGCTCGCCCGGCCGGACGAGATCCCCCAGGCGGTGAGCCGCGGGGGCAAGAAGCTCCAGGAGAAGATCACCGCTGGCGCCGAGCGCATCCGGCTCAACCGGAAGCTCGTCGAGATCAAGTGCGACATGGAGCTGCCGCAGGGGCCGGAGGACTTCGCCTGCCGCCAGCCCGACGAGGCCGCCGTCCGCGCCCTCTTCAGCACGCTCGAGTTCTCGCGGCTGATCAAGGACCTGCCCGCGCCGCCGCCCAGCCGGCGCGCCGAGCAGGTCGAGATCCTGCTCGACCGGCCGGCCCTCGACGCGGCGGTGGCCCACCTGGTGGGCGCCGACGAGGTGGGGCTTCACGCGCTGCGCGACGGCGACGCGCCGCGGACCGCCCCGGTCGCCGGGCTGGCGCTGGCGGGCGGAGGGCGCGGCTTCTACCTGCCGCTCGGCCACCGCTACCTGGGCGTGCCGGCGCAGCTCTCCGAGGCCGCCGCCGCCGAGGCGCTCCGGCCGCTCTTCGGGGACCACGCGGTGCGCCTGGTGGCGCACGGGCTCAAGGCCGAGCTCCACGCGCTGCGCCGCCTCGGGATCGCGCGCGACGGAGGGCCGGCCTTCGACACCGAGATCGCGAGCCGCCTGCTCCTGCCCACCCGCCGCGAGCACGCCCTGGCGGACGTGGCGCGCGAGCGGCTCTCCTGCGAGCTGCCTCCGCTGCAGGGGGAGGGGAGCGGCAAGCGCGGCGCGGTCACCACCGCCGGCGAGCTGCCGGTGGAGGGCGTGGCGGCCCACGCGGTGCCGTGCGCGGCGGCGCTGGTGGACCTTTCGGCGCGGCTCCGCCAGGCGCTGGCCGACGAGGGGCTCACCCGCCTCTACGAGGAGGTCGAGGGGCCGCTGGTGCCGGTGCTGGCGTCGATGGAGGAGGCCGGCGTGGCGGTGGACCGCGGCGCCATGGAGGCGATGAGCGCCGAGTTCGGCAAGTCGATCCGCGACCTCGAGGGGCGGATCCACGCCGAGGCCGGCCACCCCTTCAACATCGCCTCCACCCGCGAGCTCGCACAGGTGCTCTTCGAGGAGCTGAAGCTCCCGGTGCTGAAGCGGCTCAAGACCGGCCCCTCCACCGATCAGGAGGTGCTGGAGAAGCTCTCGGAGCAGCACGTCCTGCCGAAGCTGGTCCTCGAGCACCGCTCGCTGGCGAAGCTCAAGGGGACCTACGTCGACGCCCTGCCGCAGCTGGTGGAGCCCGACGGGCGCATCCACACCACCTACCACCAGGGCGGGGCCGCCACCGGGAGGCTCAGCTCGTCGGATCCGAACCTCCAGAACATCCCGGTGCGCACCGAGCTCTCGCGGCGCATCCGGGCCGCCTTCGTGGCGCCGCCGGGCCGCGTGCTGGTCTCGGCCGACTACTCGCAGATCGAGCTGCGCATCCTGGCGCACTACGCCGAGGACCCGGCGCTGCTCGCGAGCTTCCGCGCCGGCGAGGACGTGCACACCACCACCGCCGCCGAGACCTTCGGCGTCGAGCGCGGCGCGGTGACCTCCGACCAGCGGCGGGTGGCGAAGGTGCTCAACTTCGGCATCGCCTACGGCCTCAGCGCCTTCGGCCTGTCGCAGCGGCTCGACCTGCCGCCGCACGAGGCCCAGGGCATCATCGACCGCTACTTCGCCCGCTACGCCGCGGTGAAGCGCTGGCTCGACGGGATCATCGCCGAGACCCGCAAGACGGGCGAGGTGCGGACGCTCTTCGGCCGCAAGCGCGCGCTGCCCGAGATCACCGCCCGCAACCCGGCGCTGCGGCAGGCCGCGGAGCGGATGGCGGTCAACACGCCCATCCAGGGCACCGCCGCCGACGTCATCAAGATCGCCATGCTGGCGGTGGATCGGGTGCTGCGCGAACGCGACATGGCCTCCAGGCTGCTCCTCCAGGTCCACGACGAGCTGGTGGTGGAGGCGCCGGAGCAGGAACAGGCCGACGTGGAGCAGCTCCTGCGCGAGGAGATGGCCGGGGCCGCCGAGCTTGCGGTCCCGCTGGAGGTAGAAGTCGGCGCCGGCCGAAGCTGGGCCGAGGCGCACTGAGAGGGCTCCGCCCGACGGCCGCCGCGGTCCCGGCCAGCGGCTCGAACCGTTTCCCCCCTCGCCGGGCTCCAACCAGACCGATGACCCCCTCGCGCCGGACGCTCTGGAACCTCCTCAAGGGAATCGCCGCCGGGGCCGCGCTCGGGCTCGCCTACAGCTTCGCCTCGCGCGCACTCGGGTCGACCTGAAGCATCACCTGCAACCCGGCGGTCGCCGGGGGCTTCGGGGCCTTCATCGGGGCGGTCTCCTTCGGCCGGGGCGGCGACCGGCATGCCCGGGGCGACGGCCGGGAGCCCTGAGGCGAGCAGGCGCCCGAGCCTCCAACCAGGGTGACCTGCCGGCTTCCCTTTTCGCGGGCGGCGCGGGACACTCAGCGCCCTTCCGGTTCGAGCCCGTGGAAAGCACCCAGGCGAGCTTCAGCGTCTCCCTCCGTCACTTCGGCCGCGCCCTCGGCGGGGCGGTGGCGATCGCCGGCGCGCTCGTGCTCTGCGGCTGGATCTTCCACGTACACGTCCTCAAGATCCTGGTGCCGGGGCACGCCAGCATGAAGGCCAACGCCGCCCTGGGGATGCTCCTGGGCGGGCTCGCGGTCTGGCTGCTCGCGCCCGAGCCCCTCCCGCGCGCGGCCCGCCGGGCGGGGCTCGCGCTCGGGTTGGCGGTGGCGCTCCTCGGGCTCGGCACCACCGCCGAGTACCTCTCCGGCGTCGACCTGCGCCTCGACCAGCTCCTCTTCCGTGACCCGGTGGCGGGGCTGCACCCCGGCCGCATGTCGCCCTCCAGTGCGCTCACGCTCCTGCTGGTGGGCTGCGCGCTGCTGCTCGTGGACTGGGAGACCCGGCGCGGCCACCGCCCTTCGCAGATGCTGGCGCTCACCGCGGCGCTGCTGCCCTTGCAGGCCATCGTCGGCTACACCTACGGCGTCGAGCCGGCCCACGCGGCCGGCGAGACCGGCTCGCTCACGCTCCACTCCGGCGTCGGCTTCGCCCTGCTCTGCGCCGCGGTGCTGCTGTGCCGGCCCGAGTCGGGCTTCATGCGGGTGGTCTCGTCGGCCGGGCCGGTGGGCTTCGTGGCGCGGCGGCTGCTCCTCGCGGTGATGCTCCTCCCGCTGGTCCTGGGCTGGCTCCTGCTGGTGGCGGGGGTCGGCTCCGGCCACGAGACCCTGCTCGGCGCCTCCTTCATGGTGGTGTCCGGCATCGTCGCCGGGGGGGTGGTGGTCTGGTGGAACGCGAGCACGCTCCTGCGCATGGAGGACGACCGCGGGCACGTGGAGGAGTCGCTCCGCGAGCAGCGCGAGTGGTTCCGCACCACCCTCGGCAGCATCGCCGACGCGGTCATCGCCTGCGACCTGCGGGGGCGGGTCACCCTGATGAACGCGGTGGCGGAGGGGCTCACCGGCTGCTCCGAGCCGGCGGCCTCGGGGCGGCCGCTGGAGGAGATCTTCAAGCTGCACGGCCCGCGCGGCGAGCCGCTGGCGAGGCCGGTGCAGCGGGTGCTGGAGGCGGGGGTGGTGCAGCTGCCGCCGCGCTCCGCCATCGACGGGCCGGCGGGCGAGGTCCCAGTGGAGGGGACGGCCGCGCCCATCCGGGACCGGCGCGGCCGCACCGCCGGCGTGGTGCTGGTCTTCCGCGACATGTCCGAGCGGCGCCGGGTGGAGGAGGCGCGCGCCGCCATCCTGGCCCGCGAGCAGGCCGCCCGCTCCGAGCTGGAGCGCGCCAACCGGGCCAAGGACGAGTTCATCGCCACGCTCTCCCACGAGCTGCGCACGCCGCTCAACTCCGTGCTCGGCTGGGCGCGGCTGCTCCGCCTCGGGAAGCTCGACGGCCCCTCCACCGCCCGGGCGGTGGAGGCCATCGAGCGCGGGGCCACCACGCAGGCACAGATGGTGGACGACCTGCTGGACGTCTCGCGCATCGTCCGCGGGGAGCTGCGGCTCGACGTGCGCCCGGTCGAGATGGTCCCCATCCTGGAGGCCGCCATCGACACCGTGCGCCCGGCCGCGGCGGCGCGAGGGATCGAGATCGCCGCCGCCTTCCCGCCTCACGGCGGCGCGGTCGCGGGCGACGCGGGGCGGCTGCAGCAGGTCTTCTGGAACCTGCTCACCAACGCGGTGAAGTTCACGCCCGACGGCGGGCGGGTGGAGGTGCGGCTCGGGTCAGCCGACGGCCGGCTGGTGGTGCGGGTGAAGGACACCGGCAAGGGCATCGACCCCGAGTTCCTCCCCCACGTCTTCGAGCGGTTCCGGCAGGCCGACTCCAGCACCACCCGCGTCCACGGCGGGATGGGGCTCGGCCTCGCCATCGTCCGCCACCTGGTGGAGGCGCACGGCGGGACGGTGGAGGGCGAGAGCCCCGGGCCAGGGATGGGCGCCACCTTCTCGGTGAGCCTGCCGAACGTGCAGGCCCGGTCGCGGCCTCGCGCCGAGCCGGCGCGCGCGCTGCTCCGCGCGGCCGCGGCCCTCTCGCCGGCCCCGGCGCTCGACGGGCTGCGGGTGCTCATCGTCGACGACGACGCCGACACGCTGGAGGTGATCCGCCAGCTGCTCGAGCACGCCGGCGCGGCCGTCCACGCCGCCAATTGCGTGGAGGACGCGCTGCGCTCGCTGGAGCGCCACCGGCCCGACGTGCTGGTGAGCGACATCGGCATGCCCGGACAGGACGGCTACTCCCTCATCCGCCGGGTGCGGGCGCTGCCGCCGGAGCGGGGCGGCCTCACCCCGGCCGCCGCCCTCACCGCCTTCACCCAGACCGAGCACCGGCAGGAGGCCCTCGGGGCGGGCTACCAGCTCTACCTCGCGAAGCCGATCGGGCCGGCCGAGCTGGCGGCGGCGGTGGCCCGGCTGGCGGGGCGGGCGGCGGAGCCGGAGTCCCAGAGCGCCTGACCCTCGCGGCGCGTCGTTCCGGCGCCGCCCGCGCGCGCCGCTTATGCTATTTTCGCGCTCCTTCCATGCCTTTCGCGGAGATCATCGGCCAGGACCGGGCCCTGGGTTCGCTGCGCGCGGCGCTCGCCCGCGGCGCGCTCCACCACGCCTACCTGTTCGGCGGGCCGGAGGGGGTGGGGAAGGGCTCCGCGGCGCGGCTCCTCGCCCAGGCCGCCAACTGCGAGGCGGGCGGAGAGGCTGACGCCTGCGGGCGCTGCGGCCCCTGCGGCAAGATCGCCCGCGGGCTCCACCCCGACGTGCTCTTCCTGGCGGAGGAGCGCGAGATGGCGAAGGCCGGCCGCTGGGAGCCGAAGGGCGGCCGCAGCCCGTCGAGGGAGATCGTGGTCGACCAGGTGCGCGAGCTCGTCGATCGGCGCCTGGGGATGAAGCGCTTCGAGGGGCGGCGGCGCTTCGTGGTCATCGACCCCGCCGACGCCATGAACGTCCAGGCCCAGAACGCGCTCCTGAAGACGCTGGAGGAGCCGCCCGAGGACACCACCCTGGTGCTGGTCTCCTCGTCGCCGGACGCGCTCCTCCCCACCATCAAGTCGCGCTGCCTGCGGGTGCCCTTCGCGCCCCTCCCCGACGCGCTGCTGTCGGAGCGGCTCCTGGCGGAAGGCTGGGAGCCGGCAGCGGCGCGGCTGGCGGCGGCGCTCTCCGGCGGCTCGCTGGGGCGGGCCCTGGCGCTCGACGCGGCCGAGCTGGCCGAGCGGCGCGAGGCGGTGGAGGCCGCGGCAGGCCTCGACCCGGCGGACGCCGGCGCCTGGATCGCCTACGCCGCCCGGGCCGGCAAGGACCGCGACCTGGCGCGCGAGACCTGCGAGCTGCTCCTGGTCTGGCTGCGCGACGTGCTGGCGCTCGCGGTGGCGGGGGAGGGCGCCACCCTGGCGCTGCCCGACCTCGCCGCGCCGTCGCGCCGGGCCGCCGCCGCGCTCTCCCCGGCGGTTGTGCTGCGGCGCCGGGAGCGGGTGCAGCAGGCGCTGCGGGCGCTGCGCCAGAACGGCGCCCCGGCGCTGGCGCTGGAGCGGATGCTCATCGGGTGGTTCCATGGCTAGCCCGGGAGCGCGCAAGCCCCGCGCCGCGGCTGCCACCTCGACCCTGGCGAGCTGCCTCGAGGAGGCGCGCGCCGGGACGCCGGCGCCGGTCTACCTGCTCGACGGCGACGCCTTCCTCACCGGGCGCGCCGCCGCCGAGCTCTGCGCCGCGCTGGTGCCGGAGTCTCGCCGGGCGCTCGACCTGGTCGAGCTGGACCCGGCCGCTTCCCCGGCCGAGGTGGCCGCCGAGCTCGCCACCCGCGGCCTCTTCGGCGGCGGCAAGGTGGTGCTGCTGCGCGAGCCGGCCTTCCTGTCCGCCAAGGAGGACGCCCAGGGCGCCTTCGATCGCGCCCGGGAGCTCTGGGAGAAGGGTCGCCAGCGCGAGGCGGCCCGGCGGTTGCTGGCTCTCGCGGCCAAGGCGGGGCTGGGCGCCGACGACCTCGCCGGCGCCGGCCCGGCGTCCGGGAAGCGGGCCAAGGCCGACCCGCTGGCCGCGCTGGAGCGGGAGCTCGGCATCGCGCTCGGAGGGGAGGGCCGGGCCTTCGTGGCAGCGGCGGCCGGCTTCGCGCGGGAGCGCGAGATGAAGGCCGCCAAGGACGACGCCTCGGCGCTCGACGCGCTCCTCTCCGCCGGGTTGCCGCCCGGTCACGTGCTGGTGGTCGCGGCCGGCAAGGTGGACGGCCGGCTGCCGCTGGTGAAGAAGCTGGCGGCCGCGGGTCGGCGGCTGGGCCTGGCGGTGGCGGTGGAGGGCCCCTTCGGCAGCGAGCGGCCGGTGCTGGGGCCGGTGCTGGAGGCGCTCCTGGCCGGGACCGGAAAGAGCGTGGACCGGGCCGGGGAGGCCCGGCTGGCGGAGCTGGTGGGCGACGACGCGCGGCAGCTCGCGAGCGAGGTGGCGAAGCTCGCCGCCTATGTCGGGGACCGCAAGGTGATCCGGGCCGCCGACGTGGAGGAGCTCGTCACCCGGGTGGCGGCCGATCCGTTCTTCGCGCTCGGCAACGCCGTCGAGGCGCGCGACCTGCCGCGGGCGCTGGGCGTGCTCTCGCGCACCCTGGCCGACGGCGGCAGCCCGCACATGTTGCTCGGCTCGCTCGCCGCCACCGTGCGGCGGCTGCTGGTGGAGCGGGAGCGGGCCCGGGCAGCGGCCGGCGACCGGCGCCTGCGCTCGGTGACCGAATGGGAGGCCCTGGTGCTGCCCTCCATCTCCAAGGAGGAGCTGGGGCAGAAGAAGCCCTACGGGTTCTGGATGAAGTACCAGGCCTCGCTGCGCTACGCGCGCGGCGAGCTGCTCGACTTCCTCGCGGCGCTGGCCGAGAGCGACGTCGCCATGAAGACCGGAGGCGAGGGGCGGGTGCTGCTCGAGCGCGCCCTGCTCCGCTTCCTTTCCAGCGAACAGACGACGAGAGGCGAAGCGTGAGCGAGAGACTCCTGGTGACCAGCGCCCTGCCGTACGCCAACGGCTCCATCCACCTCGGGCACCTGGTGGAGTACATCCAGACCGACATCTACGTGCGCTTCCGGCGCGCCGCCGGCGACGAGGTGACCTACGTCTGCGCCGCCGACTCGCACGGCACGCCCATCGAGGTCAACGCCGCCAAGGCCGGCATGAGCCCCAAGGCCTTCGTGGAGAAGTACCGGGCCGAGCAGCACGCCGACTTCGCCCGCTTCGGGGTGGAGTTCTCGACCTACTACACCACCGACTCCCCCGAGAACGCGAAGTGGGCCCAGCGCGTCTACCGGGCCCTCAAGTCGAAGGGGCTCATCTACAAGAAGTCGGTGGAGCAGCTCTACTGCGAGCAGGATCGGCGCTTCCTGCCCGACCGCTTCGTGAAGGGCACCTGCCCGAAGTGCGGCACGCCGGATCAGTACGGCGACGGCTGCGAGAAGTGCAACGCCATCTACGATCCGCGCGAGCTGGTGGACCCGCACTGCGTCCTCTGCGGCAGCTCCCCGGTGGTGCGCTCCAGCGACCACGCCTACGTCGACCTCAAGAAGGTGGAGCCGGAGATCAGGGCCTGGGTGGAGGCGCCCGGCCACCTCGAGCCGGCGGTGCGCGAGCAGGTGAAGGGCTGGCTCGACGACCTGCAGGACTGGTGCATCACCCGCGACGCCCCCTACTTCGGCTTCCCGCTCGACGATCCGGAGTTCCCCGGCAAGTACCTCTACGTCTGGCTCGACGCGCCCATCGGCTACATCGCCTCGGGCGAGCACTACTTCGCCGAGGAGGCGCCCGCGAAGCTCACACCGGAGGCCTTCGAGGCCCGCTACCTGGCCGCCGGCGCGCCCTCCCGGCTCGAGCACTTCATCGGCAAGGACATCCTGCGCTTCCACGCCGTGTTCTGGCCGGCGATGCTCCAGGCGGCGGGGCTCAAGACGCCGGACCGCGAGGCGGTGCACGGTCACCTGACCGTGAACGGCGAGAAGATGTCGAAGTCGCGCGGCACCTTCATCACCGCGCAGACCTACCTCGAGACCGGGCTCGCTCCGGAGCTGCTCCGCTACTTCTATGCCGCCAACCTCGGGCCCGGCATCTCAGACCTCGACCTCTCGCTCGAGGAGTTCAAGAACCGCATCAACGCGGACCTCGCCAACAACATCGCCAACCTCGCCTCGCGAGTGGGGGCGCTCGTGCCCCGCGCCGGGGAGCCGCTGGCGGAGACCCCCGAGCCGGCCATCGCCGCGGCGACCCGCGCCGCGCTCGACGGCGCGCGCCGCGCCTACCTGGCCCTCGAGCTCAAGGAGGTGGTCCGGCTGGCGAACCAGGTGGCCGACCTCTGCAACAAGCGGATGCAGGAGGCGAAGCCCTGGGAGGATCCGGCCTCGCCCGGCTCCCGCGCGCTCCTCTTCTCGGCGGCCAAGGCGCTGTCCGGCGTGGCGGTGCTGCTCGGGCCGGTGCTGCCGAAGTTCACGGAGAAGCTCCTCGCCGCCTTCGGGCAGGTGCCTCCGCCCAGCTGGGCCGAGGGCTTCGACCCCTTCGCCGGTGCGCCGGTGCGGGTGGCCGAGAAGCCGCCCCAGATCGCGCGGGTGGACGCGAAGCTGCTCGAGAAGCTCATCGAGCCCGCCGAGCCGTCCAGGGCGTCCAAGGTGGCGAAGGGGGCGAGCCCGGCCGAGGGCGCCGCCAAGGCGACCGCCAAGCCGTCCGCGGCGCCGCCGCCCCCGCCGCCCGGCGTCATCGGCTACGACGACTTCGCCCGGGTGGAGCTCAAGGTGGCCCAGGTGCAGGCGGCCGAGAAGGTGGAGAAGGCCGACAAGCTCCTCAAGCTGACCGTCGACGCCGGCGAGCCGGAGCCGCGGACCATCGTGGCCGGCATCGCGCTCGCCTACCCCGATCCGCAGGCGCTGGTGGGACGGAAGATCGTGGTGGTGGCGAACCTCGCCCCGCGGGCGCTGCGCGGGATCACCTCGCAGGGCATGCTCCTCGCCGCCGGCGAGCCGCCGAACCTCACGGTGGTGCAGGTGGGGGACGGCATCGCGCCGGGCACCCGGGTGAAGTAGATGCCGCGCCTCCTCGACTCCCACGCCCACCTCGATCGCGAGGACTACGCCGCCGACCGCGACGAGGTGATCGCGCGGGCGGTCGCGGCGGGGGTGCGGCGGATGGTGCTCATCGGGCTCTGGCGCCGACCTGGCTTCTTCGGCGACGCCCTCGAGCTCGCCGGCGCCCGCCCCGACCTCTTCAGCGCCACCGTGGGCGTCCATCCGCACGAGTCGGTGGACGTCCCGGAGCAGGACTGGGCGCTGCTGGAGCGGCTGGCCGCCGATCCGCGCGTGGTCGGGGTGGGGGAGACCGGGCTCGACTTCCACTACGACCACTCGCCGCGCGAGGTGCAGGAGGCCGCCTTCCGCCGCTCGCTGCGCCTGGCCCGCGCGGTCGGCAAGCCGGTGGTGATCCACCTGCGCGAGGCCGACGAGGTCTGCGCGCGCGTGGTCGCGGAGGAGGGCCTGCCCGCGGCCGGCGGGGTGATGCACTGCTTCACCGGCGGCTGGGAGCGCGCCGCGGCCTGGCTCGACGCCGGCCTCTACCTCTCCGTGGCCGGAGTGGTCACCTTCAAGACCGCCGACGACCTGCGCGAGGCCGTGCGCCGCGCTCCGCGCGACCGGGTGCTCGTCGAGACCGACTGCCCGTTCCTCGCCCCGGTGCCGTTCCGCGGCAAGCGCAACGAGCCGGCCTTCGTGGCAAGGACCGCCGAGAAGGTGGCGGAGCTCTGGGGCGTCAGCGTGGACGAGGTGGGCGAGCTCACCAGCGAGAACGCGCGGCGGCTCTTCCGGCTGCCCTGAGCCGGACCGCTACCCGCCCCAGCTCCCCCACTCGTCGGCGGTGTCGGGCGGCTCCGCCCCCTTGGTGCGCTCCTTCCACTCGACCACCGGCCAGCCGCGCCGCTCGGCGACGGCGCGGAAGGGCGCCTTGGGGTTCACCACCACGGGGTTGCCCACCGCCTCGAAGAGCGGCTCGTCGGCGAGGGCGTCGGAGTAGAGCCAGCTCTGCGCCAGGTCGAGGTCGTAGCGCTCGGCGAGCCGCTCGATGGCGGCCCGCTTCCCGTCGCGAAAGACCACCGGGGGCACGATCTGGTCGGTGGCGCGCCCGTCGACGATGCGGGTGCGAGTGCCGATGGCGGCGTGGACGCGCAGGTGACGGGCCACCTCGTCGACGATGTACTGCGGCGAGCCGGAGGCGACCACCACGAAGTGTCCCGAGAGCAGGTGCTTGCGGATCTGCCGCACCGCGCCGGTGGTGATGCGCTTGCGGAGGTGCCGCTGGAAGCAGGCGTGCGCGTGCGCCTTGATCTCGTCGGCGCGGAGCCCGACGTGGCACTTGGACCCCACCTCCACCATGTCCTGCTCGGTGAGCCGGTGGCGGGCGTACTCGTAGATGACGCGCGGCACCCGCGCCCGCACCTCCGGGAGCATCAGCTTCTCGCTGTAGAGGTACCAGGTGAAGATGGTCCCGGCGTTCCCGTCGAGGAGCGAGTCGTCGACGTCGAAGATCGCGGCCACGCGGCCGAACGGGACCATCCTCGCCTCCTCGCGGCGCCTACTGGGTGGCGGGCTCTTCGCCGCCGGCAGGCGCGCTGCCCTCGGCAGGCTGCTGCGGCCGCTCCTGAGGCGCCGGCGCGGTGGCTTCGGCGAGCGGGGCCGGCGGCGCGGCCTCGGCCGGAGCGGTTGCCTCCGCCGGAGCGCTCGCCTCGGCCGGTTCCTCGTGGGCCGGCTCGGTCGCCTCGACCTTCTGCGCCAGGGCGGCGAAGGGGTTATGCGTCAGGCCGGGCTTGCCCGGACGGGCCTGCAGCCCCTTGTCGCCCGGCAGCCGGGGACCGGTGTAGCCGCGGCGGCGGTCGCCGGGCCCCCCCGCGCCGCCCGGGCCCGGGTGGCCGCCTGGGGCACCGTGGCCGCCCGGCCCGGCGCGGTGATCGCGCCGCTCGGGCCGCTCCGGCCGGTGAGGGGCGGCCTCGGGGCGGGGCGCCTCGTGGGCGTGTCCGGGCTCGGCGGCCGCGGCCGGCTGCTGCGCCGGCTTCTCGCGCGGCGGCTGCTCGCGCCGATCCTTCTGCTTCTTCTTCTGCTGGCTGCGGCGCGACTCGCCCTGCGGGCGTCCGCCCTCGCGCGGCACGTAGATGACCGGGGTCATCACCTCGGCCGGCGGCCCCTTCTTCTCCACCTGCACGGTGGGCAGGGTACCGCGCCAGATGTGCTGCTCGTAGACGTTGTTGGAGTCGGTCCAGCGGCGGGTGCCGCCCTCGCCGCCCATGAGGTTGAGCCAGGAGTTGACGCGGCTGTCGAGCTCGTCGAGGTAGTGCGTGAGCAGCGCCTCGAGGGTCATGGGGAGCTTGGGCGAGCCGTACTCGTAGCGGCCGTGGTGTCCGAGCACCAGGTGCACCAGGTGGTGCTCGAGATCGCGCGGGATGCCGGTGCGGCGGGCCTTGTCGTGGACCCATTGCGCGGTCATCACCAGGTGGCCGATGAGCCGCCCCTCGTCGCTGTACTCGACCTGCCGGTCGAAGGAGAGCTCCCGGATCTTGCCCAGATCGTGCAGGAAGGCTCCGGCCACCAGCATGTCGCGGTCGACCTGCGGGTAGTGGTCGGCCAGCCGGTGCGCCAGCTTGAGGCAGGAGACGGTGTGCTCGAGCAGGCCGCCCGGGTAGGCGTGGTGGATGCTCTTCGCCGCCGGCGCGCGGCGCAGGCGCTGGACGACTTCCTCGTCCTCCACGAAGGAGAGGAGCAGCTTCTTGACGTTGGGGTCGGTGACCGCCTCGAGGATCGCCGCCAGCTCCTTCCAGAGCGCCTCGTCGGCGTCGCTGAAGCCGGTCTTCTCCGGCTTCTTGGGCTCGGGCGGCGGGGCGAAGGCGAACTCGGCCGCCTCCACGCCGGCCGGATCGGCCTTCTCGACCCCCTCGATGCGGAGCTGCGGCTTGCCCTGGAAGAGTCCGACCGTCCCCTCGACGTCGACGTAGTCCTTCTCCTCGAACCGGGCCGCCAGCTCCTCGATGCCGTCGAAGGCGCGGGCCTCGAGCTCGCCCGTCTTGTCGTGGAAGGTGACCGCGAGGTAGGTCTTGCCGCTCTTCGCGGTGGGGGTGGCCTTGCGGGCGACGAGGAAGCGGCTCTTGACGCGCTCCCCTTCCTTGACGTCCTTGACCCAGATCTTGTCCATGGTCCGCGGAAGCTAACTGATGGCGCGGGCCGAGACAACCGGAATGGCGCCCTCCAGAGGCCCGGCCCGATGGCATCCACCTTGCGCCGGGAAGGGGTGGGGGGATTCGCCGTGTCCAGACAGACCGTGCAGCGGTTCATGACCGTCAACCCGTTCGTCATCTCGAGCGGCGCCACCCTGGCGCAGGCGCACCAGGTGATGCGCGAAAGGAACATCCGGCACCTGCCGGTGGTGGACGATGAACGCCTGGTGGGGCTGCTCTCGCAGCGCGACATCTACCTGCTCGAGACGCTCCGGGGCGTCGATCCGGCCACCGAGACCGTGGCCGAGGCGATGAGCGCCGAGCCGTTCACCGTCGCGCCCGAGGCGCCGCTCGAACAGGTGGCGCTCGCCATGGCCAGACACAAGTACGGCTCCGCGGTGGTGGTGGACGCTGGCGAGGTGGTGGGGGTCTTCACCACGGTCGATGCCCTGCGCGCCCTCGCCGCGCTGACGCAGCGGCGGCAGCGAAGCGAGCCCGTCCACGAACGGCAGCCGGCGGCCGGGCAGCCCTGACCAGCGCGCTGGTCCACGCAAGGTGTGCGCTCCCGGCCCACCGCGGCGCAACTTCCGCATGTCAAAAGTCAGTGAATCTGCGGTCTTGGCGCGGGCACGCCTCGTGAAAGCCGGTCCCTGAAGGAGAGAGCGCCGCGACGCGGCCGCCGCGAGATGAGCCGGATCGAGATCGACGCCAGGACGTTGCTTCAGGAGCGCCGCCACGCGCTGCAGCGCCGGCGCCCCGCGCTCGCGCGCGCCGGCGGCGACTCCTCCTGGCCGAGCTGGGGGCCCGGCGCGGGGCCGCTCTCCGACGAGGCCCGGCGAGAGCTCTCGGAGATCGACGCCGCGCTCTCCCGGATCGACGACGGGAGCTACGGCCTCTGCGAGGCCTGCGGCGGTCCGATGGGGCTCCAGCGCTTGCGCGCCATCCCCGAGGCGCGCTATTGCCTCGCCTGCAGTGGCACCCACCACGTCGCAGAGTGACCGGCAGCCGGTCCACGCCTATCCGCTCGGCGACGCGCTCTACCTCAACCTGACGAGCGCGTGCACCCTGGCGTGCGTGTTCTGCCCCAAGATCCGCGACCGCGACTTCGCCGTGGGCGGCTTCGACCTCCGGCTTGCCCGCGCCCCCGAAGTCGAGGAGGTCTGGCAGGCGGCCCTCGCCGACGGCCTCGAGGGGCGCTCGGAGGTGGTCTTCACCGGCTTCGGCGAGCCCACCCGACGCCTCGAGGTGCTGCTGGAGCTGGCCCGCCGGCTCAAGGCGGCAGGCGTGCGGCGGGTGCGGGTCGACACCGACGGGCTCGCCAGCCTGCGAGAGGGGCGCGACGTGGTGCCGGAGCTCGCGGCCGCCGGCGTCGACGCGTTGAGCGTCTCCATCAACGCGCCCGACGCGGCGACCTACGCGCGGCTCTGCCCGAACGCCTACGGCGAGCGGGCGTGGGGGGCCGCCTGCGACTTCATCCGGAGGGCGGCGCGGACCCTCCCCGACGTGGCCGCGAGCTGCGTCGGGATGCCGGGGCTCTCGCGCGACGCTTGCGAGGAGCTGGTCCTCTCGCTGGGGGCCCGCTTTCGCTGGCGCCCCTACGACCGCCTCGGCCGGGTCGACGAGCCGGCGGGCGGCGAGGCGGATGGCGATCCGGCTCGCTGAGTGAGCCCCTGCCCTTTCGCCGGGCGTTCCTGCTGCGGAATCCCTGGAATGGAGAGCGCTCTCCGTGCATTCTATGCGTAGGTTCCGCAGGCTTTGCGTATTGATGGGCCACAAGGGGGAGTGAATGGCGGCAGACAGCCTGGGTCGCGTTTCCAACCGGTCGGGCGCCGGCAAGGAGCGCATCCTCATCGTCGACGACGAGCCCAACGCGCGAAAGGGGCTGGCCGACATCCTCCGCGAGGAGGGCTACGAGATCAGCGAGGCGAGCGACGGCGAGGAGGCGCTCCTCCGGCTCGCCGAGTTCGCCCCGGCGGCGGTGCTCACGGACGTCCGCATGCCGCGCACCGACGGCATCACGCTCCTGAAGCGCGCTCGCGAGCTCGGCTCGGAGGCGGTCTTCGTGATGATGACCGCCTTCGCCAGCATCGAGACCGCGGTGGAGGCGATGCGCGCCGGCGCCGAGAATTACCTGGTGAAGCCGCTCGACGACAAGGCGGTGCTGGTGGTGCTCGAGAAGGCGCTCGACAAGCTGCGCCTGCAGCGCGACACCGCCAGCCTCCGGGAGCGCGTGCGCGAGCGCTACCGCTTCCACAACATCGTGGGCGACGCGCCGGAGCTGCAGGCGGTCTACGAGGTGGTGAAGCGGGCCGCGCCCACCCGCGCCACGGTGCTCATCCTCGGGGAGTCGGGCACCGGCAAGGAGCTCATCGCCCAGGCGCTGCACGAGGAGTCGGAGCGCAAGGACAAGCCCTTCATCAAGGTGAACTGCGCCGCGCTCTCCGAGACGCTCCTCGAGAGCGAGCTCTTCGGGCACGAGAAGGGGTCGTTCACCGGCGCCATCGGGAGGAAGGAGGGGCGCTTCGAGCTGGCCGACGGCGGCACCCTGTTCCTCGACGAGATCGGCGACATCTCCCCGGCGCTGCAGATCAAGCTGCTGCGCGTCCTGCAGCAGAAGGAGTTCGAGCGGGTCGGCGGCGTGCAGACCCTCAAGGTCGACGTCCGGGTGGTGACCGCCACCAACCGCGACCTGGCCGCCGAGGTGAAGGCCTCGAAGTTCCGCGAGGACCTCTACTACCGGCTCAACGTGGTGGCGGTGACGCTGCCGCCGCTGCGGCAGCGCAAGGGGGACATCCCGGCGCTGGTGACCCACTTCGTCGAGAAGTACTCGAAGGCCTACGGGAAGGACATCCGCGACCTCGCGCCGGGCACCCTCAACGCGCTCCTGGCGCACGACTGGCCGGGCAACGTGCGAGAGCTCGAGAACGTGGTGGAGCGCGCGGTGGTGCTCTGCAAGGGCACCCAGCTCAGCGCGGACGACCTGCCGCCCACCCTGCGGGGCCCGCGCCCGAGCGACCGCTCGGCCGGCGCGCTGATCCCCGGGGCCACCCTCTACGACATCGAGCGCGAGGCGATCCTGCGGACGCTCGAGATCGTGGGCGGCAGCACCTCCCGGGCGGCGGAGATCCTCGGCATCAGCGTCCGCAAGATCCAGTACCGGCTCAAGGAGTACGGCGCACCCGGCGCGGGCGGGCGGCGGGGCCGGGACGAGGACGGCGAGGAGCGCGCCGGGTAGTCGCGCCGCGGGCTCGCCCCGAAGTCTCAGTCCGCCCGCGGCAGCCGCAGCGTGAAGCGCGCGCCGCCCTCGGGCGACTCGCCGGCGCTGATGGTGCCGCCGTGCTGGGTGACGATGGCGTGCACGATGGAGAGCCCGAGCCCCGAGCCGGCCGGCTTGGTGGTGAAGAACGGCTCGAAGATGCGCTCGCGCAGCTCGGCGGGGATGCCCGGGCCGTCGTCGTCGACGTGGATCACCACGTCGGCCGCGTCCGCCGCCTCGACGGCGCTGCTGACGCGGAGGAAGCCGCCGGCCGGGATGGCCTCCACCGCGTTCAGCGCCAGGTTCATCACCACCTGCCGCAGCCGCTCCTCGTCGCCCCGCACCGGCGGCACCGGGTGGAAGTCCCGGATCACCTCCACGCTGCGCCGCTCCGCCTGGCCCTCGAGCAGGTCGAGCACCTTGGTGAGCACCGTCTCCACCGGCACGGTGTGGGCGACGAACTCGCGCGGGCGGGCGAACTGCAGGAAGTCCTCGAGGATGTGGTCGAGCCGGCGGATCTCGTCGCGCACCAGGGCCAGCGGCTCGAGCAGCGTCGTCTGCCCCTCGCGCGGGAGCTTGTGGATGCGCCGCTCCAGGACGGTGAGCTGCAGCGCGGCGGCGTTGAGGGGGTTGCGGATCTCGTGGGACAGGCCCGCGGTCATGGTGCCGATGGCCGCCAGCTTCTCGGCGGTCTGCGCCCGCCGCGCCAGCTCGTGCTTCTCGGCGTGGAGGCGGACCTGCCGCATCGCCTGCTCGACCGTGACCAGCAGCTCCTGGGTGGCGCAGGGCTTCACCAGGTAGGCGCAGGCGCCGGCGCGCACCGCCGCCATGGCCGACTCGAGCGTGGCGAAGCCGGTGAGCAGCACCACCTCGCCGTCGGGCGACGCCTCCTTGAGCCGGGGCGCGAGGGCGGTGCCGTCGCCGTCGGGCAGGCGCAGGTCCACCAGCGCCACGTCGAACCCCTCGCTCACGGCCACCCGCAGGGCGGCGGCGCAGCTGCCCGCGCCGGTGACGTGGTAGCCGGCGTCCTGCAGGATCTCGCTCAGGTTGTCGACGAGGGCGCCGTTGTCGTCGACGACGAGCAGTCGGGGCCGGCGCGGGGTCTGGGAGGTCATGGGGAGGGGACCGCCTCGGCGTGCAGCCGCTCCAGGGCGGCCAGGAGCGCCGCGGTGTCGAAGGGCTTCTCGAACCTGCCGGCGCAGGGAAGGGGCGGCTCGGCGGCGACGCCGCTCACCACCAACATGGGCAGCCCCGGGAACTTCGCTGCCAGCCTGCGCATCGCCTCGCCGTCGGGGCCGCCCGGCACCCGCAGGTCGCAGAGGGCGGCGAAGGGGCGGACCGGCCCGAGCCGCTCGGTCTCCAGCACCGAGGCAGCCGTGACCGCCGCGAACCCGCGGGTGCGCAGCAGCTCCGTGAGATTGTCCGACTGGTGCGGGTCGTCCTCGATGACCGCCACCAGCCCGTTTCGCCGGGCCTGGCCGAAGAGCTCGAGCAGCCGCTCCAGCGGGACCGGCTTGGGCAGCACCGCCAGCAACCCCTCGCGCCGCGCGGCCTCCAGGTCGTTGTCGCCGGCGTGCGCCGTGACCACCATGGCCGGCATGCCAGGGTCGATGTGGCGCAGGTGGTGCACCAGCTCGGCGCCTCCCATGAACGGCATCCGCATGTCGGTGAGCAGGGCGTCGTAGCGGTGAGCCGCCGCGAGCGCCAGGGCCTCCGCCCCGCCCTCGGCGATGGCCACCTCGGCGCCCAGGTCCCGGATGATCTCGGCCAGGTTCTCGGCGAACTCGCGGTTGTCGTCGACGATGAGGTAGCGGCGCATGGGGCGTCCGGGAGCTAGCTGGTGGGGAGGGTGACCACGAAGCGGGCGCCGGCGCCGGCGCGCGGCGCGTAGGCGATGGCCCCGCCGTGCCGCTCGACGATGCGCTTCACCAGCGCGAGCCCGAGCCCGTTTCCCTTCTCGCGGGTGGTGATGAGCGGCTCGAAGAGCCGGCGGCGCACCTGCTCGTCCACCCCGGGGCCGCTGTCCTCCACCGCGACCTCGACCTGCCCATCGGCCGCGGCCCGGGCCTCTACCCGCACCAGCCCGGCCGGCGCCGCCGCCTGCACCGCGTTGTCGATCAGGTTCACGAAGACCTGCCGGAGCTGCAGCCCGTCGCCCTGCACGTCGGGCAGCCCGTCGAAGCCCTCCAGCCGCAGCTCGACCTCGGCCGGCCTCTTCACCGTCTCTACGACGCCTCGCAGCACCGGCTCGAGCGGAACCCGCACCCGCGCCAGCGGCCGGTTGCGGATCATGTCGAGGAGGTTGCCGATGATCCCGTTCGCCACCCCCAGCTGCTCGCCGATGCGCTCGGCGTGCTTTCGCGCGCGCTCGTCCTCGCCCAGGCGGCCCTTGAGGATGAAGAGGGAGGTCTCGATGACGCCGAGGGGGTTCCTCAGGTCGTGGCCGATGGAGCCGACCAGCTGCCCGAAGGTGCTGAGCCGCTCGGACCGCGCCTGCTGCGCGAGCAGGTCCTCGCGGTAGGTGTGGAGCATGATGGCGAGCTCGAGGTCGAGGACCTTGCCGAGCGCCCTCCGCGCCGCGGCCAGCAGCTCCGGCAGGGCGAGGTAGTGCGCGTCGACGACCTCGTTGAGCTCCCGCCGGATCACGTTCATGGCGCCGAACATGTAGTGCTGCGGGAGCGCGATGCGGACGTGATAGCGGCCGATCCGGCAGCGGGCCTCGAAGTAGTCCTCGTCCCAGGGGCCGGCGAGGAGCCGCTCCATCCAGACCTGCAGGGTGAGGCGCAGGTGGCCGACCTGGGACTCGCCGCCCGTCAGCGACTGGCGCGCGCCCTGGTGGGAGAGGATGCGCGCGTAGAAGACCTCGGCGATGCGCGGGAACTCGGGGGCCGCGACCGCGTGGAGAGCGCGCAAGGCCTGCTCGTCGCCGACGCTCCAATCGACGTAGCGCTTGAGCTCCCCGAACAGGGTCTCGTCCATGCACCCCGGTTCTACACGCGTGCTTGACCGTAATCAATGGAAGCGACCGGGCGAGGGCCCGCCGGTCTCGGGAGGGCTCGGCGCGTCTGGCTCAGTGCGAGACCAGCACCGGCTTCGGGCTGATGTGGACCATCCGGTCGCAGACGCTGCCGAGGAACATGCGGGCCACCGCGCCCCGCCCCCGGCTGCCGACCACCACCAGATCGACGTCCGGCGCCGCCGCGGCCTCGGCGAGCGACTCCGCGGGCGCGCCGTACATCACGCTGGTGTCGGCGGTGAGGCCGGGCTCCTCGAGCTTCGTCACGGCGTCGCCGAGGAGCTTCTCGGCGTAGGCCCGGTGCTCCTTCTCGACCTCGGCGATGGTGAGCCCATACGCATCGGGCGGCAGGAGCATGCGGGGTACCACGTACACCAGCGTGAGCCTGGAGCCGAAGCGGAGCGCGATGTCCGCCGCCAGCCGCGCCGCCTTGGCCGACGCTTCCGATCCATCCACACCGACGAGGATGCGCTTCATGGCGAACCTCCCCTCGACGATCATTTCAAGAGGGATGCCCGCGGTAAAGCGCGGGCAGCGGTCACATGGGGGGCCGTGCAGAAGCTGCCGCTGCCTTCTCACTGTGCGCAGAATTCGCGCAGCAAATGGCAGGAATAACATCAGCTTGCAAGCCGCGCAAGCGAAGCGCCGAAACGGCACGGCTCCTGAAGGGCTTTGCCCCGGAGGCAGACAATGACCGCTTCGTCCCAGCCGCACCTGCGCGCCCGCGCGCTCGAGGTCCACGCGCTGCAGATCCTGTCGGCAGGCGGCCGATGGGCCACCTTCTCGAGCGTCCGCTGCCTCGACCGCCGCCGCTCGCTGCCCCTCGAAAGCTGCCTGGATTGCGAGCGGAGCGGGGGGCTGACCGACGCGCCGGCCGGCCTGGACCGGTTCGTCGACTGCCGGGCCGCCAGCCCGGGCGCGTCGCGTGTGGCGCGCAGCCCGGCGGATCCGGAGCCCTCGCTCGCCGACCGCACGCCCGTCGCAGACCTCTGTCCCCGCGGTGCGGTGGCGGTTCGCGGCGACCTGCCGCTCGCCGAGGTGGCGCCGCTGCTCCTCGAGCGCGACCTCGACGCCCTGCCGGTGGTCGACCCCGACGGACGGGCGGTGGGGATCATCTCCAAGACCGATCTGCTGCGGCCGCGGGGCCCCGAGGCGACCGTGTTCGACGCCATGACCCACGCCGCCATCACCGCGCCGGAGGGCGCGCCGGTGTCGGAGGTGGCGGCGCTCATGACCTCGCACGGCGTGCACCAGTTGCCGGTGGTCGACGCCGAGGGGCGCGTGGTGGGGCTCGTCGGATCGCTCGACCTCCTCGGCTGGCTGGTCCGGCAGGACGGCATCCTCATGCCGAGCGCGGGGAACCTGCAGGCGCGCTGAGCGGGGCCGTCGAGCGCCGGGCGTCGCCGCCCGAAACGGCACCGCCCGCGGCGCGCTGGACGCGCGGTCGCGGGCGGGAGCGGTCTGGAGCGTCGGGCCTAGCTGGTCTTCGCGGGCGTCTCGTCGTCGTCGCTGCGGGCTTCCTTCATCGCCTTGCGGAAGCTCTTCATGCCTTCGCCGAGCCCCTTGCCGAGCTCGGGCAGCTTCGCGCCGCCGAAGAGCACCACGACCACGGCCAGGATGATGAGCAGCTCCGGCATTCTCAGACCGAACATGGATTCACCTCGAGGGGTTCTGTAGCGGCGACGGCGTCAGGCGGCCACGTCTTCCATGGCGATGGCCGCGAGGCGCCGGGCGTCGAGCACCCGCACGCCGCGGGAGGCGTCTACCACGCCGTCCCGCTCGAGGCGAGTGAGGCACCGGGAGAG
This sequence comes from Anaeromyxobacteraceae bacterium, assembly GCA_035656915.1. GTDB lineage: Bacteria > Myxococcota > Myxococcia > Myxococcales > Anaeromyxobacteraceae > Anaeromyxobacter_B. The sequence continues at coordinate 58,406 of DASRRJ010000013.1, forward strand.
GGTCTCGGGACGCATCCCGAGGAGGCGGGCGACCACCTGCTTGCGCACCGCGTTGGGACGATCGGCGAGGAAGCGGGCGTGGGCCAGCGCGAAGCGCGCCACCCGGGAGAGGCAGTCTCCCTGGCGGAAGTTGACCTCGTCGCGCTGCTGCTTCGACTCGAAGAGGAGCAGGTCGAGCACCACGCGAGCGGGGCTCCGCTCGGGCCCGACCCAGCTGCTCATGGCGTCGCCCGATATGCCGCAGAGCTTGACGCGGGAGAGGGCCCGCACCTCGCACGGCGAAGGCTCGCCGTGGAGCGCCTCGGTGCAGAGCAGGGCGGTGGGGCCGCGCAGCGTGAGGTGCAGCTCGGCGCCCTTGGGGCTCACCGACGAGAGCGAGACGAAGCCCTCCTTGATGAAGTAGACGGTGCGCGGTCGCTCTCCCTGGGCGCAGAGGGTGGCCCCGGCCTCGCGGCTGGTGGGGGTGAGCTTGCAGCGCCCCGCCGAAGCGATTCCGAGCGAACAGGCGTTGCAGTCGTTGACGGGAGAGATGGACAGCACGGCGTTCCTCCGCGGCGGATCCGGACCTCCCCGATCGCGCTTGATCGAAGTCTGATTGCACAAGCTAGGCCTGGGAATTTCGGGCTATTTGATGCACAGCTTGCGTATGGACCGGGATCAAGGTCCACTGAGCGCAAACTTTTCAGGGCCCCGCGAGGGAGCCGCGGACAATGGACTGGATGAGTCGACGGCGAGAGGAGAGTATCGCGGTCATGGACAAGCTGGGTCGACTCCAGGACCAGGTGCTCGAGGCCATCTCGCCGCTCGGGGCCGAGCGCATCCCGCTCGCTGCGGCGGCGGGACGTCGCCTCGCGGAGGCGGTGCTGGCGAGGTCGCCGGCGCCGCCGTTCACCTGCTCGGCCATGGACGGCTACGCGCTCCGCGCGGCCGACGTACGCGGTCCGGCGCGGCTGCGGCTCGGCCGCGCCATCTTCGCGGGCGATCCGCAGGGCGAGGCCATCGCGGCGGGCGAGGCGGCGCGGATCTACACCGGCGCTCCGCTGCCGCCCGGCGCCGACGCGGTGGTCCGCGAGGAGGCGGCGCGGGAGGAGGGCGGCGCGGTGATCTTCCAGGCTGCCGCCCGGCCCGGCGAGAACGTGCGCCCGCAGGGAGAGGACGTGGCCGCAGGTGGGCTCGCGCTGGCCGCCGGCGAGCGGCTCGGGCCGCGGCAGCTCGGGCTCTGCAGGGCGGTCGGGGTGGCCGAGGTGGTGGCGGTTCGCCGTCCGCGGGTGGCGCTCCTCTCCACCGGCGACGAGGTGGTCCGCGGCCGCACCCCCGACTCGAACGGCGTCGCGCTGGCGGGGGCGCTCGCGGAGCTGGGCGCCGAGGTCGCGGCAGCGCGGGTGGGCGACGACCTCGACGCGCTCGCGGCGGCGCTCGCCGAGGCGCTCGCCAGCGCCGACGCGATCTTGACTGTGGGTGGAGTCTCGGTGGGCGCGCGCGACCACGTGCCGGCGGCGCTCAAGCGCGCCGGCGCCGAGGTGCGCATCCACGGCGTCCCGATGAAGCCGGGGAAGCCCTTCCTGTTCGCGCTCGCCGGGGGCAAGCCGGTCTTCGGCCTGCCGGGGAGCCCATCCGCGTGCCTGGTGGCCTTCGAGGTCTTCGCCCGCCCCGCGCTCCTCCGGCTCGCGGGCGCGGCGCGTCCCTGGCGGCGCCGGCTCCAGCTGCCGCTCGCCGAGCCGGTCTCCGGCAGGCCCGGCCGCGCCCGCTTCGTCTGGGCCCGGGTGGAGGAGGACGGCCGGGTGCGCCCCATCGGCCGCGACGCCGCCCAGATCCGCGGGCCGGCGCTGGCCGACGCGCTCCTGCACCTGCCGCCCGACGCCGGGGACCTCGCCGAGCGGGCGCTAGTCGAGGTCTGGCTCCTGGAGGAGCTGGCGTGACGCCCATACTGGCCTTCTCCGGCCCGAGCGGCGCGGGCAAGACGCGGCTCTTGGCGCTGCTCCTGCCCGAGCTGCGCCGCCGCGGGCTCACGGTGGGCGTGCTGAAGCGCTCCGGCCACCCGCACGACTTCGACCAGCCGGGCAAGGACACCGAGGTGCTGCGCCGCGCCGGCGCCGTGGCCGCGGTCATCTCCGGCCCCTCGGGCGTGGCCTTCTTCGGCCCGCCCGTCGAGGGGGCGCGCGCGCTGGCCCGGCTGCTCCCGCCGGTCGACCTGGTGCTGGCGGAGGGCTTCAAGTCCGAGCCGCTGCCGCGCGTCGAGGTGCACCGGCGGCGGGTGAGCCGCGAGTTCCTCTGCGCGCGCGACCGGCGCGTGGTGGCGGTGGTGGGGGACGAGGCGCCGCCGCGAGAGCTGCCCTGGTTCGGCCCCGACGACCTGGCCGCGGTGGCCGACTTCGTGGAGGCCTGGCTCGCGGTCGCGCGCGGCCGGCCGGTGACGGTGCGCGAGGCGGGGCGGCTCGGCGGCGAGCGGACCCGCGCCACCCAGGGCGAGGGCTTCTACACCGAGATCGGGCGGGCCGGCGGCAAGGCGGGAGGGCCGCGCGGCGGCAAGAAGGGCGGCGCCAAGGTGCGGCTGCTGGTCGCGGCAGGGAAGAAGCGCGAGGCGCGCGAGCGGAAGCGCTGACGCCGCGGGCGCGTCCTTGACAGCCCATCCGACCGGCGGCTATGCAGGTTCCTCCGCCATGGCCGATCGTTCGCACAATATGACGGACGCGCGCGCCGCGGCGCGCGCCGCCTTCGTCTCGCCGGAGACGCGCACCCTCGCGCTGCCCGGGGCCTTCGAGCTGGAGCTGGGCGGGGCGCTGCCGGAGGTGCAGGTCGGCTATCGCACCTGGGGGACGCTCGACCGGGACGGCGCCAACGCGGTGGTGATCTGCCACGCCCTCACCGGCTCCGCCGACGCCGACCGCTGGTGGACCAAGATGTTCGGCCCCGGCCGCGCCTTCGACCCGGACCGCGACTTCGTCATCTGCTCCAACATCCTCGGCAGCTGCTACGGCACCACCGGGCCGGCCTCGATCGACCCGCGCACCGGCGCGCCCTACCTCGGCGACTTCCCGCTCGTCACCATCCGCGACATGGTCCGGGCGCAGCGCGAGCTCTGCCGCGCGCTCGGGGTGAAGCGCATCCGCCTGGTGGTGGGCGGCTCGCTCGGCGGGATGCAGACCCTGGAGTGGGCGCTCTCCTATCCGGAGCTGGTCGACTCCTTCGCCTTCATCGCCAGCTCGGCCCGCCACTCGGCCTGGTGCATCGGGCTCTCCGAGGCGCAGCGGCAGGCGGTCTACGCCGACCCGCGCTGGCGCGGCGGACGCTACGACCCGGCCGATCCGCCGCTGGCCGGGCTGGCGGCGGCGCGCATGATGGCGATGTGCACCTACCGCAGCCGGGAGAGCTTCGAGCAGCGCTTCGCGCGCCGCCCGCAGACCGCCGGCACCTGGGCGGTGGAGAGCTACCTGCGCTACCAGGGCCAGCAGCTCGTCGACCGCTTCGACGCCGCGAGCTACGTGGCGCTCACCCGCGCCATGGACACGCACGACGTGGCCCGCGGCCGCGGCGAGTACGAGGAGGTGCTGCGCGGCCTCAGGAAGCCGGCGCTGGTGGTCTCCATCGACACCGACGTGCTCTACCTGCCCGAGGAGCAGCGCGAGGTGGCGGAGCTGGTGCCGGGGGCGCGGCTGGAGCGCATCCAGTCGCCGCACGGGCACGACGCCTTCCTCATCGACGTGGAGCTGCTCGACCGGATGGTGTCGGAGTTCCGCGGCCGCGCCCCGGTGGCGCGACCGCCGGCCGAGGAGGGGAGGGTGGAGGCGGTCCGCGCGGCGGGCGGCGGTCAGGAGGGGGTGAGCCTCTTCGTGCTCGGCAAGGGCAAGGTGGGCTCGCAGCTCCTGGCGCAGCTGGCGCAGCAGCGCGCCGGCTTCGAGCGCGACTTCGACGTGTCGCTCCGCGTGGTGGGGCTCGCCGACAGCCGCCGCACCCTCTTCGAGCCGGAGGGGGTGGACCTGGGCGGCTGGGCCGACGCGCTCTCCGCCGAGCCGGCGGCGGGGCCGTTCGACCTCGCGCGCGGCGGGCCTTACCTCGAGCGACTGGGGAAGCTGCCGCACCCGGTGCTGGTGGACCTCACCGCCGCCGACGGCATGGAGGCGGTCTACGCCGAGGCCTTCCGCCGCGGGGTGGATGTCGTCTCGGCCAACAAGCGGCCGCTGGCGGCCGATCCTCGCGTCCGCGACGAGGTGGTCGCCATGCAGCGCCGGCACCACCGCCACTTCCAGTACGAGGCGACGGTCGGCGCCAGCCTCCCGCTCATCGGCACGCTGGCGGGGCTGCGGCACGCGGGCGATCGGGTCCTCCGCATCGAGGGCTCCCTCTCCGGCACCGTGGGGCACGTCTGCGGCGAGCTGATGAAGGGGGCGCCGCTCTCGCTGGCGGTGCGCTGGGCGCGCGAGCTCGGCTACACCGAGGCCGATCCGCGCGACGACCTCTCCGGGCTCGACACCGCGCGCAAGGCGGTGATCCTGGCGCGCGAGCTGGGACTGCGCGCCGCGGTGGACGAGGTGGAGCGCGAGCCGCTCCTGCCGGACGACCTCCTGGCCCGCCCGGCGGCGGAGCTCCTGCAGGCGCTCCGCTGGTACGACCCCTTCATGGAGGAGCGGGTGGAGGCGCTGCGTGCCCAGGGCCGGGTGCTGCGCTACCTGGCGTGCATCGAGGCGGCCGAGGGCGGCGCGGCGCGCATCCGGGTGGCGCCGGCGGCGGTCGGCCCGGAGCACCTGGCGGCGCGGCTGCGCGGAGTCGAGGCCTACGTCGCCTGCCACACCGAGCGTTACCAGGACCACCCGCTGCTGGTGCAGGGCGCGGGCGTGGGCGCCGCCAGTACCGCCGGCGGCGTGCTGGCGGACCTCTTCCGTCTCTCGCAGGGGCACGGGGCGCGCTAGGGGCGACCCCGTCGCCCGAGCATCGCCGCGATGCGCGCCCGCTCCGCGCGCGGCTCGCCGTGCGCCGCGAGGCCGAAGGCCAGGGGAGGAGGGGGCCCTTTGCATCGCTCGATGGATCGTGATAGTGAGTCGCAATATCGCGTGCGACCCCACGCGACCTTGAGGGAATGCACGATGATCGTCTGCGTTTGCCGCGCGGTGTCCGACCGCCAGATCCTCGCCCTGGCGGGCCAGGGTCTCTCTTCCGAAGAGGTGATGGCCAGGACCGGCGCCGGGACCTGCTGCGGCTCCTGCCGGCCCGCGGTGACGCGGCTGGTGATGCTCGGGAGGCCGCGCGCCGAGGGCGCCCCCGCCGAGGCCGCTCGCCAGCGCGACGCCGCCTGAGAGTGCGGCGCGCCGTCGCGCCCCGGGCTAAGGCTCCTCCACCCGGCCACCCGGCCGGCCCCCCACGCCGGAGGAACGCAATGAAGGGCGATGCCAAGGTCATCGATCTCCTGAACGAGGTGCTCACCAACGAGCTCACCGCGATCAACCAGTACTTCCTCCACGCGCGCATCTGCGAGAACTGGGGCTACGAGCGGCTCTGGAAGAAGGTCCGGGACGAGTCGATCGACGAGATGAAGCACGCCGACGCGATCATCGAGCGCATCCTCTACCTGGAGGGGCTGCCCAATCTTCAACGCCTCGAGAAGATCAACGTCGGCGAGAACGTGCCGGAGCAGCTCCAGCTCGATCTCGACGTCGAGAAGAAGGCCATCCCGGTCCTGAACCGCGGCATCGAGCTCTGCCGGAAGCTCGGGGACAACGGCACCGCCGACCTGCTCGAGGACCTGCTCGAGGACGAGGAGGAGCACGCCAACTGGCTCGAGGCCCAGCTCGCGCTCATCGATCAGGTGGGCGCGCAGAACTACCTCGCCCAGCAGGTGAAGAAGGAGGAGAGCTGACCGCGCTCAGGCGCCCGCCACCCCGTACTTCTTGAGCTTCCCCTGCAGCGTGGTCGGCTTGAGGCCGAGCAGCGCGGCGGCGCCCGCCGGCCCGTAGATCTTCCCGTCGCAGGCGGCGAGCGCGCGGCCCAGGAGCAGCCGCATCTCGTCTTCGAAGCGGCCAGGCGGGCCCGCCGAGGCCTCGCCTGCCGCTGGGCCGGGCGCCGCGGGGGCGGGCCTTCCGGTGAGCTCCGGCAGCTGCAGTTCCCGGCCCGGTGAGAGGATGAGCGCGCGCTGCAGCGTGTTCTCGAGCTCGCGCACGTTGCCCGGCCAGTCGTGGGCCTCGAGGGCGCGCCAGACCGCCTCGGGCACCTCGGGCGGGCGGCGGTGCATGAGCGCCGCCTGCCGCGTCAGGAAGTAGCCCCCCAGCGGCCGCAGGTCCTCGCGCCGCGCCCGCAGCGGCGGCAGCTCCACCGGGAAGACCGCCAGCCGGTAGTAGAGGTCCTGGCGGAAGCCGCCCTCCGCCACCATCGCCTCCAGGTCCCGGTTGGTGGCAGCCACCACCCGCACGTCCACCTTCACCGGATCGCCGCCGCCGACGCGCTGCACCTCGCGCTCCTGCAGCACCCGCAGCAGTCGCACCTGGACCGATGGCGGCGCGTCGCCCACCTCGTCGAGGAAGATGGTGCCGCCCTCGGCCTGCTCGAACTTGCCGGCCTTGCGGCGGACCGCCCCGGTGAAGGCCCCCTTCTCGTGGCCGAAGAGCTCGCTCTCGATGAGGTTCTCGGGGACGGCGCCCAGGTTCACCACCACGAACGGCGCGTTGAAGCGAGGCGAGAGGTCGTGGACCAGCCGCGCCAGCCCCTCCTTGCCGGTTCCGGTCTCGCCGCGGACGAGCACGGTGGTGTCGGACGGAGCGGCGAGCCTGACCCGCTCCACCACCGCCTTCATGGGCGCGCTCTCGGCGAGGTAGCGGGTGTCGCGCTTGATCTGCCGGATCTCCTCCTTGAGGAGGGCGTTCTCGCGGCCGAGGAGCCGGTTGAGCCGCTGGACCTCCTCCACCATCAGGCTGTTGTGGAGCGCGATGGCGACGAGGTGCGCCACCTGGCGCGCCACCTGGAAGCAGCAGGCGAGGAGCCCCTCGGCCGGCGGGTGGGCGATGTCGAGCGTGCCGAGGACCTCGTCCTCGAAGATCAGCGGGAAGGAGACCAGCGAGCCGTAGCCGAGCGCGGCCAGCTCCGCCTCCTCCCGGTAGCGCGGGTGGGCGCCGTCGATGGGATCGACCACCAGCGGCCGGCGGTCGGCGAGGGCGCGGCCGGCGGCGGAGCCCTGGAGCTCGAACACCTGGCCCGGCGGGGAGGGGTGGCGCGGGTCGTTCACCAGCGCCACCTGCGCGAGGTGCTCCTTGGCCCCGACGCGGCTGATCGACACGCGCGTCTGGCCGAAGTGGCGGTTGAGGAGCCGCCCGGTGCGCTCCAGCACGGCGGCGAGGTCGACCGTCGAGAGCACCGCCTCGATGGCCTCCTCGACGATCTGCTGGTGGACGTCGTGGGTGGCGGCGATGGGAAGGGTCGGCAGGGGCATCGGAACGGGGGGACTAACGAAATCCGGGTGGCCTGTCAAAACCGCGTGCTCCTCAACGGTATTTCGTTGCTCACCCAGATGTGGGTGCCCGAGACAACGAAATGGAGGTGCCTCCTTGGCGGGACCAGAGCCGAACGCTCGTGATCCCGTGGGCTTGTCCGCTTGGCAAGGCAGTTGCTCTACGGACGGTCCATGGACGCCATCGAAACCCTGATGCAGGAGCATCGCCTGATCGAAAGCGTCATCGACGCGCTCTCTTCCTACGCCGAGGAGCTCCGCCGCCGCCAGGCGGTAGGGAGCGACGAGGACAAGGGCGAGCTCGGCCGCTTCGTCGCCTTCGTGCGCGAGTTCGCCGACGCCCACCACCACGGCAAGGAGGAGGACATCCTCTTCGCCGCCATGGTGGACGCAGGCTTCCCCCGCCACGCCGGCCCCATCGCCGTGATGCTCTCCGAGCACGACGAGGGGCGCCGCCAGATCGCGGTGCTGAAGGGGCTGGTGGAGCAGCCCGGCGCCTGGAACGACCTCGACCGCACCCGCCTCTTCGACGCGGCCAACCATTACGCCCAGCTCCTCCACGCCCACATCCACAAGGAGGACGCCATCCTCTACCCGATGGCCGAGCAACGGCTCGCCCCGGAGGCCATGGAGCGCGTCTCCGCCGCCTGCGAGCGGTACGAGGTCGAGAAGGGCGCCTCCGGCCGCCCCGCCGCCCTCGCGCGCGACGCCGAAGAGCTCGTAGCCCGCCACGCCCCCGCCCGCGCCGCCTGCGGCAGCCCCCCACAGCGTCCGATGTCCGGCGGCTGCTGCTAGCCGCGTCACCGCACTGCCGTCCTTCCCTCCCGCCCGGCGCGCGCCCGGCTCCGTTCCCCCCTCGGAGCTCGGAGCAGCGCCGGCGCGGGAGGGATCTGCACCGCAATCCGTCACCCGCCATCACGAGCGCAGTTCCAAGAGGACACCCATGCCCAGTCATCGCACCAGAGCCGTCCTGCTGTTCGTCGTCGTCGCAGCCTTCAGCGTGCTCATCTTCGGCGGCACCCAGATCAACGCGCACAAGCCGCCCATCCCCGCCCGCGTCGTCGACGCCTCTGGGCAGCAGGTCTTCACCAGCCAGGAGATCGTCTCCGGGCAGAAGTACTACCTGTCGCGCGGCGGCCAGCACATCGGCTCCATCCTCGGCCACGGCGCCTACCTCGCCCCCGACTGGTCGGCCGACAGCCTTCACCGGGTGGCGCTGGTCACCGCCGGCCTGGCGCACGGCCTGGACGTGAACGCCGCCCGCAGGTTCACCCAGGACGACCTCGAGGCGCTCGACGCCGGCGAGAAGGGCAGGGTGATGGCGAAGGTGAAGGAGGAGCTGCACCGGAACCGCTACGACGCGGCCACCGACACCCTCACCCTCTCGCCGGGCCAGACCGCGGCCCTGCCGGCGCTGGTCGCCTACTACACCGACCTGTTCCAGAAGGGCTCGGACCCGATGTCCATCCCGGCCGGCATGGCCGACACCGCCGAGCACGCGAAGCAGATGACGGAGTTCTTCTTCTGGACCGCCTGGAGCGCGGGCACCGACCGCCCCGGCGAGACCTTCACCTACACCGCCAACTGGCCCTTCGATCCGCTCGCCGGCAACGGCCCGCTGCCGTCGGCGCTCATCTGGTCCATCGCCAGCGTGCTCCTGCTCATCGCCGGCACCGGCCTCGCCATCTACTTCTACATGCGGAACAGCGACGGTGAGCACCGGCCCGAGCTGCAGCCGCTCGCCGAGCCGAAGCCGACCGCCAGCCAGCGCGCCACGCTCCCCTTCTTCCTCATCGCGCTGGTCCTCTTCGTGCTCCAGGCCGGGCTCGGCTCGCTCACCGGCCACTACGCGGTGGAGGGCAACAAGTTCTTCGGCATGGACCTGGGCGGCATCCTCCCGTACGCCGCCAGCCGCACCTGGCACCTGCAGCTCGCCGTGTTCTGGATCGCCACCTGCTGGCTCGCCACCGGCCTGTTCATCGGCCCGGCGGTGGGCGGCATCGAGCCCAAGGGCCAGAAGGCGCTGGTGCTCACGCTCCTCGGCGCGCTGGTGGTGGTGGTGGTCGGCTCCCTCGTCGGCACCTGGGCCGGCATCCAGGGCAAGCTCTCGGGCGAGAACGGCTGGCTCCTCGGCCACCAGGGCTACGAGTACATCGAGCTCGGCCGCGTCTGGCAGATCGCGCTCATCGCCGGCATGATCCTCTGGCTGGTGCTGGTCTACCGCGCCATCAAGCCGGCCCTGCAGAAGGAGCAGGACAAGGGCGGCCTCACCCACCTCCTGCTCTACGCCTCGGTCTCCATCCCGCTCTTCTACTCGGTCGGCCTCTTCTACACGCCGGGCACCCACATCGCGATGGCCGACTACTGGCGCTGGTGGGTGGTGCACCTCTGGGTGGAGAACTTCTTCGAGGTGTTCGCCACCGTGGCGCTCTCCTTCGTCCTCACCCAGATCGGCGCGGTGAAGGGCAGCTCCGCCCTCAAGGCCACCTACTTCAGCATCCTGCTCTACCTGGGCTCTGGCATCATCGGCACTTTCCACCACCTCTACTTCTCGGGCTCGCCGCTCATGATCACGGCGCTCGGCGCGACCTTCTCCGCGCTCGAGGTGGTGCCGCTCACGCTCCTCGGCTTCGAGGTCTACCAGAACCTCAAGCTCGCGAAGCTGGGCGGGAGAGAGTCGCCCTACCGCTGGCCGCTCTACTTCTTCACCGCGGTGGCCTTCTGGAACATGGTCGGCGCCGGCGTGTTCGGGTTCCTCATCAACCCGCCCATCGTCCTCTACTACGCGCAGGGGCTCAACACGACGCCCATCCACTCGCACGCCGCGCTGTTCGGAGTGTACGGCTTCCTCGCCATGGCGCTCATGCTCTTCTCGATGCGCCACACGGTGAAGAAGGCCGCCTGGGACGACCGGCTGCTCGGGTTCTCGTTCTGGGCGCTCAACCTCGGCCTGGTCGGCATGATCGTCCTCTCGCTCCTCCCGGCCGGCTTCTACCAGTTCGCCATCGCCATCAAGCAGGGCATCTGGTACGCGCGCAGCCCGGCGGTGACCGGCTCGAGCTTCATCCACACCGCCACCTGGCTCCGCGTCTTCCCCGACGTCGTCTTCGACGCCGGTGCGCTCGGGATGGTCGCCTTCGTCGCGAAGGCCATCTTTGGGGACTTGGCGCTCCGCCGCAAGGAGCGCGAGGATGCGGGCACCCGCGACGGCCGGTCCGCGCAGCGCGCCGCCTAGCAGCTCTCCCACTGCGGGGTGGAGGACGACGTGAAACGACACCTGAGAACCATCCTCGCAGCGAGTCTCCTCTCCCTCGCCCCGGGCGCCGTCCAGGCGGCCGGGGGGGTCGCCGTCTCCAAGGGCTCCCAGGCCTGCCTGGAGTGCCACGCCTCGACCAACCCCGGCATCGTCCAGCAGTGGAAGGAGAGCGGCCACGCGAAGAAGGGCGTGGGCTGTCTCGAGTGCCACCGGGCCGACCAGGGGGACGCCGACGCCTTCCAGCACAACGGCGCGCTCATCGCCACCATCGTGACGCCCCGTGACTGCGCCCGCTGCCATGCGCAGGAGGACAAGGAGTTCGAGCACAGCCACCACGCCAAGGCGGGCAACATCCTCGCCTCGCTCGACAACTTCCTGGCCGAGACGGTGGAGGGCGCCCGCGAGCGCTTCAACCCCCACGCTCCCGCCGGCGGCAAGGCGCTCGAGGACGTGAACGGGATGGCGAGCGCGCAATCCGGGTGCCAGAACTGCCACGGCACCAAGGTGGCGCTCCAGAAGAAGGGCGGCGGCCAGATCACCGTCGACGACCTCAAGCCGGGCAAGGACGGCAGGCCCGCGAACCCGGGCGCGCTCGCCCAGGTCGCCCGCGACGCCGACGGCCGGCCGCTCTTCGACGCCGCGACCTGGCCCAACACCGGCATCGGCCGCATCAACCTCGACGGCTCGCTCGGCAGCTGCACCGCCTGTCACAGCCGCCACGACTTCTCGCCGCGCCGCGCCCGCCAGCCCGAGAACTGCGGCAAGTGCCACCTCGGCCCGGATCACCCGCAGAAGGAGATCTTCGAGGAGTCGAAGCACGGCATCGCCTACCGCGACCGCAAGGACGCCATGGGGCTCGACAAGAAGAGCTGGGTGCTCGGGCAGGACTACACCGCCGCGCCAACCTGCGCCTCCTGCCACATGTCGGCCAACGTGAACGGCGGCAAGGTGACGCACGATCCGGGCGAGCGGATCAGCTGGACCAACCGGCCGCCCATCTCGCAGCGCATGGACACGGACGCCGACCACAAGGTGGTGACCGAGGCCGACCCGGCGAAGCGCAACGCGCTGGTGACCGACACCGCGGCGCAGAAGCGCGAGCGCATGAAGCAGGCCTGCACCGTCTGTCACGTCGGCAGCTACGTGGACGACTTCTACAAGCAGTACGACGACTTCGAGCGGCTCTACAACGAGAAGTTCGCCAGGCCCGGCAAGGCCATCATGGACGAGCTCAAGAAGCAGCAGCTCATCACGGCCAAGGAGTTCGACGAGAAGATCGAGTGGGACTGGTTCTACCTCTGGCACCACGAGGGCCGGCGCGCCCGGCACGGCGTCTCGATGAACGCGCCCGACTACGCGCACTGGCACGGGATGTTCGAGGTGGCCGAGCGCTTCTATCACGCGCTGGTGCCCGAGGCCCGCGAGATAGCCCGGGCCGCCGCCGAGCGCGGGAAGAAGCCCCAGGCCGACGCGGTCAACGCGGTGATCGACGGCATCCTGAGGCGACCGGAGCACGCCTGGTACCTCCAGGAGACGCGCTCGACGCAGCAGGTCGCTCCGAAGGGCGCGGCGGTGGAGCCCCAGCCACCGACGCAGCAGACGCTCGGCAAGTGAGCCGGAGACGCCGCCGCGGCCCCCTGGCCGCGGCGGCGTCCGTGCCTACCCTCTCCTGGGAGAGGACGGCAAAATGAACGCGATAGACCTGTTGAAGCAGCAGCACCGGGAGGTGGATGCGCTGTTCCAGAAGTTCGAGAAGGCGGGGGACGGGGCCAGGAAGACCCGCTCCGCCATCTGCCGCGACGTCTCGGACCGGCTGGCGATGCACGCCGAGATCGAGGAGCGGATCTTCTATCCGGCCACCAAGGACGCCCGCACCGAGGACCTGCTCCGCGAGGCCGTGGAGGAGCACCTGTCGGCCAAGCGGATCATCGCCGACCTGGTGGAGCAGGAGCCGGAGGCCGAGGAGCTCTCGGCCAAGATGAGCGTCCTGCGGGAGCAGGTGAAGCACCACGTCGAGGAGGAGGAGAAGGAGCTCTTCCCGAAGGTGCGGAAGGCGCTCGACGCCGACCTGCTGGAGCAGCTCGGGGACCAGATGACGGAGCTCATGGAGGAGCTCCAGGCCAAGGGGGACGCGCGCCTCGAGGTCCCGAACCAAACCGACGCGCCGGCGCGGATTTGACGTTATAACGGGGCGGTGACCGAGCTCCCCCAGATCTCCACTCCCCGCGCCCCGGGGCGCAACGATCCCTGCTGGTGCGGGAGCGGCAAGAAGTACAAGCGCTGTCACCTCGACGCCGACGCGGCCCTGCAGCCGGCAGAGCCGCGCCAGCCGTCCCGCGGGCTCGAGCCTGGGCGCGTCTCGCCCCCGTTGCCGGTGCCGCCCGAGATCGCCCGGCCCGACTACGCGGTCTCGGGCCGCCCGAAGCGCACCGGGGGCGGCGACGTGAAGACGCCGGAGGAGCTGGTCCGGCTGCGGCGGGCGTGCGCCGACGCGGCGCGGGTGCTCCAGGTGGCCGGCGCGGCGGTCCGGCCCGGGATCACCACCGACGCCCTCGACGCCGTCGCGCACGCCGAGATCGTCCGGCTCGGCTGCTACCCGAGCCCGCTCAACTACGGCGGCTTCCCCAAGTCGATCTGCACCTCCGTGAACGAGGTGATCTGCCACGGCATCCCCGACAGCCGTCCCCTCGCGGAGGGGGACATCGTCAACCTCGACATCACCGTCTTCAAGGACGGCATGCACGGCGACTGCTCGGCCACCTTCCTGGTGGGCGAGGTGGACGCCGAGTCGAAGCGGCTGGTGCGGGTGGCGAAGGAGTGCCTCGACCTCGGCATCGCGGCGGTGAAGCCGGGGCTGCAGATCAGGGTCATCGGCCGGGCCATCGAGGCCCACGCCATCCGGCACGGGTTCGGCGTGGTCCGCGCCTACTGCGGGCATGGCATCGGCGCCTCCTTCCACACCCAGCTCCAGATCCCGCACCACGACACCCCTGGCGCCAAGACCGTGATGGTGCCGGGCATGACCTTCACCATCGAGCCCATGATCACCGCCGGGACCTGGGAGGCGCTGGTCTGGCGCGACGACTGGACCGCGGTCACTGCCGACGGAAAGCGCTCGGCGCAGTTCGAGCACACCGTCGTCGTGACCGAGGACGGGGCCGAGATCCTGACGCTCCCCTGAACCGCCGCTGGGTCGAGACCGGATGGGGCGGTGCGACGCTCTGCCTTGGATCTCACCGCGCATCGGGCCAGGATCTCGCCGGGCGGGAGGAGCGCACGGATGGAGATCGCCGGGCGAGGATCGGACGCGGCGCGGGCCGCCGGCTGGGGGCTCCTGACCGCCGGCCTGGTGGTCCTCGGGATCATCCTCGGCAGCCGCGGCCTGAAGGACTTCGACACCGCCCTCGTCCCGTACGCCGGCGCCACCGTCTTCGCCGCCTTCGGCCTCGGTTACCGGCACGCCATGTGGCTGCGCCGGCCGCCCACCCGGCTCTACTGGTTCCGCGGCTGGCAGCTCTTCTTCGTCCCGCGCCGGCTCCCGGGCAACCTGGCCCGGCTGGCCGAGCGGCTCTGGTCCAACTTCGCGGTGCAGCGGTTCATCTTCCGGCGCGGGGCGCTCCGGTGGGCGGCGCACTGGTGGATCTTCTGGGGTTGCCTGCTGGCGGCCGCGGTCACCTTCCCGCTCTCCTTCGGCTGGGTGCGCTTCGAGACGGCGCGCGACACGCAGGCGGTCTACCAGGCCTTCGTCTTCGGCGTGCCGGTGTTCCGCTTCCCGCTCGACTCGATCCTGGCGCCGCTGGTCTTCCAGGTGCTCGACCTCTCGGCGGTGATGGTGCTCGTCGGGCTCGGGTTCGCGCTGTGGCGCCGCGCGCGGGACCGGGGAGCGCTGGCGGTGCAGCAGTCGAGCGACCTGGTCCCGCTGGTGCTGCTCTTCACGGTCTGCGTGACCGGGCTCCTGCTGACCATCTCCACCCACTTCGTCCGCGGCTTCCACTACGAGTTCCTCTCGCAGTTCCACGCCGTGTCGGTGATCTTCACCCTCGTCTACCTGCCGTTCGGCAAGTTCTTCCACATCTTCCAGCGGCCCGCGCAGCTCAGCATCTCCTTCTACAAGGACGCCGGCGCCGCCGGGCCGCAGGCCGCCTGCGCGCGCTGCGGGCAGCCGTTCGCCTCGGCGCTCCACGTGGGCGATCTGGAGAGGGTGGAGGAGGCGCTCTCGATCCGCTTCGCGGCGGGCCAGGCGCACTACCAGGAGTTCTGTCCACCCTGCCGCCGAAAGATGCTGGCGATCACGCAGGACGGGATCTGGCGCGACGGCGGCCGGCCCCGCCCGGAGAGGCCCTAGATGGCGAAGCTCCCCGCTCCCGTCCCGGCGCTCGTGGAGCGCTTCGGCCCGCACGCCCAGCGCCAGCCCGCTGGCGGCTGGAGCGCGCGGGGCGCCCCCGACCGGCTGGTGAAGACGCACTGCTGCTTCTGCGGTCAGCAGTGCGGCATCGAGCTCGCGGTGAAGGACGAGAAGGTGATCGGCTTCGAGCCCTGGGAGGACTTCCCGTTCAACCAGGGCAAGCTCTGTCCCAAGGGCGTGAAGCGCTACATGCAGGACCAGCACCCGGACCGGCTGCTCGCCCCGCTCGAGCGGGTGGAGGGGGAGGGGTTCAGGGAGATCGCCTGGGAGGCCGCGCTGGCGCGCACCGCGGGCGAGATCCGGCGCATCCAGGAGCGGTACGGCCCGGACTCGTTCGCCATCCTCACCGGCGCCTCGCTCACCAACGAGAAGGCCTACCTGATGGGCAAGTTCGCCCGGGTGGCCGTCCGGACCGCCAACATCGACTACAACGGCCGGCTCTGCATGGTGTCGGCGGGAGCGGCCTCGAAGAAGGTGTTCGGGGTGGACCGCGCCGCCAACCCCTGGAGCGACATCCCCAAGGCCGAGGCGATCCTGATCGCCGGCGCCAACGTCGCCGAGTGCGCTCCCATCACCACCGACTACCTCTGGCAGGCGCGGGAGAACGGGGCGAAGCTCATCGTGCTCGACCCGCGCCTCACGCCCATCGCCCGCACCGTGGACCTCTTCATCCCGGTCCGGCCCGGCGGCGACATCGGCGTCTTCAACGCCATGCTGCACGTGATGATCGAGCGGGGCTGGATCGACCGCCGCTTCCTCGCCGAGCACACCACCGGCTGGGAGGAGGTGGAGCGGACGGTGCGGCGCTACACGCCCGAGGAGGGCGGCCGCATCGCCGGGGTGCCGCCGTCGCTGATCGTCAAGGCGGCCGAGATCTGGGGGCCGGCCCGCACCAGCTTCCTGCTCCACGCCCGCGGCATCGAGCACCACTCGAAGGGGGTCGAGAACTGCCTCGCCGCCCTCAACCTGGTGCTGGCGACCGGCCGCATCGGCCGCGAGGGCTGCGGCTACGCCATGATCACCGGCCAGGGCAACGGCCAGGGCGCGCGGGAGCAGGGGCAGAAGTGCGATCAGCTGCCGGGGGCGCGCGACGTGGAGAACCCGGAGCACCGCCGCCACATCGCCGGCGTGTGGGGCGTGCCCGAGGAGTCGATCCCGCACAAGGGGCTCTCGGCGGTCCCGCTCGTCGAGGCCATCCACGACGGCCGGATCAAGGGGCTGCTCCTCATCTGCTTCAACCCCATGGTGTCGCTCCCCGATCAGCGCTTCATCGGGGAGGCGCTCGAGCGGCTCGAGCACTTCACCGCCATCGACTTCTTCCTGTCCGAGACGGCACGCTACGCCGATGTGGTGCTGCCCGGCTCGCTCATGGAGGAGGACGAGGGCACCACCACCAACGTGGAGGGGCGCGTCATCCACCACCAGCGCGCGGTGCGGCCCCCTGCGGGCGCGCGCGAGGACTGGCGGATCATCTGTGACCTGGCCGGGCGCCTCGGCGCCGGCGACAAGTTCGCCTACGACTCGCCGAAGGCCATCTTCGACGAGCTGCGGGTCGCCTCGCGCGGCGGCACCGCCGACTACTACGGCATCACCTGGGAGAGGATCGACCGGGAGCAGGGCGTCTTCTGGCCCTGCCCCGAGCTGGACCATCCCGGCACCCCGCGCCTCTACGAGGGCGCGCGCTTCGCCCACCCCGACGGCCGGGCGCACCTGCAGCCGGTGGAGTGGCGCCCGGCGGCGGAGGAGACCGACGAGGAGTACCCGATCGTGCTCACCACCGGGCGCGTGGTGTCGCAGTACCTCTCGGGCACGCAGACGCGCCGGATCGGCAGCCTGGTGGATCAGTACCCGCAGCCGCTCTGCGAGCTCCACCCCCGGCTCGCCGCGCGGCTCGGCGTGGCCGACGGCGACTACGTGCAGGTGGAGAGCCGGCGCGGCTCGGTGGTGGTGCGCGCGCTGGTCACCACCACCATCCGGCCCGACACCGTCTTCGTCCCGTACCACTGGCCGCTCACACGCGCCGCCAACAACCTCACCGTCCGGGCCATCGACCCGGTCTCGAACATCCCCGAGTTCAAGATCTGCGCGGTCCGGGTGGCGAAGGCGGCGCCCCCGGAGGACGAGCTGGCGCGGCTCTCGCCCGAGGCCGGAGGCGTGCGGTGAGCGAGCTGGCGTTCTTCATCGACTACTCGCGCTGCATCGGCTGCCGCTCCTGCGTGCAGGCCTGCGAGGAGTGCGACACGCACAAGGGCGTGTCGATGATCCACCTCGAGACGGTGGAGCGCGCCGACAGCGTGCAGACCGCGCCGCAGGTCTGCATGCACTGCAAGGACCCCATCTGTGCGCGGGTCTGCCCCGCCGACGCGATCAAGCAGACTCCGGACGGCGTGACCCAGAGCTCCCTCAAGCCGCGCTGCATCGGCTGCTCCAACTGCGTCCTGGCCTGCCCCTTCGGCGTGCCGCGCTACCAGGTGGCCATCGACCAGATGATGAAGTGCGACTACTGCTACGATCGCACCAGCACCGGCAAGCGGCCCATGTGCGCCACCGTCTGCCCCTCACAGGCGCTCGCGTTCACGACGCTCGAGGAGATCGCGCGGACGCGCCGCGGGAGGCCGATCAACCGCTGGGTGTTCGGCGACGAGGTGGTCGAGACCAAGGTGTACGTGATGGTGCCGGACCGGGTGCAGGAGGTCCGGCTCGACCTGGTCGCGCTGTCCCGCGCGCCCGAGCCCGCGGCGCCGGGCCGTCGCGCCCCCCACGAGCGGTTCGACGTGGCGACGCTCCTCGAGGAGGAACCGGTCCATGGCCGATGATCCCAAGCCGCCCGTCCCGCGCTGGCGCGGTGACTTCCCGATCCGCTGGGAGCAGGACCACTACATCACCCGGCGCGAGCTCACCAAGTTCCTCACGCTCGGGTCGGCGCTGCTGGTCTGCGCCACCGGCGCCGTGGCGCTCCGGGGCCGGCGCTTCCGCCCCAGCGGCGGGGCCGCCCGGCGGATCGCGGTGGTCGGCGACGTCCCACCCGGCGGCTCGGCGCTGTTCCGCTACCCGACCGACGGCGATCCCTGCATCCTGGTGCGGCTCGCGGACGGACGGTTCGTGGCCTACTCGCAAGTCTGCACCCACCTCTCCTGCGCGGTGATCCACGAGCCCGGCTCGGACCAGCTCCACTGCCCCTGCCACCAGGGCTTCTTCGACGCGGGCGACGGGCGGCCCACCGGCGGCCCCCCGCAGCGCCGGCTCCCGCGCATCCGCCTCGAGGTCCGCGGCGAGGAGCTCTTCGCCGTCGGCGTGGAGGTCTGAAATGTACACCGGCCGGCAGGGGCTCACGCTCTTCACCGCCATCTTCTCCCTGGTGGGCGTGGTGGTGGTGGTCCAGCTGTGGCTGCTCTCCGCCGCGCTCGACGCGGCCCTCTCTGGCGAAGGAGGGCTGGCGGTGCCGGCGACCGTCGCCTCGCTGGCGCTCTTCCTCGTGAACGCCGGGCTGCTCTGGTACGTCCTCGACTTCGACGAGCGCCGGCGGCGCTCGGAGGCGGAGTGAAGCCCCCGCCCCGCGCCGGGGCGGTACGCCTCTTCGAGCCGGCGATCACGCGGGGGTTGGTGGCGCGCTTCCGCGTGGTCCGGCTGCTGCAACGCTTCGACGAGCGCGCCGTCTGGGCAGCCTTCATGTTCGTGAACGGGTTCTTCACCATCGGCGCCCTGGCCGGCCTGGCCATCCTCACCGGAACGCCGTTCGTCTTCCCGTCCCTCGGCCCCACCGCCTTCCTGTTCTTCTTCGATCCCTCGGCGCCGAGCGCCACCCCCCGCAACGCCATCCTCGGCCACGCCATCGGGATCTGCTGCGGCTACGGCGCCCTGCTCCTCTTCGGGCTGGAGCACGCCGGTCCGGCCACGGTGGTGGGCGTCACCGGCGGGCGGGCCATGGCGGCGGCGCTCTCGTTCGCGGCCACCGGCTCGCTCATGATCCTCGCGAAGGCGGCTCATCCTCCCGCCGGCGCCACCACGCTGCTCATCTCGCTCGGCGCGCTCACCCGGCCTTCGTACCTGGTGCTCATCGAGGTGGCGGTGGGGCTGCTGGTGCTGCAGGCGATCGCCATCAACCGGCTCGCCGGCCTCGATTACCCGCTCTGGGCGCGCAGGCGGGGGCCGCGGCCCCCTCCATGAGGGGCTCCCATCAGACCTCGAGCCCGACCGCCCGCATCAGCGCGAGGGCGTTGGAGCGCTCCACCACGCCCGGCCGGAGCCGGTAGTCGAAGGCGATGCGGCCGTCCACCACCTGGTCCTCGAAGTGCGCGTTCTCGGCGCCCGCGAGGGAGCGGCCGAGCTCGGTGAGGGTGAGGTCGTGGGTGGTGACGACGCCGATCGCCCCGCGCGCGGCGAGCTCCCTCACCACCGCCTCGGCGCCGACGCGCCGATCGTGCGAGTTGGTGCCGTGGAGGATCTCGTCGAGAAGGAAGAGCAGCGGCCGCGGACCGCGCGCCAGGTCCATGAGCTCCTTCAGCCGGGTGATCTCGGCGTAGAAGCGCGACCGGCCGGCCTGGAGCGAGTCCTGGATGCGCAGGGTGGCGCCGACGGCGAGCGGGGTGAGCCGGAGCGAGCGCGCGCGCACCGGCGCGCCGGCGAGGGCCAGCACCGCGCTCGCGCCCACCGTGCGGAGCAGCGTGCTCTTGCCCGACATGTTGGATCCGGAGACGAGGAGGAGCTGGGGCGGCGCCTGGCCGGGGGCGGCCCCGCCTCCTCGTACCGCCAGGGCGAGGTCGTTGCGCACGGCCTCGCCGCCGAGGAGCGGGTGCGCCAGGCCTCGGGCCTCGAAGACCGCCGGCCCGACCTCCACCCGGGGGAAGGTGAAGTCCGGGTGCTCCCGGGCGAAGCCGCCGAGCGCCGCGAGCGCCTCCAGCTCGGCCACCGCGGAGAGCCAGCCGCGCAGGGAGGGACCGTTGGCGCGGCGCCAGCGCTCCACCGCCGCCGCGACGAGCGGCTTCCAGCAGACGAAGAAGCCCAGCAGCGCGAAGAGCTCGTTGTGCGTCCACTCGAAGAGCTCCGCCAGCCGCGAGAGGCGGGCGACGCGCCGGGAGGCCGGTGTGGGTTGGACGAGCCGGCGCCGGAGGTCGGCCAGCCGCGCGGCCTCGAACGGCTCCGCCTCGAGGCGCGCCAGGAGCCCGGTGACCACGCGCAGCTCGGCGGCGGGACGGTCGACCGCCTCCCGGACCGCGGCGATGCGGTCGCGCAGCAGCCGCTGCAGCGCCCAGGTGGCGAGCAGCGACAAGCCGCCCGCGTAGGGGAGCAGGGGCACCCGCTCCCAGAGGACCGCCAGCGAGAGGTTGGCCAGCGCCAGGAGCGCCGCCGCGGGAGCGGTGAACGCCGGCAGCGCCGCCGCCGCCTCGCCCCACCTCGAGAGCCGCGCCGGGTCGATCTCGGCGCGCACGTCGTCTCCCAGCACCGCCAGGTCCTCGGCGAGGTCGAGCCGCGGCGCCAGCTCGCGGGCCGCCGTCTGCCGGAGCGCCACCTCCTCCGGCTCGGCCGGCGCGAGCAGGAAGGCAGCCAGCGCCTCCTCGCCGCCGCGGGTGCGGGCGGTGCAGAGGAGCTCGAAGAGCGAGCCGCGCCCGAAGAGGTCGAGGTCGGCGGAGTAGGGGTGGCCGGGGGAGGCGAAGCGGTCGCCCGGGTTGCCGAGCCCCGCCCAGCGGTCCTCCACCCGTGCCAGCGCCGCCTCGTGGAAGGCGATCGCCCGCCGCAGGCGCCGGCGCGCCCTCAGGGCGCGGTCGTGGAAGGAGGCGAGGGCGGCGTAGGCGAGCGCTGGGAGGAGGAGCCACGCCGCCGAGAGCCGGTGCGAGCCGAGGGAGAGCCAGCCGGCGGCGAGGAGGGCCACGAAGGCGGCGAGGCGGCCCGCCGCGTAGCGCGCGTCGTGGGTGTCGAGGCGCGCCAGCGCCGCGCGTCGCGCCTCGAGGCGCACGCGCAGCAGCTCGGCGATGGGGGAGGGCGAGGGGGGCGTCACGGTTCGTTCATACCGCGTACGGACCTCGGCCGCTCGCGGGCCGGCTCAGCGGAGGAACCCGAGCAGCGCCCGCTCGAAGGCGGGGAACGCCTCCACCTGCGGCACGTGGCCGACGCCCGGGAGCTCGACCAGCTCCGCTCCCGGGATCCGCTGCTGGGTGAGCCTCCCGAGCTTCGCATAGTCGCCCATGGTGCGCTGCACCTCGGGGGTGGCGAAGGGCTTGCCGAGCGCCGTCCGGTCGCGGGTGCCGATGATGAGCAAGGTCGGGACGCGGATCCGTGGCAGCGCGGGCACGAGCGGCTGGGTGAAGATCATGTCGTAGGTGAGCGCGTTGTCCCAGGCGATCTTGGGCCACTCGGGCGAGCGGGTCCAGCCGGCGAGGAGCCGCGTGTGGGCCTCGTACTCGGGCTTCCAGGACCCGGCGTAATAGGAGGTGCGCTGGTACTCGCGCACCGACTCGGGGGTCTGCTTCAGCTCGCCCTGGTACCAGTCGTCCGCCGTGCGCGGCGGGACGAGCGCCGCATAGTCCTCGAGGCCGATGGGGTTCACCAGCACCAGCTTCTCGGTGGCGGCGGGGAAGTCCACGGCGTAGTGGCCGGCGAGCATCCCGCCCATCGAGTGGCCCACCACCACCGAGCGATCGACGCCGAGCGACGCCAGGAGGGCGCGGGTGTTGGCCGCCAGCTGGGTGAAGGAGAACTGATAGCCCGGCGGCTTGCTCGACTTGCCGAAGCCGAGCTGGTCCGGGGCGATCACCCGGAACCCGGCGCCAGTGAGCGAGGCGATGGTGGACTGCCAGTCGCTCGCGTTGAAGTTCTTGCCGTGGAGGAGGAGCACGACCCGGCCGTTGGCCTTGCCGCTGGCCGCGGGGACGTCGAGGTAGGCCATGCGGAGCTTCTGGCGCTGGCTCTCGAGGTCGTAGAAGTGGACGGGGTAGGGGTACTCGAAGGTGGTGCCCTCGGCGTCGTAGGCCTCGGTGGGCGGGGGAGTCGCCGCGCGGACGGGGCGGGCGATCGACGTCGCCGAGAGCAGGAGCGCCGCCGCGAGGAGTCTGCAGGTCATGGTCCCGTTCCTAGCGCGAGCGACGCGGAGCGGCCACTCGGGCGAGTCGTCGCCTGGGCTCAGGCGAGCTCGAGCGGCGCGGGAGGACGACGTTCGGGCGGCCCCCAGCGCTTCAGGTACTCCTGCATCCCGCCCAGCTTCTCGAGCGTCCGCTCGCTGCTCATGTAGCGGACCTTCCCGTAGATCTTCCGCTCCGGCCCCCAGGGCCGGTCGTAGCGCCCGAGCACCCAGAAGATGCCCGAGGCGGAGTTGGGGTCGCGCCCGTCGAGCGCGTACTTGTCGTTGAGGTGGAGCATGGCGCGGAGCGCCTCCCTGGGCGACGCGGACCACTCCAGGATCTTCTTCCCCCAGAGCATGCGCAGGTAGCCGTGGATGCGCCCATCGCCCAGGAGCTCGCGCTGGGCGGCGTTCCAGACCGGGTCGTGGGTAGCGGCGGCCTCCAGCTCGTCGAGCCGGTAGAGGTGCGGCCGGGGATCGCGGGCGTGGTCGGCGAGGGTGGCCCGAGCCCACTCGGGGAGGCTGTCGTAGTCGAGATGGTCGCTGCGCAGGTGGCACCTGTTGAAGCCGAGCTCGCGCCAGGTGACGAGCTCGTCGAGGAAGCTCTCCGCTTGCTCCGACATGCCCCACCACCCGAGCCGCTGGCCGGTCACCTCCCAGGAGAGGCGGGTCTCCGACCAGCCTTCGTGTTCGGCGACGGCCGCGAAGGCCTGGTGCGCGCCGAGGTGTCCGAAGTGGAGGTACGGCGAGAGGCCGCTCCCCATCTCCACCTCGGGCCGGCTCCGGTCGCCGCCGTAGCGGGCGAGGCCGCCCGCGACGAAGGCCGAGAGCGCGGCCGCGCCGGCCTCGCAGCCGCCCTGTCGCGGCGCGGGCCGGACGGCGTGGTCGATGGGGAGGCGCGCGAGGAGCGCGAAGCCGGGGGCGAGGTCGCCCGCGGTCGCGAGCGGCCACCGCCGGAGCGCCTCCTCCGGCACGGCGAGGCGCCGCGGGAAGTCGCCCCCGAGCGGCGCCGCGGAGGGCGGGCTCCGCAGGTGCTCCGCGAGGTGGGCCTGCAGGAAGCGGCGCAGCCCCTGGGCGTTCAGGAAGAGGCGCGGCGCCGCCCGCATCGGCAGGAGCCCGTTCCCGTCCACCGCCTCGAGCCGCACCGGGAGCCGCGCCGCCGCCGCGGCCACCATCCTCGGCAGGAAGAAGGCCGGCCAGTCGTCGGTCACCACCACCGCCGCCCCAGCCGCGACCGCCTCGAGGAGCCCCTTGCCGGCGCCGGGCTCGAGCTCGAGGTAGGGAAGGTAGGCGACCCCCGCCGCGGCGAAGGCGCGGGCGTTGGCCGCCATGCCGTCCATCACGAAGCGGTGGAGCCGGTCGCTCGCGTGTGGATAGCCGGCGCGGAGCGGCTCCAGCACCAGCAGCGGCCGCCGGAGCTCGCGCGCCCACGCGACCGCCCGGTCGAGGGCGTGGCTCCAGGCGGGCCGGCGCGCCGCGATCATCCAGTAGAGGACGAATGCGCCCTCGCGCCGCACCGGGCGGTCGTTGGCGGCCCTGACGCGCGGCGCCCCCGAGGGCGGCGCCCCCGCGCGCTCGCGGCGCTTCACCCCGGCTCCCCGGCGGCCAGGGCCTCCGCCCGCGCGCCCACCCGCCTCACAAGGTTGGAGAAGATGAGCCCGTGGATCGGGTAGAGCGCGTACCAGTAGAGGAAGCCCGCGAGCCCGCGCGGCGCGAAGAAGGCGGTCTGCGTGAGGAGCACCTCGCCGCCGGCGATGGGGTTGGCCTCGAACTGGAGCCAGGCCCGTCCCGGCATCTTCATCTCCGCCCGGAGCCGGAGCAGCCGATCCGGCTCCACCGCCTCCACCCGCCAGAAGTCGAGCGCGTCGCCGGGGCGGAGGGCGTCGGGGTGGCGCCGTCCGCGCCGGAAGCCGACGCCCCCGAGCAGCCGGTCGAGGGCGCCACGCAGCTTCCAGGCCCAGTCGGCGTAGAGCCAGCCCCGCGCGCCGCCCAGCCCGGTGAAGGCCCGGAAGACCGCTGCCCGCGGCGCCGCCACCTTGAGCTGTCGCCGCTCCAGCACCAGCCCGCGGTCGGTGGTGAGCTGGACCGGCGGGATGTCGCCCTGCGAGGAGACGAGCGGGTCGCTCCAGCTGGTCTCGGTCTCGCCTCGGTCGAGCTTGTCGAGCGCCAGCCGGAGCGCCGCCTCGTAGCCCATCGGCTCGACCTCCGGGAAGAGCCGTCGGGCCGAGTCGTCGCGCACCACCACGTCGGCGCGCAGCCCCTCCAGCAGCGGCCGCGCCACGCTGGCCGGGATGGGGGTGACGACGTGGACCCAGCGCGACGAGAGCGCCGGAGTGAGGACCGGGACCGGCAGGAGGACGCGCTTCAGGCCGCGCAGGCGGGCGTAGCCGAGCATCAGGTCGCGGTAGGTGAGGACGTCGGCGCCGCCCACCTCCACCGTGGCGCCGGCCGACTCGGGACGGGCGAGGGCGGCGAGGAGGTAGGAGAGCACGTCGCGGATGGCGATGGGCTGGATGCGCCGGTAGACCCAGCGCGGGCAGACCATCACCGGGAGCCGCTCGGTCAGGTAGCGCATCATCTCGAAGGAGATCGAGCCCGCACCGACCACGATCCCGGCCCGCAGCTCGGTGACCGGTACGCCGGCCCTGCGCAGCGCCTCGCCGGTCGCCTGGCGGGAGCGGAGGTGGGGCGACAGGGCGGGCCCTTCGCCGAGCCCGCCGAGGTAGATGATCCGCTCCACCCCGGCCGCCCGGGCGGCGGCGCCGAAGTTGGAGGCCGCGGCGAGGTCCCGCTCCTGGAAGCGCCGGTGGCCCGACATGCTGTGCACGAGGTAGTAGGCCACCCGGACCTCGCGCAGCGCCGCGGGGAGGGTCTCCGCGTTCAGCACGTCGCCCGAGACCACCTCCACCTCCCCGGCCCACGGCCGGCCGGCGAGCCGGGCCGGCTCGCGAGCCAGCACCCGCACCCGCTCGCCCTGGGCGAGGAGCCGGGGCACGAGTCGGCCGCCGACGTAGCCGGTCGCGCCGGTGACCAGGGTGGGGCGCTGCGTGGAGGGGGTCATGGCTCGTTCTTCGGGGTCTATCGGGAATCGTCGAGGGCCGCTCGCGGGACTCCACCCGGGGGGGACCGCCCTCGGGAGGTTGCTCCTCGTTCCGTGGGACCGCAGCTTGCCGGATGGTGGACTCGACCGCGGCCCAGACAGGTCCAGGTGAACGCGCCGAGCCCGGGGAGGCAGGCGCCTCGCCCCTGCTGGAGCGCTTCCGGGCGGTGCGCGGCGCCACCGAGTCGCTCGCCTCGCCGCTCAGCGCGGAGGACCAGCAGGTGCAGTCGATGCCGGACGCGAGCCCGGTCAAGTGGCACCTCGCGCACACCACCTGGTTCTTCGAGGAGTTCGTCCTCGCGCGCGCGGACGCCCGATACCGCCGCTTCCACCCGCGCTACGGCTACCTCTTCAACTCCTACTACGAGGCGGTGGGGCCGAGGCACGAGCGCCCCCGCCGCGGCCTCCTGACCCGGCCCTCGCTCGCCGAGGTGCTCGCCTACCGCGCCTTTGTGGACGAGCGGATGGGGGAGCTGCTGTCGGGCGGGCGCGGCGCGGCGGTGCGGGCGGTGGTGGAGCTCGGGCTGCACCACGAGCAGCAGCACCAGGAGCTCGTCCTCACCGACGTGAAGCACGCCCTCTCCCAGAACCCACTCCGGCCGGCCTGGCGGGAGGACCTCCCGCTGGCCGGCGGCGCGGCCGCGCCCCTGCTCGCGTTCCGGGAGCTGCCGGGCGGGGTGGCGGAGATCGGGGACGCCGGGCAGGGGTTCGCCTTCGACAACGAGCGGCCGCGCCACCGCGCCTGGCTCGAGCCCTTCGCGCTCGCCTCCCGCCCCGCCACCAACGGCGAGCTCCTCGCCTTCGTGGAGGAGGGGGGCTACCGGCGCCCGGAGCTGTGGCTCTCCGACGGCTTCGCGGCGGTGAAGGCGCGCGGCTGGGAGGCGCCGCTCTACTGGGAGCGCGACGGGGGCGGCTTCGCCGAGTTCACCCTGGGCGGGCTGCGGCCGCTCGACCTCGCCGCCCCGGCTGCGCACCTCTCCTTTTACGAGGCCGACGCCTTCGCCCGCTTCTCGGGGGCGAGGCTGCCCACCGAGGAGGAGTGGGAGGTGGCCGCGCGGGAGGCGCCGGTGGCGGGCAACCTGGCCGAGAGCGGCCGCTTCCACCCCACCGTCGCGCCGCCGGCGGCGGGCCTGGCGCAGCTCTTCGGCGACGTCTGGGAGTGGACCCGGAGCGCCTACGCCCCGTATCCCGGGTTCGCCCCCGCGCCCGGCGCGCTCGGCGAGTACAACGGCAAGTTCATGGTGAGCCAGCTCGTCCTGCGCGGCGGCTCCTGCGTCACCCCGGCGACTCACCTCCGGGCCACCTACCGCAACTTCTTCTACCCCGACGCCCGCTGGCAGTTCACCGGCGTGCGTCTCGCCAAGGACCTCCGATGATCGCCACCGAGCTCGTCGCGCCGTTCTCCGACCTCTCGCCGGGCTTCGCCGCCGACTTCGTGGCCGGCCTCTCCCGGGCGCGCAAGGAGCTCCCGGCCAAGTACTTCTACGACGAGCGCGGCTCGCGCCTCTTCGACCTCATCTGCGAGCTGCCCGAGTACTACCCGACCCGCACCGAGCTCGACATCATGGAGGAGCGGGCCGGCGAGATGGCCGCGCGGCTGGGGCCGCGCTGCCTGGTCATCGAGTACGGCTCCGGCTCCTCGCTCAAGACCCGGGTGCTGCTGCGCCACCTCGAGCGGCCGGCCGGCTACGTGCCGGTGGACATCTCGCGCGGACCGCTCCTCGCGGCGGCGGCGGCGCTGCGGGAGCGCTTCCCCGAGGTGCCGATCAGACCGGTGTGCGGCGACTTCACCGCCGACCTGCCGCTGCCGCTCGAGGGGCTCCACCCGGCGCGGCGGGCGGTCTACTTCCCCGGCTCGACCATCGGCAACTTTCACCCCGCGGAGGCGGTGGGCCTGCTCCGCCACATAGCCGCCCAGGTGGGAAGGGGGGGCGCGCTCCTCATCGGCGTGGACCTGCGCAAGGAGCCGGGCGTGCTCGAGGCGGCCTACAACGACCGGCTCGGGGTCACGGCCGCCTTCAACCTGAACCTCCTCACCCGGGCCAACGCCGAGCTGGGCGCCAACTTCCACCTCGACCGCTTCCGGCACCGCGCCTTCTTCGACCGGGTCCGCAGCCGCATCGAGATGCACCTCGTGAGCGTGGGGCGCCAGGAGGTGCACGCGCTCGGGCGGACCTTCCGCTTCGAGGACGGGGAGACCATCCACACCGAGAGCTCCTACAAGTACGGGCCCGGCGAGTTCATGGACCTCGCCGCCCGGGCCGGCCTGCGGCAGGAGGCGCTCTGGCTCGATGACGACCGGCTCTTCAGCGTGCAGTTGCTCGGGCTGGAGTAGGACGCCCGCTCCGGTCTCGACGGGAGCTCACGCCGCCGGGAGCCGCACCACGAAGCGCGCCCCGGCCTCGCAGGTCGGGTCCACGGCGATCCTCCCCGCGTGCCGCTCGACGATCTGGTAGCAGGTCGCGAGCCCGAGCCCGGTGCCTACGCCGACGCCCTTGGTGGTGAAGAAGGGCTCGAAGAGCCGCGGCAGCACCTCGGCCGGGACGCCCGGGCCGGTGTCGGCGACCGACACCTCGACCTCGCTGCCGATCTCGCGGGAGCGGACCGTGATCACCCCGCCGGCTCCGACGGCGTCCACGGCGTTCTGCACGAGGTTGTGCCAGACCTGATTGAGCTGGCCCGGCTGCATCCGGACCGGCCGCAGCCGCCCGAGGTCGGCGTCGATGCGGATCCCGGCCGGCAGCCGCCGGCCGATGAGCGCGAGCGTCGCCTGGAGCCCCTCGTTCAGGTCGGACACGACCGATTCCGGCTCACCTCCCCGAATGAACGCGCGCAGGTCCCGGTGCACCTGACGGATTCGCTCGACCGCGCTGCGCATGATCCCGGTCGCGTCGGCCAGGTCCTCGGCGACGAAGGCGAGATCGAGCTCGCGGCAGCGGGCCTGTAGCGCCGGGAGCTCCCCGGGCCGGGCGCCCTCCACGTGCCGGGCGAGCTCGACGAGCGCCCCGACGTGTTCGCGGACGGGATCGAGGTTGTTCTGGAGCACGTTCACCGGATTGTTGATCTCGTGCGAGAGCCCCGCAAGCAGCCGGCCCAGCGCGGACTGCTTCTCCGACGCGACCAGCCGGGCCTGGGTGTCCCGGAGGCTCTCGAGCGCGGTCACGAGCTCCCGGTGGCGCTGCGCGAGCTCCATGGAGGCCTGGAAGGCGCGCCGGAGGGTCCGCCGCCGGGCGCCGACGAACCCGAGCACCATGGCGGCGGTCGTGACGAGGTAGAACCCGCCGCTCAGGAGGTCGTCCAGGTGAGGGCGGGCCGGAGCCGCGAGGATCAACAGCGAGAGCAACGAGAGGTGCGCCAGGGCCGTTCCGGCCGCCAACCACACCGGCCAGGTGAAGAGCGCCCCCGCGCCCCATAGGAACAGCGAGTAGCCGACCACGTACGCCTGGAAGTGCTCGACCTGCGGCAACATGACCGCGACGCAGAGCCCGGTCATGACGAAGTGGGCCGCGTTCGTCGCGCGGACGGCCGCGCGCGTGCGCGCGCGCCGCAGGGACGCGAAGGCTGCGACCGAGAACGCCGCCCCCACGAGCCGGAGAACGGCGAACTGCCGCGCCCGCGCCGGCTCCATCAACATGTCGAGCGGCACCCAGGCCGGGATCAGCAGCCCGGCGCAGAGCGCGGCGGCGATCCCCTCCCGTCGCTCCCGCTCAAGACACTCGGCGACCCAGGCGCCCGGGGGATCGACGCAGGCCGGCACCCGTTCACCCCCTCGCGTCCCGCGCGGCGAGCAGCTGCTCGACCGTGCGCTCGACCTCGTCGCGGTCCCAGGGCTTCGAGAGCACGGTCACGAGCCCCGCCCGCTGCGCGGCGAGGATGTCCGGGTGGTCGCCGTACCCGGTAAGGAGCACCCGCACGACCTTCGGAAAGGACCGCTCGAGCTCGCGCAGGATCTCGAGGCCGTTCATCGCCGGCATCGAATAGTCGACGAGGGCGACGTCCACGGGACAGCTGCGAAGGAGCTCGAGCGCCTCGGCTCCGGAGAGCGCGGTCCTCACGTCGTACAGCTCGCGGAAGACCCTGAGGAACGTTCGCACGTTCGGCGCGTCGTCGTCCACGACCAGCACTCTCGTCCGCCGCTCCTCCTCCAATGCGCTCCTCCTGCGCGAAGCCGCCGCGCCTCGCGCCGACGAATCGGGTGAGCTTATCAGACAGTGTAGAGGGCGCACAGGCGATCCGCGTCGCCGGCTCGGTCCTGACGCGCCAGACGAGGGCGTTCGCGCGGCAGCCACCGCACCGCGAACCGCTCCCGTGCCCTCACCGCCAGGGCGGGATGCTGCCGAACGGCCAGCGGTGCGTCAGGCGTGCCGCCGCCAGCAGGAGGACGACGGCCGCCGCCGCGAGCCAGAGGAGCCTGCGACTCCGGCGCGCCTTCCGGTCCTCGTAGGGATCCTCCAGCGAGCGGAACGCGCCGGCCGGGAGCGCCGCGCGGCTGGTGAGCGCGGTGCCGAGCGGGATGTTCACCTTCACCCGGCCGTTGATGGCCCAGCCATTGGCGTCGAGCACCGGCCCGAGCGTGCGCTGGCGCAGCTTGAGCCAGGCGATGAGCATGGAGGGCCCGGAGATGACGAGCACCACGCCGGCGATGGCGACGAGCTTCGTCCACCACGGCTGGAGGTTCATGAAGCCGGAGACGAAGCCGCCGAAGAGGGCGCCGATGGCACCGATGCCGACGCCCAGGGCGGCGACGATGCCGACCATCTTCCCAACGTCCACGGGCTCCGGCGCGGGGGGCTTTCCGCCCGTCGCCGCGTCGGCGGCCTTGCCGATGCCGTTGGCGACCCGGTCGTCGGCGGCCTTCGCCTTGGAGGCGGCGAAGCGGTGCACCTGCTCCTCGATGAGCTTGAGCGCCTTCTTGTAGGGGGCGAAGAACGCCTGCTGGATGGAGATGGGGTTGTCGACGATCTTGACGATGGTCGCGTCCCAGTCCCGTCCCTTGCGGTCGAAGAAGACGCCGTTGCGGCCGACCATCAGGTAGTCGGAGTCGCCCTGCGTGAAGCAGGCGGCGACCTTCATCTGCTCGCCGCCCGGCCGGCGGCACTCGCAGTAGGCGATGTACATGCGCGAGAGCGAGGCCAGGCCGGCGTGCGCCACCGGGTCGTCCACCCGCACGCAGAGGTCGCAGCTGCGGCCGTCGAGGAACAGGGTGCCGGCCTGGAAGACCGCCCGGGCGTGCACGTCGTAGAAGTCGGCGAAGGCGACGAAGTTCCGCAGCAGCCGGTGCAGGTCGCGGTGGTAGTGGACCATGCGGACCACGTCGCCGACCGCGGCCGCCTCGGCCTCGAGCGCCCGATCCCGGTCGAGGAGCGCCTCGACGGCGGCCTTGCCGGTGCCGCCGAGGAGCGCTTGGGCGCGCAAGAGCCCGAGCTTCTCCACCGCCGCGCCGGCCTTGCGCCCCTGCCACGCGGCGTGGGCGGCCAGGTCGGCCTCGATCCCGCGCCAGGCCTCGAGCGTGAGCTCGCGCACCCCGGCCCCGAGGAGCGGCGTCACCGCGTCGCGGTGGAGCGCGGCGAGCGCGCCGGCCCAGGCCGGGTTCACGCCCTCCAGCAGCGGCAGCGCGCGCCCGGGCTCCACCCGCGCCAGCGGAAAGGCGGCCACGTCCGCTCCGGCGACGGCCAGGTCCTTGGCCGCGAGCGCCGCCCACTCGGCCTCGGCCCGGTTCAGGGCCGCGGCGCCCTTCGGATCGAGGGCGGCGAGCTGGCAGCGCGCGAAGTAGTCGTCCACGCGGGCGCGCACCGCGCGCACCGCCTCCCAGGCGGCGGGGGTGGCGGCGCCGAGCGGCATGGCGCCCTCGGCGGTGTTCCCGTCGGACCACCAGTCGACGAACTTGCGCAGCTCGTCGAAGAAGAGGTCGAGGTGCGCCTGGTCGAGGCCCGGCTTGCCGCTCCGGTCCGCGACCGCGCCGACGCAGTCGACGGCGTCGGTGACGAGCAGTCGGAGCTCTGGCTCCTCAGCCGCCTCGGGCGGCACGATCCCGTCGCCGTTGAAGAGCGTCTTCTCGAAGACCTTGCTGGTGTCGGCCACGTCGGACGGGGAGAGCTCCGCGGCGTCGGGCTTGCCGAGGCTCTCCAGGATCTGGCGGGCGCCGCCGAGGAGCGCGCGGCCCTCGGGCGTGCCGGTCGCGAGGGCGGCGAGCGGCAGGGCCTCGGCGCCCGCGACGAGCGCCCCGAGGCCCTCGAGCCGGGGCGCGCACCAGCGCAGCGCGGCCAGGATCTCCGGCACGCGCACGCGGCCGTCCTTGTCGGTGTCGAGCAGCTCGAGGGTGCGCGCGTCGAGCTCGAGCCCCTTGGTGGGACAGGAGAGGGCGACCCAGAGCTTGGGGTCGAGCGACTCGAGGTTGGCGAGGTCGGCGCCGGTGTCGAGGGCCACCTGGTCGAGGCCGCCGACGCGGTGGAAGCGCCAGCGGTGGGCCCTGGGAGTGGCCGGGCCGTCGGCGGGCCGATCCGAGCTCTCGTTGGCGGCGACGAGGGGCTTGGCGGTGGTGTCGGACATGGCGGTGGCCTCGCGAAGCAGTGGGTGCGAGCGGGAGATCTAGCACGAGCGCCGCCCGGGCCGTAGGCGGGCGCTTGACTCCGGGCGGCGCGGGGGCGAGGAAGAGCAGCGTCGCAGAGCCACTTCGCAGGACAGGAGAGTCGAATGATTCCGGAGAAGCTGCGGGAGGTGCTGAAGCACGAGGGCGTGGTGGCGATCGCCACCCTGGGGAAGGACGGGCCGCACCTGAGCAACACCTGGAACAGCTACGTCCAGGTCACCGACGACGGTCGCCTGCTCATTCCCGCCGGGTTCATGCACCGCACCGAGACCAACGTCGCGTTCAACGGCGAGGTGCTGCTCACCGCCGGCAGCCGCGAGGTCCAGGGGCTCCGCGGCGCCGGCACCGGCTTCCTCATCAAGGGGACCGCGCGCTTCTCCACCTCGGGTCCGGACTTCGACGCCGTGAAAGCTCGGTTCCCCTGGGCCCGCGCGGCGCTGGCGGTGGCGGTCGCCTCGGCCACGCAGACGCTGTAGGGCTGCGCGGCCCGGCCCCGGGCTACTCCCTTCCGATACTTCGCGGCGAGGGCGTCGTCGGAGTGGTGAGCAGCTGGCGCGGCCCACGAGCCCGTGTCGGACCCGCGTGTAGACTGTCGCGATGTCGTTCCGGCTCCTCCACACCTCCGACTGGCACCTGGGCCGCGCGCTGCACGGGGAGTCGCTGCTCGAGGATCAGTCCCACGCCCTCGACCAGCTCTTCGGGCTGCTCCGGGACGAGCGCCCCCACGCCCTCGTCATCTCGGGCGACGTCTACGATCGCGCGGTGCCGCCCGCAGAGGCGGTGGCGCTCCTCGACGACTTCCTCACCCGGGTGCGCGGCGACCTGGCGCTGCCGGTGGTCCTGCTGGCTGGCAACCACGACTCCGGCGAGCGGCTCTCGTTCGGCTCGCGGCTGCTCGAGCGCCAGGGGCTCCACGTCCGCGGCAGTTGCCGGCGCGCCGGCGAGCCGGTGGCGCTGCAGGGGGACGGGGTGACCGGCTTCGTCTACCCGGTGCCGTACGTGGACCCGGAGGTGGTGCGGGCCGAGAGCGGCGAGGAGGGGCTGCGCGGCCATGCCCAGGCGACGGCCTTCGTCCTGGCGCGCGCCCGCGCCGACGCCGCGGACAGGGGTGGGGTGCGGGTGCTCGCCGCCCACGCCTTCGTGGACGGCGCGGCGCAGAGCGAGAGCGAGCGGGCCCTCACGGTGGGCGGCAGTGGCGCGGTGCCGCCGGAGGCCTTCGGCGGCTTCGACTACGTGGCGCTCGGCCACCTGCACGCGCCCCAGGCCGCCGGCGACGAGCGGCTCCGCTACAGCGGGTCGCTCCTCAAGTACTCCTTCGGTGAGGCGGCCCAGGAGAAGGGGGTGGAGCTGGTGGAGCTGGCGCCGGGCAAGGCGAGCGTGCGGCGGGTGCAGCTCACCCCTCGCCGCGACGTGGTGCGGCTGCAAGGGACGCTGGCGCAGCTCCTCGGCAACCCCGATCTGGAGCGCCACCGCGGCGACCTCGTCCAGGCCACCCTCACCGACGAGGGCTACGTCATCGACGCCATCGGCAAGCTGCGGCAGCGCTTCTCCTGCGTCCTCGAGGTGCAGCGGGCGGGGCTCGCGCTCGCGGCCGTCGAGGGCAGCTTCGCGGCCAGGCTGGCCGCCGCCGGCGGCGACGACCTGCGCCTCTTCGAGGGGTTCTTCGCCGACATGACTGGCGGCCCGCCCGGCGAGGCCGAGCGGGAGCTCTTCCGGGAGGCCTTCGAGGAAGTGGCGCGGGCGGGGAGGGAAGCGTGAGACCGCTCGAGCTGGAGGTCACCGCGTTCGGCCCGTACGTCGCCACCCAGCGCATCGACTTCGGCGACCTGGGCGGGAGCGACCTGTTCCTCATCCACGGGGCGACCGGCGCCGGCAAGACCACCCTCTTCGACGCCATCGTCTTCGCGCTCTACGGCACCGTGCCCGGGAGCCGCGGGGAGAAGCCGCGCCTCAAGAGCGACCTCGCGGCGGCAGGCGAGGCGCCGCGGGTGGTCTTCCGGTTCGCGCTCGGCGCGGAGCGCTACCGGGTGGAGCGCGCCGGCGCTTACTCCCGCCCCAAGCAGCGCGGGAGCGGCGAGACCCTGGAGGACGCCAGCGCCACGCTCTGGCGCGAGGGCGACGGGAAGGTGCTGGCCTCCAGGTCGGGGCGGGTCACCGAGGCCGTGGAGGAGCTGCTCGGGTTCACCGCCGAGCAGTTCACCCAGGTGGTGCTGCTCCCCCAGGGCGAGTTCAAGAAGTTCCTGGTGGCCGACTCGCGCGAGCGGGAGGCGCTGCTCGGGAAGCTCTTCGGCACCGGCATCTACGCCGAGGTGGAGCGGCTGCTCGAAGGCCGGCTCAAGGCGCTGCGGGTGCAGCACGCCGACATCGAGAGCCGCCGGCGCGAGAAGCTGGGCGACCAGCAGCCGGAGGAGCTCGCGGCGCGCGCCGAGGTCTGCGGCGAGGAGCGGGCCGTCGCCGCGGCCGAGGAGCAGCGGCGCTCGGCCGAGGACGCGGAGCGGGAGCGGGGCCTCGCCGAGGGGCTCGCGCTCGCGGCGCGCTTCCGGGCACTGGAGGCGGCCCAGGGCGAGGCGGCGCGGGCCGAGGCCGGGCGCTCGGCGCTGGAGCAGGACGAGGAGCGGCTCGCGGCGGCGATGCGGGCGGAGGGGGCGCGGCCGGTGGTGGAGGCGGCGATGCAGGTCGCCAAGGCCCTCCTCGAGCGGCGGCAGGCACGGGCTCGCGCAGAGGAGACCGTGGACGGCGCGGCGCGGACGCTCGCGGCGGCCCGGGAAGGCGCGGCGCGCGAGGCGGCCCGAGGGCCGGAGCGCGAGGAGCTGCGGGCCAGCGTGGCGAGGTTGGAGCTGGCGGTCCCGGCGCACGAGAGGTGGCTCTCCGCCTGCGCGGCGGCCGAGGAGGCGTCGCGGGAGGCCGAGGCTCGCTCCGGCGAGGCCGCGCGCCAGCGCCAGCAGCTCGACGACGCCGCGCGGCGGATCGAGGAGGCGGGGCGGCGCATGGCGGAGCTGCGGCCGGCGGCCGACGGCCTCGCCGAGCGCGTCGCGGCGGTCGCGGCGGCGAAGGCGGCGCTTCAGGCGGCGCAGGAGCGGGACGGCCAGCGGCAGGCGCTCTCGGAGCGGGAGCGGAAGACGACGCGGGCCCGCGGTGCGGCGGAGGACGCCGGGCAGGCAGCACTGCGCGCGCGGGAGCGCCACCGGGAGCTCCTGGCCGGGCGCGAGTCGGGCATGGCCGGCTGGTTCGCGAAGAAGCTCGTTCCCGGCGTTCCCTGTCCTGTGTGCGGCGCGCTCGACCACCCGGCGCCGGCTCGAGGCGAGCTGGCGGTATCGAAGGAAGCGGTCGAGGAGGCCGACCAGGTGGCCGTTCAGCTCGAGCGGCGCGCCGCCGAGGCGCTGGCCGCGGCGAGCGGCGCCGAGGCGCAGCGCGAGGAGGCGTCGGCGCGCCTCGCGGGAGTGACCGAGCAGCGCGAGGCCGCCGCCCTGGAGCGCGAGCTCGGCCTGGCCGAGCGGGCCGTGGCGGTGGCCAGGAGCGCCGGTGCGGAGCTCGCCGCCGCCGAGAAGGGGAGGGAACGGCTGGAGAAGCAGCTCGGGCAATTCCGGCTCGCGCTCGAGGAAGCGGAGCGGCGTGCGGCGCAGGCCGGGGCCGGGCTCGCAGCCCGGAGCTCGGAGCGCGACCTCCTCGCGTCGCAGGTGGCCGGAGAGGCCGACCCGCGCCCGGCGCTCGCCGCCGCGCGCGCGCGGCTCGGTCAGCTGGAGGAGGCCGCCGCGAGGGCGGCCGAGCGCGAGCGCGCGGCGACCGCCGCGGAGGCGAGCGCCGACGCACTGCTCCATGCCGCCGCCCAGGAGCAGGGCGAAGCACAGCGGAAGGCGGACGCGGCAGCGAGCTCGGCGAGCGAGGCCTGCCGCGCGGCCGGCTTCGCCCGGCCGGAGGAGGTGGCCGCGGCGGCGCTGGGAGCGGCGGCCCGGGAGGAGCTGGGGCGCTCGATCCGTGAGCGGCGGGAAGGGGCTGCCGCGGCGGCGGCGGCCCTGGCCGACGTGCGGCGCGAGCTCGAGGGGAAGGCGGCGCCCGAGCTCGCGGCCCTGCAGGCCAGCCGCGAGGCGAGCAAGGCTGCCCTCCAGGAGGCGACGGCGCTCCGGAGCCGGCTCGAGGCCGAGGAGAAGATGCTCGCCGAGCGGGCGGCGCGGATCGCCGAGCTGGACGGCGAGCGGGCCAGCCTGGAGGCGCGGCTCGCCACGGTGCAGCGGCTCGTCGAGGTGGTCGCCGGCAGGGTGAACAGCAAGGAGAGCCTCAACCTGAGCCTGCAGCGCTACGTCCTGGCGGCGCGCATGGAGGAGGTGGCGGAGGCTGCCAGCAGGAGGCTCCTCGTGATGTCGCGGGGGCGCTACCGGCTCCGGCACGACAGCGCCAAGTCTCGCGCCAACGCCGCCGCCGGCCTGTCGCTGCTGGTCGAGGACGGCTGGACCGGTCACGACCGGGCGGTCGGGGCGCTCTCGGGTGGCGAGACCTTCCTCGCCAGCCTCTCGCTCGCCCTCGGGCTCTCGGACGTGGTGCTGGCCCGCAGCGGGGGACGACGGCTCGACGCGCTCTTCGTGGACGAGGGCTTCGGCTCGCTCGACGAAGAGACGCTGGAGCAGGCGCTCCAGGCCCTCGACGAGCTGCGTGTCGCGCGGCGCATGGTGGGAATCATCTCCCACGTGGAGGAGCTGAAGAGGCGCATCCCCGCACGCGTGGAGGTCCTCAAGGGGCAGCAGGGCTCCACCGTTGTGGTGCGCGCCGGCTGAACCCGGTAAACACAGGGTGCATGGTCCACCCCACCTCCGATCGGGACTTCCGCCTTCCCATCGCCGTCCGCCCCACGCGGTATCGGGCTCACCTCTCCATCGACCTCGACGGGAAGAAGTTCGAGGGACAGGAGACGATCGAGCTTTCCCTGGCGGAGCCGGTTCGAGAGCTCGCCCTGCACGGGGTGGACCTCCACGTCTCGAGCGCGGTCTGCCGCGCGGCAGGCAGGGAATTCGTCGCGTCCCGGGTGGATCCCATCGCGGCGAGCGAGACGCTCCTCCTCCGGTTCTCCGACCCCGTTCCGGCCGGCAAGGCCATCCTCGACCTCTCCTGGCGCGGGAAGATGTGCGAGGGGCTGCGGGGGCTGTATCACGCGGGGCCGGTCGCCGTGACCCAGTTCGAGGCGGCCGACGCCCGCCGGGTCTTCCCCTGCTTCGACGAGCCGGCCTTCAAGGCGGTCTGGGCGGTCTCGGTCGACGTGCCGGAAGGGGCGCTGGCGCTCGGCAACGGCCCGGTGGTCGCCGAGAAGGTGGAGGGCGGCCGCCGGCGGGTGGAGTTCGCCGAGACGCCGCCGCTCTCCTCATACCTCGTGGCCCTGTGCACCGGAAAGCTCTCCGCCGCCGAGCCGCTGAAGGTGCGCGGCGTGCCGGTGCGCACCTGGGCGGTCCCGGAGAAGACGAAGCTCACCACCTTCGGCCAGGAGGTGGCGGTCGAGGTGCTGCCGCGGCTCGAGGACTACTTCGGGCTGCCGTACGCCTTCGGCAAGCTCGACCAGGTGGCCGTGCCGGACTTCGAGGCGGGCGCGATGGAGAACGCCGGGCTCGTCACCTTCCGAGAGGTGGCGCTGCTGCTCGACCCGACCACCGCCTCGCTGGCGCAGAAGAAGCGGGTGGCGGAGGTGGTCACCCACGAGCTGGCGCACATGTGGTTCGGCAACTGGGTCACCATGCAGTGGTGGGACGACCTCTGGCTCAACGAGGCCTTCGCCACCTGGATGGCCTTCAAGGTGGTCGACGCCTGGATGCCGGGCTGGCGGGTCTGGCTCGAGTTCGACACCGCCAAGGCGGCGGCCCTGCACCTCGACGCGCTGCGCTCCACCCACCCCATCCACGCCTACGTGAAGAACGCCGCCGAGGCCACCGAGAGCTTCGACGTCATCACCTACGAGAAGGGCGGGGCGGTGCTCCGCATGATTGAGGGCTACCTCGGCGAGGAGCACTTCCGCGAGGGCATCCGCGCTTACATGCGCAAGCACGGCAAGGCCAACGCGGTCGCCGACGACCTCTGGAGCGCCCTCGCCGAGGCCTCGCGGCAGCCGGTGGTGGAGCTCGCCAACGACTGGATCCGCCAGCCGGGCCACCCGCTCGTGTCGGTGCGCCGGCGCGGCGGCCAGCTCCACGTGGAGCAGCGCCGCTTCTTCTCGGCGCCGGGCGAGGCCGGCCCAGGGCGCTGGCCGGTGCCGCTGGTGGTCCGCTTCGAGGACGCCGCCGGGGTGAAGGAGCACCGCTTCCTCCTGCACGAGCGCTCCGCGGAGATTTCGCTCCCGGCCGAGGGCGAGGTGCGCTGGGCCTGCGCCAACGGCGGGGCGACCGGCTTCTACCGAGTGGCCTACGACCCCGACGCGCTCGCCGACCTGCGCGGCCACCTGGCGCGGCTCCAGCCCGCCGAGCGGATCCAGCTCATCGCGGACGAGTGGGCGCTGGTGCGCGCCGCCGAGCGGGACATCGGCCTGTTCCTCGACCTCTGCACCGCCTTCGGGGCAGAGCAGGACCACGCCGTCCTCGACGAGCTGGTGGGGCGGCTCGCCGCCATCGAGCACCGGCTGGTGGCCGACTCCGACCGGCCGCGCTTCCAGTCGTTCGTGGCGGCGCTCTTCGGGCCGCGCTTCGAGGAGATCGGCTGGAATGCCCAGCCCGGCGAGCCGGACGCGATCCGGCTGCGCCGCACCGCGCTGGTCAGGGCCCTCGGCCTGGTGGCCCGGCTGCCGGCGCTGGTGGAGGAGGGCGTGGCGCGGCTCGACCGCTTCGTGGCGGGCGACGCCAGGGCGCTGGAGCCGAACCTGCACGAGGCGGCGGTGGTGATGTCGGCGAGGGCCGGCGACCGCGCCCGCTTCGACTCCTTCCACGCGCTCTACCAGTCGGAGGCCGATCCGGCCTTCAAGCGGCGCTACCTGCACGCCCTGGCCCAGTTCGAGGAGCCGTCCCTGGCGCGGCGGGGTGAGGAGCTGGCCTTCGGCCACTCCGTGCCGCTGCAGGATCTGGCCTCGTTCATGGGCAGCCTGCTCGCGAACCGCTCCGCCCGGGAGGCCTTCTGGGTTGAGCTGCAGGCGCGCTTCGAGGAGGTGCGGGCCACCACCGCCGGCGCCCCCATGCTGCTGCGACGGGTGATCGAGGCCATGGGGCAGCTGCCCGAGCGCCGTCACCTCGACGAGGCGACCACGCTGCTCTCGGTCCATCCCGTCGAGGCGGCCCGGCAGGCGGCGGCGCAGACGCTGGAGCGCATGCGGCAGGACGTCGAGCTGCGCGAGCGCACCCAGGCGCCCATCGGCCGGTGGCTCGCCGCCTGGGGCCGGTGAGGAGCGGACCTGCGGCGCGCCGCGTGCTAGAGACGGTGGCGTGACCCACGCCTCCGTCCGGCCCACGCCGCCCGCGGTCTTCGCCGTCACCATCCTGCCCTTCGCCGCGGCGGTCGGCTACGTGACCATCGCCGCGCCCTTCTGGCTCAAGAGCCAGGGGGTGTCGCTGGCGACCATCGGCGCCATCTCGGCCACCGCCATGACGCCGCACGCGGTGAAGTTCCTCTGGGCGCCGCTGGTGGACATCGGCTCCTGGCGCAAGGTCTGGTTCGTGGCCATGGCGCTCCTCAGCGCCGTGCTGCTGGGCGCGCTGGCGCTGGTGCCGGATCTCGCCCACCACCTCGGCCTGTTCACCGCGGTCGCCACCGCGGCCCAGGTAGCCTCCACCACCGCCTGCGTGGCCGCCGACGGGCTGATGGCCGCCACCACCCGGTTCGAGGACAAGGGCAAGGCCGGCGGCTGGCGCATGGCCGGGAACGTGGGCGGCACGGGCCTGCTCGGCGCGCTGGCGCTGCTGGTGGCCTCGCGCGTCTCGGCGCCGGCCGCCGGCGCGGCGATGGCCGCCGTCTGCGCGGCCAGCGCGCTCGCGGCCCTGCTCATCGTCGAGCCGCACCTGCGCGACGCGGCGGTGGAGGAGGCGGGGAGCCTCTCGCGGGCGCTCTGGGTGCGACTGCGCGTCATCCTGGCGGACCTGTGGGGCACGGTCCGCAGCCGCGAGGGCTGGACCGGGCTCGTCATCTGCGCGCTGCCGGTCGGCGCGGGCGCGCTCACCAACCTCTTCTCGGCCATGGCCCTCGACTACGGCGCCTCGGAGCAGGTGGTGGCGGCGGTCAACGGCCTCGGCGGCGGCCTGGTGGGGGCGGTCGGATCGCTCGCGGGCGGCTACCTCGCCGACCACATGAACCGGCGCCTCGCCTACGCCTTCTCGGGCGGCATCACCGCGCTCTCGGCGGTGGCGATGCTGGTCGCGCCGATGACCCCGCTCACCTACGCCTGGGGCACGCTCGCCTACTGCTTCGCCAACGGCGTGGCCTTCGCCACCTTGGCCGCGTTCATCCTCGAGATGGTGGGCCACAGCGCGGCGGCGGCCACCAAGTACACGCTCTTCATCGCCATCGCCAACGTCGCCAGCAGCTACGTCACCGCGCTCGACGGCTGGGGTTCGGAGCTGCGCGGCCTCGGGGCGCGCGGGGCGCTCATCGTCGACGCGCTCCTCACCTTCGCCGGGATCGCGGTGCTGCTCGCGATGGTGGCGGTGACCCGGCGGGGCGCCAGCCGCGGCGCCACCGCCGCTGGAGCCTGAAGGGCGCCGGAGCCTGAAGGACGCCGCGGGGCCTGAAGGACGCCGCGGGGCCTGAAGGCCGCGCCCTGCCTGGCCGGGCCGCAGCGCGCGCGGGGGCAGGGGCATGCGTGCGGGCCCGTCCCTACCTTGCAGGTCGGAGCCTTGGCGCGGCGCGCACATCGGCCCTCCCGGCCAGCCGATCCCGACGTGGCGCGCGAGACCCTGCCGCGCCCGGTCTTCTATCGCACCTTCCGGGACTTCCTGCGGCAGCTGCCGCTGGTCGCCCAGCGCTTCTGGCTGCTGGTGGTGGTCACCGGCGCGGTCGCCGGGCTCGGCTCGGCGGCCCTCCTCTGGATGCTGGAGGTGGTGAAGCAGCTCGCCTGGCCGCAGAGCGACACCTTCCTCGGCGGCGTGGAGGCCGCCAGCCCGCTCAGGCGGGTGCTCGTCCCGGCGCTCGCCGGCCTGCTCATCACCGGGGTGTCGTTCTTCACCCACCGCCCGCTCGGCGGGCACGGCACGGCCGGCATCCTCGAGGCCATCTGGGTGCACCGCGGGAAGCTCGCGCTCGGGCGCACCCTCCTGCGCGGGCTGCTCTCGATCGTCGCGGTGGCCATGGGGGCCTCCCTGGGGCGCGAGGGCGCGCTCGTCTCCACCGGCGCCGCGAGCGGCTCCTGGCTCGCCGAGCGGCTCCACGTGACGCGGCGGCAGGCGCGGCTCCTCGTCGCCTGCGGCGCGGCCTCCGGGATCGCCGCCGCCTACGACGTTCCCATCGGCGGCGCGCTCTTCGGGCTCGAGGTGCTGCTCGGGAGCTTCGCGCTCGAGCTGCTCGGGCCCATCGTGGTGAGCTGCGTCGTGGCCACCATCCTCTCGCGCGTGCTCACGCGCGGACACCCGGGGTACGTCATCCCGGAGTACGCGCTGATGCGCCCGTCGGAGGTGCTGCTGGGGCTGGCCTACGCCCCCATCCTCGGCCTCGCCTCGGTGGTCTACGTCAAGGTGATGGGCTGGGTGGAGGTGAAGGTCTACCAGCTCCCGAAGCAGCTCACCCGCTGGCTGCCGCCGCTGGGGCTGGCGCTGGTCGGGGCCGCGTCCCTGCGCTTCCCGCAGGTCCTCGGCAACGGCTACGACACCGTCAACGCCGCCCTGCTCGGCAACGTGCCGCTGTCGCTGCTCCTGTTCCTGCCGGTGCTCAAGCTCGCCGCCACCGCCGTCTGCGCCGGCGCGGGGGTGCCCGGCGGGCTCTTCACGCCCTCGCTCTTCTTCGGCGGGCTGATCGGCGGCGCGCTCGGCGAGCTCACGCAGCTCGTGTTCCACAGCGGCCCGCCCTCGGGGGCGCTGGTGCTCATCGGCATGGCCGGCGTGCTGGCCGGCACCACCCACGCCGCGGTCTCCTCGGTGCTCATCATCTTCGAGCTGACCGGCGACTACGGGGTGATCCTGCCGCTCATGCTCTCCGCGGCGGTGGCTGCCGGCATCAGCCGCGCGCTGGAGCCCGACTCGCTCTACACCGCGCCCTTGCGGCGCCGCGGCGTGAAGCTGCCGGAGCTGCCGCGGCCGGACTGGCTGCAGGTGACGCCGGTGTCCGGGTTGGTGACCGGGCTCGCGGAGCGGGTCGGCCCGGGGGTCCCCTTCCAGCAGGTGATGGTGAAGCTCCTGGCGCTCCCGCCGGGCCAGGACCTCTACGTCACCGGCCCGGACGGCGAGTACCTGGGGGTCATCGAGCTCGAGGCGCTCAAGGGCACCATCAGCGAGGAGGCCAACCTGTCGATGATCGTCGCCGCCGACGTGATGGATCGCACGGTCCGCCCGCTCACGCCGGAGATGCGGCTGACGCAGGTGGCCGCGCGCTTCGCCGAGAGCGACCTCGAGCGGCTGCCGGTGGTGGACGGCCACCACCGCCTGCTGGGGAGCGTGTCGAAGCGGGACCTGCTGAAGCACGGGCGGTTCTAGCTCGCGGCGGCGCGGGCCCATCTGTCCGCTCCCCGGCCGGGCGCCGGCGGAGTATTGGAAGCAGGAGGGAGGCCGTCCATGAGAGCCGTCTGGATCACCCGCTCCGGCGGGCCCGAGGTGCTGGAGGTGCGCGAGGGACCGGACCCCTTGCCGGCCGCCGGCGAGGTGCGGGTGCGGGTGCGGGCGGCCGGGCTCAACTTCGCCGAGGTGATGGCGCGGCAGGGACTCTACCCCGACGCCCCCAAGCTCCCGGCCGTGCTGGGCTACGAGGTGGGCGGGGTGGTCGACGCGCTCGGCCCCGGCGCGTCGGGACCGGCACCCGGCACGCGAGTGATGGCGATGGTGCGCTTCGGCGGGCACGCCGACGTGGTCTGCGTTCCCGCGGCGCAGGCCATTCCCATCCCCGAATCGATGGCCTTCGAGGAGGCGGCCGCCATCCCGGTGAACTACCTCACCGCCTACCACATGCTCTTCCGGGTGGCGGCCATCCGCCCGGGCGACCGGGTGCTGGTGCACATGGCGGCGGGCGGAGTGGGCATCGCGGTGCTGCAGCTCTGCCGCACGGTCGAGGGGGTGATCACCTTCGGCACCGCCTCGGAGTCGAAGCACGCCATCCTGCGCGAGGAGGGCTGCGCCTATCCCATCGACTATCGCACCGCCGACTGGTCCGCCGAGGTGCGCCGCGTCACCGGAGGGGAGGGGGTGGACGTGGTGCTCGACCCGCTCGGCGGCGCCGACACCAGGAAGGGCTACGCCCTGCTGCGCGACGCCGGCCGGCTCGTCTGCTACGGCTTCGCGAACCTGTCCGGCGAGGGGGCGCGCAGCTACCTGCGCATCGCGCGGCAGATGGTCCAGGTGCCGCTCTTCAACCCCATCTCGCTCATGAACCAGAACCGGGCGGTGGCCGGCGTGAACGTCGGCCACCTCTGGCACGCGAAGGAGCTGCTGGCCGCGGAGCTCGGCGCGGTGCTGGCGCTCCACGCCAGGGGGGCCATCCGCCCGCGCATCGCCGCGAGCTTCCCGTTCGCGAAGGCGGCCGAGGCGCACCGCTTCATCCAGGCGCGCCGCAACGTGGGGAAGGTGCTGCTGGTGCCGTAGCGCTCGTCCGCCGTCGACGGCGGCAGCGGGCGTCCGGCCGCCGTCCTCAGCGAACGAGCCCCTCGGCGCGCAGCGCGGCGATGACCCGCGC
Organism: Anaeromyxobacteraceae bacterium; assembly: GCA_035656915.1. Taxonomy (GTDB): domain Bacteria; phylum Myxococcota; class Myxococcia; order Myxococcales; family Anaeromyxobacteraceae; genus Anaeromyxobacter_B. The sequence continues at coordinate 102,008 of DASRRJ010000013.1, forward strand.
GCGGTCGGGGCCCTCCACCCCTCGCGCGCAGGACTGAGCGAGCTCGTCGACCACCTCGTTCACCGGGTGGCCGTCGTGGCCGCGCACCCAGTGGTAGCGGACCCGCAGCGCCCCCACCCGCGCGTCGAGCGCCTCGATGAGATCGCGGTTCAGCACCGGCTGGCCGGTGGCGGTGCGCCAGCCCTTCTTGCGCCAGCCGTGGATCCACTTCGAGAGGGCGTCGATGACGTAGCGCGAGTCGGAGCAGACCTGGACCGCGGCCCCGTCGGGCAGCCCCTCCAGCCCCTCCAGCACCGCGCGCAGCTCCATCCGGTTGTTGGTGACCGCGTACTCGCCGTCCACGGTGTAGCGCGTGGCCCCGAAGCGGAGCGCGGTGCAGGTCCGGTCGAGCACCACGAAGCCGGTGGCGCCCGGCCCGCCGGGGTTCACGAGCGCGCTGCCGTCGGCGTAGAGGAAGAAGCGGAGGTCGTCGGTCATCGAGTCTCCAGGCCGGCCCTCGCGGCCAGCCAGCGGGCCGCCTCGGCCTCGGCCCAGAAGGCGGGGCGCCAGGGTGCGCCGGCGATGAACCCCACGTGGCCGCCGGCCGGCACCACGGTGAGGGTCAGCGCCGGGTTCGAGCGCGCCGCGGCGAGCGCCAGGCCGGCGCCGGGGGCGATGGGATCATCCTCGGCCGAGATGGCGAGGAGCGGGCGCCGCACCGCGCCGAGCCGGGGCCCGGAGCTGGAGCGGGCCCAGTAGTCGGCGGCCGAGGCGAAGCCGTGGAGCGGCGCGGTGAGCCGGTCGTCGATCTCGAAGAAGCTGCGGGCCACGCGGGCCGCGCCCCAGTCGGCCGCGCCTGGGAAGCGGCGCGCCTTCTCCGCCGCCTTCTGGCGGAGCCGCCTCAGGAAGCGCTCCCGGTAGACGAGCTGCATCGGCCCGCGGCCGTCGATGGCGGCGGCGCAGCGGGCCAGGTCGAAGGGGACCGAGATCACCGCCGCCGCCTTCACCTCGGCCGGGAGGGCGTCGCCGCCGTCGGCGAGGTACTTCGCCACCACGTTGCCGCCGAGCGAGAAGCCGGCCAGGGAGATGGGGCGGCCGGGCGCCTCCGCCCGCAGCCGCTCGACCAGGAAGGCGAGGTCGCCGGTGTCGCCGGAGTGGTAGAAGCGCGGCAGCCGGTTCGGCTCGCCGGAGCAGCCGCGGAAGTTGAGCGCCACCGCGGCGAAGCCCCGGCCGAGGGCCTCGCGCGCCAGCCCGCGGACGTAGGGGGCGCGCGAGCTCCCCTCCAGCCCGTGGCAGATTACCAGCACCGGCGCCGCGGGCGAGGGACCGGCGAAGCGCTCGAGGTCCACGAAGTCGCCGTCCGGCAGCTCGAGCCGCTCGAGCGCCGAGGCGAGCCGGGCCGGCCTGCGGCCGAGGCTCGACCAGACGGTCTGGAGGTGCGGGCCCGGGAGCCAGCGGGCGGGGGAGAAGGTCATCAAGGAAGGTCAGCCGGCGCGGGCCAGGGTGGCGTAGTCGGGGCCCATCCGCAGCCGCAGGCCGCGCTCCACCGAGAGCGCGTGGATCTGGTCGAGCTTCCGGGCCGGCTCGGGCTCGCCGAGCAGCTCCAGGGTCCGCGCCACTGCCTCGAGGGTGGACATCCCGCCCGCCACCGGGGGCTCCCGCAGCCGCAGCGAGCCGGGCGGAGGGGCCGGGAGGGAGATGCGCGGCAGCGCGCGCAGCGCCGGGATGCGCTGCAGCATGCGGCGGGCCTGCGACCAGCTCGCGTCGAGCACCACCACCTGCCTGGGCGGGGAGGGGAGGGGCGCGGCGGCGCCGGGCCAGAGGACGCAGGTGCCCGGCAGGGAGAGCGGGGCCTCGTCGAGCAGCTCGCCGCGGGCGCCGTAGTCCACCAGCCTGGCCTCCGAGAGCGCCAGGGCGGCCCAGCGGGCGGTGTTGGTGGGGCGGAGCCGCTCGCTCACGTGGCGCAGCAGCAGGAAGCGGGCGCGGGTCATGACCGGAGGGAGGCAGGCCGGGCAGAGGCAGTCCTCCGGGCGGAAGAAGCAGGCCGGGCAGCGCTGCGCGAGGTCGGGGATGCGGGAGCGGCGGGTCATGACGCGAAGGGGTGGCATCATCGCTCGAAGGCGCGCTTTCTGCTAGAAGGCTCGCGAAATGCAAGAATCATCGCCGACCTTCGATGCGCTCGAGCTCCACCCCGCGCTGCGCCAGGCCCTCGCGGCCCGCGGCTACGACGCCCCCACCCCGGTCCAGGCCGCCGTCCTCGCCTCTGACCACGCCGGGCGCGACCTGCTCGTCTCGGCCCAGACCGGCTCGGGCAAGACGGTGGCCTTCGGCCTGGTCGTCGCCCCGGACCTGCTCGGCGAGGGGGCGCTGCCGCCGGCGGGGAAGCCGCTGGTGCTGGTCATCGAGCCCACCCGCGAGCTCGCCATGCAGGTGCAGGCCGAGCTCTCCTGGCTCTACGCGCCGCTCGGCGCCCGGGTGACGGCCTGCGTGGGCGGGATGGACCCGAGGCGCGAGCAGCGCGCGCTCGCCGGCGGCGCGCACGTGGTGGTGGGCACCCCGGGGCGGCTCTGCGACCACCTCGACCGCAAGAACCTGTCGCTCGCCTCCCTGCGGGCGCTGGTGCTCGACGAAGCGGACGAGATGCTCGACATGGGCTTCCGCGACGAGCTCGAGCTGATCCTGGCGGCCGCGCCCGGCAAGCGGCGCACCATCTTCTTCTCCGCCACCCTCCCGAAGCCCATCGTGGAGCTCGCCCGCAAGTACCAGCAGGAGGCGCTCCGCATCGCCGCCACCCCGGCCGGTGAGGCCCACCAGGACATCGAGTACCGGGCCCACTTCGTCTCCTCGCGCGAGCGCGAGCACGCCGTGGTCAACGTGCTCCGGCTCCACGACGCCCGCAGCGCCCTGGTCTTCTGCAACACCCGCGAGGCGGTGAACCACCTCTCGGCGAGCCTCGGCGAGCGCGGCTTCGCCACCGTGGCCATCTCCGGCGAGCTGACCCAGGCCGAGCGCACCCGCGCCCTGAAGCAGCTGCGCGACGGGCGGGCCCGGGTGCTGGTCGCGACCGACGTCGCCGCCCGCGGCCTCGACCTCCCCGACGTGTCGCTGGTGATCCACGCCGATCTCCCGCGCGACGCCCCCGGCCTGCAGCACCGCAGCGGCCGCACCGGGCGGGCCGGGCGCAAGGGGGTCTCGGTGCTGCTGGTCCCGCCGGCGCGCCGCGCGCTGGGCGAGCGGATGCTGCGCACCGCCCGGGTGGAGGTGCCCTGGACGCCGGTGCCCGACGCCGACGCGGTGCGCGCCCGCGATCAGGAGCGGCTGCTGGAGGCGGTGGAGGCCCTGGCGGCAGAGCCGGCCGAGGACGACCTGGCGGTGGCGGAGCGGCTCCTCGCCACCAAGACGCCGCTGGCGCTCGCCGCCGCGCTGGTGCGCTCGGAGCGCCAGAAGCTGCCCGCGCCCGAGGAGCTGCCGGAGACGGCGTCGCTGCGGCTGCGCGAGCCGGCGCGGATGCGGGCCGAGCAGCCCGACCGGCCGCGCCCCGCCGGCAAGTCGGTCAACGTCACCCCCGGCGACAGCACCTGGTTCAAGCTCACGCTGGGGCGCCGGGAGGGGGCCGACCCGCGCTTCATCGTCCCGCTCCTCTGCCACCGCGGCGGCATCACCAACCGCGAGATCGGCCGGATCGTCATCATGGCCGAGGAGACCCGGTTCGAGATCGCCCGCGCCGCGGCCGAGCGCTTCGCCGAGGCGGCGGGCGAGCCCGACCCGCGCCACCCCCGGCAGCACGTCCTGCCCTCGCAGCCGCCCCCGGGCTACGGCCCTGGCGCGCACGCCGGCCCAGCCGGGAAGGCGGGCCCCCGCAGCGGTCCGGCCAAGCCGGCCGGGAAGCCCTACGCGAAGCCGTTCGCGAAGGGCAAGCCGGGGACCCACCCCGTGAGCGGCGAGGGCCACCGGACCACGCACGGAGTGCCGCGCTACGGCAAGCGGAGTTAGAACCAGGGGTGATGCCCGCCCACCTCGAGCCGCTCCCCCCGCCGCGCCTGGGCGACCGCGCCCTCTTCCCCGACCTCGCGTCCACCGCCTACCTGAACCACGCCGGCATCTCGCCGCCGTCGCTGCCGGTGCGGCGCGCCGTGGCCGACTTCGCCGACGACTACGGCCGGCACGGCGGCGGCGCCTTCGCGCGCTGGCACCCGCGCCGCGCGGCGCTCAAGGCGAAGCTGGCCCGGCTCCTCGGCGCCTCGCCCGACGACCTCGCGCTCACCTCCAGCACCTCGAGCGGCCTCATCGACGTGGCGCTCTCCTTCCCCTGGCGGCCGGGCGATCGGGTGGTGCTCCTGGAGGGCGAGTTCCCCGCCAACGTGGTCCCGTGGCAGCGGGCGGCGGAGCTCTTCGGGCTGGAGGTGAGCTTCGTCCCCTCGGCGGCCTTCGAGCGCGGCGACGAGGAGGGGCTCGCCGCGGTCGAGGCGGTCCTCCGGCGGGGGGCGCGGCTGGTGGCGGTCTCCGCCGTCCGCTTCCAGACCGGCCTCGCCATGCCGCTCGGGCCGCTGGCAAGGCTCTGCCACGCCTGGGGCGCGGAGCTGGCGGTGGACGCCGTGCAGGCGCTCGGCGCGGTGCCGCTCGACGTCCGCGCCCTCGACCTCGACTACCTCGCCGGCGGCAGTCACAAGTGGCTCATGTCGCTCGAGGGCGCGGGGGTGCTCTACGTGAAGCCGGAGCGGGTGGGGGCGCTCCGCTTCGCCGTGGGGAGCTGGCTCTCCTGCGAGGACCCGGTCGGCTTTCTCACCCAGGGGGCGGGTCACCTGCGCCACGACCGGCCGGTGCGCCGGCGCGCCGACGCCTTCGAGTACGGCTCCTCGTCGCTGGTGTCGGTGGCGGCGCTCGACGCCGCGGTGGGGCTCATCCTGGAGCTCGGGGTGGAGGAGATCCACGCCTGGCTGAACCGGTACCTCGACGCCCTCGAGCCGCTCCTCGCCGCGCGGGGCTTCGCGAGCGTCCGCGCCCGGGAGCCGAGCCGGCGCTCCGGCATGCTCTGCGCGTTGCCGCCTCCGGGGGTCGACCTGGAGCGGCTGCGCGATCGGCTGGCGGCGGAGGGGGTGGCGATCGCCATCCCCGACGGGCACGCCCGCTTCGCGCCGCAGTGGCCGAACGGGGAGGGCGAGCTTCCGGCCGTCGCCCGCGCGCTCGACGCCGCCTTGGCGGGGTGAGCGTTTCTCCGATGACCCCCTCCCACCCCTCCCCCGCTGACACGGGAGAGGGAGATGCCTGGGGCGCTCGTGCGGCACCCCCTCCCCACCGCGTGCGGAGGGCTGGGGAGGGGCGGCCATGCTGGGATCGTTCCGCTGATGGGACAGTCCTTCCTCGGCGGAGCGGTTGTGGCGTCCAGTGCGGTGGCTATCTAGAGGGCATGACTGAACGAAGCGTGCAGGACGTGGTGATCCCCACGGCGACGAGCGACGGCGCGGGGGTGCGGCTGAAGCGCAGCATCGCCACCCCGGCCCTCGACCACCTCGACCCCTTCTTCCTCTTCGACCACTTCGGGTCGGAGAACGCCAAGGACTACCTCGCCGGATTCCCGCTCCACCCGCACCGCGGGATCGAGACCGTGACCTACATGCTCGACGGCAGCGTCGCCCACCGCGACAGCCTCGGCAACGCCGGCGTCATCGGGACCGGTGACGTGCAGTGGATGACCGCCGGCAGCGGCATCCTGCACGAGGAGATGCCCAAGGCCGGGCCCAGGCGGCTCGACGGGTTCCAGATCTGGGTGAACCTCCCCGCGAAGCTGAAGATGACCCGGCCGCGCTACCAGGACGTCCCCTCCGGCAAGATCCCGGAGGTGGCCCGCCCGGGCGGCGCCAAGGTCCGCGTCATCGCCGGCGAGGTGGACGGGGTGCAGGGAGCGGTGCGCGAGATCTTCGCCGAGCCCACTTACCTCGACGTGGCGCTGCCGGCGGGCGGAAGCTTCGAGCAGCCGGTGCCGCGGGGGCACACCGGGCTCGCCTACGTGTACCGGGGCGCGGTCACCGTTGGCGGCGCCTCGCCAGGCCAGGGGGCCGTGATCCCGTCGCCCCGCCTCGTGGTGCTGAAGGACGGCGACGTGGTCCGGGTTCATGCCTCCGGCGGCCCGGCGGCGTTCCTGCTCCTCTCGGCCCAGCCGCTCGGCGAGCCCTACGCGCGCTACGGGCCGTTCGTGATGAACACCCGCGAGGAGATCAGGGAGGCGCTGCGCGAGCTCGAGGAGGGGACGTTCATCAAGAAGTGAGCGGGCGCCCTCGAGCGGCCTCGCGGCGCCCCGACCGTTTACCGCGCGCCTGGGAGGCGGCGCTAAGCCACCACCTCTGCCTTCCCCGCCTGCGCCGCCTGGAGCTCCACCTGCTCCGGCGCCTCCAGCGGCGCCGGCCCCGTCGCCCCGAGCGCCTCGAGGCGCCGCGCCTGCGGCATGAGCCGGGACTCGAAGCTCGAGATGGCCGAGTTGTAGGCCCTGGTGGCCTTCTGCAGCGCTGCCCCGACGTCGCCCACGTGACCGGCGAAGGTCACGAGCCGCTTGTGGAGCTCCGTCGCGGCCTCGCCCACCTGCCGCGCGTTCTCGCCCATCTCGTGCTGCCACCAGCCGTAGGCGGCGGCCTTGAGCAGCGCGAGCAGGGTGGTGGGGGCGGCGAAGGCCACCCCCTTCTCGAGCGCGAAGGAGAGCAGCTCGCCGTCCTGATCGAGCGCCGCGGCGAGCATCGCCTCGCCCGGCACGAACAGCACCACCAGCTCCGGCGTGTCGAAGGCGGCGGTGTAGCTCTTGGCGGCGAGCTGCTTCACCTTGTCGCGCAGCTGCCGGGCGTGGTCGGCGAGTCGCCGCGCGCGCACCGCGTCGTCCTGGGTCTGCACCGCGTCGAGCCAGGCGTCGAGCGGCACCTTGGCGTCCACCAGCAGGCACCGCCCGCCCGGGAGCTTCACCACCAGGTCCGGCCGCAGCGCCCCGCCGTCGCCCTGCGCCGTCTCCTGCTCCTCGAAGTCGACGTGCTTCTTCATGCCGGCCAGCTCCACCACGCGGCGGAGCTGCATCTCCCCCCATCGGCCGCGCACGTCGGGAGTGCGCAGCGCCCTCACCAGCGCCCCGGTCTCGCCCCGCAGCGCCTCCTGGCCAGAGCGGAGGAGCTGCACCTGCTCGAGCAGCCCCTGGTAGGCGCCCTGCCGCGCCGCCTCGAGCTGGCTCACCTTTCCGTCGAGCTTGTCGAGCGACTCCCGCACCGGCTTCACCAGCTCGGCCACGGCCGTCTCCCGCTTCGCGAGCTCTCCGGCGGCCCGCTCCTGTTCCTGGGCGAAGGCCTGACGGGCCAGGGTCAGGAAGGAATCGGCGCTCTGCCGCAGCGCCTCGGCCCCGACCGCCTGGAACTGGTGGGAGAGCGTCTCGCGCGCCTCCGAAAGGAGGGCCAGCTTCTCCGCGGCGCCTTGCCGCTCGCGCGCGAGCTCGGCCTCGGCGCGGATGCGCCGCTCCGACTCGGCGCGCAGCGCCTCCGCGCCGGCCTGCGCCGCCTCGGCCATTCCCAGGGCGCGGGCGGCGCCCGCCTGCGCGCCCCGCGCGAGCCAGGCCGCGAGGGCGCCGAGCCCGAGGCCGGCGGCGAAGGCGAGCAGGAGTGGGAGGTTCTCGGTCATGGGTGTCCCTCGGCCGTTCAGTCTACGGCGGGGGGCCGACACGCCCGGGACGCACGCGGTGACCGCAGCGTGACAGAGCCGGAGAAGGATGGGGCCATGGCACGAAGCGAATCGAACATCCAGCCGCGCGTGAAGCCGCTCCTGCGCGGGGTGTCGCACGAGGTGGCCGCCTTCGTGGCGGTCGCCGCCTGGCTGGTGCTGCTGGCCTTCGCGCGCGGCCCGCGCGCCAGCGTCGCCGCCACGGTGTACGGCGCCAGCCTCTTCGTGATGTTCGGGACCAGCGCCCTCTACCACCGCCCTACCTGGGCGCCCGGGCCGCGGCTCTGGCTCCGCCGCCTCGACCACTCCGCCATCTTCGTGCTCATCGCGGGGACGTACACGCCGTTCTGCCTGCTCCTCGGCGGGCGGCGAGGGCTCGTGCTGCTGGCGATCGCCTGGGGAGGAGCGCTGCTCGGCATCCTGCGGGCCATGTTCTGGCCGCGGGCGCCGCGCGCCCTCGCCGTGGCGCTCTATCTCGCCCTCGGCTGGGTCATCGTGCCGGTGCTGCCGCAGCTCTACGGCATCGTCGGGGGCGGCGGGGTGGCGCTGCTGGCCGCGGGGGGCCTGCTCTACACCGTGGGAGCGCTCATCTACGCCACCCGGCGGCCGGACCCCTTCCCGCGGATCTTCGGCTACCACGAGGTGTTCCACGCGCTGGTGATCGCAGCAGCCGCCTGCCACTACGCGGTGGTGGTGGGCGCGGTGCGCGCCACCGCGTAGCATGGCCTCGCGAGCGCCGGTCAGCCCTCCTGCGGAGCATCCCCCGCGTAGAGCGCCCGCAGCGCCGCGACGCGCTGCGCCAGCGCGGCCCTGAGGGCGGGCGGGGAGACGATCTCGGCCTCGCCGCCGTAGCCCATCACCCAGGAGAGGGCGTAGTTCTCGCCCGAGAGCTCGGCCCGCACCGTGAGCGAGCCGTCGGGACCGACCGCGGCGCTGTCGCTCCAGCGCTCCTCGACCAGCTCCGCCAGCGCGGGCGCGAAGCGGACCGAAACCTCGCGCTCGACGCCGCTCGCGAAGTAGAGCCGATCGGTGTCGTACCGGCCGAGAGCCGGTCCCTTGTGCTCTCCGAAGCTGCGGGTGCCGAGCCGCGCCTCGGAGATGCGGTCGAGCCGGTAGAGGTGCTCCGCGCCTCGCTGGGGGTTCCAGGCGGCGAGGTACCAGTGCCCGCCGTGCAGGAACACGCTGCGCGGCTCGAGGGTGCGGGTGGCCGCGGCGCCGGCGCTCTGGGCGTAGTAGTCGACCTCCACCTCGAGGCGCCGCTCGATGGCCTCGATCAGCGCGGCGCGGCAGGGCGGCGGCTCGGGCGCCTCGATGGCCTCGGCCCGCGCGAGCTGGGCCACCTCCGCGCCGGCCCCCGGGGGGAGCGCCTTCCCGAGCTTCGCGAGCGCCGAGTCGAGCGCCTTGCCCGCGGCGCCGGCCACGGGGCGGGTGGCGGCGATGAGCGCGGCCGCCTCGGCCACCGTGAGCCTCGGGGGCTTCTCGAAGGCGAGCGGCAGATCCACGTAGACCCGCCCGCCCTCCAGGTAGACCTCGACCATGTCGTCGGGAGCCCCGGGCGGAACGGCGATCTGCTGCAGGAGCTCGATGTCCTCGTAGAGCTCCTTCACGTCCTTGCAGCCGGCGAACTCGGCCGCCTTGTCGACCGAGACCCCGCTCGCGCCGTGCTTGCGGACGAAGGGGATGAGCACCAGCAGCCGCTGCAGCCGCCTCACGAAGGGCTTCTTCACGCGGCCTCCCCGGACGGCTGCGAGAGCCGCGCCTCGAGCTGGCCGAGGCAGGCGCGGGCCTGTGCGCGCGCCTCCTCGGGAGACACGATCTCCGCCTCCGGCCCGAGCGAGAGCGCCTGGCGGACCAGCGCCGGCAGGTTGGTCACCTGCAGCGTGGCGAGCGCGCTCCCGTCGCGCTGCCGCTTCACCTTCGCGCCGGGCAGGAGCTGCCCGGCGAGCGGCGCGAGCTGGCCGGTGAGCCGGACCGAGGCCTCCCGCGCCTCGTGCACCCAGTAGTCCCAGGGCTGCTGGCGCGAGAAGACCTGGATGTCGAAGTCGCGCGGGATGGCGTAGTCGGCCTCGGAGGGCTTCTTGCGGTTCACCGTCAGCGAGCGCAGCCGGTCGACGTAGAACACCCGCCGCGCCTGGCGCAGGTGGCACCAGCCGGCGAAGAGCCAGACGCCGCGGCGCCAGGCGAACCCGTAGACGTCCACCTCGCGCCGCTGGACCTCGCGGCGGGCGCCGGTGAAGTACTCGATGCTGACCCGCTTGCGGCGCCGCACCGCCTCGCCGACATCCTCCAGCCAGCCGGCCACCTTGCGGCGGGCGGTCTTGTCCCCGTGGCGCACCATGAGGTGCGGCGCGCGGGCGGGGAGGTCGCGGCAGCCGGCCCGGAGCTTCCGCAGCGCCGACTGGAGCTCGTCGCGCCAGGGGTTCTCGGCCATGGCGGCCGCCGCCTGCCCTGCCGTCCAGAGCACCGCCGCCTCGTCGCGCGAGAGGCCCAGATCGCGCAGCTCGTACGCGCGCGGATCGATGAGGTAGCCGTCCTGCCCGTCGCAGCCCTCCTGGACGAAGCGGATGGGGACGCCCGCCTGCTCCAGCGCGGCCTTGTCGCGCGTCCACTTCTTGTCGACGGCGTCGTCCTTGCCCTGATAGAGCTCGGGCAGCTGGGCGCGGATCTCCTCGAAGGTGACCGCCTCGCCGCGCTTCAGGAGGTAGGCGGTGAGCTGAAGCAGCCGTTCTTCCGGGGCTTCGGACATGGACGGATCGTAGCACCCGGGCCTGACAGCCGGAAAGTAGCGCGTTCGCGGTGGGTCAAGCCTCGGGTTTGCGCGCTCGCTGTCGGTTCAGCGCATCGAGGAGCGAGGCGAACAGCGCGCCGGCTTCCGGCGGAGCCACCACCCGGGCGCCTTCGCCGAGCGACAGCGCCAGGCCGGCCACACCCTCGGCCCGGGCGGCGCGCAGGTGGGCCACGCAGCCGCCCTTGCTGCGCTCCAGGAGCGCGGAGGGGAAGAGCGCCTGGGCGACGCGGTCTAGCGGGGCGTCGAGCGCGACCGCCACCCGAGGGGCCGGAGCCGAGGGAGGGCCGGCGAGGTCCTCGGTGGCGAACGCCCGCGGGTCGAAGGTGTCGGGCGGAGGCGGCGCCCGCCGCCTCGTCACCCGCACCGCCAGCACCCGCTCGGCCCGGAAGAGGCGCCAGGCTTGCCGCAGCTCGCAGAAGGCGGCGAAGAGCCAGCCCTCGCGCCGCCAGCCCAGCCCGAGCACCGCCACGTCGCGCTCCGTCTCCTCGCCCGCGGCGTCGCGGTAACGTATTCGGGCCACGCGCCGCTCCTGGCAGGCGCGCGCGAGCGGGAGCAGGGCGGGGACCTGCCTCCACCCCGGCGGCGGAAAGCGCGCCGTGTCTCGTCTCATGTGCGACAGCGTACGCTGCGGCTCCGACACGGAGGGGCGGGAGCGCAGCCGTCCCCTCGCCGCGACGAACGTCCCCGGCTATTCTGGGCGACGCTGTGTGCTGAGGAGGGCGCCGTGGCCGAAAGCTTCAAGGATCACTTCTCGGGCGTCGCGGCGGGCTACCGCGCCTTTCGGCCGAGCTACCCGGCGGCGCTCTTCGCCTGGCTCGCGAGCCTTTCCGCGCGGCGCGAGCTGGCGGTCGACCTCGGCTGCGGCTCCGGCCAGGCGGCGCTGGGGCTCGCCGCGCACTTCGCCGAGGTGGTGGGGGTCGATCCGAGCCCGGAGCAGCTCGCGCGCGCAGAGCCGCACCCCGGGGTCCGGTACCGGGTGGCGCCGGCGGAGGCCACCGGGCTCGCCGCGGCGAGCGCCGACCTCGCCATCGCCGCGCAGGCGCTGCACTGGTTCGACCCGGAGCCGTTCCAGCGCGAGGTGACGCGCCTCCTGCGGCCAGGCGCGCCGTTCGCGGCCTTCAGCTACGCCCTCTGCCAGATCGACCCGCAGGTGGACGCGGTGGTGGACCGGCTCTACCGCGAGCTCCTCGGGCCCTGGTGGCCGCCGGAGCGCGCCCACGTGGACGCCGGCTACCGGACGCTCTCCTTCCCCTGGCCCGAGCTGGCCGCGCCGCCGCTCGCCATCGAGGAGGAGTGGGACCTCGCGCGCTTCGTCGGCTACCTCGGCACCTGGTCCGCGGCGAGCGCCTTCCGGAGGTCGACCGGCGGCGATCCGCTCGCGCCCGTCGCGGACGCATTGCGCGCCGCCTGGGGGCCGCCGGAGCTGCCGCGCCGCATCGTCTGGCCGCTGGCAGTCCGCGCCTTCCGCGTCGGCTGAGCTTCTCAACCCCGCGCCGCCGCCAGGACCTCCCTCGCGGCCGCGATCGCCTCGTGGGTGCCGGCGAGCGCCAGGAGGTCTCCCGCCCGCAGCACCTCGGCCGCGCTCGGGACCAGCACGCCCTGCTCCTCGCGCGCGATGGCGAGCACCGTGGCGCCGGTGAGGCCGCGCAGGTCGAGCTCGGCGAGCGAGCGCCCCACCGCGCGGCTCGCCGCGGGCAGCCGGTAGGGCTCGGGCTCGCCCAGGCCGGGGAGCATGCGGCGCATCTCGTCGAGCGCGTGGCCCTCCGCGTCGGTCCCGGTCCGCGCCTGCTTGGCGAGCGCCTCCACGATGAGCTGCGCCCCGGCCTGCACGTGCCCCTGCAGGTTGGTGGCGCTGCGCCAGAAGCCCACCCCGAGCACCGCCAGGAGGAGCGCCAGCACCGCCGCCCCGGGCACGCCGGGGAGGAAGGGCTGCGTGAGCGCGAGGAGCGGCACCCCGACCATCGCCAGCGCGCCGAGCTGCAGCGCGACCACCAGCGCGCGGCGAGGGGCGGCCGCCAGGTCGAGGCCCGCGCCGTGGGGGAGGGCGGCGGCGCCGAGCACCACCCCGAGCCGGCGGGCGGTGCGGAGCAGTCCCAGGCAGAAGGGGGCCGAGAGCGCGGCCGCCGCGGCCAGCACCGCCACCCGCGCCAGCCCTGGCTCCAGCCCGGCGCGGGCGCGGAGCAGCTCCACCGCCCGGTGCTGCTCGACCGCGGTGCCGATCACGATGGCGCCGAGGAGCGCGGCGTCGAGCAGCAAGAGCCGCACCATGCGCCGGACCCGCGCCGCCACGGAGGGGCGCTGGGGGGCGCCGCCGAGCTGCTCCACCCAGCTGCCGTAGAGGGCGGCGAAGGTCTGGAGGGGGCGCGGCAGCTTGCGGTCGAGCAGGGCCGCGAGGCCGGGCGAGGCGCGCACCAGCCAGGGCGTGGAGAGGGTGGTGAGGGCCGAGACCGCCACCGCCACCGGGAAGAGGAAGGGGCGGGTGGCGCCGCTCGCGGCGCCGAGGCCGGCGATGATGAAGGAGAACTCGCCGATCTGGGCCATGCTCAGGCCGGCCTGCACCGAGGTGCGGCTGCCGTTGCCGGTGAGGAAGGCGCCCACCGAGACCGCCAGCACCTTGCCGAGCAGCACCACCAACGTGAGCGCCAGCACCGCCTTCCAGTTGGCCGCCACCAGCACCGGGTCGATGAGCAGCCCCACCGAGACGAAGAAGATGGCGCCAAAGAGGTCCTTCACCGGCTGAACCAGCGGCTCCACCTGCCGCTCCTCGCCGGCCTCGGAGACCAGCGATCCGGCGATGAAGGCGCCGAGCGCCACCGAGTAGCCGAACCAGGCGGCCAGGAGCGAGACGCCGAAGCAGATGCCGAGGCTCGCCACCAGGGTGATCTCGGGTTGTCCGAGCCGGTTCACCGTGCGCATGGCGCGGGGCACCAGCAGCAGCCCCAGCACCAGCAGCCCCGCCAGGAAGGCGGCGAGCCGACCCGCCGCGAACGCCACCTGCCCGGCGGAGAGGCCGCGCCCGCTCGCGACCGCGGTGAGGAGCGCCAGCAGCAGGATGGCGACCAGGTCCTCCACCACCAGCACCCCCACCACCACGTTGCGCAGGTGGCCGGTGACCCGGAGCTCGCCGAAGGTCTTGGCGATGATGGTGGTGCTGGAGATGGCGACCAGGGCGCCGGCGAAGACGCTCTCGCGCGCCGACCAGCCGAAGGCGCGCCCGGCCAGGAAGCCGAGCCAGAGCATGAGGCTGGTCTCGATGGCGGCCGTGAGGGCCGCCACCGGACCGACCTTCAGGAGCTTGCGCAGGCTGAACTCCAGCCCGAGCGCGTACATCAGGAGGATGATCCCGAGCTCCGAGAGCCCCTCCACCACGGCGCGGTTGGCGACCAGCGGCACCGGCACGTGCGGCCCGACCACCAGCCCCGCGAGCAGGTAGCCGAGGATCACCGGCTGGCGCAGCCGGTGGAAGATCACCGTGGTCACCGCCGCGACGGCGAGGACCAGGGTGAGGGCCTTCAGGAACTCGTGCGGGTCGTGCATGCGCCGGAGGGCGCGCTCAGCCCTGCACGGCCTTCAGCGCCGCGTCGTAGTCGGGCTCCTGCCCGATCTCCGGCACCAGCTGGCGGTAGATCACCTTGTCCTGCTCGTCGAGCACCACCACCGCGCGGGCGGCGAGGCCGGCGAGCGGGCCGTCCTCGAGGAGCACGCCGTAGTCCTTGGCGAAGTGCTTGGAGCGAAGCATCGAGAGCGGCACCACGTTGGCGAGCCCCTCGGTGGTGCAGAAGCGCTTGGAGGCGAAGGGGAGGTCGGCGGAGACCACCAGCACCACCGCGCCGCCGAGCGCGCCCGCCTTCTCGTTGAAGCGCCGGGTCGAGGTGGCGCAGACGGCGGTGTCGAGGCTGGGGACGATGTTGAGGACCTTCCTCTTACCGGCGAAGTCCTTGAGGGAGAGGTCCTTGAGGTCACCGGCGGTGAGGACGAAGTCGGGCGCCGCGGCTCCGACCGCGGGCAGCTCGCCGTTGGTGTGGATCGGGTTCCCCTTGAGCGTGACGGTGGCCATGTAGACTCCCAGTGTTGGTGTGGGAGCCTAGTCTAATCGGCCGGAGCGAGCCGATCTCGTGATTCGTCGTCCCCGCCACCCTGCTGCAGGTCGAGCGCGATGGCGAGCAGATAGAGCGCCAGCGAGAGGATGCCGATGCCCTGGCCGAGGCTCATGGCCATCACCAGCAGCATGGGTTTAGGGAGGACGATCGACAGCACCATCAGGCCGACGGCGGCCAGGGTCGACAGCGCCGACAGCAGCACCAGCTTCTCCACTCCGATCCGGCTCACTTGTGCACCTCCTGGTTGTTGGCCTCGGCCTTGCCGCGATGGGCCAGGGCCGTGGGATGGATCTGGTCGTGGCAACCGATGCAGGACATCTCGCCCGAGCGGATGTCCGCGAGCATGCCCTGGTGCTCGGCCACGCTGCTCCAGCGCGGCGCCGTGGTCGAGTGGCACTGCTCGCAGTTCTCGTTCTTGAAGGGCTTGTAGAGGTGGATCGCCGGACCGCCCTCACCGTCGGGGCCGGTGTAGGCGTACTCGGTCACGTAGTAGTAGAGGTGCTTGAGCCCGTTCAGCTTGGTGACCACCGGCCCGAGCATCTTGTGATCGGCGTGGCACACGTAGCAGCTCTCTCCGCCGAACTTCTCGTTCCGACTGTGGATCGATGCCAGGCTCTTGCTGCCGGGATCGGCGGCGTCGCGGAAGTACGCGCCCATCACGTGGCAGGAGCCACAGAACGGACGGCGCATCGTGTACTGGAAGCCAGCGACGTTGCCGGCGAGCACGACGCCGGCCGGCATGATCCCGAGGCCGGCGAGCAGGACCAGCTTGACTGGCCGGTCCAGGGCGGGCCGCTTCACGAGATACCAGATGATGATCGCGACCGAGATGGCCGCGCAGACCAGCGTCGCGAACTTGAGGACGTCCTCGAACGATTCGAAATGGGTCAAACGGTTCCTCGCTGCAGTTGGTGCGCCGCGACGACGTGAAACGCGGATCGGCGCGTATCGCGGTTCAGTACGTCCCGGGTCCTGCCCGGGTGCCCCGCGCGGCATTGCACGCCTTGCGCCATGGCTTAGGAGCCCGCTATCATGCGTCTCAGCGAGCGCGCCGGGGTTCGCTTTGAGCGAGCGCAAGACAAACTGTCGGTCCGCCCCTGACGGAATGGCAGTCGGCGCGGTCCCCAGGGGCCGGGGCGTCAGGGTCCCGGTGCGGGTGGGAGCACGGGCAACGTCGAGAGCAGCGCCGGCCGCGCCGTGTTCAGGAAGCGCTGATATTCCGCGCCAGCGCGGACGAGGTCGCCGGTGCGTTCCAGGGCGAGCGCCAGGTTGTAGTGGGCCTGCGCGTTCCGCCCGTCGGCGGCGACGGCTCGGTCCAGGTAGGCGCGGGCGCCGGAGACGTTGCCGGCCAGCAGGGCTGCCGCGCCGAGCTGGTTGAGGGCATTCGAGTCTCGGGGGTCGAGCGCGACCGCGAGCTGCCATTCGCGCACCGCCGCTGGCAGGTCGCCCTGATCCTTGAGCGCCTCACCCAGCATGAGGTGCGGCCTGGCCTTGCGCGGGCTCTTCGCGGCCGCGTCGCGCCAGAGGCTCACCCCATCCCGCCAGACCTCGTTGCGCGCGTACGTCGCGAGGGAGAGAGTCGCGACCGCCGCCGCCAGGCCGGTGACCGCTGTCCGGCGGGGCCACTGGGGGCTGTGAGGTAGCCGTTCCCACGCCACCATGGATAGGGCGCCGGCGGCGAGGAAGATCCCGGCGCCCGGCAGGTAGAGGCGGTGCTCCATGATGACGTCGACGATGGGGACCACGCTCGACTCGACCGTGGAGGCGAGGAGGAAGAAGATCACCCCGAAGCCCACGGCGCGGAGGGGCTCCTGCCCCGGCTGCCCTGCGCGCCGCAGGCACCAGAGCGCCAGGGCCGCCAGCCCGGCCAATAGCAGCGCCGACAGCATCACCGCGGGCGAAAGAAAGGAGGCCTGGAGCGGGTAGTCGTAGTCGAGGTTCTGCCCAACGGGGAGGAGCAGCAACCGCAGGTAGGTCACCATCACCCGCGCCTCGGTGGCAAAGTAGAGCCAGCGAGGCAGCGCGCTCTGCACCCGGGAGGCCGCGTCCGCCACGCGGAGCACGCCGCCGGCCGTCGCGTCCTGGCCGTGAAGGATCGTGAGCGGGATGACCGCCAGCGTGGCGAGGAACGGCGCCAGGAGCGCGAGACGGCGAGCGGGCCGGCCCGCCCCGTACACCCACTCATAGAGGCAGAGCGCCAACGGGAGAGTGAAGGCGATCTCCTTGGTCCTCATGGCGAGCAGGGCGGAGGCGAGGGCGCCCAGCCATGAGAGGCGGGCGAGCCGGCCTCGTGGCAGGTGCCGCGCCTCGGCATACAGCCGGAGCGCCAGCAGGTAGAAGAGCGTCGCCAGCGACGCCTGGCGCTGCACGACGTAGGTCACGGCCTCGGTCTGGACCGGGTGCGAGACGAACAGCAGCGCCCCGGCCAGCGCGCCCCCTCGCGAAGCCGCCCCACCCTCAGGACCGGACCTCGACAGCAGTCGAGCCCCGAGGGCGAAGATCAGGAACCCGTTCAGCGCGTGGATTACCAGGTTGACGAGGTGGTACCCAGGGGCAGAGAGGCCGTGGCAGGCGTAGTCGAGCGCGAAGGTCAGCGCCGCCACGCCGCGGTTCGAGCGCCAGGCAGCGGCCAGCGCTGGGCCGAGCCTCCGCACCGCTGGATCGTCGACGATGTGCAGGTAGTCGTCGAACTGGAAGGAGGCCTGGAGCGCGTTCGCGTAGCACGCAACGGCCAAAGCCAAGATGGCGGCGAACGGAAGCCAGCGGGCGCCGGCTCGGCTCATCGCCCCGGCCATCCCGGGAAGAGCGACTCGGGCGTGGGGATGGTCTGCAGCTGGGGGCGGAAGAGCCCCTTCGACAGGCTCTTGGCGCACGGCGTGCCGGAACCGCAGTAGCTCTCCGGGTCGTGGTTGGATCCGTGACAGGAGAGGAAGCATTGGCCGCCGCCGCCTTGCGGCAGGAAGGAGCGCAACCCCTTGCCGTTGGGCTGCACGATCTTGGGGTCGAATTCGACCAGGTGCGGCTGGTCGGCCCCATGCCCGGAGTGGCAGGCCGAGCAGGGGGCCTTCAGCTCCACCACGTGCTTGCGGTGCAGCGGGAAGGACGCGTCGGAGAGGATGCTGTTCCGGTCGTGACAGCCGTAGCAGAGGTCGTACCGCGCCGGACTCTCGGGCTGCCCGTCGTCCCGGGCGTAGTTGCGGACCAGCAGCGGCGCGTAGATCGAGCCGTGCGGCCCGGCAGGCCCGCCGGCGTCGTTGTTGCCGTGGCAGTCGGTGCAGGAGATGGAGCTCGCGGTCGTGAGCGGCCGGATGAGGGAGGGGACGACGCTGCCCCGCCCCGGCGAGAGCACCGGGTGGAACGAGACGGCGGCGAACTGCCGCGAGGCGTCGGGCTGGTTGGCGGGCCGGTTGGCCGCCGGCCCATGGCAGAGCAGGCAGAGCTGTGCCTCGCTCGGGAAGCGGCGGGTGGTGGAGCGCTTCGCCCCGGTGCCGGGCGCCTGGGAGGTGCGCGGCAGGGTCTCGTGGGCGTCATGGCAGTCCACGCATTCCACGTGGCGGCGGGCGTTCGGGTTGGTCTCGGGGAGCCGCTCGCCGGGCTTGTGATCGCCGGGGAACTCGACCGGGTGATGCGAGGGCTTCTGCATCTCGCGCTCGACGTCGAGGGGGACCACCCGGTCGGCGAGCCGACCTGCCCGGACCTCGGCGGTACGGCCCGGGCCGTGGCAGCGGTAGCAGGCTTGCTCTCCACGCGCCTGCAGGAGGGACTTCTTCCCCTCCTCCTCGGCGTGGCCGATGTGGCAGCTCATGCAGCCCAGGGGCAGGGTCGCCGGGCTGGTGTGCGCCGTGGCCCCGGTGGAGGCGTGACGGAGGCTCGATCCCAGCACCGGCGTGGCCGCCGCTCCGGCGATGCTGGCGGCCGCGCCGCCGACCGTCGGGAGGGACTGGGTGTCGGCGGTGAGCGCGCTGCCGGCCGTCGAGAGGCGCTGCTTCAGGACCAGTGCGTGCGGCCCCTGGTCGGGCACCGACGCGCTCGCATGGCAGACGGCGCAGGGGCCTGCCCGGGTCGGCTTGGCGTAGAAGTGGACCCCGCTCGTCGCGTAGTTGGCGTCGTTGTGCGGATCGTGGCAGGAGGTGCACTGGACCCGCGCCTGTCCGTCGAGGTGCACCTCGGGGTCCGACTTCATCGTCGAGACCGGATTGAGCGCCAGTCCGGTGGAGTTGACCGAGTTGTTCTGGGCCACGAGCTGGTCGGTGACCGCGAAGGAGAGGGGGTGCGTCTTGCTGAGGTCGGTGCCGATGTAGCCCGGGTCCCCCGGGGCGAGGTTGGTCTTGCCCGCGGCGAGCGGGATGGGGCTCGACTGGCTCGAGACAGCGCCCAGCGCCACCGTGCCGTCGTGGCAGGAGAGGCAGAGCTTGGTGGCGCCGTTGGGGTCCGGAGCGTCCGCCTGGCCGGTGTAGGCGACCATGGTGGACGAGGTGTACTTCAGGTAGCTCACGCCGCTCGAGAGCTGGTGGTTCCAGAGCGGGCCGGCCGGGTTCGAGTTGTGGGGGGTGTGGCAGAAGACACAGACCTGGGTCTCGGTGGTGGCCTTGATGGTCCCTGGCCCCGAGACCGAGAGGTTGTGGACGGTGTCGCTCACGCCGGCGGACCGCGCCGCGAGCGGGAGCAGGAGCAGGGCGCTCGCCAGCATCAGGCGTGGGGTCATCAGGGCGCCTCGCCTTCCTCGAGCTCCGCCTCGGTCACCATCTCGAACAGCTGGACGCGGCCGTTCGAGCGGTCCGCGACTGCCACCAGGGGACCGTCCAGGGCGAGGCCGGTAGGCATCCAGAACTGGCCCGCGGCGCGGCCGTGCTCCCCTACGAAGAGGAGGAGCCGGCCGCTGCGATCGAAGATCTGGAAGTTGTCGAACAGGGCGTCGGCGACGAACACGTGCCCGCGCTCGTCCATCGCCACCCCCTTCGAACGGCTCATGTCGCCCGAGCCGCTGCCGAGCTGGCCGAAGGTGGACCGCAGCTCCCCCTCCGGGCCGAAGACCTGGACGCGGAAGTTCATGGCGTCGTTCACGACCAGCTCCCCGCGCGGACCCACCGACAGGAAGGTGGGGAAGTTCATCTGACCGGGACCCTCGCCATGGCCGCCGAGGGTGCGCACCGGGGTGCCGTCGAGTCGCAGCACGCGGACGAGGTGAACCGGCGTGTCGGCCACGTAGAGCAGGCCTCGGGCGCGGTCCACCGCCACTCCGGTCGGCCGCTGGAGCTGGCCGCCGGCATCGATCCGGGCCAGGCTCTTCCCTTCCGGCGAGAAGACCCGCACCGTCCGGCGCAGGCCGTCGGCCACGTAGATTCGTCCCGCGCCGTCGGCGGCGACCCCAAGCGGCAGCCCGAGGGCGTCCTCGCCGGTGGGGGCGACGACGTCGAAGTGGCCGCCGCTCCGGTCCACGATCACCAGGGCGTGGCGGCCAGCGTCGGTGACGAGCAGCCTGCCGCTCGGATCGAACGTCACATCGGTCGGAGCCTCGAACGCGACCGGCTTGCGCTCGCCCGCGAACGCGGTGGCGAGCCGGTGCCAGAAGCCGCTCGTCTCGACGTCCTGGTCGGAGCGGATCTCGCCGCGGTAGAAGGCCCGGGCCTGCTGGGGAGCGGGCGGGTAGGCGATGGCGGGCACCGGCGGCCGCTGGGCGGTGGCGCACGCCGCCGCGCAGAGCAGCGCGAGCAGGAGGCCGCGGGCGGCAGCGCTGGTCATCTCGTCTCCGGCAGGAAGGAGGTCCCGAACGTCCTGGTGTAGAGGAACGCCACGGTGTGGGAGCCGATTCCCGCGGACGGCCAGAATTGCGTGTAGGTGTAGCTGGCGCTGACGGTGGACTCGCGGAAGCTCCAGACTACCGCCGCGGTGGCCGAGCCGCTCGTCCCGCCTCCCACCGTATGGCTCATGTCTGCGGCCAGGTTTCCGAAGCTTCGGGGGCCGAGCCGGAACGCGTCGGAGAGGTGTGCGAAGAGCAGGGAGGCGCTGGTTCCTGCTGCCGTGGACCAGGAGTCGTTGAAGCCGGCCGCGAAGCTTGCGCGCGTGCGCCAGAGCGGGGTGAAGCCGGTGAGGCCGGCGGTGAGGTTGTTGGTGTCCGCGAGCGCGGTCCGGGAGGGTTGCGCAGTGGCGGCGGCCGTCACCGCCTGGGAGGTGGCGCCCATCGTAGACCCGGCGAGTAGGCCGCCCGAGCCCGGCACCGCGCCGAGGAGCGGGGCCTGCCCGGTCCCGAGCGCGCCGACCGCGACGGGCGACTGCTGCTCTAGGCGCAGGTAGCTCACGGTGGGGAGGAGCATCAGCGGGGCGAAGCGGCTGAGGCTCGTCACCAGGTTTGCGCCGAGGAGGCGGGTGCTCGTCTCCGCGGAGGAGCGGTCCTCGCGGTACGCATACTGGGCGGAGAGGCTCGTCGTCGCTCCCGGGATCTCGTCCCGGACCAGGCCGCTCAGGCCGTACCCGAGGACCGCGCCGCTCGAGCCGCCCATGACGGAGGTGTAGCCGGCCTGCCCCGAGCCGGACAGCGTGCCGGTGAGCTTCCCGGTCCGACCGGTCACCGCGGCTCCTTGCGCCACGCTGAAGGAGTCGATCACCTCGTGGAGCCCCGGCGCGTCGAGCCGGACCTCCCCACCGGAGAGCCCCTCGCCCAGGTAGATCGGTAACGGCGTGAGGCTGATGGTGGCTCCGCCGGTCGCCATGTGGGAGGTCTGATCGCGGTCGGACGAGGCGAGCTCGCTGAAGGCGTACCCGCCGTGCGCCGTGGCCCGTGTCCCGAACCGTGAGAGGAGGTCGGCCTCGGCGCTGTAACCGGTGTAGTTCGCGCCGCCGAAGCCACTCCCCTGGGAGATCGTCGCGCCGAGGTGCGCCCGGGTGTCGGGGCTGGGGAAGATCTCGTCGCTCAGTGATGCCATCGTCTGCGCGGTGCGGGGCTGGGCCCCGAACTGCTGGGAGTTCCAGGTCACCACGCCGGCGTAGCGCTGCAGCGCCGTGCCCCCGTACACTCCGCCGTTCACGCTGTCCGAGAGCACGACGTCGCCGAAGGCATCCTGTGAGATCTGATGCTGCGCTCGGAGGTCCGCGTGCGGCAGGCCTGGGGAGACCAGTTGGGCGGTACCGGAGAGGACGGTGGTGCTGGAGGTGCCCGCCTGGAAGACGTTGCTCCCGTTGAACGCGTAGTCCTTGCTGACCGAGAGCGAGATCGGGAGGATCGATCGCGAGAATAGGAACAGGGTCCCTCGGTAGCCGAGCGAGAAGGACCGCTGTCGCGTTGCCAGATCGTCGTATCGAGTGGCGAGGAGGCCGGCCCGGAACTTGATGAGGCGCGATTGGTAGATCCAGCCGCCCAGGTCGAGCGCGGCCCCCTCCGTGAGGATGTGGGACTGGACGACCCGATCACCGGCGGACGCGAACGTGCCGCCGTAGGATGCGAGCAGCCGTCCCGAGAGCGTGTACTGCGGGATGTCGTCATCCATGAACATTTGCGCCCGAGCGAGGCCAGGCAACGAGAGGAGGGCCGCGGTGGCGAGGAGCGCGGCGCGGGTCACGGTGCATCCCTCCCAGGAAGCGGAGAAGTGGCGCTCGGCGGCCGGGTCCTCCCGCGCGCGCCGCGCCTCTCGAACATCACGGCGAACAGCTCGACCTCGCGCGCGAACGGCGAGGAATCGTAGCGCAGCGACACGTGCCGCGCGCCGAGCCGGCCTGGCCCAACCAACGCGCGCCGCACCTGCGAGGCCAGCCGCCACGCGGTCGTGGGCGACTGTGGGCTGGGCACGCGCACCAGCACGCAGAGGTCGCGCCCCTCCGCTGCGGCGCGCGCCGCGAGGGCCGCGAGCGCGGCCCGATCCGAGGAGGGAAGGCGGTCGGCGTCGCTCGTCGTGAGCCGCAGCACCTCCACCACGCCAGCCGGCAGCGCTTCCTTTCCCTCTCCCTGCGGGAGCATGCAGCGGCCGCCCGCGAGCCTCGGGCCCATCGTCGCCGGCTCGCCGCGGCGGACCGGCAGCACCGCGAGCACCGGGCGCGCCAGGGCGGTCTTGCCGGCGGCGCTCGCGGAGAGAGGAGCGAGCGGCCCCTGCCGCCGCTCGGAGGAGCGGGCGGGATTCTGTGTGCGGCTCGGGGCGGAACTCGGAACGGGGCTTGGAGTGGGGCTCGGAGTGGGGCTCGGAGTGGGGCTGGGAACGGGGCTCGGAACAGCGCTCGGGATAGGGCTCGGGGCGGGGGCGGGGGCGGGGGCGGGGGCGGGGGCGGGGGCGCGCGGCGACGGGGAGCGCGGCGCGCGGCCCGGGGCGGCGGTGGGAGCGCGCGTAGCGCGAGGCGGCGGGGCGGGGGGCGCAGCTGGTGCGCTCGCCGATGGACGATCGAGCGGCTGGTACATCGGCGCCTCCGAGGACGCGGGCGGCGCCTCCGGGGAGGGCATCTTGAGGAGCGGGACGGAGAGGCGGAAGCGCGGGACGTCGGTGCCGTACTGCGGGATCTCCGCGGCCTGGCGCGCGGCGCGGGCGCGCGCCTCCTTTCGGACCATCTCCTCCCCGTGGTCTGGACAGCCGTCCTCGTCCTGGTAGCCGTCCCAGTCCTCCGGCTCATAGGGGCACTTGTCCACGCGGTCGGGGATGCCGTCCCCGTCGCTGTCCACCAGCTGGTCGTCGAAGGTGGAGATCTGGACTCCGGCGAAGGCGCGGTAGGAACCGCGCCCTCCGTAGATCGGGCCCGCGGCGACGAAGAAGCTGATCCGGCCAGGCTGGGAGAGCGGCCCGCGCTCGACAGCCGGGAGCGGCGCGGACGGGAGGGGGCCGCCGGGCTGGCCGGGCAGGCCCCCTTGCGGCAGCGCGTTCTCGGCCGGGGAGGCCATCTCCCCACCGGCCTCCTCCGCCTCGATGGCGGCGCGCCGGGCGAGGCCCCGCGCGCGCAGCAGCGCACGCAGGTCGGCTGAAGGGTCAGGCCCCAGCAGGGAGTAGTAGAGCGCTGGGAGGATGGTGAGCGTGCGGCGCCCGGCTCCCGCGTCCCCCACGGCCTGCAAGGAAGCCGTGAGCGCGGCCGAGAGCTGGTACGAGAGCGCGGCCCCGTAGAACGGCCCGGCGGGATCGAGCGGGCCGGCGCGCCCCGGCCGTCGATATCCCAGTTCTCCCGTGACGAGGAGATCGCCGAAGTTCTTGTGGGCGATGAGCGAAGGGGAGAAATCGACGCCCTGGAGCAGGTGGTCCGCCTGGAGCGACAGCGCCAGCGCCGGCCGGCGCGCGGTCTCGATGGCGAAGCGCCACTTCGTCCGGAGCCGGATGTCCCGGGTGGCGCCGCGCGCGGCGGGATCGCCCTCGGCCGCGTCGAGCAGGCTCGCCTCGAGGTCGAGACCGTTCCAGATGCCAAAGGCGAGGCCGAGCGGGGTCGCGCGCACCCCGCTGAACCCCGATCGACTCAGGGAGAGGCTGACGGTGCCGTGCCCCAGCGGCACCGGATCCGCGTCGGGCACGAGCAACGTGCCGCGCCCGCCTTCGATGGTCGCCTGCGCGCGCGCGGTGGCCGGGAGCAGGACGAGCAACGCCGCGGCGAGCGCGAGTCGCCGCGCTCCATGGCTGGCGCCCCAGGGGCGCACCTGACGGGTGATCCTCGGCAACGCGCGGGTCCGGGTCCCCTCCCGCTAGCTCGCCTTCTCCTCCCGGACGACGATCCGAGCCCGGGCGCGCAGGTCGGCGTCCAGCTTCTTCAGCGCCGCGACCTTGTGCGCCTCACGCAACTCTGCCTTGACCGACTCCTCGATCTCCTCGAAGCGGGCTTCACGCGTGGGCTGGGTGGCCTCTCGCCGGAGGAGGTGCCAGCCCCGCAGGGCGCGCACCGGTTCGCTCACCTGGCCGTCGCGCAGCGCCCAGGCCACCTTCTCCATGCCGGGCTCGAGGCTCCCCTGGTGCACGAACCCGAGCTCGCCCCCCTGGGCGGCGAACTTGTCGCAGCGCTGCTCGCGCGCGAGCTTGGTGAAGTCGTCCCCCTTCAGGATCCGGGCCCGGAGCGCGGCGGCCTTCTCGCGACCGGCCTCCCAGCCCTTGTCGTCGGAGGAAGGATCCACCCGGACGCACAGCTCCTGGAGCTTCAGCGCGCCCGGCACTCGGTAGCGGGCGAGATTGGCCCGGAAGAAAGCCCGCGCCTCCTCGCTCCCGATCGGCCTGGTCTTGGACGCCACCTCCGCGTCGGCGAGCGCCTTCGCCTGCTCCGGCCGCTCGATGACCTCGAGGTAGCGGAGGCGATCGATGCCGGACGCCGAGAGCGCCGCGTCGAGCCTGGCCTGCCCGCCCGCGGCGTGCTCCTCGCCCGCCACCTCCTTGCGGATGGGCGCCATGTCGATGACGAGCCCGCGCTGGCGGGCCTCCTGTGCGCGCAGCTCGTCGCGGACGAGATCGGCGATCACCTCCTTGCGGAGCTTCGCGATCTGCTTCGGCTCGAGCTGGCGGTGGAAGTACTGCTTGCGGATCCGCTCGATCATCGCCCGGCGCACCTCCGGCTCGGTGATGGGTTTGCCGTTCACCAGCGCCGGGAAGGCGGGAGGCGCAGCGGCGAGGAGCGCGAGGAGGGCGAGGCCAATCATCGGATCTCCGGTTGCGGAACAGAGGGAGCCGGCGGGCCCTCACGGAACCCGCCGGCTACCCCTTCAGGTGCTTACTTGGCGTGGCAGGTGAGGCAGAGGTTGCTGTTCTGGTTCGACTTGATGAGGAACGGGTAGTTGCTCGCGGCGCTGGTCAGATCGCCCTGCATGTGCGGCTCGTGGCAGGAGGCGCACTCGAGCTGGCTCGTCTTGTTGGCGATCGGGTTCACGAACAGCATCTGCTGGGCGATCGAGCCCGTGCTCCCGCCGGCGCGGTAGATCACGAGGTTGCCCGTCCCGTTGCCGTCGGCCGCGTTGGCGGCCGGGTCGCGCAGGGTCGTGCCCTTGAGGGAGGCGAGGGCGCTGTCATAGGTGAAGGAGATCGGGTGATCGTTGGTGAGGTCGGTCCCGAGGTCCGCCGAGCCGGCACCCGGAGCGGACGCCTGCGCCATGTTGGTGACCGCCGCCGGGGTCGTGCCGGTCGTCGCGAAGGTGTAGCTGCTCGCGAAGACGTTGTTGTCCGAGTCGATCATCGGCGTCTGGTTCAGGGAGTTGAACGCGGTCACGCCGTCGTGGCAGGAGAGGCAGGCGAGCGAAACCGGGCCGACCGCGCGGGCCGCGGTGTTGGTGTCGGCCGCGTTGAGGACAAAGGTCGAGCTATTGGCGGACGAGTACATCTGGAAGCTGCTGGTGCTGTTGGTGCGGTTCCAGAGCGGCGCGCCGACGTTGCTGGCGTTGTGCGGCATGTGGCAGTACACGCAGACCTGCCCCTGCGCCTGGGTGGCCGCCGAGTTGACGTCCTTACCAGTGGCGGAGAGGTCGTGGGAGGAGCCGACCACCGACGTGGGGCTGAAGGCGGAGGCGGTTCCCGCCCAGGCGACGGCGGCGATCAGGAGAGCGATTCTCTTCATTGGGGTTGTTTCCTTTGCTTCGGTTCGAGTTGGGCAGTGTCTCAGCACTGCGGGACTTGACGAGAGCAAGCGCCAGGCCAACCGTCGAAAGCGCTCAATGATGCGCCAATGCGTCGGGGGAAATGGAGGGCGCACGGTTTGTGCGTGCCATTTGGCACACGCAGGTCTCTTGCCCCACCCACATTTACCGGGCCACCGAAGGAGCGGGCGCCGCGGAGCCGGGGGCAGTGGGAGCAGCCGGCGCGGCGGTGGGCGCTGCGCCGGGCGCGGGCTCCGCGACGTGCAGATAGGCGAACCGCTGCACGCGCTTGTTGTACTGGTCGACGACGAAGAGGTGATCGGAGGGATCCAGTGAGACGCCCTCGGTGAGCTGGAACTGGCCGGGCCCCGCGCCGGGGCCGCCGATCCAGATGAGCAGGCGCCCTTGCGCGTCGAACACCTGTACGTTCGCGAACGCCGCGTCGCTCACGTAGACGTGGCCGTCCGAGTCGAGCGCGATCCCCTTGGGGCGCGCGAAGGCTCCCGGCTCCTGCCCGATCTTGCCGTGGGTCTCGAGGAACTTCCCGTCGGCGTCGAAGACCTGATAGCGGAAATTCATCGAGTCCACGACGTAGACCTTGCCGTCCTTCGCCACCGCCACGCCCTCGGGGTAGTTGAACTTTCCCGGCTGGGCGCCGCGCTCTCCGATGGTGCGCAGGAGGCTGCCGTCCACCAGCGAGAGCACGCGCACGCGATGGCCGCCGGTGTCGGCGACGTAGAGCAGCTTGCGGGCGGGGTCGAGCGCGATCGAGGAAGGGCGCTCAAAGTCTTTCGGGTTGCCGAGGGTGCGGTCGAACTTGCCGTCGGCCTGGTACCGCAGCACCACCTTGAGCTTGCCGTCGGCCACGTAGAGGGCGCCGTCCGGTCCGAGCGCCAGGCCGAGCGGCATCAGCAGCCGCCCGTCGCCCTCGACGCCGATGGCCCGGACCTCCTTCTTCACGTCGTCGAACACCGCGACGCGGGGAGGCTTGGCGGTGTCCGAGATGTAGACCGTTCCCTTGCCGTCGGAGACCGCGTCGAAGGGCTTGAAGAGCCGCTGCGACTCGCTCGCCGACTGCTTGCCAAGGAGGATGTCGGTCGCCTTGGAGCCGCCGCCGTAGTCATCCGAGCCCTGGTAGATGTGCTCGAGCTTGTAGCGGGCCGGCTCCGGGGGCGGCGGGATCACCAGATCGTAGTGCTGCTCTTTCACGTGCGCGCAGGCGGCGAGCGAGAGCAGCGCCAGGGCCGCGGCGCGCAGCAGCGCGCGTCGCTCAGTGCTTCCCGTGACAGTCATTGCAGACCTCCATCTTCGACTTCGCTTTGCGGAACAGCTTGGGGTTGTCGCTCGAGTGCGGCGTGTGGCAAGAGATGCACCCGAGCGTCTTCCCCGGGCGGCTCGGGTCCGGCTTGCCCTCGAGTGGATGCATCTTCCCGTCGAACGACGTGAAGACGTGCTCTCCAGTGATGGTGCCGTGGCAGGCGAGGCACACCGCGTTGCCGCGGGCCAGCAGGTGCTCGTCGTTCGGCGAGCCGTGCGGATCGTGGCAGGCGGTGCAGCCGAAGCGGGTGATGGCCGGGTGGACGTTCTTCTTGCTGGTCTGGTCGTGGCAGTCGCCGCAGAGCGCCGGCTGGTTCTTGGGGAGGTTCTTGGCCTGGGCGGCGCCGTGGGGCTGGTGGCACATGAGGCACTCACCCATCGCGACCGGCGTGTGCACGTGCTTGCGCCCGGTGACGTCGTCGGAGTGGCAGCGGAAGCAGAGGTCCGCCGGCCTGGCGTCGCGCAGGAGCTTGTCGTTCGCCGAGCTGTGGGGATCGTGGCAGACGTCGCAGCGCCCGAGCGTGACCGCCCCATGCACGTGGGCGTCGGTGTCCTTTCGCTCATGGCAGCCGTAGCAGAGCGCCGGGAGCGGCTTCACGAGCTGCTTCGCCCAGGGGGAGCCATGAGGGGAGTGGCAGTCCTGGCACTCGCCCATCTGCAGGGCGGGATGGACGTTCTTCGCCGAGAGGTCCACGTACTTGTGGCCGCCGGGCGGGGTCGCGGGGGGGACTGCTCCGGGCGCCGGAGGCTGTTCGGTGGCGGCGACGGATGAGGCGGGCTGCGTGGCGGCGGGGGAGGTGGGAGTCGCTGGTGTGCCCGCAGGCGCCTTCTCGTCCGGCTTCTTCGGCGCAGCGTGGCAACCCAGGCAGAGCGCGCTCCCGGTGCGGAGCAGTTGCTTCGGGTTGTCGCTCGCGTGCGGCGAGTGGCAGCCGAGGCAGGCGCCGGTCGCCACCGGCGTGTGCACCGAGGCCGTGCCGGTGAGCTTCTTGCGGTCGTGGCAGCCGAAGCAGACCTCTTCGCGCGCCTTCTTGAGGAGGGGCTTCGCGTTGCCGGCGTGCGGGTCGTGGCAGCCCAGGCAGTCGCCGCGCTTCACGGCGGTGTGGACCACCTTCTTGTTCGCGACCTCGTGGCAGCCGGCGCAGAGCTTCCCGGCCGGCCACTCCTTGAGCTGCTTGGGGTTGGGGCTCGAGTGCGGATCGTGGCAGGCCGTGCAGCCCATGGCCTCGATGACCGGGTGGGCCGGGGCCTTCCCGCCGACGTCGTGGCAGGAGCGGCACAGTCCTGGGTCGGCGGAGGTGAGCTTCCACTTCTTGCCGTTCGACCCCTGGCACTTCCCCTGGGTGTCGGCCGGGACGTGGCACTGGCTGCAGCCCATCTGCAGCGCGACGTGCACGAACGTCTTCGTCGAGAGCGCGGCGTGGCAGCGAGCGCAGCTGGCGTCGTCGGGCGCCGTGGGGGCCGCCTGGACGCGCGTCGACAGCATCGCCAAAAGCGCGAACAGCAGGACGCGGACGCTGCGTACCGTGCGACACCACGTGCCCATAGACCCCTCAGCGCCGGGCGAGCAGGCGGGAGGTCGGACGGTCGCTGGGGTGGCGCGTGAAAGATCCATGAGGGCGGCCCAGCCGGGTGCAACGACGGTGCCGCGGATCCCGGAAACGAACTGACCGTGCGTCGAGCCCGCGTTCGCTCGTCAAATCAGACGTCCGAGCAGCAGGCGAACCACCGAGCGAATCATCGTCCGGCAGGTGTGTGGCCTGTCACGCTGTCAGGCCAGCTGACAGGACGTCAGGCGCGAGGGCGCCGTTCGCTCGGAGTAACGGTAGACGCTCGCGCGTTTGGTGCGTGAGCCGCCCCCCGCGACATTTGGTGCAGCCGCGTGTTTGCGGTAGAGGCAAAGGCCGGGGAGGGCGTGGAACGGTGTGTGGATGGCAGCGCTTCGGGCACGACTGAGCCGGCTGGGACTTCGGGCACGCCTCGCGTGCTACGCCCTCAGCACGCTCGCGGTCGTCGCGCTCGTGAGCGGCTGGCTCACCTACCACGCGGTGGAGCACGTCGTGTACCGGGTGGTGCAGGACGCCAGCGCGGGCGACGTAGAGGAGCTGCGCGGCGTGATCGAGCTGCAGATGGCCACCGCGGACCGCTCCGTCGTGAGCCGCCTCGTGTCCGACATCGGGCACGCGCCCGGTGTGCTGTGGGTGAGCGTCCTCGACGCCAAGGGCAGGATCCGCTACGCGAGCGATCTCGGGTCGGTGGGCGGGCGCTTCGACGAGTATTCGAAAGAGATGAAAGACGTGAGGTCCCTGGTGTCCGCGGGAGGAACCCAGACCGAGGCGATCGTGCGGGAAGGCTGCTCCGCGCTGCGCACCATGACCGCGCTCGCGAACGGGCCGCGCTGCCAGGCTTGCCACGGAACCGACCGGAAGGTGCTGGGGGCCGTCATCATCGACCGTTCCCTGGCGCCGCAGCTGAGCGCGCTCGGCGCGTTGAAGCTGAACGTGCTGTGGGGCTCAGCCATCGGGGCGGCGGCGTTGGCGCTGGTCCTGGGTTTCTCGGTCGAGTGGCTCGTGCTGAAGCGCGTGGCGCGCATCGGGGAGGCCACGCGGCGGCTCGGGGCCGGGGACCTCTCCGCCCGGGCCAACGACGGCGGCGGCGACGAGCTGGGGGCGCTGGCGGCGGACTTCGACGGCATGGCAGGCCGGCTCGAGACGGCGCTCGTCGAGATCGCCGCGGAGCGGCGGCAGCTCTCCGAACTGGTGAACGGGATCGCCGACGGCGTGCTGCTCCTCGACACCGAGCTTCGCCTGGTCGTGGCCAACCAGGCCTTCGTCGCGCGACTACCGCCCGGAGCCGGAGGTCCCGGCTGCTCCTATCGGGAGCTGGTGCTGAAGGCCGGCACCGATCCGGAAGGGGCGGCACGCGGGCCCGCCGAGCGGGCGCTCCTGAGCGGAGAGCTCGAGAAGTCGGTGGTCGAGCTGCGCCGACCGCAAGGTGACCGGGTCGAGGAGATCTACGCCCGAGCGCTGCGCGGTCCGGATGGCCGCCCGCTCGCGATCATCGAGGTCTGGCGCGACATCACCGATCGCAAGTCCCTGGAGGCGAGCCTGGAGCAGTCGGAGCGGCTCGCGGCCATTGGAGTGCTCGCCTCCAGCGTGGCGCACGAGGTCGGAAACCCGCTCGCCTCCATCATCACCGCCGTGGACGGATTGATCCGGCGGCTCGATGCGCCCAGCGGCGATCGCGAAGAGGTCCGGCGTTACCTCGAGATCGTCCGCAACCAGGTGTTCCGCTGCCGGGGGGTGACCGAGCGCCTGCTCGACTTCGCCCGCGCCCCCTCGAACGACCTGGGGGTGGTCGACGCGGCGGCGGCGGCCCGTGCGGTGGTGGACCTGCTGGGCCCGCAGGCGCGGTCACAGCGCGTCTCGATCGAGACAGATCTCGGGCGCGAGCTGCCGGTCGTCGCCGGCGATCGGCTGCTGGAGCAGGTCTTCCTGAACATCGCGGTCAATGCGCTGCGCGCCATGAAGGACGGCGGCAAGCTGACGGTCAGCGCGGTGAGCGAGGAGAGCGGGGTCCGGGTCCGCTTCGCCGACACCGGCCACGGCATTCCGGAGCACGTGCGCCGCAGGCTCTTCCAGCCCTTCCAGAGCGCCCGACCCGACGGCACCAGCACGGGCCTCGGCCTCTTCATCTGTCACACGCTGGTGGCCCGCTGTCGCGGGCGCATCGAGGTGGAGAGCGCGCCCGGGCACGGCACCGCCTTCACCGTCCATCTCGAGCGAGCCAGCCCCGAGGCATCGATCCAGGAGGTAGGTTCCGCATGAAGGTCCTGCTCGTCGACGACGACGACACGTTCCGCGAGCTGATCGCCCGCGAGCTCCGCCTGTCGGGGCACGAGCTGACCACCGCCGCGACCGGGTCCGAGGGGCAGGCCCTGGCGCTGGCGGACGAGCCGGACGTGGTGCTGCTCGATCTCAACCTGCCAGATCGCTCGGGGATGGATGTCCTGGAGCAACTGCGCGCGGCGCGCTGCCCCTCGCAGGTGATCGTCCTCACCGCCCACGGCACGGTCGACCGCGCCATCGCAGCGCTCAAGCTCGGGGCTTACGACTTCCTGCAGAAGCCCGCGCCGCTGGAGGTTGTGGAGAGCGCCATCACCCGCGCCTGCGAGCGCCGCCGCCTGGGGGACGAGAACGCCCGGCTCAAGGACGGGCTCCAACCCACGGGGCTCGACGCCGAGATGGTCGGTCAGGGGCCGCAGTTCGAGGCGCTCGGCCGATTCATCGGCAAGGTCGCGCGTTCGGACGCGGCGGTGCTCATCCGCGGCGAGACGGGGACGGGCAAGGAGATGGTGGCGGCGGCCATCCATCGGGCCAGCTTGCGGTCCGACCAGCCCTTCGTGGTGGTCGACTGCGCCTCCCTCAACGAAAACTTGCTCCAGAGCGAGCTCTTCGGCCACGAGCGCGGCGCCTTCACCGGGGCGGTGAAGCAGCGGCACGGCCTCTTCGAGGCCGCGGACGGGGGGACGGTCTTCCTGGACGAGATCGGCGACGTGAGCGCCACGGTGCAGGCGGGACTGCTGCGCGTCCTCGAGAGCTCCGCCTTCCGCCGCCTGGGCGGAACCCGGGAGGTTCGCGTCAACGTGCGCCTGCTGGCCGCGACCAATCGCGACCTGGAACGGCTGATGAAGGCGGGGCAGTTCCGGCAGGACCTCTTCTTCCGCCTCAACACCATCCATCTCGAGATCTCCCCCCTGCGCGAGCGAAGGACCGAGATCCCTCACCTGGTCGAGCACTTCGTGGCGCGCCACAACGCCCTCCGGGGCACGCACAAGCGGATAACGCCGGGCGCGATGGCCGAGCTCATCGGCTACGCCTGGCCAGGGAACGTGCGGGAGCTGCGCCATGCGGTGGAGCGAGCGCTCATCATGGCGGACGACGATGGGATCGTCGCGGCGGACCTGCCGGACGAGGTGCGCTGCCGCGCCCCTGGCGGGCGGGATCCCGACGCGGCCGAAACCCTCCTGGCCGTGGAGCGGCGGTACATCGCCGAGGTGCTGCAGCGTACCGGCGGGCACCGCGCACGGGCCGCCGCGATCCTCGGGGTGAGTGAGCGGAACCTCTACCGGAAGATCCGGGAATACCAGCTCGAGCCCGGCGCCGAGGGGCCGAGCTTCCCGCCTGACAGCGACTGACACGCTGTCAGGGTAGGGGAGCCCTCGACTGGCCGCTCGGTCCTGGCCGAAGCGAGCGAATCCGGGCACCTGGCCCGTGACGCGGCCTTGGCACGCTTCTGGGATTGTCAGCTGGACGTGGACCACCTGCTGCCTGGCGTTCTCGTCGTCGTCGGTGTCGCGCTGCTCTCCTTGCGGCGAAGGGTGAGCGCGCGCCGCGCGGAGTCGGGGCGTGCGGCGCCGGCCGGTGGCCGGGGCGCGGACCGACTCGCGACGCTCGCCACCAGGCATCAGGTCCTGGAGGACATCCAGTCGCACTTCGAAGGGCGTCATGTCGATTAAGCCTCGGCTCCTCCTGGCGGACCTCGATCCCTCGACCGGCAGGATCCTGCTGGACACGCCCGTCGCCGCCCTGCTGGAGGTGGAGCTCGTCAGGAGCGCGGACGAGCTGGTCTCGGCCGTGGGGCAGGCCGAGCGCTCCGTGCTGGTGCTGAGCCAGGAACTGCCGGGGGTGGAGGGTACCAAGCTGCTCCGCCGGGTGATGGCCATGGATCCGGGGCTCATCGTGATCATGACCTCGGAGTCGGGCCGCATCGGGGACGCAGTGGAGGCCATGGCCGTCGGCGCGGCCGACTACCTCCCCAAGCCCCTCTCGGCTCGCGAGCTGGACCGGAAGCTCACGCGCGCCCTCTCCCTGTCGCACATGCGTCGCACCCTCCAGTCGGCGGCGAGGGCTCCGACCTCGGCGACCGCCCTCGGGGAGCTGCTGGGCCGCTCGCGGAGCATGGAGGCGGTTCGTTACCTGGTGAGCCAGATCGCGGCCGGCGGCGCTTCGAGCGTGCTCATCGAGGGCGAGACCGGCACCGGAAAGGAGCTGGTGGCGCGGGCCATCCACGAGTCGAGCGCGCGCCGTCAGGGTACTTTCCTGCAGGTGAACTGCGCCGCGCTCCCCCCGGCGCTGGTGGAGAGCGAGGTCTTCGGGCACGAGAAGGGCGCGTTCACGAACGCCCACGAGCGGCGTCCGGGGATCATCGAGAGCGCGGCCGGCGGGACGGTGTTGCTGGACGAGATTGGCGACATGCCGCTCGAGGCGCAACCGAAGCTCCTCCGCCTGCTGGAGCAGCGCACCTTCCGCCGGGTGGGTGGTCTCGAGGAGCTGCGCGCGGACGTGCGGGTGATCGCGGCCACCAACGTCGATCTCGCGGAGGCGTCCACGACGGGAAGGTTCCGCCCGGACCTGCTGTACCGGATCAACGTGGTGCGGATCCAGCTACCGGCCCTGCGCGACCGGCTGGAGGATCTGCCGGGGCTCGTCGCGCACTTCATCTCCCGGTTCAACGCGAGCGCCCATCGGTCCGTTTCGGGCATCGCGAACCGGGCGCTCGCCGCGCTGGAGGAGTACGCGTGGCCGGGGAACGTCCGGGAGCTTCGCAACGCGATCGAGTCGGCCTTCATGCTCCACCCGGAGATGACGGAGCTCCGTCTCGAGCACCTGCCTGCTGCGGTGCGCGGGGAGGTGCCGGCGGGTCGCGCCCGCTCGTCCCTGGTCTCGTCGGGACCGGTGCAGCTCACGGAGTCGGAGCGTCGGCTCATCCTGGACGCAATCCGTCGGGCCAAGGGGAACCAGTCGAAGGCCGCGCGCATGCTCGGCATCACCAGATTCACGCTTCGTTACCGGCTGCGGAAGCACGGCATCGAGTGCGGCGACGCGGCGGCGCTGGCTCAGTGAGGGAATCGTGATGGTGGCCCTGGTCTACGTGGCGATCGCTTACTGCGCCTTCTGGATCGGCGCGCTCATGATCTTCGCGGGAGACACGCGCTCCCGCCTCGAGCGGCGAAGCCGCCGCGCGGAGTCGGTTCGACGCCTTTTCCCGTGGGCGCCCGAGCCTGCGGCGCAGCGCCGGGGCGATCGCGTCGGAGATGGGATCGGCTCGAACGTGATGGCCAGTTCCAGGTTCGACCTGCTGCGCGGGCTCTCGAACGAGCAGATCGACACCCTGCTGGCGCTCGGTCGGCGGCGCGCGGTCTCCCAGCGAGAGCAGCTCGCGCCGCGTTCGGACAGCGTCTTCCTGCTCCTGGAAGGTGAGGTGGACCTGTCCATCTCGGTGGTCCTCGATGGGAGGAAGCAGCACGTCCGCGTCGAGAGGGCCCGCCCTGGCGAGATGCTCGGCTGGATGAGCCTCATCCCGAGCTCGCCCTGGCAGCGGGTCGCGCACGCGCACGGCGAGGCGATCGTGCTCGAGTTCCCGCGCCCGGAGCTCATGGCGCTGCTCGCGTCGGACCCTGCGCTCGCTTCGGCGATCCACTCCAACCTCGCCGCCCGCGCCGCGACCGAGCTCCACGCCGCCTGGCTCCTCCATCTCCAGCGCGAGTTCGACCGCTTTGGTGCCCGGCGAACCTCCGCCGCTTGAGTCTGCGCGAGCGGTCTTCCTCCCTTCGTCCAGCCGCAATCGCAGCCAACCCGCCGCAAGACAAGGACATCGAATGTTTCGAGCCATCAGCTTCGTCCTCGCCGCCGCCGTCCTCGCCGCCTCCCCCGCCGCGTACGCGCACGAGGGCGCGGAGCTGTTCCAGAAGAAGTGTGCCGCCTGCCACGGGAAGGATGGCTCCGGCAACGAGCGGATGGGCACGAAGGACCTCAAGAGCACGAAGCTCTCGGCCGCCGAGGCGGAGAAGGTCATCGCCGACGGCCGCGCCAAGATGCCTGCCTACAAGGGCAAGCTCGCCGACGATCAGATCAAGGAACTGGCGGCGCACGTGACGGGCGGGCTCAAGTAGCCCACCCTTCGCCGCTCCTTCGGTCAGAGGTGAACGGGTTCCTCCGAACGCCTCACCCGGCCGCCCCCCGCACTCCCTGGCGTGGGGCGGCCGGGTCTTTTCTCGCGCCTGGCCCTCGGTCATGAAGAAGCTTCTGGAAGCGCTCGCGTCGCTCAAGCTCGCCGTCGGCCTGCTGGTGCTCCTCCTCCTCGGCCTGGCCGCCGGGACGATCGTCGAGTCGTCGCGCGGCACCGAGGTGGCGGGCAGGCTGGTCTACTACTCCTGGTGGTTCCTGGCACTGCAGGGCGCGCTCGTGGTGAACGTGGTGGCGTCGCTGGCCCAGCTCTTCCCCTGGGGCGAGCCGCGGGTCGGGTTCCTCACCACGCACGCGGCCGTGGTCCTCATCCTCGTCGGCGCGACCGTCTCCTACTTCTTCAAGCAGGAGGGGCAGCTCACGCTCTGGGAAGGCCAGCGGGGCAACGAGGTCGTGAAGCTCGACAAGGACGGGAACGTCCTCGAGCGGTTCATCCTTCCCTTCTACTTCGACATGGAGCGCTTCCGCATCGACCACTACCAGGGCACGATGCGCCCCTCGAACTTCCGCAGCGAGGTGAGGGTCGTCGACGCGGCGGCCGGTCGCGTCTTCCCCGCCGCCATCTGGATGAACCACCCCTTCGACTACCGGGGCTGGCGCTTCTTCCAGTCGAGCTACCAGCAGCAGGGCGGGCGCTCGGCGACGGTGCTGTCGGTCTCGAAGGACCCCGGGGAGCCCATCGTCTTCGTGGGCTACGGGCT